>DATMMS010000005.1:0-420906 GCA_035569605.1 Candidatus Solibacter sp. | reverse complement strand
CCCTCGAAGGCGACGAGGTCAGGATCGAGAAGCGGCGCGCCACCGAGATGCCGGCCGAGCTGGCGGAGCTGATCGACGACAAGCCCGCCGTCAGCCAGGCGGCGTTGCAGGTGACCCGGCAGTGATCGCTACCACCGCTTGGAGGAGAGCGTATGACACCAGAATCGGCTAACCCGGCGATGCCGCTGATCGGCCACGAACTGGAGTCCGTCACAGACTTCATGGGCCATGTGCCGGAGCTGGTCCAGACCAGGCATGTCCGGGCCGGGGTTCAGGGCGGCGGCACCCTCGGTCGCTGGAACGCGGCGATCGCGGTGCGCATCACCAAGGTCGTCGGCACGATGTACTGCGCCTACCTCTTTGCCCTCATCGCCTTCGTTGCCCTCCCGCAGGCATTCGGATATGGGCTCTTCTCGACCCAGTTCGTCAACTGGCTGTCGTCGAACTTCCTCCAACTGGTCCTGCTTCCGATCATCATCGTGGGCCAGAACGTGATCTCGTCAGCCCAGGACAAGCGGGCTGAAGCGGACCACAAGACCCTGACCGCGCTCCACAAGATGAACGTCCAGCAGCTCGAGATCCTCCAGAAGCAGGACAAGATCCTGATGATCCTCGAGCAAAACGTCGTGAAGCAAGGCGGCTGATGGCGGTATTCAAGGTTTTCCGCGGCACCGCCGAGGGCGGGCAGGAGGAGACCTACGAGGTTCCCGCGGTGCCCGGCCAGGTGGTGCTTGACGCCATGCACTACATCCAGGCCAACCAGTCGCAGGACCTGGCGGTGCGCTGGAACTGCAAGGCCGCCAAGTGTGGCTCCTGCTCCGCGGAGATAAACGGCAAGCCCGGCCTGATGTGCAAGACCAGGGTCGACACCTTCGGCGACGAGGAGATCCACGTCCACCCGATGAAGAGCTTCCCGCTGATCAAGGACCTCGTCACCGACGTCAGCTGGAACTACAAGGTCAACAAGAAGATCCAGCCCTTCACCTACGCCGAGGACGAGCCCCTGCCATTCGTCATCCAGCAGGAGGACATCGACCGGTCGATCGAGTTCCGCAAGTGCATCGAGTGCTTCATGTGCCAGGACGTCTGCCACGTTCTACGCGAGCACGACGAGGGCCAGTCGGAGTACTTCGGGCCGCGATTCATGATCCGCGTGGCCGGGCTGGAAATGCATCCCAAGGACATCGGCGACCGCATCGACCAGCTCCACGGCGAAGGTGGGATCGGCTACTGCAACATCACCAAGTGCTGCACCGAGGTCTGCCCCGAGCACATCCACATCACCGACAACGGGATCATCCCGCTCAAGGAGAGGGTGGCCGACCGCTACTTCGACCCGATTCGCTCGGTGCTGGGCAAGCTCGGGGGGAAGAAGAAGGAGCGCAAGCCGGCGGCGGAGTCGCTACCGATAGGGAAATGACCACGGCGGCTCGGGGAGGGGCGGAGCGAACCTTCCTCGACAGCGTCAAGTTCTACGCGCTGCGCGAATGGAAGACGCTGGCGCGCATGCGCACGGCTGTGATCCTGCTAGCGATCATCGCTGGGCTGAGCATCATCGCCACGCTGCTGCCGCAGAAGGCACTTCAGCCGGAAAAGGCCAGCGCCTACCTGCAGGCGCACCAGCAGCTGGGCCCGCTGTGGGACCGGCTGGGTTTGTTCTCGGTCTACGAATCCTGGCCGCTGGTGGTCGCCGCGGTGCTGATGTATACATCGCTCTCCAACTGCGTCTACACGCGCGGCCGAGCCCTGTACCGGCGCTGGCGACGCGGGTTGCCCCGCAACCACCAGTTCATCGGCGAGGCCGGGAGCCTGGTCTTCCATCTCAGCTTCTTCGTTCTCCTTTTCGGCGTCCTGTACGGCAAGGCGGCCGGCTTCTCCGCCTTCGTCAACGTCATCGAAGGCCAGTCGGTGGTCGAGGCGCGGCCGTCATACGACCAGATCGAAGAGGGGGTCCTGTTCGGCGCCGGCCAGCACAAGGGCTACGAAGTCCGCGTCGACAGCTTCAACGCCAGCTACTACGCCAACGGCAAGCCCCAGGAGTTCGTCTCCCACGTCGAAGTGTTCGACGGGGGCAGGAAGGTGATGCAGAAGGACATCCGGGTCAACGACTACCTGGAATATCGCGGCGTCAAGTTCTACCAGGCCAGCTACGGATGGTCGCCGGTCCTGCAGGTGACCGACCCCACCGGCAAGACCGTCTTCAACGGCCCGATCAACTTCTTCGGCGACCCGCAGCTGCAGAACGGGATCCTCAAGGTGCCCGCCGCGGGTCCCCCGGGCCAGCAGCTGGGGGCGTTGATGTTCATGGTGCCCGACCTACAGCAGGGGCCAAACGGCGCGCGGGCCGGCAGCGCCAATCCCAACAACCCCGCGGTGCTGTTCCGCTTCTTCAAGGGCGACCTCCAGGCTGCCCGGGCTCAGAACGTGAACGAGCTGGACACCACGCGGATGAGCGAGATCTGGACCGGCGGAGTGCTGCTGGGCCAGAGCGTCGGCCTCCCCGGCGGCTACCGGGTCAGCTTTCCGCAGCTTCTGCGCTATACCGGGCTCCAGGCTACCGACGATCCCGGAGTGCCGGTGATCTGGTTCTCCTTCGCGCTCATGCTCGGTGGGTTGATGGTCAGGCTCTACCTCGCCCCCCTGCTGCAGGCGCGCGAAGCCAGGGCGCGGCGCCGGGTGGCGCAGCCTCGGGAGGGCGTCGCGGCGGCCATCGGTAGGCGGACCGATGCCAACACCCCCCTGCCCGTCGACGGCGGCAGGCGCCCCCGAGCCCCCGGCGCCGCGCCCCAGTCGACCTCGGGGTGACCCGGGCGGCCGGCGCCGCGGAGGACGGCGAAACCTGGTCCCGACCGCCTAACTGGACGCGGTTGGAGACCGCTGCGGTCGCGATCATCCTCCTGGTCACCACAGCCCTTCGCTACCACGACTTCACCGCCGCGCCGCAGCTCTCTGACAACCAGGACCCACTCCAGTTCGCCTGGAGCGGCCTCACCCTGATCACCAAGCACGTCCCGTACTCGTGGGAGGTGTTGCGCGCGTACCACGTCGACTACGTCCTGCTCGCCAACGGGACGACCTACAAGATCGTGCATCCGTGGCTCACGCATCCGCCGCTGCTGTCGTTCCTTACCGGCGCCTGGGTTTACCTGCTGGGGGCGCGGAACCTGACCGATGTGACCGACGCGATGGTCAGACCCGTCGGCATCACTCTCGGCCTGCTATCGCTGTCGCTGGCTTACCTGCTCGGGCGCCGGATCCTTGACCGCCGCGCCGCTCTCCTCGGTGTGCTGTTGCTGGCGGTGACGCCCGGCGCCGTGCTGATGGGCCGGGAGGTCGAGACCGAGGCGCTGCTTGCGCCGCTGCTCCTGCTCGGCCTGCTGATGGTGCACCGTCTCCACGTCGAGGATGGCGGCAGGGCGGCGATCGCCACGCTGCTCGGCTGCGCGCTTCTCCTGCCTTTGACCAAGATCACCGGACTGGTGCTGGGGGCGGCCGTCGCGACGATCCTGCTCAGTCTTGGCCACTGGCGCCTCGCTGCGGCGGTGGCGCTGGCTGCGCTCGCGGGATTGGGCCTCTACTTCGGCTACGCGGCGCTTTTCGACTTCAGGCTTTTCATCGCGGTGCTGCAGGAATGGAGCACCCATCGGCACGGGGTGACGGCGGGAGTCGGCTTCATCACCGACAACGCGGGCCTGGGCGGGCGCCTGACCGATGGATGGTGGCACCTCGGCTGGCTGGGCGCCGCGGTGCTGCTGCTGCGGGAGCGGATGGGCCCCAGGGCCCTGCTGCTCGGCTGGCCCCTGGTCGCCTACGCGGCGGGGATCGCCGTGCTGGGCGATGCCACAGTGATGCCCCGCTATGGCTGGTACCGGATCGTGCTGTACCCGCTGATCTACCTGGCGGCGGGGTACGTCTGCTGGGAGGTGCTACGCCGTCCGTCGCTGCCGGGCCTGCTCCTGGTGATCGTGTTGGGTGGCGCCGGGGCGACCGAGCTGGCGGTGGGGAACACCCCGTGGCAACCCGACGCCTTTCTGCTGGCGGCGGTCGTGGCGCTGCTGGTCCTACCCTCCGGCGTGCTCCTGTGGCGACGCGACTCCGAGTTCTGGGTGCCTGCCGCCAGGATGGGTACAGCGCTCAGCCTTGCCCTGATCGTCCTCGCCGGAGCGGCGACCAGCCTCAACCTGGGCAACGTCTACCACCTGCTGTGATGGGTCGGGCTAAGCCGCCTCCGATGGGTCGTACGACATCTCGCCGGCCTCGACCGGGACCGGCAGCCAGTTCTCTCGCGGCGCCAGCGGACAGGCCCAGTGCGGGTCGTAAGCGCAGCTCGGGTTGTAGGCGTAGTTGAAGTCGATGGTCACCTCGTCGCTGCCCGGCCGGCTCTCCAGGCAGAGCCGGTCGCTGCCCTTGATGGTGTCCATCAGGTAGCGGCCGCCGCCATAGGTCTGGTGACCCGAGGTGGAGTCGCGGAACGGTAGGAACAGCCCGCCGCCGTACCCGATCAGCGAAAAGACCGTGAGCCGGCAGTCGGCGTCACCAATGCGGAAGGCCAGGGTGCCGGCGCGGCCGTAGCGGATATCGCCGTCCGGGCCGCCCGTCTCGATGAGGATCTCCTCTTCGCTCTCTGACGGCTCGAGCCGGCTGGCAACCCGGTACGCAGGGTCCGCCGTGAAATATCGGATGCCCGGGAACGAGGCGCGCTCGCCTTCCTGGATGGGGGACTGCGGATGGGTCCGCAGCAGCTCGTCCCGAGCGGCACGGAACTCAGCCAGACCGTCGGGACCCGAGATGCGGTACAGGTCGCCCACGCGCCGGCGCCAATCCACCAGGTCGAGGAGGTCCACCGGCGACGACGTCTCGCTCATCGCCAAATCGTAGCGAGGTTTGTGTGCGTGGTGCCCCGCCGAGGATTCGAACCCCGGACCCACTGCTTAGAAGGCAGTTGCTCTATCCCCTGAGCTAGCGGGGCATTGTGGTTGAGGATAGCGACAGTGCTCGAATGCGGCACCCAGGAGGAGGCCAGGGCAACCGGCGCTTGGGTCGGCCGACAGCGAAGATGAATTAGCCTGCACCAATGACGCCAGAGATCACCCCTTCCCAAGGAGCCCTCACTCGGTGGGTGACGCGTCTGGCGCGGGCCGGCACTCTGCCCGGCGACAGCGGAGATGAGCTGCTGAGAAAGAGCACGCTGACCATCACCGCCTGCCTCGTCACGCTACTGGCGTTTGTCTGGGTGGGCATCTATGGCTATCTCGGGATCTGGCTCTCGGCGCTGATACCGCTGGCGTACCAGGTCGTGGTCGTCATATCGCTGGCGGTGTTTTTCGCGACCAAGAGGTTCCGCTTTCTCCTCGCCACGCAGCTCCCCTTGATGCTGATCCTGCCGTTTCTTCTGCAGTGGAGTCTCGGCGGCTTCGCGGCTTCGAGCGCGGTGGCTCTGTGGGCCGTGGTGGCTCCGCTGGGAGCGCTGATGTTCGTCGGATTACGGAAGTCGTGGCCATGGTTCTTGGGATTCCTGGCCCTGGTGCTGGTGTCGGGATTCCTGGAGGCGTTTCACCTGCTGCCCCGCCCCGCGATTCCCGCCGATGTCAGGGTGGTTTTCTTCCTGCTCGACGTCAGCGGCGTCGCCCTGGTCGTCTTTCTGGTGTTGCTCTACTTCGTCGGCGAGCGAGAAAAGATGAAGTCGGCGCTGGACGCCGAACATGCTCGATCCGAGGGCCTTTTGTTGAACGTGCTCCCCGCCCCGGTAGCGGAGAGATTGAAACGATCGGACGGCGTCATCGCCGACGGGTTCGACGGCGTGTCAGTTCTGTTTGCGGACGTCGTCGGGTTCACGCCGCTGTCCGCTTCGCTGGCGCCGCAGGAGGTCGTGACATTGTTGAACAGCCTCTTCAGCGCTTTCGACCAGATCGTCGACAGCCGCGGGTTGGAGAAGATCAAGACCATCGGCGATGCCTACATGGTCGCCGCCGGGATCCCATCGCCCCGTCCTGATCACGCCGCGGCAATCGCCGACCTGGCGCTGGAAATGCGGGTCGTGCTGGCGTCGGTGCGAAATGAGATCAACGCTCCGCTCGACATCCGGATCGGGGTCGACTCCGGCCCCGCTGTGGCGGGGGTCATCGGCAAGCGCAAGTTCATATACGACCTCTGGGGCGACACCGTGAACACCGCCAGCCGGATGGAGTCCAACAGCCTGGCGGGCGAGATCCAGGTCACCGAGAGGTGCTGGACGATCCTCCGCGACACCCACCGGTTCCGGGAGCGGGGGGTGATCGACGTCAAGGGAAAGGGGCCGATGCGGACGTTCTTCCTGGACGGGCGCATCTGACTGGCGCCAACCCTTAGGCTTTACGCCGTCTCGTGGTGGCCTTAGCTCAGTTGGTAGAGCGCCAGGTTGTGGCCCTGGAGGTCGTGGGTTCAAGCCCCACAGGTCACCCTTTCTCTCAGCGCTGAATCGCCCCGGTAGCCTCTCGGTCCGCGAAGCGCTCGACCAGCGCCCCGCTGAGGGCATCGACGACCGTGCGGAAGGCGTCGGATTGGAATTGGCGCGATTTCGCCGCGAACTCGGACGGGCTGTCCAGCTCGGCCAGCACCTCGGCCCGCCCCAGCCGCTTGCCCGTAAGCCGCGAGAAGGCGTCGACGCGGTAGAGGTACCGCGGCGACCCGTTGTCGTCGACCATGCGGACCGTGGGCCGCAGGCGCAGCACCGGCTGCCCGGTGTCCTCGAGCTGGTAGATCACGCCCTCGGTACGAAGCGCCGGTTCGGCGGATTCGCTGTAAACCGCGCGCAGGCGACTCTTGGGGGAGGGGAGTGGGCCCGACATCCGTCAGTTCAGGGCTTGGTCAGCGCGCCGAACCCGGGGCCCGAGTGCGGGTTCAGAAGGAACCAGACGAAGAGCCCGATCAGCATCAGCATGAAGATGCCCGCGATCGTCAGGCTCACGGCGGCCTGGCTGGGCACCGGGCCGGTCACCTTGGGGCGGCGTACCGGCGCCGCCTGACGAAGAGGCACCGCCCGAACGTGTCGCGCGCGCCCGTCGAGCACCGCACGTGGGGGCCGGCCCAGCGCCTTGGAGCAATTGGGGCAGGTGAGCGAGGGATGCAGGTCCGGAGGCAGGGTCGGGTCGACCAGCGCGACCAGGCCGCAGCGCGGGCACACGAGGCGAGGGAATTGCGCTAGGTCAACGTGTACCGGCATCGAGCATCCCTTTCACCAGGCTGGCGCGTATGCCTCCATTCTAAGATGAAGCATGGCGGAGGCCGAGGCCTGGATGCGCGAAGCCCTGCGACTGGCCCGCAGCGCGGGCGGGCGAGGCGAAGTCCCGGTGGGGGCGGTAGCGGTGATCGACGGCATGAGGATCGCCGCGGCGAGCAACCGGATGGAGGCCGCCCACGACGCCACCGCGCACGCCGAGATGCTCTGCCTGCGGCGGGCCGCCGCCCGGCTGGGCACCTGGCGCCTCAACTCCGTGACACTGTACGTGACGCTCGAGCCCTGCCCCATGTGCGCCTCTGCGATGGTGTTGAGCCGGCTCGGGCGGCTGGTCTACGCCGCCACCGACCCCAAAAAGGGTGCTGATGGGTCCGCCTACCGGGTCCTCGACCACCCCGCCAACAACCATCGGGTGGCGGTGACCTCAGGGGTGCTGGCGGCGGAGGCCTCGGACATGCTCTCGGGGTTCTTCAAGGGATTACGCGCCTGATAGATTTCTAGCCGTCAACCGGTGCCTGGAGAGGTGTCCGAGTGGTTGAAGGTGCAGCTCTCGAAAAGCTGTGTGGTGAAAGCCACCGTGGGTTCGAATCCCACCCTCTCCGCCAGCCAGAGCCCCCTCAGGTCGCGGCTGGACGCCGGCGGCGAAGCCAGGCGATCGTCGCCAGAAGCAGGGCCGAAAGTACGACAAGCGCCAGCCCGAGCCACGCGGGGAGGGCGGCAGAGGTGCCCGGCAAACTGACGGCAAGGACCGACAGGGTAGGGGTGGCCTGCGGCACGGCTGCCGGAGCCGGTCCGATCACGCCGACCCAGGTCCGCTGGTGCTGATGTGTCAAGCAGGCCGACGTCACGGTGTCACCGCATGCGGCGGTGTTGAGGACATATGCCGTCCCGTCACTCTTGAGGATCACCCCAGGCGTCTCCCCCGAGGTGAGGGCGTAGGCCTCGTCGCGAGCGACGTATGTGTAGGGGCCTGCGGCTGCCAGCTGGTTGTAGTCGCCCTCGAAGAGCCCGCCGCGGGAGAGCGCGCCATAGCTGAAGGTGGTCGCCTGCTGCTGGTCGACCTTGAGCGGCGAGGTCCAGGTCGCGCCGCCGTCCCGAGACTCCTGGTAGAACGTGTCGATCGTCCGGCTGTACTTGGCCTCGGTGAGCCCCTCGACCCGCTGCCGGTACATCACCCTGATCGAGCCATCGCTGCCTGCCGAGACGGCCACGTTGTAGTGGTTGACGAAGTCGTTCTCGGGCCCGGGGTTGATCTTGGTCACCGGCCCCCAGGTCATGCCTCCGTCAGTTGACTTGGAAAAGACGGCGTCGTTGATGGTGCTGGTGGACTCGGTACGGAAGCGGCCATCCTCCCAGACCGCGTAGATGGCGCCGGTGAGGGGGTCGACGTCGGCCGCGGGCAGCCCGCCGGCGCGCTGGAAACTGACGCCGTTGGTCCTGTTGACGGCGATCCCGATCGGCGGGGTGAATACCAGGGGAGCCCCGGTGGGGATGCTTCCCGCCGCCGGCGCCAGCACGATCGACAGGTTCTCGGCGCCGGTGGTGTTTAGGTCGGGCTGCTCCCCGGGAAGCGGGGGCGTCCCACCTGGCAGGGCGTTATAGATGATGCCAAGGCTGCCATCGTTGAGGACCACGGGGAACGAGCCGATGCCCTGGCCAGCGCCGAAGGGCAGCGATTGGGCGAACCAGTTGGCGGGGTTCTCGCAGCTGTTGTCGCAGTAGTTGTAGACCTCTTCGGCAACGCGATCCCAGACCGCGTAGACCCTGCCCTGGTGGTGCCCCGGGCCATTGCCCCGATCGACCACGATCCAGTTCTTGTCGTTAAGGCCGCCGAGCATGTCTGACTGGATCACGACCGGGTCGCTCCAGGTCTTTCCGCCGTCGTGCGAGATGTTGACGGCCATGCCGCTGAGGAGCCCGTTGCCGGACTCGATGTCGAAGATCAGAGAGTTGTAGTAGACGGTGCCGTCGGCGCCGAACGCGAGCGCTGCGTCGGAGGCTCGGTCATAGATCGAGCCCTGCCATTTCGTGAGCTTGGGGAGCTCGCCATAGGTCCACGTCTTGCCGCCGTCGAATGTGGTGGCGTAGCCGTTGGTGTAGTCGCCGCCGCTGTCCCGCCGGCCCTCCTGGAATCCGACGACGGCGTTGAGAGGATTGTTGGGGTTGGCGGCGATCGACGGTTCGATCTGGGTGTCCGGCTGAATGACGTCGGCGGTCGTCATGGCTGTCGCTGCCGGCTGCACCAGGAAGCGACCCGCCTCGACGTCGCGTAAGAGCGCCGGCGCCGAAGTCGCGGCGCGCGACGGAGTGGCCTGGCCCGCCAAGACGAAAGCGGCCACGCCGATAGTCACCAAGAAAAGGCCCCGCTGGGCTCCCGATCTCATCAAATCCCTTCCGAGGGAAATGATACCGGCGGGCCCGGATGGCGCGCTTGTGCCCTGCTCACAAGGATCGCCACGCAAATCCGTCCGGGCTACCCGCGAGGCCTTGATCGAGGGCCGTCAGAACGAGCTCGGCGGCTAGAATTCGGACCGCACGGAGCGGTCGCCTAGTCCGGTCGAGGGCGCGGCACTGGAAATGCCGTAACGGGGGCAACCTCGTTCGAGGGTTCGAATCCCTCCCGCTCCGCCAGTCAGGCCGACCGGAGCCGCCTCGAGCTCACCCGCTGTCAGCCAGGGCTGGCATCCTCTCGCGCCGCCGTATACAAACAGCCGTGGCGCATCTCGGGAGAACGCATAGAGTAGGAAGGAACGATGGGAAGGCAGGCGGTTCTCTTGTTGTACGTGCTGGCGCTGGTAGCCGCCGTCGTCGGCGTGGACGTCCTGTTCTTCAGGCACCAGTTAGTAGAGCGGCTAATAGCAAACGTCGGAATTGTCGTGGTTTTCGGGGCGTTCGGCCTGAGGTTCCTGAAGCGTCCTTGAGCGCAGGCGCCGCAAGCCCCAAATGAAGCCGCAGCTGCCGATAGACAGGTGACATACCCGGAATATGTGCTCGCGTTCAGTGGCTTCGGCCTGTTTGTGTTGGGCGTAATCGCACTCCTCTACGATCGCGAACACAAGGGAGGTCGCCGTGAACGCCTGGGCGGTTGGGGCATCGGCGGTGCGGACTCGGTTGGCGGCCTCGTGATTGCGGGGGCGATAACGGCAATCGCCAACCTACTGCCGCTCTGGGCAATCGGTTGCCTCCTTCTCATCGCAGGTGGAGGACTGATGCTGCTCGGGGTCGCAGTTCGCTGATCCGAGCGAGCTGTCGACGGTTCGAATCGCTCCGGCATGAGGTGGAAGAAGCCGAGCCTGCGATAGGTTAGGTCCGATCATGAAGCGCATCGGGTTCCTGTCATTCGGCCACTGGACGCCCTCGCCGCACTCGCAGACGCGCTCGGCCTCGGATGCTCTGCTGCAGTCGATCGACCTCGCGGTCGCGGCGGAAGAGGTTGGGGCGGACGGGGCGTTCTTTCGGGTGCACCACTTCGCCAACCAGCTCGCCTCGCCGTTCCCGCTGCTCGCAGCCATCGGCGCCAAGACCAGCAAGATCGAGATCGGGACCGGCGTGATCGATATGCGCTACGAGAACCCTCTATACATGGCGGAGGACGCGGGCGCCGCTGATCTCATCGCCGGCGGGCGACTGCAGCTGGGCATCAGCCGGGGGTCCCCTGAGCAGGTCATCGACGGCTACCGATACTTCGGTTACGTCCCCGCCGACGGCTCCGACCACGCTGACATGGCGCGGGAGCACACCAGGGTCTTCCTGGAAGTCCTGAGCGGTGAGGGTTTTGCCCGACCGAACCCGCGACCGATGTTCCCCAACCCGCCCGGGCTGCTCCGCGTCGAGCCGTACTCGGAGGGTCTGCGCGAACGGATCTGGTGGGGCGCCGGCACCCGAAAGACCGCCGAGTGGGCCGGCGAACAGGGGATGAACCTCATGAGCTCGACCCTTCTGACCGAGGACACCGGTGTGCCGTTCCACCAGCTGCAGGCGGAGCAGATCGGACGATTCCGCAAGGCCTGGGCTGATGCCGGCCACACCCGCGAGCCCCGCGTTTCGGTGAGCCGCAGCATTTTCCCGATCGTCAACGAGCTGGACCGCAGCTACTTCGGTCGCGAAGCCAATTCGCAGGACCAGGTTGGGTACCTCGACGGTGGCACGGCGCGCTTCGGCAAGACCTACGCCGCTGAGCCGGATCAGCTGGTCAAGCAACTGGCAGAGGATGAGGCGATCGCCGCGGCTGACACCCTGCTGCTGACCATACCCAATCAGCTCGGTGTGGATTACTGCGCCCACGTCCTCGATGCGGTCATCAGCCAAATCGCGCCGGAGCTTGGCTGGCGGTAAGCGTCGCGGATGGGTCGGCCGGCCTTCCGCTGATAGGCGCTAGGATCCCGAAGCCAGACGAGCAGATGCGCTAAGTCGACTGCTTCATCCAACGCCGGGACGCTGGTGTATCGTGGCGTTTGGGGTAGGCAGTTTGGACGATGACGTTATCGGACAAGGGTCGGCTGCGGCGCTGGTAGACCTATCGGGGGTCCTGGTGCAAGGGGGCATGCACCTGGCGACGTACTACTCGACCGAGGAAGGCCGACTTCGCATCGCGGCGCCGTTCCTCCGCGAGGGGCTGTCCTCCGGCCAGCCGTGCTTCCTGATCGCATCAGGGGAGGTTCTCGACCGGTACGTCGAGGCGCTTGAGGAAGGCCTCACGGCCGAGCTGGCCGAAGCCAGGCGTCGCGGCCTGTTCGTCACTGCCCCCGCGCCCGGCCGGACTGTGGAGGAGGCCCTGGCATTCTGGAACCAGTCGATCTGGGACGCTCTCTCCCACGGCACCCATCCGCCGGTGGTTCGGATCGTCGGTGACATGGCCTGCGTCAAGTCAAGCTTCGCGACGGTGCAGCAGATGCTGGTCTTCGAGCGCCTGGTCGGCGCAGTCATCAAGAGCTTCCCCGCCGTGGCCGTGTGCCAGTACGACGTCCGGGAGTTCGATGGCGCTTCCCTCTTGGAAGCGATGAAGGCCCATCCAGACGTGTCAGCCCTGGGATTCGATAAGTTCGTAACCTGACCCAGCCGGGTCGAGGTCAGCTGAGGACGGACTGCGCCAGCGCCTCCAGCCCGATTGGGTCCAGGACTTGTATGCGCCGATGCCCGGTGTCGATGAGACCCTCACGTCGTAGCTCGGCGAGACCGCGACTGACCACCTGTCGAACCGATCCGATGCTGTTGGCCAGCTCTTCGTGCGAGATGCGCGCCCGCAGGTCCTTCGAGGCGAGCTGCTCCCGGCAGGACCGGTCGAGAAGGTCGAAGGCGATGCGCTGGATGATTGACCCAAACGATTGCACCGCCATGGCGCGAACGGTGTGCGAGTACCGGCAGGCCAGGTCTGCGGCCAGGGCATCCGCGAGCTCAGGGTCGACCTCGAGCTGATCCCGGAGACTGGCGAGGTCCAATCGAATTCCGCTGCTGCGCACGATGATCTGCATGGATCCTTCAAAGCCCAGGCCCATCACCAGCAGGCTGCCAACCAGGTCGCCGGCGCGCATGTACCTGACCGTTGTCTCCCGTCCGTCCGGCGAGGAGAGATAGAGGCGGGCAAAGCCGCTCTCCAGTACCTCGACCCGGTCGGGGTCTCCAGGCTGGTAGACGATCTCTCCCGGCTGATAGCGGACAACGACACTCTTGCGGAGGAGCCTGTGGCGGCTGGCTTCGGACAACCTCTGCAGGAACGGACGGCCGACATACTCCAGCAACGGAAGCGACACAGCCATCGCCACACGATCGTACGTCGTTGGGTGCTACCGCGGTGGGCCGATCGGTCGGCTGAGAGCTCACTAAAAACCGTCCATCATTTAAGGCGCAATGAGGGACCACGTCGCGCGCAGCTCTCCGCTTTGAGGAAAGCGCTTCTCATCACCTGCGCGTTGGTGATCGCGGGCTGCGGGTCGTCCACCACGCAGGCCATCCGCACCACCTCTCTGGTGACTCCCGCGGTGGCCCTGAAGATCGCCCAGGTCCAGCTGCCCAAGATCCTCAACGTGGGCGACAACGCGACTATCGACCAGCTCGCCGAGGATCCCGACGCAACCTTCCAGAAGGCGCAGATCCTGACAAATTCGGTTCTGCAGGTCCCTGACGTGGCCGACCTGAAGGTCAGCGACGTCAACGTGTTCGTCGCGCCGCAGCTGACCTACCCGGCCAAGTTCGTCGCGACTTTCGGGCTCTCGTCGGTGACGCTGAAGCTGACAAACGGCCTCGAGGTCGCCCTCTTCGTTCAGCGCGGGCCTGGTGACGGCTGGAAGCTGCATGCGCTCTTTCCCATCGACGCGGGGGTCGCCCTGCCGACCATCGGCACCGACGCCCGGCAGCAGGCGGCGGTGCTCACCGACTCCACCAAGCTCCGTGTTCGACCATCGGAGATCTGCACCCGGACCGCGGGCCTGATGACGCTGGCGAGCTCCGGGGGAGACTACCTCAACGACCCCAACCTGAAGCCTTTCGAGCCGGGGACCAACATGGCGTCGTGGCTGAGCCAGCTCAAAGCCCACACTGCCAGCATCGCTTCCGGCGGGTCCGCGAGCAGCGATCAGTTCAGCGTCGACGACTCGATCAGGGCCGCCTACGCCGTCGCCGGTGGGGGCGGGGTGCAGTTCTGTGTGGTCTCAGAGACGCTCAAGGAGACGGCAGCGGGCGGGAAGATCTACCAGCAGGACGGAGACCGCGCCAACCTCGGCACCCTGGTCCCTCCCGGCTCCTACCGTTCGGTCACCTACCGGACGCTGTACGAGATCGCGGTGAGGGTCCCGGCGGCGCAGGCAGATCCGATTCGCTACCTCGGCGTCTACGGCTTCACGGTCAGCGCCGCCACCTCCACTTAGGCGAGGCCGCGGGCTAGCCCCTCAGCGCCTCCGAAAAAATTGGCGCCAGGCGCAGGGGACTTGGCTGCGCCTCGAAAGCGACCAGGTTCTTGGCTATCTTGTCCGCGCGCTTGTTGGTGATGAACCACGGCGGATTCGGCAGCATCGCCGTCTGGCCGTGGCGCAGGCCGCGCGGGAATGGATAGAACGGCTGGTAGACGACGCTCTTCTGAGCCTTGTCGAAGAGCAGGGAGTTGTGCACCACGCCGATCCCGCTCTGAATGTCGTCCGGGGTGTGTCCCGGGAAGGCGCCCCAGGTGGCCTGTGCCAGCAGGAAGCCGACGCCGGTCCACGAGTTGACAGCGATGCATCCGTAGTGGAGGGCGGCGAGGGCGTCTTCGAATCTATCGCCCAGCGCCTTGATGGTGGCCGGGTGGATCAGGATGTTGGCGCCCAGCGTTCCCCAAAGCCGCGTGTTGGCGAACTCCACGGCGCTCTCCAGGTAGTCGCCGGGGTCGTCGCCTGGCAGCGATGTCACCGCCAGCACCGCCGAGAAGGCCTCGGTCCGGAAGCAGACCTCGTCGCCGGCTGAGCTGTCGATGCCCGTGATCACGGCACGCGGGATGGCGTCTGGACCGCCGGCGTCGATGAGGTCGGCGTCGGGGTGGGCGGCGAGCAGCGTCCGCTCACGATCCCCGGCTCCCGGGTAGTAGGGGAGGCGCGCCGGAGTGGCCTTGAGGATGTCCTCGACCGCATGCACCAGCGCTGCCCCGCGGTCCCAGCTTGAAGGCAGGATCAGCACCTGGGCGGCGATGCAGTTGAAGCCGCCGTTGTGCATCTTCTGGGTCGCGATGTGCGCCGCCTGGAAACGGATGTCGGCCTCGCTCCACGGGCCGGGCACGACGATGGTCGGGCTGACGTTGCCGAGCTCGCTGGTCATCCGCTTGGTGGTGAGAGGCTGGTTTTCGCGCTTGCGCCGTTCTCCCTCAGGCCCGCCGCCGAAGTAGATCGCGTCGTGCGTGCGCGCGCTCCCGGTGATGTGGATCTCGTCGACGCCGGGGTGGTCGGCCACGTATGCCCCCACGTCAGCGCCGCCGTAGACCGTGGCCAGGTAGCCCGCTTCGATGAATTCCGCGAAAGCGGCCTCCAGGACCGGCCCCAGGTAGTCGTTGACGGGGTTCATCTTGAGCAGGCAGACGCTGCCCTCGGCGTAGAGCTTGTAGACCACGTCCAGGGGCGCAATGGAGGCGATGTTGCCGGCCCCCAGGACAAGGGATACCGCGCCCGCCGGCTCCTTCTGGCGGTAGAAAGCGCCCATCGTCTCCCGCAGGTTTCCCGCGGTCACCCCCGGCTGCATCCAGACTTCGGCGCGAATGCCGCTCAGGAGAAGGGAGTCGTAGGCACTCTGGGGAAAGACATCTACCACCACCTGGCCGTCGGGCCGGGTTCGCACGGCGCTCTGAGAAAGCGGAACCATGCCCGTCTTCTCGATCCCCGACAGCGTCTCAGCCAGCCTGTTGACGCCGTAGAGCAGAGCCCATGGACCGGATGTCCACTCTTCGCCGGCGAGCGGCGAACCAGCCGGGATCCCCTTGGCCTCGGTCGCCAGCTCCACCCAACGGTCCGCCTGGGCGGCTGTCCGGTCGCGCAGACCATGGAGAAGCTCGATCTTGCGGCGAATGCCAAGCCGCGCCCACTCGGTGGCGTGCGCCCCCAGTTTGGCGATGTCCTGGTCGACCTGCTGCCGCCACTGCGGGCTGGCGATCGCGGCGGGTTTGGTGGTGACTTCTGTCATGTGGTCAGTCCTCCCTCAGGCGCATTCCCCAATGATGCGCTCAGGCGGCGACCTACTTGCAGCTCCAGGCCCCGGAGTCGCCCCGCGCGAACATCTTGGCGGCGACATCCGACTGGTCGGTGGGGTCCCAGATGTTGTGCCCGCCGTTGCCGTAGAAGGTGCCGGGCATGAACTGGAACAGACCCGAAGCGCCAGAGCTCCGGTTGTAGGCGTACGGGTTCAGGCTCGACTCGCAGCGGGCGACCCGCACCATCTGGTCGCCGTTGGCGCCGTACTGGGCCGCCGCTCCCCTGATGATGGCGATGATCTGCTGCTGGGTGTACTGGCGGCCCCCCGAAGGGGGCGAGGTCAGGGCCGCGATTGCCGCGTCGATTGCCTTGATTCGCGCCAGTAGCGCCTGGGCGTTGGCGTCCATCGAATCGACCTGCGTTTGGTAGTCGGCGGCGACCGCCTGGACCTGCTTTTTCTGCGCCGTCAGGCGATCCCTGAGCCGGTTGGCCTCGGCCTGCTTTGCGGCCAGCGCGGCGGACTGGCTGTTGAGGGTCGACTGCTCCACCCGGAGCTCGACAATCAGGTCGTGGGCACGGCTGCTGATGGCCTCTGTGGCGACGATGCGATCGACAATCTGGCTCAGGTTCGAGGAATCGAAAAGGATCTGGGACAGCTTGCTGTCGCCTCGGGTCTTGTACTGCTGGCGGACGATTCCGGCGAGCAGGTCGCGGTCGGTCTGCATGTGGGCGCTGGTGGCCTCGATTCCCGCTCTCAAGTCCTCCTGCTGAGACTGCAGCTCGGCCAGTTTCGAGGCGTTCTGATCGAGCTGCCCTCGAAGCGTGGCCAGCAGGTCCTTGGTCTGCAGCAGCCGCGACAAAGTGGTCTGACGCTGCCCCAGGACGCTGTTCGCCTGGGCCTGCAGGGCCTGCCGCTGCGCCGCCAGGGCGGCGAGGGAGTCAGCCGTGGCTCCCAGGCCGGTCGTAGTGGACAGCACGGAGAACGCAGCCACGACAGCCAGTAGCCCTATGCGAAAGCGCAGAATTTGTCCTCCTGAAGTGGAAGGAGCGGCGCCCAGGGCGATCCCGCAGCCCGGCCGCCAAAGGCGACTCACAGGCGCCAACGCGATCCTACCCCAAGCGAACGGTTCCCTGCTGGGACCGGCAACCGCGATACCGAGGGTATATGGTTAGATGTGTCGCCGTCGTGGCGACTCCTGCGGTGCTCATCGCCTTTCTCGGACATTTCGTCGCCGGCCCGCAGACCAGTTCGAGAAAGAGGAGCAAGAAATGACCACCGGAACCATCAAGAAACTCGTGTCCGACCGCGGATTCGGATTCATCACGGCTGAAGACGGGAAGGAGTACTTCTTCCACCGCAGCGCCATCGAAAACTTCGACTCACTACGAGGCAACGAGCGCGTCGAGTTCGATGTCGAGGACAGCCCCAAGGGACCCCGGGCCGCCCAGGTTCGAGTCAGCCAGGGTGCTCCCGCCGCCGCGCCGGCCCCGGCTCCCGTGGCCGAAGCTCCTGCTGCCGAGACCACCGCCGCCGATGCAGCCCCCGCAGCCGAGGCAGAGGCCTCCCAAGAGGAGCCCGCCGCCGAAGAGGCAGAAGCCGAGCACAGCGACGTTCAGTGAATAGCCGGGGAGTGGATGAGGTCCTGATGCCGGGACAGGTGTCGGCATTGCGCAGGCGAATCGAGCTTCTCACCCCGACCTACGACCGCTTGGCTCAGCAGCTGAAGCGAACCATCAAAGAGGCGCCCCTGGCTTCGGCCGGGGAGGAGGCCAAGGTCGCCGCCGAGAAGGCGGCGCGCCAGGCCAACCGCCTGAAGGGTGAGCTGGACACCGTCGGACGCGAAATCGAGACGCTGCGGGCGCTGGTCGCCGCGCGGCTCTCAAGAGAAGGCTAAAGCCGGATCCTAGGGCCCCGCCACCATCTCAGCGTGGCGGGGCATCTCCATCGACAGGTAGATGTCGCGCGCCTCAGCCCGGAGCTGCCGCGCCTTCTCCAGTGAGCTCTGCGCTCCCTGGGTCTCGAGCATCAAGGCGTAGAAGCGGCGGGCGTCGGCGGCCTCCAGTCTTGCCGGAAGTTCGGCTGCCAGCCTGATGGCCGTCTCAAAATGGGTAGCTGCCGCCGGCCAGTCCTCGCCCGAGGCCGCGGCTATGCCGGCCAGGGTTTCGATCAGGCGCGAGTCAAGAGGCCTGATCACGACCCTGGACGCGAGGGCCTCGGCCAATAACGGGTAGAGCTCGGCTGCCCTGGCGTGCTCACCGGCGACGGCCAGCGTCTCCACGTCGCAGAACAGCTCGGTCCAGGCGCCGCGTCCGCTGAGCGCCCCATGAACCGGCCGCCGGCCGGCGTGGGTGTCCACCAGGGCCAGCGCCTCGTGGAGGTCGCCCGCGTAGGCCTGATAGACGGCCAGGATCGCCCCGTTGCCCCCGATCGCCCCCGGCCGTTCGCCGGCCACGCCGGTGCTCATCAGCTCCAGGGCGCTGTCCCAGCTGCCGGCCCAGAAATCGGCGAGGCCGAGATAGGTGCTGCAGTCCGCGATCAGGGGAAGGTCGTGCCTGTCCATGAAGTCGAGGTCCGCCTCGGCGAACCGGCGCCAGGCCGATATGTCGCCGCTGCGCATGAAGGCGATCGAAGCGCGCAGGCGCGGCGCGTACATCGAAGCCCCCAGGTGGCTGATCCGCCCCGCCAGCTCGGCCAGTGCGTCAGCGGTTGCTTCGCAGTCCTCGAAGGCCGCCATGCCCAGCTGCGACTGGGCGATGTGCGCCTTGAGGCTGGCCAGGTCCCAGGCGTTGCCGATCGCCAGTTGAAGCGGCTCGGCGGCGGTGCCGACCGCGACCGCCTCGGGGTAGCGCATCGATGCGAAGAGATGCACGGTGCGGATGTACATCGCGTACGCGATCGCTCCGGGCTCGTTCAGCTCGGTCGCGATCCGGGTTCCCTCGGTGGTCATCATCTCGCCCTGGGCGGCGTCGCCGGCAAGCGACATGGTGCCACCGGTGAAGCACATCAAGCGGGCACGGTCGGGAGTCGACCGCTCGCCCAGCGCCGCCAGTCCCTTGGCAGCCAGGTGGAGGGCGTCTCGGAATCGGGCCTGCCAGGACAGCTGAATGGCGGCGATCCGGCAGAGCAGCCCGATGGCGTCGGCGTCGCCGAGACGCTCATAGGTCGCCAGGCACAGCTCCCAGGACGCCATCGCCTCGTCCCATCGCCCGAGGCAGCGCTGGGCCATACCCAGCTGCCTCCGCGCGTCGGCCCCCGCGGGACTGTCTGGGGGCAGAATCGCGACTGCCTGCTCGTACAGCCGCAGGGCGTCCTCGAAGGCTGCCGCGCCGAGCGCCCGATCGCCGGCGCGCACCAGGTACCCCGCGGTCCGCTCGGCCTCGGCGGCTTCGCCCGCGCTGGCGAGGTGGTGGGCGATCTCAGCGACCCGGTTGTCGATGTTGTCCGAATGCATACGCTCCAGCGCGTCAGCGATGCGGAGATGGATTCGCTGCCGTCGAGCCGGCGACAGCCCCGTCACCAATGTCTGCCTTATCAGCTCGTGGGCGAAGCTGAAACGCGCCTGGCCGGCCTCGGTCGACGGCACCAACAGTCCGGCCGCCTCGGCTTTGTCGATCCCGTCAAGGAGCGTGTCGGCGTCACTGTCGGCCACTTCCTGGAGCAGCTTGAAACTGAACCACCGGCCAATCAGCGCAGCCGCGGCCAGGGATTCACGATCCTCGGCGTTCAGGTTCTCCAGGCGGCGGCCGATCACCAGCCGCACGCCTTCGGGCACGTCCAGCTCGCCCAGCGCGATTGCGTCGAAGAACCGGCCCGACTGGTCGTACAGCCGGTCGTTTTCGACCAGGAACCGAAACACCTCCTCGACGAAGAAGGCGTTGCCCTCCGTCTCGTCGAATATCGACTCCACCAGGCCTTCGGGAAACTGCTGCCCGGCGAGGGCCACAAGCATGGCCCGGACGCCCTCACGGTCGAGTCCCTTGAGAGCCATCCTGTGGACCAGCCGCCGCCGGTGGAGTGCTTCCAGGGTTCGGGTCAGCGGCTCGCCGATGTCGACGTGGCTGTCCCGATGAGTGCCCACGATCAGGACGGGGGCGTCGACCAGCCGTTCGGCGAGGTTCTGCACCAGCAGCAGGGTGGGCTCGTCGGCCCAATGTAGATCCTCGACGATCATCAGCAGCGGACCGCGCGAAGCCGCACGGGTGACGATGCCGGTGAGGCTGTTGAGCAGGTAGTGACGCTCGTGCTCGGGAGGGAGTTGCAGCGGTGGGGGAAGATCCGGGAAGACTCGTCGCAGCTCGGGCATGATGCGGGCCACCTCGGCCGCGCCCTCACCGAGTGCCACTCGGAACCCCTGGGCGCCGGCTTCGACCAGGCTGGTCTCCAGGATTTCGACAAAGGGAACGTATGGAGGGGTGCCTGCGGTCTCGTAGCAGTGGCCGGTGAGGACGCGCATGCCCCGCTTGGCGGCGATCGCCGCGAGCTCCTTGCTGAGCCGGGTCTTGCCCACACCGGGCTCGCCGCCGATCATCACCAGCCCGCCCTGGCCGCCCAGCGCCAGCTCGAGCCTGCGCGTAAGAGCCGCCGTCTCCTGCTCACGGCCCACGAACGCTGTTCGCGCCGGCACCACGGGCGCCGTGGATGCGGCGTCCTCTGTGAGGCAGACGCGGTAAACGCGCCAGCGGTCTTCGAAGCCCTTGAGTCGCACCCGGCCGCGGTCGGAAAACTCGATTCCCGATGTACTGCCGCCAAGCTGCTTGACCGTCTCCGATACCAGCACCTCTCCCGGCTCGGCTTTGTCCACGATCCGGGCGGCGGCGTTGACGGCTGATCCGTGCACGTCGTGGCGTCCGATCGACACCTCACCGGCGTTGATGCCGATGCGGATCGTGAGTGGCTGGCCTGCCCGGCGGCGGTTCCGCTCCGCCATCGCCTGCTGGATCGCCAGCGCGCAGGCGATCGACTTCCGAACCGAGGTGAACGTCACCAGGAAACCATCGCCGGTGCTCTTCACGACACGACCAGCAAATCGCTCGAACTGACGCGCCAGCAGCCCGTTGAGTTCCTCCATCAACTCCGCCGACTCGGCATCGCCAATCCGGCCCGACAGCTCGGTCGAGCCGACGAGGTCGGTGAAGAGGACGCTCAGCAGTTGCTCGGGATCGCCCGTCGGGACAGAGAATTCATCCTCGTCGGTCGATTCCGCGTTCGTGTGGTCAGCCCCAGCGACGCGGTCGACGCCGTCAGGCACGGGCTACCTTGCTGTTGGCCCGCCGGTGTGGGGGGCTTGAGGCTGTATGCATTGGTGTTTCCTGTCCCCTCGCGCCCCATTCTGCCATCATCCCGGCGCCTGGGGAGACCCCTAATTAATGGCCTCCTTTACGAGTTAACCTCCCCTTAACGTCGGACCGGGTGCCGTCGGTGGAATCTACGGGGCCACCGACCAAACCGCCGGTCTGCCGGCCGGGGTCGTCGAGACAACTCGGGCTCTGGCCGCCACCGCCGGACCCAGCGCCACCTCCAAGTCCTGCCTGCTGAGAGCAAGGACCTGGGCGTACCGGCCGGGGTCGGTCAGAGGGACGCCGTGCTGGAAAATCCGGGTCGGCCGGCCTGCGTCGAGGAACTCGACATCGATCCGGTTGTAGTCGTCGACGACCACGGCGTCCCGGGGACCGGCGGCGTTCGCCAGGGCAACCACGTCGTATGCAAAAGCCTGGTACCGGGCGCTCTGGGGGCGGGAGAAGTAGGCGATCCAGCTACCTGCGCCAACGACGGCAAGGAGTACCGCCAGGGAGGCGACGGCAAGGACCCGGGGCCAGGGTCCGGGTCGCCGCCGGGACAAGTCGATCAGGAGAGCAGCTCCCATGCCGACCAGGGCGGCGAGGAACGGCGCCAGCCCCAGGCTGCGAAGGAAGTGGGGCACCCCGCCGTCGATGCCCAGTAGGGGGGGCAGCAGGAAGACCGGCACTCCCAACAGGACCAGCGCGTAACCGGGGTCGTGCCGCCGCGTCCAGGCGCTCCAGGCGCCCAGGCATGCCAGCCCGAACAATGGCCACCCCAACAGGGGAAGGGACCCGACGTCGTGTCGTGGGTTGGGGTCACCGGCGAACACAAACATCCCCAGCGTCCGGAGGGTGTGGTCGACGAATCCGATCCCGGAGTTGGCCGGGTTGAGCGGCGAGACCCCAGCGGCGCGACCGAAGTAGTTGACGGGGTCCATTACCGCGGTCAGCAGCATCGGCGCGCCGGCGATGGCGTAGGCGAGCGCGAACCATCCGAGGCCTGACCGCATCCGCAGGTAGCGCTCGTGGTTGGCGTGTCGAAGCCAGAGCAGCCAGAGCACGACCAGGATGGGGGCCAGCTTGAGGGGTTGGTAGGTCCACAACCCGGCGCCGGCTATCGCGCCCGCGAGCAGCGCGGCGCCCCGCGCCGGCCGGTCGGCCCAGCGCACCAGGGCCCACAGCAGCAAGGCGCCAAACAGCGGTACCAGGACGTTGCGCATGCCGTCGCGTGAGATACAGATCAACCACAGGGCTCCTGCCGCCCAGGCCATGCCGGCGAGGGTCACAGCCGGCCCGAACCGCCGCAGCGCCGGGTATAGGGCCGCCACCGCGAGCACACCGATCGCCACGGAGACGCTTCTCAGCACCAGGACAGAGGCGCCGGCGATCCTGAAAGCAACCGCGACCACGTACGCGTAGAGGGCCTCGCGGCCGCCGTCGTCGTGGAAGAAAACGGGGTGGAATCCAGGCACGTGGAGCAGCCGGTAGGCGTCCAGGGCCTCGGCGCCTTCGTCTGGGTACAGCCCTCCGGGCTGGGACTGCAGATCGACGAGCCGCACCGCCAGCGCCGCCGCCACCAAGGCCACCGCGATGGCGGGCACGACCCAGCGGGGCAGGGCTCTACCGGCGACGGTCAGCGGGCGTACGCGTCCACGCAGACTCCCCCATGGCAGGAGCTGCTGGCCAGTTTGAAGCCGGAAGGGATCCGTGGCAGCCGGCGTCCCTCGTCGGTCACCAGGTAGATCCTTCCGGGCACGTTGGGGATTGCGTGCACCTGGGTGCCGGGCGGATAGCCGGCGGTGCCGAAATACCACGGGATGTCATCGGCGACGACCACCATCCGGCGGGCCGTGGCGTCATCGACCGCATATGCGATCGAGAAGTAGTGGTCTGCGCCGTTCAGCGCGACCACGTCGCCGGGCTGTACATGCCCCTTCAGCGGAGCCGCCACCGCCTCAAAGTCGGGTCGCTGGATCTGGGACAGGCTCAGGACCGACGCCATCACCAACCCGATGCACACGGCGGGCGCCACCCAGCGCCAGGGGATCACGGCCAGGCTGGCGCCGACGACGGCTTCTCCGGGTCCCCAGAAGATGAGCACAAACCGGGTGTCGTATACCGGCTTTACCAGGCTGGCCGCCAGCAGCGCCGCCGTCGGCACCAGGGCGCACCCCAACAGATAGAGGACGGCTGGGCGGCGGGCAGGATCGGCGCGGCGATAGAGCACCACCACCAACGGGACCAGGGCGGCCTCGCCAAGCAAGGTCCCCAGCGTCGTCAGCTCCTCGCCGGGGGTCTGCCCGACCCGGGTCCACAGGTCGGCGAGTAGCGAGCCGAAGTGTATCGGCGCGACCCAGAAGGAGGAGCCGGCGTGCTGGAACTGGGCCGTCGCCACCGCCAGCCAGGGCACCAGGGTCAGGCCGCCCAGTCCGGCCGCGATCACCAGCCTGGCGGCGACCCGCTTTCCAGGCCGAAACGCCCACAGCGCCACCACCAGCTGGACACCCACCGCCGGGACCGCGAAGTAGTGGGTGTACACGGCGCCCGCGACGCAAACGCCGTACACCGCCAGCCGGCCTCGGGTGGGACGCTCGATCGCCCGCCACAGGGTCAGCGACGCCGCCAGCACCAGCGCCATCGCCAGCGCGTAGCCGCGCGCGTCACGCGAAGACAGCAGGTAGCCGGGGAAGGCCGCCAGGACCGCGGCGGCCAGTAGGCCGGCGCGGTCGCCGGCAAGGCGCCGGCCGACGGCCGCCGACAGCAGGACCGCGGCGGTGCCCGCCAGCGCGGAGACCAGGCGCAGCGCGGCGGGCGAAGTGGAAACCGTGGCGATAAGCGCTTGCAGGAGGTAGATCAACGGCGGGTGGCTGTCGTGGCGGACAACGTCGAGCATCGACAGCAGCGGCTTGCGGACCTGGACAGCGTTGAAGGCCTCGTCGCCCCAGAACCGAGGGACCGTCCCCAGTAGCACCGTCCTCGCGAGCAGGGCCAGCGCGGTTATCGCGACCAGGCCACGCTGATACGCGCTTACGCCGGACACCCGGGAGCGGATCATGGCGGCAGGCGACGGCGGCCTGCCGCTGACGGCGTCGACAGCCGCCCTTTCGATCTCGACAATCCCTCGACTCATATGCTCCAGAGAAGTATGGGCAACCCGGCGATCGCCACCACACCTCGTCGCCGCGACGCCCGCGCCGACCTGCTGCTGGTCACGTCAGCGGTGTCGTTTGGCGCGCTGCCCATCTTCGGGCGGTTTGCCTACGCCCACGGGATGAACGTGCAGAGCCTGCTGGCGACCCGGTTCCTGGTAGCCGGCCTGATCCTGGCCTCGATCTCTCTGTTGCGCGGTGTTTCAATGCCCGGCCGGTCGACGCTGGGGATGCTGGTGCTGCTGGGGGCTGTGGGGTACGCGGCCCAGTCGACCGCCTACTTCAACAGCATCAGGTTCGTTCCGGCAGCGGTCACCAGCATCCTGCTTTACACCTACCCGGTGATCGTCACCGTCCTCAGCCGCCCGATCTATGGCATCCCGCTGACGCGGTCGCGCCTGATCGCGCTGGCGGCCGCCATCGGCGGGACCGTCCTGGTCGCCAGCCCGCACGGCGGGCTGCGTGTCGAGGGTGTGGCGCTGGGACTGCTCTCGGCGGTCTTCTACAGCGCCTACATCCTTACTGGCAAGCGCGTGCTCGAGAGCGTGGACCCATGGCTGGCGACGGCGGTGATCTCGATCTCGGCGGGGCTGGCCTTCCTGGGATTCGGCCTGGGGAGTGGCAGCTACGCGGCGCCGGGCGACCCGGCGGCCTGGCTTGCGGTGCTGGGGCTGGCGCTGATTTCGACGGTGGTAGGCGCTGGTGCCTTCCTCGCCGGCCTGCGCCTCACCGATCCTGGCCGAGCCTCCTTGATCAGCACTCTCGAGCCGGTCTCAACCGCGGCGCTGGCGGCAGTCTTTTTCGCCGAGCTGTTGGGACCGACCCAGCTCCTCGGCGGCGTCCTGGTGCTGCTCGCGGTGGGCGTCATCGCCCGGGCGCCGGTGGAGGCACCCAAGCTCACCTGATCAACCGCCCGGTCAGCCGAGCTGAGCGCAGGCCGCTAGGGCCCCCGCCGAGGGGCCAACGTACACGATGACAAAGCGGCCGCTGCCGCTGTACGGCCTGGATATCGTCACGGTCATGCTGCCCGAGCCCCCGCTGTCCGCGACCAAGGTGCCCAGCACCGCCAGGTGCACGCCGGTGCTGGGACAGGAGCCAAAGTGAAGATGAACCGAGTGGGCTGATCCAGGCGGCAGGCCACGGGCGCTGATGGTGAGCTGGTACGAGCCGGCGCCAGGAATGATGACGACTTGCCCCATGACCGGCTCCGCCACCGCCACCAGGGGGAAGCGGAGCGTGGCCGGGGTGGGTGCGGGCGGAGGTGGAGGCGGCGCGGGGGGAGACGGTACAGCGGTGACAGACGGCGAGGGGACCGGCGAAGGGGATGGCGACAGATCTCCGGTCGGCGACGGGGACAGCGAGCTCGACAGCACTCCGGCGGTGAGGCGGGCCGCAGTCGACACCTGGCCGCAGCCGGCCACGGCGCCGACAATCAGCCCGGCGGTGACCAGCCGGCTGGCCCATCTTGTTCGCAGCAGGAATTGGACCACGACGGGAGATACCGGCCGGCGTTACGCGAGGCCATATGCTTGGGGGTGACTTCACGCATCCGCCACGATCTCCGGAACGTGGCCATCATCGCCCACGTCGACCATGGCAAGACGACCCTGGTCGACGCCCTCCTCAAGCAGAGCCACACCTTCAGGGACAACCAGGAGGTGGGACGGCTGATCATGGATCGAGGCGATCTCGAGCGTGAAAAGGGCATCACCATCCTGGCCAAAAACACCGCCATCCGCTACGGCGACGTCTGGATCAACATCATCGACACCCCCGGCCACGCCGACTTCGGCGGCGAGGTGGAGCGGGTGCTCAACATGGCCGACGGCTGCCTGCTGCTGATCGACGCCGCCGAAGGCCCGATGCCGCAGACCCGCTTCGTGCTCCGCAAGGCGTTTGAGGTCGGGCTCCGGCCGATCCTGGTGATCAACAAGCTCGACCGCCCCCTCGCCGACCCGGCCAAGGCCCTGGAGGCGGCCCACGACCTGTTCCTGGAGCTGGCCGAGAACGCCGACCAGCTCGACATCCCGGTGATCTACGCGATCGCCAGCGAGGGGCGCGCCGGCCTCGAGCCGGGGACGATGACCGGCAGCCTGGAGCCGCTGCTCGAGGCCATCATCCACCACGTTCCCGCGCCCATCGAGGAGGAGGGCGGCTTCCAGGCGTTGGTCGCAAACCTGGGCTGGGACGACTACACCGGGAGGTTGGCGGTCGGGCGCATAACGCGCGGTCAGATCCGGCCCGGCGACACCGTGGCGGTGCTCCGCGAGAAGGACACGGTGAGGGGCAAGGTCGCCAAGGTGATGCTGCATCGAGGGCTGGGGACGGAGCCTGTAGAGCTGGCTCGTGCCGGCGATATCGTGGTCCTGACCGGGATTGACGAGGTGGCCATCGGCGATACCCTGGCCGACCCGGAGTATCCCGACCCGCTACCGCGGATCAACATCGAGGAGCCAACGGTGCGGATGACCTTCAGTGTCAACAACTCACCGTTCGCCGGCCGCGAGAGCCAGTACAGCACCTCGCGCCAGCTGCGCGCCCGGCTGCTCCGGGAGCTCGACCTGAATCTGGGGCTCCGATTCGAGGAGACCGACTCGGCCGACGAATTCGTTGTCAGCGGCCGTGGCGAGCTGCACCTTGCCGTGCTGATCGAGACGATGCGCCGCGAGGGCTACGAGTTCGCGGTCTCGCGACCCGAGGTGATCGTCAAGGAGGTCAACGGCAAGCGCATGGAGCCGGTGGAGCACCTGACGGTCGACGTCCCTGAGGAGTACGTGGGAGCCATCAGCGAGGCGCTGGGGCGAAGGCGCGGCGAGAACATCGAGATCTCGTACGAGCCGAATTCGCGGGTGCGGCTGGAATACGCCATTCCGACCCGCGGCCTGATCGGCTTCCGCAACGTTTTCCTGACCTTGACCGCCGGCAACGGGATGATGGGATCGCTGCTGCTGGGCTACCGGCCCTGGGCGGGCGACCTCAACGCCCAGCGCAACGGCGTGCTCACGGCGTCGCAGCCGGGGATCGCGGTGGCCTACGGCCTGGCCAACGCCCAAGAGCGGGGGATCACCTTCATCGAGGCCGGCGAGCCGGTCTACGAGGGCATGATCGTCGGGCTCAACAAGCGCGGCGAGGACATCGCAGTCAACGTCTGCAAGGAGAAGCAGAAGACCAACGTGCGCTCCTCGACGTCGGATATCGCCGTGCGCCTGACCCCGGCCCTGAAGATGTCGCTGGAGCAGTGCCTCGACTTCCTCGGTGACGACGAGCTCCTGGAGGTGACTCCGAAGGCGATCAGGCTCCGCAAGCGGTGGCTGAGCGCGGGAGAGCGGGCTCGTCGGCGGTCTCGCGCGGCCTCGGGCGCCCCGGCCTAGGGGCTCTACCCGGAACGTTCTACCGCGCCCGCTCCAGCGCCAGGCGGGCGGCGAACCCGACCAGGACGACGCCACTGACGCGCTCCATCCAGGCACGGACCCGGGGTGTGTCGATGGCGTCTCGCGCCTTGGTGACCGCGACCCCATAGATCGCCAGCCATAAGATGCCGATGACGCTGAAGATCGCCCCCAGCAGGAGCAGCCGGGCCAGCGCCGGCTGACCTGGGCGGACGAACTGGGGCAGCAGGGTCACGAAGAAGACGCCCAGCTTGGGGTTGAGCGCGGCGCTGAGAAAACCGGTCCGGTAGATCCGGCCGGCGGGCGCCAGCGGGGCGCTTCTGAGATCAGGCCTTCGAGCGTGCCGGCTGTCGAGCAGGCTTCTGGCGCCAAGGTAGGCGAGGTAGCAGGCCCCCGCCAGCTTGACGGCGGTGAACGCCACCGCGGACGCCTCCAGGACGGCCGCCACGCCGACGGCGCCGGCGGCGGTCCAACCCAGCAGCGCGGTGCCGATGCCAAGCGCGGTCAGGACCACGCCGCGACGGCCGTAGGCGAGGCCGTTGCGCGTCACCGTCGCCATGTCGGGACCGGGCGTGACCGCCAGCAACAGGGCCAGGCCGGCGAAGGCGAGCAGGCTGGGATCGAGAATCTGGGCCATCTGTCCGAGGATATCCGGTGGCCTGCTGGCCATAGCCGCCCATCCGGCCTAGGCTGAGAGCATGCAAGCGTGGTTCTTCCTGCTGGGGCCCTTGCTCCTCGGCCTGGTCGGCGCGATGCTGCTGTTCAACATCTTCGGCGCCACCAATGACATGACCGACTTCTACGAGGGGAGGGGAGACTGGTTCCCGATCCTCAATGGCGACGAGCCGGCCTCCCACAGGCTGGTCGGGGCGGTGCTGCTGGTGGCGGGGATCATCACCACGATCGCCTTTGTGAAGATGGGCGTCCTCTAGGAGGCGAGCCCGACAGCGAGCCGCGTGAGCTGGCTCAGGAAAGCCTTCCGACCAGGGACGCGAGCTGGCGCAGAATGCCCTCCACCTCGTCGATCGCCGCCAGCGTCTCGTCGGCGCCGTGGTGGCTACCCAGCAGCTCACCCAGTGCCCGGTTGAGCCGCGAATCGCTGGTGCGGCGCTGCCGCATCAACGCCTCCAGCTCGATTTCGTCCTGCTCGTTCATCGCCAACCGCGGCGGGTCCGGTCGATCGGGCTTACGATCCCGCGTTTGTAGCCAGCGCCTGGAAACGCATCAGGACGCGCTCGAGGATGCGGAAGGTTACCTTGGGGAACTCCTCGAGGAAGGGGCGGAAGTTGCTGTCGGTCAGTCGCATCACCCAGAGCGCGCTGTTGGTCCTGACCGAGGCCGTGCGCGGCCCGCCGTTGAGGGAGGTGACTTCGCCGAAGAAGTCGCCCTGCTTGAGCACCGCCACCTCTTTGCCGTGCTGGACCACCGTGGCGCTGCCATCGAGGACGACAAAGAAGAATCCCATGCCCTCCTCGCCTTCCTTGAGGATCGTCGTCTTGGCGGGGAAATGATCTTCGGCCATGCGCTCCGCGACCTTCTTGAGGTCCGATTTGGAGAGGTCCTCAAACAGCTTGCAGGCGCCAAGCTTGGCGATCAGATCTCCTTGAGCCATGATTCCCTCCTAGCGATGGTCGAAGCATAGTAAACCCCATCCGCTACTCTAATGTCGGCGCGCCCGAGGGCGCGATTGACAGCCCGACGGGGCTCTGGTTTCATGGGGGCCGACTTGTACCAGCGCAGATCCGCGGCACGCGTCACATTCACGCCAGCAAGTCGCTCCTACGGTCCCCGGCGCCGGAAAGGCGCTCGGCGCCGGGACGTCCTGGTGCTGTTCGCCTCCCTGGCGCTCCTGGCTGGCGCGATCTGGATGGCAACTCACGTCACGATCGGCGGACGAGCTGCTGCCACCGCTGCCACCAGCGTCGCCGCCGCCCACGTGGTCGAGCCGGCGGTCCCGGTCTATGCCGTCAGCGACCGCCACGAGGCGGCCCAGGCGCTGCTCTCGCCGCCGTACTCCTGGGACTACCGCTGGGCACAGGCCAACCCGGCGGCGGGCGCGCCGGCTGTCCGCGCCAAGGCCGCCATCCTGGTCGATATCGACAATCGCCACGTCCTCTTCAGCCGCAACCCGCACCAGCGGATGGCGATCGCCAGCACCACCAAGCTGACGACCGCGATGGTAGCCCTTGACCACGCCAGCCCCGATGACCGGCTGGTGGTGCCCGATACAGCGGTGAACGTGGAGCCCAATGTCATGGGGCTCAGCGCCGGCGAAACACTGACGGTGCGCGAGCTCCTCTACGGGCTGCTACTGGACTCGGGCAACGACGCGGCCGAGACGCTTGCTGCCACCACGGTCGGGCACGGTCGGGCCGATTTTGTCCGCGCCATGAACAGCAAGGCCGTCGCGCTGGGCCTGACCGACACCCAATTCGTCAATCCCTCGGGGCTGGACGACGCCGGTCAGTACAGCAGCGCCCACGACCTGGCGCTGACTGCCGCCTACCTCTATGAGCACTATCCGGTGCTTGCCGGCGTGGTCACCACCAAGGAGGAGACGCTCGCTTACAGCTCCGACCACAAGGCCTTCTTCCCGACCAATCTCGACAAGCTGCTCTGGACCTACCCTGGCGCCATCGGCTTCAAGACCGGGCTCACCGACAAGGCCGGCCAGGTCTTCGTCGGCGGCGCCCATCGGGGCAGCCATACCCTGGTCACGGTGGAGATGGACGACCCGCTGATCTTCACCGACGCGGCAAGCCTGCTGGATTACGGTTTCCGCCGCGAAAGCTAGGCGGCCGTAGCGGTGATCGGCCCGTACACGGCGCTGCAGCTCTTCGAGACGGCCGCATTCACGCTGGTGGCCATCTACGGCCTGCTCAACCACCACCCTTCGGTAGCCGCGGTGGGGATTGGCTTCCTGGCGGGCAAGGCGATCATGAACATCCTGCCCCGGCGGTACAGCGTGCTGGCTCGCAGTTTTGTGGGGTATGGCATCGGACTCGGTCTGATCGGCGGCGTGACAATCATCCTGGTTCGGTACGTCGTCCACTGACGGCGGGCGAGCGACAGGGCCACGGATAAACTTGGCCTCGAAATGAGTCAGCCGGCGCCCGGACCCATCACCCCTTCGGGCGACGACGGCGTGGCGAGGACGATTCTCGACCGGGTCGGCAACACCCCGCTGATCCAGGTCCACATGTTCGAGAAGAGCCACCCCGGAGTCGAGTTCTGGGCCAAGGCGGAGTGGTTCAACCCCGGTGGCTCGGTGAAGGACAGACCCGCCAAGCGGATGATCGAGGAGGCGGAGCGCAGCGGTGAGCTGACCCGCGACAAGGTGATCCTGGACTCGACATCGGGGAACACAGGCATCGGCTATGCGCTGGTGGCCGCCGCCAAGGGCTACAGGTTGGTCCTTGTGATGCCGGGGAACGTGAGCAAGGAGCGCAGCGAGACGGTTCTCGCATTCGGCGCGGAGATCGTGTACTCCGACCCCGCCGAGGGATCGGACGGGGCCATCGTTCGAGCCCACGAGATGCTCGCCGCCGACCCCGAGCGGTACTACATGCCCGACCAGTACAACAATCCCAACAACCCGCTGGCCCACTACCACACCACAGCGCCCGAGATCATCGAGCAGACCGGCGGCAGAATCACTCATTTCGTGGCCGGTCTCGGCACCAGCGGCACCCTGGTCGGCACCGGGCGGCGGCTGCACGAGTACAACCCCGAGATCCAGGTGGTGGCGGTACAGCCGTCGAGCGGATGGCACGGCCTGGAGGGGCTCAAGCACATCCCCACTGCGATCCGGCCGGGGATCTACGACGAGACGGTGCACGACCAGCTCATCGACGTCGAGACCGAGGACGCCTACGACCTGGCCCGGAGGCTGGCCCGCAGCGAGGGCATCCTGGTGGGGCACAGCTGCGGCGCCGCGCTCTGGGGCGCGGCCCAGGTGGCTGCGCGCCTGGAGAGTGGGGTGGTGGTGATGATCTTCCCCGACGGCGGCGACCGCTACCTGTCCAGCGGTCTCTACGTCAACCGAACTTGACCACCGCGCAATGAGGATCTCGGTCGAGCTCCGCCGGCAGATGACCGAGATGGGGGAGAGCGCCTATCCCTACGAGGGCTGCGGCATCTTCCTTGGAAGCTTCGGCGATGAGGTCGAGGTGGTCGAGGTGCGAGCGGCCACCAACCTCCGTGAGACTGGCGAGAACGCCAATGTTCCCGCGGAGAAGGACGATCGGGAGCACAGCGCGCGGGACCGCTACATCATGGATCCGAAGGACATCCTGCGCGCCGAGAGGGACGCGCGCGAGCGCGGGATCGAGGTGGTGGGGTTCTGGCACACCCATCCCGACCACCCCGCCCGGCCCTCCCAGTACGACGCCGAGCACGCCTGGCCGGAATACGTCTACCTGATCATGGCGATCGACGCCGGCAAGCAGGTCGACGTCAACGCCTTCGTCCTGCGGCAGGAGGAGCCGCCCGAGTTCGGTCCCGAGCCGATCAGCTAGGCGGGTAGGGCGCGGGCGGCGGAGGCGGCGGGGGCACGCTCGCCGGTGGCGCCACCGGCGGTATCTCGAACTCGGCCTCGTAGTACCGAACCACTCCAGCCATGACGGCGGTGCTGTAGGGCGCCGTGAAGAGGATGCCGATGCAGCAGGCGTAGATGCCAAGCCCGCCGATGAAGCTGGCGGCGAAGAACAACAGCCCGGCGATGAACGTGTTCTTCCAGTTCGCGGCGGCGATGCCGAAGACGTTGACCGGGTTGAGGCCGCCACCGGCTCCGCCGCGCTCGGTGGCCACGATGACGGCGGGGTAGAAGAGACTGATCGCCAGCGAGAGCAGCTGGATCAGCCCGACGTAGGTGGCGAAGCCGCCTCCGAAGAAGGCCGTCGAGCCCGGTGTCGCGCTGGAGGTGCTGGCGCTGGCGATCGAGCCCGCAAGAATGAGGAAGAACGGCACCGCGAAGATGGCGCTGAGGATGAGGCCGTAGACCAGCACCACCAGGAACAGCGTCGCTCCCCGGCCGATGTACTGAAAGCCAGCCGGAGGCAGGTCCGTACGTCCGGAGCGGTAGTTGTCGACGATGGAGAGCATCCATCCCAGCGAGTTGATCCAGCCGACGATGGGGATCAGGCCGATCAGCCCCATCAACACCAGGGTTCCGAAGTAGCCGGGACTGCGAAATGGAAGGCTGAAGCTGTTGCCGACGTTTTGCATCGCCGTCACGGTACATCATCCCTTAGCCTTCGAGGGTGAGCCCTGAACGCCCCCAGCTGCCGCTGGTCGCCATCGTCGGCCGCCCCAACGTGGGCAAGTCGACCCTGTTCAACCGGCTGGTGGGCCGCAAGCAGGCCATCGTAGACGCCGAGGCGGGGCTGACCCGTGACCGCCTCTACGGGACCACCGACTGGGGTGGACGCGAGTTCAGCGTGGTTGACACCGCCGGTCTCGACCGGCAAGCGCGCGGCGAGCTGGTGGAGAACACCCAACGGGGCACGGCGGCAGCGATCCAGGAGGCAGACGCCATCATCTTCCTGGTCGACGTCCGCGACGGCCTGACGGCTGCCGACGAGGAGGTCGCCGAGATGCTCCGTCGGGGCGGCCGTCCGGTTGTCCTCGCCGCCAACAAGGCCGAGAGCCCCAAGGATCCCGGCTTCATCCACGAGCTCTACTCGCTCGGGTTCGATGAGCCGCTGCCGATATCCGCGATCCAGGGCAGTGGCACGGGCGACCTTCTCGACCGCGTGGTGGCCGCCCTGCCGGCGCCGGTGGACGCCCCCGAGGGCGCCGAGAGCGCGATCTCGGTCTGCATCATCGGGCGGCCCAACGTGGGCAAGTCCTCACTGCTCAACGCCATCCTTGGGGACGAGCGCAGCCTGGTCGCGTCCATCCCCGGCACCACCCGCGACCCGGTCGACACCGAGGTCGGGGTTGATGGCAACGTCATCCGCCTGGTCGACACCGCCGGGATCCGGCGCCGAGGCGTGACCAAGGGTGGGGTGGAGCACTACAGCCTGCTGCGCGGCTTCCGGGCGCTGGAGCGGGCAGACATCGCCGTCGTCGTCCTCGACGCCACCGAGGGCGTGCTCGCCCAGGATCAGCACATCGCCGGCTACGCCGTCGACGGGGGCAAGGGGGTCGTCCTGGTGGTCAACAAATGGGACCTGCTGGCCGTCGAGGACCGGGATGACAAGGAGTGGCGCCGCCGCGTCGACCGTAATTTCCAGTTCGTCCCCGGCGTGCCGGTGGTCTACGCCTCCGCCAAGACGGGGCGGCGAGTCGCCGACGTGCTTCCGGCCGCGGTAAAGGTCGACGAGGCGCGCCGCCGGCGCATCCCCACGGCCGCCCTCAACAAGCTGATCCGGCGCGCGGTGGAGGACAACCCTCCGCCGGTGCGCAAGGGCAAGCAGTTCAAGGTCCTCTACGCGGCTCAGGGCAAGGAGCGCACACCCACGATCGTCCTGTTCGTCAACGATCCCGAGCTGAGCCACTTCTCATACCGCCGCTACCTCGAGAACCAGGTCCGGGCGGCGTTTGGGTTCGAGGGTGTGCCGCTTCGGATCCTGATGCGCAAGCGCACCGACGACGACCGCGAATGACGGCTGATCGCGTCGCCATCATCGGCGCCGGCAGTTGGGGCACGGCGCTGGCGTGCGCGCTCAGCAGCGGTGGCGAGACCTACGTCTGGTCCCGCGACGGCGGCCAGGCGGCAGCCATGGAGGCGAAGCGCCACAACCCCCGCTACCTCACCGAGATCGAGATCCCCAAGGGGGTCTACTTCACCGCCGACCTGGCAGACGCCGTCTACAAGGTGCCGATCGTGATCATGGCGGTGCCCTGCAAGGCGATGCTGACCACCGCCAGGGCGCTGTCGGGCATCCTCCGGACGCAGACCAAGAAAGGCGGCGAGCCGCCGCTGGTGCTGAGCGCCGCCAAGGGGCTGGACCCGGAGAGTGGTCGGCTGATGTCCCAGGTCCTGACGGAAACACTGGGAGACCGCGCAGTCGTCGGCGCCATCTCGGGGCCGAACATTGCCCGCGAAATCGCCCAGGGAATGCCCGCCACGACCGTCATCGCCTGCGCCGACCAGCAGCGCGCCGAGGCGGCCCAGGGCCGCATCTCCGGACCGCGGCTGCGGGCCTACACCAACGACGACGTCGTCGGGGTGGAGGTGGGCGGAGCGATGAAAAACGTCATCGCCATCGGCACCGGCATCTGTGACGGGCTGGAGGCCGGCGACAACGCCAAGGCCGCGATAATGACCCGGGGTCTGGTGGAGATGACCCGGCTGGGGTGTGCCATGGGCGCGCGGTCACGCACCTTCGCCGGCCTCACCGGCCTCGGCGACCTGGTCGTTACCTGCTCCTCGCCGCACAGCCGCAACCGCGCCCTGGGCATCGGCATCGGCACCGGGAAGACGCTCGAGGAGATCGAGTCGGGCATGACGATGGTGGCCGAGGGGGTCAACACCACCCGTGAGGCCCTGCGGCTGGGAGAACAGCTGAACGTGGAGCTGCCGATCACCGAAGCGGTGGCGGAGATCCTCTTCCAGGCGGCCGATCCGATGCACGTTGCCATCCGCCTGATGCAGCGCACCGGCCGCAGCGAGAGCGAGGGGCTGGGGTTCAGCTAGCCAACTCGGCGAACGGTAGAATCGCCTCCGGCCGGCGAGTGGCGCAGCTCGGTAGCGCACCAGTCTGGGGGACTGGGGGTCGCAGGTTCAAATCCTGTCTCGCCGACCAAATTCTGCTCATGTTTCGGGCAACCCTTCTCAAGTCATGGTTGCGGACCGCCGTCCGACCTAGACTTTTGTGGTGAGTCCGCGCGGGAGGGCCAAGAATGGCAGCCCCAAGGCGCGGACACGGCTACACAACCTGGTTGCGCAACAGCGCGACCGGGCGGCGGCGGCGCGCGACACGGCTGCGGACATTCGCGACAAGCAGGCTGACGCGCACGACGACCTGGCGGACGAGGTCGACTCGTCAGGGACCGTCGCGAGGCCATGGACCTGGCGCGGTCTGCCACTGGGCGAGGTCAGGCCGCGGATGACCGCGCCGAGGCGAGCTCTAATCGTGAGATCGCCGCCGACGACCGTGCTCAGGCAAGCACTGCTCGCAGGCTGGCCGCCGATCATCGAGCCACCGCGGCCAGCGACCGCGAGCAGGCTTCAACAGCGCCTCCGGGCGCGGTTTCGACTCCGCGGGCGACACCCAGAAGCATGACGCCAGAAGAAGAGCTCGAAGGCCACCAGCTGTTGGACCGGCTGAACGCGCCCAACCAGGTTCGACGAGATGGCGAGTTGGTGGAGCTGACGATCATCGAGCGGCTCCGGGCGAGGGTCGAGTTGGAGCTCGACGCCGCCGATCGAGCCAGCAGCCGGATGCTGCGCCAGACAGGAGATACGACGCCCCGGTAAACTTGCGCCGGGATGAAAGTCTGGACACTGACCAAGGGCGGGCCCACGGTGGAGGTCACCGATACCGGCTGGATCAGCGGCCCCGACGTCGATTTCCTCGAGGAGGTGAAGATCCTCTTCGAGGCGCCGCTGGACGAATCCGGCGCATTCCCGCTTCCAGGCATGCGCGGCTATCCGGAGAAGCGGGTGGCGCAGCTGGAGTCGACCGGCTACAAAGTCCTCGAGACCCACGAGGTTTGAGGCGTGCACCGCGATGACGGTGCACGGCTGAAGATTTGACCTTCAACGAATCTCTCCGCGCATCCATCCGCGATCGCGGCTCGAATGTGTGCGTCGGGCTCGACCCTGACCTGGAGGCGCTCCCGGCGGAGTTCGAAGTCGACCCCGACGAGGTGCTTCGCTTCGTCACCGGGGTGGTGGAGGCGACCTCCGAGTTTGCAGCCGCGTACAAACCCAACTCCGCCTTCTACGAGATCATGGGCCCGCACGGGATGGAGGTGCTGCAGGCGGTTATCGCCTCGGTCCCAGAGGAGATCCCGGTGATCCTCGACGTCAAACGAGGTGACATCGGCAACACCGCCGAGCGATACGCGGAGGCGGCATACGAGACCTACGGAGCCGGGGCGGCGACGGTCAGCCCGTACATGGGGCGCGACAGCCTGGAGCCCTTCCTGCGCCGCCCCGAGCGCGGCGTCTTTGTCCTCTGCCGCACGTCGAATGCCGGGTCGAGCGAGCTGCAGGAGCTGCCGGTGGACGGCACACCGCTCTTCCTCCGGGTGGCGGAGCTCGCCAACCAGTGGAACACCAACGACAACGTCGGGTTGGTCGCCGGCGCCACCTTCCCGCCGGACATCGAGCGGATCAGGGCCGTTTGCCCGAGCCTGCCGATCCTGGTCCCTGGGGTCGGCGCCCAGCAGGGCGACCTGGTCGGCGCCGTCGGGGCGGCCGCGGGGGAGGGGAGAGAGGGTGCCTTCTTGATCAGCTCCTCGCGGTCGATCATGCACGCCAGCCGTGGCCCGGACCACCAGCACGCGGCTGCTGATGCGGCGCGCCGGCTGCGCGATCAGATCCAAGCCGCGCTCTAGAATCGGCGAGATGGAACGGGCATTGGTGGCCCTCGAGGGCCACATCATCGACAGCCTGGCTCTGCCCAAGGTCTGGGACACGATCATGGACATGGGCGGAAACTTCGACGTCGAGGAGTTCCGGGTCGGCAAGCACAAGGACGAGAAGTCCTACGTGAGGCTGTCGGTGGAAGCGAGCGACGAGACCCTGCTGGGCGAGATCCTCACCGCCATCCAGCAGTACGGCGCCGCGCCCCTGGACCACGTCGGCGCCCAGCTGCAGGCGGTGACGCAGGATGGGGTCTTCCCAGGCGAGTTTTACTCGACCAGCAACCAGCCGACCTCGGTGCGCGTCGGCGAACGCTGGCTGGAGGTCGAGAACATCGAGATGGACTGCGGCATCGCGGTCGACGGCGAGCGAGCGTTCTGCCTCCCCGTCGACGAGGCCCGGGTTGGCCAGATGGTGGTGACCGGGTATCTCGGAATTAGGGTGCAGCCGCTGGAGCGATCCCGAGACCGCGAGATCTTCGGGTTCATGCAGTCGCAGGTGTCGGCCGAGAAGCCCAAGAAGCTGGTGATCAGGGAGATCGCCGCCGACATGCGCCAGATCCGCGCCGACGGCGGCTCCATCCTCTTTGTCGGGGGACCCGCAGTCATCCACACCGGCGCCGGACGCTATCTGTCAGCTCTGATCCGCGCTGGGTACGTGCAGGTGCTGTTCGCCGGCAACGCGCTGGCCGCCCACGACATCGAGTCGTCGCTGTTCGGAACCTCGCTGGGCATCAGCCTCGATTCGGGCCTGGGCCTGGAGCACGGCCATGAGCACCACATCCGAGCCATCAACGAGATCCGCCGAGCGGGGTCGATCGCGGCCGCCGTGGAGAGCGGTGTCGTCAAAAGCGGCGTCATGTTCGAGGCGACCAAGGCGGGGATCGAGATCGTCCTGGCCGGCTCGATCCGGGACGACGGGCCTCTGCCCGACGTCATCACCGATGTGATCGTGGCTCAGAAGAGGATGCGCCAGGCCATCCGCCAGCGGGACATCAGGCTGGCCCTGATGGTCGGCACGATGCTGCATAGCATCGCCACCGGCAACCTGCTGCCGGCAACGGTCCGTACGGTATGTGTCGACATGGAGCCATCGGTGGTGACCAAGCTGTCGGACCGCGGTTCCTTCCAGACCGTAGGCATCGTTACCGATGTGGAGTCATTCCTGCGGGAGCTGGCCCTCGACCTCGACGTGACATGACTCCGGGGCGGGCGCCGCTTCTCTTCAGCCACCCGGACTGCGACCTCCACCAGGCGCCCGGTCATCCCGAGCGGCCCGAGCGACTGGCTGCCATCGATGAGGCGCTGGCGGCTGACCCCGATCTCCGCGAGCTGCCGAGGCGGCGGCCCGAGCCGGCGACGCGGGAGATGCTCGAATCCGTGCACGACCCGCACCACGTGGCCGCCATCTTCGACGCCGGCGCTTCGGCCGATGCCCGGGGCACGGGCGAGTGGCTAGACCCTGACACCTGGCTGGGGCCGAACTCTGTCGCCGCCGCGGTGGCGTCCGCGGGCGGGGCGGTGGCGGCGGTCCAGTCGGTCCTGGCGGGCGAGCAAGGCTCCGCCTTCAGCCTCACCAGGCCCCCGGGCCACCACGCCACCAGGTCGAAGGCGATGGGCTTCTGCCTTTTCAACAACATCGCGATCGCAGCCCAGGCGGCGCTTGACTTTGGACTGGAACGGGTGGCGATCGTGGACTTCGACGTCCATCACGGCAACGGCACCCAGGACATCTTCTACGAGCGGTCCGACGTGCTCTACATGTCCTGCCACGAGTACCCGCTCTATCCCGGCACCGGTGCCGCGTCAGAGCGCGGCCAGGGTGAAGGCGAAGGGTTCACCCTCAACGCGCCAATGACTGCGGGCGGGGGGCGATCTGAATACGTCGAGGTGTTCGATCAGGTCTTCGCGCCCGCGCTCCGCGAATACGCTCCCCAACTGCTTCTCGTGAGCGCGGGCTTCGATGCCCACCGAAGCGATCCGCTGGCCCAGATGGAGCTGGAATCCGTTGATTACGGCATCCTGGCGGCTCGCATCACCGCCTGGGCCGCTGATCTCTGCGACGGCCGGAGCGCCTGGTGCCTGGAGGGGGGATATGACCTCCACGGACTGTCCGAGAGCGTTGTGAACGTGATTAAGGAGCTCTCGCAGGCAGGCTAAATCTCCGCCAACGAGGTTGACAGGGCCGGTGGCGGCCTAAAGAATGAGTTCAGCCTCCATGCGTCTTCGCACATTTCTGCCTACGTTTTTGTCCGTCTGCCTGATGGTGGGCGCGATGCCGGCGACCTCGGCCCTGGCTGACCCGACCCCAGATCAGCTGGCTGCGCTCAAGGCGCAGGAGCAGAGCCAGAGGGCGGCGCTCAACCAGCTGGCCGGCCAGCAGCAGTCGGCTCAGGCGATGCTGGACCAGCTCCGCGCCGACTTCAATGCCAAGCAGGCGGACTATCAGAGTCAGCTCGCCCGAGCAGATCAGCTCAGCCGCCAGATCGCGGCTCTCGACGCCCGGGGCCAGCAGATCCAGAGGCAGCACGACGCTCATATCAACCTTTTCCGGACCCAGAGCCGCAGCCTCTACAAGACCGGTCCGGCGGACGCCATCGTCTTCCTGTTCGAGGCCAACAGCTTCTCGGACTTCCTTGACCGCCTCATCTACATCGCCCACGTGACCCGCGACAACTACGACCAGGCGGTCCGGTTACGTGAGGAGCGCGACGCGCTGAGTCGCGACCGTGACGAGACCGCGCGGCTCAAGGCCGAGCTCGACCCGCTCCTGGCCGAGCTCGCGGCAAGAGCCGCTGCAGCATCGGGACAGGTCCAGAACCAGGCCGCGATCGAATCCCAAATCGAGGCCCAGCAGCGCGCTCAGCTGGCCGCGCTTCGTGGCACCCAGCGAGCCGAGACGCAGTTGGAGCAGGCGCTCGCCGCCGCCGCGGCGGCAGCGGCAGCCGCCGGTCAGAAGGGATCGGGGCTGGCCTACGGCTCGGTGTGCCCTGCCGCGCCGGCGGGCAAGATCAGCTTCTGCGGGCACGGCTGGGGGCACGGCGTGGGCCTGGCCCAGTACGGCGCGCTGGGCATGGCCCAGGCGGGTATCGGGTGGCAGCAGATCATTCACAGCTTCTACAGCGGGGTGAGCATCGGCTCGGTCCCAGACCAAACCGTCCGCGTCTACCTGACGGGCGCCGGCGGCGCCATCACCCCGAGGTCCGCTCCGGCGACGGTGCAGGACGTCTCCGGCAACGTCCTGGGCCACCTGGCGCAGGACCAGACGGCCACGTTCTCGCGCAACGGCGACGGCAGCATCAGCGCCAGCTGGGCAGGCGGCAGCGCCCACAGCTCGACGCTGCGGCTGGTGCCCGGCCTGTACTTCCAGGTCAGCGGCAGTGGACGGGAGTACCGCGGCGAGGCCTGGGTCGACGGCAGCAGCGGCTTCAAGGTGATCAACCACGTCGAGCTCGAGAGCTACCTCCAAGGCATCGCCGAGGTGCCTTCCAGCTGGCCCCTCAACGCGCTCGCCGCCCAGATGGTGGCCGCTCGCACCTACGCCCTGTACCACCTCGGCGGAGGGCTGTATGACGTCGACGACACCACCGCCTCCCAGGTCTACGGCGGAGTCGGCCGCGAGACCCAGTCGCAGAACGCCGCCATCGCCACGACGCATTTGCAGGGGGTCTTCTACGGCGGCCAGATCATCGATGCAGTGTTCTCGTCCAGCGACGGCGGCCACACCCAGTCCGCCGTGGACGAGTGGGGCGGCAGCAACACACCCTACCTGGCCGGGGTGGTCGACAACTACGACGTCAGCCCACTCCACACCTGGTACACGCCGGCGCACACGCTCAGCGAGATCCAGGGCTACCTGGGCGGGACCTACAGCGCGGCGCAGTGTGGCACCCTGAGATCCTTCGACCTCTCCGACCGCGACGCCTCAGATCGCCTCAACAGCGTGCGCATGGTCGGTTCGTCCCGCGTCTGCACGGTGACCCCGGGCGCGTTCATCCGGGCAATCAACGCCGGCTCACCGGCTGACTTCGTGGTCTACGGTGAGATGTTTGGAACCTCTCCCGGAAACCGTGCCTGGCGCTACTGGTAAGCCCTTAGCTCGGGCCCTTGGCGTCGGCACTGTGGCCGGCTTCGTGAGCGGCCTGTTGGGCGTCGGTGGGGGAGTGGTGCTGGTGCCAGGTTTGACCTGGGCGCTGGGCCTCAACCAGAGGCGGGCGGTCGCCAATTCGCTGCTCGCCATCATCCCGATCTCGATCGTGGGTGTGGCCACGTACTACTTGGCGGGCGGCCACAATGTGCGGTTTGAGCTCGCTTTGCTGCTGGCGATCGGAGGGGTTGTCGGCGCACGGCTTGGCGCCGTCATCGCCCACCGCGTCTCGGACCGCCAGCTGACGCTGGCCTTCGGCGTGCTGCTCGTCGTCGTGGCGACCAGGCTGCTGCTGCCATGAACGTCGGTGAGGGGGCGCTGACCCTGGTCATCGGTTTGGTCTCAGGAATGCTTTCCGGAGCGCTTGGGATCGGCGGCGGCGTGATCATGGTTCCGGCGATGGTGCTGGTCCTGGGAGTGCAGCAATCGGTCGCCCAGGGCACGTCCCTGCTGGTTATCCTGCCCACCGCGCTGAGTGGAGCGCAGTCGCACTATCGCCGCGGCAATATCGACATCCAGCCCACGATCTGGATGGGTCTGCTGGGGGCAGTCACCGCCGCGGCCGGCGCCTATCTGGCGGTGCACATCGACCAGCAGCGGCTGCGCCAGGTGTTCGCGGTTTACCTGCTGCTGGTGGGCGGCAAGACTATCTATAACGGCATTCGTAAAAGCGGCTGAGGCGGTTTGCCCGTCGTTTGCCCGCTGTTTGCAGCCGGTATGACGCCGGAGTTATGGTAGGGCGGTTCGACCGCAGACCCATGGAACTGGGAGGTGCCGATGGGATTCGAGGACGTGACGCTGAGGTGTCGTGATTGCTCTGCCGACTTCGTATGGACGGCGGGTGAGCAGAGTTTCTTCCAGGAAAAGGGCCTGCTGAACCAGCCCCAGCGATGCCCGCAGTGCCGATCCGCCAAACGCCTTCAGCGTCAGGGATCACGACGGATGTATGACGTGATCTGCGCCGAGTGCGGGACCACGACACAGGTCCCGTTTGAGCCGCGGGAATCGCGGCCTGTCTACTGCAACGACTGCTTCAGCAAGGTGCGCCTACAGGTCCAGCCGGCGGTCCAGATAAGAGGCTGACAGCGGGGGAGGGGGTCTCCCTGGCGAGGGACTCGGTCTAGTCGCCACGGCGGCGGTTGCCGCTGTGAAAGTCGCGATGCACGGCCCGCAGCTGCGGGTTGGTGACGTGCGTGTACACCTGGGTGGTCGCGAGGTTGGCGTGCCCAAGCATCTCCTGGACCGAACGCAGGTCGGCGCCGTTGAAGAGCAGGTCGGTGGCGAAGCTGTGGCGCAGCGTGTGCGGCGTGGCCTTGACGCCCAGCCCCGCCAGCCGCACGTACTTGGCAACCATGCGCTCCACCGACCGGGCGCTCAGACGCCAGGCCTCGCCGTCCATGGCGGCGCGCCCGCCGGGGGTCTCCTGCTCGGCGGCGTGGCCGCGGTAGCGGATGAAGAGCGGCTTGAACCGATCCTTTCGCATCGACAGGTAGGAGCGGATCCCGTCGGCCGCCTCGTCGCTGACGAAGACGACGCGGACCTTGCGACCTTTGCCCATGACCGAGAACTCGCGGCTCTCCAGGTTGACCTGCTCGCGATCCAGTCCGACCAGCTCGGAGACCCGCAGCCCCGTCGAGAACAGCAGCTCGAGGATGGCCCGATCGCGCATCCCAGGCTCGTCGGTGGCGTCGACCGACGCCAGCAGGCGCGCCACCTGGTGTGAGTCGAGAAACTTGAGGCTGCGACCGCCGCTCTTGCCAAGCTCGACACGATCGGCGGCCATGGTGTCCTCTCCGGAGCGGCTCAGGAAGCGGAGCAGCGACCTCAGCGCCACCAGGTACGAGGTCTGGGTCCCGCGCGAGAGGTTGCGACGGGTGACCGGCGACACGTATCGGTTGAGGTGGACGCGGTAGCGCCGGGCCACCTCTGGGGTGATCTGCTCGGCGCTGGTGACGCCTTCGGCGGCGGCCCATGCGCCGAACGCGCCGAGGTACTGCGCGTACATGCGCACAGTCAGCGGCGAGAGGTTGCGATCGATCTCGCAGTGCTCGAGGAACGCCGACACCTGGTCTTGGAGACGCGTAGAGGAAGAGACCACCGAACGGCAGTGTAAACCGCGACGCCGCATATTGCGACGTTTCGGCTACTCTCCGGAGTCCTCCTGGAAGAAGTGGACGGTGGTGTCCGGGGGGACATGGCGATCGAGCACGACGCCGGCGATCAGCACCAGGCCGGCCAACCCGAGGCTAGCGGCGGCCGAGAGCGCCAGGAACGGCGTGCGGCCATTGGCGTCGCTGAAGCCCATGAACAGGACCGCCACATACGCCATGGCGAAGATATAGGCGCCGACGATCACCACGCAGTGCGGCAGCCACCACAGCTCGGCGTGGCGCCGCGCGTAGGAGATGCAGAGCATCAGCAGCCAGGGAAACCAGCCGACGACGAAGACCGCCAGGAACACGCGGATGGCGTCGCGGCCCAGGTCACAGCTGTCGTTGCACGTCGCCGGGTTGAGCAGCGTGAGGTAGATCGCGAAGATCCGGAACGCCAGGAAGCTGGTCAGGCAGATCGCGATCCAGGTCAGGACCTCAGCCGTCCGCAGACTCACCGCCCGCATGCGTCTAGGTTAGGCGCACGCCAGCGCACAAGTGGCCTACCATGGTCCCCACTGCGGGGTAACCGAGAGGGGGAACGCAACGAAATGATCGACGAGCCAGCAGTCCAGGCCACGCCCACGCCAGCATTATGGGAATCACTGCCACCGCCACCCGTAGCGGCAGCGGGCCACCTCGTGCGCAATCTCCTGATCGTCGTCGCGGCGGTGGTGGTCTTGATCGGGGTGGCGGTGGGTTATGTCGTCGCCTCCAGGGCCGCGGCCAAAGACAGGATCGATGCCTCAAACGCCGTGCGCTCGACCGTCGACCAGCGCCATGTCGACTTCGAAGCCAAGCTGCGCACGGTCTTCAGCGGCGTGGGTGACCTTAGCGGGACCAACTTTGACCCTGCCCGAGCGAAGACGGCGCTGGACCAGGCAAACGTGGAGCTCGACTCGCTCAAGTCCACGGATGAAACCGAGATCAGGGACGTCGCAACGGCCGACCGGAAGGTACAGGATCGATCAATGTTCACAGCCATCTCGGCGAGCATGCTGGATCGCGAGCATGGCCGGCTGGGCGCCTATCACGATGGCCTTGTCGCTGAGATAAGCGTAATCGGATCGGTCAAACAGCAGATCGGCCTGATCAGCGATCTCATGACCACCCTGGTCGAGCTCAAGACTCTGAGCGCCGACCTGACCGCGCAAAAGGTGAGTACCGCTGAGGCTGACTATGCGGCTCCCAGCGCCAGCCTTGACAAGCTGATCACCGGAGCCACGGCCGCGCCCGACACGCCGTCCAAGCTGAAGGAGTTCCTGGCCGTTTTCAGGTCGGAGCTGACCCATATCAAGGGCGTCGTGGACGGCGTCCAGAACCGGAATCTGTCCGCGATCGAGACTGCCCAGGCGGCCCTCAAGATTGATATCGACGCATTGGAGAAGTTCGACTACGCCACGTTGCAAAAGCAGTACCAGGACCTCGGAACGCAGCTGGACGCGAAGGTCACGGCGAACTTCAGCCGGGCGAAATAGGCCCCGACGCCACTCTCTTCCTCTCGGTAAACGTCGCAAAAGATACAATTTACGACGCTACGTCTGAGGCGAAGAGTGGCCTCTGAACCCTCTGTCCCCCAAGCGCGCCGCGGATCAATCGCGCGCCCGGTGCCGCATCGGAATGCCGTATATCAACGTGGAGTTATCACCAGTGGAGTCGCCGTACGGATGATTCGTACGGGACAACCGCACAGGAGGCAGACCAGATGGCTGCTACATCAGTCTCCCCTACCAGGACCTCGGCTCCGGCCAGGGTCCATACAGCCGCCCGTACCGGGCTCGCGACCGCGGGACCTTACGTAGGCATCGCCACTCTGAGCGCCGTACAGGCTTGGGAGTGGCTCTTCTCAGGCTTGACCAAGCTGCAGAACGCCGCGTTTGTGAACGGCTTTGTGGGCTTCGTCTCCCACGCTCCAGGACCCTACGGTGCCGTGATGGCGAACCTGGCCTCCCGGTTCCCGACGATATTGCCCCGGCTTGTCGAGCTGACCGAGCTGGGACTCGGCCTGACGCTGATCGGGGCTGCAGCGCTGGCGCTCGCCGGCGCCGGCCGGGTCCGGCGGCTTGCGATCCTGGCCGCGGGCGGCGCCTCGCTGGTCGGCTTCGTGACCGCCAGCAATATCGCCGTCCTGGCTCACAATCGCGCCCCCTGGACGATCGGCATGGCACCCTTCACCACGGGGGTGCCGGTGGAATCCCTGCTGGCGGCGATCAGCCTGGCCGGCGTCGCGACAGCGTACTCGGCCTGGCGAACAGCCCGCCGATAGCCCCAAGATCCTCCGACTGAGCCGCCGGCAGGTTGCCGGCGGCGATCACAGCTGGTGCAGCCTCAGGCGCCCTGGGGAAGGATGTTCACGTTGGCGGCCATGCCGACGAGCACACCCACGACGAGCAGCACGACAGCAAAGATCGCCAGCGTGATGTAGTCCCAGGGCAGGGCCTCAACCCGCGCCAGCCAGGCCGCGGTGGGCCGCTTTCCCGGACCCCAGCCGCAGATCGGGCATACCCCCTCCGTGTATCGGGGATCGAAATCCCAGTCGTCGTTGGGGCAGTGCAGGGTGGTCTTGCCGGTTCGGGCCGCCATCACGCTCATTGGCCCAGCGCCTCCTCGGCAATGTCTCTCAGACGGCTCCTTCGGGCCCAGACCATCGAAGCGGCGGCCGCGAAGGCGGAGGCTTCCCAGGCGTAGAACCAGGGTATGAACGGAGGCCGCAGAGCTCCCGCCAGAGCCAATCCGCCGGGGCGGATGACGGTGTGCTTGATCGCGGGCAGCGTGACGCCGGCGGCGCTGCCGCCTGGGTTATCCCCCACGATGCTCCCCAGCAGCGAGCCGGTGTCGCCACCGCCGGTTAGGTCGGTGACGCCGCCGGACTCAAGACCGAGCGAGGCCAGCGAGAAGCCGTCGGCGTGGCCCTCACCGAGGATGAACTCGACCTGGGAGTCGGGAATACCGGAGCCCGAGTTGCCCGGCTGCATGACCTCGACGTCGAGGCCCAGAGCATCGATGGACCCGGTGGAGCCGTTGACGGACTTGATCGGGTTGATGGTGCGGACCTTGAAGAATGGGGTCTCGCCGCTGGCTCCCGTACCTGGGACCGGCACCGACGTGGGAATACCGGGGACCGGTGGAGGCGGCGTCGGGGGGGCGATTCCTCCGACGGTGACGCCGTTGTTTGAGAGTTGCACCGACTGGCAGTTCCCCGGCGCGGAACAGAACTGCACCTGTCCTGGCGCCACCACGGCCTGCGGCACGGGCTTGCCGTTGACGGCGGTGACGATGGTCTGCACGTCGGTGTTGGTGACCTGGAGCCAGTTGGACACTCCGCAGCTGCCGAAACACGCGGAGCCGATGTGGGAATGGGTCCGGACGGTGATGGTTCCATCACTGGCGACGCCGGTCTCGCTGTGGGCCGTGGCGTTGGTGAACGTGGCTCCGTCCGGCGATCCCGTGTAGACGCCATCGGCGAAGGCCCGGAGCTCCCGGGCGTGAGCGCTTGCCGTGCCCGTGCTTGGCAGCGGGGGCAGGCTGGGGTCGCTCGGACCGTTGACCGTCTGATCCGCCACACCGGGCGGGTTGGGGAACTGGGCCCGGGCGTACGGGACGTCCCTGCGGATCTGTTCCAGGCAGTAGTTCGGACTGGGCTGCGGCGACGGTGCCGGCAGAGGGCTCGGCGGCGGCGCGTTGCAGTCATTGCCGAGGACGGTCGACACCAACGGCCCGTAGTCGTCGACGCTCGCTGTCGCTGACGATGCCGGCGAGATGTCCTGCCCCGCCTGGGCCAGCGGATACCGGTTTCCGATCGCGCCGTTGGAGAAGTTGGGGTCGTTGTTGCTGCCGACGATGACGTGGACACCCGAGGCAAAGGCGTTGCCGCCGTAGGAGTCGACGGTTGCGGGCACCTCGGCCATTACAGTGGCGGCCAGCAGCAGCAGGCCTGTGAACGCGACAAAAATACCGAACGCGACTGTCTTCGACGTGCGCAACCGAGGCCTGGTCATTTCGCTCGCCCTCCTGCGGCTAGCAACTCCGCAATCATCTCTCCGGGATCTTTGCCTTCGCTCGCGGCCCGCTCCTGGACCGCACGCTTCAACTCGGCCGGCAGCTTGATCGACAGGTCGGCCAGCAACGCCGAGGCGTGGTGTCCGTTGCCGTTGCTGCTCACCTCGGCCATCGCGACCGCCGTCCCCAGGTAAGCGCCTGCGATCACATCACGGTCGCGACGCATCACGGACGCCGGGCCTTCCACGGCCACCGAACCCTGTTCGAAGACGTAGGCGCGGTCCGCTATCGCCAGCGCCGAGTCCACGAATTGTTCGACCAGGAAGACCGAGGTGCCGCTCTTGCGGAAGAGCTCGATCCGCTCGAACAGCTGTTGCACGACGGCCGGCGCCAGCCCCTGGGACATCTCGTCGAGGAACAGCAGCTTGGGCTGAACCAGCAGCGCTCGCGCCAGAGCCACCATCTGCTGCTGCCCACCCGAGAGCGTGCCGACGGCCTGGTTGAGCCGGGTCTTCAGCATCGGGAATGCGTCCAGGGCCGGCGTCAGGTCGACGCTGGCGGCGCCGCTGTACGAGGCCAGCCGAAGGGTCTCGGCAACCGTCAGTTGAGGGAACAACCCCCTCCCCTGCGGGATATGAACCATGCCCAGCCGGACGATCGCCTCGGGGGCCTTCCTGGTGATGTCTTTGCCGTCAAACGTCACCTTGCCGCGGTTGGTGCGAAGGATCCCGGAGATGGCCCGCAGCGTGGTGGTCTTGCCCGCGCCGTTGGCGCCGATGCAGGCCACGATTTCGCCGCGCCCGACGGTCAGGCTGATGCCGCGGATCACCTCGATGCCGCCGTACCCCGCCGACATGTCCTTGACCTCGAGCAATGGCTGAGGCGACACCGGCGGCAGCACCTCGAGCTTCTTCTTCGGCCTGGCTTTCACCGTCTCGGCCTCGGTCGTGGCTTCGGCGGCCGCTCCCAGGTAGGCCTCGATGACGCGGGGATCCTCGCGGACGCGCTCCGGCCGGCCGGTCGAGATCAGCTCCCCGAAGTCCAAGACGTAGAGGTAGTCGCAGGCGCGCATCACCAGGCTCATGTCGTGATCGACCAGCAGCATCGAGACGTTGAACTTGTCGCGGATCCGGTTCAGCGCTGCGGCCAGCGCGTTGGTCTCGTCCGCGTCGAGGCCCGAAGCCGGCTCGTCGAGCAGGATCAGCTTGGGTTTCATCGCCAGGGCCCGCGCGATCTCGACTCGGCGTTGGAGACCGACGGGCAGGTCGCCGGCGAGGCGCTCGCTGTGCTCGAGCAGATCGAGGGAGTGGAGCACCGCGCGGGCTCGCTCGATCGATTCCCGCTCGACCTGGTTGGCCCACGGCAGCCGCAGAGCGTCGGCGATCGTGCTCCGCCCGGAGAGCGCGTCGAAGGGAAGCTGGCAGTTCTCGAGGACTGTCATGGAGTGCCAGACCTGGAGGTCCTGGAAGGTCCGGGCTATCCCCCGCTGGGCACGCTCGTGGGGCTTGAGCCGCAGGATCGGCTGATCCTCGAATCGAATCTGGCCGTGATCCGGGCGCAGCACACCGGAGATGCAGTTGAAGAGCGTGGTCTTGCCGGCACCGTTGGGGCCGATCAGGCCCAGGATCTCTCCCTGGTTCAGCTCCAACGACACCGAGTCGAGCGCGCGCACCCCACCGAAGGAGAGGCTGACGTCTTTCACCGAGAGCAGGCTCATTGGACCGCCCTCACCGGGCGCCTGGCAACCGGCAACTTCGACAGGGCGTGCGAAGTCTGCTTTGCTTGCGAGCCCCACACCCCGTCGGGATAGACGATCAGCTGGAACACCAGCAGGGCGCCGAGCACGGCGTTGAACCAGGTCAGTCCGATGTCCTGGTGGTTCAACCCCTGCTCCAGCTTGGCGATCGCGTAAGGGAACAGCTGCAGGAACACGCCACCCAGGATCGCCGCTGGAATGAACCTGATCCCGACCAGGACCGCCACCGCCGCCAGGGTCAAGGAGTGGAAGAAGGAGAAGGGATCGTGCGTAACAGCGCCTTCGACCAGCGGGAAGAACGCCCCCCCTACCCCGGCGATCGCCGCCGAGATGCCGAAGGCGAGCAGCTTGTAGCGAGTGAGGTCGACGCCCATGGTGGCCGCCGCCACCTCAGAGTCCCGAATGGCGCGGAACCGGCGGCCGCTGCCGGAGTCATGGAGGTTGACGATCGCGACCGCGATCACCGCGAACAGCGCCAACAGCAGCCAGTAGACCTTGATCAGGTGATCGAAGTCGAGGTTGTTCAGGCTCAACCCGAAGAAGGTCGCCTCTTCCACCTTCCAGCCCGAAAGGCCGCCGTTGAACCAGCCGAAGGAAGCGTCCTGGAAGAAGAAATAGTCGAAGCTGAGAGCCACGCCGACGGTGACCACAGCGAGCAGGATGCCGCGGAGACGGAGCGCCGGGATCCCGACGATGATGCCGAGCGCGAACGAGAGCGCGACCCCGACGGCGGCGCTGGCGAAGTAGTTGAGGCCGTGGTTCACCAGTGCGGCGGTTGCCAGCGCCGAGATCCCCATGAAGGTCGCCTGGCAGAACGAGACCTGGCCGACATAGCCAGTGAGGACGACCACCGAGAGCACGCCGAAGGCGTACAGGACCGACACCGCCAGGGCGCCTCCGATGGCCAGGTTCTGCATCCCGACCGGGAGCAGCAGGGGCACCAGCGCCGCGACCAGCAGCGACAGCAACCCGGCTACAATGCGGCCCCGCCGTCCCACGATCACGTCTTTGCCCTCAGCAGCGAGCGCTCACTGCGAAGCATCAGAACCGCCAGGATCACCAGGATGGCGATGACCTTGGGCAGGCCGGTCGACTGCGAGATCCACAGCTTTGGATAGGTCTCCAGAAGGCCAAGCGCAAAGCCGCCAACGACCGCAAGCGGCAGTGAGACCAGGCCTCCGATCAGGGCGGCCGCCAGCCCATCCACGATCAGAACCGTGAGGCTGACGGTGTCGAAGGTGACCCCGATGGAGATCAGCAGGATCCCGGCGACCGCGGCCACCAGGCTCCCGAGCATCCACGAAACCGAACCGATCATGTTCACGGGGATGCCATACAGGCTGGCGGCGACGGCGTCGTCTGATACCGCCCTCATCGCCACCCCAACTCGGGCGTAGCGGAGGAAGAGCGCCAGCCCGGTGGCGAGCAGCAGGGTCGCTCCGACAACCAGCAGCTGGTCGTAGCCGAAGCGAACCGGCCCAAGGACGATGGTGAAGCAGAGAAGGTTGGTGTCAGGACAGCGTGAGCTGTCGAAGAACTGGATCGCCTCGTGGTACTGGGTGCTGCCGAAGAGCAGCGCCGCTGACGATTGCAGGGTCAGCAGGATGCCGACCGTCACGACCGTCTTGACCACCGGCGGCCGTCCGCGGATCCAGCGGAAGACCAGGTTTTCCAGCGCCAGGCCCAACAGCAGCGAGAAAAGCAGCGCCACGACGACGGCCACCGCGATCGAGCTCGGGGTGCTGAAAGCCAGGTTCGAGGTCTTGGCAAAGGGATGCCAGTAATGGAGCACCGCCCAGGCCATGAAGGTCGAGAACATCCCCATCGCGCCCTGGGCCAGGTTGAGAACGCCGGTGACGCGATACACCAGCACGATGCCCACGGCGGTGAGCGCAAAGATTCCGCCCAGCACGATCCCGGCGACGGTTATCGCCGCGAAGTGACCGAGGAACCCGGCTAGAAGCATTTCCAGTCGGTGTACGTGTGCCAGGTCCCGCCTTGGTCGTATGTCGTCGGGTCGTGCTTCACGTACGTGTAGCAACGGTTGGGGTCGTGAGGGGTGTTGGCGCTGTAGGACAGAGGTCTCGACCACCCGGTGTCGAAGTTCTGGATCGAGTTCAGCGCCTGGACCAGCGAAGCCCGCGTGAGGTTGGCCCCCGCGCGTTTGACGGCCTCGACAAAGACCTGGGCCGCCGACCAGGCTATCTGCGTGTAGATGTCCAGCGCCGGCACCTGTTGCGGGTAGTAGCGCTGGACGGTGTTCAGGTAGTCGACCACGGTGGCGTTGTTCTGGTGATCGTACGGAGACAGGAAGGGCACCAGTGACTGCGCGTGTTCCAGCTGGGTGCTGTACGCGTGCTGCTGGTTGCCCTTGTCCAGCCCGGCGCCGATCACTGGCGGGTGCCAGCCGACGCGGTTCATCGCGGAGAACAGACGGGCGTAGCTGAACGGGTCGAGCGCCGCGATCAGGGAGTCAGGGCCGCCCTGCTGCAGGTTGTTGACGTGACCGGTGTAGTCCTGGTCCGTCGATGCGGCCGGCTCCACGCTGGCCTCATGGATGCCCCGGGCATGCAGGGAATCGAGGATCGCCTGCAGCACGGGCTGAATCCAGGGCACGTCGTTGATGTAGATGATCGACGGGTGCTTGAACCCGTTCATGCTGAGCTCGTCCGCGAGTCCCGGTCCGGCTCGCGTGAACGAAGTTGAGACCGGGTAGGAAAGCGGGTAGTTGAACTCTTCCGGCGTTCCCAGGCCGCCGATGATCGGAATCTGCTCCTGCTGAGCAAGGAACTTGACCTCGTCGTTCTCCCCCTTGGGGGCCGTCCATCCAACCACGCTGAGGACATGCGCACTGACCATCTCGTTGGAGCACTGGTGGGTCTGGACGTTGTCGTACTGGGAGTCGCAGTAGGTAAGGACGAGCTTTCTGCCGTTGATGCCACCAGCGGCGTTGACCTTGTTGAAGTACGCACGAACGGTGTCTCGCTCCACCGAGGAGTCCACCGGGCCGGTCATGTCGAAGATGCCGCCGACGACGATCTGATCGTGGCTGACGCCGGAGGCCGCCTGGCTGGTCGCGAGCGCCACCTGCCCCGGCTTGGCGGCATTCACGGTCGCGGTCGCTCCCCCAGTCGCCGCGCTGGCGGCGGCCGAAGGCTCCGCCGAGGGGCCCAGATCGGTGGTTACGGTGGAACCGGCGGTGGCGGTGTTCTTCAGGTTCTTGGTCGCGTTGTAGTCGGCCACGACCGCGTATCCCAGGCCTCCGCCAAGGAGCAACGACGCGGTGATGAAAACAATCGCGATTCGTTCGCCGAACATCTAGCTGTCCCTTCCAAGGCGTGCGCCTGCACGCCCACAAGTACGCCGATTCACCCCGTCAATCCTCCCGCAAGCTCGCCATCCCACCGAGCGTTTGCCCTGTTCCTAGTACTTCCTGTGACAGTTGCAACACTGTTGTAACACTACTGGCCCCCCTCAGACAAATCTGAGGTACTCATACACACAAAGAGCTCTGTCGTACACGACGCTCTCAGAAAGCGTTTCTTGCACCAAATTTGAGGGTCACGGTACCGGTCGTGGGCCCGGCAAAGACCGGTCCACGCTACGCGAGCGGCCCTTCGGGCCGGCCGGGTACGGTGCCTACTGAGCCGGGATGCTCAGCCGCTCGCCGGAGTAGATTGGCGCGCTGCCGAGATGGTTGAGCTCGACGATTTCCGCCACCCTGCTGCGGGTGTCGTCGTCCGGGTAGCGGATGGCGGCGATGCTCCAAACCGTTTCGCCGGGCTGCACGGTGATGGATTCCGTCCCCGTCCGCCCTCCCCCATAGGCTGCCTTCATGAAGACGATCATGAGTATGCCGAGGACCACCAGGATCCGGCCGATCTTGATGCGGGCTGCCTTGCGACGAGGCACCGGCGGCGCGTAGTAGCGCGAACGGCGGACGCCAGAGTGAACATCGGCATACGAACTCATGTTCGCTATTATGCACGAACAGCCGTTCGTGTCAAGAGTACGCTCTAGCCGCCGCCTCCGGCGCTGGCCCCGGGCTCGGTCATCGCCGCCGGGTCGAGCAGATGGTCCAGCTGTGCCTCAGTCAGGTCCGTCTTCTCGCGGGCGACCTCCCTGATCGTCTTGCCTTCCTTGAAGGCGGTCTTGGCCAGGTCCGCCGCTGTGTCGTAGCCGATCGCCGGCGCCAGCGCGGTTGCCAGCATCAGGCCTCGCTCCACCATCTCGGGCCCATGCCCGGTGTCCTCGATGCCGGTGACACACTGGTCGGCGAAGTTCCGCGCCGCCGCCGCCAGCAGGTGAATCGAGCTGAGCAGGTTGTGTCCCGCCACCGGCATCATCAGGTTGAGCTCGAAGATCGATCCCGCGGCGCCGGCGAAGGCGACCGTCGCGTCGTTGCCGACAACCTGGGCGACTACCATGGTCACCGACTCCGCGATCACCGGGTTGACCTTGCCGGGCATGATCGAACTGCCAGGCTGGACCGCCGGCAGCGCCAGCTCGCCGATCCCCGCCCGCGGTCCCGAGCCGAGCCAGCGGATGTCGTTGGCGATCTTGTAGAGGCTCACGGCGACGGTTCTCAGAGCGCCGCTGGCGGCGACCACGTTATCGAGGCTGGACTGGGCCTGGAAATGGTTGGTGGTCTCGCTGATGGTCACCCCCAGGTCCCTGGAGAGCAGCTCGCAGACCCGCCGCGCGAACTCCGGGTGAGTGTTCACCCCGGTGCCCACCGCGGTGCCGCCCAGGGCCACCTCGCGCAGCTCGTCCTGCGCCCGGCGCATCCGGGCGACGCCGCGTTCCATCTGGCCGGCCCAGCCCAGGAACTCCTGCCCCAGCCGGATCGGGGTGGCGTCCTGCAGGTGGGTGCGGCCGGTCTTGATGGTGCCCCAGAACTGCTTCGACTTCTTCTCCAGCTCGACCTGGAGGTGCTCCAGCGCCGGGATCAGCTCGGTCTCGATCGCCATCAGCGCGGCGATATGGATCGCCGTGGGGATGATGTCGTTGCTGGATTGCCCCATGTTGACGTGGTCGTTGGGGTGCACCAGCTTGCTGCCCCGATCGCCGCCCAGGATCTCAGTCGCCCGGTTGCCGATGACCTCGTTCAGGTTCATGTTGGTCGAAGTACCCGACCCCGTCTGATAGACGTTGATCGGGAACTGGTCGTCGAACTTGCCCTCGGCGACCTCCGTGGCGGCCGCGACTATCGCATCCGCGATCTTGCCGTCGAGCAGCCCAAGGTCGTGGTTGACTTTCGCGGCGGCAGCCTTGATCCGGGCGTGAGCCCTGATCATTCCTGGGGGCATGGTGAGACCGCCGATGGGGAAATTGAGGACCGCACGCTGTGTCTGGGCGCCGTAGTACGCGTCCGCCGGGACCGGGAGCTCGCCCATCGAGTCCCGTTCCATTCTCGTGGGCTGGTCGCTCACGACGTTGGCTGTGTGATCACGGGGCGCCGGGCGCCAGGCAGCATGATCGACGCCTGCCGCCCCGCAAGCTCAAATGCGAACTTAGAGTGCGGTCCGGCCGGTCTTGAAGTAGTCGGCGTTCAGCTCGGTGTAGGCCTTCCACTGCTCGGGAACGTCGTAGTCCACGAAGATGGCGGTCACCGGGCAGGCGGGCTCGCACGCTCCGCAGTCGATGCACTCCTCGGGGTTGATGTAGAGCTGGGGGTCCTCGTCGGCGCCGTGGATGCAGTCCACCGGGCAGACATCGACGCAGGACTTGTCCTTGGTGCCGATGCATGGCTCGGCGATTACGTAGGTCATCGGCGACGGTCTCCCAAAAGTTGCCCCGCCGGGGGCCTAGTCAAAAGCAGTTGCAATTCTATCAACGCCGCGCCGCCAACGTGACGGCCCCGTCAGGCGCCCAAAAGCGCCCCAAAAGGGGCCTCTCAGGCACCACGAACATGCGTTTGCGCTGGGCAAACATTTGTGCTACTGTTGGCACCGCCACCAGCGCATCCTGCGTCCACTCCGGCGCTGCGCCAACGCGGAGGAACGTCATGCCAGAGGTCCTTACCCACCGACAGCGCGAGATCCTGGACTACCTCAGGAAGATGCTCCGGGAGAAGGCTTATCCGCCGACCGTGCGAGAGATCGGGCTGGCTATCGGCCTGAGTTCGAGCTCCACGGTCCAGAACCACCTCAACACCCTCGAGCGCAAGGGCTACATCCACCGTGACCCGTCCAAGTCGCGAGCCATCGAGCTGGTCGAGAAGGACCCTCTGGCGACCACCCAGGCCAACAACATCGTCAGCCTGCCGATCATCGGCCAGGTGGCGGCCGGTACGCCGATCCTGGCCGAGAGCAACGTAGAGGATCGCGTCGAAGTCGCCAGTGGGCTGTTCGGCGAGGACTCCTTCCTGCTCCGGGTGCGTGGCGACAGCATGATCGACGAAGGCATCATGGACGGCGACCTGGTGGCCGTCCGGCCCGGGCACGAGGCCAAGAACGGCGCCGTCGTGGTTGCCCGGCTGGAGCATCCCGAGACGGGCGAGTCGGAAGCCACAGTCAAGCGCCTCTACCGCGAGCCCTCCGGCTATCGCCTGGAGCCGGCCAACCCCGCCTACCAGTCGATCCGGGTGCCCGACCTCACGGTCGAAGGCGTTGTGGTCGGGGTCCTTCGCGTCAACCCGCGGGGGTTTTAGCGAATTCGGCGAACCGCGGCGCCAGGTTGCCCGGCACCTCCGCCGCGATCCGGATCCCGTCCTCCACGTAGTCCAGCTTCAGCACGCGTCCATGCTGGCGCAGCTCTGACTCCACGCCCGCGTGGTCATAGGGCACCAGCAGATCGAGCTCGACCAGGTTCAATCGCGTCTGGCGCTCGATGGCCTCCAGCAGCCCGGGAAGCCCGAGGCCGGTACGAGCGGAGATCGGCACCACCTCCTCATAGGGCGACCAGTCTCCCCGGCGCCGGATCATGGCAACTGTCCCCGCGTCCAGCAGGTCGCACTTGTTGAAGGCCAGGACGAGCGGCTTGTCCATCGCTTCGAGGTCATCGAGCACATCGTTGGTGGCGTCGAAGTGATCTCGCATCGCGGGGTGGCTGGCGTCCAGCACGTGCAGGATCAGGTCGGCCTCGGTGACCTCCTCGAGGGTGGCGCGAAAAGCCGCGACCAGGTCGGTGGGGAGTTTCTGGATGAACCCGACGGTGTCGGTCAGCAGCACTCGACGCCCGTCCGGCAGCTCAACCGCGCGCGTGGTCGGGTCGAGGGTGGCAAATAGCTGGTCGGCCTCCAGCACGCCGGCCCCGGTGAGGGCGTTCATCAGCGTGCTCTTCCCGGAGTTGGTGTACCCCACAACGGCCACCACCGGCACCTCGGCGCGCCGTCTCGCCTGGCGGTGCAGGCCGCGGGATTTCTCCAGCTTGGCGATCTCCGCCTTGAGCTGGCTGATGCGATGGCGGATCCGGCGGCGATCGACCTCAAGCTTCTGCTCGCCGGGACCGCGGGTACCGATGCCGCCGCCGAGCCTGGAGAGGTTTCGGCCGCCCGCCAGTCGCGGCAGCAGGTGGCGCAGTTGCGCCGCCTCGACCTGGAGCCGACCCTCGTGGGATCGGGCGTGGCGGGCGAAGATGTCGAGGATCAGCTCGGTGCGATCCAGGACCTTCATATTCATCGCGTCCTCGAGGTTGCGCTGCTGCCGCGGCGCCAGCTCGTCGTTGGTTATAACGGTGGTGAAGTCGAGGTCGCCTTTGAGACTCTTGAGCTCGTCGACCTTGCCCTTGCCGAAGATCGTGGTCGGGTTGGCTCGCTCAAGGTGCTGAACGTCGGAGCCCACCACTTCGGCGCCGGCGGTCACCGCGAGCTCCGCCAGCTCTGCCATCTGCTCCTCGAGCTTGGTGCCCGACACGCCGGGAAGGCCCAGTCCCATCAGATAGACCCGCTCGGGCTCCTGGTCGGGCGCGAATACAAACTCGTCGAGGCCGGGCATGTCAGCTCTTGGGCCGGATCTCCCGGCTTACCCTCGGGGTCAGAAGGTCAGTTTGCGCAGCCGTTCGAGGGCCTCATCGAGCCGTTGGTCGGGCACCGTCAGCGACAAACGGAAGTAGCCCTCGCCGTACTCCCCGAAACCGTTGCCGGGGGTCACGTTGACGCCCGCCTGGTCGAGCACGTGGGAGGCGAAGGAAACCGAGGTGTAGCCATCGGGGACGGGCAGCCATAGATAAAAGGTGGCATCAGGAGCCACCGCGTCCCGCCAGCCCAGGTCTCGCAGCACTTCCAGCGTTCGGCTCTGCCTGGCCTCGTAGATGCCGTTGAGGGCGTCGTTGTCAGGGCCCTCCAGCGCGGCGATGCCGGCGCGCTGCACCACCGGAAAGATGCCCGAGTCGATGTTGGTCTTGACCTGGCCCAGCAGCCGGAGCACCGCCTCGTTCCCCACCGCCATCCCGATTCGCCACCCGGTCATGTTGAAGGTCTTGGAGAGCGAGTGGAACTCGATCGCGACCTCCTTGGCGCCCGGGATCTCGAGGACGCTGGGCGCCCGATAGCCGCGGAAGGTGACCTCCGAATACGGGAAGTCGTGACAGAGCACGATGCCGTTGCGGCGGCAGAAGGTGAGCGCCTTCTCGTAGAAATCCCTGGGGGCGGTCGCGGCGGTGGGGTTGTTGGGATAGTTCAGCCACAGGATCCGCGCGCGCTCGACGACCGCCGCGGGCACCGCCTCGAGGTCGGGGAGCCATCCGTTTTCGGCCCGCAGAGGCAGAATGTGCGGCTCACCGTCCGCCATCACGGTGCCAGTGAAGTAGACCGGATACCCGGGGCTCGGCACCAGCACCACATCACCAGGATCAACCAGCGCGAACGGCAGGTGGGAGATGCCGTCTTTCGATCCCAGTGTCGGCAGGATCTCGCTGTCGGGATCGACGTCGACGTCGAAGCGGCCCTTGTACCAGCCGGCGACGGCCTGGCGCAGCGCCGGCATCCCGAAGTAAGAGGCGTAGCGCTGGTTCTCGACGTGAGGCAGGGCGTCGCGGGCAGCGTCGACGATATGCCCGGGCGTCGGGGTATCGGGATCGCCGATGTCGAGGGCGATGACGTCCACGCCGGCAGCGCGCTTGGCCGCGACCTTCTTGTCGATCTCGGCGAACAGGTAAGGGGGGATGCGCGACATCCGCCGGGCCGCGAGCCCGTCGCGGAGTTGCGTCACCAGGGAAGCTCGCCGGTGAAGCTTGTCTCCGCGGGCCCGGTGAGGAGAACGTTCTCGCCTGGCCGCCAGGAGACCCGGAGCCGGCCCCCGGGCACCTCGATGTCCACGTCCGAGGCGGTCTGTCGGACCATCTGGCTGGCGACGGCAACAGCGCAGGCCCCGGTCCCGCATGCCATCGTCTCTCCCACCCCGCGCTCCCACACCCTCATCCTCAGATGGCCGGCGTCGATCACCTCGACGATCTCGAAGTTGGTGCGGTTTGGGAACGCCGGGTGATGCTCCACCTCGGGACCGAGCCGTTCAAGGGGGAACTCGGTGACACTGTCGACGAAGGTCACCGCGTGGGGATTGCCCATGCTGACGCAGGTGAGCCTCAGCTGCGAGCCGTTGACCGCAAATGGCGTTTCCAGCACCTCCGGCCCGGAAGCGTCCACGGGGATCTCAGACGGCGCAAACCGCGGCGGTCCCATGTCGGCGCGAACCATGGCCACCCCGCCGCTGTACTCCAGGACCTCGGTCGCGATCCGACCCGCGCCGGTCTCCCAAACCAGGCTGCCGGCCTTAGTGGCGCCGATGTCGAGGGCGAACTTGGCCATGCATCGGATGCCGTTGCCGCACATCTCTCCGATGCTGCCGTCGGCGTTGTGGTAGCGCATCCGGAAATCGGCGTCGTCGCTGTCCTCGAGCGCCAGCAGGCCGTCGGCGCCGACGCCGCGCCGGCGGTCACAGGCCTTGATGGCCAGGGCCGCCCAGTCGACAGCCCTCTCGGCGCGGCCGTCGACTACGACGAAGTCGTTCGCCGCGCCCTGCATCTTGTGAAAATTCATCTCTTCTCGATCAATTCGACTATGGCCTCAACGATATCCGACCCGCTGAACCGCGTCATATCGAGCCAGCGCACCTCGGGATCGGCGCGAAACCACGTCAGCTGGCGCTTGGCATAGTTCCGCGTCCGCTGCGCGATGGCGGCACGGGCCACGTCCGGCGCCATCCTCCCAGCCGCGACCTCGACCAGCTCGCGAACCCCGATGCTGCTCAACGCGGCGCGGCTGAGCGTGGTCCCACTGTCAGCCAGGCTCCGGACCTCCGCCAGCCACCCGGAGGTAAGCATGTGATCGACTCGCGCGTCGATCCATTCGTAGAGGAGCGCCCGCGGTGCGGTCAGGCCGATCTTGACGGCGACGATCGGGCGCCCGACCAATGTCGTCGGTAGAGCCTGTCCGCGCCGGATGGTCGCGAGCTCCAAGGCGCGGACGACGCGTACCGGGTTTGCCCGATCGATACGGGAAGCCGTATCAGGCTCCATCTCGGCCAGCTCGTCGACCAGCGCCCCCAGGTCGCTTCGCGCTCGGGTCTCGAGGCTTCGTCGCAGAACCCCGTCCGCCGGGTGGCCGCCGAGGTCCAGACCCCCCAACAGGGCCTTGAGGTAGAGCCCGGTTCCCGCTGTCAGCACCGCGGTCTTTGACTCCACCGCCAGCGACTCGACGACCGGGCGCGCCATGGCCACGTACCCAGCGGCGTCGACCTTCTGGCCCGGTTCTATGACGCCCACGAGGTGGCACCGAACCCCGCGCAGGTCCTTGGCGCTGGGGGCGTTGCTGCAGATCTCGAGTCCCCGATACACCTGCCTCGAGTCGATCGAGACGATCTCGCCGCCGATCCTGCGGCAGAGGTCCACCGCAACCCTGGTCTTGCCGACCGCGGTTGGTCCGACGATGGCCACCGGGACGGACGCCATGGGCCGGCTAGCTGCGGCGGAACTCGCGGCGGAGCTGGCTGTCAGTGATCTCCAGGAGGGTGGGCCTTCCGTGCGGGCACGTGATCCCGGGGTCGGCGACCTCCAGGGCCCTGAGCAGGGCCTCCATCTCCTCGCGGCTGAGATGCTGGCCGAACTTGATCGCCGAGTGACAGGCGACGGTGTACGTGGCCCGCTCAAGCCGTCGTGCCTGGTCCACCTCGGGACCCTCAGTCAAGAGACTGTCGATGACATCGAGCGCGATCCGGTCGAGCTGTCGCGACGGGAGGGCCGGGTCATGACCGACCAGCCGGGCAGCGCCGCCACCGAATTCCTCGATGTCGAGCCCGGCAGCGGCGAGGTCGAGGCGGCAGTCCTCCAGGCAGGCGGCCTGGACCGGCGACAGGTGCAGCAAAGCGGGCACCAGCATCGGTTGACGGGTGGTTCCTTCAGAGCCCCGGGCCGCTACCAGGCGGTTGAATAGAACCCGCTCGTGTGCCGCGTGCTGGTCGACGAGCACCAGGCCGTTGGGTCCCTCGGCGACGATGTAGCTGTCGAGGACCTGGCCCACAAGGCGGAATGGCCCTCGCAAGATCCGGGTAGCAGGATCCGCCGGCGCCAGCTCCAGGAGCAGCGGCTCGTGGTGCCCTGACGCCGGCGCCGGGTGCGCGGCGACATCCGATTCCGCCACGACCTCGGCTGCCACTGCGACCATCTCGAGCGCGGAGCGCGTGCCGGAAGATATCGCGACGCCAGGAGCCTCGACCGCGGACCCGTACCCGCCAGAGTCCTCCCGTAGCTCGGGCCCTCTGGAGAGCAAGCCGCCGCCGGCATAGGCGGCGCTGCGACTCAGGGCCAGCAAGCAGCTCTCCTGGATCGTCGCGAAAACCGTGCGTGCGGCGCGGAAAAGTACCTCGCGCTTGGTTGGATGGACGTTCACGTCCACGGACTCCGGAGGCATCGTCAGCGCCAGCACGCCCACCGGGAAGAGCCCGGGCCCCGCCAGCCCTCGGTAGGCCTGCTCCACCGCGAAGGCCAGGTTCCGGCTGACCACGGGGCGACCGTTGACGGAGAGGTAAAGGTGCTCCCGGCTCCGCCGCATTCCCGACGGCTCACCAATCATCCCGCTTACCGAGACGCCGTCGCGGGCGCCACGCACCTCGAGCACGTCAGGCGTTCCCTTCAGCACCGAGCGAAGCACCCGCTCCCTGTCACCGTCGCCCGCGGTGTCCAGGCTGCGACGTCCCTCGACGCGAAGACTGAAAGCGACGTGTGGATGGCAGAGCGCGAGTCCCTGCAGCACCTTCGCCACCGCTGCTGCCTCTGTCGCCGGCCGCTTCAGGAACGCCCGCCGGGCCGGCGTGTTCTCGAACAGGCCGCTGACCTCGACCCGGGTGCCGGGAACGGGCGGCGCGGTCGTCGGCTCCCCGGTCACTCCGTACTCTGCTCTGATCGCGGCACCATCGGTGGCTCCCGCCGCCGTACTTCGGAGCTCGATCCGGGAGACCGCGGCGATGCTGGCCAGCGCCTCGCCTCGAAACCCCAGCGACTCGATCCTCGACAGCTCCGCGATGCTGGACAGCTTCGACGTCGCGTGCCGGGTGAGCGCCAGCGCCAGCTCGTCGGCGCCGATCCCCGCGCCGTCGTCGACGACAAGGATCCGGTCCACCCCGGCGCCGTCGATCTCTACGGTTACGCGCTTCGATCCGGCGTCGAGGCTGTTCTCGACCAGCTCCTTGACCACTGACGCTGGACGCTCCACCACCTCGCCGGCGGCGATCGCATCTGCGACCGTCTGGTCGAGCCGCTGGATGCTCAACTGGCGGCGATCACGATGGGCGGGAAGCCTCGTCCGCATCCCGGCCAAGGGACTTGAGGCGTGCCAACTGGTTCAGCGCCTCAAGCGGGCTCAGACTCTCGATCTCGATCCCGGCAAGCTCGGTGACCAAGGGGTGAGTCACCTCGATCGGCAGGCTGAGCTGGTCCTTGGCGCCGGTGGCGCCGGCCAGGGGCTTGGATGCCTCCAACCCGGTCAGCAGCTCTCTGGCCCTCGCCGTCACCACGGCGGGAAGCCCGGCGATCTCGGCGACGTGGATGCCATAGCTGCGGTCGGCGCCGCCCGGAACGATGCGGTGCAGGAAGGTGACCCTGCCCCCTTCCTCGCTGACCTCGACGCGGTGATTGCGGAGCGCCGGCAGCCGCTCCGCGAGCGCCGTCAGCTCGTGGAAATGAGTGGCGAAGAGCGTCTTGCAGCCGAGCCGGGGAGCGTCGTGGATGTGCTCGACCACGGCCTGGGCGATGCTGATGCCGTCGTAGGTGCTGGTGCCACGACCGATCTCGTCGATGACGAGCAGGCTCCGGCTGGTTGCGTGATTCAGGATGTTGGCGGTCTCCACCATCTCCACCATGAAGGTCGACAGTCCGCTAGCGATGGCGTCGTGGGCGCCGACGCGGGTGAACACGCGATCGACGACACCGACCTGAGCCCTGGTTGCGGGCACGAAACTGCCCACCTGGGCCAGGACCACCAGGATTCCGCACTGCCTCAGGTAAGTGCTTTTCCCGGCCATGTTGGGGCCGGTCAAGAGCATCACCCTCCGGTCCTCGTCGAGGCTCAGGTCGTTGGCCACGAAGTTGCCGGGCCCGAGCGCCGCTTCGACCAGCGGGTGGCGGCCTCCCTGGATCTCGATCTCATATCCGTCGAAGACCTCGGGGCGACTCCAGCCGTTCTCCATCGCGGCGGCCGCGAGGCTGTGGAGGGCGTCGAGGTCGCCAATCGCCTCGGCCGAGCGGAGCAGCCCAGGTGCCGAACGCGTCACCACGGCGCAGAGCTCGATGAAAACCTCACGCTCGCGGGCGTAGATCGCCTGCTCGCCGTTGAGCACGACGCTCTCTTTTTCTTTCAGCTCGGGCGTGATATAGCGCTCGGCGCCGGCCAGGGTCTGCTTTCGCTGGTAGCTGTCGGGCACAGGCAGACGGTTGGCGTTGCTGATCTCGAGGTAGTAGCCGAAGACTCGGTTGAACCCCACCTTGATGCCCTTGATGCCGCTGGCGTCCCGCTCCCGCTGCTCCAGCGCCGCGATCCACGCCTGGGCGTCCCGGATCGACGACCGAAGCTCATCCAGCCGGGCGTCGTAACCCGGGCGGATGATCCCGCCCTCACCGCTCGTCGGTGGCAGAGAGTCCTCGAGCGCCGACGTCAGCAGCCGCGCCAGATCCGGCTCCGGCCGGATCGCCTCCCGGGGTCCCGCCAGCGCGTCGCCACTCTGGGCCAGGAGGGTCTGAGACAAATCGGCCAGGGCCGGCAGCGAGTCGCGTATGGCCCCGAGATCCCGGGGCGCGGCCCGGCCTTGCGCTGTGCGGGTCGTCAGCCGCTCCAGGTCGCGCACGCGCTTCAGTGCCGCCGAGATGCTTTGGCGGAGGCCGTCGTCCTGCACCAGCACCGAGACGGCCGCCAGCCTGTCGTCGATGGCGGCCACATCGATCAGCGGCGAAAGCAGCCACTGACGGAGCCGGCGAGCACCCATCGGCGATCGGGTGCGGTCGAGTTGATCGAGCAGCCCGCGCCCTCCGCCCCCAAGACTGTCGACCAGCTCCAGGTTGGCGATGGTGGCGGCGTCCAGGTGCATGGTTGCCCCGACCCTGGTGCGGCGCAGGCGGATGACGTCCCTGGGCAGCTGCAGGTGGTTACGAGCCAGGTAGTCGAAGGCGGCACCGAGCGCGCCGAGGGCTGGGCCCAGGTCGTCGCAATCGAACCCGGCCAGGCTGGCGACGCCTAGGGCCTCGAGCGTTCGCTGCCGGCCCCGGGTGGCCTCGAATCGCCAACCCTCCAGCGGGCTCAGGTTCCAGGCCTCGCCGGCGCCCGAGCGGAAGGCGGCGACCGCGGTCTCGGCGTCCTCAGCGACAAGCAACTCCGATGGCGAGATCCGTGCCAGCACCTCGCCGAGGACTGCCAGGCGGCTGACCGGAAATTCGGTCAGCTCGACCCTCCCGGTCGACACCTCCAACAACGCCAGGCCGATCTGGTTGTCGTCCCAGGTCAGCGAGACCAACGGATTCTCCCTGGCCGGGTCGAGCAGCGCGCCTTCGACGATGGTCCCCGGCGTCAGCACCCTGACCACCTCGCGCCGCACCAGGCCTTTGGCCGCCGATGCCTCCTCCACCTGGTCGCAGACCGCTACCTTGTGCCCGCCTGCCAGCAGGCGGCCTATGTACCCCTCGGCGGCGTGCTGAGGAAACCCGGCCATCGGGTGCCGACCGGCGCGCCCGAAGTCCCGCGAGGTGAGCGTGATTCCGAGGACCTGGTGGGCCACCTCGGCGTCCTCCTGGAAGGTCTCGAAAAAGTCGCCCAGCCGGAAGAGCAGGACCGCATCCGGATGCTCGCGCTTGGCGGCCAGGTACTGCTCCAGGACCGGGCTCTGGGCCTTGGCCGCAGATGGCGATGAGACGCCGGTTCCAGCCTCCGCCTCGGTCGATTGGGCCACCGGGTCGCCGCCATCGGCGGTAGTCGACACCGGCTCCCGAACCAGACCCTGACCCATCCGGGCAAGCTTATCCGGCGCCGCCCGATGCCTCGGCTTATCGAGCTTCGATCAGGAGCCGGATGCCCTGGTTAGCGAGCTTCGATCAGGAGCCGGATGCCGGTGCGCTCCTCGCCGTCGATCGAGATGTCGATGAACGAGGGGATGCACACCAGGTCGATGCCGCCGGGCGCGACGTAGCCGCGCGAGATGGCGATCGCCTTCACCGCCTGGTTGATGGCGCCGGCGCCGATCGCCTGCACCTCCACGCGCGATTGCGTCCTCACCACACCGGCGATTGCTCCTGCGACCGCGACGGGTTTGGATGTTGCTGAGACTTTGAGGATTTCCAATGTCTGCATCGTTCAGTCGGCGGATGAGACATCGACAGTGTGGTCCACCCTCTCGATAGACTCAGCCCGGCCAGTGGTGACGCTTATCCTAACCACAACCGAATTGAAAGTCACCATGCCGGAGCCCACTTTGAAGCGCTGCGGGATGCCGGTCAGGAAGCGTCTCAGCGAGCCTTCGGCCTCCATGCCTATGACCGAATCCCGCGGGCCCACCATCCCGAGGTCGCTGACGTAAGCCATACCCTGGGGCATCACGCGCTGGTCCGCGGTCGGCGTGTGCGTGTGGGTGCCCCACAAAAGGCTCACCTTGCCGTCGAGATATTGGGCCATTGCCTGCTTCTCACTGGTGGCCTCGGCGTGAATGTCCACCATCCGGACAGTGACATCCTGGGTCGCGCTGAGGAAGGAATCGATGGCGCGAAAGGGCGAGTCGATCGGCGGCATAAAGACCAGTCCCTGGACGTTGGCAACCGCCACCTGGCCGCGCTCGCCGAGATCGTGGACGAGGTGGCCCCGGCCTGGAGTTCCCGGCGGGTAGTTCAGCGGGCGCAGGATCGGGAGGTCGTCCAACGCACTGAGGATCTCCTTCTGATCCCATATGTGGTTGCCGCTGGTGATCACGTCGATACCCGAGCTGATCAGCTCGCGGGCGTCGGTGACGGCCAGGCCGAACCCGCCTGAGGCGTTCTCCCCGTTGGCGACCACCAGGTCGATGTCGTGCTCGCGCCGCAGCTGCGGAATCAGCTTGGTCGCCGCACGCCGGCCCGGCCGGCCGATCAGGTCGCCGACCGCCAGGACATTAATGGTGTCGCTCATGTCCGACACATGGTACGTGCCAACCTGACCGACCAGGTCTCATCAGCCATTCACCAATCGTCTTGCCCCCTCGCCTACGAGGCCCGATCGGCGGCTCAGGCGAAGGAGCCGGCCGAGCAGGGAGCGAGCGTACGAATGAGTACGTGAGCGACCCGCGCAGGCCCGAAGGGGCGAAGCCCGGCGACGCTCGCATGGGCCGCCCAGCGGGCCGAGAAGCCGAAAGGGCGGGGAGGCTCAATGCCTCCCCGCCCTTTCTATCTCGCGTAATCGATGACGCGGGTCTCTCTTATGACCGTTACCTTGATCTGCCCTGGGTAGGTGAGCTCACCTTCGATGCGCTTCACAATGTCGCGCGCCATCACCTGGGCGGTGGGGTCATCAATCTGCTGTGGTCTGACGATGATGCGAATCTCCCTCCCCGCCTGGACCGCGTACGAGCGCTCGACCCCGGGGAAAGAGTTGGCGATGCTTTCCAGCTTCTCCAACCGCTTGATGTAGTTGCTCAAGGTCTCTCGTCGCGCACCCGGGCGCGCCGCTGAGATGGAGTCGGCGGCGATGACGAGCATCGCCTCGAGCGTCGCCGGCTCCTCGTCGTAGTGATGAGCTTTGACCGCATGCACAACCCCGGGCGATCGGCCCAGGCGGGTCAGCATCTCACCGCCGATGATCGCGTGTGGTCCTTCGACCTCGTGGTCGACGGCCTTGCCCAGGTCATGGAGCAAGCCCGCCTCGGTGGCGATGGCCCTTTGCTCGGGTGTGCAGCCGATCTCGGCCGCCATGGTGGCGCACAGTGCGGCCACCTCTTTGGAGTGACTCAGGACAACCTGGCCGTAGCTGGTGCGAAAACGCAGACAGCCAAGCAGGCGCACCAGCTCCGGATGCGCGTCCTGGATGCCGATCTCGTAGAGGGCTTCCTCACCCTCGCGTTTGATTTGAGCCTCGACCTGGTCGCGGGCCCGGCTCACCACGTCTTCGATACGAGACGGGTGAATGCGACCGTCGGTCAGAAGCTGCTCCAGCGCGTTCCGGGCGATCTCTCGCCGGACGGGATCGAAGCCCGAGATCATCACCGTTTCCGGGGTGTCGTCGATGATCAGGTCGACTCCGGTGGCCAGCTCCAGGGCGCGGATGTTGCGTCCCTCGCGGCCGATGATTCGACCCTTCATCTCCTCGTTGGGAAGGTGCACGGCGGCAACCGTGCTCTCCGTGGTCTGCTCTGCGGCCACCCTTTGGATGGACGTCACCACCACCTCACGCGCGCGCGTTTCGGACTCCTGGCGGGCGTAGCGATCGGCTTCCCGGATTCGATGGGCGACTTCCTGGGACAGGTCGTGTTCAAGGCTGGCAAGCAGATGGGTGCGGGCCTGCTCGCGGCTCATTCCTGAGACGCTCTCAAGCTCGTTCTTAAGGCGTGCCTCTCTCTCGAGAAGCAGGCCGTGCAATCGCTCCTGCTCGCCCTCGGCGGCCCTGACGGCTTCCTGTCTGCGCTCCAGCTCATCGAGGCGGGCGAGGATCGTTTCCTCGCGCTGCTGCGCTCGTCGCTCAAGCTCCAGGATCTGACTTTGACGCTCACGTGATTCGGTTTCAGCTGTGGCTCGGATTTGGTGAGCTTCCTCCTTGGCGGTCAGGATCATCTCCTTCGCCGAGGTCTCGGCTTTGGCGAGGGCATTTCCGGCCGATTCGCGCGCTACGCGCAGATCGGCCTGGGCCCTGGTTCGCACCAGCGTCAGCGCCACGATGGCGCCCAGGCCCCCTGCCACCACCACACCGGCCGCAAGTCCAATCAGGACTGACAGCGTCATGGTTAGTGTCACCTCGCTTTTTATTCGGTTTTGAACGTGCCTAGAGGCAATGGGCGCCACGCTCCGAATTGGAGGGGCAGCCCGGTTAATCTAAGTCGTTGAAGGTTAAGAGTCTAGTGGACGCTTATCGCCGCGACCCGCTCCAGAGCCTTCCGCGCGACCCCGGGCGTAAAGCCCCTGCGCATCAAGCCGCTGATGACGTGGTCGCGCTGGCGCGCGCTCGGCTCGTCGGCGTGGCGCCGCATCAGCCGCGCCGCCAGGTCGGCGGCCCGATCGATCTCTGCCCCGGTGTCCACATCCGCCAGGATCTCGTCGATCAGGTCCGAATCGATGCCCTTGTGGCGCAGCTCGGACGCGATCACCTTCACACCGCGTCCCTGGCTTTGCCGCTTCTGCACCAGGGCATCGGCGTAGGCACGGTCGTTGACGTAGCCAAGCGCCTCCATTCGCGCCGACGCCGCCTCCACCACGGCCGGCGAGTAACCCGCGCGCTTGAGCTTCTGGGTCAGTCCGGAGCGGGTTTGAGAGGCGGCGTTGAGGACCCTGATGGCCTTCTCAGCGGCCGCCTCGAGATCATTGGGATCGATCGCCAGCGGCGACATTTACGGTGCTTCGTCTAGTTGGATGTCGCGGCGGCTGTCTGCCCCTTGGGCTCCTTCTTCGCCGGTGAAGAAGCTTCAGCCTTGTCGACTGTCTGACCCGCGTCTGCGACGGGCGCGGCTCCGCCATTCGCGCTCTCGGCGTCTCCCGCCGCTGTGGGCGCTTCGGCGACCGCCGTCACCTGGGGTTTCGGCGCCTGCTGGATCGCCAGCCGCTCCTTTAGTGTGGCAACGATCTGGTCGGTGACGTCGGGATGGGCGCGAAGGAAGTCGCGGACGTTCTCACGACCCTGCCCCAGGCGCTCCTCTCCGTACGAGAACCACGCCCCCTGCTTGTCGACGATGGCGGCGTCGATGCCGGCATCGAGCACGCTGCCCAGGTAAGAGATCCCCTCGTTGTAAAGGATGTCGAACTCGGCCGACCTGAAGGGTGGTGCCACCTTGTTCTTGACCACCTTGACCTTCACTCGCGAGCCGACCACGTCGAGGCCGGACTTGATGGTGTCGATCTTGCGGACGTCGAGCCGCACCGACGCGTAGAACTTCAAGGCCCGGCCCCCGGTGGTCACCTCCGGGTTGCCGAACATCACGCCGATCTTCTCGCGGAGCTGGTTGATGAAGACCACGGAGGTGCTCGACTTGGAGATCGCGCCGGTCAGCTTGCGCAGCGCCTGGCTCATCAGGCGGGCCTGCAGGCCGACGTGGCTGTCGCCCATCTCGCCGTCGATCTCGGCCTTGGGGACCAGCGCGGCCACCGAGTCGACCACCACGATGTCGACAGCCTGGCTCCTGACCAGGACGTCGACGATCTCCAGCGCCTGCTCTCCGGTGTCGGGCTGAGATACCAGCAGGTCGTCGGTATTGACCCCGATGCGGGCGGCGTAGAGCGGGTCGAGGGCGTGCTCGGCGTCGATGAAGGCTGCCACGCCACCGAGCTTCTGGGCCTGCGCCACGACATGCAGCGCCAGCGTGGTCTTGCCGCTGGACTCGGGGCCGTAGATCTCGATCACCCTCCCCCGCGGGATGCCGCCGACTCCAAGAGCGAGGTCGAGAGTCAACGCCCCGGTTGGGATGACCTCGATGTTCCGGGTCGCCGGCGCGTCGCCCAGCCGCATGATCGCGCCCTTGCCGTACGACTTTTCGATCTGAGCCAGGGCTGAGTCAAGGGTCTGGTCCCGGGCGGCCTGCTCCTTCTCGATGGCCTTCTCGCTCCTGTCGCGCTTCTCTAGCATGCCGTGCTCCCTCGTGTGGTTGGACGTGTAGTCGAACGTTTGTTCGATCCTACCACAATCCCCGATCCGTCAATAGTAACACGCTGGTGTATGTTCGCTAAGACAGAATTTCAGTGGCCAGCTGGATGGCGGCCTCGACGCTGGCGATACGGTTGGCGGCCCGCCCGCCGTTCCAGTTGTACTGCCGCACGACGCTCTTGTCGCCGTGGCGGGCCCCGATGAATGTCAGGCCAACCGGCTTCTCACCCTCCGGATCCGGCCCCGCGATGCCGGTTACGCCCAGGCCGACGTCGGCGCCGAACACCTCCGTCGCGCCTCTGGCCATCTGCTCGGCCACCTCGGCGCTGACAGCACCGTGCGCGGCAAGCATGGCCGCGTCGACGCCCAGGATCTCGATCTTGGCCTCGTTGGCGTAGGTGACCATCCCGCCCAGGAACGAGTCGGACGACCCCGGCAGGTCGGTCAGCGCCGCCGCCAGCAAACCCCCGGTGCAGGACTCGGCCACCGCGATGGTCAGGTTTCGGCGTCGCAGCGCATCCTGCAATGGCGAGATGAGGGGACTCAGGGAGCTGCCCTCGCGCACGGCTACCGGTACAGCAGGCGCCGGTAGCGCCAGAGGTAGTCGAGCCCCGAGAAGACGGTGAAAATCACCGCCGCCCAGACCATTACCTGGGCTAGCCCGGTGAGGGCTGGGTACGGGCGCTCCAGCATCAGCAGACCGACGGCGAGCATCTGGCTGACGGTCTTGGTCTTGCCGAAAGGCGTGGCCACGATGATCAGGCCCTGCGCCGCGCCGACGGCCCTGAGCCCGGTGATGAGCAGTTCTCGACCGACGACCACCACCACGATCCATGCCGGCAGCAGGGCGTCCTGCACCAGCAACGCCAGCACCGCCAGGATCAGCATCTTGTCCGCCAGGGGATCGAGGAACTTGCCCAGGGTGGTGACCTTGCCGAAGCGGCGCGCGATCCTGCCGTCCATCGAGTCGGTGATCGAGGCCACGATGAAAAGCGCCGGCGCCACCAGCTGGTGATATGCGAACTGGGCGTCGAAGCTGAGGAGGATCGCCGGGATCAGCAGCAGGCGCAGCGTGGTCAGAGTGTTGGGTAGGTTGACGTTTTCGTGCCGCGCCACCGCCCGCCCGCTGTTGTCGGCATCGGCGACGCTCTCAGTCATGGCTGTCAGCGTACCCGGTTTGGGCAGCGCCACCGCCGCCCAGACGCCTGCGCTGGGCGGACCCGGCCTCAGCGGTAGTTGGTGAACTGCAGCGGAACTGGCAGGTTGGCATCCCTCAGCAGCTTGATCGCCGCCTGCAGGTCGTCCCGGCTCTTGCCGGTGACCCTGACCTTATCGCCCTCGATCCGGGACTGCAGCTTGGGCAGGTCGGCCTTGATGCGCTTGACTACATCGCGGGCCAGCTCATCGGAGAGGCCCTGGCGCAGCTCCACCTTCTGGCGGACCCTCCCCTTCGCCGCCGGCTCCACCTTCTGGGCGTCGAGCACCTTGAGGTCGACCTGGCGTTTCACCATCTTCGACTTGAGGATGTCGATCATGGCGCCGAGCTTGTAATCGCTGTCGGCTTCGAGGGTGATCTCCTTCTCCGCCAGTTCCAGCGTGGAATTGGTCCCCTTGAAGTCATACCGGGTGCCGATCTCCCGCTGGGCCTGGTTGACGGCGTTGACCAGCTCCTGGCGGTCGTACTCGGAGACGACGTCGAAACTCGCGTCGGCCATCGCCCTAGGCCTTGGAGTACGTCTTGTCGGCCACGTCGCCGTTGCCCTGCATCGGGCCCTGGTCCTGGCCGTTGAAGGTGACGTCGGTGTTGTTGGCCTTGCCCGAGGTGACGTGCACGGTCTGGCTGCCGTTGAAGGTCAGCACCGCGCCCGGCTGGTAGATCTTGCCGCCCGCGCCGGTCTCAGCCGAGGGCTGTCCGTCGATGTCGACCCTCAACCACGCCGGGCCGTTATTGATCTTGATGATCAGCTCCACGCCGGTGTAGACCCTTGCGGTGGGCGACGGGCTGGGCGTCGGCACGCTCGAAGTCGAGGGCATCGGCGACGGCAGGTTGACCCGCGGAGTCGACTGCGATCCGGCGGCCAGTGAGGCCTGGTAGCGGTCGAACTGGGTCTTCACGTAGAAGCCGAAGATGCCGAGAAGCAGCACCAGGGCCACCCCCACCACCATCGCCGGGGTGATCATCATGCCGCTGCGCTCGAGCGTCACCGCAGGCCGGGTCGAGATGATCTCGGTGGCGCCGGTGGCGGAGGCGTTGTAGTCGGCGATCAGCGGCTCCGCATCCAGGCCCAGGTAGCGGGCGTACGTGCGGATGAACCCGCGCGCGTACACCGCGCCCGGGATGGAGGCGAAATCCTCCTCCTCGAGCGCCTCGAGGTAGGCGGCCTTGATCTTGGTTGCCCACTCGACCTCGTGCAAGGGAACGCCCCTTGCCTCGCGGGCTTGTTTGAGTTTGCTGCCTAACATCAACCTTCCGCAGAGCGCACCGAATCAAAGGGGGGCGGTACGTCGTGGCAATTCTAGTGGCGGGGTTCCGGGGCACGCAGACGGCGCCGAGATCAGTAGTCCGCCTCGTCTTCGTCGTAGTGCTGTTCGATCTGGATGTTCTCCCCGCCCGAGTTGAAGCGCTCGAAGAGCTCGTCCAGGTCGGTGAGCGACATCAACACCTCGCGCGACTTGCTGCCCTCATATGGGCCCACGATGCGGTGTTCGGCCAGCTGGTCGATGATCCGGGCCGCCCTCGTATAGCCGATCGCCAGCTTGCGCTGCAGCAGGCTGGTGGCCGCCCGCCCTTCGCTGGCCACGATCCGGGCGGCCCGCTCGAACATCGGGTCGCGCTTGCCGCCGTCCTTGGCCCAGGACACGGTGCTGACGAGGTTGAAGATCTCCTCCTGGTAGGCCGGCGCACCCTGGCTCTTCCAGTGGTCGATCACGCTCTCGAGCTCCTTGTCGGAGACCATCACACCCTGGATGCGGGTGGCCTTGCCGGCGTCCACCGGCAGGTAGAGCATGTCGCCGCGACCGAGCAGCTTCTCGGCGCCGGTCTCGTCCAGGACCACGCGCGAGTCGATCCCTGAGCTGACGGCGAAGGCGATCCGGCTGGGGATGTTGGCTTTGATCAGGCCGGTGATGATGTCCGCGGACGGGCGCTGGGTGGCGACCACCAGGTGGATGCCGACGGCACGAGCCAGCTGCGCCACGCGGCAGATCAGCTCTTCGACCTCGTTACCGGCAACCATCATCAGGTCCGCCAGCTCGTCGATGACCACCACGATGTAGGGCACCGCCTCCAGCCCGATCTCGGGGGCCCGGGCGTTGAAGCCGGCGATGTTGCGCACCGAGTGCGACGCGAACAGCTTGTAGCGGTTCTCCATCTCGGTGACGGCCCAGCGAAGCGCCGCCACCGCGTGGTCGGCCTCGGTGACCACCGGCACCAGCAGGTGCGGCAGGTCCTTGTACATCGACATCTCCACCCGCTTGGGGTCGATCAGGACAAACCGCAGCTGGTCGGGCGTGTGCCGCAGCAGGAAGCCCGCCAGCAGGGCGTTGACGCACACGCTCTTGCCGCTGCCGGTGGCGCCGGCGATCAGGATGTGCGGCATCCGGCTGAGGTCGCCCACGATGGGCTGGCCGCTGACGTCGGACCCGATCGGCATCGCCAGCAAGTTGCCGGTGCTCTGGAAGCCGGCGCTCTGGATGATCTCCCGCAGGGTGACCAGCGCGCTGGCCTTGTTGGGGACCTCGAGCCCGACCGCGGGCTTGCCCGGGATCGGCGCCTGGATCCGGATCGGCGCCGCCAGCGCCAGCGACAGGTCGTTCTGGAGCGCGGTGATCTTGCGCACCGGCACACCCTTGGCGGGCTCCAGCTCGTACTGGGTGACGCTGGCGCCGGAGTTGACGCCGCGAACGCGGGCCGCGACGCCGAAGCTGCCCAGCGTGCTCTCGATCAGCTCGATGTTGTGCTTGACCTCCTCCTGCAGCTTCTCGTGCTTGGATCCCATCGGGTCGAGCAGGTTGAGGGGCGGCAGCAACCAGACCTTGCGCTCCTCCTCGGCGTCGGCTTCATGGGCGGCGGCGGCGGCGGCGGCCCACTCCGCCTGGGCCGCGGCCCGGGCGCGCTCGACCTCCGCCGCGTCCAGGATCTCGGGCGAGCCTGACTCGACCGGCGGCGGCGGCGCCGGCTCCACGGCAACCTCTTCGAGCGAGGGAAAAAGAGGCGCCGGCGGCGGCGCCTTCTCGGCGACGATGGCGGGCTGGCGCCGATCGGTCCAGAGCCGGGGCGCCGGCGGGTCCTTCTCGGGCTCCGGCTCCACCGGCACCTCCTCGGGCAGCGCGGGCCTGATCCGCTCCGCCAGCGCCGCCAGCGACAGGTCGAAGCTGAGCATGGCGCCGAACAGGGCGAGCCCCGTCAGAACTATGGCCGCCCCCCACGCCGTCAACAAGTCGTTGAGCCGTCCCGCCACCACCGAGCCGACCACCCCACCAGCCTGCTGATGGTGGATCACCCACTCCGTCGGAGGCAGCATCAGCAGCTGGAGCAGCCCCAGCACCGACGCCGAAAGCAGCGCCATCCCCAGGAAGACGGCCATCGGGTTGCGGCTGGCCCGCACGGTCTCGCCTTCGACGGCGGCGCGCCGCCCGCCGATCATGCTGACGCCGCCGGCGGCCATGATGATCACCACCGCCAGCCAGCCGAGGCCGACCGAGTCGAGCAGGAAGCCGCGCACCCGGGTCAGGCCGGCCCCGGGCGAGAAGACGATCGAGAGGGTCAGCAGGGCGGCGACGATGATCAGCAGCAGCCCCGTCCCCTCACGCCGCTGGCCATCGGTGAGCTCGATCTGGGGAAGTCGGGCCTGGGGCGGCGCGCTGCGGGAGTTGGCGCGCGTCTTCGCCGCCGGGCGATGGGTGCGCGCCGGGCTGCTGCGACCCTTTCGAGGAGCAGCCCTACTGGTGCGGCGACGTGGAGTGCGGCGTGTAGTTGACATTTAGAAGGCGTGGAGGAGGACTTGAGGCGCAGTCTAGCAGCGCCGCTCGTATTTGAACACCCGCGGTGGCGGGACCTACCCGATCGGACCGATTATCTCGACCTCGTTGCCGTCCGGATCGTCGATGTAGAAGGTCCGGACATTTTCCAGGACCGGGTGAACCCCGCCGCGCACTTCCAGGCCGGCAGCGCGACATGCCGATTCCAGATCGTCGTAGCGGGCGGCAGCGACGCTGAACGCCATGTGGTGCAGCGTGCGGTCGGCTTTCTGGCTCGAAAACGCGCGGTCAGGATCGGGGTGCGGTACCAGTACGACCATCTGAGGCACGCCGCTGACGCTGTCGGCCGCCTTCAGGAACCGCGGCCTGACCTCGGGGCGCTGTTCCATCTGGGTCAGGCCGAGCAGGTCGCGATAAAAAGCCAGGCTGGCTTCGAGGTCGTGGCTCCAGACCACAACTTCGGCAAGCCCGGTCACCAGGTCAGGCATCGAACAAGACCTCCTAGGCGCCGCCCCGCCGGCGGCCTATCCACCGGATCAGGGTGCTGCCGTCGTTGAAGCCGACTGGAACAAACGCGCCCAGGGTGAAGATCAGAAGATTGTCGAGGAACCACACCAGCGCGACCCAGCCTAGGCTGGTTCCGCTGGTGACCAGGGCCACCACTCCCAGAGCCAGCGTAAGCAGCGCGCTGCCCACCGGCCCACCGAGCGCACGCCGGATGTGCACCTCCGACGGCAGCTCGGGCTCGTCCTCCGGGTAGATGGAAACACCGAGGAACAGCAGGAATCCCAGCCGAGTGGCGGTCATCGGATGACCCGTACGGCGCGCCGCGGTGCTGTGCCCGAGGTTGTGAACGACCTCGGAGACCCAGTGCCCGGCAGTCAGCACAATCGCACCCGCGACGGCGCCCGCAAAGCCGTGGTGGAAGACGTATCGGCCGATGGCGGCGAAGAACACGATCAGAACCACCGTGCCGGCCGCCCAAGCGGGTGTCAGCAGGACGTCGATACCGCCGACGTGGGCGACCTTTAACTCGGCGGCGCGGGCCTCAGCCATGACGGGTCATGCTAGCCATCAGACCTCCATCACCACCGGGATAACCATCGGTCGCCGCTTGGTCTGCTCGTAGAGGTACTTGCCGAGCACGTCCTTGATGTTGTTCTGGAGCAGGGTGCTGTCGCTCTTCTCCGGCTCCCACTTGCCCATCGCCGTGACCACGCGGTTCTTGGCTGCCTCGATCAGCTCCTCCGCCCCACCCTCATGGACGAAGCCCCGAGTGACGACGTCGGGGCGACCAATCAGCTGCCCGCTGCCGTGGTCGACGGTGACCACTATCACGAAGATGCCGTCCTGGCCGAGGTGCTTCCGGTCTCGCAGGATCACGCTGCCGACGTCGCCGATACCAAGTCCGTCGACGAACACGTAGCCGGCGTCGACATCGCCCTTGTGCTCGAACAGCTCGGGACCGACGTTGATGATGGCGCCGTCGCCGGCGAGCATGACGTTCTCCTCGGCGAGGCCGACGTCGCGAGCCAGCAGGCCGTGGTGGGCGAGGTGGCGGTCTTCCCCGTGGATCGGCACGAAGAACTTCGGCCGCACCAGGTTGAGGACGATCTTCAGGTCCCCCGCCGAGGCGTGGCCGGAGACGTGGACCCGGTTGCGGGCCGAGTAGAAGACGTTGGCGCCGTTGCGGTAGAGGTTGTTGATGGTGCGGTGGACCGACCCTTCGTTGCCCGGGATCGGCGTCGCCGACAGGATGATGGTGTCGCCCTTGCGCAGCTGCACCAGGGGGTGCTCGCCGTTGGCGATCCGCGACAAGGCCGACAGAGGCTCGCCCTGGGCGCCGGTGCTGAGGACCACCACCTCGGCGTCGGGGTACTTGTCCAGCTGCTTGACCGGGATCAGGGTGTCGGGCGGCACCTGGAGCAGACCCAGCTCCTGCGCCAGGTGGATGTTGTTGGACATGCTCCGCCCCACCACCGCCACCTTCCGGCCGAACTGCGCCGCCACCTCGATCGCCTGCTGCAGCCGGTAGACGTTGGAGGCGAAGGTGGTGATGATGATCCGCCCCTTGGCCTGCGGGAAGATGCCTCGAAAGGCTTCGCCGACCACCTGCTCCGATGGCGTGTGCCCGTCAAGCTCGGCGTTGGTCGAGTCGGAGAGGAAAAGCAGCACCCCGTCCTGGCCGTATTCCCCCAGGCGCGACATGTCCGTGGGCCTGCCGTCCACCGGAGTCTGGTCAAGCTTGAAGTCGCCCGAGTGCAGAACCACCCCCACCGGCGTAGTGATGGCCAGCGCTGTGGCGCCGGGGATCGAATGGGCGACGTGGATGTACTCGACGCTGAACGGGGGCAGGTTGACGACGTCCCCAGGCTTGACCTCGTTGAGAGTGGCGCTCGAAAGCAGGCGGTGGTCACGCAGCTTGTTCTTGACCAGCCCCAGCGTCATCCGGGTGCCGTAGATGGGCACGTTGAGGCGGTTGATCACGAACGGCAGGGCGCCGATGTGGTCCTCGTGGCCGTGGGTCAGCAGGATTGCCTGGACCTGGGCCGCGCGTTCGACGAGGTAGCTGATGTCGGGGATGACCAGGTCGACGCCCAGCATGTCCTCTTTGGGGAACATCAGGCCGGCGTCGACGACGATGATGCGTCCGTCGTACTCGAGCGCCATCATGTTGAGCCCGATCTCGCCGAGGCCGCCCAGGGGGATGACCTTGAGAAGGCTCAAAAGCGCCCGCCTAGAAGAGCGACAGCTGCTCCTCGGGGTTGGGTTTCGCGACCGGCTCGGCCGCGGCGCGCCGCGCCTCGATCATGTCGATGTAGCCGCGCACCTTTTTGAAGTCAGTCTTGAGGGTGTCCACCAGGAACCCGTTGTACAGTGCCGCGGCCGGATGGTAAAGCGGCACGTAGGCGCGATCGCCCCTTTCCACCAGCTGTCCGTGGATGCGGGATATGCCCTCGGCCCCGGGAAGCAGCCGCTGGACCGCGTGGCGGCCCAGCAACAAAATCACCGCCGGACGGATGAGCTCGACCTGGCGGTCCAGGTACGCCGAGCACGAGGTCACCTCCTGCGGCAGGGGGTCGCGGTTGCCCGGGGGCCGGCACTTGATGATGTTGGTGATGTAGACCTCCTCGCGGTTGATGCCCACGTAGCCGAACAGCTTATTGAGCAGCTGCCCCGCCGCGCCCACGAACGGCTCGCCCTGGAGGTCTTCGTACTTCCCGGGCGCCTCGCCCACGACCATGATCCGGGCATCGGCGCCGCCAACTCCGGGCACCGCCTTGGTCCGGGTGCGATGCAGCGCGCAAAGGGTGCACTCTCGGACCTCCTGGTGAAGGACCTGGAGCGCCTCGCTCAAGCCCGGCCGATAGCTACGCCGTGGTCGATGCCGGGACCGGCAACGTGAGGGCGAACTCGCCGAGGTCCGCGTAGACCTGCTTCAGGGACTCGACCTGGGAGTCGGTGATCTCGCTCATGTCCAGGGGCAGCCGGGTCCCCCCGACCTCGAAGCCGATCTCCCGCAGCAGCGCTTTGGTAGGGACGGGGCTGGTGGTGCAGAAGACCTCCTCGAAGATCGGCAACAGTCGGTACTGCAGGCGGGCGGCCTCCTCGACACGGCCCTGGCCGTGGGCCGCGATCAGCTCCTGGATTCCCTTGCCGGCGAAATGGCCGGCGACGCTGACGACGCCGTAGGCGCCCAGCGACAACATCGGCAGCGTCAGGCTGTCGTCCCCGGAATAGATGCGGAAGTCCGCAGCCACCCCCGCGGCTTCGGTGGCTACCTGCACCATGTTTGGGCTGGCCTCCTTGAGGGCGACGATGTTGGAGACGTGGGACAGCTCGATGGTGGTTTCGGCCGCCAGGTTTGACGCCGTCCGCGACGGTACGTTGTAGACCATCACCGGTACGTCCACGGCGCCGGCGATGGCCTTGAAATGAGCCAGCAGCGATTTCTGCGGAGGCTTGTTGTAGTACGGCACCACCGCCAGGACGCAGTCGGCGTCGAGGTTCTGCGCGTCCCTGGCCAACTCGATCGACGCCGCGGTGTCATATGTGCCGGCGCCCATGATGACCACAGCGTTGGGAATGGCGCCCCGGACGGCCCGGTACAGCTCCAGCTTCTCGTCGTGGTTCAGCGTCGGCGATTCGCCGGTGGTCCCGCCCACCACCACTCCATCGTTGCCGTTCTCGACGAGGAGGTTGGCGAGCTCCTCCGCGCGGCCGACGTCAAGCGACCCGTCGGGATGGAAGGGGGTGACCATCGCGGTGAGCACGCGGCCAAGGTCCACTGCGGCGCTCATAGTCTGCCGATTTTACTGCGTGGCGGCCGGGAGGCCGGTCAGGAGAAGAGCAGCTCCATGACCTGGACGGCGTTGGTGGCGGCGCCCTTGCGCAGGTTGTCGGCCGCCAGCCACAATGCCAGGCCACGTTCGTGGGAAAGGTCGCGCCGGATCCGCCCGACGTAGACATCGTCGGTCCCGGCCGCGTTCCGCGACAGCGGGTAGACCTGGGCGCCGGGATCGTCCTGGACAACGATGCCCCTGGATTCGCCCAGCCGCGCCCGCACCTCGGCCGGTCTCAGGCTGCCCTCAGTCTCGATCCAGACCGACTCGCTGTGGCCGATCTCCACCGGTACCCTGACCGTGGTGCAGGCTATCGCCAGCGTCGGCAGGCCGAGGATCTTGCGCGTCTCGGCGACGATCTTGAGCTCCTCCTGGTTGTAGGCCAGCGCTGCCTCGGCGTCCTCGTAGACGGGCGGGGCCTGGTCGGCCATCGCGGCGTCCATGATCCACCCTCCAGGGACGACGTTGCCCTCAAGTACGTGCGGATAGACGGTTCGCGGCGGCTCGTGGCCGGCGGCCAGGGCTCGACGCTGTCCCTGGAGCTCGTCCACCAGCAGCCGGCCGGCGCCGGAGGCGGCCTGGTAGGTGTCAACCAGCACGCGTCTCAGCGGCGACATCTCCGAGACCGTGTTGAGCACCATCGACAGCGGGATCGCGCAGCAGTTGGGGTTGGCGATGATGCCGTGGTGGTCGGCGGCGGCCTGCGGGTTGACCTCCGGCACCACCAGCGGCACGCTTGGGTCGAGCCGCCAGGCGGAGCTGTTGTCGATCACAACCGCCCCCGCCGCCACCGCGGCCGGGGCCAGGTTGGTGCTGGCCGCGCCGCCGGCGGAGAAGAGGGCCACGTCGAGACCCGAAAAGGCGTCCGGGGTGGCCTCGATGACGGGAACCTGCTCGCCCTTGTATGCGAGCGTGGTTCCCGCCGAACGAGCCGAGGACATCGGTCGGAGCTCGTCCACCATCAGGCCTCGCTCCTCGAGCACCCTCAGCATGCTGCGGCCGACCACCCCGGTGGCGCCGACGACACCGACTCGCAGGCCCATCAGCCGGGATCCCCGTCGGCGGTCAGTCCCAGGACCTCGTCGAGCGAGCGGTAGAAGCGTCGCTCGGCGACGACGGCGCGAATGGTCGCCAGGACCCCGGGCATGAACGCCTCGCGGCTGGTGGTCCGGTGTGCTATCGACAGCGTCTGTCCCTGGGCGCCGAAAACGATCTCCTGGTCGGCAACCAGGCCGGGGAGACGCAGGCTGTGGACACCTACGAACCCCTCCTCTCCCCCGCGGGTGTTGGCCAGGGTCACCTTCTCGGGCCGGGCATACGCGAACGGCTGGTTGCGGGCGGAGGCCAGCCGGCGGGCGGTGGCCAGGGCCGTGCCGGAGGGCGCGTCGAGCTTGGTGTCGGCGTGGGCCTCGATGACCTCGACCGACTCGAAGTAGGGCGCCGCCGTCTCTGCCAGCCGCATCATCAGCACCGCGCCGATGGCGAAGTTGGGGATCACGGCGCCGCCGAGCTCCGAGCGCTCAGCGTGGCGGGCGATCTCATCGACCTGCTCCGCGCTCATCCCGGTCGTTCCCACGATCGGCGCCACGCCGGCGGCTAGCGCCGCCCGGGCGTTGTCGAAAACCGCGTCGGGGGCGGTGAAGTCGACCATCACCGCTGCCCCGGGCAGGGCGTCGACGAGGTTGTCGCCGAGGTCGATGGCCGCGGCGAGGCGCATATCGGTCTGGGCCGCGACGGCGGCCGCCACGGTCCGCCCGACCTTGCCGAGGGCGCCACAGACCACGACTGGGATTTCGGCTGGCATGTGCCGATTCTACGGACCGAAGGAAGACCAGCCCCGATGGCCGCACCCATCGCCGTGGTGACAGCCCGTAAAGTTGGACTGTGACTGCATCTCAGGCCGGTAGCACTCCCGAGGAGGCCGCGCGCGCCTTCGAAGCCTCGGTGGCGGACCTGGTCGAGTTCGTGAGGAGCTGTTCGGAGGACGATTGGGCGAGGCTCGTCCCCGTGGAAGAGCGCACCGTGGGTGTCATGGCCTACCACATCGCCGCCCTCATGCCCCAGATGGCCACCTGGTTCGACGTCCAGGAGGAGGTTCCCGGCAGCGTGGCCGAGCAGGACGCGGCGAACGCCGCAGAAGCAGAGGAGCACGCCGACGTCAGCCGCGCCGAGGTGCTCGCCCTGATCCAGCAAAACGCCCCAGCGGTGGCCGCCGCAATGAGGGCGGTGACGCCGGAGTGGATGGAATCGATAGTGAAATTCGCCCCCGCCGGCGGGCAGGAGTTCCCGGTGTCGCGGATGGTGGCGCTGAACGAGGTCCACGTCAGCAAGCACCTCGCCGCCGTTCGGGCGGCTATCGCCGACTCGGCCTAGAGGTCGCCCGCGGTCCCTTAGACCAGCACCCTCTCCCCCACCTGATGGCGCGGGAGAACCCGATGTTCGCCTAGTAAGGCGAGCCCGAGGAGATTCTCCGCCTCGGGCTCACCAAATCCGCCGGGGGTCAGTCCTGGGGTGGCCGCTGGTTGCCGCGGAAGCGCGGCCTCTCCGGCTCGGCGTCGGCCGCGGGGGCGCTCGGCGCCCCGCCGTTGCCGGCGTCAAAGCCCCCACCGTAGCCACCGTCGCGGGGACGATCATCCCGTCCACCGCGATCGCGCTCGCGGCCACCGCCGCCACCGGCAAACGCCGGCTCGGCGCCGGTCTCGGGCCGCACCGGCGGCCGGGCGAACTTCTCGTCGGCCTCCGACAGGCCCCACTTCTCTGCCTCCTTGAGGGCGTCTTTGCGGGAGAGGTTGACGCGGCCCTGGCGGTCGATCTCGTCGACCTTGACCAGGATCATGTCGCCCTCCTGGACGAAGTCCTGCACGTTCTCCACCCGCCAGTCGGCCAGCTTGCTGACGTGCACCAGGCCATCCTTCTTGGGAAGCACAGACACGAAGGCGCCGAACGGCATCAGGCGCGCAACCTTGCCCAGGTACACGCGTCCGACCTCGACGTCGTCGGTCAGCGACTTGATCCAGTCGATCGCCTTCTGCGTCGACTCGGCGTCGCTGGAGGCGATCGCGATGCTGCCGTCGTCCTCGACGTCGATGGAGACACCGGTCTCCTCGGTGATGGCGCGGATCATCTTGCCTCCGGGGCCGATGACGTCGCGGATGTTGTCGGGGTTGATCTTGATGGTGGTGATTCGCGGCGCGAAGGCGCTCATCTCTTTGCGCGGCTCGGGCAGCGTCTCAAGCATCTTGCCCAGGATGTGGGCGCGGCCGGCGTTAGCCTGGGCCAGCGCCTTGCGCATGACCTCCATCGAAAGCCCCGTGACCTTGATGTCCATCTGCAGCGCGGTGATGCCGGCGGCCGTCCCGGCGACCTTGAAGTCCATGTCGCCAAGCGCGTCCTCGACGCCCTGGATGTCGCTGAGGATGGCGTACTCCGAGCCCTCGCTGGCGTCGCCGTTGCGGGTGATCAGGCCCATGGCGATGCCTGCCACTGGCGCCTTGAGGGGCACGCCGGCGTCCATCAGAGAAAGTGTTGAGCCGCAGACCGACGCCATCGAGGTGGAGCCGTTAGAGCTCAGGATCTCGGTGACCACCCGGATCACGTAGGGGTACTCCTTCTCGTCGGGGAGGACGTTGAAGAGCGCCCTCTCCGCCAGCGCCCCGTGGCCGATCTCGCGGCGGCCGGGGCTGCGCATGGGGCGGGCCTCACCGACGCTGTAGGGCGGGAAGTTGTAGTGGTGCATGTAGCGCTTGCTGGTCTCCAGACCCAGCGCGTCGATCTTCTGAGCGTCGCCGCCGGAGCCCATGGTGACCACCGAGAGCGCCTGGGTCTGGCCGCGGGTGAAGATCGCCGAGCCGTGGGTGCGGGGCAGGACCCCGACCTGGCTCCAGATCGGGCGGATCTCGTCCGACTTGCGACCGTCAGGGCGCAGGTTCTTGTCGATGATGGCGTCGCGGACGACGGTCTTGACGGTCTTCTCGAAGAAGTTGCCGATCTCGCTCTCGCGCTCGGGGTACTTCTCGGCAAGGGCCGCTTGGACCTCGGCTTTGATCTCGTCGATGGCGTCCTCACGAGCCATCTTGTCGGGCGACCCGATGGCCTCGCCGACCTTGGCGGCGGAGAGCTGCTCGATCTCGGCCTTGAGCTCGGTGTCGACCTCGGGAGCGGCGATGACGCGCTTCTCCTTGCCCAGGGCGCGGGCGAACTCGCTGATGGTGGCGCAGATCCGTTTGATCTCGTCGTGCGCCATCTCCAGGGCCTTGACGATGGTCTCCTCGTCGACCTCCTTGGCGCCGGCCTCGACCATGATGATGGCGCTGTCCGTGCCGGCCACGACCAGGTCGAGCTTGGAATCAGGAAGGGCTGAGACCGACGGGTTGACCACCAGCTCGCCTTCGATCAGGCCCATGCGGACGGCGCCGACGGGGCCCTTCCAGGGGATGTCGGAGATCGAGAGCGCCGCCGAGGCGCCGTTGATAGCCATGGTGGCGGGGTCCGCCACCTGGTCGACCGAAAGCACGGTGGCCACGACCTGGACGTCGAGGCGGAGGTCCTTCTCGAAGAGCGGGCGCAGGGGGCGGTCGATCAGGCGCGAGTTGAGGATGCCCTGCTCGCCGGGGCGGCCCTCGCGACGGAAGAAGCTGCCGGGAATACGGCCGGCGGCGTAGATCTTCTCTTCGTAGTCGCAGGTGAGCGGCAGGAAGTCGATTCCCGGCCGAGGGTGCTTGGACATCGTCGAGGTGACCAACAGCATGGTGTCGCCGCTGCGGACGAATACCGCGCCGTTGGCCTGCTCGGCCACGCGGCCGGTCTCGAAGCTGATGGAGCGATCGCCGATGCGATGCTCGATGATCTTGGGTTCAGGGGTCATTGGTCTCCTTGCGAGACCGCCCCGCGGCTTATCGGGATCAGGAACTGGGGGCAGCGGCGCTGATTTGATGCGCCGCTCTCACCAATCTCTGAAGCCCAGCCAGGCCGGGGTGGGGACGGTCCCTATCTAGTTGTTGAAGCTCCCCTACCGCCTAGCGGCGGAGGCCGAGCTGCTCAACGAGGGACCGGTAGCGGGAGATATCGCGACGTGCGAGGTAGTCCAGCAGACGGCGGCGTCGACCGACCAGCCGCAACAGGCCAAGGCGCGTGTGGTGGTCCTTGGGGTGCTGCTTCAGGTGCTCGGTCAAATACCGAACGCGCTCTGTCATCAGGGCCACCTGCACCTCTGGCGAGCCGGTGTCGGTCTCGTGGGTGCGGTGTTTTTCGATGACGTCAGACTTCTCTATGGCTAAAGACATGCTCTCTCTATCGTTCTCTCTTGAGTTCCCGCGAAGTATACATGGCGGAATTCGGCGGACCTTTTACGCGTGACCACTCACTCGAAGGTGGCTGTTGAGGAGGCCGTCAAGCCGGGCGAGCTCGGTCGGGTCCGAGATCACTCGTCGCGGGAAGATCTGGAACCCCGTTCTGACCTGAAGGAACACGAACTCCCGGTCAATCCGGGCGCGACGATAAGCGGCCCATCTGAGTTGCGATGAGCCGACATTGGCGATGACCTGCACACCGTCTTCGGTGAACTCCCACGTCTGCGGCGCCCTGAAGGCCGGGGTGCCACGGTAGACCAACCAGGGCCCTATCGTGAACTGCAGCAGGACGAACAACAGAACCAAAACGGCCAGGGTGATCGCCAGGTCGCCCAGCTGCACTCCCAAGGCTGTTTGACCACGCTGCACCAGGACGATGGACCCGGTGAGCAATAGCACAGCGGCTGCCGTGAGCATCAGGCGATGATCCCGATTTCGAAGCAACAACCGCCGCTGGGCTCTAGCGAACTCGGCCTTCGCCAGAGAAAAGGTCGCAGTTATCGAATCCGGCGTGGCGTCCGAGAGGGCCATCGCTAGGGAACGACCACCGAGATGGCCCTGGGAAGCACCTCGAAGACAGCCGGCAGCGTTCCCGACATCTCGCCGTCGACGTCGATCAAGACCCGCTCGTCCGAGCTGACCTCAACGCGGCTGGATCGCCAGCTGGTGACCTTGGGGTTCTTGACGTGATCGGCCTTGTAGATGTCGTTGATCGACTTGATGGCCTCGAAGCGCGCGATATCGCCGAAGACGACCAGGTCGAACTGGCCGTCGTCGGGCTCGGCCCTGGGCGCCACGTGCATGCTGCCGCCGAAGTACTGGCAGTTGGCCACCACCACGTTCTGCGCCTTCCCGGCCCAGCTCTGCTCGGCGGTGTGGACCCGAACCAGTTGTGGCCTGTAACTGAGCAGGGTCGCGATCGACGCGTACATGAAACTGGCCTTGCCCCCGAACAGCTTGGTGGTGCGGTTGACCCGTTCCACCACCACCCCGCCGATTCCGGCGTCGGCGATGTTGACGAAATAGCGGACGCTCCGGCCCCCCTCTAACCCCTCCAGCTCGATCCTGCCGACGTCGATCTGGCGCAGCTTGCGGGCGTTGATGCAGGCGACCGCCGCCTCCAGATCCATGGGGATGCCCAGGGTGCGGCGGAAGTCACCGCCGGTGCCGAAGGGCAGCAGCCCCAGGGCGGCGTCGGGGTATCGCTCCGGGCCGGCGAAGAAGCCGTTGGCGACCTCGCTCAGAGTGCCGTCGCCGCCCACCGCCACGACCGTGTCGACCCCGGCCGCCAGGGCCTCCGCCGCCAGCTCGGTGGCGTGGCCGGCGCGCGCGGTAAGCAAGGCGCTGTGCTCGGGGGCATCCGCGCTGATGCGCTCCCATATCTCCGGCCAGCGCTTGCCGGTGCCGCCGTTGCCCGAGGCAGGGTTGACGATGAACGCCGCCTTCACAGCCGCGAACTATAGACCGCGCGCGGTCGGAGGGACGAAATGCTCAGGTGGCTTCGAGAATCCTGCGCGCTCGCGCCACGTCCTTGCCGATCTGGGCCACCAGCGCTTCGGTTGAGTCGAAGCGCTTCTCGTCGCGAATGCGGCGTACGAATCGCACCCGGACGTCCTCGTTGTAGATGTCCCCCTCGAAGTCGAAGACGAAGGCCTCCACCGTAAGCCGGTTTTCCCCGAACGTCGGCCGGTAGCCGGCATTGAGCGCCCCTGGGTAGACCTTGCCGGCGATGTCGACCCAGACCGCATAGACGCCGTTCTTGGGGACCAGCTTGTTCGGCGTGATCGCCAGGTTGGCGGTGGGAAAGCCGATCCGGCTGCCCCGCCCCGCACCGTGCTCGACAAAAGAGCTGATCGAATAGTGGCGCCCGAGAAGGCGGGCGGCATGTGCGACCTGGCCTTCCAGCAGCAGCTCGCGGATTCGGGAGCTGCTGACCACGTGTCCCTCGGTGGAGTGAGGCGTGATCACTTCGACCTCGCAGGCGTGGTGGGAGCCGTAGTGCTCCAGGAAGGCGCGATCCCCCCGGCGCTGGTGGCCGAGGGCGAAGTCGTAGCCGATCACGAGGCCGTGCAGGGGAAGCTTGGCCGTGGTGGTGTCCATGAACTCGGTCGCGGTGAGCTGGGAGAGCTTGTGAGTGAAGGGCATCACCACCAGGTGGTCGATGCCGAGGTCGGCAAGGATCGCCGCCTTCTCGTCTACGGTGGTCAGGCTGAGAGGACAGGTGTCGGGCGCCAGCACGCACCTCGGGTGCGGATCGAACGTCATCACCGCCGTCGGCAGCCGCCGCCGACCGGCCAGCTGCAGCAGCCGCCTCAGCACTTTCACGTGTCCCCGGTGGACCCCATCGAAGCTGCCGATCGTCAGCCAGCCGGGGGCCAGCGGTCGCTGGGGCAGCCCGAAATGCGTCTCCACTACGCGGCTGCCACTAGACGTCGACCAGCCGGTGGGGGTGGAACTGGCCGCCGAGCACGCGCCCGAGGGCGAGCACGCGCCCCTCGGAGTCAGTGGCATAGGCCCGGGTGGCCGCCACAGCCGCGACCGGCACACTTCGCCCCAGGCGCAGGTCGTCGATGGCGGATTCGCTGACGCGCACCGCGGGTACCGCCCGCATCGCCTCAGTCGCCGGTCGCAGCAGGCTCTCGATCTCCGCCCCGGCCGCCTCGACCTCGGCCAGGGGTGTGGCATCCTCCAGCCGCAAGCCGCCCACCCGGGTCCGTCGCAGCCAGGCGAGGTGGGCCTCCGTCCCCAGGCTGGCGCCCAGGTCCCGGGCCAGCGCCCGGACGTAGAATCCCGGCCCGCACTCGATCTCGACCACCGCCAGCGGCTCCGCCCCCTCGACCCGCAACTCCAACAGGCGTATCGAGTCCACCCTGACGGTGCGGGCCGGCGGTCGCTCGAGGTCGCCGCGCCGTGCCCGCCGGTAGCTCCGCTCGCCATCCAGCTTTATCGCCGAGAAAGCCGGGGGGCGCTGCTGGAGGTCCCCGGTGAACGCCGCCAGCGCCGTTGCCACAACCTCGAAGTTCAGGCCTGGAGGCACCGGGACGTGCCGGAGCTCCGCCTCGGCGTCGTCGGTGTCGCTGCCGCTGCCGATCCTGATCCCGGCCTGGTAAGCCTTTCCCTGGCGTGACAGGAAATCGGTGAGCAGAGTCGCGCGGCCGACAAAGATCGGCAGCACCCCCGTGGCCGCGGGATCGAGGGTTCCGCCGTGGCCGATCCGCCTGACGCCGGTGCTGTGGCGCAGCCGGGAGACGACCGCGGCCGACGTCAGTCCGGCGGGCTTGTCGACATTGAGGATGCCGGTTACGGGCGGGGCGAGCGCCTCAGCCGGGGGAATCGGAGATCATCCTCCGGGCTTCGGCCAGGATCGTCTCCATCGCTTCCGCCAGGGGCATGTCAACCTCTACGCCGGCGGCGCGCTCGTGCCCGCCACCGCCGAACTTGCTCGCCAGCAGGTTGGCGTTGGCCTGGCCTCGGCTCCGGATCGAGACTTTGGTCAGCTTGCTGGGCTCGATCTCCTTGAAGAAGAGCGCCAGCTCCAGGCCGTCGACGCTGTTGAGCATGTCGATGATGCCGTCGGCCTCCTCCAGTCGCGCCCCTGATCTCTCCAGCAGCGCCTGGGACAGGTAGGCGTACACCAGCCGGTCGTCGCAGTCAAAGCCGATGGTTCCCATCACCAGGGCCGAGAGCTTGATCGAGCTCAGCTTCTTGTTCTTGTAGACCCTCATGGCTATGTCGCCGGGATCGGCTCCCAGCCGGACCAGCTCGGCGGCGATCGAGAGCGCCTCGTAGGTGGTGTTCTCGTGCAGGAAGCCGCCGGTGTCGGTCAGAACCCCGCAATACAGGTTGGTGGCGGCCACCGGCGAGATCTCGACGCCCCACTCCAGCAGCATGTTGTAGGTCACCTCGGCGGTGGAGCTGGCCTCGGGCACGACCAGGTTGACAACGCCGAAGCGGGTGTTGCTGACGTGGTGGTCGATGTTGACCAGCGGCTGGCCGGCGAGGTCGCTGAGGGTGTCCGACAGGCGGTCTAGGTTGCTGGCGTCCATCACCAGGATCAGGTCGGGAGGGCTGCCCTCTTCCTGGTTGACGATGTCGTAACCGGGCAGGAAGGAGTAGACCTCGGGCACCGGCAGAGGGCAGCGCAGCGTCACCGACTTGCCCATCCCCCGGATGACATCGCACATCGCCAGCGCCGAGCCCAGGGTGTCGCCGTCGGCGTCCTTGTGAGACACCATCAGCACCCGCTCGCTCTCCTGGACGAGGTTGAGGATCTGGGCGGACTCCGGTCTCATCGACTCGCTCCCGGGCTTTGCTCCTGGACCTGCTCCTGGCCTTCCTCCTGGTGGATCTTCTCGATCACCTCGGCGATGTGGATGGCGTACTCGGTGTTGCGGTCGTCGATGAACTGAAGGTCGGGAATCCGGCGCAGCGAGCGCATCTGAGCCGCCAGCTCATGCCGGACGTAGCCCCGCGCGTGCTCCAGAGCCGCCATCGCCTCTCCCCTCTCAGCATCATCGCCAAGCGCGCTGACGTGCACCTTGGCGCTGCGCAGGTCCGGCGAGAGGTCGACCCCGATAACGCTGATCAGGCCGACCCGCGGATCGCCGAGGCGGCGGCCGAGAATCCCGCTGATCTCATCGCGCAGCTGCGCCGCCACCTTGTCGACTCGAACCGACATCTCACCTCCGATCCCTACTGCGCGGGTCTAGGGGTTTTCCTGCTCGAGTATGAAGGACTCGATCGTGTCCCCCTCCTGGAAGTCCTGGAAGCCTTCCAGCTCGATACCGCACTCGAAACCCTGGGCAACTTCGCGGACGTCGTCCTTGAAGCGCTTGAGGCTCGAGATCTTGGTCTCGACGAGCAGGTCCTTGCCCCGGTAGACCTTGGCCACCGAGTTGCGGCTGATCTTGCCCTCGCTGACCTGGGAGCCGGCGATGAAGCCGATCTTGGGCACCTTGATCGGGACCTTGATCTCGGCGCGGCCCTCCCAAACCTGCTTGAAGGTGGGCTCGTACATGCCCTTGATGGCCTTCTCGACGTCTTCGGTCAGGTGGTAGACGACGTCGTAGCTGCGGATCTCGACCTTCTGGGCCTCGGCTGCCGCGGTCGCCTTCTCGTCGACCTTGACGTTGAAGGCGATCACCATCGCCTCGCTGGCGGCTGCCAGGTTGACATCCGACTCGCCGACGTTGCCGACGCCCTCGAATACGACCCGGATCCGGACCTTGGGATCCTGGATGCGGGTGATCGAGCCCTTGAGCGCCTCCATCGAGCCGTGGCTGTCGGCCTTGACGACCAGGTTGAGGTCCTTCACGCCGCCCTGCTGGAGCTGCGCGTAGAGGTCCTCGAGCCGCTGCTTGGGAGCGGCCGCGACCTGGGCCTTGCGGGTGTCCTCGGCGCGCTGGGACGCCACCGCTCTGGCAGTCCGCTCCGAGTCGACGACCTGGAGGATGTCGCCGGCGTTGGGCACGTCCGGCAGCCCGGTTACCACCGCGGGCTGGCCGGGGGCGGCGGCTTCGATCTTATTGCCGTCCTCGTCCAGCAGCGCGCGGACGCGACCGTTGATGGCGCCGATCACAAACGGATCGCCCACGCGCAGGGTGCCGGTCTGCACCAGCACGGTGGCCACCGGGCCGCGGCCACGCTCGAGGTGGGCGTCGATGATGGTGCCCGCCGCCGGCTTGTCGGGGTTGGCCTTGAGGTCGGCGATCTCGATCACCAGCAGGATCATCTCGAGCAGGTCGTCGAGGCCGATCTTCTCCTTGGCCGAAACCGGGACCAGCGGCACCTCCCCGCCGTACTCCTCGATCTGGACGCCATTCTCGGCCAGCTCGCTCTTGACCTTGTCAGGGTTGGCGTTGTCCTTGTCGATCTTGTTGAGCGCCACGATCATGGGCACGCCGGCCGCCTTGATGTGCTGGATCGCCTCCTTGGTCTGGGGCATCACCCCGTCGTCGGCTGCCACCACCAGTACCGCCACGTCGGTGATCGACGCGCCCCTGGCGCGCATCGCGGTGAAGGCCTCGTGACCGGGGGTGTCGATAAAGGTGATCGGCTTGCCGTTCTTCTCGACCTGGTAGGCGCCGACTCGCTGAGTGATGCCGCCGGCCTCACCCGCGGCCACCTTCGCCGACCGGATCGCGTCCAGGATGCTGGTCTTGCCGTGGTCGACATGCCCCATCACCGTGACCACCGGCGGGCGCGGTTTGAGGTTGCCGGCGTCGTCGGCGTCGGTGCTGAAGAGCTCGGACTTGGGCCGGGCCGCCGATTCGGCGCCGTTGGAGCCGGCGATGGCGTCTTCGGGCTTGGCCGCCAGCGCCGTCACGCCGAAGTTGTCGGCCACGATCGCCGCGGTCTCGAAGTCGATCTGCTGGTTGATGGTGGTGGCGATGCCGTTCTTGAAGAGGTCTTTGATGATGTCCACCGGGCCGACCTTGAGGAAGTCGGCCAGCTCGCGGACGGTCAGCGTCGACGGCAGCTCGACATCGGTGGGGCGTCCGGGGATGCCGCGCACGTGCGCGCCGCCGGCCTCGAAGTGCTTGCGGACCTCGTCCTCGATCTCGGAGGGAAGCTGTGCACCCGTGTGCGTATACGGCTGGTTGTGCTCTCGCAGCCAGCCCAGAACCAGCCGGGGCTCCTGGTTGAGCTCCCGCGCCAGTTGACCTACCCGGATTCCGCGCGCCGGGCCGCGTTTAGCTCGTGGGATGAGATGCCTCCAAGGTTGGACCGTCCGGCCTTACCGGCCGTGAGGAAAGAAGATTCTGCCACGCTGCCGAATCGAGTTGAACCGAGAGCGCTCGCTCCAGCCCACGCCTGCGCTCGGCCAGCGTCCAGCAGGCCTCGTCGGGACACAAGTACGCGCCGCGACCATTGAGCTTACCGCTCGGGTCGACAACCACCTCGCCCTGGCCCTGCCGGACTAGGCGAATCAGCTCCCGTTTGGGCTTGGGCGTGCGGCAGCCGACGCAGGTGCGTGTGGGCGGCCGTGTATCTCGTGGGCTCATGCCCGATTATTCCCCAGCGAGGCTGGATTCAATCGTGGCGCGCTGCTCCGTTTCCTCGCTTCCATCGTGGCCGGCGGCGCCTGGCGGAGGCGGCACATCGCCGTCGACCTCGCCCTTGATATCGATCCGCCAGCCCGTCAGCCTCGCGGCCAGCCTGGCGTTCTGGCCGTCCTTGCCGATGGCCAGCGAGAGGTGCGACGCCGGCACCATCACGGTGGCGGTGCGGGTCTCGACATCGATGGTGACCGAGTTGACGCGGGCCGGACCGAGTGCGTTGGCCACCAGCTTGTTGGGCTCCTCCGACCACTCCACGATGTCCACCCGCTCGCCCGCCAGCTCCTCGCGGATGGCGTGGTTGCGGGCGCCCTTGGGGCCGACACACGCCCCCACCGGGTCGAGGCCCTCCTCGGTTGACTCGACGGCGACCTTGGTGCGCAGCCCGGCTTCGCGGGCCAAGCCTTTGACCACGACGGCGCCGCTGAGGATCTCGGGGACCTCGAACTCGAGCAGGCGCTTTACCAGTCCGCGGTTGGCGCGTGAAACCACCTGGTTGGGACCCCGCTTGCCCACCCGCGGCTCCAGCAGTAGGACCTTCAGCCGCTGCCCCGCGTGGTACCGCTCCTGGGGGATCTGCTCCTCCGGCGGCAGGATCGCCTCGGTACCGCCTGGAGTGGCGCCGGAGTCGGTCTTGACAAAGACCATCTCGCCGTCGATGCGATCCACCACCGCGGATGCCAGCTCGCCCTGGTGCCGAAGGGCGTCGCGGAAGAGCTGTTCGCGCTCGGCGTCGCGCAGACGGCTGAAGATGATCTTGCGGGCGGTGGTGGCGGCGCTGGCCTGGAATTGCTCCGGCGGTATCGGCTCGTAGCCGCCGGCGGCGTGGATTCCGGCCCGTAGCTCGCCGGTGGTGGTGTCGATGCGAACCTCAACCTCGCCCTCGGGCTCGTGCCGCTGGCGGTAGGCCTCGGCGAGGGCCTGCTCGACCACCTCCAGCAGGGCGTCCTTGGAGAAGCCCTTCTCCTGCTGCAGCTGGTCAAGCGCCGCCAGCAGGTCGCCGAAGGCGATCCCGCCTTCCTGGCTCATCGGGCCCGCCGCTCGCGATGGGGTCGATCGTCGCCCCCGAATTGGACCGCCAGGCGCGCGCTGACCAGGTCGCTAATGGGAACCTCGGTCGACTGCTGCGACGCCGCGGCGATCGTCAGGGCATCGTCGGTGACGCGCAAGAGCGGACCCTCCACCACCATGTCGGCGTCGCCGTGGCGGAATCGCAGGTTGACCCGCTGGCCGATGAAGCGCAGGTAGTCGGCCATGCCCCGCAGGCTGCGCTCGGCTCCCGGCGACGACACCTCGAGGTCGACGTCCTGAAGGCCGACCTGGGGGTCGTCCAGCAGCGGGCGCAGCGAACGGGAGAGCTTGGCGCAGCGGTCCAGGTCCACGCCGCCGGGGGCGTCGATGTAGACCCTCAGCATCCGGTTGCCGGCGGGCCCGGCCAGGGCTATGTCCCACAGCTCGCAGCCGAGGCTGGCGGCGGCGGCCTCGACGGCGTCCCGGATCGTCTCAACCCCCCCGGCGGGTGTATCCATTTCGATTGATAGCATCGCCGATCTAAAGCCCGCTAGCGGCCCGAGCTCTCCCAATCCTTCCAGGCAACCAGCAGAGGGCTGGCGTTGAAGATCGACGAGTAGGTGCCGCTGACGATGCCGATCAGCAGCGCCAGGGCAAATCCCTTGATCGATTGGGGCGCCAGCAGCAAGAGCGCCAGCAGCACGAAGATGACAGTCAGCGAGGTGTTGAGGGACCGTGCCAGCGACTGGATGATGGAGAGGTTGACGACCGCCTCGAAGTTCTGGCGCAGCAGGCGCTGGGCGCCGCCGAAGCGGAGGTTCTCACGAATCCGGTCGAAGATGACGATGGTGTCGTGGACCGAGAAGCCGACCACCGTCAGGACCGCGGTGACAAAGAGCAGGTCGACCTCGCCGATGGCCAGGTTGAAGACCTTGCCCAGGATCGAGAACACCCCGGTGAGCACGAATACGTCATGCAGCAACGCAACGATGGCGCTGACAGCGAACTTCCAGCGCCCCACCCCGGGCACCGAGAAGCGCAGGGCGAGGTAGACGACGATGAACAGCGAGGCGATGCCGATCAGCAGGGCGGCGGTGTAGACCAGCTGCGAGGCGACCTCGGGGCCGACCGTGTCGAAGGTCTCCACGGCCTGCACTTCCGGGGCCCCTAACTTGGCGGTCAGGTCGTCGCGGATGAGCTGGTCCTGTGCCTTCTGGCCATTGCCCGGGGGCCGGTTGTCGAGCGGCTTGGTGGTGATGATGACCCTGCCGGGGCCGGCCTCCTGGATGACGGCGTCGACGTGGAAGGTGTCCATCTCGGTCTGGACGTCGGCCGGGCTGACGCCCGACTTGTAGTGCAGCGTGATGCGGTTGCCCCCGGTGAAGGCGATGCCCAGGCGGAAGCCGACAGTGGCCATCGAAATCATCCCCGGGACGATGATCAGCAGCGAGAGCAGGAAGAAGTAGTTCCTCTTGCCAATGATGTCTTTCACTGCATCCGCTCCACTGCGAAGAGGCGGGCAGTGCGGAAGCGGTGGACCCGGATCGCCAGCATCAGGAGCAGCTGGGTGACGTACACGGCGGAGATGAAGCTGACCACCACCCCGATGCCAAGCGTCAGGGCGAAGCCCTTGGCCACCGTGAACCCGACCGGCAGGAAGCGGTCGTGCAGGAACAGCACCAGGCAGGTGATGAGGGTGCTGATGTTGGAGTCACGGATGGCGGGGAAGGCCCGGTTGTGGGCCGCCTCGGCGGCGGCCGCCAGTGATCGGCCGTTGCGCAGCTCTTCTCGGAGTCGCTCGAAGATCAGCACGTTGGCGTCCACCGCCATACCTACCGAGAGCACGAACCCGGCGATGCCCGCCAGGCTCAGTGTCACCGGGACCAGCTTGAACACCGCCAGCGTCACCATCGCGTAGAAGAGAAGCGCCAGGCTGGCGACCACTCCCGGCAGCCGGTAGTAGCTGATCATGAAGATGACGACGACTGCCAGGCCCAGGGCGCCGGCGAGCAGGCCGCGGCGCACCGAGTCGAACCCGAGAGTGGCGCCCACCGAGTTGGACTCGACGATCGTGATCTTGCCGGGCAGGCGGCCGGCGTTGAGGGTGGCGACCAGGTCCTTGCGGTAGTTGGCGTCGGTGCTGACGTTGCCGCCGTGGATCTCAAAGGTGCCTGCGGTCAGAGGCTGCTGCACGTTGGCGTTGTTGACCATGGTGTTGTCGAGGAAGATCGCCAGCTGGTTGGTCGGCGCCGGGGCGCTGGGCATGTTCTGGGTTTGGGTCCCGAGGATGGTCGAGCCCTGGTCGTTGAGCGAGATGCTGACATTGGGCTCGTTGGTGTTCTGGTCGGTGCTCTCGACCGCGCTGGTGATCATGCTGCCATCGAGACCGAATTCCTTGGGCAGGTAGCCCGCCGGGATGCATTCCTTGGTGGCGCTGCCGAAACAGGTCCCGCCTTCGGCGACGGGCACGTAGCCGGGGTCGACGATGGGGTCGCCGGTGGCGTCTTTGGGGATCGCCAGCTTGCCATTAGGTCCGGGTGTCGCGGCTACCCACACCCTGAAGGTGAGCTTGGCGGTCTTGCCCACCAGCTGGCGGGCGCGATCGAAGTCGACGCCGGGCAGCTGCACCACGACCCTGTTGGCGCCCTGCGTCTGGACCACCGCCTCGCGCACGCCGATGCCGTTGACGCGCTTGGTCATGACGTCCACTGTCGACTGCTGGGCGACATCCATGGTCACCCCCGGAGGCAGCGAGCGGGGGTCGATTTCGAGCACCACCTCGGAGCCGCCCTGGAGGTCCAGGCCCTTCTGCAGGATCAGCTCCCGCCCGAACAGGGTCGGTACCTGGGTGGCCTGGAGCGGCGCGCTCATGGGGATGTGGTTGTAGAAGCGGTAGATGTAGGCGTAACCGTCGATGAAGATCGCGGCCAGGGCCACCAGGACGACCCCTAGCGCCAGCCATCTATTTATTCGCACGGCGTCGGATTATATCTGGGCACCGAGCCTGGCAGCCCTGAACTGATCGAACTCGCCGCGCAGGATCGCGGCACGGGCCAGTCGAGTCAGCTCGAGGGTGTGGTGCAGGTTGTGGATCGTGAGCAGACGGTAGGCGAGCAGCTCGCCGCGCATGAACATGTAGCGCAGCTGAGCTCGAGAATGACCGCGACAGGCCTGGCAGGCGCACCCGTGTTCGAGCGGCCCCGGCTCCTCGGTGTGGGCGGCGTTGGTGATGTTGAGCCGGCCGGGACCTACCAGCGCCGCGCCGGTGCGTGCCAGGCGCGTCGGCCAGACGCAGTCGAAGATGTCGACGCCGGCGGCGATGGCGTCGAGCAGCTCCGGCTCGCTGCCGACGCCCATCAGGTACCGAGGCCGGTCGGAGGCCAGCTCGGCGTTGACGGCGGCGGTCAGCTCCCGGCCCAGCTCCGGCGGCTCACCGAGGCTGAGCCCGCCGATGGCGTGCCCCGGGAAACCCATCGCATCGATACTGCGGGCGCTGTACCGCCGGAGCTCCTCGTCGAAGCCACCCTGGACGATGCCGAACAGCTCGGTGGGGCCGCGGCTCCAGGCTTTCAGGCATCGCTCCGCCCAGCGGTGGGTCCGTTCGGTGGCGACCCTGGCCGCCTCGATCGACGCCGGGTACGGGACCGGGTGATCCAGGGCCATCATCACGTCGGGAGCCAGCTGTTCCTGCACCTCGACGGCCAGCTCCGGGGTTAGCCGCCGCTCCCTTCCCTCTCCGTCCTTGAAGCGCACTCCTTGGTCGTCGACGGTGGCGGTCCCGGCCCGGTCGAGGCTGACGGCCTGGTAGCCGCCGCTGTCGGTGAGGATGTTGCCGTGCCACCCCGTGAAGCGATGCAGGCCGCCAGCGGCGGCGACGGCGTCTGGGCCCGGCGCCATCCAGAGGTGATAGGCGTTGGCCAGGATCATCCCCGGCCCGAGCCGGCGGAGGTCCTCGCTGTCGACGGCCTTGACGGCGCCGCGCGTGCCGACGGGCATGAACGCCGGGGTCTCGAAGGCGCCGTGTCCCAGCGTCATCAGGCCCGCCCGCGGCGTCACCGCCCCGCCGGCCAGCAGCTCGAACTTCAGGTGGGTGGCTCGAGCTTCAGGCCCGCTCCAGCAGCATGGCGTCGCCAAAGCTGTAGAAGCGGTAGCCCTCGGCGATCGCCTCCCGGTAGGCGTCCAGCACCCGACGGCGGCCGGCGAAGGCGGAGACCAGCATCAGCAAGCTGCTTTTGGGAAGGTGAAAGTTGGTCAGCAGCAAGTCGACCTCGCGGAACCGAAATCCGGGGCGGATGAAGATGTCGGTGGCACCGGCGTCGGCCCCCGCGTCGCCCCTTGCCCGGCGGTCGGCGGCGGCCTCGAGCGCCCGCGCCACGGTGGTTCCGACGGCCACCACCCGGCCGCCGCGCTCCTTGCAGGCGTCGATGGCCTGCCGTGTGGGCCGCGGGATGCGGTACTCCTCCGAGTGCATCACGTGCTGGTCAAGCTCCTCGGTTCGGACGGGCTGAAAGGTGTCTAGCCCGATCCGAAGCGTGAGGGCGGCGTGCTCGACGCCGGCGGCGGCCAGCCGCTCCAGAAGCTGGGCTGTGAAATGCAGCCCGGCGGTGGGCGCCGCCGCGGACCCGGGAACACGCGCATAGACCGTCTGATACCTCTCGGAGTCCTCCAGGTGCTCCTTGATGTACGGCGGCAGCGGCGCCTCCCCGACCTGGTTCAGGGTTACCCTCAGCCGCCCCGGCGGCGAGAAGCGGAGGACGCGGGTGCCTCCGGGCGCGGCTTCAACGACATCGGCCCAGAGCGCGAAGCGCAGCTGCAGGCGGGCGCCCACATAGGCGGACTTGCCCGGCCGTACCAGGCACTCCCAGGTGTCCTCATCCCGGGCCACCGGGTTGAGCAGCAGGATTTCCGCGTCGCGGTCGCGAATGCGGAAGCGGATGCGCGCCGGCAGCACCCTGGTCTCGTTGAGAACCAGCAGGTCGCCCGCCTTCAGCAGCTCCGTCAGGTCGGTGAAACGGCGGTGCTGCAGGGCGCCTTCCGCGGGCAGGTACAGCAGCCGCGAGGCGTCCCGGGCCTCCAGCGGGTGCTGGGCGATCAGGCCGGGGGGCAGCTCGTAGTCGTAGTCGGACAGCAACCCGCCGTCGACGGAGCGATTGACCACCTCCATCAAGCGGCTCAGGCGAAGAGGTCGGGCTGGTCGCTCCGGGCCGGCGGGGTGAGGCCGAGGTGGGCGTAAGCCAGCGGCGTCACCACCCTCCCTCGAGGGGTGCGTGCGAGGAACCCCAGCTGGATCAGGTATGGCTCAAAGACGTCCTCGACGGTCTCGCGTTCCTCGGAGATGGAAACGGCGATGGTGTCGATCCCGACGGGGCCGCCGGCGTACTTCTCGATCACCGTGGCCAGGATCCGCCGGTCCAGCTGGTCCAGGCCTGCGCCGTCGACCGAGAGCAGGTCCATGGTGGCGGCCACGGCTTCGGCGTCGATCCGCCCGCTGCCCTTGACCTGGGCCCAGTCGCGCACCCGGCGCAGCAGCCGGTTGGCGATCCGCGGGGTGCCTCGCGAGCGCATGGACAGCACTTCGGCCGCCTCCGGGTCGATCTCGATCTCCAGGATCCGGGCCGAGCGGAGCAGGATCGCGTGGATGTCGGATGGATCGTAGAACTCGAGCCGGAAGACGGCGCCGAAGCGGTCTCGCAGCGGCGACGACAGCATCCCCTGGCGCGTGGTGGCGCCGATCACTGTGAAGTGGGGCAGGTTCAGCCGCAACGACTGGGCGCCGGCGCCTTTGCCGCTGACCCAGTCGAACTTGAAGTCCTCCATCGCGGGATACAGCGACTCCTCCACGGGGCGGGCCAGCCGGTGGATCTCGTCGATGAAGAAGATGCCGCCTTCTTCGAGGTTCATGAGGATCGAAGCCAGCGCGCCCTGGTGCTCGATCGCCGGCCCCGAGCTGGTGCGCAGGTCAGAACCCATCTCGTTGCTGAGGATGTTCGCCAGCGTCGTCTTGCCCAGCCCCGGCGGCCCACAGAGGAGGATGTGCTCGAGCGCCTCGCCGCGCCGCTTGGCGCCGCCCAGGATCAGCTCCAGGTTGTCCTTCAGCGGCTGCTGCCCGATGAACTCGTCGAGGCGGCGCGGCCGGAGGCTGAGCTCGAAGTCGTCTTCGACGCCCTGGTTGGTAGGTTCGAGGATCCGGTCCTCACTCATGGTGCTGACTCCGACTGCAACGTGGGGTGTGACGCTGCCGATCGTACGGCATGGGCGAGGCGCCTACGCCTTATCCCGGCCCGGCCTGTCCAGCGCCTTGAGCGCCTCGGCCACCGCCGCCTCCAGCGGCGTGTCGTCGCTGATCTCCAGTCCGGCCACCGCCAGGCGGACCTCACTCTCCCGATATCCCAGCGAGGTCAGAGCCCGGACCGCCCCTTCGGCCACCCCCGGCCGTAGGCCTCGGTCCGGCGCCGTCCCGTTGGTTCCGGCAGCCAGGTACTCCTCCTTGAGCTTGTCCTTGAGCTCCAGGATCACCCTCGCCGCGGTCTTGACCCCGATGCCCGGCACCGTCGCCAGCAGCGCCCGGTCCTCCTGGAAGACCGCCTTCTTGAGGGTGGCCACGTCCGACTGCGAGATCATTCCCAGCGCCGCCTTGGGCCCGATCCCCTTGACCGACATCAAGAGCTCGAAGAACTGGCGATCCTCCACGGTCCTGAAGCCGTAAAGCGAGATCTGGTCCTCGCGGACGTAGGTGTGGATGTGAAGGTAGACCTCGGCGCCCGGCTTGCCGACCTCGGCCAGCAGCCTCCCCGGGGCGGTGACCAGGTACCCCACCCCGCCCACGTCGACCACCATCGTCTCGACCCCGAGGTGACTGACGGTGCCGCGCAGGGTCGCGATCAAGAGACTTGCCTGCCGGGTAGCAGGCGGTGGCTCTGGAGGTGGCAGAGGGCCACCGCGGCCGCGTCGAAGGCGTCATCGGGAAGCTTGTCGGGGGCCTCCACAGCCGCTCTCACCATCTTGACCATCTGCGCCTTGGTGGCCTTGCCGTAGCCGGTCAGCGATGTCTTGACCTGCATCGGCGTGTACTCCCAGACCGGCACCCCGCTCTGCTCCATCGCCAGCAGGATAACGCCGCGCGCCTCGGCCACCTGCATCGCGGTGGTGGTGTTGCTGGCGAAGAAGAGCTGCTCGATGGCGGCGGCGTCGGGACTGGCCTCGGCGATCAGCTGGGCGAGCTCCTGGTGCAGCATCGCCAGCCGCTTGGGGCCGGCCATCCCGGCGGGGGTGGTGATCACCCCGAAGCGCATCAGCGTGCGCCTGCCGCCACGACTTTGGACCAGCGCCACACCTGTGGTGGCGATCCCCGGGTCGACGCCCAGGATCAGCGTGTCGGTCACGCGGGCGCCTCAGACAGCCTGGCTGAGCCTGTCCAGCTTCTCCGAGTCGATGTCGAAGTTGGCGTAGACCTGCTGGGCGTCGTCGGAGTCCTCCAGCGCCTCCATCAGGCGCAGCAGCGATGAGGCCTCGCGGTCGTCGCTCACCGGTACGGTCTGGCTCGGGCTCATGGTCAGCTCGGCGCTGACGATGCTGGCGCCAAGCCCCTCAAGGCCCTCTCTGACCTTCTCGAAGTCCTCCGGCTCAGTCTCCACCTCCAGCTGACCCTCGTTGACCTGGACGTCGCTGGCGCCGAGCTCGATGACCTCCAGGGCCAGCTCCTCGGGATCCTTGCCGGCGGGGTCGGCCAGGATCACGCCCTGGCGCTTGAAGAGCCAACCCACCGAGCCCTGCTCGGCGACGTTGCCGCCGTGGCGGGTGAAGATGCTGCGGATCTCGGAGGCGGTGCGATTGCGGTTGTCGGTCAGGGCGTCGACCATGATCGCGACCCCGCCCGGACCGTAGCCCTCGTAGCGCAGCTCCTCGTACTGGACGCCGCCCTGCTCCCCGGTGCCCCGCTTGATGGCGCGGTCGATGTTGTCGGCGGGCATGTTGACCTCGCGGGCTTTCTGCACCGCCAGTCGGAGGCGGAAGTTGGCCGTGGGGTCGCCCCCGCCCTCCTTCGCCGCCACCGCGATCTCACGAGCCATCTTGGTGAAGATCGCACCCTTGCGAGCGTCGGTGGCCGCCTTCTTGTGCTTGATCGTCGACCACTTGGAGTGTCCGGACATGGGTCGAGTCTAAGCGTCAGGTGTCGTCGACCGCGACATCCGATCAGCTCCGAGTGACGCGGATGTACCGGCGTTTGCCGACCTGCCAGACATCGCCTTCCGAAGGGTTGTACTCCGTGTCGGCGTTCTCGACCGGGCCGTCGTTGAGCTTCACGCCACGCTGGGACGCCAGTCGCCGGGCTTCGCCCTTGCTCGACGCCAGGCCGAGCGCCACGAGGGCGTCCGCGACGGTGGTCGTGCCGCCGTCGAGGGTTCGATTCTCGATCTGTTCGGGTCGTTGGCCGTGCCTGAATTGCGCCGTGAACGCCGCCCCGGCGGCCGTGGCGTCCTCGGTCGAGTGGAACCGGGTGACGATTGTGCGCGCCAGCTCGGCCTTCAGGTCGCGCGGGTTCTCGCCGGCGTCGAGCCGCCGCTGCACCTCCGCCATCTCCGCCTCGCTGCTGCCGACCACGAGCAGGAAGTAGCGAGCGATCAGCTGGTCCGGCACCGACATCAACTTGCCGAACATCTCCGCCGGCGGGTCGGAAACGCCGACATAGTTACCCAGCGACTTGCTCATCTTCTGGACGCCGTCCAGGCCTTCCAGCAGGGGTGTCGTGAGCACGTCCTGCGGCGGCATCCCGGACTCCCGCTGCACGTCACGGGCGAAGAGCAGGTTGAAGAGCTGGTCGGTGCCGCCCAGCTCTACATCAGCTGCCACCGCCACCGAGTCATACCCCTGGAGCAGTGGGTAGAGAAGCTCGTGGAGCCCGATCGGGCTGTTGCTCTCCAGGCGCTGGCGGAAATCGTCTCGGGTGGTGATCTGAGCCAGCGTGGCCCTGCCGGCGACGCGGATGACGTCAGCGACGGACATCCCCTCGAACCATTCCGACTGGTGCCGCACCTCGGTCGCGTCGGGGTCGAGGACACGGAATACCTGGTCCAGGTATGTCTTGGCGTTGGCTTCGACCTCCTCAACCTCGAGCGGCCGCCGGGTCGCGTTCTGACCGCTGGGGTCGCCGATGCGGGCGGTGAAGTCGCCGATGATGAGGACCGCCGTATGGCCCAGCTCCTGGAAGTCGCGCAGCTTGCCCAGCACCACCGTGTGACCGAGGTGGATGTCGGGCGAGCTGGGGTCGATGCCGAGCTTGACGCGGAGCTTGCGACCGGACGCCAGCGCCTCCCGGAGGTGGTCCTCCACCTCGATGTGGGCAGCGCCGCGGACAACCTTCTCCCAGTCGGACATGGGCCAAATGGTACCGGGAGCTCTAATGTCGCCCGGCTAGACTTGCGCCCAGATGCGCCCGCAACAGCTGCTGGTATACCGAGCGCGCGCCCGCCGCCGCCGCACCGCCCGCAAACAACTGCTGACAGGCGGGCTCGCGATCCTGATCGCGGCCGTCTTCTCCATCGGCGTCGAGGCGCTCGACACCTACAACTACTACGCAAGCGACCTCCCCGACCCGGGGACCCTCGACATCAGCCAGCTGCCCCAGTCGACCCAGATCCTGGACCGCAACGGGAAGCTGCTGTACGTGGTCCACGGAGAGCAGATCCGCACGGTTGTGCCGCTGGCGCGGATCTCGCCGATGCTGCGCAAGGCGACCATCGACATCGAGGACAAGAACTTCTACACCAACTCCGGCCTCGACTATCAGCGCCTGGTGGCCGCGGCCTATGCCGACGTCAGCGGCCAGGCCACCCAGGGCGCCAGCACCATCACCCAGCAGCTGGTCAAGCTGAAGTACCTGACCGCCGAGCGGTCCCTGGATCGAAAGATCAAGGAGGCCCTCCTGGCTTCTCAGCTGGAGGGCACATTCACCAAGGACCAGATCCTCGAGGAGTACCTCAACAGCATCCCCTACGGGCACGAGGCGTACGGTATCGAGGCCGCCAGCGAGACCTACTTCGGCAAGCACGCTTCCGAGCTGGACCTCGGCGAGGCCTCGCTGCTGGCCGGCATCCCCCAGGCGCCCAGCCTCTACGACCCCCTGACGCAGGACGGCCTCGCCCTGGCCCGGCAGCGCCAGGCCGAGGTGCTCCAGGCGATGCTCAACCAGGGCGATATAACGCCCAAACAGGCCATCGACGCCCAGGCGCAGCCGGTGACCTTGCATCCGGTGCCGCCCGACCAGATCCTCTACGCACCTCACTTCGTCGCCTATGTCCTGCAGTACCTGCGCGCACAGTACGGCCGGGACCGGGTCGACAACGGCGGCCTCAAGGTCACCACCAGCCTCGACCTCAACCTCCAGCTCCAGGCCGAGCAGATCGTCAAGAAGGAGGTAGCCAAATTCAGCGGACCGGGGGTCAACAACGGCGCCATGGAGGCGATCAACCCCAACACCGGCGAGATCCTGACCTACGTCGGCAGCGCCGACTACTACAACAAGACCATCGACGGCAACGTCGACAACATCAGCAACATCGGCGGCACGCCGAGGCAGCCCGGCTCGTCATTCAAGCCCTACGTCTACCTAACCGCTTTCGCCGACGGCTACACCCCGACCTCGATCATCGACGACACCCAGGGCAGCATCGGTGGCACCGTGTTCCACGACTTCGACAACCGCAGCGAGGGCAACATCACGCTGCGCCGGGCGCTGGTCGAGTCGCGCAACATCCCGGCGATCAAGCTCTTCCAGCAGCTTGGGTACCAGCGAGTCTTCCAGACCGCCAAGACGCTTGGGATCACGACCGACCTCAAGGCCGAGCTGGGTAGCGCGATCGGGTCCAGCGGGCTCCACATGCTGGAGCACACCGCCGCCTACGGTGTCTTCGCCACCGGCGGCCTCTACAACGCCCCCGCCCCGGTCCTGCGCATCCAGGACGCCCGGGGCAACAACATCTTCCTGCTCCAGCCTCACGGGGTGCGCGTGACCAGCCCCCAGGTGACCTACGTCCTCAACGACATCCTCTCGGGATATCCCAAGCAGTGGGGTCTCAACCTGATCGGCCCCACCGCCGGCAAGTCCGGGACCACCGACGACGGCGCCGACCTCTGGTACATGGGCTACACCCCGGACCTGGTGGTGGGGACCTGGATGGCCCACACCGGCACCGACGCCAAGGGAAACCCGATCGGACGGTATCCGCTTCGCGGGCTCTACGGCGTGACGACGTCCTCGTACATGTTCAAGGACTTCCTGCCGATCTACTACACCGGGAGCCACAAGATCCCGACCTTCACCAAGCCGCCGCTGATCCAGGGGGGCCTCACCTGCGAGACACCTCCGGGACCGAGCCCGTCGCCGACTCCCTCCAACAGCTCCAGCGCGCCGATCTCACCGGCGAACCCGATCGGGCCGATCTGCGTCAGCCACGGGGATCTCAAGATCGAGGGCACCTAGCCCCCCTCTGAGGTCAGCCGTGCTGGAGCCGGTACCTAAGCTCCAGGGCGACCGCCTGCTTGATCCCCACCCGGGGGCTCACCATGACGTCGGATTCCTGAACCTCGGGCCCCTCCAAGATCCGAAGCGGGGACGCGCTCAGGTCCCAGCCGTTCATGCGCTGGTCGATCCCAAACTCCCGGCAGAGCCGGCCTGGTCCGCCCAGGCTCTTGCGCGTCCATCCCGGGACCGGCTGCCGGCCCGGCACCTCGGGTTCCAGGGCCCGTATCAGCACCGCAGCGCCGGAGCCCGCCGGCTCAGTGACCGCGTTGAGGCAGTGGTACATGCCGTAGATGAAGTACACGTATGCCATCCCAGGGGGGCCGAACATGATCTGGCTGCGCGGCGTGGGCCCCCGATGGGAGTGGCTGGCGGCGTCGCCGGCGCCCAGGTAAGCCTCGGTCTCGATGATGGTCGCGCTGACCACGCCATCGGGCCGCTGCAGCTCGAGGGTGGCCCCCAGCAGAAGCCGCGCCACCACGGGCGTAGAGCGCGAGTAAAAGTCTGGCCCCAGGGGCCGGGCGCTGCCGGTCCTAGCTGTAGGTCTTGGCGAAGTAGCTGGCAGGCTCAGCCGGAAGAACCGGGCCGTAGAGGAAGATGACCCCGCTACGCAGCTGGTTCAGCAGGCGCGCCGACGGCGAGCTCATCTGGCCGGAGAAATAGTTGACGACATCGGGCCTGATCGCTCCCGAAGGCAGCGAGGTCACCGCCATGTACTGGAAGAGGTAGAGGACCACCGCCATCTCGAGGACCCCTGCCGCGATACCCAGGGCAAGACCAAAGAAGCGGTCAAAAATAAGCGCGTTCATAGCTGCCAGGGCATCGCCGTAGCCAAACATCAGCACCTCGCCGACGACCACCAGGACGAAGAGCACCGCCAGGAAGACGCCGAAATGGGCGGCACTCGGATATGACCCGGTGTTGAAGCTGAACATCTGCGCCAGCCCCACGCTCAGCGCCTGCGCCAGAAGCAGGCCGACGTAGAAGGCGGCCACATGCAGAACGCGCCGAAAGACTCCGTACCGAAAGCCGAGCACGGCGTTGATCAGAACGTAAACCAGGACAATCGCGTCGATCCAGCCGATCAAGCCGATCCCCTGGCTTCGGCGCCGAGCTCCGAGTGGAGCGCCTTCATGATCCGAGCCTCCGCCGCGGCTACCGCCTCCCCGGTGAGGGTCCCCGAGTCTGATTGGAACACCAGCCGGAAGGTGAGGCCCTTGCGACCGTCGGGTACCTGGGCGCCTCGGTACTCATCGTAGAGATCCACGCTGCGCAGGATAGCGCCTCCGGCCCTTGTGATCACCGAAATCACATCCCGGGCGAGTGCCAGGTCGGGAACCGTGATGGCCAGGTCCCGGTTCACCGCCGGGTACCTGGGCACCGGCTGGAAACGCCGGCGGCGCGGGTGGGCGACCAGCGCATCGAAGTTCAGCTCACCCACCACGGCGGCGCCGATGTCGAGGCGGGCAGCGTGGTCTGGGTGGAGCTGGCCGCAGCAGCCTGCGACGACGCCGTCGAGCATCAGGCTTACGCCCCGGCCAGGGTGGAGGCCGTCCACGACAGCCTGCTCCACGGTCAGGACCGCGGCCGAGAAGCTCTCAGCAAGGAGCTCGAAGAACCCCTTCACTTCCAGCACCGCCGACCGAACGGCGGCGGCGGCGGGTTGCCGGGAGCCGGAAGGCAGGTGCACCGCGACCCCCATGACTCGGGCTTCGACGGGGAGCTCGCGGCCCGGCTCCGGCCAGAAGACCCGGCCCAGCTCGAAGATGCGGGCGCCGTCGACGTCAAGTGCGACATTACGGGCCAGCGCACGCGTAAGGCCGCCGAGCAGCGATGCCCGCATCACCGACTCCTCCGCCGACATCGGGTTGGCCAGGCGCATCCGCGCTTGGGGGAAGACGCCCATGCGGGGCGAGTCGGCGGGCTCGAAGGCGGTGATCACCTCGTCGTACCCGGCGCCCATGGCAACATCGCGGGCCGACCACTCGACGTCTGGCGGGGGCAGGATGCGACCCACCTCGAGGCCCCGGCCTGGGAGGGTGCTGGGCAACGAGTTGTAGCCGCGGAGCCGGCCCACCTCCTCGACCAGGTCGACTGGTTCGCGCACGTCGAGCCGGAAGCCGGGCGCTGTTGCGACCACCCCGCCATCGACCACGGCGGCGTCGAAGTCCAGCCGGACGAGGTCCTCGGCCGCCTCATCCTCCCCCACCTCGGTCCCCAGGTAGTCGCTGAAGAAGCCCGGCCGGCAGTGAATCGGCGGGTTGTCCACCGGCCGCGGGTACTCCTCGGCCACCGGCGAGACCGGCCCTCCGGAAGCGATCTCCTGCACCAGCTGCGCCATCCGGGCGGATGCCAGCGGCACCAACTCGGGGTGGAGCTGTTTCTCGAAGCGCGTGGAGGCGTCGGTGCGCAGGCCCAGTCGCCGGGTGGTCGCCCGCACGTTGACGCCGTTGAAGTTGGCGGCCTCGATGACTATCCGGCGGGTTGCCGCCGAGACGGCCCTGCCGGCGCCGCCAATGACCCCTGCGATCGCGACCGCCCCCTCCTGGTCGGCGATAACCAGCATCTCCGGGGTCAGCTCCCGGGTCTTACCGTCGAGGCACTCGATCGATTCCCCGGCGCCGGCGCGGCGGACCACGATGCCCCCGCGCAGCTGATCGCGGTCGAAGGCGTGTAGCGGCTGACCGGTTTCGAGCATCACGTAGTTGGCAGCGTCGACAACGTTGCTGATAGGTCGGTGGCCGACCGCGCGCAGGCGGCGCTGAACCCACGGCGGCGATTGACCCACCATCACGCTGTCGAGGGATCGGGCGGAATAACGCGCGCAGAGGTCCGGCTCGTCGATCTGAATCGGCACATTGTCGACCGCTGCATCCTCGCCCGGCTTCGGTTCCGGAACACTCAGCGGCCGTCGCAGCAGCGCCGACACCTCCCTCGCGATGCCCAGGTGGCAGAGCAGGTCGGGCCGGTTGGTGGTGACCTCGACCACCAGCACCCGGTCCTGGGGCAGCAGCTCCGTGAGAGGCACCCCGGTGGGTCCGTCGGTGCCCAGGATCAGCAGGCCGTCAGCCTCGCTCGACAGTCCCAGCTCGATCGGGCTGCACATCATTCCCTGCGAGATCTCACCCATGAACTTCCGCTCGCCGATCTCCATGCCGTTGGGCAGTTTGGTCCCCGGCGGCGCCAAGGCCACCAGGTCGCCCACCCGGATGTTGGGGGCGCCGGAGACCACCTGGGCGCGGCCGGCGCCAACCTCGAGCTGGGCCACCTGGAGGTGGTCGGATCCCGGCACCAGGCTGGCCTCGACGATCCTGGCGACGACAACACCGTCCCAGCCCACCCCCTGGTCGATGATCCGCTCTACCTCGGTCCCCGAAAGCGTCAGCGCCTCGGCCAGCTGCTCCGCCGGTTCGGGCAGCTCGATGTACTGCTGGAGCCAGTCGAGCGAGATGCGGATGGGCACCTCCTAACCCCGCGTCAAGCTGCGCTTGGCCCGGCTATATCCAGCGGGAGCCTGCGGCAATTTTCCCACCGGATTAGAACTGCCGGACGAACCGGAGGTCGGGGTCGAGCATGCTGCGCAGGTCCTCGACCCCGTACTTGAGCATCGCGATCCGGTCGATGCCCATGCCGAAGGCGAAGCCGGTGTAGCGGTCGGGATCGATGCCGCCGAAGCGGAGCACGTTGGGGTGGACCATGCCCGAGCCAAGGATCTCGATCCAGCCGCTGAACCGGCACAGCGAGCAGCCCGCGCCGTCGCACTGGAAGCAGCTGACGTGGACCTCGAGGCTGGGCTCGGTGAAAGGGAAATAGTCAGGGCGCAGCCTGATCCTGCGGTCGTCGCCGAACATCGCCCGGGCGAAGTACTCCAGCGTCCCGCGCAGGTCAGCGACCGTCACGCCTTCATCCACCAGCAGCCCCTCCAGCTGGTGGAACACCGGGACGTGCGTCGCGTCGTTGTCGCGCCGGTAGGTCTTGCCCGGGATCACCACTCGGATCGGTGGCGGGTGGCTCTCCATGTAGCGGACCTGCATCGGCGAGGTGTGGGGACGGAGGACGACCTTGCCCTCGCCCTCGGGCCCCGCCTCGATGTCGTCGGTGGCGATGAAGAAGGTGTCGAAGCCGTCCCGAGCGGGGTGCCCCACGGGGATGTTGAGGGCCTCGAAGGCGTAGTAGTCGGTCTCGATCTCGGGGCCACGAGCGATGTCGTAGCCGAGGCCGCGGAAGATCTCCTCCATTTCTCGCATCACCAGGCTGACCGGGTGCGGGTGGCCTCGGCGCGGCCGCGTCGCCGGAAACGTGAGATCGATCGCCTCTGCGATGTCGAGGCTGCCCGCCCCGCCGGCTCTCAGCTCGGCCTGGCGCTCCGCGATAGCGGCCTCGATGGCGCCCTTGACCGCGTTTGCCACGCGCCCGACCTCACGGCGCTGCTCGGGCGGCAGCTGTCCGACCCTGGACAGCTCCCGGTTGAGCGCCGACTTCCGGCCCAGGACCTGGATCCGAAGCTGCTCCAGGGCCCCCGTATCGGGGGCCTGGGCTACCTGCTCGAGAACTTCCTGTTGGTGCTTTTCGAGATCCAGCCCGGCTTCGCCGGTCAACTGGCCTCGGCCTGGCTCGCGCCCGACCTTGCCACGTCGACCAGCTGGCTGAACTGGGCGGCGTCGCGCACCGCCAGGTCGGCGAGGATCTTCCGATCGATCTCCACGCCGGCCTCCTTGAGGCCGTGGGTGAAGGTGCTGTAGGTCATCCCGTTGAGCCTGGCGGCGGCGTTGATCCGGGCGATCCACAGCGCTCGCATGTCGCGCTTGCGAACCCGTCGGTCACGGTACTGGTAGGCCAGCGAGTGCATGACGGCTTCGTTGGCGACCTTGAAGAGATCGCTCCGCGCTCCGCGCATGCCCTCGGCGCGCTCGAGGACCTTCTTGTGCCGGGCATGGGCGGTGACGCCCCTCTTGACTCTAGGCATCTCTTCCTCCTACAGGTAGGGGGCGTTGCGCTTGATCGCCCGGGCGTCTGACTTGGCGACCTCGCGGGTACCGCTGAAGGCGCGCTTGCGCTTGGCCGACTTCTTCTCGAGGATGTGGCTCTGGTGGCTGTGCCGGCTGACTACCTTGCCGGTGCTGGTCACTCGGAACCGCTTGGCGGTGCCTTTGTGGGTCTTGATCTTTGGCATCGTCTTTCCTTTCTGTGGTCCCGGGGCAGCGTCCCCGGCCTCAGGCTGAGGCTTGAGTCGTCTGCACCGGGGCGGCTGCTGCTGCGGGCTGGTCGGTTTCTGGCTGGTCGGTCTTCCTGGCCTCTCCGGGCTTCACCAGCGGGCCCATGATCTGGCTCATGTTCTTGCCCTCCAGGAGGGGGCTCCGTTCGACGTGGGCCACGTCGGCGAGGTCGTTGGCCATGCGCTCCAGGATCTTGCGGCCGATGTCCTGGTGGACCATCTCGCGACCGCGGAACCAGATTGTGACTTTGACCTTGTCGCCCTCGATCAGGAACTCACGCACCCGCTTCAGCTTGGTCTGGTAGTCGTGGTCCCCGATCTTGGGCCTGAAGTTCATCTGCTTGAGCCTGGTGCTGGCCTGCTTGCGACGGGATTCCTGCTCCCGCTTGCGGGCATCGAACCGGAACCGTCCGTAGTCCATCAGGCGGCAAACCGGCGGATTTGCCTGGGGCGCCACTTCGACCAGGTCGAGCTCTCGCTCGATCGCGATCTGTCGTGCCCGGTCGGTGCTGAGGACCCCCAGCTGCTCATTCTTCTCGTCGATGACCCGCACCTGCGGAACGCGGATCTGGTCGTTGACCCTGAGCTCTTTAAAGGCGATAGACGTGTACTCCGAACCTCCGGCCCCGGCCTGGGTCGGTTAAACAAAGAACGGACAGCCGAAGCCATCCGCAATACCCTCCGGGTCCACCGGGGGACCTGAGCGACGATCCGCCGTCAGGTGAGGAGCGGATGCTCCTTCTTTCCGCCGGGCCACACTGGCCCGAGCCGGCTGCGATCATAACAGGCGGCGGCGTCAGTTCCTACTGATCACGCGGGCGCCGAGAACCGCCGCGATCTCATCCGGCTTCATTGCCCCGCGGTCGCCGACGTGGCGCTCGCGCAGGCTGACGGTGCCGGCCTCCTCGTCCCGACCGCCGCAGACGCCCACGTAGGGGACCTTCTGCATCTCGGCGTCGCGGATCTTGGCCTGCATCCGCTCCGGTCGCGAGTCAACCTCGACGCGGAACCCGTGCTCCCGGAAGAAGGAAGCCTGGCCCTCGACGTAGGGCAGGTTCTTGTCGGAGATCGGGATCAGGAGCAGCTGGACCGGGGCGATCCAGAGTGGGAAGTCACCCGCGAAGTGCTCGATCAAGAAGGCGAAGAACCGCTCCAGGCTGCCGATCGGGGCGCGGTGGATCATGGCCGGGCGCCGCATGCTGCCGTCGTCGGCCGCGTACTCCAGGCCGAAGCGCTCGGGCAGGTTGAAATCGAGCTGGGTCGTCGAGGCGCTGAACTCCCGGCCCAGCGCGTCCCGGATCTGGACGTCGAGCTTGGGGCCGTAGAAGGCCGCCTCGCCGGGCGCCTCCTCGAAGGGATGTCCCACCTCACGGAGGGCGCCGCGGATGGCCTCCTCGGCCAGCTCCCAGGCTGCCGGGTCGCCCATGAACTTGTCGCTGTCGTCGTGCAGGGAGAGCCGGAAGGTGAAGTCCTCGATCTTGAGCGCGGAGTAGAGGTCGAGGATCAGGCGCGTGCTGGCGACGAACTCCTGCTTGACCTGCTCTTCGGTGCAGAAGATGTGGGCGTCGTTGATGGTGAAGCCGCGGACCCGCATCAGGCCGCTGAGCTCGCCGGATTTCTCGTATCGATAGACGGTACCCAGCTCGCCGATCCGCAGCGGCAGCTCGCGGTAGCTGCGCCGGTCGTGCTGGAAGATCCGGATGTGGTGGGGGCAGTTCATCGGCCGCAGGATGTAGGTCTCGTCCTCGACCCCGAACCCGGCGAACATCGAGTCCTTGTAGGACTGCAGGTGGCCGGAGGTGCGGTACAGCTCCTCGTTGGCGATATGGGGCGTGTAGACGTGCTGGTAGCCGCCGCGGCGCTCGGCGTCGAGGATGTACTCCTCGAGCAGGCGCCGGACGGTGGCGCCCTTGGGCAGCCACAGCGGCAGGCCTTTGCCGACCTTCTCATCGATGAAGAACAGCCCCAGCTCCCGACCCAGCTTCTTGTGGTCGCGCTCGCGGGCCAGCTCCAGTCGCTTGAAGTAGTCCTCCAGTTCCTCGGCGGTGTTCCACGCGGTGCCGTAGATGCGCTGCAGCATCTGGTTGCGTTCGTCGCCGCGCCAATATGCGCCCGCCACCCGGGTCAGCTTGAAGTGCTGGATCTGACCGGCGTCCTTGACGTGCGGACCCCTGCAGAGGTCGAGGAAGTCGCCGGTTCGATAAAGACTGACCTCCTTCTCCTCGGCTGCCTCGCCCTCGGTCAGGATCTCGATCTTGTAGCCCTGGCCCACTGCCTCGAAAGCCTTCACGGCGGCGTCCTTGTCGAGCGTTTGCTGGACGTACTCCGGCCGCCGTGCCGCGATCTCGCGCATGCGATCTTCGATCGCCGGCAGCTCATCCTCCTTGATCGTGCGGCCGAGGTCGAAGTCGTAGTAGAAGCCGTCCTCGATGGCCGGCCCGATTGCGTACCTGGCGCCGGGATAGAGCTCGCAGACGGCGGCCGCCAGGAGGTGGGCCGCGGAGTGTCGGAGGACGTCGAGTTCGACCGGCGGCGAGGCCACGCTGCTCTCAGACATGGCTGAGAGTGTAGTTAGAGTCCGGGCGGAAGGCCCGGAAGCCGGGCCCGGCGGTTAGCCCGCGGCCAGCCTGGAAAGGCCCGCAGGGGCGTCTTCCACACCGGCACAGACTGCTTCCAGGGCCGACTCCTGGCCCGCCCAGATCGAGAGATCGAGCTGCCGCGACATCGGCAGCACGCGGCGCCGCGAGGACTGGCGCAGGCGCTCATTTCTCTCTGGGTCGAGGGTGCAGCAGGTGCGGCTGCAGTACTTGTTGGTCGGCTTCTTGACCGGGTTATGGCAACCTGCACGGGCGCACTGACGTAGACCCAAAGACACCATAAACACCCCTTAAATCACCCTGCTCGGCCCGTCAGGTCGAGGTACCCGTGCATGATAGACCTCGGTGCTCGCCCGCTGTCAAGGCCACCGGTGGGGTCAACATGTGACAAGGCGCGGAAGCGTGAGCACGTCCTTTCCACGGTCGCTGTGAACAACCTGTGGACCGTGGGGACAAGCTCGACGGCTGCGAACTCGGGGTTACCGGCAGGGCGGTGAAAACGGGTTAAGTCGGGCACTGTTGGACTCAGGTTTGTCGACCTAAACCCGGCTCCAAACTGGCACAGCCACCGGGCCGCGAGGCCCACATTGGTCGTTCTAGCGGACCCTGGTCAGCCTCCACCGCAGGCCTGGCTTGTCCACGGCGGAGGCTGTCGCCAGCGCCACCCTGGTCACCTGGTCACCGAGCCGGACGCTGAGGTAGCCCACCTTCCGGCCGGGCTCGACCGGCGCGGTGATCGACTCCAGGGTCAGGACCCGGCGCAGCACCAGGCCGGGCCAGGTGAAGAAGCCCACCGCCTGGCGCGACTGAACCTCGGATTTGCTGCCCCAGGGCGCGTTGTAGGTCGCCACCCCGGCCCCGATGGCCAGGTAGGACTGGTACTGGACCGCGGGTTTGACGGCATCGATCAGCGCCAGGGTCGCCTTGAACGCGTCGGCGAGGGTGTCCTGGCCCATGACCGCGCCGACGATCAGGTAGGGCTGTCCGCCCGCGGTCTGCTTGGAGGCGAAGACGAAGTTTGAGATCGGAAGCGACCCGGTCGCGCTCCCGATCCCGGAGCCGGTCTTGACGCCCACAATGCCGTCCTGGCCGAGCACGGAGTCGACGTTGTAGACCGTCCCCGCCACCGGCAGCGTCGCCTGGACTGACCCCACGACCTTGGCGATGGCCTGGTTCTTCATCGCCGCCACGGCGATGTGGAAGAGATCGTTGGGGGTGCTGGTGGTCTTCGGCGAAACCCCTGCCGGGTCGTCGAAGTGGGTGTTGGCCAGGTGCATCGACGCCGCCCTGGCGTTCAGCTTCTGGACCATCGCGCCGACTGATCCGGCGTCCCACTTGGCCAGGACGGCGGCGATGTTGTTGCCGGAGGGGATCAACAGCCCCTGGAGGGCGTCGTACTCGGTGATCTGCTCCCCCGCCGCGACCTTGAGCACCGATTCGCCGGCGGCCAGACGAGCCTGGTAGTCGGCGACATCGGCGGGGTCGATGACGATCGTCGGGCCGGCGTCGGCAGCCGCCAGCGGCTTGTCCTCGGTCACCACCAGGGCCGTCATCAGCTTGGCCACGCTGGCCATCGGCATCGGCTCCTGGGTGGTGGTGCCGCCGAGGATCCCCAACTCACCGGTGCCTACCGCGACCTCGCCCTTCGGCGGCAGCGGGATCGCCGGGGCGGTGCCGGGAACGACATCCGACGCATGCACCAGCGGGGTGGCGGCGACCACCGGCAGGGGGCGGAGCATCTGGAACGTCGCCAGCCCCGCGATCACCAGCACCAGCAGGATCAACCAGACCTTGCGGGGGACCAGCCGCGCGCCACTCATCGACAGAAACCCATCAGCACATCGAGCTCAGACCTGGTCGCGACGAACGATCAGGATGGACGAGATGACCAGGAAGGCGGCGGCAAACGCGACCAGGACGATCACCGCCTGGGTGGGTTCAACCAGTGCGGGGCGGCCACCAAACCGGCCCCGGATCGGCGGCCCGAAGGCATCCGCGAGGGCGGTCACGTTGGCTCCCGGAAAGAACTTCTCGAAGTTCTGTAGCGTCGGGTTGCTGCCGAAGATGCCGAAGATGATGCCTTCGACGACAAGGACGTAGACCAGCCCGATCCCGATCGCCAGCGCCGATTGCTGGGAGATCACCGCCAGCAGAACGCCAAACCCGGTCCAGACCACCAGGATCAGCCACTCGGCGCCGGTCGCCCGGACGACCGTCCAGGCATCGGGCCAGCTGAGGGCCTGGCCGTCGATCGAGGCCAGGACGGCGCTGGTGGCCGCCGCCGCCGCCATCACCAGAACCGCCAGCAGGGCCGAGACCAGGACCAGAGCGGCGAATTTGGCCAGCCAGACGGTGAGACGGCTGGGCTTCTGCGTGAAGATGGTTTTGTACGTTCCCCAGCCGTATTCGCTGCCCGCTGCCAGGACGCCGAGGATGATGGCGATGGCGGCCCCCAGCCCGCCGGCGCCAGACAGCGCCACGCGATGGAAGTTGGGCGGATAAAGCGCGCTCAGCAGGTCGGCGATGGTGGTGCCCCGGGGCAGGTTCTCGCCGAACCTAGGCGGCGGGTTCTTGTAGATCGTGTAGGACAACACATAGGAGAGCAGGACCAGGACCAGGACGAAGATCACCACCAGGATGCGTATCGCCCACCGCTTGCGGATCTTGAGCAGCTCGGCCGAAAGGCTCCCCAGCATCAGCTCGCACTCCCGCCGGCCGCGGTCGCCGGAGGCAGCGGCCCAGCCGCGACTTCCGCGGTGGCAACCGGGTCGCCGGTGAGCTGCAGGAATATGTCCTCGAGCGAGCGCGCGGCGGGACGGAGCTCGCTGACATCGATGCCCGCGGTGACAAGCGCCCTGTTGATCTCGGCCGCCCGCCCCGGCGGGACGTCGAGCCGGAAGCCGTCGTCGTCGAAGTGAACGGCCTCCGGCCCCAGCAGCCGGACCAGGGCTTCGCCGGCCGCCTGCTCGGGCTCGGCCGTCAGAGCCAGCCCGGTCTGGCCGCGCAGCTCCGCGACAGTGCCCTCGGCGACCATCTTTCCTCTCAGGATCACGCCCACCCGATCGCAGATCTGCTCCACCTCGGCCAGCTGGTGGCTGGAGAGCAGCACCGTTCGCTCGCCCTTGCCCAGGTTGCGCACCAGGTCGCGCATCTCGACGATGCCCTGGGGGTCGAGGCCGTTGCTGGGCTCGTCCAGGATCAACAGCTGCGGATCCTTGAGCAGCGCCGCCGCCACGCCGAGGCGCTGCTTCATACCCAGCGAAAAGCTCGAATATTTGTCGTGGGCGCGGTCGGTGAGATCGACCTCGGTCAGCACTGTCTCAATTCGGGAGCCGGGTACGCCCGCGTAGCTCGCCAGAGCCTTGAGGTTGTCGCGAGCCGACAGGTAGGGGTAGAACGCAGGCGCTTCGACCAGGCTGCCGACCTTGGCCAAACTGTGTCCTGGAGCGGTGCCGACGACCACCGCTGAGCCGCCGGTGGGCCGCATCAGCCCCACCAGGATCCGCATCGTCGTGGTCTTGCCGGCGCCGTTGGGGCCAAGGAAGCCGTACACCTCGCCCTGACGCACGTGGAGGTCGAGGCTGTCGATGGCGACGATGCCGTTGCCGTAGCGCTTGGTAAGCCCCTTGGTCTCGATTGCGAGTTCGATCAGCAGCTCCTCAGGTGTGGACTCGGCTCCCCGCCCTGGCCGATTCTACTGATGCCCTACTCCTGAACCCCCCTGCCCCGGGCGGCCCCCCCGCGGGTCAGCCTGCCGCCACACCCGCCAGAGCGCGGTGAGCCGGCAGTGCGCCGGAGATCTGGTCTGCCGCGACCGGCCGGCCGATCAGGAAGCCCTGGGCCAGGTCGCAGCCCAGTGCCTGGACCGCGGCCAGGGTCTCGGGAGCCTCGATCCCCTCGGCGACCAGTCGCAGGCCCAGGGAATGGGCCAGCTGGACCGTCGACCTCACGATCGAGGTGGCACGGGTGTCGCCGGGTACCCCGACCAGGAATGCGCGGTCGAGCTTGAGCTGATGAATGGGGAGGTTGCGGAGGTAGGCCAGCGAGGAAAACCCGGTGCCGTAATCGTCGACCGAGATCTCAACGCCCAGGGCGTGGATCTGCTGCAGAATCCGAAGACCCTGGTCGGCATCCGCCATCAGGCAGTCCTCGGTGATCTCGATGGTGAGCCTGCCGGCGGGCCCGCCGTGACGCGCCATGGCGGCGGACACCTTGGAGGCGAGATCCTCGTCGCGGAGGTTCGCCGCCGAAAGGTTGACCGCCATCTGGATCTGAATGCCGGCCCTCAACCACTCAGCCTGCTGAGCCAGGGCCTGGTCGAGGACGGTCTCAGCAAATGGGCCGATGAGCCCGCTTTCGTCGACCAACCCGAGAAACTCGGCGGGCCCCAGCAGCCCCCGCGTCGGATGCTGCCAGCGCGCCAGAGCCTCGACCCCGGTCGTCTGTCCCGACGCGAGGTCAAACAGCGGCTGGTAGTGGAGGATGATCTCATCCCGGTCGATCGCGCCCGGAAGGTCCTGCATCAGCTGCAGGCGCTGCAGGCTGTCGAAGTCCTTGGCCGCCGAGTAGAGCTCCCACGCTCGGTGGCCGCGCTTGGCGCTGTACATCGCCAGGTCCGCCTTCTGCAGCAGGGTCTCGACCCGGCGCCCATGCTCGGGGGCCACGGCGATGCCGATGCTGGCATCAAGTCTGAGAGTCATGGTTTCGAGGACAAACGGCTCGCGCAGCACTTCGCAGACCCGCTCCGCCAGCCCGGTGGCGTCAGAAGCGTTCTCCAGCTTGGTCAGGAACAGTCCGAATTCGTCGCCGCCAAGTCGGGCGACCACTCCGTCTCCGTTCACGACCGTGGCCAGCCGGGGGCCCAGCTCCCGCAGGAGGTCGTCGCCAACGTGGTGGCCGAGGCTGTCGTTGATCTCCTTGAAGCGGTCGAGGTCCAGCATCAGGACGCTCACCCGCTCACCGTCGGGGCTGGCGGCCATGTGAGCATTGAGGGCCTCGAAGAAAAAGCGCCGGTTGGGCAGCCCGGTGAGCTCATCGGTACGCGCCTCGCGCTTCGACTCGGCGAGGACCCGCAGCTGCCGGTAGCCGTGGACCGAACGGAGAAAAGCCGTCAACAGGGTGGTCGTGGCCAGGACCAGCTCCAGGGGATGCACCTGGTGCCAGGTGCCGTAGACGATGATGCCCAGCGAGCTCATCAGGAACAGCGCCGGGACGAAGATCGGTTGGGTGCGGCGAACGGGCTCCGGGCGACCGGCCGGCTCGCGCCAGGCGGCGCTGGCGATCAGGAAGGTGCCAATCAGCCAGAGGCTGTCCAGGGGAGTGCCGGTGGTGTAGGTGCCGTCGGTGACGCGGAGCACGTATACGCTGTCGGCGGCGGCGAATATCGCCAGGCCGGTGCCGAGCAGCCACCACATCCGGCCGGGCCGCCACCCCTGGATCGCGAACGCCGCCACGACCATCGAGACCAGGACCAGGTCCCCTATGGGATAGGCGATGTTGGTCGCCACCGTCGCGAAGTCGCCGTGACTGGCCGAAGAGACGGCGCCGATGACCCCGGTGGCCTCCAGCGCCGCGACACCGAGCGCGGCGATCAGGCCGTCCAGCCAGATGGCGCCAGAGGCCCGCGGCAATGCCCCACGCACCAGCATTCCGACCCCGACGTACATCACCGGGAACACGCACAGGAATGAGAGGTCGGAGACTGACGGGTACGGAACCGGGTTCCAGTACTGGACCAGGGTCGTCCACAAGACCGCGCCGCCGGTGAAGAAGGCGAGGCCGAGCGCGATCGCCCCCCAGGCGAATCGCTGCCGTCTGATGACGACGGCCCGCCATCCACACATCAGGGCGCAGCCGGCGTAGCCGGCGTTGCCGACCCAGACGTCGTAGAAGGAGCCGGAGCCTGAGCGTGCCCGCAGCAAGGTGGAGGCGAGATAGACCAGGACCATCAAGGCGGTCGCGCCCCACAAAGCCAGCAACGAGACGCGGATGCGTCCGTCAGCGCTGACCACTTGGGGGAGCCGGCGACGAAACACGGCGTTCAGGCTCCGCGCCGATGCGGCCGGCGACCAGGTCTCAAGCCCTGCGCTTTCCAACACGGCGTCAGCGTAGGAAAAGTCACATTTGTTGCCGCCATGCCGCGACATGGAGTATTGCCCGTGCAAATGCAGGGGCCGGCACGACGCCGACCGGGGCTGGTGGGCGGCGCTGGATTTGAACCAGCGACCCCTACGATGTCAACGTAGTGCTCTACCCCTGAGCTAGCCGCCCACGAACGCGGAGCAGATTCTAGTGGACGGCCGCCGCTGGGCTTGGTGCCGTCGCCCGATCGCTACGCGCCGGAGGTGATGTCGTCGCGGCGGCGACCCGCCCACCGCGCTCCCGCCGGCAGCACAACCACGCTCGACAGGATCAGCCCCATCAGGACCAGGACCAAATTGAGCCCGAAAGTGTCCGCCGCCAGCCCCGCCAGGAACAGCGGGACGGCGATGGCCAGGTTGAGGACAGTGAACATGGCGCCAAAGGTCCGGCCCCGCTGCTCGGGTTCGGTGGACTCCTGGAGCAGCGTGACCGCGGGAATGAACACCGCCCCGAAGGCGGCCCCGAAGAATCCACCGACCACCGCCGCGAAGCCCAGGAAGAAGGCCCGGGCGTGGAGCAGCGAGAGGGCGTAGGGCCCGATGCCCATCAGAAAGAGAAGGACCCCCAGCGCCAGCATGCCCTGCGAGATCAGCCGGTCCCGATGGCTGACGTGCCCGCGCCCCAGGTAGACGGCTACCGCCCCCATGCCCAGTGCCGCCGGTACCAGGATGATGTAGGAGTCCCTGGGATCGAGGTTGAGCACCGTCTTCATGTAGCCCTGCGAGAGCGTGAAGATGGTGAAGATCAACATCACTGCCAGGCCCAGCTGGCCGAAGGAGCGGATCAGGCTGGGGCGCTCCCGAATGAAGCCGAAGGTCTCGGTCACCGCCCGCCAGACGCGGGTCAGCTCGTTCATCGGCACTCCGACCACCGGCGCGGTGGTCGCCGCCGACAGCTTGGTCCGCATCAGGTAGTTGAACACGGCGGCGGCGGCAAACAGCGCCGCCGCGACGAAATACGGCGACGTCGAGCCGAACACCCGCACCAGCACCGACGAGATCGGCAGCCCCACCACCAGCGTCGCCACGATCGTCAGAGTGAAGACCGAGGTCGCCGTGACCAGGCTCTTCTTGGGCATGATGAAGGGCAGCGACGATGCCTCGGCGGGGGCGAAGAACTGGCCCACGCTGCTGAACAGCAGGGTGATCACCAGCAGGTGCCAGGTCACGTGCTGGAAGTAGGGCACCAGGGAGAGAGCCGGCACCAGCAGGATCAGGCCCGCGCGGAGGACGTTGGTGACCATCATCAGGTGCTTCTTGTCGAAGCGGTCGGCGTAGACCCCCGCGATCGGGCTGAGCAGAACCGAGGGCGACGTGTACGCCAGCAGCACCACCGCTTCCTGGGTGTTGGCGCCCGAGCGCTGGTATGTGACCGTCAGCAGCGAGTAGACCAGGAACTTGTCGGCCAGCTGGCTGGCGATCTGTGAGGCCCAGATCAGCCGGAACTCGCCGATGCTGAGCAGCTTCCGGAAGCCGCCGATCTCGATCTCGGCGGGGACGGTGGCCGCCTGCGCCCCCATGGGTAGCTCGATCGCCGGGTCTGCCGGCGGCGTCGCTTCGGGGGTCATGCGACCTCCCGGTAGGCGGTGTAGAGCCGCTCCCACTCCCCCAGGTCGAGTGTCTGGGGCCGTCGGGTGCCCTCGATCCCAGACCGCGCCACCACCTCCCTCCCCCGCTCCAGGTCGTGGCCGAAGGCATTGGCGACGGCGTTGGTCAGCTGCTTGCGGCGCTCCTGGAACACCGCCCGGGCGAAATCGAAGAAGGCGTCGTCGGCGAAGGCGGCACGAGGCCGGGGACGGAGCAGTACCAGCGCCGAGTCGACCTTGGGCGCCGGGTCGAAGGCGCGGGCGGGTACCCGAAAGAGCAGCTCGGCGGTGGCCGCCGAGCGCACCGCCAGCGTCGCCAGGCTCCAGCCGCCGGGCTCGGCTGATAGCCGCTCGGCGACCTCCAGCTGCACCAGGACGCACACCCACTGGGGTGCCGGCTGGAGGTCGAGCAAGCGCGGGACCAGAAGCCCGGTGATGTGGTAGGGGATGTTGCCGAAGACCGCGTAGGGCGGCGGCAGGAGTCCGGCCAGGGACAGGTCCATGGCGTCGCCCGCCACCACGGTGACGTTGGCCAGGTCGCCGGTCTCGCGGCGGAGCACGGGCAACAGGCGCTCGTCGAGCTCGACGGCGGCGACGGCGCGCCGGGTCTGCGCCAGGGCTCGTGTCATGGTGCCGGGGCCGGCGCCGATCTCGATCACGGATCCTGGCTCTTCTGGCAGAGCGTCGAGAATGGCTCGGGCGATGACGCCGTCAACCAGGAAGTTCTGGCTCAGGCCTTTTTTGGCCGACAGGCCGCTCCTCGCCAGGGTGGCGGCGGGGTCCCGGAAGCTCTGGTCCATCGCCAACGAGCGTAGCGGGCGGTCGCCGCGGGAGCTACCCAATCGCGGGGCTGGGCGGAAGCGGCGGCATCCGGTAGACCTGGGCGACCGTCGCCGAGGTCGCCTCGGCAAGGGCCTCGATGGTGACGCCCTTGACCTCGGCGAGCCTACGGGCGGTCTCGGCCACCATCGCCGGGCGGCTGGGTTTGCCGCGCCACGGCTGCGGCGGCAGGAAGGGAGCGTCAGTCTCGACCACCAGACGCTCCAGGGGCACCGTGGACAGCGCCTCCCGCAGCGGTTCCGCGCTGGGGTAGGTCACCGGCCCGGCGACCGAGATCGTGACGCCGAGCTCGAGGCAGTCGGCGGCGAAGGTGGCGTCGCCGCTGAATGCATGCATCACCACAGCTACGGTGGGGAACTCGCGCAGCACCGCCAGAGTGTCCGCGTGCGCCTCGCGGTTGTGGATCACCGCCGGCAGGCCGGTGTCGCGCGCCAGCGACAGCATCCGCCGGAAGCTCTCTTTCTGGACCTCGACCGGCACCTCGTGGTAGCCAGGGCGCCAGTAATAGTCAAGGCCGATCTCCCCCACCGCGCAGACTTTTTGGTCGCGCGCCAGGGCTGCCATCTCCTCCATCTCGGCATCGCTCGGCGGCCGGTCCCGGTGCGGATGCCAGCCGATGGTCGCGAACACCTCCGGATAGGCCCGCGCCCGCTCGACGACCCGGGCGTTGTCCGGGCCGAGACCGATGGTTATCAGGCGCGTGATGCCGGCCGAGGCGGCGGCCTCCACGGCCGCTGACGCCTCCCCCTGCCCAGCCTCCTCGATCAGCTCCAGGTGACAGTGCGTGTCGACAAGGCCCGGCCAGCTCACCCGGCGGCCAGCAGCGCGCCTTTGTCCAGCCGCGGAAAGAGGATCTCGCCGGCCGCGGTCCTATGGCCCGCGGCAAGACCACCCCAGGTGGCAGCCTCGGCCAGCGACCGCGTTCCCGGTCCCAGCTCTGAGGGCGGCTGCACTCCCAGCTGCCGGGCCAGGCTCTCACAGGCGTCGGGGACGAACGGGAAGGCGACGTATGCCAGTACGCGGAGCACCTCGGCGAGGTTGTAGAGCACGGCGTGGAGCTCGGGCCTGGCGGCCTCGTTCTTGTTCAGCTCCCAGGGCTTGGCCTCTTCGACGTACTTGTTGGCGCGCCCAACGACCTGCCAGATGTCCTCCAGGGCGCCGCTGAAGTCGAGATCGTCCATCCGCTTCTCGAGCTTTGGCGCCAGCGCCGACGCCGCGTCCGCCAGCTCGGCGTGCATCCCGGACAGGTCGGCCGGTTCGGGCACCTCTCCGCCGGTGTACTGGCCGATCATCTTCAGCACCCGCGAGGCCAGGTTGCCGAAATCGTTGGCCAGGTCGGCGTTGTAGCGATCGACATAGACGCCCAGGTCGAACTCGCCGTCGCGGTCGAAGGGAACCTCGCGCAGCAGGCAGTAGCGCACCCCGTCACTCCCGGCCAGGGCTCGGGCGCTCTCATCGAGTGGCTGCAGGGTGTCGACCAGTTTCAGCGGCTCGACGAAGATGCCGCGCGACTTGCTCATCTTCTCGCCGCCGACGTTGACGTAGCCATGGGCAAAGACGCGGCGCGGCAACTCGACGCCGGCGGCCCACAGCATCGCCGGCCACATGATGGTGTGAAAACGGGTGATGCCTTTGCCGATGACGTGGACGTCGCAGGGCCAGAAGCGGTTGAAGCGCTCCTTGTCGGTGCCGAAACCGACGCCGGTGACGTAGGAAAGCAGGGCGTCGAACCAGACGTAGATCACTTGCGAACGGTCGAAGGGAAGCGGAAACCCCCAGGTGGTGAAGCCGCGCGAGATCGAGACGTCCTGGAGGCCTTCCTGGATGACGTTCAGCATTTCGTTCCGCCGGGACGCCGGCTGCAGGAAATCCTCGCGCCGGTGAAGCTCCAGCAGCTGCTCCGTGAACGCCGAGAGCCGAAGGAAGTAGTTGTCCTCCTCCACCCACTCCAAGGGGATCAGGTGGACCGGGCACTTGCCGTCGACCAGCTCGCGCTCCTGGTAGTACTGCTCGCAGCTGGGACAGAAAAAGCCCCCGAACTTGCCCTTGTAGATGTAGCCGTTGTCGTAGACCCGCTGCAAGAACTCCTCGGTGGTGGCTCGGTTGGCTTCGGACGAGGTGCGGACGAACTCCGAGTAGCCGACCTGGAGGCGGTCGAACATCGCCAGAAAGCGCGGCACCATGGAGTCGCTGTAGGCCGCCGGCGTCATGCCCTTGGCCTTTGCCTCCTTCTCCACCGATTGGGAGTGCTCGTCGCTACCCACCACCAGCCAGGTGTCGTGCCCGGTCATGCGCTTGTACCGGACCAGCACGTCGGCGCCGATCTTCTCGAAGGCGTGGCCGAGGTGGGGCACGCCGTTGACGTAGTCGATCGCCGTCGTGACGTAGTACTTGGGCGTGTCTGTCAAGACCCGCCTCTCGCCACGGCCCCGCGTCTCGGCGCGCCCTCAACCAGGAGGGTGATCTCGCCCTTGATGGTGCGGTCCCGGTAGTGCCCGGCCAGCTCCGCCGCCGACCCTATACGGAGCTCTTCGTGCAGCTTGGTCAGCTCGCGGGCGACGGCGCAGCGGCGCTCGGGCAGGGTCTCGGCGAGGATGTCGAGCGCCTTCAGGAGCCTGTAGGGCGACTCGAAGGCGACCGCGGTGCGGGTCTCCTCGGCGAGCGCCGTGACCGCCCTGGTCATCTCCGACGACTTCCGGGGCAGGAACCCGAGGAAGACAAAGCGGTCGGCGCTGAAGCCGGAGAGCGCCAGCGCGGCGGTGACCGCCGAGGGGCCCGGGATCACCGCTACGTCGTGCCCGGCCTCGCGGGCGCGCTCCACCAGGTGCGCCCCCGGGTCGGAGATGGACGGCATGCCGGCATCGGTGCACAGCGCCACGTCGCCACCGGCGAGCGCCTGGAGGACCTGTGCCGCGCGGCCACGTTCGACGTCGGCGTGGACCGAGAGCAGGGGCTTGCTGAGGCCGAGATGGGTCAGCAACCCGCGCGTGCGGCGGGTGTCTTCGGCGGCCACCAACGCGACCTCACCGAGCACCCGCGCGGCTCGCGGGCTGAGGTCCTCGAGGTTGCCGATCGGCGTGCCGACGACGTAGAGCGTCCCCATCAACAGTTCTGTGGGTCAAGCATCAGGCGGCTATACGCCCCAGTCCCTGGGGTAACGGAACTCCCTGTCGATGGTGCGCGCCGAAAGCTTGGCGATGATCGGAGGCCGCCGCTTGTACTGGTTCATACGCACTCGTCGCGTCACGGCCTCGACGAAGGCCGGCTCGTGCCCCATCTCGACCAGGTCGTCGGCGGCGTAACGGCGGTCGACCAGGTTGAACAGCAGCCGGTCGACGGCGGCGTAGGTGAAGCCGAGCTCCTGCTCGTCCGACTGGCCCTCCCAGAGGTCCGCCGAGGGCGACTTGGTAACCACCTGCTCAGGCACGCCGACCTGCGCGGCCAGCTGCCAGACCTGCGACTTGTAGAGGTCGCCGATCGGGTTCAGCGCCGACGCCTGGTCGCCGAAGATGGTGCCGTAGCCAAGCAGGAGCTCGGTCTTGTTGCTGGTCCCCACCACCAGCGCGTTCTCCGCGAACGACACGTCGTAGAGCACCGTCATGCGCTCGCGGGCCATCTTGTTGCCGCGCCGGGCGTCGCCGGCTTCGGGGAAGCGGTCGAAATAGGCGTCGATCTGCGGAGTGATCTCGACCACCCGCAGGTCGAAGCCGAACAGTGCGGCCACTGCCTGAGCGTCGGCCAGGCTGGCGGGGTTGCTGAGCCGGTAGGGCATCGATATCCCAAGCACGTTCTCGGGGCCCAGCGCCTCTGCGGCCAGCGCCGCGACCAGGCTCGAGTCGACTCCGCCGGAGACGCCGATCACCACCTTCTCATAGCCCACCCTCCGCACCTCCTTGCGGAGGAACCCGACCAGGATCGAGCGCACCAGCGGAGCGTTGATCTCCAGCTCGGCGCTGTCGAGAGGCTCGGCCCGGCTTTCAGTAGGGAGCGTCGGTACGCTCATTCCAGATCCGCTCGAGCTCTTTGAGGGTGAACTCGACCTTCTCGTCCCGAAGCAGCGGAGTGGCCAGCCGCTGTCGCTCCACCTCGCGCATGTCGATATCGGCAAGCAACAGGCCCGGCTTTTCCCCCGCCACCACCACCGGCCGGCCGTCCGGCGCAAAGACCGAGGAACCGCCCCAGAAGTTGACGCCGTCCTCGTAGCCAAGGCGATTGACGTAGGCGACGTAGCAGCTGCTGTACTCGGCCACCGTGCGCAGCAGGTCCTGCCAGGAGCCGACCGACCCCGGAGCGGTGTCCTCATCGGCGTTCAGCAGCACCCCGCGACCGGGGCTGGATGAGATGCAGAGGACGAGGCTGACGCCCTGGACGAAGAGCAGATAGGCCGAGGACAGGTGCCACATGTCCTCGCAGACCAGCATCCCGCTGCGCAGCCCGTTGTCGAAGGACCGGATCCGATCCCCCGGGGCGAAGTAGCGCTGCTCGTCAAACATCCCGTAGGTCGGCAGGTAGACCTTGCGATGCACGTGCTTGACCTGGCCGGCGCTGAGGTACACGGCGGCGTTGTAGTAGCGGAAGTCCTCGGATTTCACGACCATCCCGAAGGCGACGTCGGTCTGCCTCGACGCTTCCAGGAGGGGCATCAGCCGCGGGTCGTCCAGGCTCATAGCCAGCTCCGGAACCAGGTCCTTGAGGAAGTAGCCGGTCAGGCTCAGCTCGGGAAAGACGACCAGGTCGGCCTCCTCGGCCGCGGCCTGTTGGATCAGCTCCAGGTGGAGCTCGGTATTGGCCTTCAGGTCACCCAGCGACGGGGCGCACTGGGCGAGGGCCAGCCGCCGTCTCGGTTTCGCCTGTGTTGGCTCCATCTACGAAGGATATATTCCGGCCTTCGACCCACCCCAGGATGGCGTCCGGCATTTCCGCCACCGGCCCGGTGAAGGTCGCGCACTGGGGCAGCGACTCGAGGAAGTGGGCGCCGTAGGTCTTGGTCGAGACTCGGCGATCGAGGATGACGACCGCGCCGCGGTCGGTGGCGCGCCGGATCAGGCGCCCGAATCCCTGCTTCAGCCGGAGCACCGCCTCCGGTAGAGCCATCTCCAGGAAGGGGTCCCGGAGGCGCTCGCTGCGCGCCTTGAAGATGGGGTCCCCCGGCGGTGCGAATGGCAGCCGGGCGATGAAGACGCAGGAGAGCGTGTCCTCGGGCAGGTCGAGGCCCTCCCAGAAGCTGTTGGTGCCGCAGAGGACCGCTTCGGGAAGGCTGATGAACCGCTCCACCAGCGCCCTCCGGCTGCCCGATCCCCTCCCCTGAGCCAGCACCTCGATGCCGTCAGCGTCCAGCTGGTCGCGCAACTGTTCGGACGCGACCGCCAGCTGTTCGGTCGATGTGAAGAGCACAAGTGTGCGGCCGGAGAGGCGGCGGGCTGTCTCCGCGACCGAGGCCACAAGCTGCTCCGTGAAGCCTTCCTCGGGTGGGGCGGGGAGGTCTTCCGGAAGGCAGAGCAGCGCCTGGTTGAGGAAGTCGAAGGGGCTGGGCAGGACCAGCTCGCTGAGCCTCGACGGGCTCAGGCCGATGCGAGACCGGAAGTAGTCGAAGGAGCCGTTGAGGGTCAGCGTCGCACCGGTCAGGATCACGCTGTCGCGTTCGGCGAAGAGGGCTTCGGCGAGCAGCGGTCCCACCTCCAGGGGGGCGCGCTTGATCGTGCTGCGGCCGTCGCGACCGAAGCCGGCCCAGGTGACCTGGCCGGCGTCGGGCTGGGAGGTCAGCTCCAGCAAACGGTTGATGCGGCCCTCGATGACAGCCGCCGCCGGCACCGGCAGGCCCCGCAGCGCGGTCCTCACGTGAGAGACGGCCTGGACCACGCCGCTCATGCCGGGACTATCGAAGGCGGCCTCGTCCAGGCGCAGATCCCTGCCCATCTCGTTGCCGTAGAGGTAGCGGCAGGCGCCACGAAGGGCCTCGAACAGGTCTCGGACCGTCTCCGCCAGCCGCGCCGTCGCGCTGGCAGCCCTGGCGCCGGCGCCGGCGATGGCGACCTGGCCGAGGAGGTCGTCCTCGCGGATCTCCTCGGTCAGACCCTTGGTGGCGGCCTCCTCCAGGTGATGCGCCTCGTCGAGGATGAGGTGGCGTGAGCGCGAGGCGCCGGGAGTCTCGTTGAAGGCATCGGCCAGCAGCAGGGCGTGGTTCACCACCACCACGTCGGCCTCCGAGGCGCGCTGCCGCGAGCGGTGGTAGAAGCACGGCGTGGGGCCGCTCAGGCATTCAGCCGAGCGGCAGTCACCCCACTCCGATGCCACGGACCGCCAGATCCTTTCCTCCTGGCCGAAGAGGCGCAGCTCGTCGCGGTCGCCGGTCGCGGTCCAGCCCAGCCAGACTGCGATCTTCAGCTTGAACGTCAGCAGCTCGTTGGGGTCGATGCCCTCGATCTCGTCTGCACCCTCCGGGCCGCCCCCGGCCGCGGTGCCCAGAAGCAGCTGCTCCCAGCGCAGCCGGCTGAGGTAGTGGGCGCGACCCTTGAGGAGGACGGCGCGCAGCGGCACCCCCAGGATCCGCGCCGCCAGGGGCAGGTCCTTGTGGAGGAGCTGCTCCTGGAGGTTGATGGTGTACGTCGAGACGCAGACCTGGCCGCGGTCAGCCGCCGCCCAGGCCAGCGCCGGCAGCAGGTATGCCAGCGACTTGCCGGTCCCGGTGCCCGCCTCCACCACCAGGTTGAGCTTGCGGTCGAAGGCCTGGGCGACTGCCAAGCACATTTCCTGCTGGCCCTCGCGCAGCTCCCAGCCCGGTTCGACCGCCAGCGGCCCGGCGGGACCGAGTACCGCGGCGACCTGCTCGGGGGTCAGCGCCGGCAGCAGTGGCGTGTCAGTTCGCACCATGGCCGCCGGAGCCACCGGCATGGGCGCCATCACCGGCGGCGCCGAGGAGCCGGCTGCTGCCACCAGTGCCTGCGGCACCATCTCGTGGAAGAACGTGGTCAGGCTGTGGGTCTTGCCATTTGTTATCCGGCGCAGCGTGTCCAGCGTGCTCGGGGGCAGCGCCGCCGCCTGCCGCAGCAGCGCCAAGAAGACCCGGAAGGTGGCTTCGGCGTCCTCCAGGGCGTGGTGCGGGCGGGGGTGGTTGAGACCCACCAGGTCGCAGAGGCCTCCCAGCGCGTACGAGGGTGCCGCCGGGAAGACCACCCTAGCGATCTCGATGCTGTCGTACACTCGGCGGTCCCAGACCGATGCTCCCAGCGCCGCCTCGAGGAAGGCCACGTCGTAGCCGGCGCCATGGGCCAGCAGGTCGGCGTCAGCGATGAAGTCGCGCAGCCCAGGGAGCACGTGTCGCAGTCGCGGCGCCCCGGCCAGCTCCCCATCGGTGATCCCGGTCAGCCGGCGGATCATGGGCGGCAGGCGCAGGCCCGGGTTGACCAGGGTGTGATAGCGGTCGATGACCTCGGAGCCACGAAACTTGACGGCCCCGATCTCGATCACGTGCTCCACCGCGCTGCTCAGCCCGGTGGCCTCGAGGTCGATGGAGACAATGACCGGAAAGTCGCCGGGAAGCTCCCGGTCATGCTCGACCCAGTGAGCCGCGACTTTATCGCGGCCCAGACTGGACGACCGTGGGCGCGGAGCGTGACGGCCTGCGCTCACGGGGACCTCTCCCCCACGGGCACCAACGGCTTACCGCGGCAATCCCGGGATCGGCCCCCCTGGCGAACGTCGACCTGCACGCTGCTCCCCCTGGCGCGTGAGCGCCGGGGCGGCGTCACAACAGGACCGCCGCCAGCTCCGCCAGCTCGGAGCGCTGACCCTTGGTCAGCGTGACGTGGGCCGCCAGGGGGCTCTCCTTGAACTTCTCGACCGCGAAGCAGAGACCATTGCTGCTGAAGTCGAGGTACGGATGGTCGATCTGGTAGGGGTCGCCGGTGAGCACCAGCTTGGTCCCCTCCCCCGCCCGGCTGACGATGGTCTTGATCTCGTGCGGCGTCAGGTTCTGCGCCTCGTCGACGATGATCAGCTGCTGGGGGATGCTGCGGCCGCGGATGTATGTCAGCGCCTCCACCTCGAAGAGGCCCTTGTCCTGGAGGCGGGTCACCATGTCGGCCACCATCTGGTCCTTGTACATCGTGCTCATCAGGAACTCGAGGTTGTCGTAGATCGGCTGCATCCAGGGCCGCAGCTTCTCGTCCTTGTCGCCGGGTAGGTACCCGACGTCCTTGCCCATCGGTATCACCGGACGGGTCACCAGCAGGCGCCGGTAGCGGTGCTCGTCGAGGACGGCATGGAGCCCGGCCGCCAGCGCCAGCAGCGTCTTGCCAGTGCCGGCGCGCCCGGTGAGGGTGACCAGGCTGATCTCGTCGTTGAGAAGAGCGTCCAGCGCGAACCTCTGGCCCAGGTTCTTGGCCTGGATCCCCCAGACGTCCTTGCGCACGGGGGCCAGCGGGACGATCTCCCCGCGGGTCAGGTCGAACCTGCCGATCGCCGACAGGTTGTGCTGGTCGGGGACCTGGAAATGGACGAACTCGTTGGCGCGAAGCCCGAGCTGGGTCGCCGCCAGGGTGCCCTCGCGGTTGAAGTGGTCCATCACGTCCGACTCCACCTCGAGCACCCGCATCCCGGCATAAAGCTCATCGATGCCAGTCACCACCTTGTCCCGCTCGTAGTCCTCGGCGGCAAGGTTGAGGGCCTCGGCCTTGACCCGCACATTGATGTCCTTGCTCACCAGCACCACCCGGCGTCCGGGGTTGGACTTGACCACCTGCTGGGTCACCGCCAGGACCTGGTTGTCGGGTTTGTGGCTGTCCAGCTCGCGGGGCAGGTCGCCGCCCACCTCCTGGATCTGGACCCGCAGCAGGCCGCCACCGGGCGTGGGCACGCCCTCCGAAAGCTTGCCCAGCTGGCGCAGGTCGTCGAGGTGGTGGGCGACCCGCCTGGCGCCGCGCCCGACCTCGTCCTGACGCTTCTTCTGGGAGTCGATCTCCTCGATCACCACCAGGGGGATGACGATGTCGTTCTCCTCGAAGGCGTTGAGCGCCTCGGGGTCGTGGAGCAGCACGTTGGTGTCCAGGACGTAGGTCTTGGCCCGCCGGGGGACTGGCTCCGCTTTCACCGTCGGCCTGACAGCCGGCTCCGCCTTCACGGCGGAGGCCTCACGCGGTCTTCGACCCATACAGCTCGAACACTCCGCGGTATGCCACCGGCAGCATCTCCGCGACCTTGGACATCATGTAGCGCGAAGCCTCGAGGTTGTCCATGTCGGCTCGGGGCAGGTTGAAAGGCTTGCCGTAGACCATGTGGCAGTCGGCCGCCTTGGGGAAATGAACTCCCTTCGCCGGCAGCACATTCTCGGTCCCCCAGACGGCCACGGGCAGGATCGGCACCCCCGACCGGCGGGCCACGAACCCGACGCCGGCCTCGACCTCGTGGATGCGCGCGTCCTCGGCCCTAGTCCCCTCGGGATAGATGCAGACCGCCTCACCGCTCGCGAGCAGGGCCAGGGTGTAGCGCAGGGCGCCTCGATCGGCGGTGTGCCGCACCACCGGGAAGCAGAGGAACTGTCGCGCCAAGAAGGCGACAAAGGCCTTGCGGAACCACTCGACCTTGGCCATGAAATGCAGCGGCCGCGGGAATTTGCCGCCCAGGATGGGCGGGTCGGCGCTGGCGATGTGGTTGCTTATAACCAGCAACCCACCCTTTTTGGGGACGTTCTCACTACCTTCGATGTGAAGGTGGCCGCGCACCAGCAGCAGGATCACCAATTGCACGAACCAGCGCAGCAGCCAGTAGATCGGGGTCGGCGACACCAGGCCACGCGCCACCGGCGCCGGGGTCGCGACGACGCTGGTCTCGGTCATCCGGGCCCAGGTTGAATGGGGCTTCCGGGCCTCGAGCTGGGAATCAGGCGAAGGATCTCTTCGAATACGTCTTGGGCGCTTCGGCCATCGGTGTCAATCGTATGCGCGTCCTCCGCGGGTCGCAATGGGGCGATCAACCTGCCGCTGTCGGCGGCGTCTCGATCTGCGATCTCGCCCTTGAGGACGGCGTGATCGTCGTCACGCATCTGCAGCGAACGGCGCCGTTTGCGCTCCTCCTCCGAGGCGGTGACGAAGATCTTCAGGTCGGCGTCCTGGAAGACGACGGTGCCGATATCCCGCCCCACCATCACCACGCCGTGCCGGCCGTAGTTCCGCTGCTGCTGGACCAGCTCCTTGCGGACCCCCGCCACCTGGCTGATGCGCGTCAAGGCGGGCGTGATCGCAGCCTCAAAGATGGCGCTTGTAAGGTCACGGCCGTCGACGCGAACCTCCCAGTCGGGCCGGTCATCGACGCTGGTGTTGACCTCAAAAGTGGTCTCCCCCGCCAGCGCGGCGAGGGCCTCTTCGTCCTCGGGACCGATTCGAGCCTCGAGGGCGAGGACGGTGATGGCGCGGTACATCAGGCCGCTGTCTACCAGCGGCAGGCCCAGGTGTCGAGCCAGCATCCTTCCCAGCGTGGTCTTACCCGACGCCGAGGGACCGTCGATGGCGAGGATCACAACCCCACCTCCCGTCGGAGGGCGCCGACCTCGGCCGTGGTCAGCTCCCGAGCCGCGCCCTCGGCGAGGTCGCCGATCCGAAGCGGGCCGATGCGCACCCTGCGCAGATCCAGCACCCGGTGGCCGACGACCAGGAAGGACCTCCGCACCTGCCGCTTCCAACCCTGCCGGATCACGATGCGAACCCGGCTGGTGCCGGCGTCGGGGCCGCCGCCGACCACCTTCACCTGCGCCGGGGCGGTCCGTCCCTCCTCCAGGACCACGCCCTGGCGGAGCTTTTCGAGGGCTTCGGCCGAGGGCCTGCCCCGGATGATGGCCTCGTATTCCTTCTCGACGTGGTGGCGCGGATGCTGGAGCCGGAAGCTGAGCTCGCCATCATCGGTGAGCAGGATCAGGCCCCGGCTGTCGAGGTCCAGCCGGCCGACCGGGTGCAGGCGCTCGGTGGCGGGCCGTCCCCGCAGCAGCGACGTGACCAGCGGCCGGCGGCTGCGGTCGCTGACAGCGCTGAGGTAGCCCGCCGGCTTGTTCACCGCCAGGTAGTGGTGCTCCGCGGGCGCCGGCCGGACCTCCGAGCCGTCGACCGCCACCACATCCCGCCCCGGGCGCACCATCAGGCCACCAGGCGGTGTCCGCGCCCCGTTCACAGTGACCCGGCCGGCGGCGATCAGGTCGTCGGCCTTGCGCCGGGCCGCCACCCCTGCCATCGCCAGGAAGCGGTTGAGACGGACCTCCTCCGGAGCCGCGTCCTCAGTCAGGGTCGACCTCGGCCGGGTCCTCGGCGGCAGCGTCGTCGCCCGTCCCGCCGGCGGCCGCCTCTTCGCCAACGCGGTCCGAGCCGGCCTGGTCGCCCACCGCGTCCGCGCCACCCTCCACATCCGCGCCGTCCACGCCGCCCACGCCGGGGAGGTCCTCGAGCCGCCCCACGCCGAGCAGCTGCAGGAACCGCATCGTGGTCCCGAACAGGCGCGGCGTGCCGGGAGCCTCCATCCGGCCGCGCTCCTCGATCAGCCCCCGCGTGAGCAGGCCCTCCAGGACGCGCTCGCAATCGACTCCGCGCACCTCCTCGATGGCCGCTTTGGTCAGCGGCTGGCGGTAGGCGATGATCGCCAGCGTCTCGTAGGCCGCCGGCGACAGCCGCCCGGGGACCTCGGGGTTGAGCAGCCGGCGGACGGCGGCGGCGGCCTCGGGGCGGGTCACCAGCTGGACCTCATCGCCATGGCGCTGCAGCATCAGGCCGCGGCCGCGGAGCGACTCGTCGAGTGCGTCAAGGACCGTCGCCAGCGTCCGCTGATCGATCTCGAGAGCGTCAGCAAGACGGCGCACCTCGATGGCGGTGCCTAGGCTGAAGAGCACCGCCTCGGCCTGGCGGCGGAGGTCGTCGAGCCCGGGCAGGGCCTCCAGCTCAGGCATCGTCGCCGCCCGCCAGGATCTCGATCTCGCCAAAGGTTGCGCGCTGCCGGAAACGCGCCTCGCCGAGACGGATCAGCTCCAGCAGGGCCAGGAAGATCACCACGGCGTGCATCCGCGACTCGGCGGCGTCGAAGAGGACGGTGAAGCTGGTGCTGGGCCCAGCGCTGATGCGCTCCCGGATCCGGCCCATCTCGTCCACCAGCGAGTAGCTCGACATCTCAACCTGCACCTCTGACGGCGCCGGGAGGCGGTCGAGAATGGCCTGGAAGGCCGAGGCCAGGCTGTCGGGGTCGATCTGGAGCTTCTCGCTGGGGATGATTTCGACCTCCAGCGCGGAGCCGAAGCTGAAGCCGCCTTCCTGGTGCCGTCGCATCAGCTCGCCGGCGGCCGCCTTGAAGCGCTCGTACTCCTGCATCCGTTGCCGCACCGAGGCCTCCCACGCCTCGAGGTCCTCCTCCTCGTCTTCGCCGGCCGCGCCGGGGAGCAGGGCGGCGGCCTTGAGCGCCAGCAGCCGGGAGGCCACCACCAGGAAGGCCGCCATCGCCTCGGGGCTGCGGGCGCGGCTGCCGTCATCGGCGGTGAGGCTGCCCAGGTAGTCCCAGGCGAGGTCGCCGAGACGCACCTGGTTGAGGTCGACCTGCTGCCGTTGCGCCAGCGTCAGAAGCAGGTCGATCGGGCCTTCAAAGACCGCGCTGTTGACGCGCACCTCGTCGAGCAAGCCGGCCTTGGCGGCGGCGGTTTCAGTCACTCTCGCTCATCGACCGATTGGAGGACGGCGGTCTGCGGGTGCGACGGCTCCCGGGACTCGTGTTCGGCCACGATCTGGACCAGGGGAGCGTCGGCGCCCGCCGCCCGCAGCAGGTCGGCGCCAAGACGGGGATGATCGATGTACCGCCGGATCCTCGGTCCGATACCCGGAAGGCGGACGACGAGGTCGGTGGTCCCGGTGGCATTGGCCAGCACTACCAGCGACCGGCCCGGGGTGCCCAGGGGCGACTCGATTTTGCCGACGTCATGGAGCAGGGCAGCCTGGCAGAGCAGCGGCTCAGAGCTGTCGACGCGGCGCATGACGCGGAGGGCGTGGGCCTGGTCCCGTATCGGCATCCTCAGGAACAGCTCGGCGAGGGGGGGCGCAAGGTGGGCGCTGGCCTCGGCTCGGTCGGCCTCGCTCATCACCGCCCGCCGAGCCGCGCGCACCTGTCCCACCCGGTAGAGCCAGCCGCCGGCCATCATCGGCGTCCTTCCCGGACCAGCGGCTCGCCCCAGCCCATCTTGTCGCGAAGCTGGGTATAGAAGTCCTCCGTCCCGGGCACGCGGACGACTTGCAGCGCGGGACCGTCCAGCCCGCAGGTTAGGGTCGCGTTGCTGGAGATGGCGAGGTTGACAGCGCCATCGAGGAGCAGCCGGGTCTCCTCGTCGACCTTCAGCTGGATGGTGGTGTGGACGGGAAGAACCAGGGCCCGGGTGGCGAGGGTGTGAGGGTTCAGCGGCACCACCACCAGGGCCTCGGTCCTTGGGTCAAGGATGGGACCGCCGGCGGAGGCGGCGTAGGCGGTCGAGCCGGTCGGCGTGGCGACGACGCAGCCGTCGGCGTGGAACATCCCCGCGTCGACCCCCTCGACACTGACCTCGAGCTGGATCACGTTGGCGGCAGGATCCTTGAGCAGGGCGGCTTCGTTGATCGCCAGGTACTCGCCGTCGTCGTAGTGCACCACCATGGTGGCGCGCTCGTCGAGCTCGGTCCGGCCCTCGGCCCAGGCGGTGCAGGCAGCCTCGGCGGTCTCCAGCGTCACCCAGGCCAGGAAACCCAGCCTGCCGAGGTTCACGCCCATCACCGGCACCCCATTGACCAGCGCGGTGCGGGCGGCGTGAATGAAGGTACCGTCGCCACCAAAGGTGACCACCAGCTTCTTGCCCTCGACCAGGGCCGGATCCAGTGGCACCCACTCGCCGTCGAAACGCCCCGGGTGGCCGGGGGGAGCGAGCCGCTGAAAGATCTCGACCTCGTGGCCGTGCTCTGCCAGCCGCCGGCTGGCCCGCTCCACCGCGGGGTCGTCGGGGCTGACGCGGGAGTGAACTACGAAGAGGACGTCAGCCATCTGCTCGCATGTGAAGGAAGTACTCCTGGTTTCCCTTGGCGCCCGTGATCCTGGCGGCGGCCGTGGCCAGCACCGTCAGGCCGGTGGAGGCCGCCCACTCGCCGAAGGCTCGGACGGCCTCGTCGCGGTCGGCTTGGTCCCGGACCACGCCGCCCTTGCCGACCCGGCCCCGACCGACTTCGAACTGGGGCTTGAGCATCATCACCAGCTCACCATGGGGAGCCAGAAGGCCGCGGATCGAGGGCACCACCTGGCGCAGCGAGATGAAGCTGAGGTCGCCCACCGCCAGGTCGGGAAGCGGTCCGGGCAGCGACTGCAGGTCGCGGATGTTGGTGCGCTCCAGCACCACCACGCGCTCATCCTGACGCAGCTTCCAGGCGAGCTGCCCGTATCCGACGTCGACGGCGTAGACGAGGCGGGCGCCCCGCTGCAGCAGCGCGTCGGTGAACCCACCGGTCGAGGCGCCGGCGTCGAGGCAGACCCGGCCGATGACGTCGACGCCGAGGTCGTCGAGGGCGCCGTCGAGCTTCTCCCCTCCCCGGCCGACGAAGCGCGACTGCGCCTTGACCTCCAGCGCGGACCGGTCGGTGACACGCTGGTCCGCCTTCTCGGCGAGCTCGCCGTCGAGCCGCACGTGGCCGGCGCGGATCAGCGCCTGCGCCTTTTGTCGCGTCTCGACCAGGCCGCGTTCGACCAGTGCCTGGTCCAACCGGCGCGCATCCGCCGTCACCGCCCGCGTCATCCGCCGAGCATCACGATGGCGACCACCACGCCCAGGAGCGCGCCGGCGATCACCTCGATCGGGGTGTGGCCGATCAGCTCGCGGAGGCGTTCCTCCTTTAGGCCCTCCTGGTGGAAGAGGTCCTCGACGATGCGGTTGAGGACGCGCGCCTGTCGGCCGGCGGCGCGGCGCACCCCGGTGGCGTCGTACATCACCACGGCGCTGAATATCGCCGAGATCGCGAACTCGGGGGTGTTGATGCCGCGCTTGGAGCCGATCACCGTGGTCAGCGAGAGCACCAGGGCGGTGTGCGAGCTGGGCATCCCGCCGGCCGACGCCAGCCGCCGGAAGTCGAGCCGTCGCTGTCGCAGTGAGTCCTCGGCGACCTTGAGGACCTGGGCGATCAGCCACGCCGTGACGGGGATCATGATGTACGGGCTGTTCAGCTACTCGTCCTCGTCGAGCCGGGGCAGCGGCTCCTCAGCGGGCTTGCCGTCGGCGCCCAGGACCAGCCGCTCCACCTTCTGCTCGGTGGCCTCCAGCAGTTTCGAGCAGTGCGCCGCCAGTGCGGCGCCCCGCTCGTAGCTGGCGATCGAATCGGCGAGGTCGATGCTGCCTGTCTCCAGCTTGCGGATCAGCGCCTCGAGCTGCTTGAGCGCGTCCTCATAGCTGAGACCCTCGATGTCGGCGGGGGTCTCAGCCACGGCGGCCGGCCTCCGATGGGCGCACCTCGATCACCTCGCCGACAACCGATCCGTCCGCGAATACGGTGGTCAGCCGGCGCCCTGGTCCGAGCCCGGCGATCGACATCACCACGGCGCCGTTCTCGTCCCGGGCCAGGCTGTAGCCACGACCCAGCACCGCCATCGGGCTGAGGGCCTCCAGCCGGCGGCGCTCGGCCTCCAGCGCCCGGCGGGCGCGGTCGATGCCCGACCTGAGCGCCGACACCAGCCTGTCCTGGCGCTCGTCGAGGCGCAGACGCAGCTCCGGCAGCCGCAACGCCGGGCTCTGGCGGGTCAGTCGGTCGCCGGCCTGGCGCAGCTGTTCGCGCTTGTGCTCGAGCTCGCGGTTGACAGCCAGGCTGAGCCGCTGCCGGCGGTCGACCACCAGGCGCCGGAGGTCGGCGAGGTCGGGCACGGCCAGCTCCGCCGCCATCGACGGCGTCGAGGCGCGGACGTCGGCGGCGAAGTCGGCGATGGTGAAGTCGGTCTCGTGGCCCACGCCCACCACCACCGGGACGGGGCACGCCCGGATGGCGCGCGCCAGGCTCTCGTCGTTGAAGGACGCCAGGTCCTCGATCGACCCGCCGCCGCGGACCAGCAGGATGACGTCGACACCCGGCCGCGTCGCCAGCCGGTTCAGGGCCCGGACCAGGGCCGCCGCGGCGACCTCGCCCTGCACCGGCGCGTGGGCCAGCAGCACTGGCACCACCGGGCAGCGGCGGCGCAGCACCTTGATCACGTCGCGAAGTGCCGCCCCCGACTCCGATGTGACGATGCCGACGCGCCTGGGGAAGGGGCGCAGGGGCCGCTTGGCCGCGGGCGCGAACAACCCCTCGTCCTCTAGCTTCTTGCGCAGCTGCTCGAATGCCAGGTAGAGGTCGCCGACCCCGGACGGTTGGGCGCTGTCCAGGATCAGCTGCACCTGGCCTCGCTCGCGGTAGACCTGGACCTTGCCGTGGACCAGCAGCATCATCCCCGGCCGCATCTCGAACCGGATACGGGCGTAGGTCAGCCGGAAGGCCACCGCGCGGAGGCTGGCGCGCTCGTCCTTGAGCGTCAGGTAGCAGTGGCCCTGCCGCGAGACGGTGACCTCGGCGACCTCGCCCTCCACCCAGACGTCCTGGAGGCCCGGCTGGTCCGAGATCACCTCGTCCAGGAACTCGGCCAGGTCGCCGACCCGCAGGACCTGCATCAGGCGGCCGCCATCAGCCGGCGCCGCCGGCGGCTCGGGGCACATGGAGCACGACCTTGCCGAGGACGCCGTTGACGAAGCGGCCGGCCTCGTCGCCGCCGAAGGTCTTGGCCAGCTCGATCGACTCGTTGATGGCGGCCTTGACGGGGACGTCGGGGCAGAACAGCAGCTCGTAGGTGGCCAGCCGGAGCACGGCCCGCTCCACCCCCGCCATCTGCTCCAGCTTCCAGTGCGTGGAGGAGCCGCCGATCTCCTCGTCGATCTCGGCCTGGTGCTCCAGGGTGCCGCGCACGAGGTCGATGGTGAAGGGCCACTGGGCCCGGTCGACGCCGGCCTCTTCGAGGTGGTATCGCACCGCCGCCTCGGGGTCGTCGGCGCGGTGTTCCAGCTCGAAGATCACCTGCATGGCCACTTCCCGGGCCACGTGACGTTTACCCACGGCGGCGTCTCAGGGTCTGGATCAGGTCTTGGCTTCGCTGAAACGAACGTCGGCGAAGAAGACGTCGACGCTGCTGGTCCGCATCCCCAGCATTCGGTCAACCGCGGCGACAACCTGGCGCTGGACCTGTGCCGCCAGGTCGGGAAGGTTGTGCCCACTCTCGGCGACCAGCAGCAGCTGCAGCTTGAGCGCGTCGTCGTCGCCCAGCTCGACCCGGACTCCCTGGTGGATGCCGCCCCGGCGGATGACTCGGGTGAACTGGTTGCTGCCGTCGGCCACTGCGCCCACCCCGGGGATCTGCAACGCGGTCATCGCGGCGATCTGGGCGATCACCTCGTTGGCGACCTTGACTCGACCCTGTGTCGGCTGGAACGCGGACGGGATCTCAGTCATATCAGGCCCTCTCCATGTATTCGCCGGTTCGGGTGTCGACCTTGATCCTATCGCCCTGGTTGACGAATAGAGGCACCTGCAGCGCCAGCCCGGTTTCCACGGTCGCGGGCTTGGACGCGCCGGTCGCGGTGTCGCCCTTGAAGCCGGGGTCGGTCTTGGTGACCTCCAGCTCCACCGAGGTCGGGAGCTCGACACCGATGGGCTGGTCCTCGTATGACAGCACCGTGATCTCGGCGTTCTCCTTGAGGTACTTGAGAGCGTCGCCCAGGGCGGCCTCGGCCAGCGCCACCTGGTCGTAGGTGGTGGTGTCCATGAAGTGGTACTGGTCGCCGTCGCTGTAGAGGTACTGCATGTTCCGCTTCTCGATCCGGGCGCGGGTGAAACGCTGCTCCGGCCGGAAGGTCTCGTCGGTGATGGCGCCGGTCTTGACGTTGCGCAGGCGGGCCCGCACCTGGGCCGTGCCCCGGCCCATCTTCATGTGCGAGTAGCCGACGCAGACGAAGAGCTGGCCGTCGCGCTCGAAGACCGACCCGTTGCGAAGGTCGCCGGCGTCGATCACGTCGAGACCTCAGTCGACACCCGACCGTCCAGCAGCTCGAGGGCCTCGATGTACCCATGGACGCCCTTGCCTTTGATCACGCCGACGCAAGCCTCGCTGGTCACCGACTTCCGCCGCCACTCCTCGCGGTTGTCGATGTCGCTGATGTGCACCTCGACCGCGGGCAGGTCGACCGATTGGAGCGCGTCCAGGAGCGCGTAGCTGTAGTGGGTCAGCGCCCCAGGGTTCAGGATCAGGCCGTCAACGCCGTGCTCGGCGGCCGCCTGGACGCGATCGATGAGGTCGCCCTCGTGGTTGGACTGGTAGGTCTCCACCGCCCAGCCCAGCTCGGCCCCACGCGCCACCAGCATCTGCTCGACCTGGCTGAGGGTGGTGGTGCCGTAGATCTCGGGCTGGCGCGTCCCCAGCCGGTTGAGGTTGGGCCCGTTGATGACCACCACGCGGCGCACCTCAGGCTGCCTTGAGCGCCACGCCGATGACGTGCTCCGCTACCTCGCCGTTGACCTTGTGGCCGAAGACAGCGTGCCCGAGACGGTCCAACAGGACCCACGGGGTGACCCCGGCGCGGCCCTTCTTGTCGTGCCTGATCGCCTCCATCACGGCATCCACGGTGGCGGCCCCGGGCGCCTTACGGGGCAGCTTGTAGGCGTCCAGCAGGCGGCCCTGGCGTTCGATCACGCTTCCGGGTGTGACCCCCACCTCGAAGCCGATCTGGGCGGCCACCTCCATGCCCACGCTGATTGCCTCGCCGTGGGTGAATTGGCGGTAGGCGGTGGCGGCCTCGAGGGCGTGGCCGAAGGTGTGGCCGTAGTTCAGGATCGCCCGCTCTCCGGTCTCCTGTTCGTCACGGGTGACCACGCCCGCCTTGATGGCGCAGCAGATCGTGATCACGTCGGTGAGCAGGTCGATGTCTTTTTGAAGCACTTTTTTGCGATTGGCAAGGAGCGAGTCGTACAACTGTTCGTCGGCAATCATAGAGTACTTGAGCACCTCGGCCAGGCCGCTGCGGAATTCGCGGTCGGGGAGCCCGGAGAGCACATCGGGGTCGATGAAAACCTCGATCGGCGGCTTGAACGCGCCGACCAGGTTCTTGCCCGCGCGCAGGTTCACCGCGGCCTTGCCGCCGATCGAGCTGTCGACCATCGCCAGCAGCGTGGTCGGCACCTGCATCAGCCGCACGCCGCGCATATAGGTGGCGGCGACGACCCCGGCCAGGTCGCCGACCACCCCGCCGCCCACCGCCACTATCAGCGACCCGCGGTCGAGGCCCTTGACCGCCGCCGCCGTGGCTGCCTTCTCGACCCAGGTCAGGGTCTTGGTCTGTTCACCGGCGTTGATCCGGAAGACGGGCCTGCCGTGCTGCACGGCAAGCTGCCGGGGCAGCAGGGCGGCGGTGTTCTGGTCGGCGATGATCAGCACCGCGCTTCCACCGGCCAGCTCGTCGATGCGAGCGCCCAGATGTGCGAAGCCGCCCTGCTCGATCACGATCGGGTATTCGCCCGAGGCGGCGCTCACCTTCAGCTCAGGCACCGGCGACCTCCGCGACGCCCGCCTCGCGGGCGATCGCCGCCACTTCGACCGCGACCTCGACGACCTCCCGCCCGGTGGTGTCGACCTGGTGAGCCGCCTCTTGATAGCGCGGCTCCCGCGCCTCCGCCAGCCGCAGCAGGTCCTCCCGCAGGTCGGGCCGCTCGCGCAGCCGGCCGCCTCCCGCCAGCGGGCGCCCGCCGCCGTCGTCCAGCCGGCGCAGGATCTCGTCGCCGCTGGCCGCCAGCCTGACGACGACGTTGGCGCCTTTTTCGATCAGCTCCCAGTTGCGATCGTCGATGACGGCGCCCCCGCCAACCGCCACCACCTTGCCACCTCCGGCGAGCGCCTGCGCCAGGGCCGCCGACTCAAAGCGTCTGAAGCGGGCCTCGCCCTGCTGATCGAAAAGCTCAGAGATGGTCTTGCCGGTCATTCCCTCGACCATCTCGTCGAGGTCGATGAACTCGACGTCAAGCTGGTCGGCCACGATCCGTCCGACGCTCGATTTTCCGCTGGCCATGAAGCCGACCAGGACCAGGTTCTTCGCCACCGTCGCGCCTCAGCGAACGGAGCGCAGGTACGCGTTGAGGTTGCGCCGCATCTCCCTGATTGAATCGCCTCCGGCCTTGGTTCGCAGCGCGTTGGCCAGCGTCAGGGCCACCATCGCCTCGCCGATCACGCCCGCGGCGGGCACCACGCAGATGTCGCTGCGCTCGTAGTGCGCCTGGATCTCCTTGCGGGTGGCGATGTCGACCGACGTAAGCGGCTTCTTGAGCGTCGAGATCGGCTTGATGTAGCCGCTGACCACAACCGGCATACCGTCGGTGACGCCGCCGGTGAGCCCACCCTGCCGGTTGCTGAGGTGGTAGAACCCGCGCGTCTTGCTGTAACGCGGCTGGTCGTGGACCTCCGAGCCCGGCAGCGACGCCGCCGCGACCCCGGCCCCGAGCTCGACCGCCTTGACCGCGGGCACGCTGACGATGGCCTGGGCCAGCAGGCCGTCCAGCCGCTGGTCCCACTGCGCGTAGGTACCCAGCCCCACCGGTACGCCGGTGGCGACCACGGTGAAGACCCCGCCGAGGGTGTCGCCGTCCTTGCGGGCGCGGTCGATGGCGCGCACCATCTTGCCCGCGGCAACCTCATCGGGGGTCCGCACCGGCGATGCCTCGACGGCGTCCCAGTCGATCGTCTCGGGGACGTTGGCCTGCACCTTGCCGATCCGCGAGACAAAGCTGTGGACCTCGATCCCGAAGGTCGCCAGCAGCTGTTTGGCGACGCCGCCGGCCGCCACCCGGCTGGTGGTCTCGCGCGCAGAGGCCCGCTCCAGGACGTTGCGGACATCGTCGAAGCCGTACTTGAGCGCCCCGGCCAGGTCGGCATGCCCGGGACGCACCCGGGTGACCGTGGTCGGCGGGAACCCGGTCGGCGCCGGCGACATCGTCTTCTCCCAGTTGGGGAAGTCCCGGTTGGTTACCAGCATCGCCACCGGGGTCCCCAGGCTTCGGCCCAGCCGCACCCCCCCGACGATCTCGACGGCATCGCGCTCGATCTGCTGGCGGCCGCCACGGCCGTAGCCACCCTGGCGGCGGCGCAGGTCGGTGTCGATCTCCTTGGCGCGAAGCCGCATCCCCGCCGGCAGGCCGTCGACTATCACCACCAGGCGCGGACCGTGGGACTCGCCCGCGGTCAGGAACCGAATCAAATCGGCGCGCCCGATGTCGCCGGTTGGCCATGGAGATGCTCGAAGAGCACATCCCGGAAGTGCTGTGGGTCGGGGACGTAGATGAGGATCTCGGCGCCGTCCTTGCCGGCCGATTCGATCTCCACGTTGCCGTAGTCGAACATACGGCCGAAGAGGCTCTGCGAGGTGCTGACGTCCTGGACCCGCGACATCCCGATGGAGCGGCTGAACTTGCCCAGCACGCCGCGCCGCAACAGGATCCGCTGGTCGGTGATGGTGTAGGTGACGGAGCGCCAAACGATGTACTGGACGTCGAGGTAGACGAACAGACCCAGCAGCAAGAGCAGCACCGCGAGCCAGCGCAGGCTGCGAACCGACCCCGGGAGCGGCAAAAGAGCGAGCCCGATCGCCAGCGCGAGCACCACCAGCGTCGGAACCAGCACCTGCCTGACCAGCACCAGTGGATGGCGGTTGGTGCGGAGCTGGACGACCTCGCCGGGGATCAGGTCCTTGTCTTCAGACATGGCTGAATCTTAAGTGCGGACCTGTCGCGACCGCCCGCTTCAGCAGGTTGTCGGGCCGAACAGACCGCACGGGAAGAGCACGGCTGCAGCCCCGCCGATGCAGAGATAGGGGCCGTAAGGGATGAAATCGCGCATCCCGCGCAGCCGCGAGATCAACAGCAGGGCCGCGATCACGCCACCGATCACGATTCCGTAGATCAGCGCCTTGATGATCGGGGAGGTGGCGATCGGCAGCATCCCTAGCACGGCGCCCATGAAAAACGTGAGCTTGGCGTCGCCCAGGCCTATCCCGCCCCGGCTGACGAGCACGAAGACGAGGAATATCCCTCCCCCGACCACCGCTCCCAGGACCGCCGAGTCGATCTTGCCGAGGCCGGTCTCACCTTGGAGCAGAGGGCTCAGCGGCGACGCCAGCAGGGCCACCACCATCGCCGGGTACATCACCCGGTTGAGGATCAGCCGGTGGCGGGCGTCGAAGACAAAGACCTGGACCAGGACGACCATGAAGACCGCCGCCGCCAGCGAGCGCGGGTTGAGGCCGAAGCGCCAGAAAAGGAATCCCAGGGCGACCGCATCGAGCGCCGGCGCCCACACAGGCTCGACCGGAAGAGGTGGCTCGGTGGCCTCCTCCTCCCCGCGCGCCCAGACCTGGTTGAGCTGGTGCGTGACGGTCCCGATAACCGCGCCGCCAGCCGCCGCCAGCAGGGCCAGCAGCAGTCCACTCACCCGATCGCCTCGCTCAGGGCCAGCGCCATCGCCTCGATCGGCGGCTCCTGGCCGGTCCATAGCCGGAAGCCCTCGGCGCCCTGGTGCAGCAGCATCTGGTCACCCTGGACCGCGCGGGTCGCGCCTTCGGCCCGGGCTCGCCTGATGAGCGGGGTGCCACCCGCTGCATAACCGAGGTCCAGCGCGACTCTCCCCGTGAGCGAGACGCCGGCGAACGGGTCCTCGCCATGGAGCCCCAACGGGGTGCAGTTGACGAGGACCTGCGCGCCCTCGCAGGCTTCTGCCATCTCATCCCAGGCGCCCGCGCCGGTTGAGATTCCGAAGCCGGCTCCCAGGGCGGCCACGCGGGCGGCCTCGTCGACCGACCGCGCCACCACCACAACGGTGCCGGGTGCGTCAACCAGGATCCGCCCCAGGGCCGCCATCACAGCCCGTGCCCCGCCGCCCGCGCCCGCCAGAACGATGTGGGCGTCGCCCACGCTTTCCAGCACCGGTTCCAGTAGACCCCGCCAGACCCCCTCGACGTCGGTGTTATGACCCTCGAGCCTGCCGTCCACGTTGACGATGGTGTTGACCGCGCCAAGCGTCTCCGATTCCGCGTCAAGGCTGTCCAGCCCGGGGATGACGGCGAGCTTATGAGGCACGGTCACGTTGGCGCCCAGGCAATCCTGGGCGCGGAGGTCGGCCACCGCGGCCTCGATGTCTTCCGGCTCGACGTCCCTCACGTGGTACCGGTGAGGCAGGCCGGCGGCGGCGAAGGCGGCATTCTGCATCACTGGCGACAGGCTGTGGTCGACCGGGTGGCCCAGCAGCAGGACTTGCATCTCTCAGGGAGCGGTGGGGCAGGCGCTCAGGTTGACCTGGCACTGGTTGTGCTGATCGAGGGTGCGACTGAAGTGCGCGTGGCCGGTGGCGTCGGTAAGGAAGAAGAGGTAGCTCCACCCCGACGCGGGCATCAGGGCGGCGCGGATCGAGGGCAGGCCGGGGTTGCTGATCGGCCCCGGCGGAAGCCCGGTGTTGAGGTAGGTGTTGAAGGGCGAATTCAATGCCTTGTCCTGCTCGGTGATGACGGTGGTGCTCTGCCCCTTGGCGTACGCGACGGTCGCGTCAGACTGCAGCGGCAGCCCCTGGGCCAGTCGGTTGTAGAACACCGCCGCCACGTAGGGGCGGTCCTTGTCGAAGCTGGCCTCACGCTCGACGATCGACGCGACCACCATCGCCTGGGCGAAGGTGACGTGCTGGTCGGCGGCGTGGGCCCGGAGGTCGGCCGGGACCTTGGTGCCGAAGTCCTCGAGAAGGACGCTGATCACTTCGGCCGGCGTGGCCTTGGGGTCCAGGAAGTAAGTGTCCGGGAAGAGGTATCCCTCGAGACCGTAGCCGGCCGGCCTGCCGGCCAGGTAGGGCTGGGTGTACGTCCCCTTGTTGGCGGCGTCGAGGAACGCGGTCGCGTTGAACAGCCCTTTCTTCTCCATCAGCTGCGCGATCTGTTTCTCGGTGAAACCCTCGGGCACGGTGACCCGCACCTGGGCGCCGGCGGCGTGCGTGAGCAGGTCCAGCGTGGCCGCCATGCTCAGCCCGCCACGAATGCGGTAGTGGCCCGCCTCGAGCCGGTTGGCCAATCCGTTGGCGCGGACGTAGATCTCGAAGGCCAGGGTGCTTCCGATCAGCCCCTGCCGCGACAGGATGTCGCCGATCTCGGAGACGCTCGCGCCCGCCGGGATGTCCACCAGCGCGACGCCCTGGCCGGCGCGGCGGGCGTCGTAGACCTGGCTGTTGTAGGCCCGGTTGGCGGCAAACGCCCCACCGCCGATCAGGAGTAGGGCGATGGCCGCCGCGATGGCGAACGTCCGGCCCGGGTTCACTGAGGAGCTGCTTTTTCGGGGGCGGCTTGGCGCCGATCGAGATAAGACTGGAGCAGGACCGCGGCGGCGACCCGGTCGGCGGCCTCGCGACGGGCGCCGGCGACCTTGGCGCCCCGCCTCGGTCGCGAGATCTTGAGCGCTGCCTCGGCCATCGAGCTGGTGAAGCGCTCGTCCCACAGCTCCACGGCAAGTCCGCTCGTCGCCGAGATCTCGGCCGCCAGCGCCCGAGCAGCTTCGGCCTCCAAGCCCTCGGTGCCGTCGAGACGCCGGGGGAGGCCGACCACGATGGTTCCCGCGCCGGCGTCCTCGGCGACCTCGACGATGCGGGTGGCCAGCCCGGCTCCGCCCGGGAGCGTGGAGTGCGGAGTCGCCAACCGGGCGCCTTCGTCGCTCAAGGCCAGGCCGACCCTCACCCGACCGGGGTCGACCGCCAGCACCCTCATCCGGGCGTGGCGTTTTCCACGGTGGTGTTGACAGAGATCCGGCTCGACATGAAAGGCAGCCACGGCACCAGCGAGGGGCTCTCGGTGATGATCACGTTGCTGGAGTCGAGGTTGCCCTGGATGTAGGCGCGCGCCTGCTTGATCGATTTGCCGGTGATGTGGGTGCGGATGTCGTCCTTGTTGATGGCGGTGGCCATGAAGCCCGAGGCGGTCCCGTTGAGGATGACTCCGCCCTTGTCGTCGTGCTGGGCCACGGTGTAGGCGAGCTTTGGCTTGGGCGTGTCGATGAGGGTGTAGCCGGCCGGGGCCTGCTTCTTGAGCGCGTCGGTGAGGACTTGCTTGACCTTGGCGTCGTCGAGGCTGGTCTCGCTGGCCTTGACTGTCACCGTGGCTGTGAAATTGGGCACATTGTCGCCGGGCTTGTGGTCGTAGCTGGCGTCGACGCTGACCACCAGCGTCTCGGCGAGCAGCCGCTGGCTGCCCGCGGTCTTCTGCAGGTCGGCCTGGACCTTGGTGGTCAGCTGGTCGCCGAGGGTCTTCTTGACCTTGTCCTGGTCGGTCTGGGAGACCACCGTCTGCTGAGTGGCGTCGGCGCCGCCGGTGACGTCGCTGGGGTTGGTGACCTTCAGCTGGTCCGGGTTGGGGTTACCGGTGATGTTCTTGATCGACCCGGCGGGAGTGTTGGTGGAGGCGCCGCCGGTCTCGGCGGCGACCGGTATCGGCGGTGAGCTCTGATTTCGGCCGATGTTGCCGCTGTCTGCCTGGGTCTGGTATTTCTTGCCGTCGTCGGTGGTGACTTCCGTGCCCTTGGGGAGGTCGAAGCCCAAGGCGATCCCCGGATTGGTGTACGTGAACACGACGTTACCGGTAGCCGGGGCCGCGGGGATGGTCTTCTGCCCGGTCGACGGGATGTTCGCCTGCTGCATCTGCTCCTGGCCTTGCTGGATGGTCGTCTGCACCGTCGCGCTGTCGCTCGGACCAGGCGCCGCGGTCTGGCCGGTCACCGTGGGTTGCGCGGCGATCGCCCGCGCCGGGATCACGATCTGCACCGTCGCCGAAGGCAGCACGAACAGCCCCAGGATGATCAGGATCAGGAGCACCCCGACCCCACCCAGTACGTACGGCAGGTAGCCGGCGCGCCCACCGGTCACAGCAGGAAGGGTGCGGGGCTCCGGCTTGGGACGTGGGGTCCGGACCGGGGCGGGTGGCGGCGCAGCGCGACCCATGGACGCCGATGGCGCGCCAAACGAAGGGTCGGCGGCGGCGGGAAGGGGCGCTAGGATCCCGGCGGGCTCTGCTGCCGAGCTGCTGTCGACGGCGCGATCGAGAGCCTTGCCCGACTCGAATGCGGCCATCGTCGGAAACACCGAGAACCCGGTCTCGATCGCGATCGACTGGGTGCGCGGGTCCGGGCTGATCACCGACGTCGTCTTGCCCAGCGAGTTGCTGTACTGCTTGAGAAGCCTGGCGTTGAGGTTCGAATGCATCACCCGAGAGGCGCCGGGCAGGACGAAGACCAGCTCCTTCTCGGCCTTCTCCGAGCGCAGCCGGTCGACGAGATTGGTTATCTCGTCGTCCGGTTCGGCGTAGATCAGCTTCGACATGGCTTCAGGTCAAACCTTCATCGCGCGCATGATGCGTCGCATGGTGCTGTAGAGCAGGTCCTTCTCCCCTTCGTCCTCCTGGATCGCCTGGTAGCCCAGGCCCATGGGGGTGATGTCCTGCTGGTTCAGAAGTAATCCTGTGGAATCGTAGATGTTACGTACGTCCGTCGGCGCCAGCGCCCTTACCGCCGGCTGCTTGGGGAACGGCAGCCGCTCCATCCAGGGGTAGGAGTTGAGGTACTCCTCGATCTCGGGAAGGGCGCTTCCACCCCCTGCCAGGTAGATGTTGGAGGGCAGCCGGTCGGCCTTGGCCAGCTGCTGCAGCGTCAGCGCCACGCCGTTCACCAGGACCTCGGCGTCAGGCGCCAGCAGCGACCGCAGCTGCTTGACACGATCCTCCGAAACCTCGCCGCGGGAATAGCGGACCTTGAGGTCCTCGGCCTCGACAAAGCTCATGTTGAGGTGGGCGGCGATCTTCTTGGTGAAGACGCGGCCCCCGATGGTGAACATCTTGGTGCCCTCGATCCCGCCGTTGCGGATCAGGGCCACGTCGGTGGTGCCGCCGCCGACGTCGACGAAGATGCCGCCGAACTCGTAGACCTCGTCGGTGGCGCAGCAGCGGGCCATCGCGAAGGGCTCGGCCACCGTCGCGATCAGCTCCAGGTCCAGCTCGGCGGCGATGGTCTGGAGCGCACCGATGTGGGTCAGCGGCGCGAAGGTGTTGAAGACCGTGATCTCCATCGACCGGCCCTGGAAGTCCATGGGGTTGGTGACCAGGTAGCCGTCAATGCGCACGGTCGTGATGGTGGAGTGGATCAGCTTCAGGTTGACCTCGGGGACGCCAAGCTCCTCCCCCATCAGGTGGGCGGCCTCGCGCATCGCCCGCTTCTGCACCATCTCCAGGGTGTTCTGCAGCTCGACCCGGTTGATGCGCTGGCCGGGGTCCTGGCGCGGCACCGTCACCGACGTCGAGAAGCCCTTCACCTGCTCGCCGGCGATCCCGATGACGGCGCGGCCGGGGATGGCCTCGGCCATGTCCTCGGCCTGCTCCAGGGCGTGGTTGCAGTTGTCGATCACCGCCTGGATGTCGGCGACCGCGCCCGAGACCATGTCCGAGTAGGACTGCTGCTGGCGGCCGACCCCGAGCACGATGCCGTTGTCACCCTCGCGCCGGATGATCAGCGCCTTGATGTACTCGGTGCCGATGTCTAGCGCGGTGTAGTGGTTGGCGGCCTGGTTGCGCCGGTTGAGGAAGCGCTTCATGCCCGGTCCTTGGCCTCCCCGTTCTCGATCACCCAGCCCTTCAGGCTGTCGACGATCCGATCGAATTCACGCACCTTGAAGCCGCCTCCCTGGGCCAGCGACTGGTTGCCGCCGCCCTTGCCACCGACAAGGCTACGGATTCTTCCAAAAGCGTCCGCGGCGTCGAGGCCGGTGCCGCTGCGGGTCTTCAGAACCAGCCTCCCGGTGTCCCCGGTCTGGCCCATCACCACCGACGCCTGGGCCGTGCTTTCGACGTCAAGCAGTCGATCGGCGACCGAGCGGATGAAGTCGGCGTCGTCGGACGCCACCAGCTGGAAGGCGATGCCGTCGGCGAAGCCGTGGGCCGGGGTCGCGCCGTCGCCGGCGACCCCCTTGCGGCGGAGGTCATCGATCTCCTTCTGAAGTTTCTTGCGCTCGTCGACCAGCGCCGCCACCCGCTCCCCCAGCTCCGCCGATCCGACCTTCAGCGCCCGGGCCGCGGCGTCGGCGGACGCCGCCAGCTCGCGCTGGTACGTCTCGGCGCGCTCGCCGGCGAGGAACTCGAGCCGGCGCAGGCCGGCGCCGACGCTCTTTTCGGCCACCGCCACCACCGACCCGATCTGGCCGGTGCGATCGACGTGGGTGCCGCCACAGAGCTCGCTGGTGAAGTGGCCGAAGCTGACCACCCTGACAACGTTGGCGTACTTCTCGCCAAAGAGCATCATCGCCCCGCTGCGGCGGGCGTCCTCGAGCGACATCGCGTCGGTCGACTTCGGCAGGTCGTCGCGCACCACCCGGTTGACGATTCGAAACACGGCGTCGAGCTCGTCCCCGGTGACCGCGCGGTCGAGGTTGAAATCGAAGGTACAGGTGTCGGGCGCCACGTAGGAACCGGCCTGGGTGGCGCCCTCACCGAGCACGGTACGGAGCGCCTTGTGGACCAGGTGGGTGGCCGAGTGGTGCCGCATCGTCGACCACCGGGTCTCCCGGTCCACCTCCACCTGCACCTCTTCGTCGACTTTGACCACGCCTGAGGTAACGATGCCGTAATGGGCGTACGCGTCGCCCTGGCGCTGCACATCGCGGACCTCGACGGTGCCCTCCGGTCCCTCGATGAGGCCGATGTCGCCGACCTGGCCGCCGCCCTCGGCGTACATCGGCGTGCGGTCCAGATAGACCTCGACTTCGGCGCCCTCACCGGCGGACCGCGACTCGGCGTCGCCTTCGAATAGGCGCAGCACCCGGGCATTGGCGCCAAGCGTCTCGTATCCCAGGAAGTCGGTGGCCGGCAGGCCGGTGCGCTGCACAACAGTCCGCTTGGCGCCCCGCCGGCTCTGCAGCCGCTGCCGGCCCAGCTGCTCCGCGAACCCATCGCGGTCCACCGTCAGGCCGCGCTCAGAGGCCAGCTCCACTGTCAGATCGATGGGGAACCCGTAGGTGTCGTGGAGACGGAAGGCCTCCTCGCCGCGGATGATGCCGACGCTTTTGGCGGCCACCGCGTCGAAGGCGGTCTGGCCCAGGTCCAGGGTGCGCCTGAAGGCAGCCTCTTCTGCCTTCAGCGCCTCGGCGATGTCCGCCTGACTCCGGACCAGCTCAGGGTAGGCGTCGCCCATCAGCCCGGCTACCGTCGAAACCGCTCCCGACAGCGGGCCTTCGATCCCCAGCCGGCGTTCGCCGTGCAGGGTGGCGCGCCGGATCATGCGGCGCAGCACGTACCCGCGGCCCTCGTTGCCCGCGCGGACGCCGTCGGCGACCAGGAAAGCCGTGCCGCGGGCGTGGTCCGCCAGCAGCCGCGCGGAGAATGCGACTTCGGGCGTGACCTTGCCACGGTGTTGGTCACTGAATCGATCCTGGAAATGCTCGCGCAGCGCAGTGAATACGTCGGTGTCGTGGATGCTCTGGACGCCGTTGACCACTGTCGACAGGCGCTCCAGGCCCATCCCCGTGTCGACCCCAGTGCGCTGCAGCGCCTTTCTCGATCCGTCGGGAGCCTGGTCGAACTGCATGAAGACCAGGTTCCAGACCTCCATATACCGCTCACAGTGGCTGGGGTAGCAGTCCGGCCGCCCACAACCAACCTCGGGGCCGAAGTCGAAGTAGACCTCCGAGTCGGGCCCGCACGGCCCGGACCCTCCGGTCGGTCCCCAGAAATTGTCCTCCAGCCGAATCACGTCCTGGCCGGAGACCTTCTTCCAGAGCGCCGCGGCGTCATCGTCGGTGGGATGGGTGGTTGGCTGCAGCCGACCGGCGTCCAGGCCCAGCTCCCTGGTCAGGTACTCCCAGGCGAACTCGATGGCGCCCTCTTTGAAGTAGTCGCCGAAGGAGAAGTTGCCCAACATCTCGAAGAAGGTGAGGTGGCTGGTATCGCCGACTTCATCCAGATCCACGGTGCGAAAGCACTTCTGCACCGTTGTCGCACGCGGCGCCGGCGGCTGGGCCTGGCCCATGAAGATCGGCTTGAACTGCTGCATCCCCGCGGTGGTGAGCAACACGGAAGGATCTTCGTGGGGGATCAGGGATGAGCTGGGGAGCTTCCTGTGACCCTGCCGTTCGAAGAAGTTGAGGAAGGACTGGCGGATCTCGGCGCTCAGCATCGGGCGTTGGGTGCATCCTAGCAGAGGATCGGGCCTGAGCCGAATACAAAATCCGGCGCCGCGCGAAGTCGCGAACGCCTTGCGTCAGACGCTGGCCGAAGCCTCCAGCTGCCGCTTGAGGCTGTCGACGGCGGCGCGCTGGAGCCGGGAAACGTGCATTTGGGAGATTCCCAGCCGTCGAGCCACCTCGCTCTGGGGCAGCTCCTCGACAAAGCGCAGGTACATGATCTCGCGCTCGCGCGGAGTCAGATGGGTCATCGCGGAGTCCAGCAGTCCCTGCAGTTCGACCCTCTGGAGGTTCTCATCCTCGCCACCCAGCCGCTCGGAGAGCGACAGGCCCTCATCCCCCGTGGGCGTGGCGCTGGTCGAATCGAGGGGCACCGTCTGCTGCACCGGGCCGGCCTCGTAGGCCTCCAGGATCTCCTCCTCGGAGACGCCCAGCTCGGCGGCCAGCTCCTGGACGCTGGGGGCCCGGCCGAGCTGGTTCTGCAACTTCTCCCCCGCCTGGCGCGCCCGCTGGTTCAGCTCCTGCAGCCGGCGCGGGATGCGCACCGCCCAGCTCTTATCCCGGAAGTAGCGCTTGATCTCTCCGACGATGGTGGGCGTGGCGAAGGTAGTGAACTCGAGGCCGCGCTCGGGCTCGAAGCGGTCGAGCGCCAGCAGCAGTCCCATGAAGCCGACCTGGGCGACGTCCTCGAAAGGCTCGCCGCGGTTGGCGAACTTTCGGGCCAGGAAATACACGAGGTTGGTGTAGGCCTCCACCAGCTGCTGCCTGATGGCGGGGTCCCTGGTCTCGTGGTACCGCGCGAGTAGTTCGCGCTGACGCTCGGCGACGGAGCTGCGGGGAGGTTCCTCGGGGCTCAGTCGACGAGGTACTTGACCATCCTCATCCGCATGCTGCCATGCGAGTCCACGTTGTAGCGGAGCTCGTCGACGAACATTCGGATCATGTTGACGGCCACGTCCTCAAGGTCAACGTCGGATTCCCCGGCGGCTGCCACGCCGGCGGGCTGTTGCGCCGTTCGCATCGCGCGCGCCTCGCGCTGCGCGGCCAGCCGCTGGCGGCGCTCGATCTCGACCTCCTGCGAGAGCCGGAAGGCGGTGCGGCGCAGCGACTCGGCCTTGCGCGCCAGCTCGGCCTGGTGGCGGACGGCGTCCTCCTCAGCCGACCCCATCCGGGCGGGCAGGCTGCGAACCTCCACCTCCATCCCACCGTCGACGATCCGGAAGCTGAGCTTGAGCACACCATTCCCGGGCCCCCACATCCGGTCTCCGGCGGCGATCGCCTTCTCACAGGCCTGCGCCACCGCGATGTTGAGATCGTCGATGCCCTCGAGGGAGAACCCCGCGGTAGACCCCAGCGCGCTGGCGGCCCGCTTGGCAACCATCACGAAGGCCGCCTGAGCCGGGATCTTCAGCTCGCTGACGAGGGCGCCCTGCGACCGGGTCACGACATCAACCCCTGGCGCCGGTCTCAGGCCGGCTTCTCTTCTGGCTTCTCGGGCTTGGCGGGAAGGTCAATCGGGGTGCGGACGCGGTTCTTGAGCTCGATCGCAGGGGTGAGGTCGATTGAGCCAATCGAATGGTCGGCGTCGGAATGGCCATTACGAGAAAGGAGATACCCGGCGGCGAACCCACCAAAACCTCCGACCACTACCCCGATCACAAACCCCGGTCCGGTACGCGCCATACGAAACCTCCTGTCGTCGCTGCGGTCACCCCGGCCGCCGGCGGACAGCCCCATGTTACCGCGCGTGCCTTTAAGGGTCCAAATTTTGTTGCAGTCAGGGCGTGCGCTTACCGGGCTTCGCGGCGATGTGCGGAAACGCGACGCTGTTCAACTCCGCCCCCGCCATCGTGATGAGCCCCAGGAAGAAGAAGAACGTCATCAGCACGAAGAGCAGCCCAAAGGTTTGACCGTAGGCCGCCAGCCGGTGGTTGAGGGATAGGTAGAGGGGGAAGAGCAGCGTGACCAGCTCCAGGAGGACCGCGGCGAGGGCGGCGCCAGGGATCACCTCGTTCCATCGCTGGCGTCGATTGGGGACCACGAAGTAGACGACCGCGAAGAGCACGAAACCGGCCACCAATCCGACCAGGAGCTGGAGCACGAACGCAACCGGGGCTGAGGTCAGGATGCTCGGGAGCACGTCGCCCAGGTGCTTGACGGCCGGCAGCACGCTGCCGGTGGCGACGTCGAGGCCGATCAGGACGGTGAAGAGCAGGATCATGCCGATCGACATCAGCCGCTGGGGCAGCAGCGCCCTCGGACGCACACCGTAGACCTCGGCAAAGGCCTGGTCCATGGTGCCGAAGAGCGCCGAGCCCGACAGGAAGAGGCCGGCGAAGCCGACCACCGCCAGCGCCCCGGTCTGCTGCTTGAAGGTGTCGAGCGCCGTCTGAACCTGCTGCTGGGCGGCCAGGTCCGGAAACAGCGACGCGATGCTGCTGCGCACCTGCTCTCCGCCCAGGCCCGCGACGCTGAGGATCGCTCCCAGCGCGGCGACGGCTATCAGGATGATCGGGAACATCGACAGCAGCGCGCTCCAGGCGATCTGGGTAGCCCAGTTCGACGCTCGATCGGCGATGAACTTGGTCACGACCCGGCCCGCTAGCGAGCCTCTCGCGGTGTCGAGGATCGAGGTCACGCCAGGTATCGGTTGCCCAGCAGCTGAAACAGGGTGGTGAATCCGGCATCCCAGAGCGGGTGCAGCTCGCCAAACCGCGGCCCGCCGGGAAGAACGCGACCCCCCAATGCCTCCCCCAAGAGCACCCCCACCGTGGTCAGGATAATGCGACGAAGGTAGCTGATCCTGCCCGGCGAAAGCAGGTGAAAAAGCTGGGTCAGGATCAGGACCACGGCGGCGAAGAGAAGTACTACCGGAGGCATCAGCGGAGGCGACCGGCCAGCACGTCGCCGGTCAGGACGGTTTGGTTTCGCTGCTACCGGCGGGCGGTTTCAGGACCGCGATGCCGAGCTCGGCCAGCTGGCCACGGTCTACCGGGGCCGGGGTGTCGGCCATCAGGTCCTGCGCCTGCTGGGTCTTGGGGAAGGCGATCACTTCGCGGATGCCTTCCTCGCCGCAGAGCAGGGCGGTGATCCGGTCCAGCCCGGGGGCGATGCCGCCGTGCGGAGGCGTGCCGTACCGGAGCGCCTCCAGGAAGAAGCCGAAGCGCGACTCGGCGGTGGCGTCGTCGATGCCCAGGGCTCGGAACACCCGCGCCTGCACGTCGCTGTCGTGGATCCGCAGAGAGCCGCTGCCCAGCTCGTTGCCGTTGCAGACGATGTCGTAAGCCGCCGCGCGCACGTCAAGGGGCGCGGACTCGAGCAGGCCGAGGTCCGCGTCGAGGGGACGGGTGAAGGGGTGGTGCAGGGCGTCGGGCCGCGCCTCGTCGGCGTTCCACTCGAACATCGGCATCTGGTTGACCCAGAGGAAGTCCCAGTCGCGGTCGGGCACCACCCCGATCCGCCGGGCGATCTCGACTCGCATCGCCCCCAGCAGGGCCGCCGCCTCGGCCGCCGGGCCGGCGGCGAAGATGACCATGTCGCCGTCGCTGGCGCCGGTCTTCTTCGCCACCGCGGTCTGCTCGTCCGCGGTGAGGTACTTCGCCACCGGCCCGCCCGCCTCGGCACTGACCGGCAACCACGCCAGCCCCTTGGCGCCGATGCCGCGGGCGTGGTCGACCCAGGCGTCGATCTCCCGCCGCGGCCGGCCCGCGCCGCCCGGCACCGCCAGTCCGCGCACCACCCCACCCGCGGCGATCGCCCCTGAGAACACCCCAAACCCGCAGTCGCGCAGCTCCTCGCTGAAGTCGGCGATCTCCATGCCGATCCGACGGTCCGGCTTGTCGCTGCCGTAGCGGGCGATCGCCTCGGCATAGGCGACGCGGTCGAACGGCGTCTTCAGCTCGACCCCGATCAGGCGCCAGAGGTCGACGAAGAGCGGCTCCATGAGGTCGAAGATCTCGTCCTCGGTGACGAACGACATCTCCAGGTCCAGCTGGGTGAACTCGGGCTGCCGGTCGGCGCGCAGGTCTTCGTCGCGGAAGCAGCGGGCGATCTGGTAGTAGCGCTCGAACCCGGAGATCATCAGCAGCTGCTTGAGGGTCTGGGGCGACTGGGGCAGGGCGTAGAACTCGCCCGGATGGACGCGGCTCGGCACCAGGTAGTCGCGCGCGCCCTCGGGCGTCGACTTGTACAGGATCGGGGTCTCGATCTCGGCGAAGTCGCGGGCGTCGAGGTAGTCGCGGATGGTCTTGTTGACGCGCGCCCGCAGCCGCAGGTTGCGCTGCATCCGCTCGCGACGCAGGTCCAGGTAGCGATACCGCAACCGCACCCGGTCCTCCACGTTGCTCTCCTCGTTGACCGGGAAGGGCGGCGTCTTGGCGCTGGAGAGCACCGAGGTCCGATTCGCCACCACCTCCACCTCGCCGGTCGCCATCTGCGGGTTGACGCTGTCCGCCGGGCGCGCGCGGACCTCGCCCTCGACTTCCACCACGTACTCCAGGCGGAAGGTGTCGGCGGTACCGTGGGCATCCGCCTGGGTCTCCGGGTTGAAGACCACCTGGACTATCCCGCCGCGGTCGCGAAGGTCGACGAAGAGCAGCCCGCCGTGGTCCCGGCGGCGGTCCACCCATCCCTTGAGAAGGACCTTCTCGCCCGCGTTGGCGGCCCGAAGCTCGCCCCCCAGGACGCGCGTCATTCGCCGGTCACCGCGGGCACGCCCAGGATCGAGTCGACCTGCTCGATCAGCTGAGACGAGGGCACGCTGACCTGCTCTCCGCTGGCCATGTCCCGCAGCGTCAGCGTCCCGGCGGCCATCTCGTCGTCACCCACGATGAGAACGCAGGGCGACCCCAGCTTCTGCGCCCGGCGCATCCGCGCCTTGAGGCTTCGTCCGCTGTGGTCGACCACCGCCGATCGTCCCTCGCCCCGCAGGTCACGGGCGGCTTGCAACACCACCGAGTCGGCGCCCTCGGCGGCCGGGATCAGGTAGACCTCGACGACGTCCGCGGAGACCTCACGGCCGGCGCGCTGCAGCGCCAGCACGACGCGGTCGGATCCCATCGCGAATCCGACGCCGGGGGTCGGGTCGAAACCCAGCACCTCGGCCAGGCCGTCGTAGCGGCCGCCGCCTCCCAGCGCGTTCTGGGCGCCCTCCAGGTCCTCGTGCCAGAACTCAAAGGCGGTGCGGGTGTAGTAGTCGAGGCCGCGGACCAGTCTGGGGTTGTCCACGTGGGCTATGCCGAGTGCGGCCAGCCCCGCCTTGACCCGCTCGTGGTGGTCGTGACATGGGTCGCATAGGTGCTCGTCGATCCGCGGCGCGCTGGCGTGGAACGGCGTGCAGCTTGGCTTCTTGCAGTCGAGCATCCGCAGCGGGTTGATCTCGAAGCGCCGGCGGTCCTCCTCGCACATCTCCGACAGGTAGGGCCGGAAGTAGTCCCGCAGAGCCTCGCGATAGGCCGGCCGGCAGACCTCGTCGCCGACGCTGTTCAACTGCAGCGTCACGCCCTCGACGCCGGCGGCGGTGAGCCAGTCGCCCGCCATCTCGATCATCTCGACGTCGAGCCCGGGCGAGGCGTCGCCGACCGCCTCCGCGCCGAACTGGAAGAACTGGCGGTAGCGCCCCGCCTGGGGACGGTCGTAGCGGAACATCGGCCCCTCGTACCAGACCCGCACCGGTTGCGGCGCCTGGTGCAGGCCGCCGTCGAAGTAGGCGCGCATCACCGACGCGGTCGCCTCCGGCCTAAGCGTCAGCGACCGGTCGCTGCGATCGGTGAAGGTGTACATCTCCTTGTCGACGATGTCGGTGCCCTGGCCGACGGCGTGGGCGAAGAGCTCGGTCGCCTCCAGCAGCGGGGTGACCACGCGCTGGTAGCCGTGGCGCTGAGCGGTCAGCCGCGAGGCCGATTCAAGCAGGGCCCAGGTTGGCGTCTGGTCGAAAAGCAGATCACGCATGCCCTGCACTCTCTGAGGCGTGCGCGATCGGTCGGCGGGCATCGGTCGATTATGGCGGCGGAGATGCTCCGGGCGCAGGCGGCGGCATTGGCGGTGGCGGCAGAGTCGCCTGGGAAGGCGGTGGCGGCATCGGAGGTGGTGGCGGCGCCAATGGCGGCGCCGGCGGCACGATTCTGGAGGCAAGGCGGCGCTCTCGTGCTTCGCGGAAGTCCTGAGCTGTCGACGGCAGCAGCAGCAGGACGACCACCAGCGCGCTTACGAAGAAGCCGCCGAACCGGTTGCCTCCCGTGGTCTGGAACCCTCGCGAGGTGGATCCCAGCGAGCTCAGCGCGGAAAGACCGAACACGACGATCGCGGTCCAGCGAGCGGCGTTGCCCCGCTTCAGGATGCGCACCCCCATGAATATGACGAGGGCGCCGACGATCAGCACGACCACGACGAGGACGAAGAGGAGCGGTAGGAAGATCTCCGCGAAGGCATGGCCGAACGTGCCACCGTTGGTCCGGTCGGCAAAGACGGCGGTCAGCAACAGCGCCAGGCCGCCGAAGAGCGCCAACACCACCCCCAGGACGATGACGATGATTCCGGCGATCGTGGTGGTCGCCGCCGGTCCCGTTCGGCCCGGGGCGGTGCCCTGGACCTGGCTCATCCGCAGCCCTCCTTTTGGTCGAGCATGCTAACCGGTTTTGGGCCGGCGGGGCTCAGGCCTTGGGTCGCGGCAGCGGCTGCGGCTTCTCCGGTGGTCCGTCCCGCAGCAGCCGGCGGACGTGGCCGGCCAGCCCAACCGGGTAGACGCGCTCGGATGTGACGTCGAGGTCGGCCAGGGCCCACCACCGATGCTCGACCATCACCTCTGACTCGATTCCGTCCAACCCGCCGGTGTCGACATCGGTCTTGTCGACGCGGGCGTGGAAGTAGCGGTCCTGTTGATGGATGAGGTCGGTTGCGCCTCGAAACCAGTGGTCGTCCACCCAGATCGGGCCGACCAGCTCGGCCGCGTCGATACCGGTCTCCTCGCGGAGCTCCCGCCGGGCCGCGTCCACGCTGCTCTCCCTTTTCTCGACGCCCCCGCCGGGAGTCGCCCACCAGGTATTGCCAGTCTTGGGGTTCTCCAGGCGGAAGAGGAGGATACGGTCGTCGCGGTCCAGAAGCAGCACTCGAGCTCCGAATCGCCGGACCGCCAACAGCTGGTCGCCTTATTGCCCTTGGTGCCGGCCCGTCAGGTGTCGCGGGCCACTGAGTGGACGTCCTTGACCGACTCGATTCGCTCCAGCAGCCGCGACAGGTCGGTCAGGCTGGCGACCTCGACGCCGGCGGAGATCACCGCCGTCTTGTCGTCGTAGACCTGCACCTCAACCCCGGTCAGGTTGGTCTTCTGGTCGGCAATCACGGTGGCGATGTCGCGGAGCAGACCGGTGCGGTCCCAGGCCTCGATCTTGAGCTGGACCGGGAACATCTCGCGAGCGGCGAGGTCCCACTCGACCTCGACGACACGGTCCGCGTGCTGGGCGTGGCGGATGTTGACGCAGTCTTCACGGTGCACGGTGACACCCTTGCCGCGCGTGATGTAGCCCTTGATGAGATCGCCAGGGACCGGCTTGCAGCACTGCGCCAGGCTGGTCATCAGGCCGCGATGGCCATGCACCTTGACGTTGCCGCTGAGCGACTGCCTTGGCGTCGGCGGCAGCGGCGTGAGCGGGGTGTCCGGCGGAGGCTCCTTGGCCACCAGCTTGAGCAGCGCCGACTGGGTGCTGATGTCGCCGTAGCCGACGGCGGCGAAAAAGTCGTCGAGCTCCTGGTACTGGAAGTCGCCGGCGACCGCCAGCAGCATCTTGTCACTGACGTCGCTGAGGCCGCGGCGCTGGATCCGGCGCAGCTCCTTCTCCAGCAGCTCCTTGCCCCGGACGATGTTCTCGTCGCGGCGCTCCTTCTTGAACCACTGGCGGATCTTTTCCCTCGCCGATGAGCTCTTGGCGAAGGTCAGCCAGTCCCGGCTCGGCCCGTGCGCCGACTTGGTGGTGAGGATCTCGACGATGTCGCCGTTCTCGAGCCGGGTGTCGAGGCTGGCCATCCGGCCGTTGACCTTGGCGCCGATGCAGTGGTGACCGACCTCGGTGTGGATCCGGTAGGCGAAGTCGATCGGAGTGCTTCCCGCCGGCAGGCTGCGCACCTCACCGCGCGGGGTGAAGACGAAAACCTCCTCCTGGAAGATATCGACCTTGACGTGGTCGACGAAGTTCTCGGCGTCGAGCACGTCCTTCTGCCACTCCATCAGCAGCCGCAACCAGCCGAACTTCTCGTCGGTCTTGGAGTCGCCCTTGCCGCCCTCCTTGTAGTGCCAGTGCGCCGCCACCCCGACCTCGGCGGTCTCGTGCATCTCGTGGGTGCGGATCTGGATCTCCATGGGCTCGCCGGAATGGGACACCAGGGTGGTGTGCAGGGACTGGTAGCCGTTGGACTTCGGCATCGCGATGTAGTCCTTGAACCGCCCCGGAACGGGCTTCCAGAGCGAATGGATGACGCCGAGCACGCCGTAGCAGTCCTTGATCGAGTCGACCGAGACCCTGATCGCGATCAGGTCGTAGATGTCTTCGAAGGCCTTGCCGGTGGAGTCGAGCTTCTTCCAGATCGAATAGACGTGCTTGGGGCGGCCGCTGATCTCTGCGTGGATGCCGACACGCTCCAGCTCTCGCTCGAGGATCTCGCTGATCTCGGCGACGAACGCCTCCCGCTCCTTGCGCTTGCCCTTGACCAGGCTGACGATCTCGGCGTACGCCTGCGGGTCGATCTGGCTGAAGGCCAGGTCCTCGAGCTCCCATTTGACCTGCCAGATGCCCAGCCTGTGGGCCAGGGGCGCGTAGATGTCCATCGTCTCGCGGGCCATCCGCACTCGCCTCGCCTCCGGCAGCGCTTCGACGGTGCGCATGTTGTGGAGCCGATCGGCGAGCTTGACCAGCACCACGCGGATGTCCTCGGCCATCGCCACCAGCATCTTGCGGATGTTCTCGGCCTGCACCTGCTCGGCGGAGTACATCGAGATCTTGTCGAGCTTGGTGACGCCCGCGACGAGCTTGGCGATGTCCTTGCCGAACTCCTTTTGGAGGTCGGCCGACGTGATGTTGGTGTCCTCCACGACGTCGTGCAGGATCGCCGTCGCCAGCGTCTCGGCGTCCAGTCGCAGGTCGGCCAGGATGTCGGCGACGTTGAGCGGGTGCTGGATGTACTTCTCGCCGGACAGCCGGTTCTGGTCGAGGTGCGCCCTGGCGGCGGTCTCGTAAGCCTTGGTCAGGAGGGCGAGGTCCTTCTCGTTGAGGTAGTCGGCCTTCTTGACCAGATCGGTGAACTGCATGTTTGGATTATCGGCCGCGAGGGGGCGGCTCAAACCTGCTCTTGGAGTTCGTCGGCCGCCAGCGGCGCTGGATAAGTCTCGGAGCGTGTGCGGCAGTCACGCCCGGGGTCCGTGGCTGGACCGAAGCCGGAGGGCCTGGAACCCTAGTTACACACTGGTGTAGTATAATTCGAACATGCGTTCGGTTATGGAGATGGGGCTCCGGGCGTTCGAGAATGAGGATCTGGCCGGGCTGACCGGCGCCGAACTGGGCGCGTCGCTTGGCGAAGAGCGACGAGCCATCGATCGCCTCGAGGCCGATTTCAGTGGCAGGCTGGCACGCTTCGATTCGATGCGCGCCTTCGAGGTGTCGGGGGCGGTGGATTCGATCAGCTGGTTGCGGCAGCACGGCCGCCTCTCGGGCGGGGCCGCCGCGGAGCGGGTCAAGGTCGCCACGAAGCTGGCGGATCTGCCTGTCATGGCCAGGGCGTTCGCGAACGGTGAGCTCAGCTTCGGGCAGGCGGCGGTCGTCGCCCGGGCTGCGGAGGGGGTCGGATCGGAGTGTGCGGCGGAGTTGGAGTTGCAGGCGGTCGCGGCTGCGCGCGAGCTGGATCCGACCAGGCTGCGCCAGTTCACAGAACGGCTTGCTTGCGAGCTCAACCAGGAGGCCTTCCTGGCGGATCACACGCGCGCGCACGATAGGCGGCGGCTTGACCTTGGACAGGGCCCCGATGGGATGTGGATCGTCGATGGGCGTTTGGACCAGGAAGGTGGCGCGTATTTCTGTACGGCGCTTGACGCGGTGCTCGGACCGCGGACCAAGGACGACCATCGCACCCCGAGCCAGCGCCGAGCCGACGGCCTACTCGACCTCACGCGGCGTGTCCTCGAAGGCACCGATGAAGTCCGAAGCATCGGCGGCCAGCGGCCGCATTTGACGGTGACGGCAACGCTGGAGACCCTCCGCGGGGATCCTGATGCGCCTGCCGGTGAGATGCTCGGACGTTTTCCGGTTCCACCCGAGATGGTGCGACGGATCGCATGTGACGCCGCACTGACCCCGATGCTTGTCGACGAAGCCGGCGATCCGCTCGATTTCGGGCGCACGATGCGCACCGCGTCGCCGGCTCTGCGCCGTGCCGTAGTGCTTGCCGACAAACATTGCCAATTCCCAGGATGCGACCGTCCCACCGAATGGTGTGACGTGCACCACCTCGACGACTGGATCAACGGTGGTCGCACGCGCCGGGCGGACCTTCGTCTGATGTGCCATGTGCACCATCCGATGGTCCATGAGGGCGGTTGGCGGTTGGTGCGTGGCGACGGCGACCAGCTGGTCGCTATTCCGCCCTAGGGGCAACGACGAGCGCTGGGGGGCGGGGAGGCGACGTGGGGCGCCGAGCCGGGGCGAGGATAAGGGCGGCGATTGGACACGCCCTGATCGGATCAGCCGTCTTGAAGCCGGCGCCTAATACGCCCGCGCCCAGTAGACGGTGTGCTTCCCTGGCTTCCCGCAGCCGGCACACGGCCCGGAGGCTTCGTTGCTGACGATCCCGCGGATGGTGACGCCATGGGTGGTCGCCTGGATCTCGGCCTCGCATTCGCCGTCACCGCACCACGGACCATGGGCCAGCGCCTGCTTGCCATCGGCATAGGCGGCGTCGAGATCCGCCCGGCTGCCCACCTCGACGGTGAAGGAATCGCGTATCGCCACCGCTCGCTCGAAAAGGCGAACGTGGAATCGCTCCAGCATGTCCGCCAGGCGGGCGGGCAGCTCGCCGATCGGCACCGGGGTCTTCTCGCGGTCGATCCGGTCGACCACCACCGCCTGCCCGGCCTCGATGTCCCGCGGCCCGAGCTCCACCCGAAGCGGCACGCCCCGTAGCTCCCAGTCGTTGTACTTGTAGCCCGGCTTCTCATCGCGGTCGTCGACGTGGACCCGGATCCCGCCAAGAGCTGACTTGAACTCCGCGACCGCGGCGTCGACCATCGCCTTCTGCTCATCGCCTCGATATATGGGGATGATCACAACCTGGATCGGCGCCACCCGCGGCGGCATGATCAGGCCCGCGTCGTCGCCGTGGCACATGATCAGCCCGCCGATCACCCGCGTCGACAGCCCCCAGCTAGTCCCGTATGGGTAGCTGCGCTGGTTCTCCCGGTCGGCGTAGGTGATGTCGTAGGCCTTGGTGAAGTTCTGCCCCAGGTGATGGCTGGTGCCCGACTGGAGCGCCTTGCCGTCGGACATCAACGCTTCGATCGACATCGTGTAGTTGGCCCCGGCGAATTTCTCGGCCTCGGTCTTCTGACCCTTGAAAACCGGCATCGCGAGCCAGTCCTCCGCCAGCACGCGGTAGCACTCCAGCATCTTGTCGACTTCCTCGATCGCCTCCTGGTCGGTGGCGTGGAAGGTGTGGCCCTCCTGCCATAAAAACTCGGCGGTGCGCAGGAAGAGCCGGGTGCGCATCTCCCACCGCATCACGTTGGCCCACTGGTTGATCAGCACCGGCAGGTCCCGGTGGCTGCGGATCCACTTCTTGTAAAGGGTGCCGATGATGGTCTCGCTGGTGGGCCGGATGGCCAGCCGCTCCTCGAGCTTTTTGTCACCGCCCTGGGTGACCCAGGCGACTTCGGGCGCGAAGCCCTCGACGTGCTCCGCCTCCTTGAAGAAGAGCGACTCCGGGATCAGCAGCGGGAAGTACATGTTGGAGTGGCCGGTGGCCTTGATCATGCCGTCGAGGGCATCCCGGATGTTCTCCCACAGCGCGAACCCGTAGGGCCGGATCACCATGCATCCACGGACCGGGGTGTAGTCCGCAAGCTCGGCCTTGCGGACAACGTCGGTGTACCACTGGGCGAAGTCCTCGGACTTCTTGGTGATGTGTTCGACGTACTCGGGCTGGGGCTTTTCGGCGTCCTCGTCGGGGCGCGACTCGTCGGCGGTCATGGTGGCACTAGCTTAGCGGCCGCCGCGCTGGCCTCCGATATGGGGCCGGAGCGCGGGTGTCCTGACCGGGCAGCCGCGGCCTCGGTCCGAGCTATAGGAGCAGACCGGTCCTCCAGAAGAGGAACGTCAGAGTCACGGCGAAGCTCAACATGCTCCAACCCGCGAACCGATGCGTCGAGGTCTTGTCGCCATCCAGGATCGGATACCAGTCATCCCGCCCGCGATAGAACTCGGCCATCGAACTGGCCTGGCCGAACAGGTTGAAGAGCAGCGCCAACCCGTAGGCGCCCATGAATACGGGGATGATCAGCATGATCCAGGCCTGCATCGGTCCCCCGACTCTACGCCTCGGTGGAACCGGCGAGGCCAACAACCGACCTCAGCTCGGTAACAATCCGCCTAGACGGTCAGCGCGGCGGCGGCGTCCTCGGCGGCGATCTTCTCGAGCTCCTCGATGATCGCGGGCAGCAGCTCGGCCTCGTCCATCGAGTTGACCACCTGGCCCTTCTTGTAGAGAATGCCGCGGCCCTTGCCGCCGGCGATGCCGATGTCGGCGTGGGCCCCCTCCCCCGGCCCGTTGACGACGCAGCCCATCACCGACACCGTGATCGAGCGCTTGATCTTGGCCATGTAGGGCTCGATGGCCTTGGTCATGGCGAAGAGGTCGATCTCCAGCCGCCCGCAGGTCGGACAGGCGACCAGGTTGGGGCCGATGGGGTGGGCGGAGAGCGACTTGATGATCTCCTTGCCGCAGAGGATCTCGTCGACCGGGTCGGCCGTGAGGCTGACCCGGATGGTGTCGCCGATGCCCTCGCCAAGCAGCGTCCCCAGTGCCACCGAGCTCTTGATCGTCCCCGCCGGCGGCGGCCCCGCCTCGGTCAACCCGAGGTGCAGCGGGTAGGGATTGCCCAGCTCGGCGAACTTGCGGTTGGCGAGCAGGGTCGTCGGCACGTCCGAAGCCTTGAGGCTGACCTTGATCATCCCCATGCCGAAGTCGTTGGCTTCGAGGATCTTGATGTGGCCGACGGCCGCCCGGACCATCCGCTCGGCGGTTTCTTCCGGGGGCCGCGGCGGGGCCGTCTCGAGCTGCATCAGGTCCTCGATTCCGTCCTCGTCGCCCTCGCCGACGAGTTCCTTGCGAGCCTCGGCGGCCTGGGTCTTCTCGACCGCCTCGCGGCCGCCATATCCGGCGCCGGTCATCTCGTCGGGCGGCAAAGAGCCGGCGTTGACCCCGATCCGGATGCTGATCTCTCGCTCCTTGGCGCCCCGCACCACCTCGACCACCTTGTCGTGGTCCCGGATGTTGCCGGGGTTCAGGCGCAACCCCTGGACTCCCGCGGCCAGCGCGGCCAGCGCCAGCCGGTGATCGAAGTGGATGTCGGCGATGATGGGCAGCCGCGACTGCTTGACGATGTCGACCATGGCCTCGCCCGCCTCGCGGTTGTTGCAGGTGACCCGGACGATGTCGGCGCCGGCGTCGGCCATGCGTGCGATCTGGTCCACTGTTCCCTTGACATCGCGGGTGTCGGTTTTGGTCATCGACTGCACCGCGATCGGAGCGGCGCCACCGATGATCACGTCGCCGACGCGGACCGGCGCGGTGTGGCGGCGCGGACGCAGCCCGGTGATGGCCATGATCTCGCCGGTCTCGTGCTGTGGCGGCAGCACCCGCAGCTCGTCGCTCATCCGCCGCACTGGCTCAGCAAGGAGCCGAACGGGGTGCCCAGGCGAACGATGTCGTTGTAGCTGACGAAGACGACGAACGCCAGCAGGACGACCAGCCCGGCGTAGTGCACTCTTTGCTCCTTCAGAGGGTCGATGGCTCGACGGCGAACGCCCTCGATGACCAGGAACGCCAACCGCCCACCGTCGAGGGCCGGCAGCGGCAGCAAATTGAGAATACCGAGGTTCACAGAGAGGAAGGCGGCGAAGAAGAGCAGGTTGAGCCAGCCTGCTGATGCCGCCTCGGCGGTGGCGCGCACGATCCCGATTGGCCCCGAGGGCCCGCAACTCCCACCCAGGCCTCCCGGGATGGCGCCGCTGACGAGCATGGCGAAGCCGCCCAGCGTGGCCGTGATGAACTGCCAGTCCTGGTGTGCGGCGTCGCCCAGGCCATGGACCGGGTCAATCGCACCACCGCTGGGCGAGACGCCGATCAACCATCGACCACCCTGCCTGACGGGTTCGATGGCGATCTCGCGGGAGGGCTTCCCGGGCGGACCGAACTTGAGCACCACCGGGTTCCCCGCTGAAGCGTTGACCTGGTCCCTGAGGTCGTAGACCGAATTGATCGGGTGGCCGTTGATCGCCACCAGCTGGTCGCCGGCCTGGACCCCGGAGCGCTGAGCAGGGGCTCCCACGACCAGCTCCTGCACCGTGACCGGCCCACCGGACTGGATCACGTAGATCACGAAGAAGATCGCGATCGGCAATATCAGGTTCGCGAATGATCCCGCCACGATGATCGTCAGCCGCCGCCACACGGGCTTCTGGGTAAAGCTCCGCGGCCCGGTTTCGCCGTCATCCATCCCGGCCAACCGCACGTAGCCGCCCAGCGGGATCGACCGAATCCCGTAGGTGGTCTCCCCCCACGTCTTCTGGACCAGCGGGGCCCCGAAGCCAACATTGAATTCGAGGACGCGCACCCCGTTGAGCTTGGCAAGCAGGTAGTGCCCGAATTCGTGGAAGGTGACCAGGAAGCCGAACACGAGCACGACCGCGATGACGACGAGCAGATTCAATTCAGGACGCTGTGCCTCAAGGGTTAGACCGTAACCGCCCCCGCCTTGTTCCTGGCCCACTCCCGGGCCCAGGCATCGACCTCCACCAGGGAGTCCAGCGAATCGGCCGGCTGCGGGGTGTGGGCTTCAAGCGTATCCGCAACCAGGGGAACGATCCGGTCGAAGCTGATCGAGCCCTCGACGAAGAGCTGGACCGCGGCCTCATTGGCCCCATTGAGGACGGCCGGGTACGTCTGCCCCTTCCGGCCGGCGTCAAGGCCGAGCTGGATGGCGGGGTAGCGCTTGGGGTCTGGCGGTTGGAAGTCGAGCCGGCCGACCTCCTCCAACCGCAGCGGCTCGGGATGGCGGAAAAGTCGTTCGGGATATCCGAGCGTGATCGAAATCGGTACCCGCATGTCCGGCAACCCAAGTTGCGCCTTGGTCGAGCCGTCGACGAAGTCGACCAGGCTGTGCACGATCGACTGCGGGTGTATCACAACCTTGATCTGGTCGTAGGGGATGTCGAAGAGGTGGTGCAGCTCGATCACCTCGAGCGCCTTGTTCATCATCGTCGCGGAGTCGATCGTGATCTTGGGGCCCATCTTCCAGGTCGGGTGCTTGAGGGCGTCCGCCACGGTGACGTCGCGGAGCTTCTCCAGGGGCAGCTTGCGAAAGGGACCGCCGGAGCCTGTCAGAGTGATGCCGCTGATGGTGGTCAGGTCCTCCCCCCAGCGACACTGCCAGATGGCCGAGTGCTCGCTGTCGATGGGCAGGACCCAGCGGCCGCGGGTCCGCGCCGCGCCCATGACCAGCTCGCCCGCCACCACCAGGGCCTCTTTGCTCGCCAGCGCGATGTCTCTGTCCGACTCGAGCGCTGCCAGCGTCGGCCGTAGGGAGGCGAAGCCGCTGATAGCCACCACCACGAGGTCAGCCTTGGGGTGGGTGGCCGCGCGGATGATCGCCTCCTCTCCGACCTCGATGCCCTTGGGCGCCGCGCCGCGCCCCTCAGGGAGGTTGGCCACCGCGACGAAGAGCTTGGAGTTGCGGGCCTTCAGTTTCGCCAGCCGGACCACGTCGGTGCCGGCGGTGGCGGAGACCAGCTCGAAGCGATCGGGGAACTCATCGATTATCTCGAGGACCTGCCGGCCGATCGACCCGGTGGCTCCCAGGACCGCGATGCCGTGGTGCTTCACTGGGGGAGCTTCACGTGCAGGACCAACTCAAGGTAATAGTAGGCAACCGCCGGGATCAGGATCAGGGAGTCGATCCGATCGAGCATCCCGCCGTGCCCGGGGACCAGGTTGCCGGCGTCCTTGACCTTGGCGGCGCGCTTGAACTGCGATTCGACCAGGTCGCCGGCCTGAGCCGCCAGCGCCACCATCGCACCCAGAACCACGCCGTGACCCACAGGGATGTCTGCCAGCAAACCCAGGCATGAGAAGACCAGGGCCTGGACCACGAACCCGGCGACCGCACCTTCGACCGTCTTGTGGGGGCTGATGCCGGGAAAGAAGGAATGCCGGCCGAAACGCGTGCCGGCCAGCAGCGCGGCGGTGTCGCCGAGCACTGTCGAGCCTGCGAGCGCCAGCAACAGCGCCGTCCCGATCCTGGCCGGGTCCGGCTCGTGCGCGGTGTAAAGGGCGAAGTAGAAGCCCAGCATCCAGCCGATGTACAAAGAGCCGGCGATCGCCATCGCCCAGCGGCTCATGCCGTCCACCGGCTGCCGGGCGACGAGGTACACGGCCAGACCCGCTCCGATGGCGATGGTCAGGGCCAGCGGCACCAGCTGCGGCGAGACGGCGTCAATCTGGAAGCGGAAAAGCAGGACCAGGGTCAGCGGGAAGAGCACCCACGGTGCCGCCGCCACGCCCATCCGCCTGGTGATCGCGTAGTACTCCCAGGTCCCCACCATGATCAGGATGGTGAGTACGGGCAGCGCCACGGTGGGCCCGGCCACCAGGGAGCTGAGGAGCACGGCCACCAGCACGGCGGCGCTGAGGACGCGGACCATAAGCGGGCTCATCGTCCGGCGCGGTCCAGCGGGCGGCGCCTCGACGGCGGAGGTCGCCGGGCCGATGGTCTCAGGCGACGCCACGGGTTTCATCCGGCGCCGGCTCCTGGTCGCCCAAGCCACCGAACTTCCGCTCCCGGGCGTTGAAGGCGGCGATCGCCTCCACCAGGTCCGCCTTCTCGAAGTCCGGCCAGAGGGTCTCCGTGAAATGGAACTCGGAATACGCCGTCTCCCACACCAGGAAGTTCGAAAGCCGCTGTTCTCCGGCGGTGCGTATCACGAGATCCGGCTCGGGCAGGTCAGGATGGTAGAGGGCGTTGCTGATGTCCTGGTCGGTGAGTCTCTCGGGGTCGACACCCGCTGCCAGCAGCGTTTTGACGGCGTCGACGATCTCGGCGCGGCCACCGTAGTTGATCAGCAGGTTCAGCACCCGCCCCTGGTTGGGACGGGTCAGCGCCTCGGCGGCCTCGATCTTGCGAAGCAGCTTCACCGACAGCCCCTCGCGCCGCCCGGTGATGCGGAGCTGCACCCCCTCGCTGTTGAGCTCGTCGATCTCGCGATCCAGTGTCTGAGAGAAGAGGCGCATCAGCCCGTCGACCTCGGCGCGCGGCCGGGTCCAGTTCTCGGTTGAGAACGCGTAGAGGCTGAGAACACTGACGCCCAGCTCGTCGCACGCCTTCAAAACCCGGCGGATGGCCTTCAGCCCCGCCCGGTGGCCCTCCAGCCGGCGCTTGCCGCGGGCCCTTGCCCAGCGACCGTTGCCGTCCATGATGATCGCGATGTGACGGGGGACCTGCATCTCGCCCCGATTATCGTTTGCGCCACCAGAACAGCACCCATCACTGGTTGCGCGACAGGCCGCCAAGGATGAACCCGCGCCTCACCCGACCAGGCGGTGGGGGCCATCTTCCGTCAGACCTCTCTCTCTCAGCCCATCCCGCTGAGCCGATCCGGCCTCGGTGGTGCTGCCACCATGGCGGCGGTGGCCCCCGCACCCTTGGCCGCGCCCTCGGGCAGGCATACGTTGGTGGCGAGGAGACAAGCCTCGGAATTCAAATCCGGGCAGGAGGATGGCATGAACCAGTTCGAGATCGTGACAACCATTGACCGACCCGTCAGTGAGGTGTGGGCCTTTCTCGAGGATTTCGATCGGATGCCGGAGTGGAACGCCGGACTGACTAAGGCCTACCCGACCAGCGAGGGCCCGCTAGGCGTCGGTACGAAGATCGTCTTCGAGGGGAAGTTCTTGGGCCGCAGCTTCGAGATCACCCAGGAGTACACGGAGTACATCCCCAACCAAAGGTTCATCGCCAAAACGGCCGCCGGCCCGTTCCATCTGGAGCTCGAGAGCACACTGGAGCCGACCCAGGACGGAACCAAGCTGACAAACGTCTACCGAGGCGAGAGCCGCGGCTTCGTGAAACTGGCCGAGCCGGTGGTGGTGCGACTGGTTAAGAAGCAACTCGAAGCGGCCGCCGAAACGATGAAGGCGCTGATGGAGGCGGCTGTCCCAGATCCGGCATAGGGAGCGCAACTCGGAAACGGGGCGTAAGGTAAATCGCGATGCCGAAACTGCGCGTCCATAACTTCGCGATCTCCGTCGACGGGTACGGCGCCGGGCCGCTGCAGAGCCTTGATGACCCGCTCGGCGTCGGCGGGCAGCGGCTGCACGAATGGGTCTTCGCGACCCGTTACGGCCGTCGCATGATCGGCCAGGAGGGTGGCGACGAGGGCCTCGACGAGCGGTTCATGGTAGCGGGCGACACCGGCATCGGCGCCACGATCATCGGACGCAACATGTTCGGCCCGATCCGCGGGCCGTGGCCCGACGAGGAGTGGAAGGGTTGGTGGGGCGACGAACCGCCATACCACCACCAGGTGTTCGTGCTGACGCGCTATCCACGGCCTCCCTTGGTGATGCAGGGCGGGACGACGTTCAACTTCGTGACCGATGGGATGGAGGCGGCGTTGTCGCGGGCGTTCGAGGCGGCGGGAGGCGCCGACGTGCGCCTGGGGGGCGGCGCGGCGACCATCCAGCAGTACCTGCGCGCTCGTCTCATCGACGAGCTGCACGTGGCGATCGTGCCCATCTTCCTGGGGAGCGGCGAGCGCCTGTTTGACGATCTGGACGGTGGACCGGTCGGCTACGAGAACGTCGAGATGGTCGGGTCGGCCTCGGTGACGCACGTCCGATTCGTGCGCCAATAACGTCGGCGGGGCGGCCAGCGGCCAGGACTGGCAATGCCGAAGGCCGGGGCGCCGGCGAGATCCGCCTTCGGGTGGTGGAGGGCGATGGACCTTGGGCACTGCATCAGCCGCCGGATGCGCTAAAGCCCTAGACCTCCAGGATCTCCGCCTCTTTCCGGGCGCCGGTCTCGTCGGCGGATGCGATGAACTTGTCCGTGATCTTTTGAAGGTGGTCGAGCCCGCGCTTGGCGTCGTCCTGCGAGATCAGATGCTCCTTCTCGAACTCCTGGATCCCGTGCTGCTCGTCGCGGCGGATGTTCCGGATCGCGACGCGTGACTCCTCGATCTTGTGCTTGACGACCTTGACCAGCTCCTTGCGGCGGTCCTCCGTCAGCGGTGGGAAGGGGATCCGGATGACCTGCCCGTCGTTCGACGGGTTGAGGCCGAGCTCCGACTTCTGCAGCTCTTTCTCGATCGCCGCTATCGAGCTGCGGTCGTAGGGCTGGATCACCAGCAACCGCGGCTCCGGCGCGTGGACCTGCGCCAGCTGCTGCAGGGCGGTCTGGGTGCCGTAGTAGTCGACGTGCACCCGCTCCAGCAGTGCGGGGGTTGCCCGACCGGTACGGATGGTGGACAGCTCCTTGTGCAATGCATCGAGTGACTTCTGCATCTTCACCTCCGCCTCGCGAAGGAGATCCTCGATCATCGCCTCATCTGCCATCGGCTACCTACCGTATACCAGCGTCCCGATCTCGTCGCCCTGCACCACCTTCTCGATATTGCCTTCCTGCATCAGGTCGAAAACGATGATCGGCAGGTTGTTGTCCATGCACATTGTGATGGCGGTGTTGTCCATCACGGTCAAGCCCCGGTTGAGCACGTCAAGGTAGCTGAGACTGGCGTAGCGCTCGGCGCTGGCGTCTTTGTGCGGGTCGGCGCTGTATATCCCGTCGACCTTGGTTGCCTTAAGGATGACGTCGGCGCTGAGTTCGACGCCCCGCAGCGCGGCGGCAGTGTCGGTGGTGAAGTACGGGTTTCCTGTCCCCGCCGCAAGGATGATCACGCGACCCTTCTCCAGGTGCCGGACGGCGCGGCGGCGGATGTACGGCTCGGCGATCTGGGCCATCGCGATCGCCGACTGCACTCGCGTAGGCACCCCGATCTTTTCGAGCGCGTCCTGCAGCGCCAGCGCGTTGATGACGGTGGCCAGCATGCCCATGTAATCGGCCTGGGTGCGGTCGATGCCGCCGGCGGAGTTGCCCCGGAAGATGTTGCCGCCGCCGATGACGATGGCGACCTCAACGTGCAGGTCGCGAACGCGACTAACCTGCCGAGCGATGGTGCTGACGGTGTCCTGGTCGATGCCGAAGCCGGACGGGCCGAGGAGCGCCTCACCGCTGAGCTTGAGGAGCACGCGCCGGTATTTCGGCGCCTGGGCGGCCCCCGATGCCATTGCCGTCAGGCTAGGCCTCGCCCGAGACTTCGCCGCCGGGCCCGGCGTCGACGACGGCAGCCTCGCCGACCTTGAAGCGGGCAAAACGCGACACCACGATGTTTTCCTTGAGCTGGGCGATGGCCTCGTCGACGAGCTCCTGGATCTTCTTCTTGTCGTCCTTGGCCCACTTCTGCTCCATCAGGCAATGCTCGCCGAAGAACGCATTGAGCTTGCCCTCGGCGATCTTGTCGGCCATCGCCTCCTTGCCCTGGTCCCTGGCGGTGGCGATGGCGATGTCGCGCTCGCGCTGAACGATCGCCTCGGGTACCTCGTCGCGTGTGACCCATCGAGGGCCGGTTCCCGCGATGTGGATGGCGAGCTCGCGGGCCAGGTCCTTGAAGATGTCGTTGCGGGCAACGAAGTCGGACTCGCTGTTCAGCTCCACCAGGGTCGCGACCTGGTGGTTGTGGTGCACGTAGGTGCCGATGACACCTTCGGCCGCGGTCCGCCCGGCGCGCTCGCCGGCCTTGGTGATGCCCTTCTGACGCAGCCAATCCTTGGCCTTCTCGATGTCCCCATCGGCCTCCTGCAACGCTTTTCGCGCATCCAGGACGCCGGCGTTAGTGGCATCTCGAAGCTCCTTGATCAGGGCGGTGGTGATTTCGGCCATCAGGCGTCTCCCATCATCTTGTCCTGCACGTCGAGGCCCTCGAGAACCTTCTCGAACTCCTCCTCGGCGATCTCAGGCTCGGGCTTGATCTCGTCCTCGTCACCGAGCTCGGCCACCACCGGTGGCTCCACCCGCTCGATGGTGGCATCTGCGGCGGGAGCCTCGGCCAGCTCGGCCTCGGTGACCACCGGCTCGGCCTCCTCGGCGTCCTGTTCGGCGGCTTGGGGCCGGGCGGCGCGGCCTTCGATGGCCGCCTCGGCGATGCGAGCGCTGATCAGGCGGACGGCTCGGATGGCGTCGTCGTTGCCCGGGATAACGTGGTCGATCAGCTCGGGGTCGCAGTTGGAGTCGGTGATCGCGATGATCGGGATCTTGAGCTTGCGCGCCTCGGTCACCGCGATGTGCTCCTTGCGCGGGTCGACCACAAAGACGGCGGCCGGCAGGCGCTTCATCTCAGCCATACCGCCGAAGTTGCGCTCCAGGCGGTCGAGGTCATCCTCCAGCTTGGCGGCGTCCTTCTTGGGCATGTGATCGAAGCCGCCGGTGTCGCGCAGCTCCTTGAGGTCCTGGAGCCGGGCGAAACGCTGCTGGATTATCCCGAAGTTGGTCAGCATGCCCCCCATCCAGCGATGGTTGACGTAGTACTGGTGGCTGCGCTTGGCCTCTTCTTCGATGATCCCCTGGGCTTGCTTCTTGGTGCCCACAAAGAGCACCGAACCGCCGTCGGCGACGGCCTGGATGACCCACTGATAGGTCTCTTCAAGCAGCTTGACGGTCTGCGCCAGGTCGATGATGTGGATGCCGTTGCGAGCCGTGAAGATGTACGGCTTCATCTTCGGGTTCCAGCGGCTGGTCTGGTGTCCGAAATGCACCCCGGCTTCGAGGAGCTGCTTGAGCGTGACTGCAGGCATCTGTGGTGAACCTCCTGGTTGTTGCCTCCGCCCGTCATAAACCCCGCGGCAGTCGCGAGGCACCATCGGTTTCGATATCGGGCGTGTGTATTACCCGGTCTCCCGGGCTGGACGAGTATAGCGGGCCTATTCCAGCCCCGAGACCATCAGTTCGTAGGCGGCCATGGCGACCACCGCTATGGCGGCCAACCCGAGGAATCCAGGGGTGTGCGCCGCGACCAGGACGATCACTCCGATCACGCCCAGCACCACCCCGAATACGGTCTCGTTGCGCAGCCGGGTGCGGCGTCGCTCCTCGGCCTTGAGGCGAAACTCGTACTGTTCCGAGTTCGGGAAGACCAGCGGGGGCAGCTCCGAGATGGGGCGCTCGTATTCGGGATCGAACGGGGTCAGCTTGGCTGCCGGCTTCTTCCTCGAGGTTGCGTTGGCGCTTCCGCGGGTGGCGGTCGGGGAGCCCGCGGATGTCGGAGGGGCCGCGGCTGATGGTTTCGCGAGGTTTGTCTTCGATGCCGTCGTCTGCTTCGACGGTTTAGGCGCGCCCTCCTTTGGAGGTGGGCCGGCCGTGCCGGTTTTGGCCGCCGGCGTCTTCGCCTCCGGCCGCTTGCGCTTCGCCATCAGCTCTTTTTAGCAGTCCGCTTGCGAGAAGTGGTGCCTGTACGCGCCGGGCCCTTGCACTTTGGATAGTCACTGCAAGACTTGAACTCGCCGAAGCGCCCGCGACGCATGACCATCGGCTTGCCGCACACCGGGCACGCCTCGTCAAGAAGCGTGGGCTCGGGCCGGTTCGCCGCTCCCGGCGAGCCCCCCTCCACCTGTTCGGTGTAGCGGCAATCGGGGTATCCGGAGCAGCCGATGAAGGGGCCTCGCCGGCTTTGCCTCATGACCAGCGGTTTGCCGCACGTCGGGCACGCCTTGCCGGTCTCGACCGCCGCAGGCCGCTCCTCGCGATCCTTGATGTAGTCGCACGCCGGATAGCGCGAGCATCCGACAAACTCGCCGAAGCGGCCGGCACGCTTGACCAGCTCGCCCTCGCCGCACTTGGGGCAGATCTCGCCGGTCCGTTCCGCCATGGCGGTGGGCCGCACCGGCTCGGCGTCGGTGGCTTTGGCCAGTGAGTGGTCGAGGTCGTTGTTAAAGGTGCGCATGAAGGGCACCCAGGCGGTACCGTTCTCGATCTTGTCGAGATCGCCCTCCATGCTGGCGGTGAAGCCGTACTCCACCAGGTCGGCGAAGTTGGCGACCATGAAAGCGTTCACCGCCTTGCCCAGCGGGGTCGGATGGAGCCTTCGTTCGACAGCTCGCACGTAGCCGCGCCGCTCGATGGTGTCGATGGTCGGCGCGTAGGTGCTGGGACGGCCGATGCCGCGCTCCTCCAGCTCCTTGATCAGCGATGCCTCGGTGTACCGGGGTGGCGGTTGGGTGAAATGCTGCTCGCTCGCCAGGTCGAGCAGGTCGAGCAGGTCTCCCGCAGCCAGCTCAGGGATGCCGGGATCGTCGTCGACCTCGCGTTCCCAGACCCTCTCGAAGCCGTCGAACCGCCGGATCGACCCGTTGGCCCTCAACGTGTAGCCGGCCGCGGTGATGTCAACCCGGGTGTTCTCGTAGCGGGCCGGCGCCATCTGGCTGGCCATGAACCGGCGCCAGATCAAGGTGTAGAGGCGGAACTGGTCGTTGGTCAGGTACTGCTCGACGGACTCCGGAGTCCGGGTGACGTCGGTCGGGCGGATCGCCTCGTGCGCGCCCTGCGCCTCCACTGGTGCGGCGCCCTTCTTTTTGCCCCAGGTCCGCGCCTGGGCGTAGTCCTCGCTGTAGTTCTGGCGGATCCATCCCTGGGCCGCACCCACCGCCTCGTTGCTTACCCGGGTGTCGTCGGTACGCATGTAGGTGATCAGACCCGAAGGGCCCTCCGCGCCCAGGTCGACGCCCTCGTACAGCTGCTGCGCGACCTGCATCGCCTTGCGCGGGCTGAAACGAATGCGGTTGGACGCATCCTGCTGCAGGGTGCTGGTCTCGTAGGGGGCGCGCGGGTTACTGGCCCGCTCGCGAACCTCAACCGACGCGACAGTGTATGTGCCCTGACGCAGCTGCTCCAGGACGGCTGTCGCGCTGGCTTCGTCGGCGAGCTCCGGCCGGCCGCCGTCCGCGCTGGCGTCGGCGTCGTCGGAAGCCTCGGTCCCCTCCTCCACGACGCCCTCCGACGGCTTGGCCGTGAGCAGCCGGGCTTTGAAGTCCGGCTCACGCCCGGGTCGCCGCAGATCCGCCTCGATGGTCCAGTACTCGCGCGCGACGAAGGCGTCGATCTCCTCCTCGCGCTCGCAGACCAGGCGCACCGCCACCGACTGCACCCGGCCGGCGGAGATGCTCGGCTTGACCTTGCGCCACAGCACGGGGCTGACCTTGTAGCCGACCAGGCGGTCGATAACGCGCCGCGCGATCTGGGCGTTTACCAGGTTGGTGTCGATGGGTCCCGCCTCAGCGAGGGCCTTCTCCACCCCTGAGCGGGTTATCTCCTCGAAGCGCACCCGCTGCGGATCCTGGAGCTTGAGCTCCTTGGCCAGGTGCCAGGAGATTGCCTCTCCCTCGCGGTCGGGGTCAGTCCCCAGGATTACCTGCGACGCCTTTTTTGCCTCGGCCTTGAGGTCGCGCATCACCTTCTCTTTGCCGGCGATGACGACGTAGGTCTGCTCGAAATCGTTGGCCTCGTCGATTCCCAGGTCGCTCTTGGGCAGATCGCGGATCGCACCCATCGAGGCACGCACCAGGTAACGCCCTCCGAGGTAGCGTTCCAGAGTCCGCGCCTTGGAGGGGGACTCGACGATGATCAGCGGTGTCCCTTGATGGGTACCCGCCGCCTCCTGCTTGGAGGCTTCGGTCTGGCCCTGTGGCATATGGGTGCAGACTATAAGCCCGCGTCAACCTCCGACATTCCCTATCGGAGCCGACCTCGAAGGCACCGCGTAGCGGTGACGATTGGCGCTGTAGAGCCCGTCTCGCAACGTTATCGCCCCGTCGAGTCGAAGCTGGGCCGCCGCCATCGCCACCTCTCGCGCCGGTCGTTGGGTCCTGCCACAGATCTGGTCCAGGCTCAGCCGATGCGAGCGCAACACGCGCATCAGGTCATCGCGAAGGTCGCCGTACGCCGGTGGCTGCTCCGTCTTGGGCGCCACATCAAGGAGTCTGAAGAGCGGATCTCGTCGTACCTCCTGGACCACCTCCTCGGCAGAGCTCACCAGGTGGGCACCGTCCCGAAGCAGCTCGTGGCAGCCGACCGAAGTGGGGCTGTAAATGCTGCCCGGGACCGCCATCACCAGCCGGCCCTGATCGGCGGCGGAGCCGGCGGTCAGCATCGCACCGCTGCGGCGCTTGGCCTCCACCACTACCACGCCGAGGCTGAGCCCGCTGAGGGTCTGGTTGCGACTGGGAAAATTCGACGCCAGCGGAGCCGTGCCCTCCCGGAATTGGGTCACCAGTGCGCCCTGCTCGGCGATCCGCCGGGCGAGGTAGAAGTGCTCTGGCGGGTAGACCCGGTCGCGACCGGTGCCCATCACCGCGATAGTCCGGCCGCCCGCGTCGAGCGCTCCGCGGTGGGCGCACGCGTCGATGCCTCTGGCCAGCCCGCTGGCGACCACGAAACCAGCAGATGCCAGTTCCGCCGCCATCTCATAGGCGACATCCTCGCCGTAAGGCGACGACAAGCGCGAACCAACTATCGCGACCACCTCGTCGGCGGCCCGCAGCTCCCCGGCCACGTCCAGGCCAGGCGCCGCCTTCACCTCCTTTAATAGGGCCGGGTATTCCGCCTCCGCAGGCTCGATCCGCCGCCAGTTCAGCGGAGGCGGAACGCGCATGCTTCCAGCAGGTCGTCGGTGGTGATCCGGTCGTGGCCTTCGACGTCGGCGATCGAGCGAGCCACCCGAAGCACGCCGTGAAATCCGCGGCCTGTCAATCCGAACTGATGTGACACGGTCCGCAGGCACGCCTCGGCGTCGCCGTCGAGCCGGCACACCTCGCCCAGCGCCGCGCCGGGCACCGCCGAGTTCAAGATGCCGGCGCCCTGCCTCGCCGCCTGGCGCTCACGCGCGGCCTCAACTCGGGCCCTGGCGGGACCTGACTCCGGCTGCACCCGCCCGTGGCGTACGCCGGTCAGCGTCACCGCGCCGACCTGAACGATGAGGTCGAGGCGATCTCGCAACGGGCCGGAGACCTTTCGCTGGTATCGCGCCAGGACGTCGGGCGCACACCGGCACTCCTCCGCATCGGCCACTCCACAGGCGCACGGGTTGGCGGTGGCCACCAGCACGAAGTCCGCCGGCAGCACCCTGGTGCCGCCGGCGCGGCTGACCCGGAACCTGCCCTCCTCGAGCGGCTCGCGCAGCGCCTCGAGGCAGTCCCGCCGGAACTCAGGCAGCTCGTCGAGGACCAACACGCCACGGTGCGCAAGCGTCAGGTCGCCGGGCATGAACGAGGCGCCGCCTCCGATCAGCCCTCCAAGCGAGACCGAATGATGTGGCGACCGCAACGGCGGCCGCCGCATCATCCCCCCTCCTCGAAGAACCCCGGCGATCGAGTGGATGGTGGTCACCTCCTTGCTGTCGGCCACGGAGAGGTCCGGCAGCAGACCCGCGAAGGCCCTCGCGAGCATCGACTTGCCCGCGCCCGGCGGGCCGGTGAAGAGCAGGTGGTGTCCGCCGGCGGCGGCGATCTCCAGGGCCCGCTTGGGGACCGCCTGATCCTCGATGTCGGCCAGGTCAACCTCGGGCAGCGCCGCCACCTCGGCCGCTGATGCTGCATGCTGCACCGGGATCAGCGTCTCACCGCGAAGGTGCGCCACCAGCTCGGTCAGGTGTCCAACCGGGTGTACCGGCAGGCCCGAGCCCGCCGCCTCGGCGGCGTTGGCGGTAGGCGCGTAGAGGCGTCGGACACCGCGGGCGGCGAGGTGTGTGCCCAAGGCCAGCGCTCCCCGGACCGGCCGGATGCTGCCATCGAGACCGAGCTCACCGATAAAGGCGCTGCCTCCGGCCGTCGAACTGTCACCATCCAGGCCCGGGAGCTGAATCGAACGAAGGATGGCGACCGCTATCGCGAGGTCGAAGGCGCTGCCCTCCTTACGGAGCTCCGCCGGCGCCAGGTTAACCGTCAGACGGTGGCCGGGGAAACCAAAGCCCGAGTTACGCAGCGCCGAGCGAACTCGTTCGCGAGCCTCCTGTACGGCTTTGTCAGTAAGCCCGACGATGCTGAACGAAGGCAAACCCGCGGCGATGTCGGCCTCGACGTCGACACGCCGAGCCTGGATGCCGTCCAAGCAAGCGGTCAGGGATGACGCGATCACATCCCAATATTACACAATTTTGTGATATTGCGCGGGCAATCCATTCCCGTCGCTGAGCGAGCATTCAGTCAAGCCCCACCGCCCGGAGGTGCACACAGCCGCGCGCGGCTCCTCGCGCATCCATGTCGATCGCGACGACATCGATCCGCAGCCCCGAACCCAGCCTCGGGTTGAGGCTCCGATAGGTCTGGGCCAACTCTTTCAGCTTGGCCAGCTTGCGCCGGGTCACCGCTTCCTGGGGCAGGCCGTAGTCACCGCCGCGACGTGCCTTCACCTCTACCAGCACCAGCGAGGGACCATCCAGCATGACGATGTCGATCTGGCCGTTGCGCAGCCGGACGTCGCGCTCGATCAGGCGCATCCCGGCGGCCACCAGGAACGCCTCGGCGGCCGCCTCCCCCGCCCGACCGAGCTCGGCGCGCCTGTTCCCGTCCACACGGGAAAGTTTACTCTATTGTGGTATCGCGTCCACCAAACCAGCCGACCGGTTCCGGTTCGATCGCCTCGCCCGAAAGGATCGCTTGGGCCACCGCCACCGGCGAGAAGCTCCGGCGGTGGATGGCGCACGGCCCCAGCCGGGTGAGTGCCTCGGCGTGCGCCGGCGTGGAATAGCCGAAATGCACCTCGAAGCCGTAGCCCGGGTAGACCTCGGCCATCTGTTTCATATGGGCGTCGCGGGTGGTCTTGGCGATGATCCCCGCGGCCATGATCGAGCAGCTGCGCCGGTCACCCTTCACCAACGCCTCCTGCGGCAGCGAGCACTCGGGCACCGGGAAGCCGTCGATCAAAAGGTAGTCGGGCTGCAGCTCCAGCGCTTCGACGGCCCTCAGCATCGAAAGCCGCCCCGCGACCGCGATGTTGACGCGGTCGATCTCCTCGTGGCCGGCCTCCCCGACACCGATGCCAACGGCCACCCGCCGGATCGCCAGCGCCAGCTCCTCACGTTTGTCAGGCGGCAGCAGCTTGGAGTCGTTGATGCCGGGTATCTCAACCCCCAGCGGCAGCAGCACTGCCGCCGCCACCACCGGCCCCGCCAGCGGTCCGCGTCCGGCCTCGTCGACGCCCGCGACCAGAACGTGCCCGTGCAGCCTGGCGGCGCGCTCCCTGAGCCAGACGTCAGTCGGCGGGATCTCCATGGGAAGCGCGGGTTGGGCGTGGGTCCGCGGCATGCGCCTCCCCTGGCGCTAGCGCTGCTCTTTGATGCGCGCCTGCTTGCCCACCTTGTCGCGCAGGTAGAAGAGCTTGGCGCGTCGCACCTGGCCGTGCCGGATGACCTCGATCTTGTCGATCCGCGGCGAGTGCACCAGGAAGGTCCGCTCCACGCCAACACCGTGCGCGACTCGGCGTACAGTGAAGTTCTCCTTCAGTCCGGACTTGGTGATCGAGATCACCAGGCCCTCGAACACCTGGATCCGCTCGCGGGTCCCCTCGACCACCTTTACGTGCACGCGCACCGTGTCGCCGGAGCGCAGCTTTGGCGTGTCGGCCTTGAGATAGTCCTTCTCGACCGCTTCGATGATGTTCATTTCGATTCTCCTTTGTTGCCGACGCGCGTCCCAGCGGAGCGGGTCGAGGGTTCGAGCAGCTCGGGGCGGCGTGCCCGAGTTCGCTCTGTGGCCATCTCCGCTCTCCACCGGCGGATCATCTCGTGGTTGCCCGATAGAAGGACCTCGGGCACCCGCTGGCCCTCGAAGTCGACCGGACGAGTGTACTGGGGGTGCTCCAGAAGCCCGTCCGAAAACGAGTCACTGGCTGCCGACGCCTCATCCCCAAGGACCCCAGGCACGTAGCGCGCGACGACCTCGATCAGCACCATGGCGGCCAGCTCGCCGCCGCTGAGGATGTAGTCACCGACACTGACCTCGTAATCAGCGAGCCCGGTGCGAACCCGCTCGTCGAAGCCCTCGTAGCGTCCCGCGACAAGCACCACCCGAGCCTTGGTGGCGAGCTCGGTTGCAAGCGCCTGGTCCAGCGGCCGGCCCTGAGGCGTCAGCAGGACACACGGTGCGTCGCCTGACTCCTGGATCTGCCGGACCGCCTTGAAGATTGGCTCGGGCTTCAACACCATGCCCGGTCCGCCGCCGTAGGGAATGTCGTCGACCTGGCGGTGCCTGTCGCCGGCGAAGGACCGGAGATCGTGGGTGTTGACCGAGATGATGCCGCGCGCCAGCGCCCGTCCGATGACTCCAGCGCCAAGCGGCCCCGGGAAGACATCCGGAAAGAGTGTGACCACGTCGAAGATCACCCGACCACCTCCTCCTCGGGGAGGTTCACGGTCATTCTGCCGGCCTCCAGGTCGACCTTGAGGACAACCTCGACGATGGCCGGGATCAGGACCTGGCCGCCGTCACCGGTGACCACGTAGACGTCGTTGGCGGGGTTGTCGATGATGTCCGAGATGGTGCCCAGCAGCTTGCCGTCGATGTCGAAGACCTCGAGACCGAGCAGCTGCCAGTGGTAGTAGGAGCCCTCTGGCAGCGGCTCCACCTCGATGGTCTCCACCTCCAGGTACCTGCCGCGGAGGCTGTCGGCATCGTCGCGGTTGTCGACCCCGACGAACTTCAGGATCAGGAGGTTGGCGCTGCTGTGAACGGCTTCGACCTTGCGCACGGCCGCCCCGGCGTGCACCGACAGCCCGGCGCGGATCCTGCCGGAGTTGTCGGTCAGCGGCTCCACCTCGACCTCGCCTCGAAGCCCGATGGCTCTCCGGACGTAGCCGATCCTGACATGCTCGGGTGGCTTCAAACTAGCCCTCGACTGCCTCCGGCGAGCCCTCGACCGACCCGCTGAAGGACTCTTCGGATGGTACGCCGGCGGGGACCGCCTCGACCTCGGCGGTGTCAGAGCCACCATCGCGCTCTTCGTCCTCGGCGATCACCTCGACGTTGACTCGATGGTGCTCCTTGATCGCCGACGCCTTGACCAGCGATCGGATCGCCTCGATATTGCGGCCGCCTTTGCCGATAACCCGACCCACATCGCCGGGATCGAGCCTTATCTCAACGGTTTCGGAGCGGCCCCGGCCCTGGACCGCCTCGACCACGACGGCGTCCGGATGATCAACGATGTTCTTGACGATGTACTCGACCAGGTCGACGTAATCGACGCTCACTTGGACTCCTCCTCAGCGGTCTCGGCGACGGTCTTGGTCTCGGTTTCGGTTCCGGCCGAGGCTGCCGCAGCCGCGGGGTCGCCGTCGGCGTCGCTCGACCCCTCGGCCGCCTCAGCTGGGGTCGATTCCGCTGCAGCCGTCTCCGGGACTTCGGTCTCGGCCTCGGCGGGGACCTCAGCCGCGGCCGGCGTATCCCCATCGCTCTCGGCAGCTGCCTCAGCAACAGCCGGCGCCTCCTGATCGGCGGGCGCCTCCTCATCGGCGGGCGCTTCCTCTTCGCTCGCGGCAGGCGCCTCAGCAGCGGCCGGCGCCTCGGTCGCAGCCTCCGCCAGCGCCTGGCCTTCAGTCGCGCCAGCAGTGTCCGGCTCGGCGGAGGACTCCGCCACAGCCTGGGGCTCCGCCCCGGATTCGGCAGCCGGCTCGTCAGCAGCGACGGCCGGGGCCTCGGCCGCCGGGGGCTCGGCAGCCGCGGTCTCGGCGGCGCGCGCCTTGGCGACCTGCTTCTTGGAGGGCTTGGGTCCCTTCTCGACGCGCTCGAACTTCGGTCCGGTGTGCTCCAGGACGCCCTCGGCTACCAGCAGCTGCCGGGCGATGTCGGTCGGCTTGGCTCCCTTGCTCATCCACTCCCTGACGCGATCCGCGTCGACCTTTACCAGCGCCGGGTTCTGGAGCGGGTCGTACGTTCCCACGGCCTCGATGAACCGGCCGTCGCGCGGTGAGCGCGCGTCCGCCACCACCAGCCGGTAGAAAGGCCGCTTCTTGGCGCCCACGCGCCGAAGCCTGATCTTTACTGCCAAGTGTTCCTCCTACTGTCGGCCGCCCGGCAGCACCGGGAGACCGGGAATGCGGGGGAGTTTGCCCCCGCGTAGTTGTTTCATGAGCTGTCGCATCTGTTCGAAGCCCTTCAGGACCTGGTTGACCTCCTGGACCTGGCGGCCGCTGCCGCGGGCGATCCGGCGCTTGCGCCGCCCGTCGATGATCTCCGGGTGGCGCCGCTCCTGGGACGTCATCGAGAGGATGATCGCCTCGAGGTGGGCCATGTCCTTCTCGCTGGGCATCGCTCCGGCCATGTCCTTCAGCCTGCCGGCGCCGGGAAGCATACCGATCACGTTCTCCAGCGGCCCCATCTTCTTGACCTGCCGCAGCTGGCCGACGAAATCCTCGAGCGTGAACTGGCCTTTGGCCAGCTTGGCCGCGGCGGCCTCCTGCTCCTCCTGGTCGAGGTTCTCCTGCGCCCGCTCGACCAGCGAGACGATGTCGCCCATCCCCAGCATCCGCGAAGCCATCCGGTCGGGGTGGAAGGCTTCGAGGTCGGAGAGCTTCTCGCCGGTCCCGACGTAGCGGATCGGCTTGCCCACGGTCTGCTTTAGCGACAGCGCCGCCCCGCCGCGGGCGTCGCCGTCCATCTTGGTCATGACCACGCCGTCGACACCAACCTCCTTCTCAAAGGTGGTGGCGACGTTGACGGCCTCCTGCCCGGTCATCGCGTCGACCACCAGCAGGCTCTCGTCGACGTCGACGCGGCTGCGGATGCGGCGGACCTCCTCGAGCATCTCCTGGTCAAGCTGCAGCCGGCCCGCGGTGTCGATGATGACCACGTCCAGCCCGCGCCGCTCGGCCTCGTCGAGGGCCGCGACCGCGATCTCCTCGGCCGTCCCGGCGGCCGTGAAATAGGCGATGTCTACCTGCCGGGCAAGGACCTCCAGCTGGTCCTTGGCTCCCGGCCGGTGGACGTCGGCACCCACCAGCATGGGTTGATGTCCCTGCTTTCGGATCAGCAGCGCCAGCTTGGCGGCGGTTGTCGTCTTGCCCGATCCCTGGAGTCCGAGGGTCATGATCACCGTCGGTGGCTTGGCCTTGTAGGCGATGCCGTGGTTCTCTCCGCCGAGCAGCTCGACCAGGTGGTCGTGGACGATCTTGACCACCTGCTGGCCGGGGGTGACCGACTTGAGGACGGCTTCGCCGACGGCCTCGGCTCGGACATCGGCGATGAAATCGCGGGCGACCTTGAAGTTGACGTCGGCCTCGAGCATCGCCAGACGCACCTCGCGCAGGCCGGCGTCCACGTCGGCCCCGGTCAGCACCCCTCGCGAGAGGAGGCCCTTGAAGGCGGCGTCCAGGCGGCGGGTCAGATCCTCAAACACGTCAGGTCAACTCCTTGACAGTCTTTTTGAGATCCGATAGCTCTCCCTGGAGCTCGGCCAGTCGCGAGTTGATCTCCTCCCGGTTTCGTTCTCGCTGCTCGGAGGCCGCCACCAGCCCCAACTTGGTCTCGTAATCGCGCAAGACGGCCTCGGAGCGATGCACCATGTCGTACACCGCTGTGCGGCTCACCCCCTGCGCCTCGGCGATCTCCGCGTAGGACCAGTCACGCTCCAGGTGGAGGCGGAGCACCTCGCGCTGGTGCTCTGTCAGGAGTTGGGAGTACGCGTCCGCGAGGGCCAAGAGGCGCCTCCGCCGCTCAATGTCAAGTGTCACTACTTGACAGTATACGGGTGAGAGTGCGCTTCAGCCGGCCCGACGGTACCTCGTCAGTAGAAGGAAGACCAGCACCAGCGCGGCCAGCCACGTGAGCAGCCCCACGTCCCGGATCGCGCCCAGAGCGCCGAGGTCGAGATGGCCCTCGAGCAGGACCGCGAAGCCGAAAAGTAGGAAGCCAAGCCCGAACAGCGCCATCGCCGCGCCGCTCACCTGCCACCGCTGCGGTGGCGATTCCTTGAGGTCCTGCCCGGCACGTACCGGGCGGCCCAACGGCCCGGGAAGTGGCGCCGAGATGATGTACTGCCAAGCCCCCAGGCCGCCCATGCCCGCTCCCAGGAGCAGCTCGACGGATGCCAAGACCGCACGCGGGTCCATCTCAGTCGGACTCCGGAAAGTCGATGGGGTGAGAATCGGCGATCAACGCCTCGGCCTCCGTCAGCCGATCCGCGGGGACCAGCAGGCTGACCTCTCCCATCGAGCCGACGGTTAGACCGATGATCCGGCCGGAGGCCTCCTGGCGCGCCACCACCGGGATGCCCGCGGTGTCGAGCGCGGCCTTGAGGACCTCGGCGGCGAGGGCGTCCACCACCGCGACCACGGTCCAGTCGCCGTCCTGGTCCCCGGGCTCGGTCATGCCGCCACCCCGAACAGCGACTCGACGTAGGCCGCTGGATCGAACGGCTCCAGGTCGGTCGCCTGCTCACCGGTGCCGACCAGCTTGACCGGGACGCCGAACTGCTCCTCCAACCCCAGGACAACACCGCCCTTGGCGCTGCCATCTATCTTGGCGACGACCAGGCCTGTGAGTGGAAGGGCCTCGTTGAACACCCTGGCCTGCTGGATGGAGTTCTGTCCGATCGCCGCGTCGATCACCAGCAGCGTCTCGTGCGGGGCGCCGGGCAGCGCCTTGGCGATGGTCCGATTGATCTTGCGCAGCTCTTCCATGAGGTTCGATTGTGTATGCAGGCGGCCGGCCGTGTCGATGATCACAGCACCCGCGCCCCGGGCCACACCGGCCTGCACCGCGGCGAAGGCCACCGACGCCGGGTCCGAGCCGGGCTCGCTGCTGACGAAGTCACAGCCGAGGCGATCCGCCCAGATTCGAAGCTGCTCGATGGCACCGGCCCGAAAGGTGTCGGCGGCCCCCAGCAGGACCTGCCGTCCCTCTGCCTGCAGCCGCGCCGCGAGCTTGGCCACGGTGGTGGTCTTGCCGGTGCCGTTGACTCCGACGACCAGGTAGACGGTCGGTTGGGGCGCTGCCGCCAGCCCTCGTGGGCGCCACTCCATCCGGTTGAGGAGGAGGGTGCGCAGGCCGCCAACCACCTCCGCCGAGTCGCGCATCCTGAGCCGCTGTGCCTCGGCCCGGATGTCGGCGGCCAAGCGCAGCCCCACCTCGGGGCCGAGATCCGCGCTCATCAGGGTCTGCTCCAGCTCGTCCCAGAACCCGTCGTCGATGGCGCCGTAGGCGGCCAACCCGGTGAGCTGCTGCCGGAACCCGATTGTGCTTGAGGCAATCCGGTCGCGCAGCCTGCCAAACAGCCCTGGTCGCCTGGTCTCTGTCATTCAGTTGTTGAGGCTACCGGACGGCCGGCCCGACCCGTCAGGCCGTGCCCGTGATCGCGATCACCTCCCCGGCCCGGAGCCGGACCGACACCACCCGGGAGACTCCGGAATCCTCGAGCGTGACTCCGTAGAGCGCCTGGGCCACGGTCATGGTGGCGTGGTTGTGGGTGATCAGAATGAACTGGTTGTCCGCCGCCATCGACTCGAGCAGGGCCGTGAAGCGGCCGATGTTGGCGTCGTCAAGGGGGGCGTCGACCTCGTCGAAGATGTAGAACGGGCTGGGTGTCACCTTCTCGAGGGCGAGGATGAACGCCAGCGCGGTCAGGGCGCGCTCCCCGCCGGAGAGCAGCTTGATGTTTCGCATCCGCTTCCCCGCGGGTTGGGCCAGGATCTCGACGCCGGGCTCGGGCGACTCCGGGTCATCCAGCTTGAGGGTCGCCTTGCCGCCGACGAAGAGCGACGCGAAGGTGTCCTGGAAGTTGAAGGCGACGGCACCGAATACCGCTTCGAAGCGCCTGTCGATCTCCGCTCCGAGCTCGGCCGCGATCCGCTCGAGTCCCTCGCGGGCCCGGGTCAGGTCCTCCAGCTGGCCGCTGATCGCAGTCAGGCGCGCGCCGTCCCGGTCGTACTCGCTGATGGCGAGCTCATTGACCGGGCCCATCTGGGTCAGCTGGCGGTCGAGGCGGTTGATCTCGCGCTGGGTCTTCTCCCAGTCGACTTCGACCCCCTCGAGCTCGTCGCTGGCGCCGCCCATGCGCTCGGTAAGCTCGGCCAGCGCCTGGTTGTCGACCTCCAGCTGCGCGACGGCGTTGGACTGCGCCTCGCGCTGATGCGCCAGCACCACCTGGCGCTCCAGGTGGCCCTTCTCCATATCGACCAGGGCTCGGGTGAGCGCCTCGACCTCGACCGCCTCGGCGGCGATCGGGGCGGCCTCCAGGGCGGCGGCGGTCGCGGCGGCCTCGTCGTTGGCGCTCGTCGATTCAGCCTCCAGCCGTGCCGCTGACTCCCTGGCTGTGATCAGTAGCGCCCTGGCTCGCTCGGCCTCCTCTCGCTGGCGATCGAGCATGGTCCGGGCGCGCGTCGCCCGCTCTCTTACGGCGGTGGCCCGTCCCTGGATTGCCCTGGACTCGGCGACCGCCTCCATCTGCGCCCGCCGCGCCGCGTCAAGGTCGGCCGCGGCGGCGCCGGCGGCTTGGCGGCCCGCCTCGAGGCGGCCCCAGGCTTGCTCGGCGCCGGTCCTGGCGGCGTCCAGCTCGGCTTCCGCCGCAGCCCCCGCGGCTGCCAGCGCCGCCTGCTCGACGCGCCCCTGCTCCGCCCACTCCGTCAAGGTCGCCGCGGCAATCCCCGCGCTGGTAGCGGCTTCGCGAACCGCCCCGATCTCGAGCAGCTGCACCAGCCGCCGCGCTGACAGCGCCGGGATGTCGCCGTCTTGGGCCAGCCGGCGCAGCAGCGACACCCTCTCCTCGAGACGCTGGACCTGGGCGGCCGCTCGCTGGTGCGCTTCGGTCAGGTCGTTGAGGTCGCCTTGGAGCGCCGAGTGTCGTTCCACGGCCGCCGTCACGGCGTCCGGGCCTGCGGCGCTGGCCTGTCCGGGTACGGCCCCGGCCGGTAAGTCCGCGAGCGCCGCGACGTCGGCCTCAGCCGCGGCCAGCTCCGCTCCCAGCGCTTCCAAACGCGCCGCGGCCTCGGTTTCGGCGGCCTCTGCCTGAGAAGCCGCGGTCCGGGCCGTCAAGAGTCGCTCCGCCACCAGCTCCGCCTTCGACGCCGCGTGCGTCGCCGCCAACCGCAGACCGCCGAGACGGCGCTCGCTCTCGAGCCTGGCGTCGTGGGCGCGCGCCAGCTTCTCCTTCTCGGCCTCGTAGATGGTCGCGAACCCCAGGGCGTCGGCCTCGGCGGCAGCCACTGCCGCCGCCATAGATTCGAGGCGGGCGGTCGCCTTCTTCACCGCCAGCCGGGCCTGCCGCCACTCCCCCTGGAGCAGGCTCCCGCGCAGGGTCGCCAGCCGGGCGGTCAACTCCTCGTGCTCGCGGGCCGCCTCCGCCTGGCGCCGGAGCTCCTCGACCCGGGGCCCGAGCTCGGACGCGATGTCGCCCAGGCGGAGGATGCTGACGTCGGCGTCTTTGAGCTTGGCGATCGCCTCCTGGCGCTTGGATCGCAGCCCGCGCACCCCGGCGGCCTCTTCGATCAGAGCCCGCCGATCGGAGGCGGTGGTCTGGATGATGTGGTCGACGTCGTCCTGGGCCACCACGGCATACCCCTGCTGGGTCAGGCCGGTACTGGCGAACATCTCCTCGATGTCGCGCAGGCGGCAGCGTGAGCCGTTCATCCAGTAGTCGCTCTCGCCGGAGCGGTAGCCTCGCCGGATAACCTCCACCTCGGCGAAGGGGACGGGCAGCCGGCCGTCGCTGTTGTCGATCAGCAGCTTGACTTCGGCCATTCCCGATGCGGCACGCCGGGAGCCGCCGGAGTAGACGATCTCCTCCATCCTGGTACCACGAAGCTCGCGAGCGCTGCGCTCGCCGAGGACCCAGCGGATGGCGTCGACCAGGTTGCTCTTGCCCGAGCCATTGGGGCCCACCACAGCCGTGATGCCGGGCTCGAAGAGGAGCTCGGTCTTCTTGGCGAAGGTCTTGAAGCCCTGGATCTGGACCGACTTCAGATGCACAGATCGAGCTCCAGGGCCGCGCCGCTACCCACGCGGCTCAAAGGTCGAAGACCATCGCCGCGATTAAACATCGTTCGCACCTGGGGGTCAACATAGTGGGCTCGCCTATTTGGCGCGACACCACATGTTGTAGTCAGCCGCCGTCGGCGATCCCCGTGCGGGAGGCCTCGAAATTCCCGATCGCCTCCTTGGCAGCGGCCTGCTCGGCGCCGCGCCTGGTCGACCCCTCCCCCTCGCCCAGCCTGACCCCCGCGAGGCGGACCTCGACGCGGTAGTGACGGCGGTGAGCCGGCCCCGTCGACTCGACCACGTGGTAGACCGGGACCCCGGAGGCGTCCGCCTGGGTCATCTCCTGGAGGCGGCCCTTGTGGTTGATGGCGCCCTCCGCCGGCGTTCCGCCGAGGCGGTCGAACACGCGCGCGGCGGTCTCGTAACCGAGATCCAGGTAGATCGCCCCGATCAGCGCCTCGAGAGCGTTGGCGAGCAGGCTGTCGAGGTCGCGGCCGCCCGTTTTCTCTACTCCCCGGCCAACCAGCAGGAAGCGTCCCAGTTCGATCCGGCGCGCCGCCGCCGCCAGCGCCCCGGTGCTGACCACCGCGGCTCGGTCCAGCGTCAACGACCCCTCCCCGGCATCAGGGTCCCGCCGATAGAGGACGTCGGCGGCAATCAGCTCGAGCACAGCATCGCCGAGGAACTCCAGCCGCTCGTTGTCCCGGGCGCCCTCGGCGGCGTGCTCGTGGGCATAGGACCGATGGGTCAGGGCCTGCAGCAGCAGCTGCTGGTCGAGGAACTTGAGTCGAAGCTTCCGCTCCAGGGACGCCAGGCCGCTGGTGCGGCCGGGCATCAGGAGGTGATCCCTAGCTTCTCCTGCACGTAATCCCAGGCCTGGCCGACGGTGCCGATCTTCTCGGCATCCTCGTCGGAGATCTCCATGCCGTACTCCTCCTCGAAGGCCATGATCAGCTCCACCAGGTCGAGGGAGTCGGCGTTGAGGTCGTCAACGAACGACGCCTCGGGCGTTACCTGTTCGGCCTCGACGCCGAGCTGGTCCGCAATGATGCCCTTGAACTTGTCGTAGGTGACGGTCTCACTCATAGGTGGGCATTGTAAGGGAAAAGCCAGGAAACGTCGGCAACGTCGGTCGAGGCCGTCATCCGCGGACCCGGCGAGGCGGGGGCTAGGCGGTCAGGCCACCGTCGACGATCAGGACCTGCCCAGTGACGTAGGAGGCCGCGGGACTGGCCAGGAAGGCGACCGCGGCGGCCACCTCCTCCACCGAGCCGACCCGTCCTAGCGATGCCCTCGCCTTGACCTGCTCAAAGATCTCGGCGGGCAGCGCAGACGTCATCTCGGTCTCGATGAAGCCGGGAGCAACGGCGTTGACAGTGATCGTCCGCGACCCCACCTCGCGGGACAACGCTTTGGTCAGCCCGATCAGGCCTGCCTTGGCGGCGCTGTAATTGGCCTGCCCGGCGTTACCCGAAGTGCCGGCCACGGAGGCGATGTTCACGATCCGGCCCCAGTGGGCCCTCAGCATCGGCCGCAGCGCCGCTCGCGAGCAGTGAAAGGCGCCGGTCAGATCGACGGCGATCACCTCGCTCCACTCCGAGTCCTTCATCCGCAGGACCAGGTTGTCGCGCGCGATGCCGGCGTTGTTGACGAGGACGTCGAGCCCCCCGAGCCGATCCCCGACCTGGGTCACCAGCTCCGCCGCGACCTCGGCGTTGGAGACGTCGCCGGCGAAGGCCTCCGCCCTCCCGCCGGCGGCGGTGATCTCATCCACAACCGCGGCGGCGTCCTCCGCCCGCGAGGCGTAGTTGACCGCCACCGCCGCCCCCATCGAGCCCAGCTCCCGCGCCACCGCCCGGCCGATGCCGCGGCTGGCGCCGGTGACCAGGGCCACCCGTCCCTCGAGGCTCAGATCCATCAGACTTCCACAGCTGCCAACGCCTGGGGCGTGGCGGCGGCGGTCCAGCTGACGTCGGGGTTGATGCGCTTGCCCATGGCGCTGAGAGTGGTGCCCGGACCAAGCTCCAGGAACTGGTCTACCCCCAGGTCCACTAGGGTCCGCACGCAGGCGGTCCAGCGCACCGGCGATGTCAGCTGCAGCCGTAGAGCAGCGGCGATGTCGGCGGGCTCGGTGCGGACCGCACCGTCCACGTTGAAAGCCTGGGGGATGCCGGTGCGGAGGGGCGCCGCGTCGATTGCGGCGGCCAGGCGCAGGGCGGCGTCAGCCATCAACGGCGAGTGAAAGGCGCCGGCGACCTCGAGCGGCATTACCCGGCGCGCCCCGGCTGCCTTGAGCCGTTCCCCCGCCTCCTCGAGGGCCGCGAGATGACCCGAGATCACGACCTGGCCGGGGGCGTTGATGTTGGCCACCACCGCGACCCCGTCGCCGGCGCCTGCCAGCGCTTCCGCGACCGCCTCCTCATCCGCGCCCAGCACCGCGCTCATGCCCTGTCCCGGCCCCCGGGCGGCCTCCGCCATCGCCAGCCCGCGCTCTCTGACCAGCTGCAAGGCATCGCGCCAATCGAGCGAGCCCGCCGCCACCAGCGCCGTGTACTCGCCCAGCGAATGGCCCGCCACCGATGTCACCTGGGCGCGGGTCTCTACCGGCAGGGTCTCCAAAAGCGCCGCCGACAGCAGCAGCAGCAGCGGCTGCGCCACCTCGGTCGGCCGGATCTCTTCCGCGTCGGCATCGCATGCCAGCCGGACCAGGTCCAGTCCGACCAGCTCCGACGCCTCTCGCGCCATGGCGTTCCCCGGAGACCCCGCGTCGAGGACACCGGCACCCATGGCTGGCGTCTGCGCCCCCTGGCCAGGAAATATCAGGGCCAGGCTCATGTCGACGGGAACATCACGGGGCGGTTGGCCCCGCGGCGCGGTCTACTCGGTCTCGAGGACCTCGCGGCCGTCGTAGTAGCCACAGTTGGGGCAGATGGTATGCGGCCGCTTGAGCTTCTTGCACTGGCTGCAGGTGGCAAGCGTCGGCCGCTGCAGGGCGAGATGCCCGCGCCGGCTGCGCTTGTTGGACTTCGACGTACGTTCCTTGGGGACCGCCATGACCGGCGGATTATACCGGACGGCCTCTCGGCGGCCGGCGCGGAGGCGAACTTCGAGGTCAGCGCCGGGAGCGGGTGGCGGCGCCGTCGTCGCCGGCGGGAGCGGGCTCGGGCTTCTTCAGCGTCTCCTGCGCCTTGCGAACGGTCGCCACCGTGCGCACCAGGTGCGATTCGAGCTGCTGCATCACGTCGGCGGCGTAGTCGTCGGCGGCGCGCTTCTGGTCCTCGGCGCGCTGTTGCGCCTCGCGGACGATCGCCTGGCCCTGCACCTCGGCCTTGCGCGCCAGCTCGTGGGTCTTGACCATGCTCTCGGCCTTTTGGGCCGCGGTCTGGGTGATCCGCGCCGACTCCTGCTGGGCCTCGCTGAGCAGCCGCTCCTGCTCCGCCAGCACGGTGCGGGACTGCTTGATCTCCTCGGGCATGTTGACGTGGATCTGGTCGAGGAGGTCGAGGATCTCGTCCTCGTCGATCATCACGTTGTGGGTGAAGGGCACCCGCTGCGCCCTGTGCACCAGGTACTCCAGGTGGTCGATCAACTCGATGATGCTGCGGTGGTCGCGTTCGGGAGCTATCGGCTCTTCGATCTCTTCGTCGCTCATTGCCCTCTATTCTCTGCTAGTCGCGCAAGCCTTTTTGCCACCGATTCGGGGACCGCGAAATCGACGTTGCCGCCGTGTCGAGCGACCTCCTTTATCAGCGAGGAGCTCAGGAACACGTTGGCGAAGCTGGTCATCAGGAAAACGGTGGTCACCTCCGGCGCCAGCTTGCGGTTGAACAGCGCCATCTGGAACTCACTCTCGAAATCGCTGGTGGCGCGCAGGCCCCTGACCAGCGAGCCGGCCCCCACCTTCTTGGCATAGTCGACGGTCAGGCCGTCGAATGAGTCGACCTCCACGTTGCCGTTTTGGGCGACGCTCTCGCCGATCATCTCGATGCGCTCTTCGACGCTGAAGAGCGGCGACTTGTTGGGATTCTCGAGCACCGCCACGATGACCTTGTCGAAGATCCCGGTGGCGCGCTCCAGGATGTCGAGGTGCCCCAGGGTGAAGGGATCGAAGCTCCCGGGGTAGACGGCGATCCTCAAGGCGCCGGCCTCATCATGGTCAGAGCCGAGTCCCCGTGCTCCACCCGCCGCACGATCCTCATCCCCTCGGGAGTGTCCAGCTCGCGATCGGCGCGCTCTTCGACGACCACCAGGGCGTCTGGCTTGAGCGTGCCGGGGCGGGCCAGCTGCGAAAGTACTTTCTCCAATCCAGGCTCTCCATATGGCGGGTCGAGGATGAGAAGGTCATAGCCTGACAGGCGCCGCCGGTTGCGACGCAGCCAGGACTCGACCGGAGCGCAGTCTACCCTACTGGACGCCGCGCCCTCGGTATCGCCGAGCAGCCCCAGGTTGGCCCGGATGACGGCGACGCAGCGCCGGTCGCGATCGACGAAATCGGCCCCCGCGGCTCCGCGGCTGAGCGCCTCCACCCCCAGGCTGCCGGCGCCGGCGTAGAGGTCCAGGACCCGGGCCTCGATGACGTCGGGACCGATGATGTCAAACAGCGAGCGCCGCAGGATCGCGGCGGTCGGGCGCACCCCGTCTGGCGGTGATTTGAGACGGCGGCCCCGCGCGGTTCCGGCTATGACCTGGAAGGGCATCGGGTGCTCTAGCTCAGAGAACCGGCGATGTGGAAACCCTGTGCCGCCCGTACCATGGCGGGGTCGAGGCCCTGGCGGACCAGGCGTTCGGCCTCTTCGCGCGCGGCTGCGATCAGCCGGACGTCGAGCAGGCCCGCGACCAGGAGGCCGGCGTCGTGGCCGTGCTGGGCCCCGGTCGCGCCGATGAGGTCGCCCGGGCCCCGGATCTTGAGGTCCTCCTCGGCGAGGTCAAAACCGCTCGAGTACCGGACCATCGCGTCAAGCCGCCGATTGGAGTCCGCCGAGTCTGCTCCCTCCGCGTCCGAGAGCAACAGGCAGAAGGCCTTGTGCTCTCCCCTGCCCACGCGCCCGCGGAACTGGTGCAGCTGGGCCAGGCCGAAGCGTTCCGCGCCTTCGATCATCATCACGGTGGCGTTGGGCACATCGACCCCGACCTCCACCACCGAGGTGCTGACGAGGATCTGGAACTCGCCGGCTTTGAACGCCTCCATCACGCCATCCTTCTCGGCCGGCTTCATGCGGCCGTGGAGGAGGGCAAGCCGCATCTCCGGAAACACCTCCTTCTGCAGGCGTTCGTGCTCGCTGGTGGCGGAGCGCGCCTGGATCAGGTCGGAATCCTCGACCAGCGGGCATATGACGAAGACCTGACGCCCGCCGGCGACCTGGCCGCGAACGAAGTCGTAAGCCTCCTGCCGCTGGGCCGCGGGAACCATCCTGGTCTCGACCACCTGCCGTCCCGGCGGCATCTGGTCGAGCACCGAGACGGTGAGGTCGCCGTATAGGGTGAGCTGGAGGGTCCGCGGTATTGGCGTCGCCGTCATCGAGAGCACGTGGGGGAAGGTGCCCGATCTCTGCGCCAGGGCCTCCCGCTGGCCGACGCCGAAACGGTGCTGCTCATCGCTGACGACCAACCCCAGGCTTCTTGGCACGACGGTTGGCTCGATCAGCGCGTGGGTTCCGACCAGGAGGTCGAGGTCGCCCTGGCTGAGCTCGTCCAGGATCCGTCGCCGGTTGGCGGCCGTGGTCGAGCCAACCAGCAGGTCCATGCGCATCTGCAGGGGCTCCAGGTACGGGCGCAGCGTCCGAGCGTGCTGCTGGGCCAGGATCTCGGTGGGCGCCATCAGGAGCGTCTGGTAGCCCGCTCGCGACGCCATCGCGGCGGCCATCGCCGCCACCGCCGTCTTGCCGCTGCCGACATCGCCCTGGAGGAGTCGAGCCATCGGCCGCGGCTCCGCCATGTCTTTGAAGATGAAGTGGGCGGCCTTGCGCTGGGCGTCGGTCAGGTCGAAAGGCAGGGCATCGCGGATGGCGCGAGCGCGCTCGACGTCGTAGGCGATCTTCGGGGCCACCTGGTGCTCGCGCTGCTCGCGGCTGATCAGCACCGCGATCTGCATCAGCAGCAGCTGCCGGAAGGCGATTCGCTTGCGCGCCTGGTTGAGCTCCTCCTCGTCGTTCGGGTAGTGGACCTGGCGGATGGCCCTGGGCAGGGAGGGCAGGGCCTGGCTTCGCTCGACGTCGGCGGGCACCTCATCGCGCATCTGATCGGCGCTGTCCATGGCGGCGTCGATCCGGGCGCGAATCCACTTGGAGGTCAGGCCATAGGTCTCGGGGTAGAGGGGCACCAGGCGCCCGGTGTGGAGGCCGCCGGTGGTGCCGCGTTCAAACGCGGGGTTCATCATCGCCAGGCCACCACCCCGGCGGTCCTTCTGGACCTTTCCCGAGAGCACGACCTCGTCGCCGACGTGGAGGGTCTGGGCCATGTAGGGCTGGTTGAACCAGATCGCCTTCATCCGTCCGCTGTCATCGCTGAGAAAAGCCTCTGTCGCCAGCCTCCCCCGGCCGCCCGGACGCCGCCGCACCTGCTCGACCTGCACCTTGACGGTTTGCTTGGCGCCATCGGCCAGGAAGATCACCGGCACCGTGCGGGAGAAATCCTCGTGGCGGCGGGGATAGTGCTGGAGCAGGTCCCCGACGGTCAGGATCCCGAGCCGCTCGAGCTTCTTGGCGTACGCAGGCGTGACCCCGGCAAGCGCGGTCACCGGGGCCTCGGGGGGAAGAGCCAGGCTAGCCCGCCTGCTTGGCGATGTAGGCGACGCCGACAGCACCCGGCCCCGAGTGCGTGCCGATGACGGGCCCGATGGTTCCCTCCAGGATCCCGTCGACGCCGAGGCTGTCCTCCAGCGTCTTCTTCATGGTCTGGCCCGCCTCGGGAGCCTTGGCGTGGATAACGGCGATACGATCCGCGCCTCCGTGGGCCTCGATGTCCTGGACTATCTTCTGGCCGGCCTGACCCCAGGTCCGCGCCGGCGGCATTCGCTCGATGACACCGTCGACCAGCAGCAGCATCGGCTTCACCCGCAGCAGGCCGCCGATCGCACCCTGGACGCGGCTGACCCGGCCGCCCATGACGACGTACTTGAGGGTGTCGAGCACGGCCAGCAGCCGCACCCGAGGGACCAGGCCCTCGACGTGCGTGATCACCTCATTCAGATCCTTCCCCGCCTGCACCGCCTCGGCGGCCTCGAGCGCCAGCAGCCCGGCTGCCCATGTGGTGTTGCCGCTGTCGATGATGTGAATCTCCCGGCCCGGCATAGCGTCGGCGGCAAGCTTGGCGGACTGGATCGTGCCCGACAGCTGGTGGGCGATGTGGATGCTGACGATGGGCTCGCCCTCCGGTATCCGGCCGTAGACCTCTTCGAAGTCGCCGGGCGAGGGCTGCGACGTGGTGGGGAGCTGGGTGGCCTTCTCCAGGCGCTTGAAGAAGGCGTCCTCGTCGAGGTCGATCTTGTCGCGGAAGGCCTCGTCCCCGAAATGCACCTGCAGCGGCACCATCTCGATGCCGAGCTCGCGCATCCGGGACTCGGGGAGATCACAGGTGGAATCGACGACGATGCGTGTCATTCGAGCGAGAGGATGTACGGGTAGTGCTCCTGCTCGCCGCGCTGCAGCTGCACTTCCAGCTTGGGGAACTGCTCCCGAACGTGGCCCACCACCTCCTCGGCCTCGGTGTCGGGGACCTCGGCTCCGGCGTAGATCGTCAGCAGCTCGAAGGCATCGATTTTCAGCCCCTCGAGGGCGCCGTCCATGACCTCGCGGGCGTCCTTGCCGGCGCGGGTGATCTTGCCGTTGACCAGCGCGATCATGTCGCCGTTGCGGATCTTCAGCCCGTTGACGGAGGTGCTGCGAACCGCGTGGGTCACCTCAATCGTCTGCACCCCCTTGAGCGCCGATGCCATCGCAGCGCTGTTTTGCTCCAGGCCGGCGGCAGGGTCGAGGTTGAGCAGGGCGCTGATGCCTTCCGGCACGGTCCTGCTGGCGACCACCTTGATCGCCTTGTCGGAAAGGCTCGAGACCTGCTGCGCGGTCATGATCACGTTCTTGTTGTTGGGCAGGATGATGACCTCGTCGGCGCTGCTGGCGGTGACGGCCTCGAGCAGGTCCTCGGTCGACGGGTTCATCGTCTGCCCGCCCTCCACCACGCCGGCGCCAAGCTCCTCGAAAATCCGGCGGAAGCCCTCGCCGGCAGCGACCGCCACCACCCCCACCTGGCCAGTGGCGCTGTGCCCGTTGATCGCCGCGGCGGGCCCCGGCACCTGGTCTGCGTCGGGGGGCTCCTGGGCCAGGATGTCGTGGTGCTGGCGGGTCATGTCCTCGACCTTGAGCTTCTGCAGCGGGCCGTAGGAGGTGGCGTGGGCGATCAGCCCGCCCGGGTCCAGGGTGTGGATGTGCACCCGGACCAGCTGGTCGTCGCCAACGATCACCGCGGAGTTGCCCATCGGCGTCAGCTCGGCGCGAACGACGTCGAAGGCCTTGGCCGGCCGCTCAATGAGGAACTCGGTGCAGAAGCCCCAGCCCTCCTCCGGCGTCTCCAGCGCGTGGGCACCGACCTTGGCCGTTTCCTTGGGGGCCGCCGGCGCGCGGGACGCCCTGGAGGTGGTCGGGATCTCCTGTCCCTTGACCGTCTTGAGGAAGCCCTCGAGGATCACCATCAACCCGTAGCCACCGGCATCGACCACGCCCGCCTCGCGGAGGACGGCGAGCTGGGAGGGCGTGTCGTCCACCGCCCGCTGCGCCGCCGAGACCACCGACTGGATCAGGTCGGCGATGTCCTCGGTGTCCTGGGCCTTGACTACCGCCGCCTCCGAGACCTTCCGCGCGACCGTGAGGATGGTCCCCTCGGTGGGCTTGGTTACGCCCTTATAGGCAACCGCGGTGGCCTCCTCGAAGGCATGCGCCAGCTGCTTGCAGTCGACCGAGGCGTGGCTGCCAACTCCCTGGCTGAAGCCGCGCAGCACCTGCGAGAGGATCACCCCGGAGTTGCCTCGAGCGCCCATCAGGGCCCCGTGCGCGACCGTGGCGGCGACCTGTGACAGGTCGCTGTTCTCGTCCGGACCCATCTCCTCGATGGCCGACTCCAGGGTCAGCAGCATGTTGGTGCCGGTGTCGCCGTCGGGCACCGGGAACACGTTCAGCTGGTTGACCTTGTCGCGGTTGGCGGTGAGCCAGATCAGCGAACCCATCAGCGACCGCCTGAACAGCACACCGTCGCAGCGCGTGATGGCGGTGCGGGTGTCGCCGGCCGGCGCGGGCGAGCTCACGATCTCGCCTCGAGGTGGATGCCCTGGACGCTCACGTTCACGTTCAGGACCTTGATCGCCAGCGCCTTCTCGACCTCGTACCGGACCGCGTCCTGGAGGCTGTGGGCCACCTCGGTTATGCGAACCCCGTACTCGACTACCACGAAGAGGCCGATATCGATGCCGTCCTCCAGGACCCGGACCTCTACGCCACGGTGCAGGTTCTCGCGCTGCAGCCGCTCGGCGATCCCGTCGCGAAGGCCCCGCGCCGCCATCGCCACCACGCCGTAGCAGCCGTTGGCGGCATGGCCGGCGATCGAGGCGATGACCTGGTTGGAGACCTCGATCCGGCCCAGGTCCTGTTGTTGCATGATGCGATTCAAGTGGCTTCAGAGCTCCTGCTGAAAGTGGGGATCGTGGGCAGCCGAATGAGATCGGGACCCGTACCAGCGCATGTTAGAATCCCCACCGATCTCAAAGGTTACGCGAATTCGCGAAAGGTAGCAGAGCTTTGTCACAGCAGTGCGCAGTCTGCGGCAAAGGTCCGGTGAGCGGCAACAACGTCAGCCACTCCAAGGTAAGGACCAAGCGCCGTTTTCTCCCCAATCTCCAGGTCGCCACGATCAGCATCGGCGGCAAGCGCGTGAAGACACGCGTCTGCACTCGCTGCCTGCGCACCGCCGCCCGCTCCGCGGGCTGACCCCTGGCCCAACCGGCTGACGCCGGCTTCGCCCAGCCGGGGGCCGGGCGCCCCGCTCTCCGCTCCGCCCTGGTGTGCGTGGCCGTGTTCCGGTTCGTCACCCTGGCGGTGGCCACGCTGGCGGCGTACGGCGGCCGGACCGGCAGTGAGCTGGCCGGGCATGGAATTGGCGCGATCACCGGGCCCTGGCAGCAGTGGGATGCCAACTGGTTCACCTGGATCGCCCGGGTAGGATACGCGCCGCTCAGCCCTGTGCACACCAACGGGCGGGTCTACGACGCCATCGTCTGGCCGCCGCTTTTCCCCGGGCTGATCGCCGCGATCTCCGGGCCGACGGGACTCGACCAGGGCCTGGTGGCGCTGGCGATCAGCACAGTGGTCCTTTTCACCGCCATCATCGGCATTTTCCGCGTCGTACAGCACGACCATGGCGAGGGCCTGGCGCTGGCCACGGTGGTGCTGATCCTGGTGTACCCGTCGTCGCTGTTCCTGGGCGCCGGGTACACCGAGGGGCTGCTGCTCGGCCTCGGGGCCTGGAGCTTCTGGGCGGCCATTACCGGACGCTGGTGGCTGGCCGGGATCCTGGCGGCGGCCGCGGTGATGACCAAGTTCTATGCCGTGATCCTGGTAGCCGCCCTGCTCTGGGAATACCTGGACCAGCGCGACTGGTCGTGGCGCCGGGTCCGGGCTGACGTCGCCTGGCTGGCGCTCCCCTGGGCCGTGGTGCTCGCCGGCTGGCTGTTTTACGTGCAGCTGCTGGTCGGGGACTGGACGCGGGTCCTGACCTCTCAGAAGTACTGGGACCGCCACCTGGCCATGCCCTGGGTCTCGATCCTCGATGCCGCCGGCACGCTCTCCCGCTTCCGCTTCATCGGCGTGGTCGACCTCGGCGCGCTGGTCCTGCTGGTGGTCCTGACGGCGTACAGCTACGGCCGCATTCGCCGTTCGTACACCGTCTTCCTGGCCCTTGGGGTGCTCGCCTGCGTCACCAGCTCGACCCTGGTCTCGACCGGGCGCTACACCACCATCCTGTTCCCGATGTTCATCGCCGCCGCGCTGCTGTTGCGGTCGCGGCCGTGGCTCGAGCGCGGTGTCGCTGTGACCTCCGGGGTGTTGATGCTGGGGCTCCTGACGAGGTTCGCGACCGGCCATTGGGCCGGCTGATCGGCCCGGGTCGGCAGATCCGCGCTTAGCCCAGCTGCCCCAGCAGGTCGGCCATCTCGACGGCGGCCTCGGCGGCGGCGGCTCCCTTGTTGCCCATCTTGCCCCCGGCACGGTCGATCGCCTGCTCCATCGTCAGCGTCGTGAGGACACCCATGATCACCGGCACACCCGTCTCGCGGGAGGCCGCGGCGATGCCCTGGGCGCACTGACCGGCGACGTAGTCGAAGTGAGGCGTCTCGCCCTTGACCACGGTGCCGAGACAGATCACCGCCGCGAACCTGCCGCTGCGCGCCAGCGCGGTCGCGGTCACCGGGATCTCGAGAGCCCCCGGCACCCAGGCCACCGTGATGTCCGCCTCGGCGGCGCCCAGGCGGACCAGGGTGTCGACCGCACCCTCGAGCAGTTTGCTGGTGACGAAGTCGTTGAAGCGGGCCACGACCAACGCGAACGCCCGGCCATCGGCGCGCAACTTTCCGGTCTTCACGTCCATATCAGTCATGCATTATGTGGCCGAGCTTGTCCGATTTCGTTCGCAGGTAGCGAAGGTTGTGCTCGTTGGGGGGGATGACCAGCGGGATCCGCTCCACGATCTCGAGCCCGAAGGACTCGATCCCGTAGTACTTGCGAGGGCTGTTGCTGATCAGGCGGATCTTCTGAACGCCGATGTCCGCAAGGATCTGGGCGCCGATCCCGTAGTCGCGCTTGTCAACCGGGAGCCCGAGCGCCTCGTTTGCCTCCACGGTGTCCATCCCCTGGTCCTGCAGCTGGTAGGCGCGCAGCTTGTTGACCAGGCCGATGCCCCTGCCCTCCTGGCGCAGGTAGAGGACCACGCCCGCGCCCTCGGCGGCGATCATCTCCATGGCGCGGTGGAGCTGTTGCTCGCAGTCGCACCGCAGGCTGTGGAAGGCGTCGCCGGTGAGGCACTCGGAGTGGGCCCGCAGGAGGACCGGCTCGTCGGGTCGGATCTCCCCCATTACCAGCGCCACGTGGGTCTCGCCACTGACGCTGTCCTCGTAGCCCTTGATCGTGAAGAGCCCGAACTCGGTGGGCAGCTTGGCCTCGGCACGCAGCTCCACCAGCTTCTCCCAGCGTCGCCGGTAGGCGATCAGGTCCTTGATGGTCACGATCCCGATGCCGTGCTTCTCGGAGACCTTCTGCAGGTCGGGCATCCGGGCCATGGTGCCGTCCTCGCTCATGATCTCGCAGATGACGCCGGCGGGACTGAGGCCCGCCATCCGGGCCAGGTCAACCGCCGCCTCGGTCTGGCCCGCCCGCACCAGCACCCCGCCCTCGCGGGCTCGCAGCGGAAAGGTGTGGCCGGGCTTGGCGAAGTCACTGGGCTTACTGGCGGGGTCCACCAGGGCCTTCACGGTGTTGGCGCGGTCCTCGGCGCTGATGCCGGTGGTGGTGCGATGACGGGCTTCAACGGAGACCGTGAACGCGGTTCCCAGAGGCGCCGTGTTGCGGCCCACCATCGGCTCGATCCCGAGCTCATCAAGGCGTGTCGCCTCCATCGGGGTGCAGATCAACCCCCGTCCGTGGGTGGCCATGAAGTTGATGCTCTCGGCGGATATGAAGTCGGCGGCGATGGCGAGGTCGCCTTCGTTCTCACGATCCTCGTCGTCGACCACGATCAGGAACTTCCCCGCTTTGAAGTCCTCGATGGCCTCTTCGATGGTGATCAGCGGCATTTCAGTGTTTCTCCGTTTGGGGGTGACCGCCGCCGGCGTCAACCGCCCCGGTCGGTCCCATGGTTGTGCCCCGCCCGTCGGCGAGGTAGCGAGCGACGTATTTGGCCAGCAAGTCGGCCTCCAGGTTGACGATGGTGCCGGGCGCGTATGAGCCGGCGATGGTTGACTCCAGCGTGTGCGGGATCAGGCTCACCCCGACCACGTCGTCCTCGATCGAGGCAATCGTCAGGCTGGTGCCGTCGATGGCGATCGAGCCCTTGAGGACGCAGTACTCCAGCACCTCGAGGGGAACGCGGACCTTCACCCAGCGGGCGTTGTCATCGGTCTCCACTCCGATCACCGCGCCGACCCCGTCGATGTGCCCCTGCACCAGGTGGCCGCCGACCTCGTCGCCGTACCCCAGCGCCGGCTCGAGATTGACCGGCGCGCCGGCGCCGAGGCCGCCCAGGCCGGTGCGCTTGAAGGTCTCGGGCATGACGTCGGCGCTGAAGACGTCACCGTCGATCGAGGCCGCGGTCAGGCACACCCCGTTGACGGCGATGCTGCCGCCGAGCTTGGCGCGCCGCAGGCTGAGCGGCGCGCGCACCCGCACCACGCCCCCGTCGACCCCCTCGACGGTCCCCACCTCGGCGACGATCCCGGAGAACATCAGCGCCCGACCCGCGACATCACGCCGGCACCGCCTCCAGCAGCACGTCGTCGCCGAGCGCGCGCTGGCTGACGAAGCGAAGCTGAAGCGCGCCGGCGAGGTCGGCAAAGCCCTCACCTCCGACCGCGGGAACGGCGTCACGACCACCCACCAGCTTGGGCGCCAGGAAGGCGTAGACCTGGTCGACGGTGCCGCTGGAGACGAAGCTCCAGCCGAGGTCACCGCCGCCCTCGACGAGCACGCTGGAGATGCCTTCCGCCGCCAGCGACTGGAGCAGCCCGACGATGTCGATGCGCCCGTCACCTGGGTAGGCGCGGATGTCCACCCCGGACTGGCGCAGCTTGCCACCACGCCGCCGGTCCGCGGCGGCGGTGGTGGCGAGCAGGCTCCGGCCGGGGAGGTCGCCGTCAAAGACGCGCGCGCCGGGCGCGACCCGTAGGCGGCCGTCAACCACTACCCGAAGCGGCTGCCGTCCGCTGGGAGTGCTGCCGGCAGGCCGCGACGTCAGCTCCGGGTTGTCGGCCATCACCGTCCCGGCGCCCACGGCGACGGCGTCGTACGCCTGCCGCAGCAGGTGGCCTCGCCGCCGCGCTTCCGCACCTGTGATCCACCGCGAGTCCCCGCCGCGAGCCGCGATCTTGCCGTCGAGCGAGGCCGCGAACTTGAGGCCGACGAAGGGCCGGCCCGACCTCCGCGACAGCAGCCAGCGCTGGTTGAGGGCCTCGGCCTCTTTGGCGCCATCGCCGACCTCGACGGCGATCCCGTGGGCGCGCAGCTCCTTGACACCTCGCCCATTGACCCGCGGGTCCGGGTCACGCATCGCCACCACCACCCTCGCCACTCCCGCCGCGATGATCGCCGACGTGCAGGGGCCGGTGCGGCCCTGGTGCGAGCATGGCTCGAGGCTGACGTAGAGGGTGGCGCCGCGCGCCCGGGCGCCGGCTCGGCGAATTGCGATGATCTCGGCGTGGGGGCCGCCGGCGCGGCGATGGAAGCCGTCCCCCAGGACGACGCCGTCGCTCACCAGCACCGCCCCCACCATGGGGTTGGGACTGGTCTGGAATCGCGCCTTTCGAGCCAGAGCGAGCGCCCGGCTCATGTGTGCAGAAGTAGCCATCTTGTTTTCGCCTACCCGGGGCGGGGTGGGCAGAAACGGCCGACCGGGCCAGGCCACCGGTGATCCGGCAACCGGGAACCCCGGTTCAGGCGCCACGCACGGCGTGACCACCTCCGCTCTCTCCCATCCAGACTTTGACTGTCGGCCCCGGAATCCCACCGGGTCTGCCTCTCCAGGTGGTCTTTTGGACCTGGATTGGCTCGCGGGCTGTCACCGCCGATCGGGAATTTCACCCTGCCCCGAGAACGCAACTCAAATTATGGCACAGAACCCGGCAAACCTGACTGTCCCGTCAGGTTTACGCGAGGCTCCCCGCCTGGGCTTCGGCTCGCAGCTGGCCGCAGGCAGCGTCGATCCGGCGACCTCGGGTGTCGCGCACCGTGCACTCGACGCCGTGGTCCTTGACGCGGGCCCGAAACGCCTCGATCTGGGCGGGCGGCGTGGCCCGGAAGGGGTCGCCCGGGATGGGGTTGTAGGGAATCAGGTTGACGTGCGCCAGGCGCCGGCGCAGCAGTGTACCGAGCGCGTCGGCCAGGGAGATGCTGTCGTTGACCCCGCCCAGCATCACGTACTCGTAGGACACCCGCCGGCCGGTCCTGGCGGCGTAGTCGTCGGCAGCCTTCAAGACGGCGCCGATATTCCATTTCTTGTTGAGCGGCACCAGGGTGTCGCGCAGGTCGTCAATCGGCGAATGCAGGGAGACGGCCAGGTTGACGCCAAGACCGCTGGCCGAGAGCTTCTCGATACCGGGCACCACTCCCGAGGTCGACACTGTCACCCGCCGGACCCCCAGGCCGAGCGCCGCCGGGTCGGTGAATCGACGCAAAGACGTCATCGTCGCCTCGACGTTGTGGAGCGGCTCACCCATGCCCATGTAGACCAGATGGCTCACCCGGCGGCCTGCCTGGGACTCGCGCCGGCTGACCGCCAGGACCTGGTCGATCACCTCCGCCAGTTCCATGTTGCGTGCCAGACCGGCCAGGCCGGTGGCGCAGAAGGGGCAGCGGACGGCGCAGCCCACCTGCGTCGAGAGGCACACGGTGGTGCGCTCGGAGCTCGACGCGGTGCGCGGATAGTGCATCGATACCGATTCCAGGAGCTCCTTGTCGGGTAGCTGGAAGAGGTACTTCACAGTTCGCCCGGAGTCGGCTCCGGTGGTGTGAGCGGGGGTGACGGTGCTGAACCGAAAGGCCGCGGCCAGGTTATCGCGGAGAGCCTCGGGGAGGTCGCTCATCTCGGCGAAAGACTCCGCCGCCGATCGATAGAACCAGCGCAGCAGCTGATCCGCCCGGTAGCGAGGCTGGCCTCGGTCGGCCATCCAGGCGTGGACGTCGCCTGGGGTCAGCTCGGAGAACGCCGGGGCCGCGGTTGCGATGGGGTCGACCGTAATCGTCAGTCGCGGCGGCCGAAGACCTGGAGGGCCCAGAAGCCAACCTGCAGGGCCGAGACCGCGATCGCGGCGAGGTAGGTGAGGGCCGCCGCGGTGAGCACCTTGCGGGTGCCCTCGATCTCCTCGCCGGTGACGATGCCGGTCTCTCGAAGCAGCTTCAGGGCGCGCCGGCTGGCGTCGAACTCGACGGGGAATGTGACCACGTGGAAGACCAGGATCAGGGCAAAGAGGAGAAGCCCGACGATGGCGATGTCAAAGCCGATGACGATCCGGAAGCCGAGCAGGATCAGGCCCAGGAAGATGATCATCGGCCCCGCCTGGCTGCCGAAGTTGGCCGCCGGCAGGACGGCGGTGCGGGCGCGCATCGGAAGGTAGCTGCGGGCGTCCTGGACGGCGTGCCCGACCTCGTGGGCGACGATCCCCTCCGACGCCACCGAGGCGTTGTAGGCCACCCCCTGCGACAGGTTGAGGACCTTGGCGGTGGGGTCGTAGTTGTCGGTGATCTCGCCTTCGATGACCTGGATGCCGACGTGCTGAAGCCCCTGCGAGTCGAGGATCTGACGGGCCACCTGGTGGCCGGTAAGGCCGGATTGGTTACGAACTCCCGACCAGCGCCGGTAGGTGCTGCGGACGTGAGCGCTGGCCGCGCCCAGGATGACCGCGGTGACCAGGAAGAGAAGTAGGTAACCAGGGCTGAAGAACAGCATCTTTTCGGGGACCTCCGACCCCGTGGGGACTCCGGATCAGAGTCTACCCAGCACCCATCTCAGCAAACTGCGGTTGGAGCGGTATTGAGACGGTGTTGGTCAGGCCTTCTCGTAGAGAGTGCGCACCACCCGCGCCGGGTTGCCCGCGACGACCACCCCGGCGGGCACGTCGGAGGCGACCACCGCCCCGTAGCCGACCACCGAGTCCTCCCCGATGGTGACGCCCTTCAGCACCGTGGCGCCCCCGGCGATCCAGACGTTGCGGCCGATCGAGATCGGCCGGACCCCGGGTTTCGCCCCCGAAGACCGCCGATCGACCTCGACCGAGTGGTAGTCGGTGTCGACCACGATACAGGAGCCCAGGATGCAGTCGTCGCCGATCGAGATCGATACCGCGGACTGGATATCGCAGCCGTTGAGCCGGACGTTGTCGCCGATGGTGACGGCCGCACCCGGGTTGAGGGTGGTGATGCGGTTGTCCTCGGCGCGGGCCCAGGCGTTGGCCCGGGATCCGATCCGGATGGTCCCCGGGCCGCGCAGCCGAAGGTGGCCGTTGCACACGAAATCGCGGCCGATGCTGCGGCGGCCGCCCCGGCCGGCGGTGGCGAGCAGCCTGATCCAGCCGCTGAGCAGGCGGACCGCGGCCCGAGCCGGCGGCGAGAGCTCGGCTAGGCGGTCGATTGCTTCAGGAAGGACTCCGAGTCGATGATCACGCGAACGTGCTCACCCTCCCCCACCAGCTTCTCCCCCTGGTGGGCCTCCACCCGGAACTTCAGCTTTTTGCCGTCGACCTCCAGCAGGCGCGCGCTGGCCACCACCTCGGCGCCGATCGGAGTCGGTGCCAGGTGGCGGATGTTGACGATGTAGCCGACCGTCGTCTGTCCCGCGGGCAGGCTCTCCTGGACGCAGCGGGTGGCGGCGCCCTCCATCATGGCGATCATGGCCGGGGTCGCCAGCACGCCGATGGTGCCGCTGCCGAGATGGCGCGCCGACATGTCGGGACCCACCTCGCGCCTCAGCTCGAATGTCGCTCCCACCTCCGGGCTCATGCCAGGTTGGCGCTCCGCGGGTAGGCGACCGCCGGGTCGCAGGCGACGTTGACCAGCGCCGGCAGCCCCGAGTCGAAGGCGCGTTTCAGCGCCGGGCCGATCTCACCGGGCCTGGTGACGTACTCGCCGTGGCCCCCAAGCGCCTCGACCAGCTTGTCGTAGCGCGCCGCCGGGTTGAGGTCGGCCGCCACCGACCAGCCGAACATCATCTCCATGGGGTGCTTCTCCAGTCCCCAGGCGTTGTTGTTCCCCATCACCGCGACCACCGGAAGCCGGTGACGCACCATGGTGTCGAATTCCATCGCCGAGAACCCGAAAGCGCCGTCGCCGACCAGCAACAGCACCTGCTTGTCCGGCCGGGCCAGTCGGGCGGCGATTGCCGACGGCGCTCCCATCCCCAGGCCGCCGAACGGCCCGGGGTCGATGAAGCTGCCGGGCTCGTACGTGGGGATCAGCTTGCCCGCGTAGCTGACGAAATCGCCGCCGTCGCCGACGACCACAGCATCGCGGTCGAGCGCCTTGAGGATCTCGCCGTAGAGGCGCATCGGGTGGATCGGGTCGGCGTCGGACTCCAGCAGCTCGCGGTCCTTGGCCAGCGAGGCGGCCTCGGCGTCGCGCAGCTCCTGAAGGCGCCCGGCCCGGTCGCCGGCGCCGGAGACCCGCTCGGCGAGCAGCTCGAGGGCGCGGCCGATGTCCCCTGCGATGCCGACATCGGCTGTCCGGTTGTGGCTCAGGTCGCTCTCCAGGGCGTCGATGCGAATCAGCTTGTACCCGTCGGAAAGCAGTGGCGGCTGGCCGAAGTTGAGCCGGAAGTCGAGCGGGGTCCCCAGCAGGATCACCAGGTCGGCTTTACCGAGCGCGGCACTGCGGGTGCGGGAGAAGGCGTTGGGATGATCCGCGGGCAGCGTCCCCCGACCGAGGCCGTTCATATATACCGGCAGGCCGGCGGTCTCGGCCAGGCGCCGCAGGCCCTCCTCGCCGTGGTGCCAGTGGACGCCGGTGCCCGAGATGACGACGGGACGCTCGGCCCGGTCGATCAGCTCGGCGGCGCGCTCGATCAGCTCGGGATCCGGATCAGCGGGGGCCGTCGGGGCCTCCGGCCATTCGACCGACGATTCCTCCAGGCTGGTCAGCATCACGTCCATGGGCACATCCATGAAGGTCGCCCCCGGCGCCCCGGCGAGGGCCTCGTGCCAGAGGTCGGTCGCGGCGATGTGGACGCGGTCGCCGTCATGCACGGTGACTGCCTTCTTGGCCACCGTGGCCATCACCGGGATGTGCTCGTACTCCTGGAGGCTGCCCTGGCCCCAGCGAAAGTCCGGCGCGCGCCCCCCGATCACCAGTATCGGGCTGCGGTTGAAGGTGGCCGCGGCCAGCCCGGTGGCGGCGTTGGTGACACCCGGCCCCGCCGTCACCGCCGCCACGCCCGGGACCCGGGTGAGCTTGGCCCAGGCCTCGGCGGCATGGACCGCGGCCTCCTCATGGCGATGGTCGATGACCCGAACACCGCTGGCGACACAGCCGTCGAACAGCGGGAAGAGGTGGCCGCCGCTGAGGGTGAAGAGATTCTGGGTTCCCAGCCGCTTCAGCGCGTCGGCTAGCAAGCGGCCTGAGTTGTATGGAAAACGAACGTCCGCCTCCCGGCGCTGCCGCAGGGCGGTGGGACCGAGCGCGTAAGCGGGATCGTCAGCCAAGCCAGCCTCTCCTTGGTGCGCCACGCTGTGGCCGCGAAGTGTTGGTGCCGAGGAAGGGACTTGAACCCATACGGCCTTGCGGCCACCAGCCCCTCAAGCTGGCGTGTCTACCTATTTCACCACCTCGGCTCGGGGACGCCGCGGCAACGCCGTTAGGCGGCCTGAGCGCCACAGATTCTAACCCGCTGGCTCCTCGCCGGATACCCAATCCGAGTTCAGCGGCAACTCCACGATGAACTCCGCCCCGGAGCCCTCGGTGCTTCGTACCGAGATCACCCCGCGATGCGCCTCGGCGATCCACTGGGCGATCGCCAACCCCAGACCGCTGCCCTCGCGCTGTCGCTCCTTCTCGCCCCGGTAGAAGCGATCGAAGATCCGTGGCAGCTCGACATGGGCAATCCCGGGGCCATGGTCCCTGACCGCGACTCTGAGGCGCCCGGTCGCTGAATCGGCGCGCAACTCGACCGCCGTTCCCACGGGCGCGAACTTGGTCGCGTTGTCGATCAGGATGCTGAACAGCTGTCGCAGGCGAACCGAGTCGCCGTCGATCACGCCGGCGGCGTTGAGATCGGGCTCCAGGCGCACCCCTCGAGCCTCCGCCTGGATAGCGCCGCTCTCCGAGACCACCCGCAGCAGGGAGGTCACGTCCACCGGCTCGTGGCGGACCTCGGCCCGAGAGTCGGCTTCGGCCAGCGTCCCCAGGTCGCCGACCAGGCTGCCCAGCTGGACGCTCTCGGCGAGGATGTCCTGGGCCAGCTCACGAACGCGCGCCCCGGTTGGGTGGCGCTGGCGCAGCATCGCTTCGGCGGCCGTCCGGATCACCGTCACCGGCGTGCGCAGCTCGTGCGAGGCGTCGCTGACGAACTGTTTCTGCTGCAGCAGGCTCTCCCTGATGGGACGCAGGGTGCGGCCGGCGAGCCAGAGGCCGGCGACGAAGGCGACCATCAGGGCGGCGGCGGAGGCGGCCAGCAGCAGCGTCACCAGCCCGGTGATGGCGTCCGACACGGTACGCATCGAGCGGGCCACCTGCACCACGCCGACGATCGATGCCGACGAGGTGCCCTGGCTGGCGCGGCTGTAGATCGGCTGGCTGTAGACAGCGAAGGCGTTGCGGCCGCTGCCCACCGTGGTCACGCCCGACCGCCCTGACATCGCCGCATCCATGGCCGGACGGTCGGGCAGGACTGAGCCCGAGACCAGGTTCGCCGTGACCGTGCCACTGGTGGTGGTGGCGAACAGCGAGACGTCCGCCCAACCCGGGTCGCTGGCCAGCTGGTTGCGATCGAAGTAGGTGCTGCCGCCGAGGTCGACGATCGCGGCCGACGCCTGGGCGGCCTTGCGCTGCAGGTCATCGGCGAGGTTCGCCTGCAGCCCCTGGTTCATGATCGAGAGCACGCCGACGTCAAAGACGATCAGAAGCAGAGCCAGCAGCGACACGTACCACGCGGTCAGGCGCAGGCGCGCCCGCTCGAACATCGCCGCCCTCACCTGTTCACGTTGCGGGCCAGGGCCGGTCCAGCCCGGCTGGCTCCAAGGACCGGCCGCAGGCCGGCCGGGTCATCCCGCCGCGACCAGGCGGTAGCCGACGCCGTGGACGGTCTGAATGGGTGCGCCGCCGTCGCTGGCCTCGAGCTTCTTGCGCAGGTAGGAGATATAGACGGCGACGCGGTTGGTGAGGCCGTCGAAGTCGTAGCTCCACACGTGGTCCGCGATCTGCTGGCCGCTGAGGACCTGGTTGGGATGGCGCATGAAGTACTCCAGCAGCGCGAACTCCTTGGGCGTCAGGTCGATGCGACGCTCGCCGCGCTTCACCTCGCGGGTCTTGAGGTCGAGGCTGAGCTCACCTACGACGAGGCGATTGCCCACGCTTGCCGGCGACTCTCGCCGCGACAGGGCGCGGATCCGGGCCAGCAGCTCGGCGAAGGCGAAGGGCTTGGTCAGGTAGTCGTCGGCGCCGGCGTCAAGCCCGGCGACCCGATCCTCGATCGAGGTGCGGGCAGTCAGCATCAGGATCGGCGTCTGGATCCGCTTGGCCCGAATCTGGCGGCAGACCTCGAGCCCGTCCATTCGCGGCAGCATCACGTCCAGGAGGATGAGGTCGTAGTCGCCCGAGCGAACGAACTCCATCGCCTCCTCGCCATCGAAGGCCAGGTCGACGGCGTGGTTCTCGTCCTGGAGCAGGCCCTGCAGCAGGCGGGCCAGCTTGCGTTCGTCTTCGACTATCAGCAGCCGCATCTATCGACCTCAGAGGTTGGCGGGACGCTGGCCCAGCGTTACTTCGACGGTGCTGTTCTTGCCGCCGCGCAGGATCGTCAGCTTGACCTTGTCGCCGGGGTTGTGCTTGCTGAGGAGGCTGAACAGGGTGTTGTCCCCGTCGATGTCCTGGCCCTCGATGGCAAGGACGATGTCGCCCTTCTTGATTCCGGCCTTGTCCGCGGGCGACCCCGCGGTGACGTTCGACACCAACGCGCCGTGGTCGACGGGAAGGTTCTGGGCCGCCTGCAGCTGGCTGTCGACGGCCCGGTAGGTGATCCCGATATAGGGGTGCGGCACGGTCCCGTGCGCCAGGATCTGGAGAGCGATGTCACGGACGCGGTTGCTGGGGATGGCGAAACCGATGCCCTGGGCGACATCGCCGCTGCCGGGGTCGGTGCCGGCGATCGCGGTATTGATGCCGATCACCTGGCCGGAGAGGTTGACCAGCGGCCCGCCGCTGTTGCCGTGGTTGATGGCGGCGTCGGTCTGGAGCATGTCGTCCATCTCCGAGGTGCCCCCGAGGGTGCGGTGAAGCGCCGAGATCACGCCTGCGGTGACGGTGTTGCGGAAGTCACCCAGGGCGCTGCCGATGGCGAGCACCTGCTGGCCCGGCTGGAGGTCGGCGGACGAGCCGAATTCGGCGACGCCGGGAACCTTGCCGTCGACCTTGAGGACGGCGATGTCGTCGAGCGGATCACGCCCCGTGAGCTTCGCCTTGATCGGCGACTTGCCCTGGGCGAACAGGACGGTGAACGTGTCGCCGGCTGCGACGACGTGGTCGTTGGTGATGATGTGGCCGTCGGTGTCGAAGATGACCCCGGTTCCAAGTGCCTCGCCGCCGGCGGCCCCCGTCGCCGCGGTGCCGCCACTCGAGGAGGTTGAGGTGATGGTCACGGTGGCTGGACCGACCTTCTTGGCGGCGTCGACCATCGCGATGCTCTCGGCCACGGAGACGTTGCCCCTGGGAAGGTCGTTGGAGCCGACCAGGCCGCTCACGACATGGGGGGCCCGGCTTCCGGCCAGGTAGCCGCCAACGCTCCCGGCGACCAGAGCCGCCACCAGCAACAGGATGATGATGCCCAGGCCGAGACCGGCGGCACGCGCTTGCGGCGGCGGCACATACGCCGGCGGTGTCCAGGCCGCGGGGAGAGGATCGGGGGAGCTGGTGTCGAGGGCAGGCGCTAAAGGCGGCAGCTCTGCCGCAGGATCGGGATTGGCGGATCTCCTGGGCACCAGGCCTCCTTTCGATCAGGCTTCTGAGCCGAGGCTATAGGCGATTTGTTAGAGGGTCGTTAGGATCCTAAACGGGCGTCCGGATGGCAACCCGATGTTAGAATCGGGGCGAATTATCAGACCGGGCTGTCCGAGCCCTTGCAACCGCCAGGAGGTGGTGCTTGTGGAATGTAGAAAACGTATTTGCAACGCAAAGGTGGAGATAAAGGACAGCGCGGTCGATAAGAGGGCTCTGACGGCCACAGCGTAGGCAATCAACCGCTTGCGCAAGTCAAAGCCGGACCTTCCGGCCGGTCGAGCAGACTGGCCCATGAGGGCGTCTGGCGAGTCCACCACCTAGCGCCAAGCTGGAAAATCGGGGCCCCGGAGAAATCCGGGGCCCTCTTTCTTTGTGGGCGTCAGCCGGCGGCGGCGGCCACCTCGGCGCGAGCGGCGTGACGCTCGACCAGGTCGCCGGCCAGCTTCTGCAGAGCCATCGCGGTCGGATCGCCGGGCCGCTCGAGGATGTAGGCGCGGCCCACGTCAACCGCCCGGTGCAGCTGCTCGCCACCATACGGGACGGTGAAGGCGGCCTGGCCAAGGCCTCGTTCCACCTGCTGCGCTGTCAGCCGTGCCTTGGGCGCCAGGTGGTTGACCACCAGCAGGATCTTGGCCTGGTCGATGGCAAGGACCTCGACCGCCTCCAGCAGGGAGCGGGTCACCAGCACCGAGATCACCTCCGGAGGGCAGGTGATGACGAGGTGGTCAGAATGCTCCCAGAGGTCGAGCATCACCTCCCGGAACGACGGCCGACCGTCCACGACGAGGTGGTCGTAGAGGCGGCGAAGGCGTTCGATGATCTTGGGCAGGGACCCCTCGGGGATCAGCTCGGAGTCGCCCGGGCGCGCCACCGCCGGGACGACGCGCAGCCCGCTGGAGTGACGCAGCAGCATGCCGTCGAACTCGACGTCGGAGACGTCCGAGATGGCGGCCTCGGCGACATCCCGGAGGGTGTACACGGGCCTCAGGTCAAGCATCATCGCGGTGGTCCCGAACTCCAGGTTGAGATCGAGAAGAGCCGTGGTCGACCCCTTCCGCTGAGCCAACGCCACACCCAGGCTGGTGGCGACAAAGGTCTTGCCACTGCCGCCCCGGGCGCTGATCACGGTGATGGTGTGGGCACGAGCTTCGCCGCCCGCCGGTCGCGGCGCCTCCACCTCGGCCGAGGCAAGCATCATCGCCAGCCGGTCGCCGATGTCCTGGACTTTGGCGTCGCGGCGCATGCACTCGTTGGCGCCGGCGGCGATGACCGCCTGGACTTTGGAGTCCGAGGCTGTGCTAGCCAGGACCATGATCTGCACCCGGGCCGTGACCGGGCTGGCCCGTAGCTGGCGCACCAGCTGCAAGCCATCCATCCCGTCGAGGTTCTCCTCGGTGATGACGGCGTCGGGCTGGCCGTTTCTGAAGCGCAGCGCCTGCTCGGCCGTGCGCACCGTCTCGACCTCATAGCCGGCCTTGGTGAAGTAGAACCGCAGCATCTTCAGAAAGGTCTCTGAACTCGCCACGATCTGGACGCGCTGGGGATCACTCATATGGACTTTCCAATATAAAACCGAACGCTAACACCCGGATATCCTGGATGCCCAGGGGAGCCGGACAAAAGAAAAGTACTGGGCAACGACCTACTCTCCCACGAGATAACTCTCGAAGTACCATCGGCGCAGGTGGGCTTAACTACTGTGTTCGGGATGGGAACAGGTGTTTCCCCACCGCTATGGTCACCCAGTACCTTTTGGTGTCTATTCAATTGGTGGCGCGTCGAACGCGCCAAAACGAACTAGCGAAGAACATTCAGATCGCCATTGCTGGCAAGGGACACTGTGTAGTGGGATAGGTATGTGGCCAAGCCCTCGGCCTATTAGTACCGGTCAGCTCAAAAGGTCACCCTTCTTACACCTCCGGCCTATCAACCAGCTCGTCTCGCTGGGGCCTTACCCGGTTAACCCGGTGAGAGTCCTTATCTTGAGGTGGGCTTCGCACTTAGATGCTTTCAGCGCTTATCCCATCCGAACATGGCTACCCGGCGGTGCTCCTGGCGGAACAACCGGTCCACTAGAGGTTCGTTCAACCCGGTCCTCTCGTACTGAGGTCAACTCCTCTCAAGACTCTTACGCGCACGGCGGATAGGGACCGACAGTTTTGTTACTCCCGGTTTGAGCCGGGGGTCAGGGCATTTCTGCCTGACTCTGCATGTCGCCATGCAGCTCGGACTATATCTTCAGGATCTCTCCTGTCTGGCGTGTAGTCTCTGGGGATTCTGGATAGTTGATCTCCATCCAACGCCTCTGTCGAAAGCGGCCACCCCCGTTCATTGAGGTAGCCCTGCCAAGGAGGTCTCGGAAGCCGGCATCGCTTAGATGCCGGCCCTCAGCCATCGCTCTCACGATGGCTGCAAACGCCTGGAATTCTTTGTGTTTCGCCGAACGAAGGGGTGTCTCTTCAAAGAAGGGGATGACCTTCTCGATGAGATCCTCTCGTCGGCGCACAACAAAGACAAGCGCTCGATCTTTCCTTCCGTTTCTCCTGATATACCCGCACCCCAGCCGATCGCGAATGAGGCCGAGCACCTCTGCTCGGTCATCGTTCTGGCTGACATGAAATTCGGGAACCAGTTGAAGACGGTTCCGACAGGATGCGTTGTGCTGAACCGAGATGGCAAAGCAACCTTCGCCATCGACATATCCAGCGATGTAACTATCCAGCCTTTCCTGCTGATTGTCCGCACCCTGCACATTATCACTATACCAAACGCTTGTTCGCCATAGTAGTGAGGGATTCTCGGAGTTTCCAGCAAATAGCCAGATTTATAGACAGCGCGTTCTAATCCACTGTCTCACGACGTTCTAAACCCAGCTCGCGTACCGCTTTAATGGGCGAACAGCCCAACCCTTGGGAGCGACTCCACCCCCAGGATGCGACGAGCCGACATCGAGGTGCCAAACCTTGCCGTCGATGTGAACTCTTGGGCAAGATAAGCCTGTTATCCCCGGGGTAGCTTTTATCCGTTGAGCGACGACCATTCCATACTGAGTCGTCGGATCACTATGCCCTGCTTTCGCACCTGCTCGACTTGTAGGTCTCACAGTTAAGCTCCCTTATGCCATTGCACTCAAAAGCCTGATTTCCATCCAGGCTGAGGGAACCTTTGGGCGCCTCCGTTACTTTTTGGGAGGCGACCGCCCCAGTCAAACTGCCTGCCTGCCACGGTCCCAACACCGGATAACGGTGTTGGTTAGATCAAAGATTTAAAAAGGCTGGTATTCCAAGGTTGACTCCACCCGAGCTAGCGCCCGAGCTTCGCAGTCTCCCAGCTATCCTCTACATCCTAAGCCCCTGACCAGTGGCAAGTTGCAGTAAAGCTCCACGGGGTCTTTCCGTCCTGCCGCGCGTAACCTGTATCTTCACAGGTACTTCAGTTTCGCCGAGTGTGTAGTCGAGACAGCGCCCAACTCGTTACGCCATTCGTGCGGGTCGGAACTTACCCGACAAGGAATTTCGCTACCTTAGGACCGTTATAGTTACGGCCGCCGTTCACCGGGGCTTCAGTTTGATGCGTGAACATCGCTCCTTAACCTTCCGGCACCGGGCAGGCGTCAGCCCCTATACATCAGCTTTCGCTTTAGCAGAGACCTGTGTTTTTAGTAAACAGTCGGTTGGGCCTTTTCTCTGCGGCCCTCCGGAGCTCCAGACGTGTGTCTTTCACCCCAGGGGGCCCTCCTTCTCCCGAAGTTACGGAGGAATTTTGCCGAGTTCCTTAACTACACTTCTCTCGATCGCCTTGGAATCCTCTTCCCACCTACCTGAGTCGGTTTGCGGTACGGGCACCTAGTTCTGGCTAGAAGGTTTTCTTGGAAGCTTGGAATCAGCCACTTCACCCTGTTACCAGGGCTCGGCATCACATCTCGGCGTTAGTGCCCCGCGGATTTTCCTACGGGACCGCCTACCTGCTTACACGGGCACATCCAATCGCCCGCTGTACCTATCCTTCTTCGTCGCTCCATCGCTCATAACGAACTTTGGTGGCACTGGAATTATGACCAGTTGTCCATCGCCTACGCTTTTCAGCCTCGGCTTAGGCCCGGCTAACCCTGGGACGATTAACGTTGCCCAGGAAACCTTAGGTTTACGGCGAACACGTTTCTCACGTGTTTCTCGCTACTTGTGCCGACATTCTCACTTCCGCGCGCTCCACTGGTCCTCACGGTCCAGCTTCACCGCACGCAGAACGCTCCTCTACCACGACGGCTTGCGCCGCCATCCCTAGCTTCGGCTCCTGACTTGAGCCCCGATCATTGTCGGCGCCAGATCACTCGACCAGTGAGCTATTACGCACTCTTTAAATGGTGGCTGCTTCTAAGCCAACATACTGGTTGTCTGAGCAACCCGACCTCCTTTTCCACTTAGTCAGGAATTGGGGGCCTTAGCTGAGGGTCTGGGCTGTTTCCCTTTCGACTACCAAGCTTATCCCCGGCAGTCTCACTGCCATTGCAACATGTGCCGGCATTCGGAGTTTGTTTGGGTTTGGTAACCAGGTGATGGCCCCTAGCCCATTCAGTGCTCTACCTCCGGCACACTAATCAATGACGCTGCACCTAAATGCATTTCGAGGAGAACCAGCTATATCCGAGTTCGATTGGCATTTCACCGCTATCCACAGTTCATCCGCCGCGTTTTCAACCGGGGTCGGTTCGGCCCTCCACGTGGTTTTACCCACGCTTCAGCCTGACCATGGATAGGTCACTCGGTTTCGGGTCTACTCCATGCGACTACATAACGCCCTATTCAGACTCGCTTTCGCTTCGGCTCCGGGTGTAACCCCCTTAACCTTGCCACACAGAAGTAACTCGTCGGCTCATTCTACAAAAGGCACGCAATCACACATTCCGATAAATCGGCATAGTGCTTTCACGGTTTGTAAGCACACGGTTTCAGGTACTCTTTCACTCCCCTTCTGGGGTACTTTTCACCATTCCCTCACGGTACTATCCGCTATCGGTCATCGAGAGTACTTAGTCTTACCCAATGGTCTGGGCAGATTCCCACGGGATTCCGCGTGTCCCGTGGTACTTGGGAAATCCGCAAGGAGGCCGTCTGCTTTTCGCCTACGGGGCTGTCACCCTCTGTGGCCGACCTTTCCAGGGTCGCTCGGCTAAACAACGGCTTTGTAACTCCTTGCCGTTTCGGTAGAAACAACAAGCGGCTCCCACAACACCCTCTCCGAAACGGCTACCGCCTATCACGCGGAGAAGGTTTGGACTGATCCCTTTTCGCTCGCCACTACTAAGGGAGTTTCTCTTCCTCCAGGTACTAAGATGTTTCAGTTCCCTGGGTGCCCTCTACCCGCCCTATATATTCAGGCGGGAGTCGCATGACATTACTCATGCGGGGTTTCCCCATTCGGATATCTCCGGATCAAAGCTCGTTTCCAGCTCCCCGAAGCGTTTCGTCGGTAACCACGTCCTTCATCGGCTCTCGATGCCAAGGCATCCACCATGTGCTCTTCGTAGCTTGACCTACCTATCGCCACTACACAGTGGCTTGATCCTTCCGCCGGCGCCCACTGCGGGCAACGATTTCCGGACCTAGCAGGCCAGCAATAACTGAGGTGATCCCAACTACTCGGCAAGAGATTGGAATCAGCCTCTGGCTAACTGAAGTTCTTCGCTATTCGTTTGTAAAAGTGCATGGTCTCTTCCGCGGCGCTTCGCTGCGAAGCAGTGCGGGTAGAGCTTGTGGAGATGAGGGGGCTCGAACCCCTGACCCCCGCCTTGCAAAGGCGGTGCTCTCCCAGCTGAGCTACATCCCCAAGTTGGTGATGGCGCGGCGCCGGAGGAGTGGTGGGCCTTTGTGGACTCGAACCACAGACCTCACGGTTATCAGCCGTGCGCTCTGACCACCTGAGCTAAAGGCCCCTGCCTCGCCTCCAGGAACCGCTGTCCCTGGGCCGAGATCCCCGGAAGGATATCGCACGGCGCCATTACCCACCAGATCGGCGGGAAGCCGGGTGTCAATGGCTGCACGGCCAAACACCTTAAGTACTGAAAAGTGAAGAGACTGACGCCGCGCACCACGGTACGCAGCTCCCTTGCGGGTCCTCAAGGACCAGCCAGACAAATTGTTGTGCAGGATTCCACTGCCACCAGCCAGCCTCCTCCGGCGAACCGGAGATCCTGGGTGCTTCATGGTTACTCTTCGCGTCGCGCGCTTTGCGTCTCGCTACTCTTGGCCACTCCACAACCAGGTTGCATCTGACCTGAGTTGACGAAATCCTTTCCAGCGAATTTCCACGCATCGAAATGCACAGAAATTAATTGCTGGTCAAGACTCCTTAAAGGAGGTGATCCAGCCGCACCTTCCGGTACGGCTACCTTGTTACGACTTCACCCCCCTTACCGGGCACACCTTCGGCACCTCCGTCCCAGTAAAGGGTTCGGCCAGCGACTTCGGGTGCACCAGACTCGGGTGGTGTGACGGGCGGTGTGTACAAGGCCCGGGAACATATTCAACGCAGTATGCTGACCTGCGTTTACTAGCAACTCCGACTTCATGCAGGCGAGTTGCAGCCTGCAATCCGAACTGAGGCCGGATTTAAGGGATTAGCTCCTTCTCGCGAAGTGGCAACCCGTTGTGCCGGCCATTGTAGCATGTGTGTAGCCCCAGACATAAAGGGCATGATGACTTGACGTCATCCCCACCTTCCTCCAGGTTTCTCCCGGCAGTCTCCCTAGAAATTCAACTAAGGACGAGGGTTGCGCTCGTTGCGGGACTTAACCCAACACCTCACGGCACGAGCTGACGACAGCCATGCACCACCTGTGCAAGTGTGTCCGAAGACAGGACCTATTTTTCAACAGGCTTTCACAAGCATGTCAAATCTGGGTAAGGTTCTTCGCGTTGCATCGAATTAAACCACATGCTCCGCTGCTTGTGCGGGCCCCCGTCAATTCCTTTGAGTTTTAATCTTGCGACCGTACTCCCCAGGCGGCACGCTTAATGCGTTAGCTTCGGCACTGATCGCGTCAATACGACCAACACCTAGCGTGCATCGTTTAGGGCTAGGACTACCGGGGTATCTAATCCCGTTCGCTCCCCTAGCTTTCGCGTCTCAGTGTCAGTTGGCAGCCAGAAAGTCGCCTTCGCCGCTGGTGTTCCTCCCGATATCTACGCATTTCACTACTACACCGGGAATTCCACTTTCCTCTCTGCCACTCTAGCCGCGCAGTATTGATTGCAGTTTCCCGGTTGAGCCGGGAGATTTCACAACCAACTTACGCAACCACCTACACGCTCTTTACGCCCAGTAAATCCGGATAACGCTTGCCCCCTACGTATTACCGCGGCTGCTGGCACGTAGTTAGCCGGGGCTTTCTTCGAGGGTACTGTCATTTATTCATCCCCTCGGACAGTGCTTTACATCCCGAAGGACTTCATCACACACGCGGCGTTGCTCCGTCAGGCTTGCGCCCATTGCGGAAAATTCCTCACTGCTGCCTCCCGTAGGAGTCTGGGCCGTGTCTCAGTCCCAGTGTGGCTGATCGTCCTCTCAGACCAGCTACCCATCATCGCCTTGGTAGGCCATTACCCCACCAACTAGCTAATAGGCCGCGAGGCCGTCTCCAAGCGATAAATCTTTAGTTGTCCGAAGATGCCATCAGACAACCACATGCGGTATTAGCTGCCATTTCTGGCAGTTATTCCCCACTTGAAGGTAGGTTCCTCACGTGTTACTCACCCGTCCGCCACTCGCTAGGGACCGAAGTCCTTCGCTCGTTCGACTTGCATGTGTCAGGCACGCCGCCAGCGTTAATCCTGAGCCAGGATCAAACTCTCCGAATAAGACTCTTTACGCCGTCGGCTGACGCCCACGGTTTTATGTCTTTAGACGGTTCTGGCACAGATCCTCGGCCCACCGCGGACCTCGGATCTTGGTTTGTTAGTTCTCTCCCCTGGAGCAGGTGGCACCAGGAGAGGTCCGCTACCTAGCGGATCAGTCTCTTCACTCTTCAATTATTAAGGTGCCCCGACGGCTCCGGACACCTTAAGGCGAACGGGACTGACGGTGATTGCAGCCTCGGACGGCCCGAAGGCGGTGAGGCGACCTCTGATTGTATACCTCTAAGGGTTGGTAAACAACCGGCTTGCCGATCTCGACCTGAGATCGGCTACCCGCGCCTCAGAACGGCCGGCGACCGCTCAGCGCTCGGGCGATGGTGAGCTCGTCGGCGTACTCCAGCTCTCCCCCCATCGGCAGCCCCCGCGCCAGCCGACTGATCTTGATCTCGCGTCCCAGGTCGCCGATGACCTGCGCCAGGTATGCGGAGGTGGCCTCCCCCTCCACGTCCACGTCGGTCGCCAGGATGACCTCCGAGACCCCGTCCTGCCGAAGCCTCCCGAGCAGCTCCTCGACCCGGATCTCCCCGGGGCCGACCCCGTCGATCGGAGAGATCGCTCCCCCCAGCACGTGGTATCGGCCCCTGAACTCACCGGTTCTCTCGACCGCGATCACGTCGGTGGCCTCTTCGACCACGCACAACAGCCCTTGGTCGCGTCGCTCGTCGGCGCAGATGACGCATCTTGGCCCCTCAGAGATAAAGCCGCAGATCTCGCAGAAGGCCACCCCATCCTTGAGCTCCGCCAGCGCCCTGGACAGGCGCTCGACCGAGACTCGCTGCTGGCGAAGGAGGTGAAATGCGAGTCGGTGGGCGCTCTTCGGGCCGACCCCCGGCAGGTGCTCCAACTCGACGATCAGCGCGGTCAGCGCGCGGGGAAGTATCTCCACGCCTGGCCGCCTAGTGGACCGAGGCGGTCAACTCAGATCAGTCCTGGCGGCAGTCCCATGCCCGCGGTCAGCTGACCCAGCTCGCCCGCGGCCAGCTCCCGAGATCGGTCAAGCGCCTCGTTGGCGGCGGCCAGCACCATGTCCTGGAGCAACTCCACGTCTTGTGGGTCCACGGCCTCGGGGCTGATCTCGACCGAGAGCAGCTTCTGGTGACCGTTGGCCCGCACCGTGACGACGCCGCCCCCCGAGGTCCCCTCGACCTCCTTGGAGCCGAGCTCCTCCTGGATGCGCGCCATCTTCTCCTGCATCTCCTGGAGCTGGCGCATCATCTTCATGTTTCCGGCCATGGCTGGGATTGTAGTCGCAGGTCCCGGCTCAGCCGCCGCCGGCGTCGCGGCTGCGGACATCGACGACGCGAGCGCCAAGGATCTCCTGCGCCGCCTGTACCAGGCCCTGCCCACCATCAGCGGTTGCGCCGGGCGCGGCGGTCGGCTCGGCGCGGGAGCCGTTGCCCCGGGCCGGCGCGGCGCCCGGGATCGCAGCCGCCACCTGGAACTGCAGTCGATACGCCCGACCATAGACCTCGCTGATGGCCGCCTCCAGCGCCTGCCGGTTGCTCGGTTCCTGCGCCTTCTCACTGTGCACCGCCCACCTGAAACCAATCGTCAGCAGATCGTCATCGAGCGCCGACGGCGCCGCCGAGCTGGACACGAGCAGAGCCTTGACCCTGGTCGCCGGCGAGCTGCCCTGGAGCGCCTCGAGCAGCGCCGGCCAGCGTGCGGCTACCGCCTCCAGCCCGGCATCTGCCGGGAGCGCCGCCGCTGGTGGCGCCGGCTCGTCTGGGGTTGGCGCCGCTTCCTCCGTTGCCGGCAGCCGGTCTGTGGCTGCCGGTTGGGTGGCCGGCGGGGGCTCGTCCTGCACCGTTGCAACCGCCACAGGGCCGGCGGTTGCCGCCGCCTCTGGCCCAGGGTCCCGACTCACAGGCGCGCCTCCCAGGTCGGCAGACTCCACCGGCCCCGGCACGTGAGTTGGCGGGCCGCCGCTCGTCGAACCTCCGCCGGCCCGGACTGACAGCTTCAGTAGCAGCAGCTCCAGCAGCAGCCGCGGGTCGTGGGTCTGCTTCATCTCGCTGGAAGCGGCCATGGCGGCCTCGAACGCCGCCGCCGCGAAGTCGCGTCCCGCCGCAGCCACCACCTCGGCCAGCCCCGCGGCGGCCGACGCATCGACCCCCAGGATCGTCGGGTCGCCGGCGCCGAGACTGGCGAGCACGGCCCCGCGAGCCATGTCCGCCAAGCTGTTGGTCAGCTGGCGCATGTCAGCGCCTTGCTGCGCCAGGCGGTCGAGGTCGCGGAGGACGAAGGCGGCATCACCCCGCGCGGCCCCGGCGAGCAGCGCCGCGACATCGGACGCGTTGACCAGCCCCAGCTGCCGGCGCACGGCATCGCCGTCTATGGTGTCGACGCCCGAGCTCGCCATCTGGTCGAGCATGGTGATCGCGTCGCGCATGCTGCCCTGGGCCATGGTCGCGATGACCATCAGGCCGGCGTCGTCGGCAACCAGGCCCTCCTGGGTAGAGATCCGGCGCAGCCGTCCCAAGATGTCGTCAGCCGTGATTCGCCTGAAGTCGAACCGCTGGCAGCGCGAGACGATGGTGGCTGGGAGCTTGTGCGCTTCGGTGGTACAGAGCACGAACAGCACGTGACCGGGCGGCTCCTCGAGGGTCTTCAGCAGCGCGTTGAAGGCTTCCGGCGTCAGCTGGTGCGCCTCGTCGATGATGTAGACCTTGCGCTTGAGCAGCGAGGGAAGGTATTTCGCCTTCTCCCTCAAGTCGCGGATCTCGTCGATGCCGCGGTTGCTGGCGGCGTCGATCTCGATCAGATCGGTGGCGGAAGAGTCGGTGATGGCCACGCACGAGGCGCACTTGTTGCAGGGCTCGCCGCCATCCGGGTTCTCACAGTTGACTGCCTTGGCCAGGATCCGCGCGGTGCTGGTCTTGCCCGTGCCCCTGATCCCGGTGAAGAGGTAGGCGTGAGCAACCCGTCCAGACACCAGGGCGTTCTTCAGGGTCTGAACCGCAGCGTCCTGCCCGACGAGGTCGTCGAAGCGCTGCGACCTGTAGGTCGAATAGAGAGCAGTCAATTCAAGAGCCAGTGGGAGAGTGTATGAGCGGTCGCGCACCCCGCCTCGTTCCTAGATCCCCGGGGCGCCTTGCCGGGACGAAAGCTCCGGCCGGACTGCCTACGGCACCCCCGTCGCCCACTTACCGCTGCTTCCTTCCGGACCTGACGGGGTTCATGGGTTTCGAGCTGCGCAGGGTCCGACCCTCGACGCTTCCGCCCGGGACCACCCTGGTTCCCAGGCCCTCAGAAGGGAATTCGATCCCGCTATAGCGGATTGCGGGTACAGGGCACCGCTGACTCCCCATCTAGCGCGACCGAGGCCGATTGTACCGCTCCGCGCCGGGCCCCCTACTTGACCGCCGGCAGGCTGACAGTGAACGTGGACCCCCGCCCGGGACGGCTCTTGACCTCGACCTTGCCCTTTTGCAGGGTCACCAGTTTCTCGACCAGGGCCAGCCCCATGCCGGTGCCGCCGTAGCGGCGGGTGGCGGTGTTGTCAACCTGGTAGAAGCGCTCGAAGATGCGCTTCTGGTTGTCGGGGTGGATGCCGATGCCCTTGTCCACGACCTCCAGCGTCACCCGGCCGTTGCGACGAGCGCCCCGCACCTGAACGGTGCTGTTGGCGGGGCTGAACTTCACGGCGTTGTCGAGCAGCGCCTTCATCACCTGCGTCAGCCGCTTGGCGTCCGCCTGTACCTTGAGGTCCTCCGGCACCTTGACCTCGACCTTCACGTTGTGTCGCTTGATAGCCGCCGAAACGTCCTCGACGGCGGCGTCGGTCGCCGATCGCGCGGCGGTCGGGAGCAGGTCCAGGCGCAGCCGGTCAGACTCGATCATCGAGTAGTCGAGGACGGTTTCGACGAGCTCGTAGAGCCCCTTGGCCGCCATCTGGACATCGCCGACGGCGTCGAGCTTCTGGGCCTCGGTCCAGGTCTGCCAGGCCATATCGAGCAGGTCGGTGATGCCGATGATCGCGGTCAGCGGAGTGCGCAGCTCGTGCTGGATGGTGGCGAGGAAGTCTGACTTCAGCAGGTCCAGCTCCTGCAACCGGATCACAGTCTGGCGTTCACGCTGGAAGAGCAGGCTGTTCTGAAGCGCCACCGTGGCCTGGTTGGCGAGGACGTTGATCGAGGGCAGGTCAATGTGGCCGAGCTGGTCCCGACTGAAGGCGACCAGCGCCCCCACCGGCCGCTCCTGGTAGACCATCGGCACCACCAGCGCGGCGTAGCCCCGGTAGTCGGGCGGCGCCTTCGGCAGCCTGATCACCGCACCGTCTCCCCCGGTCATGGCCGCCTTCGCCGCGGCGCCGCTGAGCAGCTGCCGCGCCGCGGTCGCGCGGATGCCACGGGTGGCGGTGACACGCGGCTGGTCGACTCCCGTGTACATCGCGACCTCGCCGATCCCGGTGATCTCGGCAAGGGCGTCAAGGACCGCCTGGCGAAGCGCAGCCTCCCCCGCCGTGGTGGTGGTCAAGGCCCGGGAGACCGCGCTCAGGCTGGTGATGGCTGCGTCCAGCCGGGCTCGCTGCGACTCCAGCTCCTGGGTGTTCTTGAGGATCCGCTCCGACATCAGGTTGAAGCTCTGCCCGAGGTGGCCCAGCTCGTCCGCGGACGCCACCTCGACGCGGCCGGTGTAGTCACCGCCGGCAACCCGGGCCGCTCCCTTGCCCAGCTCGGCCAGCGGTCGCAGCGCGAAGCGGCGCGCGAAGTAGACCGCGACCAGGGTCAGGACAGTCGCCAGCAAGGTGGTCGCGAAGAGAACGATGAGCGCATCGTTGAGCAGCTGGGCGGCGAAGACCCTGTCGTCGACGTCGGCGGCGAGCGTGACGTGCGGGCTCTGACTGGCAGAGCCGTAGTAGCCCGCGTACGTGTGCCCGGCCAGCGAGTAGATGCCGAACTGGCTGTCGCCGCCGACCGCAGCCAACCCCGACGGTATGGGCTGCCCCAGGAGGCTGGAGCCCAGCGTGGTCGCGGAGCGCACGTTGTCGTAGAAGATGCTGTGCTGAAGGCCGCTGCTGGTAGAGGTCAGGCGGCGGAGCAGGCTGTTGATGTCGATCGTGTCGACCAGGTAGCCGACGGTCTGACCCTGGGATCGAACCGGCGCCACGCCGCTGAGGATCAGCGAGCTGCCGGCTCGATCGATATACCCGTAGGGGTAACTCTGGCCCTGCTGCACCAGGCGCACCGAATTGAGGTTGTCGAAGCGGCTGAGTTTGGGCGTGGCGTCGGTCTGACCGGCGGCCGCGGCGCTGGCGGTCCGTCCCAGGATCGGGTGCCCGTCGGCGTCGACCGCGATGATCGACTCCCCCGCGGGCCTGGTGCCGGCTTCCAGCGCCAGCAGCGTGGTCAGCCCCGACCGGTCCGGCGACTGGAACTGGGTGGCGGTGGGGCCGAAGTCTGCGAGCTGCTTGCTCAGCGAGGTCAGGCCGGCGCCGGCGTTGTCGAGGTCACTTCGGAAACTGTCGACGGCTCCCCGGGCGACGTTCTGCTCCAGGTCATGCGTCTGCAGGATCCGGCCCGCGATGAGGAGGCCGGCCAGGCTGACAGACACCAGGATGATGGTGCCGACCTCGAGCGCCACCAGCTTGGCGGCGAAGGAGCGGCGCAGCCCGCCCAGCATCAGCCTTCCGGCGGCTTGGACGCTTCCAGTACTTGACGGGCGGCGAATGCGCCCACGATCACCAGCAAAAGCACCGCCTGGAGCATAGCCAGTGCGGGCCACAGCTTCGAACCGCCCGGCGCCAGGCCGTCGCGGATCGACAGGGAGAGAAGGTCCGCGAACCCGTCAGGGTTGGGGCCGCTGACACCGAAGGAGCCCAGGGCCGCGGGGACCAGGCCCACACCCGGGGGCACGCCCAGGGCAACCGAGACGTTGGTCGTTCCCGGCAACGGTTGGGAAGAGCCCGCCACGCCGGCGGGGTTCTTCCTGCCGTTGCCCCCGGGTGGCGCTGGATCGCCGGGACCGATGATGGTGCCCGGGCAGAGGACCTGGCCGGCCGTGCAGGGGGTCGGCGCCGGCGATGATCCACAGAGCAGCGACCCGCTCGCGCACGGGCTCGGCTGGCTGATCACGTTGCCCCCGCAGAGGACAAGTCCACCCACGCACGGACCAGAGGTAGGACCGCTCGCGCCGCCGCAGCCGATCAGTCCCAGCAGGCAGCCGGGAGAAGGCGAGCTGGTAACCGCCGTGCTGCACCCCACCAAGCCGAGCAGGCAGGTTGAGTCGGCAGAGGTGCTGGTACTGCCCGCCGCCTGCGCCACCAGCGGAGCCGACGGCCAAGCCATCACCAGGGCCAGCGGCAGAACGGCGAGCGCGAGCTTTGAACCCGAGCTCCGGCGCCGCCATGGCCAGCGGCGCGACCGCCCACCGGCACCATCACTGAAGTGAGGGATCACCACCTAATGGTATTTGTGCGGGACCGCCAAAAAGGGCCGATTAACAACAATTTACGCATCTGCGGCGGCGGTGGTTCAGCTCTTCGGCTGCCCCAGTTTGCTCTCGGTTCCGTTCAGCAGGCGATGCAGATTATCGGCGTGCTTGGCCAGCACCAACGAGCCGGCCAGAAGCGCAGCTGCCAGCCCCGCGTCGGCGTCCGGCACCAGGTGCCCCAGGAGTGCGGCCACCAGCACTGCCGTAAGCATGGCCGCCACGATCGAACCCAAAGACACATACCTGGTCAGCGCCACCACCACGGCCATGCACAGGGTGGTGATCAGCAGCGCCCAGAGAGCCAGCGGCGCCAGCATGCCGGCGGCGGTGGCTACGCCGCGGCCGCCGCGAAAGTCCCCGAAAACCGGCCACACGTGGCCCACCACAGCGGCCAGGCCGGCGGCGGCGGCCACGTAGTCGTTGCCGGTCAGGGCGCGAACCGCCAGCACCGGCAACAATCCCTTGCCGAAGTCGAGGACGAACACGGCCAGCGCAGCCCTGGTCCCCAGCGAGCGCTGCACGTTGGTGGCGCCGGTTCGGCGGCTGCCCACGGTGCGGACGTCGATCCCGGCCACGATCTTGCCCACCGTCAGGCCGGTGGGCAGACTGCCCACGACGTAGCCGAATACCACCGCGCCTAGCGTGACGATCACGGAGCACCGACCGCCTGAGGCGCCGCGGCTCGCCTTCCGATGCCGACCAGGGCGAGCAGCATGGCCGTCATGGCCAGCGCGTACATGCTGACCAGGATCGCTGCCGGCACCGAAACCACCGACGACAGCCAGGTGGCGAACATGGCCAGGCCCAGCAGCAGCGTCGATCGCTGCCCCCAGGGGGTGTGGCGCACCGGCAGGGAGCGCCCGCGCCAGAACAGAAGAGCGATACCGCCGACCACCGGGATGAAATAACGCACCGCGACAACGATCGCGATCCAGCCCGGCAGCAGCCGCCAGTGGGCCAGGCTGACAGCCGCCGCGGAGAAGAAGAAGGCGTCCAGCACAGGGTCAAGCAGGCGGCCCAGCCGTGACTCTTGCCGGAGTCGCACCGCGACGGTGCCGTCAGCCAGGTCGGTGATCCCGGCGGCGATGCAGAGGACCACCCAGAGCGGCGTTGGCCCGCTGACCCCAAGGCCCAGGACCAGGACCGGCGCCGCCGCCCAGCCCCGGTAGAGGGTCATCAGGTTGGCGGCACCAATCCGTGGGCTGGGCTCCCCAGAGATAGGGTGCCGGACCAGGCCCAGCTCCACGCTGACCCAGGCGCACAGAACCAGCCACCACAGCAGGGGCACCGCCAGCGCGGGCACGGCCGGCGCCCCGACGACCAGACTCAGCCCCCCGACGAGCAGGCTGACCGCGGCGCCCGCCCAGCGGGCCACGGCCAGCTCGCGATGGAGCTCCGGCCGCTCGGCGGCGCTGCGGCGAGCCGACCGCCAGAGGTCGGCGCCGAAGCGGCCCAGCGCCATGGCGCCGAACCCATCGTCGCGGAGCCGGCGTAGCTCGGCGTCGATGAACGGGTTGGGGCTCATCGCCTCCTCAGTGGAGCCTCCTCGCGTGCCCGGGTTGCTGGTCCTCATGTCACGCACATCATCTTGCGGCGGCCCCGCTGGCGAGTGGACAGCGCTAGTGGCTGAAGATCGCGGAGGCGGCCTGCTGGGCGCCGGTTACGAATCCATTGGCGAATACCGCCAGCGGCAGAATCGAGATCACGCCGACGCCTAGCGCCGTCCACATCGCCGGCCCTACCGCGACCGGGCGGTGGCCGCCGGCAGGCTCGACCTCCAGGTAGAGCGTACGCACCACCCGCAGGTAGTAGACCGCCGACAGAGCGCTGTTGGCGACCGCCACCAGGACCAGCCACGAATAACCGGCCTGCACCGCCGCCAGGAAGATGAAGAACTTCGCCAAAAAGCCGACCAGCGGGGGGATGCCGGTCAGCGAGAGCATCGCCAGCGCCAGCACCAGAGAGACGCCGCCGGCGCGGTGGCCGAATCCCGCGAAGGCGCTGAGGTCGTCGCTGCCGACCGCCTCCTCCGCCGCCTGGACGGCCCCGAACCCGGCCAGGTTGGTCAGCCCGTAGACGAGGATGTAAAAGAGCACGGCGCCGAGCGCGATCCGCGAGGTGTTGGGGTCGGCCATGGCGACCAACCCGGTGAGGATGTAACCGGCATGGGCGATCGAGCTGTAGCCGAGCAGGCGCTTGACTCTGGTCTGGTTGAGCGCTGACACGTTGCCCACCGTCATCGTGACGACCGCGATCACGGCGAGGTAGATCTGCCATTGGTGGCTCATCGGGCCCAGCGCCGAGGTCAGGACCCGGATCAGGAGCGCATACCCGGCCGCCTTCGACGACACCGATATGAAGGCAGTCACCGGCGTCGGCGAGCCCTGGTAGACATCGGGCACCCATTGGTGGAAGGGCACCGCGGCGATCTTGAAGGAGAACCCGCCGATGATGAAGATCACCGCCAGCACAAGGGCGGGGTTGCTGGTGTGACCGGAGCTGATCACCTGGCTGACGGCGTTCAGATCGGTGCGGCCGGTCAGCCCGTAGAGGATGGCGAGGCCGTAGAGCAGCACCGCCGAGCTCGCCGCGCCCACCACCAGGTACTTGAAGCCCGCCTCCGACGACAGGCGTTCGCGCTTGTTGAAGGCGACCATCACGTAGAGCGAGATCGACAGCGTCTCCAGCGCGACGTAGAGCTCGATCATCTCGCGCGCCGACGCCATGAACATGCCGCCCACCGTGGCCAGCAGCACCAGGCCTATGAACTCCGATTGGTTGGGCCGGAAATGATCAGAGAATCGGTACGCCAGCAGCAGCGTGACCAGGGCGAAAACCAGCAGGATCGCCTTGAAGTAGAGCGCGTAGTGATCGAGGACGAAGGTGCCGTGCAGCAGGTCGTGCTCCGAGCCGGTGCGAGAGACCTGGAAGTAAAGGCTGATCAGCGACGCCACCGTCCCGACCAGGCCCGCGCCCGAGGCGAAGACGCGCGCCGTCTGGCTGGAGGGCTCGGCTCCGGCGCGGGTGCGGCCCGAGCCTCCAGGGACCAGCCCGAAGCGGTTGGGCTCCAGCACCAGCCCGCCAAGGACAACGACCAGGGCGGTCCCCAGAAGGATCAGTTCGGGGATCATGTCGACCAGGACCGAGGCGCTCATCTCATCCGCCCGAGAGCTTCTGGGTGATCGGCGCCAGGCCGTAGTTGATCATCTGAGCCAGGGCCTTGGGGGCGACGCCCAGGAGGAAGATCACCGTCAGCATCCCGACCATGTACCCGAGCTCGAGCGGGCCCGGGTCCTTGAGCCTGGTCCAGGCCTCCTTGAGCGGGCCGAAGAAGACGCGCTCCAGCATCCACAGCAGGTAGCCCGCTGAGAGCACCACCCCGAAGACGGCCAGGAAGGTGCCCACGTGATGAGCCTGGAAGCTGCCCAGGAAGATCTCGAACTCGGCGATGAAGCCGGCAAAACCGGGCAGCCCGGCGCTGGCGAAGGCCGCCAGCACCCAGGCCACGGCAAGATACGGCGTTCGTTGCGCCAGGCCGCCCAGCTCCTTGATCGACCGCGTGTGGGCGCGGTCGTAGACCAGGCCGACAAGCAGGAAGAGCGCGCCGGTGATCACGCCGTGGGCGAAGAGCTGGAAAACGGCGCCGTTCAGGGCCAGGGGCGTGAGCGCCGAGATCCCCAGCAGGACGAACCCCATGTGCGACACCGAGCTGTACGCGACCATCCGCTTCATGTCGTCCTGGACCAGGGCGGCGAACCCGCCCCAGAGGATGCCAACCACCGCGAACGCCAGGATTGCCAGGCTGAAAGTCTTCGCCGGTGTCGAGAAGAAGCCGACGCAGATGCGGATCATCCCGTAGCCACCCATCTTCAGCAGGATCCCGGCCAGCAGCACCGAGACCGCCGTCGGAGCTTCGACGTGCGCGTCGGGCAGCCACGTGTGGAATCCAAAGGCGGGCAGCTTGATCGCAAAGCACAGGAAGAAGAGCCAGAACAGCACCGCCGCCACCTCGGGCGCCAGGTGCGCCGACGCCAGCGTCTGCATGTCGAACGTGCCGGCGCCGCTCTTGAAGTAGAGGACCAGGATCGCCACCAGCAACAGGGCCGAGGCGGCGATCGTGAAGAGCAGGAACTTCCACGCGGCGTACACCCGCCGGGGGCCGCCCCAGAGGATGATCAGCAGGAACATCGGGATCAGCTCTATCTCCCAGAAGATGAAGAAGAGGAACAGGTCCATCGCGGTGAAGACGCCGGTGACCCCGATGTCGAGGATCAGGATCAGGAAGAAGTACTCCTTGACCCGGGTCTTCAGGTTCCACGAGGCCAGCACGGCGACGAAGAACAGGATCGTGGAGAGCAGCATCAGCGGCAGGCTGATCCCGTCGACGCCGACATGGTAGTGAGCGCCGAAGGCGCCGATCCAGTTGTAGTTCTCCTCGTATTTGTAGCCACCGGTGAAGACGACGCCCATCTCGGTGAACGTGCTCCAGGTGGCGAACAGGGAGATCAGCAGCGGCGCCCCGGTGAACGCCAGGGCGACGTTCTTGATGTTGCCGTGGTCCGACTCGCCCCGATTGGGCAGCGCCAAGATGACGAGCGCCCCGATCAGGGGAAGCCACACCACCAGCGAGATGAGGAAGTTGCCCGAGGTGCTGGCAGCGGTGGTGCCGGCTCCGGCGCCGGTGCCGGTGCCGCCCTGCACCGCCAGCGCCAGCACCCCCTGGATCATCGTCAACGCCAGAGTCATCGAGCCGCTCCGCCGACCAACGCCAGGGGACCACTGGACCCAAAGATCAGCGCGACCACGGCAATCGCCACCAATGCCGCGAACAGACCTACCGCGTACCCCTGCACCTTGCCCGACTGCAGCCTCCGGACGCGGTCGCCCAGCAGGCGATAGCCGTCGGCGACGCCATCGACAAAACCGTCGATGACGTGGCTGTCAAACCATTGCGCCGCCCGACCCAGGTTGACGATCACGCCACGCACGAACATCGCCTCGTAGATCTCGTCGAAGTAGCCCTTGTTGTGGCTCCAGTCGTAGACGCGGGCGAATCGGCGGTTGAAATCGGCGGCGCTGAAACGCGCGTACGCCGGCCAGTAGAAGAGTCCCGCTGTCACCAGCCCCAGGAGGCCGGCGACCACCGAGGCGCCGATGGCCACGTAGTTGACGTCTTCCACCACCGGGTTGCGGCCAAAGAACACGAACTGGGTGAAGCTGCCCTTGATCCCGGGCAGCCCGACGTAGCCGATCAACAGCGCCAGCACCGCAAGGACGACGAGGGGAACCAGGATGGGCGAACTCGACTCGTGGATCTTCTTGGGGTCGAACGCCCGCCGCTTGGCGGGCTCCCCGGTGAAGACCACGAAGAAGAGCCGGAAGGTGTAGAGGGCGGAGAAGAAGGAGATCAGGATCGCGACGACGATGAACACAGGGTTCTGGCTGGCGAAGACCCCGGCCATGATCCCGTCCTTGGACCAGAAGCCTGCAAACAACGGGATGCCCGCGGCCGAGCAGGCGCCGATCAGCATCGTCCACGACGTCACCCGCATCCGCTTCCAAAGCCCGCCCATCTCCCAGATGTCCTGCGTGTGGAGGACGTGGATCACCGAGCCCGCGCCGAGGAAGAGGAGAGCCTTGAACCAGGCGTGCGTGAAGAGGTGGAAGACGGCAGCGCTGTAGGCGCCCACGCCCAAGCCGAACATCATCAGGCCGAGGTGGCTCAGCGTCGAGTAGGCGACGATGCGCTTGATGTCGTCCTGGGCGACGGCCCAGATCGCCGCCATCAGGCTGGTGACCGCGCCGATCGCGGCGACCACCGCGAGCGCCTGGTGGCTGGCGGCGAACAGGTCATAGGTGCGCGCCACCAGGTAGACCCCGGCGGCCACCATGGTGGCGGCATGGATCAGGGCCGAGATCGGGGTCGGGCCCTCCATGGCGTCGGGCAGCCAGACGTGGAGGGGGAACTGAGCAGACTTGCCGACGGCGCCGCTGAACACCATCATCGCCATCAGGAAGAGGCCGAGGCTGCCGACCAACCCGCCGGCGTACAGCGGCTTGAGCGCGTAGAAGTCGAGGTCGGCGGCGCCACCCGCAAGGTGCCCGTGGAACCGAAAGAAGATGTACCCGATCCCAACCAGGAACGGGAAGTCGCCGAGGCGGGTGACGATGAAAGCCTTCTTGGCGGCGGCGGCGGCGGAGGGACGCTTGAAGTAATGGCCGATCAGGAGGTACGAGCACACGCCCACCAGCTCCCAGCCGATGTACGTCTGAAAGTAGTTCGGCGAGAGCACCAGCAGCAGCATCGAGAAGGTGAAGAGGGAGATGAACCCGAAATAGCGGACGTACCCCTCCTCGCCGCGCATGTATTCCAGCGAGTACACCTGGATAAGGAAGCTGACGCTGCAGACGACCACTGACATCATCGCGGCCAGGGGGTCGGCGAGGATGCCCAGCTGGAAGTGGATGTCGGCGTACTGGATGAAATCGCTGAAGATGCCCAGCCCGTACTGCCAGTGCTGGGGCTTCGCCAGCTCCGCGAAGAGGACCCAAATCGAGACGATGTCGGCGCCGGCGGCGGCGATGATGCCGATGTACGCCGAGGTTCGCTTGTTCTCATAGGTCAGCGCGAACATCAGGGCGAACGCCGACAGCGGCAGCAGCAGGATCAGCCACATCAGTGTGTAGGGAGCGGGCATCAGTTGGCCTTCCCAGCCGGAGCGGGCACTAGCCCATCCCCTACCACTTCATGAGATCGATTTCGTCGACCCAGATGGTGCCACGGAGCCGGTAGATCAGCAGCAGGATCGCGATCGCCACCGCGACCTCGGCGGCGGCGATGGTGATGATGAACAGCGCGAAAGCCTGCCCCGCCAGGGGCTGGGCGCTGTTGTATCCGAACCGCGCGAAGGCCACCAGGGCGATGTTGGTGGCGTTGAACATCAGCTCCACGCACATCAGCAAGGTGATCGCGTTGCGCTTGCTGAGCAGGCCGTAGACGCCGATCGAAAAGAGCCCGGCGCTGAGCACCAGAAAATGGCCCAGCCCGATCAACGACCCTCCTTCCCCGATCATCTAGAGGATGTTCCTCCGGTACGGAACGCTCTCAAGATTCGTCCTCGCGGCGGGCCAGAATGACTGCCCCGATCAGGGCGGCGAGCAGCAGGACCGAAACCAGCTCGAAGGGGACCGCGTACTTGCTCACCAGCTCGTTGCCGATCAGCGCGGTGGTGCCCGGCGGGTTGGGCCAGCTGCCGTGGAACCAGGTCGCTGGCAGCAGCACTGCCAGCAGCAGCCCGAAGACCGCGGCCCCGACCAGAGGCGCCCAGAGCCCGATGCCGCCGGAATCGGCGTTGCTGGTGTCGGACATCGAACGGCGGGTGAACATGATGGCGAAGACGATCAGCACCGGGATCGCGCCGGCGTAGATCAGTAGCTGCGCGACCCAGAGCAGGTCGGCGCTGAGGACCAGGTAGACCCAGGCGACGAAGAAGAAGCAGGCGATCAGCGACACCGCGGCGTGGACGACGTTGCGCAGGATCACGACGCCAAGACCGGCGCCAAGGGTCAGCGCGGCCAGCACATAGAAGGTGATGGCGAAGAGCAGGTCGTTGCTCATGCCGGTTTGTCCTCTTTGGGCCCGGACACGGCGTCATCGATAATCTCCGGCTCGGTGGCGGGCCTGACGCTCTCGGAGGCCGTGGCGGGCTGCTCTTCCGCGGGCGCGCTCGGCGCGACCTCTGGCCTTGTTTCGGGTTCCGGTTCGGCTGGGACTACCTCCGACTCGGCCGGTGCCGCGGGCGCGGCGTCAACGGTCTCCGGCTCCGCCACCGGAACCACGTGCTCCTCGGGCGCCGGCGGCAGGGGCGGCTCCGGCACAGCCGCCGGCTCCGCGGGCGCGGCTTTTTCGGCGGAGGGCGCGGATTGCGGCGCTGGCGCCTCAGCCGCGGCCGCGGGCGGTTCTTCGGCGGCGGGTTTCTCAGCCGCTGCGGGCGCAGCTTCGGCCGCGGGCCTCTCCGCCGTTGCGGGCGCCGCCTCGGCTGCGGGGGCGGGCGCGGCAGCGGGTGCGGCGGCGCCTTCGGGCTTGGCGGCGGGTGCCGCGGCAGCCACGGGCTTGGGCTTGGAGGGCAGCGGCTTGGGCCCCGTCAGCTGGTCCATCTCATAGATCAGCAGGCGGCGGTCGTGGGTGGCGAGCTCGAAGTCGGGCCCCAGGTGCACCGCCTTGGGGTCGGTCGGGCAGACCTCCTCGCAGAGGCCGCAGTAGTAGCAGATCCCGAGGTCCAGCGCGAAGCGGTCGGTCACCACCTTGCGGCTGGTGGGGTCCTTGTGGGTCTCCATCTTGATGGCGATCACCGGGCAGACGCGCTCGCACTGGGTGCAGCCGATGCAGACGTCCTGGTGGAAGATGTGGCGGCCGCGGAAGCGGAAGCCGACCGCGGGCGCCTCGTCGGGGTACTGGACGGTCTTCTTGCGCTCGAGCACGTGGCGCATGCTGATCGCGGCGCTGCGAACCACGCCCAATCCAGGGAGGCTGCGCTTGACCTTCATGCCCATCAGCAGCTGGACCTCACGGCTGGAAAAAGCCCTTGGTGAGGACGACCTCGGCGGCCCCGACAGCCAGGTTGACGAACGACGCCGGCACCAGGAACTTCCAGCCGAAGCTGAGGAACTGGTCGATGCGGAAGCGAGGCATGGAGAAGCGCACCAGCGTGAAGACCCCGAACATCAGGTAGCTCTTGGCCAAAAACCAGAGCAGCGGCCAGCCCAGGATGGGGATGTTCTCGACACCTGGGATCAGCGGCAGCCAGCCGCCCAGGAAGAAGGTCGCGAAGACGGCGCCAAGGGTCCAGGTGGTGCCCAGCTCGGCCAGGAAGAACAGGCCGAACATGATCCCCGAGTACTCGGTGTAGTAGCCGGCGACGATCTCGGACTCGGCCTCGGGGAGGTCGAATGGGTGGGCGGCGTTCTCCGCCATCCCGGCGATGAAGAAAATCACCGCCCCGATCGCCTGGGGCACGATGAACCACAACCGGTGCTGCGACAGGACCACAGCCTGAGTCGACAGCGAGCCGGTCAGAAGCACCACTCCCAGCGCCGACATCGTCAGCGGCACCTCGAACGCCAGCAGCTGGGCGATCGCCCGCATCCCGCCGAGCATCGAGTACTTGTTGTTGGAGCTCCAACCGGCCAGGAAGACCGACGGGAACGCCAGACTGGTGATCGCGAAGAGGTAGAGCACGCCGACGTTGATGTCCGCCAGCGCGCCGCCGTGGCTGAAGGGGATCACCAGGTAGGCCATAACGAAGGGGAAGGCAGCGATCACCGGCGTGACGATGAAGAGCAGCCGGTCCGCCCCGCGCGGCACCATCGCCTGCTTGAGGATCATCTTGATGCCGTCGGCTAGGAACTGGAACAGCCCGTTGGGGCCGACCCGGTTGGGCCCGCGGCGGTCCTGGATCATCGCCATCTCGCGGCGCCAGACGAAGCTCATCAGGCCGCCGTTGGCAAGCGCGAAGTTGGCGACGATGAAGATGGCGATCAGCGTCAGAAGGCCGTCGAGGACCAGCCCCCGCAGCCCGAGGCTGTAGAGCACCGACCGGAGCCAGTTGCCCGCGGTGGCGACGTCGTCCAGCCCGATCACCGGTCGACCTCGCCCATGTTGATGTCGATCGACCCGAAGATCGCGATCACGTCGGCGATCTTCCAGCCGCGCACCATCGAGGGCAACGCGGTCAGGTTTATGAACGACGGCGAGCGCAGCTTGCCGCGGTAGGGCTCGAGGCCGCCGTCGCTCTTGAGGTAGAAGCCGAGGCAGCCCTTGGCGCCCTCGATCTCGGCATAGGCGTCGCCCGCCGGGGGCTTGAAGACCTTGGGTGCCTTGCCCAGGTTGCCGGGCTCGGTGGCGTCGAGCCGATCGAGCGCCTGCAGGATGATCCGCCGGGACTGCTCCATCTCCCAGATCCGGACCATGTACCGGTCGAAGCAGTCGCCGTTCTCACCGATCGGGACGTCGAAGTCGAGCTCGTCGTAGATGCCGTAGGGGTGGGCCCGCCGGATGTCGTACTTGACGCCGCTGCCGCGAAGGGTCGGCCCGGTCACCGAGAAGCCAAGCGCGTCCTCGGGGCTGAGGATGCCGACGCCTTCGGTCCGGGCGCGGAAGATCTCGTTGATGGTCATCAGGCGATGGAAATCCTCGATGTGCCGGGGCAGCCCGTCCATCACCTTGCGCACCTTGGCGCTCCAGCCCTCGGGCGCGTCCTGGTTGACCCCACCCGGGCGCATGAAGTTGTACATCATGCGAGCCCCGCTGAGGTCATCGAGGCACTGCAGCACCTCCTCGCGCCAGTTGAAGCCCCACATCACCGAAGTGACCAGGATGCCGACGTCCTGGCCGAAGACGCCGGTGCCGATCAGGTGGCTGCTGAGACGGCTCATCTCCCCCGCTATCGTCCGCAGGCACTGGCTGCGCTCGTTGACCTCGAGCCCGGCGAGCTTCTCGCAGCACAAGCACCAGCCCCAGTTGTTGAGCATGCTGGCGGTGTAGTCCATGCGGTCGGTCAGGGCCACGTTGCCGACGTAGGTTCGGCCTTCGAAGAGCTTTTCCATCGAGCGGTGGAGGTAACCGAAGATCACCCGAAGGTCGACCACCGTCTCGCTGTCGAGGGTGACAAAGAAGTGCAAGACGCCGTGGGTGCTGGGGTGGTGCGGTCCGATGTTGACCTGGACCAGCTGGGTGCGAAGGTCGTTCCGCGCCACCCGATCCTGCTCCAGGCTGATCCGTCCCTGGGCCGCCTCCACCGGCAGCACCTTGATTTCGGTCACTGATCCGCGCCCCCGCCGTCGACGCCGTCAGCGGCACCGCCATCGCTCTGCTCGGAAGTGCCGCCTGCGCCGGCAGGCGGCGGTTGGTCGACCTCGGGACGAGCCGCACTGGCTACCGGGCGGCTGGCGGCGCCCGCCAGCGGCTTGGTGCCGGGACCGTCGACGCCCTCGTCGTCGACCAGGCCGTTCTGGCCGATCTTGATCCGCATCACCTCCTCGGGCCGGGCCTCGCGGCTGTGCGGATGCTGGAACGCCTGCGGGGTGGTGCCGATCATGATCGGCTGGCTGATGCCGCTGCCGTCGTCGGCGATGCGGGCCTCGGCCGGGGCCTCGGCCATGGTGCCGCCACCAAAGCCGGTCATCCCGGCAAGGTGCCAGGGGATCTCGGCGTTCAGTGGCCGCCAATCCTTGCGCAGAGGGTGGCCGGGGAAGCCTTCCCAGAGCAGGATGCGCTCGAGCTTGGGGTGGCCCTTGAAACGGATCCCCATGAGGTCCCAGATCTCGCGCTCCTGCTGGTTGGCGCCGGGGTAGACCGGCGTGATGCTGGCGACCACCGGCTCGACGTCTGGCGACTTCATCGCGCTTGGGTCGACGCCGAAGTCCTTGGGCAGCTCCACGCGGACCAGCAGGTAGCCGGGGTACGCCGGGTCGATCCGGTCGGCTACCGGTCGGACGCTGGCGAAGTGATAGAGCAGCTCAAAGGTCTCGACGTTGTCGACCGCTGTGATCGAGGTCAGCATGTCGAAGCCGAGCTGGTCGCGAACGAACTTGGCGAAATTGAGGATCTGCGCCGGCTTGAGGCTGACCTCCACGGCGTCGGCCTTGACCTGCGGATCCAGGCTCTGGCCGAAACCAGCCGAGAGCTGGAGAACCAGCGCTTCCTGGGTCAAGACGCCTCGGCGGGCTGGTCGTAGAAGCGCTTGTACAGCTTCTTGAAGATCTGTTCGGTAGCGCCCCAGGGGTGGGCGACCTTGTGGCCCGGCGGGATGGCCGGCTGCAGGCGCCGGCCCTTGATCAGGCTCTCGGTGCGAATCCGCTTCTGCAGCTCGATGATCGAGTGCATCAGCGCTTCGGGGCGCGGCGGGCAGCCGGGGAGATAGATGTCCACCGGCATGACCTGGTCGATTCCGTCCACCTGCGAGTAACCGCCGCTGAAGATGCCGCCGCTGACCGCGCAGTTGCCCATCGCGATCACGTACTTGGGCTCGGCCATCTGCTGATACAGACGCAGCACCGCGGGCGCCATCTTCTTGGTCAGCGTCCCCGAAACGATCATCACGTCGCTCTGGCGTGGCGACGGCCGGATCACCTCGCTGCCGAAGCGGGCGACATCGAACTTGGCGGCGCTCATCGAGATGAACTCGATGAAGCAGCAGCAGAGTCCGAAGCCGAAGGGCCAGGCGCTGTTGCTGCGGCCCCAGTTGATCAGCTTGTCGAGTGGCCCGACGAGGACGTCGAAGGTGGAGCCCACGTGATGGTGCTCGATGCCGTCGCCGTGAGCGGTGGTGACCACCTCCTCGGCACCGGCGCCGGGTTGGATCACGTGGAGCTCAGACACGACTGGGCGCACCGGCGTAAGCGAGCGGCGGCACTCTCAGCTCCAGCGGAGCGCGCCCCGGCGCCAGGCGTAGGCCAGCCCCACCAGCAGGATGCCGATGAAGATCGCGATCTCGACGAGGGCGTATGTGCCGACCTGCCGGAAGACAACCGCCCATGGGTAGAGGAAGACGACCTCGACGTCGAAGATCACGAAGATCAGCCCGTACAGGTAGTACTGGGCGCGGTACTGGATCCACGCCTCGCCGATGGGAACCATGCCGCTCTCGTAGGTGTCCGACGATACTCGGGCGCTGCGCTGCCCCGTCCGGAGGCGCTTGGTGAGGACCAGAGCCAGGTATACGATGCCTCCCGGCATGGCCACCGCCACCAGTGCGTAGAGCACGATGTGACCGAGATAGGGCTGCATCAGACTCCTCTCGTTACGGCTCGGACAAGATCAGCATCCGGGCTAAAACCGAGAGGATTATACCTACGCCTCCGGACCCGTCTCGAATACGGCGTCGAACACGACAACGCCCGCCGCAAGCAGCAATCCGAGAGCCTTGAGAAGGTTGTCGGCGCCGGGGTCGAGGAAGCCATCGGCCACCCTGGTGTAGATGAAAAGGCCCAGTCCGAAGACCGCGACGGCGTAGATGCGCCGGCCCCGCCGGACGGCCTCGACGGCGGCGGCAAGGATCAGAAATTCGACGAAATCGGTGACCAGGCTGCCTGGGCTCTGGGGGCCGAAGATGCTGCCGATCAGCTGGCCCACGTCGGTGCCCTAAGCCGCGCGCCGCATGATGCGGCCGCCCCCAAGGACCTCCTCGCCGCGGTAGAGGACGGCAGCCTGGCCCGGGGCGACAGCTGTCAGAGGCGCCTCCGCCTCGACCACCGCGGTGCGGCCCGAGCCCACCCTGACGCGCGCCGGCACCGGCTCGGCGCCGTACCGGATCCGCACGTCGGCGCTGAAATCGCCTGACGGGGGATCACCGGCCACGAAGCTGAGCTCACCGACGTCCAGGACCTCGCGCGCCAGCGCCTCCCTGGGCCCCACGGTGACCCGCGCCCGGCCGGGATCCAGGTCGAGGACGTAGAGCGGGCCTGACATGCCCTTGGGCAGCGCGCCCAGGCCGGATCTCTGTCCCACGGTGTAGTGCCAGACCCCCTGGTGGCGGCCGAGCACTGTCCCGTCGAGGTGGCGGATCTCCCCCGCGCCGGCGCCCTGGGCCTGCCGGCGGGCCAGCAGGTCGCGGTAGTCGCCGCTGGTGACGAAACAGATCTCGACGCTGTCGGGCTTGTCGGCAGTGACCAGGCCCAGCGACCTGGCCTTGGCCCGGGCGTCGACCTTGCGCCAGTCCCCCAGCGGGAAGCTGGCCTGGGCCAGCTCTTCCTGGCTCATGCCGTAGAGGACATAGGACTGGTCTTTGGTCGAGTCGACCGCGCGTAGCAGCCGTAGCCGCCCGCCTGGCCCACCCTCGATGCGGGCGTAGTGGCCGGTGGCGAGACTGTCGGCGCCGATCTCGCGAGCCTTGCGCAGGAGCAGGTCGAACTTGACCTCCGAATTGCACGAGATGCATGGGTTAGGAGTGCGCCCCTGCTCGTAGTCGGCCAGGAACGGATCGATCACCCGGCGGCCGAACTCCTCCTGCACGTCGAGCACGTAGTAGGGGATGTCGAGCTTGGCGGCGACACGGCGGGCGTCCTCGACCGCGTCCAGCGAGCAGCAGCCGTGGTGCCGGTCGAGGTCGGCCGATCCCTTGGGCCACAGCTGCAGGGTGATGCCGATGACCTCGCGCCCCTGCTCCTTCAGCAGCGCCGCCGCGACCGAGCTGTCGACGCCGCCGGACATGGCCACCGCGATTGCACTCATACGAGCACTAGGTTAGCGGCGAAGCTAAGACTCGAGAACGTCCCCTTCGGCGGCGGTCACGGTCACGCCCTGCTCGGCGCAGTACTTCTCGGCGTTGGCGAGGGCCTCGTCGGTGCCTTCCATCTCGAGGATCACCCAACCCTCGTCGCGGGTGATATCGGCGCGACGAATGTTGGTGACCACTTCGTAGGTGTGCCCCAGCTCGTAGATCACCGGATGGGTCACCGCATCGCGGGCGAAGGTGAGCTTGACCCTGCGCCTGGGCAAGTCAGCCCCCGGCGACGGCGGGAACGATGGACAGGTCGTCGCCGGCGCCCAGCTCGGTGGCCAGCCCGGAGCCGAAACGGATGTCCTCGTCGTTCTTGTAGATGTTGACGAACTGGCGCAGCTGGCCGTCGGCGTCGTAGATCCGCTCCCGGAAACCCGGGTACTTGGCCTCCAGCGCGTCCAACGCCTCGGACACTGTTACACCCTCGACTTCGACCACGGACTCACCAGAGGTGAGGCGGCGCAGCGGCCCCGGGACTCGGACTTTGACGGCCATGGATGGTCTCCCTAGATCTCAGATTGAAAATTCGAGTTATTGTACCGGCGGCCCGCCGCCGGCCCCGGTCAGCCTACGTCTGGGAAAGCCTCCTCGAAAGAGCGCACCGAAGGCTTGATGGTGCGCTTGTACCGGTCGAGGTCGGGGACCACCTGGATGGTCTTGAAGCCGTGGCCGGTGACGTACGCGACCACCGTCTCGTCGCCCTTCCACCGCCCCGCCCGAGCCAGCTTGCGCAGCACCCCCACGGTGACTCCGCCGGCGGTCTCCGCGAATATGCCCTCGGTCGCCGCCAGCAGCTCGATCGACTCCACGATCTCGTCCTCGGTCACCGTCTCCACCACCCCGCCGGTCCCGGTGGCGATGTTGATGACGTACTTGCCGTCGCTGGGGTTGCCGATCGCGAGCGACTTGGCGATGGTGTTGGGTTTGACCGGTCGCACCGGTGCGCCCTCTTTAAAGGCGGTCGCCACCGGTGAGCAGTTGAGGGCCTGGGCTCCGCTCAACCTGGGGTAGGGACCGGGGTCGACCAGCTCCAGCTCGATCATCTCCTGGATCGCCTTGTTGTGCTTCACGAACTGGCAGCCGGAGGCGATCGGGATAATGATCTCGTCGGGAAGCCGCCAGCCGAGCTGCTCGGCCGTCTCGTAGGTGAGCGTCTTGCTGCCCTCGGCGTAGAACGGCCGCACATTGATGTTGGCGAAGGCCCAGTGGTAGGAGTCGGCCAGCTCCGAGCAGAGCCGGTTGACCTCGTCGTAGTTGCCCTCGACCGCCACCACGTGGGGCGCGAAGACCGAGGTGGTGAGGACTTTGCTGGCCTCCAGGTCGGCGGGGATGAAGACGAAACAGCGCATCCCGGCGCGGGCGCTGTAGGCGGCCACCGAGTTGGCCAGGTTGCCAGTTGAGGCGCAGGCCATGGTGTCGAAGCCGTTGGCGCGGGCCCAGGACACCGCCACGCTCACCACCCGGTCCTTGAACGAGTTGGTCGGGTTCATGGTCTCGTTCTTGAGATAGAGGTTGGAGAGGCCCAGCTCGGCACCCAGCCGTTCCGCGCGCACCAGCGGAGTCATCCCCTCCCCCAGCGTCACCGGCTCGGCCCCATCGTCGAGCGGAAGCAGGTCGCGGTAGCGCCACAGCGAGTTGGGGCCCGCCTCGATCGACTCGCGTGAGACCTTCCGCTCCAGCTCGGCATGGTCGTACCTGACTTCGAGAGGTCCAAAGCACAGATCGCAGACGTGAGTGGCCTGGATCTCGTACTCGCTCTGACACTCGCGACAGATCAGGGATTTGACGGCAGACATGCCCAAGTCTATCGAGGGGCCGCCACCGGGCCTGAACTCGGCGGCGTGGCGACCTAAGATCACGTCGATGGAGACCGGGCTCAAAGGAAAGCGCGTCCTGGTGACCGCCGCCAGCAAGGGGTTGGGCCGGGCCGTCGCCGAAGCCTTCCTCGCCGAAGGCGCCAGGGTGGCGATCTCCTCCAGCAGCGAGGATCGGATCCGTCAGACTGCCCGCGAGCTGGACGACCGCGGCGAGGTGATCGCGATGGCGGCCGACATCGGCGAGGCCGACGAGTGCGCCGAGCTCCTCGACTGGACCCTGCACAACCTGGGCGGCCTCGACGTGCTCATCAACAACACCGTCGGGCCGCCACCGGGAACGCTGGAAAGCCTCGACGAGGCGATGTGGCGCCACGCCTTCGACACCATCCTGATGAGCGCGGTGCGGCTGTCCCGCGGAGCCCTGCCGGCGCTGCGCGCGGACGGAGGAGGCGCGATCGTCAACCTCGCCTCACTGACAGCCAAGCAGCCGATCGACGGCCTGATGCTCTCCAACGCGCTTCGGCCGGCGCTGGTGGGGATGGCCAAGACGCTGGCGCGGGAGGCGGCGCCAGACGTGCGCGTCAACAACATCGCCACCGAGCACATCCTGACCGACCGGATCCGCAACCTTGCGGCAACCATGTGGGCTCGCGATGGAGAGACGGGTGACCAGGTGGTCGAGCGGCTCGCCGGCGAGGTGCCGCTTCGCCGGTACGGGACCCCGGCGGAGCTCGCCAACGCCGTAGTGTTTCTCGCCGGCGATGCCGCCAGCTTCATAACCGGCGTGACCCTCGCTGTCGACGGCGGCCTCGATCGAGGCCTGTACTAGACCTCTTGGCGCGGCGCCCCGGGGCCGGCCCGTCTAGAAGCTGGCGAGCAGGGGGCCGAGGTCGGTGACCCGACCATCGGAGAGACGGATCACTTCACCACCGTAGAGCGTCTCGATCGAAAGCCACTCGCCATCGCGCGACCACGAGGTGGCCACCGGAGGGCCGAACGTCGTCAGCTGGGTGGTCACGCCGTCCTTGAGGCGCTTCAGCCCCCACCCCTTGGTGAGGTCCATGACCACCAGGTAGCTCCCATCGGGGGAGGCCGAAACCGCCTGCGAGACGCCCGCGAGGTGAGTCAGGTGCCCGGTGTCGAGGTCGATCAGGGCGGCCCCGGTCGCGGTCGTGACGATCTCCCCGTGCGGCCCCTGGGCACCCGCCGGGCTGATCGATTGGCCCACGTTCAGGCTCCTACGCCTACCCGTCAGGTCATACACGGCGATGCCGGTGGCCTCGTGCACCACCAGCCGGCCGTCGTTGGTCCAGTTCCCGGTGTTCTGGCTGAGCTCGGCGAGGACATGTCCGCTGCGGGCGACCAGTCGGGTGTGGCCGGCGACGGCGTCATAGACGACGGCGGCGCGGCCCTCCGGGTCGACCGGCCCCAGATAGCCGGCCGAGACCAGGGTTGAGCACTGACCGAAGGCGGCTACCCGGCTCTGGTACTTGGTGCCATTGCGCTCGGAGAAAAAGACGCCGCCGCCGGCGATCACCGGAGAGGCGACCAGGCCTGGCTCGACGATCCTGACGTAGCTCTTGCCGGGGACTCCCATCAAATACTCTTCCTGGCCCGCGGCGATGTCGTGCAGAACCGCCACCGGCGGGCTGCCGGCGGAGCCTGGGATGCGCGGCGCACGGGCGCAATTTCCAGTCGGGGCCGGTGGGCCGCCGGCTGTGTTGGTACTGGCACAGCCGGTCAGAATAAGCACACACACGAGCACTAGGCGCCTCATCGCTCAGCCCACCCTGTAGTCCAGGCTGCCGCCGCTGTAGACGCCGGTGGCGTAGCGGTTGGATTCCCCGAAATAGATCTGAATGGAGATCGTGGCGGCCCCTGGAAAGAGTCCGCTCAGAAGCGTCGCCACCATCGTTATCTCGGCCTTCTCGTGAGCCGTGCCCCCGGCCCGGAAGAGGCCGATCGCGCCGGATGATTCGGTGGCCATGAAGACGGTGACCGACCTGGCGCCGTTGACCGGTCGGGTCGCCGGGCCCGGCGCAGCCGGCTGGTACGTCGCACCCAGGGTCAGTGGGTCAGTGCGGACGTTCACCTCCCAGTACTGTCCACCCTGACTGAACAGCTGGCGTCCGACGGCGACCGCGGCCTCGGCGGCGAATCGATTTGAGCCGAGCCTGGCGTTGAAGTCCGGCAGCTGCGACGCGGCCGGGGCCGGTTGTGCTGACGGGGTGGCCACAGCCGAGGTCGAGGGAACTGGTGAGGGCCGGTTGCCAACCGATGAGTCCTGGCCGCAGGCAGCGAAGAGAGCCGTCGCAATCAGCGCCGAGGCGAGCCAGATGTTGCGCTTCACGAGTCCGCAATGATGTCACAAGCCTTTCGGGTGGATCGTCCGAACGGAGGGCCACGGTGGCGTGGGAGGATTCGATGCATGCTCGGCACCGCCACGTCACGCCTGCTGCTACTCGCCGTCGCCGCCGTGGCGATAGCCGTGGCATGTCCAGCCGCAGTCCTGGCGGCCGGCCCGGCGGTAGCGCCGCTGTCGCCCTACCCGGTTGCCGCACCCACGCCGGTGGGCGACAGCGTTCTGCCTCTGTTCGTCGACGACGACGAGCTGGTTCGCGCCCAGCTCAAGCGGGACGGCTCGATCGGCTCGATGGCTGACGATCTCAAGATCAAGATCAACGGTGGCGGCGACTACGCCCTCCATCTACCGGGGCGAGTGTCGGCGGTAGCCGACCTTGGCGGAGACTCGGTGCCGGGCCTCTCCGACGGCAGGGTCAGCTTCCTCGGCCACCTCGACGCCGGCCAGAAATTGCTGGCGGCCGAAGCGACCCTCGATCCGGCGCTCCACGCCGCCGACATCCCCCTCCACCTTGCCATCTCGTACCAGGACGGCGGCAGCGCCGGATCGGGACGAAAGAGCTACACCGAGACCATCGAGATCGACAACGTGACGGGTCAGCCCGCGACCTTCATTCGAGGCACGCCGGACCCGGTCGCGCTGGCCCAGGCGCTCGACGCCCTGCACGGGGTTCCGGTGGTCTACACGCCCGAGATCAATCTCGCGACCCTCTACCCGATACCGGCCAAACTGACCCTGCGCGCCCCGATCTCGAGTGTCGCCCGCCAGGCCTACGTGCCGCTGGCGGTGGATGCCAGAATCCACCTCGAAAGCGCCGACCGGCTGGTCACGGCCGTCGGCGCCGACGTAGCCGTCGACGCCCGCGGCACCCAGTTGCACTGGGTCGCCCGCCTGCCGCAGGACACCACTTCGGACGGAAAGCTGACGGTGAGCTTCACCTTCACAGGCCCCGCGCCTCTGCGAGAGCCGTCGGTCGACATTCGGGCCCAGGTTCTGCCACTGCCGGCGGCGCTGTTCGCACCGCCCGCAGGGACGACGTGGACCCAGGCGGTTCGCACCTCACACAGCCTCGCCGACCTGGCGGTCCTGGCCCAGTCCGGCGCCCTCAGCCTGCACCGAATCCAGGATGTCTCGCCGCCGGTCGGGCGGCCGGGCGGGGGACCGGAGCGGGTCAGCTACGAGCTGGTCCTGGCCTCAGGCCAGGCCCCCAAGCCGCGCGCGGTCGCGGAAGCGCCGCTCCACCCTCACCCATGGGCGATCGCGCTGGCGGCGCTGGCGGCGACCTTCGTGGCTGTCAACGCCTACTGGGCCTGGTCGCGGCACTAGCGACCAGGCTTATTCCTGATCGATCGGCACCAGCGATTTGCTCAGCGGGTCGTCCTGCACCGGTTTGAACTTCATGTCCATAAAGGTGGCGAAGTAGATGTCGTCGTCGACGACGCCTTCGTGGTTGTCCTTTTTCCAGCCGCGGTTGTCGCCGTTGGCGCTCGTGATCTGGGCGCTGTTGAGGGCAGCGATGATCTTGCCGCCGGACGCGTCGACGGTGCCGGCCGTTTCCAGCGCGCTCTTGACCAGGTAGACCATGTCGTACGGGAAGATCTGCCAGTCGGGCGGTTGGACCACGTCTTTGTGGTCTGACGCCTTGACCCCTACCTTGTAGTCAGGTCCACCGCCGTTGAACTTGTGGTCTTCGTAAGCCTTGCGGAATTTGTCCCAGGCGTCAGTGCCGCTCTCGGTGGTGATCCGGAAGGACGCGTACGTGAGACCCTCGACCCAGTCCGGATGGTCGGCCAGCTGGGTCCGCACCACAGGGTCCTCGGCTGTCGGTCCGGCGAAGATGGGCGCGGTCACGCCCCCCTCTCGCAGAGCTCTGACCATCTGCGCGAGCACCGGTGCCCGAGCCCAGATGATGACGCCGGTGGCGCCCGCCTGCTTCACCGCCAGCGCCTTGTCGCTGAGGCTGGTCGCAGTCGACGGGATCTCGAGGTTGGGGTTGGGGGTCAGCGATTTCTGTTGGAGCGCTGCCTGGAACTGGGTCGCCCCGTCCTTGCCGTATTCGCTGTCGTCGTGCAACAGCGCCAGCTTGAGCCCCTTGCCGGCGACGTAGCCGGTCAGCTTGGCGGCGACCGCGTCGTCCGGCGGGGCGATGCGGAAGACGTTGGGACGCTTGTCGGTGTCGATCAGGGTCGCGTTGCCGTCGTAGTCGACGAGGATCGGGAGGCCGGCTTGGGCGGCGGCCTGGTAGGTAGAGTCCACGGTGTAACCGTCGTCGATGACCGCGACTGCCTTATCCGAGGCAGCCTTCCTGATGTTGTCGAGCGAGGCCGACGAGCTGTTCTGGTTGTCGAGGACCTCGAGCTTGATGGAGTACGACCTACCGCCAACCTTGACGCCCCCGGCGGCGTTGATCTTGTCCGCGGCGAGCTGGGCGCCTTGTTCGGAGAACCTGGCGACGTATGGAAGGACACCGACGGGGACGTTGATGACAATGGTCACCGAGGGACCGCCACCCGCGCCCGATCCGCCGCAGCCGCTCAGTGCCAGCCCGGTCGCCACCCCCAGCGCCAAACCGGTGCGCCCCTTCATCATCCCGAGTCCTCCGCTGTTTTGACGATGATTCTAGGCAACGACCTGCGGCGCAGTGCCCAGGTACGCGGCTCGGACCTTGGGATCCGCCACTACCTGTCGCGGAGTCCCCTGGCTGAGCGTGGTGCCCTCGTGCATCACCGTCACGCGATCTGCGAGGCGCCGGACAAAAGCGATGTTGTGATCGACCACCACGATCGTCAGGCCCATCTCACGAAGCCGGAAAAGCGCGGTCGCCAGGCCCTCGACATCCTCGGGGCCCATGCCCGCGGCCGGCTCATCGAGCAAGAGCAGCCGCGGTCCGGTGGCCACCGCCGTCGCCAGCTGCAGCATCCGCTGCTGCGCTCCTGACAGCGCCACCGGGTCGGCATCCGCCCAGGGACTGAGACCGAACACCCGCAGAAGCCGCTGAGCGTCCTGCCGCCCCGAAAGGGCGGCGTCCCGGTAGCCAGGCGTCCTCAGCAGCGCCGCAAGCCACCCGGAGTTGGCCGAGCGCTGGCGCAACCCCATCTGGACATGCTCACTGGGGGTCAGGTCCGGCATCACCACTACCCGCTGGAAGGTGCGCACCAGTCCAGCCCGCGCGCGCCATCGCTCGTCCAGGTGGTCCAGTGACAGCCCTGCCAGGTCAACACGGCCCGAGTCCGCCTGGATCGAGCCGCTCAGGCATTTGAGCAGGGTCGATTTGCCCGATCCGTTGGGTCCGATGATGGCGTGGAGCTCGCTCTCGAGCACGGTCAGGTCCATCGACGCGAGGGCGTGCACGCCGCCGAAGCGTCGCGTCAGACCCGTGGCCACCAGCAGTGGAGCACCCCCGGCGACGGGGCGCCGGCGCGGGCGGAGGGCCGCCAGGGGTGGGGCGTCGCGTGGCCGGCCGTGGTGGGCCGGCCGCCTCCCGTTTTGCAGGCTCAGCACCAAGGCCACGACTGTGAGCACCGCCACCGCCACGCCACGAACCGGCGCCGTCGATGCCGACGGCAGAACCGTCGCCGCCAGCAGCGGCAGACCGCCCACCACCCCGAGCCCAAGGACCGGGCCGAAAAAGCCCAGCCTACTCCCGATCATGACGGCGACGAAGAGCCCCAGTGACACCGACGCCGAGTAGAGAGTTGGGTCGACCACGCCGAGCAGCTGAGCGGCGAGCGACCCGCTCAGCCCGGCCAGGGCGGCCGCCACAAAGAAGGTCCATCGCCGCATCCCCACAAGGTCGTAGCCAAGCGATGTGGCCAGTCCGGCGCTGCTTCGCATCGCTGCCCATGCCCGGCCGAGCCAGGACTCCTCGGCCGAGCGCAGCCCGATCAGCACCAGCGCCAGGATGAGGCTGGCAAGGACCAGGTGTCCGGCCTCAGAGAAGCGCAGCAGCAAGCCCAGCGCGTCCACCCGAATTGACATCGGGGCGCGGAGGTTGATGCCGGCGACACCGCCGCTGACCGACGGGAAGGCTCCGATCGAGATCACCACCAGCCACCCGAACGCCCAGGTGCTGAGGGCCACGAACGGCGGGCGCAGGCGCGACGAACCGATGCCCACGAGCCAGCCGAGGCAGCCCGCGGCGAGCATCGCGATCACCGCCGCGCTCACGCCGTCGAGCCCGAGCCGGAGACGGAGGAATGCGGTCAGGTAGGCACCCGCCGCCAGGAAGCCGGCGTGCCCGAGCGACGGCTGGTTGGTCTGCACCACCAGGAGCCAGAGTCCGTACAGGGCGATCAGCAGGTAGACGCCCAACGCCGCCCTTTGAAGCGTGAGCGGATCGGCGAACCGGACCAGGGCGACGATCGCGGCGACCCACGCTGCGCCGATCCAGGCTGCCGGCTTGGCCCCGGGCCAGGCCCGCAGGTCGGCCACCGCGCCCGAGGCCACCCCCGATCGCGGCGGGCCGTAGGCGCGCTCGACCAGCCGGCCGAGCGGTGAGGGACGGCCGGAGATCGGTGCAGTCAGTCCGCCTGCTCCACGGCCCCGCCCAATCGGCCGGGAACAACGGCCAGCAGGATCACCAGCGCCAGCAGGCCGACCACGTCCTGGGCTCCGCTCGCCGGGCCGAGCTTGGGCAGCTGCAGGCTGCCAAGCGCGAACGCGGGCAGCGATGTGTTGGTGACGATCGATTCCGTCAGGCCCAGGGCGAGGCCGCCGAGGACAGCGCCGCGGGCCGACCCCAGACGCCCGAGCACCGCCGCGGCAACGCCCTTGAGGCCGACGATCACGCCCAGCGAAAGCGTCAGTGGTCGGCTCGGGGCGACCAGTAGACCCGCCGCGGCCGCCAGCAGGCCGGCGATGCCCCAGGCCAGCATCTGCAGCCGCTCGGGGGAGATACCGCAGAGCCGAGCAGCGTCCGGACTGTCCGAGGCGGCCCGCATCGCTCGGCCAGTCCGGGCTCGCGACAGCCAGCGGTCGAACGCCAGGGCCAGGACCAGGGCCAGCGCCAGAACCACCAGCAGCCGCAGCTCGAGCACCCCACCGCCGGGCAGGTCGATCACGCCATCCCGGCCCAATCGCTCAACCGGAAGGATGTCCGGGACGCTGTAGCTCTCGGCGGAGAAGCGCAGAGCGATCATCCCCTGGATCAGGATGCCGGCGGCGGCGGTGGCGGCAATCCATCCGAAGGTCGATCCCCGCGCCAAGAACGGAGCAACGCCGAAACGCTGGAGCGCCACCGCTGCTGCCACCGCGCACAGCGCCGCCCCGATCGCCGCTCCCGCCACCGCCAGGGGACCCGGACCAGCGACCGCCACCGCGCCGCCGCCACCGAGCGCGAAGAGGAACACGAACACCGGCAGGCTGACCAGGTCGCCGAGAGCAAAGTTCAGCACGCCGCTCATCCGATAGACAATCCCAAAGCCGATGCCCACGAGCCCGTAGACCGCACCAGCCGCAAGCCCGGCGAGGAGAACCTGGAGGAGAGAGCTGAGGTTCACTGGTCGCAATAGGATGCGGGCGCCCGTCCGACAACGCAAGTTCCACACCGCGAGATCGTCTTAGCCATTAGCAGAACGGTTCTGCTAACTTAGCGGTGCGTCGGCGACCTGGGGGCAAGGGCTGCACCGAAGCTGCAGGAAGGAATTGTTTTCGGAGGGCCAGGGGGAATGGCAAAGCGGGAAGACGCGTCTATGGTGACGCTTTGATTCGCCGACTATCAATGGCGGCGGCCGTCTCATTGCTGGCGGTTTCCGTCGGTGGCCTGATGGTCGGCCAGGCGGCCACGCCCGCCAGCGGCACCATCGATGGCTCCAAGTCGGTGGCGTGGGACTCGGCCCCGGTGGCAGGCGCCGGAGCGGCCGGTACCCCGACTACATCGACATGCGCGCCAGGCACTTGCGACCCGTTCGACCTCAACGTCGTACTGCCGCAACCCGATGCGGACTTGTACGCCAAGTACGCAGCCAAGCTCTCCTTTGCCTACACCTGGAATTCGACCACACCGGACGACATGGACATCTTCGCGGTCGACCCCAACGGCTCGGTGTCCGGCCCCGGGACCCCCGACAACCAGAGCCAGGGCGCCGGACGCGAGGACCTGGTGATCAACAACCCGATGTCCGGCCACTGGCAGATCCGGAGCGCCGCCGGCGCCACCGCCGAGCCCACAGCGGCCCACACCGTGGCCACCCTGACCTTCACCAAGCTGCCTCCGATCACCGCGACTCAAAAGCTCCTGAAGGACAGCCCCAAGCTCACCAACTACGCGGCACCCGCCGGCTACCAGACTGTGGACTCGGCGCAGCGCCAGAACGCCGGCGAGCCCAACATCGGGGCCGACTGGAACACCGGCAAGTTGATGTACATGGCGGGCACCCAGATCAGCCAGGTCACCTTCGACGACACGCGCAACCCGGCTACAGCGACATGGAAAGACGTGACGCCGGTGCAGCAGCAGTTCGTCAACGAGGACCAGATCCTCTACACCGATCACTACACCAACCGCACTTTCGCGGTCGGGCTGCTGGTTGCGTGCAGCAACATCAGCTTCAGCGACGACTCCGGCGCCAACTGGAGCCAGGGCACCGGGTGCCCGATCCCCCACTCACCCGACCACGAGAGCCTGGCCAGCGGCCCACCCTCGAAGGGTGTCTCGACGCAGCCGACCGGCTCCTACCCGGACATGGTCTACTACTGCTCCCAGAACATCGTGCAGAACCTCGGCGCCTTCTGCGGTCACAGCCAGGACGGCGGAGTGACCTTCACCACCCCCTCGACGCAGGTCTTCGGGACTGGCACCCCGTGCGGCGCCATCCACGGCCACATCCGGGTCTCGCCGGACGGCACCGTGTACATCCCGCAGCGGGCGTGCGCCCACACCGGCTCGACGGTGACCGGCCCCGGGATGGCGGTCAGCCGCGACAACGGCGTCAGCTATTCGTATTCGGTCATCCCCGACGGCGTGGCGGGCAACGGCGACGATCCATCGGTCGCCGCGGGCGCCAACAACACCGTCTACTACGGCTACGACAACGTCGATGGCAAGCCGATGATGGCGGTCTCCCACGATCACGGGAAGACCTGGGCCAAGTCCATCGACGTGGGAGCTCCGTTTGGCATCAGGAACACCGAGTTCCCCGAGGTCTGGGCCGGCGACGACAACCGCGCCGCCTTCGCTTTCCTCGGGAGCAAGACTCCTGGTGACACGCAGTCGTCCAGCTTCGCCGGCGCCTGGTACATGTACGTCTCCTACACGTACGACGGCGGCCGCACGTGGGTGACCATCAACGCCACACCGGGCGACCCCGTGCAGCGCGGTTGCATCTGGAACGGCGGCGGTACCAGCGCCTGCCGCAACATGCTCGACTTCAACGAGATCACCGCCGACAAGTTCGGCCGGGTCGCGGTGGCTTACACCGACGGCTGCTCCGCCGACTGCGAGACCAACCCCAATATCAGCACCAGCGGCTGCCCGGTTGGGGGCCAGGGAAACTCTGAGACCGCGCCGGAGGACAGCACCCCGGGTTGCACGTACGGCAGGCATTCGTCGCTGGTCCGGCAAACCTGCGGCAAGGGCCTCTATGCGCAGTACGACGGCATGCTCGGCTCGGACTGCTACCCCAACGCCGCCGCGGCCCAGGAGGGCGCTGTTCCCGTTTCGGGCACGGCAGGCGCGTCGCAGCAGCAGGATGCTGGAGCGGGCGGCTCGATGCCCAACACCAGCCGAGCGCCAGGCGCCGGCTATCTGGTCGCCTTTGAGGTCTCTGCGATCTTTGCCGTCGCGGCTCTCGGGCTGACGGCGCGTCGCAGACGGAGGAGCCGAGGGTGAAGCGGCTGGCCGCGGTCGGCGTATTCGCCGCCTTGCTTCTGCCGCTCGGCCTTTTCGCCGTGCCGGCGGGTGCCGCCACCCCGGCGAATTCCACGATCACCGCGCCCAACTCCGGCAGCGTGACCGTGAGCTGGTCGGGGACGATCCAGCCGGGGAACTCCAACTTCGGCGGGGCGACATTGCGCTGCTTCCCAGGGACCAACCCAACTGCGGACGAATTCCAGCTGACCGTGAAGGGGCTCAACGCCGCTTACTACCAGGGCCATCGCACGTCCCTCAAGATCCGCGTGGACTGGACGCCGACCACCAACGCAGCCGTCAACCAGCTGGCGATGACGACGTCACAAGCCTCAGTCGATAGCACCGGTACCCTCCAGCACAACAACATCCAGGACGCGACATCGGGCAACAGCCCGGCCACTGCCGAATACGACAACTCGATCGCAGATCCGGGAACCTATTTCGCGATTGACGTCTGCGCGCTGACCAACGCCTCCCCGCAGCCATACACCGCCACCGCGACCCTGAGCGGCAACCCGGTTCCGGTGGTGCCCGGGGTGTCGGTCGGGAACCAGCGACTGGTCAACTACGAGTTCGATCCCGCGTTCCAGAAGACTGACGCACTGCTGCGTCCCAACGCCGGCGAGCCCTCGGTGGGGGTCAACTGGAACACCGGCAAGGTCATGTATATGGCCGGCGCTCAGATCACCCAGCTGACTTTCGACGACACGCGCAAGCCCGCCACCGCCAGCTTCGTCGACGTCACCCCGGCCAAGCAGGCGCAGGCCAACGAGGACCCGATCCTCTACACCGATCACGAAACCGGCCGCACCTTCGGGGTGGGGCTACTGCTGGCCTGCAGCAACGTCGACTACACCGACAACGACGGAACGGGGATGAATTGGAGCCCGTCGACAGGCTGCCCGCTCCCTCACTCACCGGACCACGAGACGCTGGTCAGCGGACCGTTCGCGCCGGGAACGTCCCTGAAGCCGACCGGCAATTACCCGCACATCGTCTACTACTGCTCCCAGAACGTCCTGCAGGCGGCGGGCGCCTTCTGCGGCCACAGCGAGGACGGCGGGGTCACGTTTGATGCGCCATCCACGCAGATCTTCGGCGGCGTCACCGGCTGCGGATCGTTGCACGGCCACTTCCGGATCTCCCCCGACGGGACCGGTTATGTCCCCCAGAACAACTGCGCAAGGGCGGACAAGGTCGCCGGACAGGGAATGGCTGTCACCAAGGACAACGGCCAGACGTACACCTACTCGGTGGTACCCGACAGCACTCGCAACGGCAACGGCGGAGACCCCTCGGTGGCCGCGGATGCGGCCAACAAGGTCTACTACGGCTACGTCGGTGCTGACGGCCATGCCAGGATCGCAACTTCGGCGGATCACGGCGCCAGCTGGACCAAGTCGATCGATGTGGGCTCGGCGTTCCATATCGAGCAGGCGGAGTTTCCCGAGGTCATCACCGGTGATTCCGGCCGGGCGGCCTTCGCCTTCCTGGGGGCCTCAGCCTTGGGCAGCGATCAGGACCCCAACTACCCCGGCGTCTGGTACCTGTTCGTGGCCTACACCTACGACGGCGGCACAACCTGGCAGGTGACCAACGCCACCCCCAACGACCCCGTTCAGCGCAGCTGCGTCGACAACGGCGGGACCGTCGGCGGCACCTGCACCAGCCGCCGCAACATGCTCGACTTCAACGGCATCGACGTCGACAAGCAAGGGCGGGTGATCGTGGCCTACACCGACGGCTGCACCAACGACTGCGAGACGAACCCGAACGTGGATATCAGCGGATGCGGCCGCAGCGAGGGTGCGTCGTCAACGAGCACGCCGACCTGCACGCCGGCCCGGCTATCGGCGCTGGTGCGCCAAACCTGTGGCCGCGGGCTCTTCGCGGCCTACGACCCCGGCTTCAACGGCGCATCGAACTGCGGCGCCACAACCCTTGGGACCAGCAGTGGCGGTGGCAGCGTCCCCGACAACGGCGGCGCGGTCAACGGCGCGGGTACGTCCAACCAGCCGGCAGCAGGCGCTGGCGGGTCCACCCCCAACACGAGCCGCGCCCACGAGGTGCAGCCGCTGGGAGTCGTGTCGATCGGTTTGGGGCTTTTGCTCGCGGGGGCCGCGATCGTGACCCGGCGGCGGGGAAAGCGCTCCGCCTAGCTCACAGCAAATACGGCCGGGTAGGGAGTCCCGCCGCGGAATACAAAGCGCGAAGCAGCGCGAGGAGAGGTTGAGGATTGGCTACGAGTGCGTCTGAGACGGGCGGCGACGCCCTGCTGCGCGGGCTGCGCAGCGTCGGTGAGGGCCTAGGCCGGGTTGTCCTGGGCGGCGGGAAACCGGGCGCGGCCGCGCTCCGAGCCCTCTTCATCACGCTGGCGGCTCTGTTCGTGGCGCTGGCCCTGATCGCGAACTATGTCTTCTTCACCTCGCCGACCGGAGGCCAGGCGCTCGCCATCAGCGAAGTCACCGCCCGCAGCGACAAGGGCCAGGTCATCAGCGCCCAGCTCCTCGAGGAGGACGCCGAGGTGGTGGGCAGGTACTGCGACCAGCCCCTGAGCGCGGGCGCGTGCAAGGGCTCGATAGTGGACTTCCACGCCACCTACCTGCGCAGCGACGCCGGCACTCAGCAGCTGATCGACACCCTCAACAAGGGCAAAGCCAAGGTCTCGATCGACCCGCAGTCGACCAAGGGCGCGCTGCGCTTCGTGATGACATTCATCCTGCCGCTGATGATCCTGGCCAACATCTTCGGGATCATTTTCCTGTCGCGCAGCGGCGGCGGCGGGCTGTCCGAGATCGTCGGCTTTGGGTCGGTCGGACGCCAGCGCCACCGCGAGAAGCTGACCACCGGTGTCACCTTCGCCGACGTGGCCGGCGCCGATGAGGCGGTCGCCGAGCTCCGCGAGGTCAAGGACTACCTGCTCGACCCCGGACGCTACAAGACCTTCGGCGCCCAGCCCCCCAAGGGTGTTCTTCTGCTCGGTCCGCCCGGGTGCGGCAAGACGCTGCTGGCCCGCGCCGTCGCCGGCGAGTCCGGCGTTCCCTTCTTTTCGATCTCGGGAGCAGAGTTCGTGGAGTCCCTGGTCGGCGTTGGCGCGGCGCGCGTCCGCGACCTCTTCCGCCAGGCGGCCGCCAACCGCCCGGCGATCATCTTCATCGACGAGCTGGACGCGGCAGCGAGGCGACGCGGCGTCGGCGGTGGCACCGGCGGCGCCGACGAGCGCGAGCAGACTCTCAACCAGATGCTGGTGGCGATGGACGGCTTCGAGGTGACCAGCGGGATCGTGGTCATGGCCGCCACCAACCGGCCCGACATCCTCGACCCCGCCCTCCTCCGCCCCGGCCGCTTTGACCGCCACATCACAGTGGACGAGCCCGACGTGGTGGGACGCGCGGCCATCCTCAAGGTGCACGCGCGCAACAAGCCGCTGGCCAGCGACGTCGACCTGGCGCAGATCGCCGACCAGACGCCCGGCTTCACCGGCGCCGACCTGGCCAACGTCATCAACGAGGCGGCCCTGCTCGCGATCAGAGAAGGCCACGAAGAGATCCGGGCGGCCCAGATCTCTGACGCGATCCTGCGGATCATCGGCGGGCCCCGCAGACGCGGCCGGCTGATGACCGACGACGAGCGCCGGCGGATCGCCTTCCACGAGTCCGGTCACGCCATTGTGGCGGCGGCTCTCGGCCACGGCGCCCAGGTCACCCGCGTGTCAGTGGTCGCCAAGGGGCGGGGCCTGGGCCAGATGCTGACCTCCGGCGACGCCGACCGCGCCCTCCTCACGGAGGGCCAGATGGCGGACGAGCTGGTGATGATGCTGGCCGGGGCGGCGTCCGAGCAGCTCCACTTCGGCGACTCGAGCACCAGCGTCGAGGACGACATCCAGAAGGCGTCAGAGCTGGCTCGTCAGATGGTCGGACGCTACGGTATGTCAAGCACCATCGGCCCGGTCCGGCTGATGGGGAGCGAGCTCGACTTCTACCTGGCCGGCGACACCGGGGCGCTGTCCTCACTGGCGCCGGACACCATGCGCGAGTTCGACCTGGAGATCAAACGCCTCACCGAGACGGCGCGGACCCGCGCCGCGGAGGTGCTGCGCTACCACGCCAAGCCGCTCGATCGGCTGGCCAAGGCCCTGGTGCAGGCGGAAAACCTGGAGGGATCGGAACTCGAGAAGCTGCTCGACCTCTCCCCCGCCAAGCCCAATGGCATCAAGCCTTCGACCGAGAAGCCGGCAGCGAGAAAAGCGGCCGCGACCGCCAGGGGAGCTCGCAACGGCTAGATTCGTCCGGCGGCTTGGGCGCTTCGCCCTCATCGGCGGAGTGGTGCTGGGCGCCGCCCTGTCCAATCCCAGCTCGTCGCACGCTGCCAATCAATGTTCGCTTCCGGACCGCCTGAGCACCTTGGGCCAGAACGTCAGCTACGACGGGGCCTCGTTGGGTTTCGACGGAACCTACCTCGATTACACCGAGAACGGCACCTACACGACTGGCCCGAACTCTGGCAAGCGCGCCGCGGCCGGCTTCAATCGCGTGTACACGATTGACCCCCAGACCTGTGAGTGGCGTGGCAAACCCGTCTACCAGATACCCGCAGGGTTGACGGGGAACACGGAAGTGGAGCTGTACCAGGTCACGTATGACCCGAGATACCAGTTCGCCAACGGCGACCTCGGAGCCATCCTCGCCAGGACTGGGCAAAACCTGAACATCTCAATCCCCTCGACCGCCGCCGCGGTGTTCGCGATTGACCCTCTGACGGGCACTTCGGAGCTCGCGTTCTACATTCCCTGCTCAGCTTTTGGCAACACCTGCCAGGCTGAGCCGTCGCTGTTCACGTACGACTTCGCGCGAGACCAGATTTGGGTGTCCCTACCAACCGACAGTCAGGACCCGAATGCCAACCAGTTCATCCCAACTCTGGTTTCCGTTCCCGCCCATCGCGGTAACGTGCCGGCAGTAGTCGACCTGGCCCATCAGACCTGCTTCTATGTGCCATCGGGGCCGAGTCCCGCCGACGGAGTTGCGACGTGGGCCGTGGGCGGAAACAAGACGTTGTACATGCAGATGGAGGACAACACCACCGTTCGACATGTGAGCTCGCTCACGTGCGCCAGCGTGGGGGCCGACATTCAACACAGCGCTTACGGAGAGGCCGACCAAACCGAGAACGACCAGATGGTCTGCGACTCGGTTTCCTTCGGCGGAGGAACCGGAGATACATCCGTCCTATGGCTGCGTGACAAGGCGATGCGAGTCGTCCAGAACTACGGCATCGACCCTGGGGCTTGTCCATACCCGACCACCCTGACGCTGACCCAGCCGAGCATGAGCACGCCGATAAGCGCCCCAGTGACCGAATGTGCCGTATTGCGGAAATACTCCAACGGTCGGCCGCCGCTTGCAGGGATGAACCTGTCATTCGCGCTCGCCCAGCGCCCGATCGGGAGCGCGGTCACGCGAGCCGACGGCACCGGATGCCTGACCTTCCAGGCGCCGGCCACCGGCGGAACCCTGCCACTGACAGTCACCTTCGGAGGCACCCCAGCCCTCCTATCGTCGCAGGCCTTCGGCACCCTCGGGGTGATCGCTCCACCCCCCCAAGCGCAGCAGCAGAACGACGTCCCCCAGCCGGGAAGTATTGCCCCGCGGCCGGCTCCGCCGCCGGCGGCGCCGGTCCAGCAGCTATCGATTGGGCAGCAGGTGCAGGCGCAGAGCCAGGTCCAGGCTCAGACCCAGGTCCAGCTCCAGCCCGGGATGTCGATGGACCAGGAGCAGCAGGTGCAGCTGACCGTCCAGGGGCTCAACGGCGATCGACGATCGAGTGGCCTCAGCGCGGTTGCGCGGGATCCATCACCGGCGGTGGTGCTGCTGATCCAGCTGACCGCCGGACTCCTGATGGGGATCGCGTTGCTACAGCGGGACCGGATCCTTGAGGTTCGCCGGCTGGTCCGCCCCGCCAGGGACCGCCGCTAGCGAGGCTTCCGGCGTCCCGGCGCCAACCTCGCGACCACCACCAGCATCAGAACCAAAGCTGCAGCGGCAATGACCGCCGGCAGTAGCCGCTCCACCGGTCCAGCGGTGGTGGTGGCTGGCGTCGGCGGGCGTGACGGCGCGGAAATGGGCTGTGGCGGCGCTGTGGTTCTCGACCCGGAGACCCAGGTCTGGTTGCCGGTGCCGCTGCCGTTGATGGGTCCGGGTGGCATCTGCGGGCCGGCGGTCTGCTTGTAGAACCAGTTCTGGGTGTTGGTGCCGTCAGAGTCGGCGGGGATTATCACCTCCAGGTTCCCCGACGGGTCAACCGTCATCGATTCGAAGTCCGCGAGGTTTCGGTTCCCGCCCGAGGACGCCGGCGTTCCGCAGAAAATTCCGTCGGTGCAGATCCCGTCCGGATGCGCGGTGGTGCCCTGGAGGTCCGGTAGCTGCGTACGCGTGAACGTCGGGTTGGGGTCGGTGGCGTTGAACGTCTGGTCGATCACGAACTGGAAATTGCTGCCGTTGGCCCTATGGTCGGGCTTGGTTCCCTGGTAGTAGCCCACCGCGACCTGACCCGCCTGGCCGGTGGCGATCGATGGGAAAACCTGTCCGTTGACGCTGGGTTGGGTCGCGATCGGTTTGGACCAGGTCTGACCATGGTCTTTGGAGACGATCAGGTAGTTCTGCAGAGGGATGCCGCCATTGCTCCCGTCCAGCGTGGCCGTAGTGTCGATGTAGAGATTGCCGCCGTTGTCGATGCCAAGCTGGTTGAAGCTGTGGGCGAAGTATCCGCTGGTGGCGTGGCCCGTGGCGGCCGCGCTGACGTCGCTGACCAGAGTGGTTGTAAAGGTGTGGCCCCCGTCGTGGCTCACCGACATGTAGAGGGTGTCCAGGGGCGACACCAGCGCGCACCCGGAGGCAGCATATTCGGCCGGAGTCGACGCGTTGGTCAGAACGTACAGGTTGCCTGCCGCGTCGGCGACGGGCTTGCTCACCAGGGTGTTGCACTTGGAGTTGACGAATCCGAGGTCGGTCGGGGAGATGATCTGGCCGGCGTTGCCCCCCGGCGTGAACGTCGCTCCGTTGTCAGTCGAGATGAAGATCAGCGGGATGCCCAGCGCGAAGTCGTGATAGGTCACGAAAACGGTGGGCCCGATGGTCGTCAGCCATTCGCGGTCGTCCTCGGGTCCGGTGACGGTGTTGTTGGGGAAGGTCATCCCGTAGTCGGTGCTGTGAAGCACGTTGGTGGCGGCGGCGAAGAGGTCGGCGATGAAGACGTTCTTACCGGTGACATCTGTGAGGACGTCGGAATCGCTGCCGCCAACAAGTCCCCCGACCAGCTGGTTGGGCTGGAAGGTCAGGCCCCCGTCCAGCGACCGCTGCAGCAGCACGCCCTGGCTGTTGGTGCTGCCGGTGCCCTGCGGCGTGGTGATGTAGAGATGTCCCTGGCCGTCATCCTGGATGCTCGGCTCGCCCCCGGCGGCGCCAAGGTTATGCGTCAGGCCGAAAGTCAGGGGGGGAACCCCCGCCGCCGGTACCGAGATGGCCAGCAGGGCGGGCGCCAGCACGATCGACGTAAGGGATACGACCAAGCCGGCCAGGCGCCAATTCGGAGGTCCCTGCATCCCGCGCACCGACACCAACCCTGCCACGATTTCGGCGCCCGGTCAAATCGCGCTCCCAAGCGGCCCGCCGGCGCGGTGTGACCCTCTCGCTGAACTCGCCGCCCCAGTTCGTGCGATCGATACAGGACCGCAAGTTATGGGTTGTGGCTTCGTCGTAGCCAATAGCGCAGGCTGTCTGGTAACTTACGTCTGCAACCCGGGTCGGGGGATCGGAAATCCGATAGGAGACCCGTGGCAGGAGCTCTTGGGATTCAATTCATTGGGGGTATCGGCTGAATGCTGACGGGATTTCGACTTGGGGCTGCCATGAAAAGGCGGGCCCGTGCGGTGTTGCTCGTGTTGCCGGCCGTTGGCGCCCTGTCGATGACTGCCGGAGGTTCGCTCCCAACCCAGGCGAGCGCGCCGCTGGGATCGAAGCCTGATTCGATCCGGACCATTGCCGCGCCCCGCTCGATCTCCGTCCCGCAGATCCTGGCGCTGCCGGCCGCGGCGCCGAGCTCGGCCGCGCCGACCATCCTCCACCGACCCGAGTTTGAATCGAAGGTCGCCCACGCCCCTCTCAATGCACAGGTCCCGCTCGGAGGCGCAGATGCGCCCGGAAGCAGCATCGTTTCCGGCGGCGCCGGCGCATCGGGCTTTGAGGGCATCAACCTGCCGAGAATGGAGCATGCAGGCACCGGGAACTACGCCGGCGTGAACGGGGGTCTCGAGCCTCCGGACCAGGCCCTGTGCGCCGGCAATGGGTACGTGGTCGAGGGCGTGAACCTGGCCTTCCAGTTCTTCAAGGTCGGCACTCAGAGCCATGCCGCGCAAGCCCAGGCGGCGACCCCCGTGATCCCGATGGCGCAGTTCTTCCAGACCGCGTTGCCCACGGTCTCAACCCCCGCCGTAACGGTGCCGGCGCTGGGGACTCCGTTTGACGGCATCGGGCTAAACCCCGTCCCCGTCGTCGGCGGCACATTCCTGAGCGACCCGCGCTGCTACTTCGACGGTCCCACTCAGCGCTGGTTCCTGATCTCGTTGGAGGTCGACGAGAATGCGAGCGGCCTACCCTACGGCAGGGCGCACAACATCGTCGCGGTCAGCAAGACGTCGAACCCGGTGGGTGATTACTGGCTCTACTCATTCGACATCAGTGACGACGGCCAGATGGGCACGCCGATCCACCCCACGTGCCCCTGCCTCGGAGACCAGCCCTTGCTGGGCGCTGACGCCAACGGCTTCTACCTCTCGACCAACGAGTACTCCGACGCCGAGATCCTGCCAGCGGCTCCGCCGCCGGCGGCCAACCCGCTGATCAACACGGTGTTCACGCTGCCCGACTTCCGCAACGGCCAGGCACAGGTCTACGCCATGCCCAAGCTGAAGATGGAGCAGGGAGTCTCGGTCCCGATGGTCTCGTACGACAGCGTCAATACACCGCTGCCGCCGAATCCGCCGGCTGGTGCGCTCTGGTCGTCGCTGCAGCCCTCGCATTCGCCGCCTGGAGATCTCACAGTTGAGCCCGCGGGCGGGGTCGAGTACTTCCTCAGCTCGATGGACTTCGCCGGCACCGGCGCCACCCAGATCGCCGCCTGGGCGATCACCAACACGGTTGCCCTGACGGCGGACACCCCTGACATCAACCAGATGCCCCTTCAGCACGTCCTGCTCACGCCCCAGAGCGGCGGTTACCAGTACCTACCGCCCGACGGAAGCGCCTTCTCAGCCGAACAGAAGGACGGGCCTCATGGACAGCTGGCACCGAACTTCGGCTTCGGGGCGCCCGCCTGCATCGTTGGAAGTTGCGACCTGGAAACGCTGAACGCCAACGACGACCGTATGAACACCGTGATGCTGACCAACGGCGTCCTCTGGAGCGGCCTCAATACCGTTCTGCCGCCAGGCCCCGACGCCCACTACCGCGTCGGGATCGAGTACTTCGCAGTGCGACCCAGCGTCCTCGGCGGCACCCTGCAGGCGTCGATGGTTCATGACGGCTACCTGAACGTTCCCAGCGAGAACGTCCTCTTCCCCTCGATCGCGGCCACGCCTACGGGCGCCGTCGTGATGGGCTTCTCGATGAGCGGTAAGGACTACCACCCCAGCACTGCCTGGGCCAGACTCGACCTGCCCATGGGGACTGCCGGGCCAGAGGTACACGTCTCGGGCGCCGGCGCCTCCACCGAGGACGGCTTTACCGGGTACGAGGTGCAGGGATTGGTTCCCAACGTGGGAGGCCAGCTTTCCAACCAGGTAGCTCGCTGGGGTGACTACTCGGCTACCGAAGTCGATGAGAACGGTTGTGTCTGGAGCGCCGCCGAGTACATCCCCGGGGATGGCAGCGACGGCGGCCTCGCAGGTGACTGGGGAACCTACATCACCCGGGTGTCTCCGGGTGGCGCGACCTGCGCGCTGGCTCAGCCGGCGTCTACCCTCCGGGCCAACGCGGCCACTGGTGGTGTCGCCGCGGCCAGCGACCAGCTGCCCCTCACCGCAACGCCAGGGCCGATCTCGATGCTGGCGATCGCGGCGATGGCGCTGCTTCTCCTAATCGGCTCCGGCGCCCTGCTCGTCAGGGCCAGAGCCAGGCACTGAAACGGTCGATCCGGCCGCGGGAGCGGCCGGATCGTCAAGCCCGCCGGGTCAGCCGGAGTGGGTCAGCCCGATATCCGGTGCGACAAGCTTTAGGGACTCGACCACCTGGTTGATGTGCTCGTCGGGATCGACCCCCAACTCGCGCCAACCCTTCTCGATGTCTTCGCGCGAGACGCTGCGAGCGAAGCCCTTGTCCTTCATCTTTTTGTAGACCGACCTGGGCTCGACCAGGGTCAGGTCGCGCCCTTTGACCAGCGCCACCGCGACGATGAAGCCGCAGAGCTCATCGGATGAGAACAGGGCGTGCTCCATCAGGTTCTCCCGCAGCACGCCGACGTGGTCGTTGTGGCTCTCGACCGCGTGGCTGATGATGTCCGGCCAGCCCAGCTCGCGGAGGATTCGGCCCCCCGCGAGGCCGTGGTCCAGGGGGTCGGGGTGCTTCTCGTAGTCGAAGTCGTGGATCAGGCCGACGATGCCCCAGAGCTCCTCGTCCTCTCCGTAGCGGCGGGCGTGGCCTCGCATGGCGGCCTCCACCGCCAGGCCGTGCTTGCGCAGGCTGTCGGAGTCGTTGTGTTCGGTGAGCAGCCGCCAGGCCGCCTCGCGGTCGTGCGGCCCCCCGGGGCTCCAGCTGGCGTCGCCGTCGCTCACGCCGGCTCCTGGGCGGCGGCGACCGCCTCCCGCTCGCGCTCCAGCAGGTGGTCGTAGATCAGCTGGCTCCAGGACTCCATGTCCAGGTAGTAGATCTTCATCTCCTCAAGCCGCAACAGCTCGCCCTCCAGCTTGCCTGTCTCCCGAATGCTGATCTCCGCGTGCACGCCGGTGACCTCGTATACCAGCGCCAGGTGCACCCGGCTGACGTCGTTGGAATCATCGTTGATAAGCCCGATCAGGCGGTGGCTCCAGTCGCCCTCATAAACCACCTCCTCGGCGAACTCCCGCCGCAGCCCCTCCTCCACCGGGTCGGCTGTCTCGTCGGTGACGTCGACGCGGTTGATGTGTCCGCCAACACCCAGCGAATAAAGGTGCCGGAGGCGCTTCTCGGTGCTCTGCTTCAGCCGCCGGGTCAGGAAGTACCTGTCTCCGTTTCGGAAGACGAGGTAGGGGATGATCTGCTGAAAGTCCGGGTCCTCCTCGACCTCGCCTCGGGGTCGGAACTGGCGCCGCTCGGAGATGATCTCGAGGTAGCGCTGCAGGTCTTCATGGATGAACCCGTGCCAGGCGCCGTCGGGAAAGATCTCGGCCCTGGGGACCACCAGCACCTCCTCGCTGCGCCAGGAGGTCGTCACCTGCGCCGTTCCACTAGACGACCCGGTTCCGGAGGATGCCGATGCCCTCGACCTCAACCTCCATGACGTCGCCGCGCTGCACTGGGCCGACTCCGGGCGGAGTCCCGGTCAGGATCACGTCTTCTGGCTCCAGCGTCATCACGGCGCTGATGTAGGCAACCAGCGCGGGCACCGTGAAGAGCATGTCCGCGGTGTTGCCACGCTGCCGCTCCTCGCCGTTGACGCGCGCCACCACCGCGAGCCTGGAGGGGTCGATGCCGTCAACGATCTCTGGGCCGAGCGGGCAGAAGGTGTCGAAGCCCTTGGCGCGAGTCCACTGGTCATCGGCCTCTTGCAGGTCGCGCGCGGTGACATCGTTGGCGCAGGTGTAGCCCCGCACGTAGTCCATCGCCTCAGCCTCGCTGACTGCGCTGCAGCGCCGGCCGATGACCACCGCCAGCTCCGCCTCGTGGTCGACCCGGGCGCTGGCGTTCGGATAGACGACGTCGTCGCCGTCGCCGACGATCGCGGAGCTCGGCTTGAGGAAGATCAGCGGCTGGGTGGGAACCTGGTGGCCGAGCTCCTTCGCGTGGGCGATGTAGTTCCGCCCTACGGCCACGATCTTGGAGGGCCGGATCGCCAGCATCCCGGTAGTCTAGCGACCCACGGTCCGGGGCTGGGAGACGCTCACGATTTGGGCTTGGTCCCGCCTGTCCTCCGCCGACCAGCCCCATCGTGGGCCCGCATCAGCCCGTACTCGAAGGCGTCCGAAAGCGCCAGCCAGCTGGCCTCGATGATGTTGGTCGAGCAGCCCACGGTGCTCCAGCGCCGCTGGTGGTCGCCGGACTCGATCAGCACGCGTACCCCGGCGGCGGTGCCGTCGGACTCGTCGAGCACGCGGACCTTGTAGTCGTAGAGCCGCATCGCGTCGATTTCGGGGTACGACGGCAGCAGCGCCTTGCGCAGGGCCGCGTCGAGAGCGTTGACGGGCCCGTTGCCCTCGGCGGCGGTGTGCATCACCTTGTCCCCGACACGCACCTTGACGGTGGCCTCGCTCACCAGCGAGTTGCCTTCGCGCTGCTCCACCAGGGCGATGAAGTCGACCAGCTCGAAGGTCGGCTTGCGGCCGCGGGCGCGATGGATGACCATCTCGAACGACGCCTCCGCGCCCTCGAACGAATAGCCACGGTGCTCCAGGCGCTTGACCTCGTCGGCGAGGCGGCGGGCGAAGGCCTTGTCGCCCTTGAGGTCGATGCCGAACTCGTTGGCCTTGAAGATCACGTTGCCCCGCCCGGCCTGGTCGCTGACGATGATCCGGCTGCGGTTGCCGACCTGCGTGGGATCGATGTGCTGGTAGGTGTACTGCGCCTTCATCATCGCGTCGACGTGCTGCCCGCCCTTGTGGGTGAAGGCGCCCTCGCCGACATACGGCTTGGCCGGATTGGGTGCGATGTTGGCCAGCTCGCCGACATACTGCGATGCCTCGACCAGCCCCCGCAGCTTGGCCGCCGGGAGCAGGGAGTGCCCCATCTTCAGCTGCAGGTTGGGGATCACCGCCGTCATGTCGGCGTTTCCGGAGCGCTCGCCGTAGCCGTTCATGCAGCCCTGCACCTGGACCACGCCACGGCGCACGGCCTCCAGCGAGTTGGCCACCGCCACGCCGGCGTCGTCGTGGCAGTGGATGCCGACGACATCACCGGCGCGAGTCACGACTTCGGTCACGATCTCGGCCAGCCGGTGCGGCAGGGTGCCGCCGTTGGTATCGCAGAGAATCACGCGGGTCGCCCCGCCAGCCAGCGCCGCCTCCACGCAGCGGATGGCGTAGTCAGGGTTCGACTCGTAGCCGTCGAAGAAGTGCTCGGCGTCGAACATCGCCACCCGCCCGGCCTTGACCAGGTGCGCCATCGACTCCTGGATCATCTTCAGGTTCTCGTCGTTGGTGGTGCGGATCACGTCCGCGACCTGCCGGTCCCAGGTTTTGCCGACCAGGGTTACAACCGGGGTCCGAGCGTCGAGGAGCTGCTTCAATCCAGGATCTTTGGCGGCCCTGAACCCGGGCCGCCGGGTCGCTCCGAAGGCGGTGAGGACTGCCCGTTGCAGCTTGACGGACTGCATCTCGTGGAAGTACTCGCTGTCCTTGGGGTTGGAGCCGGGCCATCCCCCCTCGATGTAGGTAATGCCGAGCTCGTCCAGCTTGGTTGTGATTTTCAGCTTGTCGGACACGCTGAACGAGATGCCGGGACCCTGGGCGCCGTCGCGCAGAGTGGTGTCGTAGAGCTCGAGAGCGGGCTTCGACCTGCTCGCCGTTCTGGCCACTAACCCACCACCTGCAGTCGCGCCGGCAAGTTGCCGAGCACCGCCGCGGCGACATCCGCAGTCGATTCGGATCCGCCGAGGTCCGCGGTCAGGTGGCCGTCGCCGATCGCCCGTTCAACCGCGCCGCGAACCTCCGCGCCGGCACCGGGCAGGTCCAGCGACCACTCCAGCATCATGGCGACGCTCAGGATTGCGCCCAGGGGGTTGGCCAGTCCCTTGCCGGCGATGTCGGGGGCGCTCCCGTGGATCGGCTCGTAGAGGCCGGGCCCGCCGTCCCCAAGGCTCGCCGAAGGCAGCATCCCCAGCGAACCCGACAGCATCGCGGCCTCGTCGGTGAGGATGTCGCCGAAGAGGTTTTCGGTGACGATGACGTCGAAATCCCGCGGCGCCCGCACCAGGCGCATGGCGCAGGCGTCGACCAGCTGGTGCTCCAGCTGCACATCCGGATACTCCCCCGCCAGCTCGGTGACGACGTCGCGCCACAGCTGCGAGGTGACCAGCACGTTGGCCTTGTCGACCGAGGTCAGCCGCGGCTTGGACGATCGGCCCGAAGTCGCCGCGCGCCGCCTCGCCATCTCGAAGGCGAAGCGGACGACCCTCTCGATCTCGGGCTGCGTGTACACCATCGAGTCCACCGCGGTCTCCTCGGCGCCAGTGCCATGCCGTTCCTTGGGCTGGCCGAAGTACACACCGCCGGTGAGCTCGCGAACCACGACCAGGTCCACGCCCTCGACGATCTCGCGCTTGAGGGTGGACCGATCGGCCAGCGCCTCGGGCACCCACACCGGGCGGACGTTGGCGAAGACCCCCATTCCCTTGCGAAGCCGGAGCAGGCCTGACTCGCAGCGCATCTCGCCGGTGAGGTGGTCCCATTTCGGCCCGCCCACGGCGCCCAGCAGGACGGCATCAGCCGACCTGCAGGCTTCCAGCGTCTCGTCGGACAGCGGCGTGCCCTCGGCGTCGATGGCCGCGCCCCCCATCCGGCGCTCCTCCAGCGCCAGCTCGGCGCCGGCCATGGCGGCGGCCTTCTCCAGGACGGCGGCCGCCTCACGCGTGACCTCCGGCCCGATACCATCGCCGGGCAGGACGACAACTCGCAGGATCATCGGCTACGCCGGCGCATGACGGCGAGTCGTGGGCATCCAGCCCGGTCGTCGCGCCTCGAACTTTGTGATCGAATCCTCGTTCTTGAGGCTCAGCCCGATGTCGTCGAGGCCCTCCAGCAGGCAGTGCTTGAGGAATGGGTCGATCTCAAAGGTGTAGCTCAGGTCCGCCATCGTCACCGTCTGGCTCTCCAGGTCGACGGTCACCTCGATCCCCGGCTCCTCCTCGGCCCGCGACGCCAGCGTGTTGACGGCGTCTTCGGGCAACTCGACGGTGAGCAGGCCCTCCTTGCCGGAGTTGCCCCTGAAGATGTCGGCGTAGCTGGGCGCGATCACGGCGCGGAAGCCGAAGTTGTCCAGCGCCCAGACGGCGTGCTCGCGGCTGGAGCCGCTGCCGAAGTTGCGCCCGCCGATGAGCACCCTGCCGCCCCGGTACGGCTCGCGGTTGAGGACGAAGTCGGCGTTGTCCGATCCGTCCTGGTTGTAGCGCCAGTCGAAGAAGAGGAATGGCCCGTACCCGGTGCGCTCGATCCGCTTGAGGAACTGCTTGGGGATGATCTGGTCGGTGTCGACGTTGCTGCGGTTGAGAGGCACCGCGACCCCGGTCTCCTTGACGAAAGGCTTCACCGGACCGCTCCCATCATGGATCCCATACGCCGCACGTCGACGAAGTGGCCCTCGATGGCGGCGGCCGCCGCCATCGCCGGGCTCACCAGGTGGGTCCGCCCTCCCCTTCCCTGACGCCCTTCGAAGTTGCGGTTGCTGGTAGAGGCGCAGCGCTCCCCGGGCTGCAGGATGTCGGGGTTCATGCCCAGGCACATCGAGCAGCCGGCCTCGCGCCAGTCCAGCCCGGCGTCCTTGAAGACGCGGTCAAGGCCCTCCGCCTCGGCCTGGGCTTTGACCTGGGCCGAGCCCGGCACCACCATCGCCTGGACCGTAGCCGCCACCCGGTGGCCTTCGACCACGGCGGCGGCCGCCCGCAGGTCCTCGATCCGCGAGTTGGTGCAGGAGCCGATGAAGACGCGGTCGACTGCGATGTCCTCGATCGGGGTGCCGGCCTCGAGTGCCATGTACTCGAGTGAGCGGGCCGCGGACTCGCGCTCGGCGCTGTCGGCGAAGTCGTCGGGGCTGGGAACGGCGCCGGTGATGGGCACTGACTGCGCCGGGTTGGTCCCCCAGGTCACATAGGGCACCAGGTCTGCCGCGTCGATGGTGACGGTGGCGTCGTAGGTGGCGCCATCGTCGGTCTTCAACGTCCGCCAGTAGGCGACGGCGTCGTCCCAGTCCTCGCCGGTGGGAGCGTAGGGCCGGCCGCCTAGGTACGCGATGGTGGTTTCGTCCGGCGCCACCAGGCCGGCGCGCCCGCCGCCCTCGATGGTCATGTTGCAGACGCTCATCCGTTGCTCCATCGACATCGCCCGGAAGGTTGAGCCGGTGTACTCGAGCACGTGGCCGTTGCCGCCGTCGACCCCGATGCGGTTGAGGATGCCTAGCGCCACGTCCTTGGCGGTGACACCGAGGGGTAGCTCGCCATCGACCCGCACCTCCATGGTCTTGGGACGGTTGAGGCGCAGGGTCTGCGTCGCCAGGACGTGCTCCACCTCGGAGGTGCCGATGCCCAGCGCGAAGGCCCCGAAGGCGCCGTGGGTGCTGGTGTGGCTGTCACCGCAGGCGATCACCGTCCCCGGCAGGGTCAGTCCCAGCTCCGGGCCAATGATGTGCACGATCCCCTGGTAGCGATGGCCCAGCCCGAAGCAGGTGATGCCGAACTCGTCGCAGTTCTGCTGCAGCGTCTCGACCTGCTTGCGGCTGGTCTCGTCGACGATCGGCAGGTTCTGGTTGATGGTGGGGACGTTGTGGTCCATGGTCGCCACCGCCTGCTCGGGGCGGCGCACGGTGCGGCCGGCCAGGCGCAGCCCTTCGAAGGCCTGCGGCGAGGTGACCTCGTGGACCAGGTGCAGATCGACATAAACCAGCGCGGGCTGGCCCTCCGGTGCGTGCACCAGGTGGGCGTCCCAGATCTTCTCGAAGAGCGTGCGCGGCTGCGTGGTCGTGCTTTCAGTCATGAGTTGGGGTGAACCTAAAGCCTATTCGCGAGGGCTATGGCGTGCTGGCGGCCACGGCGGGCTGGGCCGCGCTCGAGTCCTCGGGCTTGATCCGCGGCTCGGCGTCCATCGACACCAGCTTGTTGAGGGCGTTGAGGTAAGCCCGCGCCGACGCCACCAGGATGTCGGTGTCGGCGCCGTGCCCGGAGGCGACGTGGGCCCCGCGCCGGACCCGCACGTTGACCTCGCCGACGGCGTCGATGCCCGCGGTGACCTCCTGCACGCGGAACTCCTTGAGCTCGTTGGGCAGCTGCACGATCTCGTTGATGGCCCGGTAGGCGGCGTCCACCGGCCCATCCCCGACCGAGGCGGCCTCCTTGGTGGTGCCGTCTTCGAAGGCGATCCGCACCGTCGCGGTGGGTTTGAGGCTGGTCCCGGAGCTGACCTGCAGGTGCTCGAGCTTGAACGTCTCCGACGCCATCCGGGCCTCGTCGGCGACGATCGACTCGAGGTCTCGGTCGGTCACCTCTTTCTTTTTGTCAGCCAGCGACTTAAAGCGCTTGAAGGCGCTCTTGAACTCCTCGTCGCCGAGCTGGTAGCCCATCTCCTCGAGCCGTACCCGGAAGGCATGGCGCCCCGACAGCTTGCCCAGCACCAGCTTGTTCTCGGTGCCGACATCGGCGGCGTTGATGATCTCGAAGGTCTGCGTGTTCTTGAGGACGCCGTCCTGGTGGATGCCGGAGGCGTGGGCGAAGGCGTTGGCCCCCACCACCGCCTTGTTGGGCTGCACCAGCATCCCCGTCAGCTGGCTGACCATGCGGCTGGTGCGGTAGATCTGGCTGTGGTCGACCTTGGTCCATACGCCGTAGATGTCAGGGCGCAGCCGCACCGCGGTGGCGATCTCCTCGACCGAGGCGTTGCCGGCGCGTTCGCCGATGCCGTTGATGCAGCCTTCGATCTGCCGTGCCCCTGCCAGCACAGCCGACAGCGAGTTGGCCACCGACATCCCCAGGTCGTCGTGGCAGTGCACCGAAAGGACCACGTTCGACAGCGTCGGCACCCTCTCATAGAGGTATTGCATCAGCGCCTGCCACTCGGCCGGGGTGGCGTAGCCGACCGTGTCGGGCACGTTGATGGTTGTGGCGCCGGCCTCGATGGTGGCGCCGATGATGTCGACGAGGTACTCCTTCTCGGTGCGGCTGGCGTCCATCGGCGAGAACTCGACATCTTCGACGAAGGACTTGGCCAGCTTCACCGCATCCACCGCCCGCTCCAGGATCTCCTGTGGCGTCTTGGCCCAGCTGACCATGTCGCGATGCAAAGGGCTGGTGCCGACGAAAGTGTGGATGCGCGGCTTTTTCGCTCCCGAGAGCGCGTCGGCGGCCTTGAGGATGTCCTCCTCGGGCCATATCCGGGCCAGCCCGGCCACGGTCACCGACTCGATTGTCTCGGCGATCGCGCTGACGGCGGCGAAGTCGCCAGGCGATGAGTTGGGGAAGCCGGCCTCGATCACATCGACCCCCAGCCGCTCCAGCTGCTGGGCGACCTGCAGCTTCTGGTCGATGCTCATCGACGCCCCGGGCGACTGCTCGCCGTCGCGCAGGGTGGTGTCGAAGATGATCAGCTGGTCTTCGGGAGCCCCTTCGGCAGTGCGCCCATCGTGGAGGGCGTCGCCGAGCGACTCCGGGCCTACTGCAGGATCCGCTCCGTTGGATACGCCACTCATGCCGGTTCCGTTGCCGGTTCTCTGGCGGGCTCCACGTCGGGCGCCTCCTTGGCGCCGAGCCAGCTCATCTTGGAGCGCAGCTCCTTGCCGACCTCCTCGATCTGGTGGTGCTGGTCCGCCTGCTTGAACTCCAGGAAGTTGGGCCGCCCGTTGGCGTTCTCGGCGATCCAGTTCTTGGCGAAGGTCCCGTCCTGGATCTCGCGCAGCACCTGGCGCATGGTCTCGCGCACCTGCTGGTTGATGATCCGCGGGCCGCTGACGTAGTCGCCGAACTCGGCGGTGTCGCTGACCGAGTAGCGCATGTAGTTCATGCCGCCCTGGTACATCAGGTCGACGATCAGCTTGAGCTCGTGCATGACCTCGAAGTAGGCGAGCTCCGGCTGGTAGCCGGCCTCGACCAGGGTCTCGAAGCCGGTCTTAACCATCGAGGTCACGCCGCCGCAGAGCACCGCCTGCTCGCCGAAGAGGTCGGTCTCGGTCTCCTCCTTGAAGGTGGTCTCCAGCACCCCGGCGCGGGTCCCGCCGATGCCGCGGGCGTAGGCCAGCGTCCGCGCCCGGGCCGTGCCGGTGGCGTCCTGGTGGACGGCGAACAGGCAGGGGACCCCCTGGCCCGAGGCGTATGTGCTGCGCACCAGGTGGCCGGGGCCCTTGGGAGCGACCATCGAGACGTCGACGCTGGCGGGCGGCTGGATCTGGTTGAAGTGGATGTTGAAGCCGTGGGCGAACATCAGCATCGCGCCGTCCTTGAGATTGGGAGCGATCTCCCTCTCGTAGAGGTCGGCCTGGGTGGTGTCGGGCACCAGCACCATCACGACATCGGCCAGCTTGACCGCCTCGGCCGGCGTCAAGACCGTCAGACCCGCCTCGGTGGCGGCCGAACGGCTCTTGCTCTCCGGCTGCAGCCCGACGACGACGTCCAGCCCGGAGTCCTTGAGGTTGAGGGCGTGGGCGTGCCCCTGCGAGCCAAACCCCAGGATGGCGATCCGCTGGCCGGCGAGGGCCGCCGGGTCGGCGTCGCTGTCGTAGTACATCCGTGCCGTCATCTCATTCCTCCGTTGGTTGGGTGGCGCCTAGATGGCCCCGGTGGTGTCGCCGGCGGTACCGGTCGGGCGCAGCCGCTTCTGGGGCGCGATGTTGCCGACGCCGTGGGCCGCCTCCTCGTGGTCGGCGCGATCGACCAGCTTCAGGCGGGCCGCATTGCCGCGCACCATGGCCACCGCGCCGCTGCGGGCGACCTCCTTGATGCCAAACGGCTGCACCAGCTCCAGGAAGTTGTCGATCTTCTCGGCACTGCCGGTGACCTCCACGATGATGGTGCCGGTGGCCACGTCGACGACGCGGCCGCGGAAGATGTCGACGATGTCGAGCACGTCGCGGCGCGATCGCGCCGGCGAGTTGATCTTGATCAGCAGCATCTCGTGCGCCACCACCCGCTCGTTGGTGATGTCGTCGATCTTGATCACGTCGACCAGCTTGTAGAGCTGCTTCATGGCCTGCTCCGCGGCCGCCTTGCCGACGTGCACGGTGATCGTCATCCGGCTCGCGGAGGGATCGTCGGTGGGACCCACCGAGAGCGAATCGATGTTGAAGCCGCGGCGACGGATCATCGACGCGACGCGCTGGAGCACGCCGGGCCGGTTCTCCACCAGCACCGAGAGGAGCCGAGCCTGGCTCATCTAGTCCGAGCCCGAGCGGTCGTCAGGATGATTGCCGCCCTTGGCCTGCTGGCCTTCGGCCGAGCCCTTGGTTGGGGGGTTGGGGTCCGGGTCCTTGTCCATTACTGGGCCTCCACGAATTCGAGTAGCCCCTTGCCGAGGGGCACGATCGGATAGACGTTGGCGTCGGGGTCGATGACGTACTCCATCAGCACCGGGCCCTTGTGGGCGATCGCCTCGTCCAGCATCCCGGCGACGTCGGCGGCATTGTCGGTGCGCATCGCCTTGATCCCGTAGGCGTCCGCCAGCTTGACGAAGTCGGGGCCCTGGCTGAGGTCGATCTGAGAGCGGATGCCGCCGTAGAAGTCGTCCTGGAACTGGCGCACCATCCCCAGCGAGTAGTTGTTGAGGATCAGGATCTTGATGTCGACGTTGTGCTCGGCGACGGTGGCCAGCTCCTGCTGGTTCATCACGAAACCGCCCTCGCCGGTGACGCAAAAGACTGCTTTGTCGGGGTTGGCGAACTTGGCGCCCATCGCCGCCGGGAAGGCGAAGCCCATGCACCCGGTGCCGCCGGAGTTGAGGAACAGGCCGGGCTTGTCGTAGTCGAACCACAGCGCCGCCCAGATCTGGTTCTGGCCGACGTCGGCTACCACAATCGCCTCCGACTCGCAGCGCTTGTACATCTCGATCAGCACTTCCTGCGGCTGCAGCAGCCCGGTGCTGTTGACGAAGCGCACCGGGTGCTCCTCCTTCCACTGCTCGATCTGGGTCAGCCACTCCTGCTCCCACTTGGGCTCGACCAGCGGGATCAGGTCGGTCAGCACGGACTTGGCGTCGCCCACTATCGGCACCTGCGGCTTGAGGTTCTTGCCGATCTCGGCGGGGTCGATGTCGATGTGAACGATGTTCTCGACATTGGGCGCGAAGCTCTCGATCTTGGTGGTGACGCGGTCGTCGCAGCGCATCCCGATCATGATCAGGAGGTCCGAGCCGTTGACCGCCTTGTTGGTGTAGCCGGCCCCCATGAAGCCGACCATCTGCAGCGCCAGCGGGTCGCGCACCGGGTAGGCACCGGTCCCCAGCAACGTCCACCCCACCGGGATGTTGGCCTTGTGGGACAGCTCGATCAGCTTCTCCTCGGCCCCCGAGATGAGTACGCCACGGCCGCAGAGGATCATCGGGCGCTTGGCTTCCTTGATCAGCTCGGCGACCTTTTTGAGCTGCACCGGGTTGCCCTTGTAGGTCGGGTTGTAGGAGCGCAGGTGTACCGGTGCCTCGGGGTAGACGAACTCCATGGTGGCCTGCTGGATGTCCTTGGGCAGGTCGATCAGGACCGGGCCGGGCCGCCCCGTGCGGGCGATGTAGAAGGCCTCCTTGATGATCTGCGGCAGCTCGGTGATGTCGGTCACCAGGTAGCTGTGCTTGACCACCGACATGGTGGTGCCTATGACGTCGGACTCCTGGAAGGCGTCGGTGCCCACCGCCGACGTCGCCACCTGGCCGGTGATCGCCACCATGGGGACCGAGTCCAGGAAGGCCGTGCACAGGCCGGTAACCAGGTTCAGGGCCCCCGGGCCGCTGGTGGCCCAGACCACGCCGACGCTGCCGCGCTTGCTGCGGGCGTAGCCGTCGGCGGCGTGGGCGCCGCCCTGCTCGTGGCGCACGAGGACGTGCTGGATCCGGTCGGCGTACTTGGGAAGGTGCTGGTAGAGGGGTAGGTTGGCCCCTCCGGGATAGCCGAAGATGGTGTCCACGTTCTCGCGTAGCAGGCACTCGAGTACGATCTCGGCGCCGGTGAGGGTCCTGGGCGTCGACATATCGCTACCTCCTGTGCTGGCTCCGTTGCTCGAGGGCGTGGTGGCGGTGATCTCTTCGGTCATCCCGTCCCCCAGCTCCTAGCCGTAGATCTCTTGGATGTCTTCCCGGGTGCGCTCGTCGGCCAGGATCTCGTGCAGGCGCTCGTCGCTGGGCGTCTTGCCATCGCGGCTGACCTTCTCGAAGACGCGGTTGGCGACCCGCTCCTTGGGAGCGTGCCCCAGGTCGAACATCCGAGCTTGAAGCTTGAGCTTCTCCCTCTTCTTCTCCGTCATCTCTTGCCTCCTTGGTTGGGTGGTGGGGATCCTGCGGGTAATAAAAAAAGCCCCGTCCCCTATCAGTCCTGGGACGAGACTCCAATTGGAAATCCCGCGGTACCACCCGCATTGCTAGCTCAGAGCTAACCACTCTTAGGTCCGGTATCGAGGACCACTTCGGCCGCTGCTAATGACCGGTTTGCCCGGCGTTCGATCGGCTGCTCGGGGGCGAGTTCGAGATCCTTTATGGCTGCCGGCTTACACCTGACCCGGCTCGCTTTAGCCTGTCGAGGAACCTACTACTCCCCGTCTTCGCTCTATTAAGTTGAGTTGCGATCTTATCGTGAACTCAGGAAGGTGTCAAACGGGGCCTCCAATCGCCGGCGGCCAAACCCGACGAATGTCACAGCCGCGCGCCAGGTCGCCGTTTTCAAGTTCGGACCCCCCCGGCACACGGCTGAGACATCTGTTCATGAAGTTCTCGCTGTTGCGTACCAATGATGGGGGCAACAAACCAACGGGAGGACACCATGACCATCACGACCACACGATTCAGCGCCGCGAAGCTGGCGCGCAGGGCCCTGCCTCTGCTCGCCTTCGTAGCAGCGCCACTGGCAACGGTGACCGCCCTGGCCGTTCCTGTCACCGGCACCGCGTTGCCCGGCGTCTTGACGGCGAGCTACCCGGCCGCCATCGTCCTGACCTCGGCCACGCTCGGCACCCCAGCGGTCCTGAACCTCAACGTGGCGGGCGGCGCGATCCTGGTCAGCGACAACCGGGGCTCCACCGGCGGAACCTGGAGCACCACCGCCACCATGACCGGGTTCACCGGTGTGCTCGTGCCCGGCAACACCATCCCCGCGAGCTCGCTGAGCGTCACCCCGGGGTCGGTGATACCCGCGCTGACGAACCCTGGCGGCATGACGGCGACTCCGGGCGCCGCCGGCCAGACCTTCGCGGGGACCGTCACCTTCATGTCCGCGTCGGGGGGTACCGGCCTGGGCACCTTCGGTCTGAACCCCAGCTTCTCCTGGGACCCACCGGCCAACGCCGTGGCCGCGGGCGGCGGCACCGCCTACCAGGCGACGATGACCTTCACCACGCAATAACCTAGGGGCGTGGAGCTACAGCCTCGACGGGGGCGCTTCGGCGCCCTCGTTTTGCGTCCGGCGGCGTCTTTTGCGCTGATCGCCGTGGCGGCGGCATTTCAAGGCTCGATTCCAGCCGCGGCGGCGCAGACCCCGCCCCGAACGCTAGGAGAATCAGGGATCTCGGTCGAGCCTGCTGTCGGCGTCAGCGTGTCCCTGTGGTTGGTCTACGAGATCGACCCAGGCAGCGCCGTAGCCGACGACGTCATCGTTGCCAACGATTCCGATATCGCCCGCGAGCTCGACATCTATACCGCCGACGCCCACACCACCGCCGACGGCGCCTTCGTCGCGGAACTTCAGCAGACCAAGAGGCAGAACGTGGGGGCGTGGACCCGGCTCGACACATCCCACCTCTCTCTCCAGCCGCATACGCGAGCCCGGGTCCACCTCGACCTGGCTGTTCCGGCGGGGACCGAGCCCGGCGAGTACGAGGGCTCGGTGCTGGCGCAGTTCACCTCCTCCACCGACAAGCAGGTACAGATCGTCCACCGCATCGGGCTGCGGATCTACCTCACCGTGCGCGGCGCTTTGACCGAGGCCGGTCACATCGACTCGGTGAGCGCCGGCCACTGGTGGCAGCGGGGCTGGCCAGGCGACCCGGTGAATCTCGAGACCAACTTCGTCAACACCGGCAACGTCCACCTCAAGCTGACGGGCAAGGTCCACGCCGGCAGCCGATCACAGCCGCTGACCCAGGGCGGCCTCTACGCGGTGGTGCCCCGCGGGTCTCCGCTGCGAATCGCGACGTCGTTGTCCGGCCACCCGTGGTTCGGCTTCGAGCGCATCGCGGTGGACGCCGACTACACCAACCATGCCTCCGGCCACTCGTCAGGCTCGACCTACGCCTGGTACTTCCCCTGGAAGCTGGTGCTGCTGGTATTGGCGATCGCGGTGCTGGCCGGCTACGTCGGCAGGCGTGTCTGGCGACGCCTGCGCCGGCCAGGGCTGGCGGTCTCGCTAGGTGGCGTCAGCATGCGCATGACCGTGGTCGATCCGGAGGAGCATCCCGCGGGTATGCCGACGGTGGCCGACGGTGAGCAGATGGTCGTGGTTGCCCTGCGGGTGGCAAACGCCGGCGACCAGCCGTTCCCATTCTCGGCGGCCCAATTCCAGTTGATCGACCGCGAGAATCACGCCTTCGCCTCGGACCCCGCGGCGCGGGCGGCGCTGGACGACCCCGGTGACCGTGAGGTTCCGCCGGGTGACAGCGACACCTTTGTCCTCGGATTCAAGCTTCCCGCGACAGCCCACGCCCAGGCGGCGGTCTACCGGGCCGGGGGAAGCAGCCTCCTGGTCGAGCGGGTCGGCTGGCGCCGCTGAGGATTACTGCGCCCGACGTGCCCGATCTGCCCGACCTCCGGGTGTATAGCCCTGTGCATAGTGGCGGTTCGGTGTCAGGCGCGACATTTGTCACCATTCCCCCCCAATCTGACGGACAATCCTGCGCAAGCCGATGAGGAAACGAGACGACACCGCGTTTCTATGGGCTCTCACCCCTGACGAGCTCGAGTCGCTCACCGAGCTGGGGAGACGGCAACGCTATCCCAAGAGCGCGCCCCTGTTCGTCGAGGGCGAGCAATCCGACCGGGTCCTGGCGATCCTCGACGGTCGCGTCAAGGTCTCCCTGGTGACCGCGGATGGCAAGGAGGTCATCCTGGCCGTGCGCGGGCCGGGGGACCTGCTCGGCGAGCTCGCCTTCATCGATGGCGAACCGCGCTCGGCGAGCGCAACCGCCCTCGACCTCGTCAGCTCGATCGTGATCCCCGCCGAGGACTTCACTCGCTACCTCGAGCAGCACCCACGGATCGCGCTGCTGCTGCTGCGAACGGTCAGCCGCAGGCTGCGGGACGCGGATCGGAAGCGCGCCGAGTTCGCCGCCTTCGACACCGTCGGGCGGGTCGCCAGCCGGCTGCTGGAACTGGCCGATCGCTTCGGTGAGGCCTCTGGGCCCGACGGGATCCTGATCACCCTTCCGCTCACCCAGGAGGAGCTCGCCGGCTGGACCGGCTCCTCGCGCGAGGCGGTCAGCAAAGCCCTTAGTACGCTGCGCTCGCTTGGGTTCATCGAGACCCGCAGGCGCGCGATCACCATCCGCGACGCCATCGGCCTGCGCAAGCGCGCGGTCTGATCAGGCGCTCGCTGGTCGGCAACGGTCGAACTGCCGGGGTCAGCGGGTAAAACTTCACAGACCCGCCCAGGCGAAGCCCGTATAACCAGCCTCATGGCAGTCGCCACCGGCAGGGGCCGCAGCAGGACGGCGCAAGCGGGAACCCCCACCCCAATCGTCACGGAGCCCGTTCGCGGCCAGTACCCGGACCCCAGGCTCTGGATGCTCACGGGGCACGACCAGCGGCGGGCGGGACTCGCCGGACGCTGGCCCAGGCCGCCCCTGGCGCACCTCACCGGGATGGAGTTCTCGCGGGCCAACGACGACGGCGTCACCTGGGAGCAGCCCATCTCACCGTGGTTCCTGACGTCGGAAGGTGTGGTTCCGGGCGGATTCCTGGCCGCCGTCACCGACGCCGCGCTGAGCAGCGCCATTTCCTTCCGTATGCCCCCCGGGACTGCGTCCTCGGCCACCGAGATCGCTATCGATTTCCTCCAGTCGGTCGCCCTGGAAAGCGGACCGCTAGTCGCCTACGGCCGGCAGGTCCACGCCAACGACCGCCTTGCGCTTTCGGAATGCACCGTGTGGGACGCCTCCGGGGCGCCCGTGGTCCACGCCACCTCCCGATCCATGCTGGAGCCGGCCGCGGCCATGCCCGAAGGCGCGTGGGACCTCCAAGCGCCCGGGGCCGTCGACGCCTTCATCGAGTCCCTGCCCAGGATGGAGGAGCCGGCCTATGCCACACCGGACCCCTATCGCCGGCCCCAGGTCGGCGAGGTCTTGCCGCCGTCGACCTGGAAGCGCCTCACGGGAAAGGTCATTCTTGACCAACAGATCGCCGGCAGGTTGCCGATGCCCCCGATTCACTACCTGACAGGCATGCGGCCGACCGCCACCGGCAACGGCGAGGCCACCCTGGCGATGCCGGCGTCGGGATGGCTGACGAGCGGGTCGGGCAGCATCCAGCGAGGCTGCCTGGCGATGCTGGCGTACTCCAGCCTTGCCTCAGCGATCCAGACCACCGTCGACACCCATACCGGCCACCTGCCCATTGACCTGAGGGTCAACTTCCTGCGCCCGGTCTTCCCGGACCCGGATGGCGGCGAGCTGATAGCGCACGGCATGGTGGTCCACCGCGGACGCAGCCTGGCCGTGGCCGAGGCCGAGATCCTCGACGCCGACGGCAGGCCGGTTGCGGTGGCCTCGGGAACCCAGATGCTTCTCCCCGGCCAGCCGGCGTCGAGCTTCGTCTAGACGGTCGTGCTAAGCCTGACCCTCAGCTAACCGCCGTACCGGCCAGCTCGGCGAGGGTTTCGAAGAAGTCGGGGTAGGAGACCCCGGCCGCCGCGGCGCCGCTGAGCTCGGTCTCGCCCACGGCCAGCGCGGCCGCCACGGACAGGCTCATGGCCATGCGATGGTCTCCGTGGGAGTCCACCTCAGCGCCGTGGAGGCGGCCGCCGGTCACCAGAAGGTCGTCGCCCTCGGTTCTCACCTGCGCTCCCATCCGCCTCAGCTCGGTGGCGACAGCCTCGACACGATCCGTCTCTTTGAGGCGCAGCTCGGCGAGGCCCCGGAATACGGTCGTGCCCTCCGCCACCGCGGCGGCGACCGCCAGGATCGGAACCTCGTCGACCATGGCCGACACCTCCTGAGGCTCCACGACGGTGCCGTGAAGGGTGGAGCTGCGGGCCGTGATCGTCGCCGCCGGCTCGCCACCGGCGTCGGTCTCGGCGCCGATTTCGACGGCTGCACCCATCCGGCGCAGAACCTCCAGGAAACCCATACGGGTCGGGTTCACGTCGACGCCAGTGACGGTGACCTCGGCGTCGGGATGGGCGATCGCAAGCGTCAGCCAGAAGGCCGACGACGACGGGTCGCCCGGGACGGCGAGCCGGAAGGCGGGCAGCGAGGTGGGTGGGCGAAGCCGGATCGCGTCACCCGTCTCGATGTCGACGCCAAGCCTCCTCAGCATCCGCTCGGTGTGATCTCTGCCAGTGTCGCGGCCGACGATGAAGGTCTGCCCCTCAGCGTTGAGCCCGGCCAAAAGAATCGCGGTCTTCACCTGGGCGCTGGAGACGCTTAGGTGATGGTCGGCCCCCTGCAGCTGCACCCCGCGCACAGTCACCGGTGGCATTCCCGCCGGCGAGGTAGCCACCTCGGCGCCCATGCGTCGGAGGGGGTCGCTCACTCGTGCCATCGGGCGCCGGCTCAACGACCCGTCGCCTACCAGGGTCGCCTCAATGCCGGGGATCCCCGACAGCAGCCCCATCAGGAATCGCATCGTCGCACCGGAGTTGCCGCAGTCCAAGGCCGCCCCCGGCGACGTCAGTCCGCGCAGGCCGACCCCGGAAACAGAAGTCTCGCCGGCGCTGTCGTCGACCGAGACCCCGAGCGCCCGAAGACAGGCAACCATCGAGTCCTGGTCCTCCCCCGCCGCTCGTCCGGCGATTGTCGAGGTCCCCTCCGCGATCGCGGCCAGCACCAGGGCGCGATGCGAGATCGACTTGTCGCCGGGAACGGTTACCCGGCCGCGGACCCGGGAAGCGGGCTGCAGCCGCACCAGCCCGCTCACAGCTCGGCCTGGCCGGCGGTCCACTGGTGGCGCGTCTCGCGGGCCGCCAGCAGGAGGTCTAGCAGGGCCGCGCCGTCGGCGCCTTCGATGGCGCCCTCCAGCTCAGCCAGCGCCGACCGCAAGGCAACCCAGGCTCGGAGCACCTCGTCTCGGTTGGCGTCGGCGATGGCGGCGTACATCTCCGAGTCGCCCGCGGCCAGCCGGCTGACATCGCGGAATCCTGACGACGCCAGCTCGGACGCCTTCTCCCAATCGGGCTGGCGGCCGACCGCCAGAAGGTATGCCGAGCTGACCAGGAAGGGGATGTGGCTGACCAGCGCGACGTAGCGGTCGTGATCTTCGGGAGACAGGTTGAGGGGATGTGCGCCGATGGCCTGGATCGCCTCGAGGAAGTCGGCGAAGGGCTCCGCGGCCGCGGTCACGTGAGGGGTATAGGCCCAAGCGCGGCCCGCGAAGAGGTCGGCCTCGGCGTGCTCGATGCCACTGACCTCTTTGCCCGCCATCGGGTGCCCGCCGAGGAAGGGGTTGCGCCCCAGGTCCAGGGTCTTCACCGCGTGAGCGACAACCGAGCCCTTCACCGAACCCACGTCCGTGACTCGCGCGCCCTCGGCGAGGTGCGGCCTGGAGTCCTCGAGCACGGCGGCGGTCACCGCCAGGGGACAGGCCAACACCACCAGGTCGCTGCCCGAGATTGAATCCAGGGCGGTTCCTGCCCTGCTGACCGCCCCAAGGCTCTCGGCCAGCTCCGCCGTCTCCTGGCGACGGGCCACACCCACCACCTCGACCTCGGGGAGGGCGCGGCGCAGGGCCAGCCCCAGGGATCCCCCGATCAGGCCCAGCCCGACAATCGCGACGCGCTCCATCGAGTGATTATCGAGTTGGGGACGCGAGGCGGGGCGGCGAGGGCTAGGCCAGGGACCGCCCAACCGCCTCGGCGACGCGCCGGACCGATCCCATCAGCTTGGCGAAGTTGTCGAACTTGAGCGACTGGGGGCCGTCAGAGTAGGCCTCGGCGGGGTTGGGGTGGACCTCCAGCATCAGGCCGTGAGCACCGGCGGCGACGCCGGCGCAGGCCATCGCCTCGACCCAGCGCCAGCTCCCGGTGCCGTGGCTGGGATCGACCACGATGGGGAGATGGGACAGCTCTCGGACAACCGGCACGGCGTTGAGATCGAGGGTGTTGCGGGTCATCGGCTCGAAGGTGCGGATACCCCGCTCGCAGAGGATCACCTGGTAGTTGCCGCGGCTGAGGATGTACTCCGCGGCCAGCAGCCACTCCTCGATGGTCGCCGAGAGGCCGCGCTTGAGCATCACCGGTTTGTGGACCTGGCCGACCTCATAGAGCAGGTTGTAGTTCTGCATGTTGCGGGCCCCGATCTGGAGGATGTCGGCCGAATCCGCCACCGCCGCCACGTCGTTGGGCGCCATCACCTCGGTGATCACCGGCAGCCCGGTGGCAGCGCGCGCCTCCTCAAGAAGCTTGAGCCCGTGGAGGCCCATTCCCTGGAAGGTGTACGGCGACGTCCTCGGCTTGAAGGCTCCGCCCCGGAGGAAGTGGGCGCCCGACTCCTTCACCGCCACCGCCGTGGACATCAGTTGCTCGCGGCTCTCGACCGCGCACGGTCCGGCCATGATGAAGACGGTGTCGCCGCCGATGGGCACGCCGCCCACCCTGTACACCGAGTCGTCGGGGTGCCACTCGCGCCCGGAGAGCTTGAAGGGCTTGGTGATGGGGATAATCTGCGCCACGCCCGGCAGCTGGATCAGGCTGTCCTTGATCTCGATGGCGTTCGGCCCGATGACGCCGATGACGGTGTCGGTCTCGCCCTCTGAGAGGTGGGCCTTGAAGTTGAGCGATTCGATCTGGTGGATGACTCGCTCGACCTGCTCCGCGGTCGCCTCCTTGCGCATCACGACGATCATTCGTCTCCCCTCCCCGCCCGCAGACGGTCCAGGTCGGCCTTGATCTCGGCAGCACGCCGCAGGTAGACGAACTGCATATCCGACGCCGGTCGCTCAGTGTTGAGCAGGATCATCACGCGGATGCATTTGGGGATGCTGCGAGGGTTGGATTCGACCACGTTCATCTCGTGGCCGCAGAGCAGCGGCACCTCGGTCCAGCCCAGCTTGCGGGCCGCGATCGCGGGGAATTCCGCTGTCAGGTCGGTGGTGGTGGTGAACCAGACCCCGGCGATATCCGCCGGGTCGATGGCATTGGCGTCGATCAGCCGGCTGAGCAGCTCGCTGGTCGAGGCCTCGATCTCGCCGGCGTCGTCGCTCTCGACGGTGGTGGCGCCTCGGATGCCGCGGATCGCCATCAGGCGCCGCCCTTGATCCATCGGACGAAGTCGCCTCCGGCCGTGGCCGGGTCGTCCTCACGCTTGCCGATCGCCTCGAGCAGGGCGCTGCCCACCGCCGCCGCGTCGGCCTTGCCGTGCAGGCTGGCCAGGTGCTCGGGCTTGGAGATCCCGAATCCGAGGGCCAGCGGTGTCGAGGTCATGGCGCGAATTCTCCCTAGGAAGCTGTCGACATCGGCTCCGATGGCCTGCCGGCTACCGGTCACGCCGGTCACCGATACGCAGTAGATGAAGCCGGTGGCCTGCTCCGCCACAAGGCGCATCCGCGCCTGCGTGCTGGTCGGGGCGAGGAAGAATATCAGGTCGAGGCCGGCGCCCTGGCAAGCTGAGCGGAGCTCACCGGTCTCCTCCAGCGACAGGTCCACCAGGATCAAGCCGTCCACCCCGGCGTCGGCGGCGTGCTCGGTGAAACGATGGACGCCGTAGGCCAGGACCGGGTTGAGGTACCCCATGAAGACGATCGGCACTTCGCTCCGCTGGCGGATCTCCCAGGCGACCTCGAGGCAGTGCGCCACCGTCACCCCATTGGCCAGCGCCCTCTGTGACGTCGCCTGGATCGTCCTGCCCTCGGCCAGCGGGTCAGAGAACGGGATCCCGAGCTCGATCATGTCGGCGCCGGCTTTCGCCAGCGCCAGCGCGATGTCAGGGGTCGAATTCAGCTCCGGGTATCCAACCGTGATGTAGGCCAGCAATCCGAGCCGGTCCTCGGCGCGCAAGGTATCGAACAGCGGGGAGATGCGGCTCATGGCGAAGGCGTCAGCCGGCCGGGTCGAGATCCGACGCGGTGGCGGTGGCGGTGACGATGGCGGTGGCGCGCACTGTGTCGATGTCCTTGTCGCCCCGCCCCGAAAGGCATACCAGCACCGGCGCCGCCAGGTCGCCCTGCATCGCCCGGGCGATGGCGTGGGAGCTCTCCAGCGCCGGGATGATGCCCTCCAGCAGGCACGTCCGGTGGAATGCCTCGAGCGCCTGCGCGTCGGTGATCGACTCGTAGCGCGCCCGCCCGCTGTCGTGTAGCAGGCTGTGCTCTGGGCCGACGCCGGGATAGTCGAGACCGGCGCTGATCGAATGCGTCGCCGCGACCTGCCCGTCCTCGTCCTGCAGTAGGTAGCTGAAGGAGCCGTGGAGCACCCCTGGACGGCCGGCGACTATGGAGGCGGCGTGCTTGCCGCTGGAGATGCCGGTGCCGGCCGCCTCGATGCCGAGGAGCTGCACGTCGGCGTCGTCGCGGAAGGCGTGGAAGATCCCGATGGCGTTGCTGCCGCCGCCGACGCAGGCCACCACCGTCGCCGGCAGACCGCCGGTACGCTCCAGGAACTGCGCCCGCGCCTCGCTGCCGATCACCGACTGGAAGTCGCGGACCAGCTCCGGGTAAGGGTGCGGCCCGACGGCGGAGCCGATAATGTAGTGGGTGTCGCGGACGTTGGTCACCCAGTCGCGGATGGCCTCGTTGGTGGCGTCCTTCAGCGTCTGCGAGCCGGTCTCCACGGGCTCGACGTCCGCTCCCAGCAGCTTCATCTTGTAAACGTTGAGGGCTTGGCGCCGCATGTCCTCCACGCCCATGTAGACCAGGCAGGTCATGCCGAAGCGGGCGCAGACGGTGGCGGTTGCGACGCCGTGCTGGCCGGCGCCGGTCTCGGCGATGATCCGCGTCTTGCCCATCCGCCGCGCCAGCAGGATCTGGCCCAGCGCGTTGTTGAGCTTGTGGGCGCCGGTGTGGAGCAGGTCCTCGCGCTTGAACCAGATCTGTTCCCCGACCTCGTGCGACATCCGCTCGGCCAGGTAGAGCGGCGTCGGGCGACCTCCGTAGTCGCGATTGAGGTCGGCCAGCTCGGCAGCGAAGCTGTCGTCGGCTCGCGCCGCCGCGAGCGCGGCCTGCAGTTCCTCCAGCGCGGGCATAAGCGTCTCGGGCACGTACTGCCCTCCAAACTGCCCGTACCGCCCAGGGGTCCCGGCTGCCTCAGCCAACCGTTGCCGGCTCCCGCTCCGCCGCCCGGGCCGCGCGCACGTACTCGCGCACCCGCTCCGGATCCTTGACACCAGGGCTCGATTCCAGCCGGCTCGACGCGTCGACGCCCCAGGGCCGGAGATGTCGCACCGCGTCGCCGACGTTGCCGCCGAACAGCCCGCCGCTGAGGATCAGCCGGTAGTGGAGGGCGAGGTCCTCGGCCCAGTCCCATGGAAAGACCTGGCCGGTTCCACCGGGAAGGCCGGCCTTGTGGGCGTCGGTGAGCAGGATCGCTCCGGGCGGCCACGACACCGCCGAGGCCGACGCCGCCGACGCCAGCCTGACCGCCTTGATCACCGGCAGGTCGAGCGCCGACGCGTCCTCCCAGGTCTCCTGGCCGTGAAGCTGGACGGCGCTGAAGCCGACCTCCGCCGCGATCTCGGCAACCTCGGCGATGGGGCGGTCCACGAACACCCCCACGGTGTCGACGTCGGGGGGCATCTCGGCGACGATGGCGCGGGCCCGGGCCGGCGACATCGTACGCGGGGTGCCCTCGACCATGATGAAGCCGAGCATGTCGGCGCCCGCGTCGACTGCCACCATCGCTGTCTCGAGCTCGGTGTTGCCGCAGACCTTGATCCTCATCGCGTGGCCACCCCGGCGCCGAGCAGCTCGCGGACCTTGGCGGCCGGGTCGTCCGCCGTCATCAACGCCTCCCCGACCAGGACCGCCCGCGCCCCGGCGGCCGACGCCGCGGCCACGTCCTCGCGGCTCTTGAGGCCGCTCTCGGCCACCATCGGGATGCCCTCGGGCAGGCTCCTGGCAACGACCGCGAAGAGGCCGTCGATCACCTCGAACGTCGCCAGCTCGCGCTGGTTGACGCCGAGCATGTCGGGTCGGGCAGAGACCGCGGCGTCGAGCTCGGACTCGTCGTGGATCTCGATCAGCGTCTGCAGCCCGATGTCGCGCGCCCGAGACGCCAGCTCGGCCAGGGAGGCCGGCTCCAGGATCCGAGCGATCAGCAGCACCGCGTCAGCGCCGTGGGCACGGGCCTCTAGCAGCTGAAGCGGGTCGATGATGAAATCCTTTCGCAAAAGCGGCGCGTCCACCGCCGCCCGGGCGGCGTCGAGGTGGGCGAGCTCGCCGTCGAAGTCGGCGTTGGTGAGCACCGATACGGCGCTGGCCCCGGCGCTGATATAGGCCCGGACGCGGTCGGCTATGTCGTAGTCGGCGTCCAGCAGCCCCCGCACCGGGGAGCGCCGCTTGCACTCGGCGATCAATGCCGGATGGGGTCCGTCTTTGATGGCGCCGACAAAGTCGCGAGGGGCAGCGGCGTCTTCGGCGGTCTCGCGCAGGCGAGCTTCGTCGGGCGGGTTGGCGGCCAGGGCGCGACGCTGACGGTCGACGATGTCGTCGAGGATGGCCACGGTCAGGCGGGAACCGCGACCCGCCGCGAGCAGAGATCGAGGAAGTTGCGGAGCAGCTCGTGACCGGCGTCGGTGAGGATCGACTCGGGATGGAACTGCACCCCCTCCACCGGATATTCGCGGTGGCGCAGCCCCATCAGCACCCCCTCGCCCGAGGGGCCGGGGGTCCAGGCCGTGGCGACCAGAGCTGCCGGCATGTCAGGCTCGACCACCAGCGAGTGATAACGGGTCGCGGTCAGCGGATTGGGCAGGCCGGCGAAGACCCCCTTGCCGTCGTGCTCGACCTGGGACAGCTTGCCGTGCATCACCAGCGGCGCCCGCACCACGCGCCCGCCGAATGCCTCGCCGATGCACTGGTGTCCGAGGCAAACGCCCAGGATCGGCGTCTCCGCGCCCAGCTCGCGGACCAGGTCGGTGCAGATGCCGGCCTCGGCGGGGGTGCATGGTCCCGGCGAGATCACGATCCCCAGCGGCGACATCGCTGCCACCTCGGCGATGGTGGCGGCGTCGTTGCGGATCACCTCTGGCGTCTGGCCCAGCTCGCCCAGGTACTGCACCAGGTTGTAGGTGAAGGAGTCGTAGTTGTCGATCACCAGCAGCGGTCCGCTCATGGCAGGCGCGGCTGGTGGGCCAGCTCGACGGCGCGCCGCAGCGCCGCGATCTTGTTCTCGGTCTCCAGCAGCTCCTCCGTTGGCGAGGAGTCGGCGACGATACCGCCGGCTGCCTGGAGATGAGCGAACTGGTCCTTGACCACCACCGTCCGGATGGCGATGGCGGTGTCGAGGTTGCCTCCGAAGCCGATATAGCCGACCGCGCCGGCGTAGACGCCTCGAGCTGTGGGCTCCATCTCGCCGATGATCTCCATGGCCCTGATTTTAGGAGCGCCGGTCACGGTGCCCGCCGGGAAGCAGGCTCGCAGCGCGTCGAAGCTGTTGCGCCCGGCGGCGAGCCGCGCCGTGACCCTGCTGACCAGGTGCATGACGGCGGAGTAGCGCTCCACGAACATCAGCTCCGGCACCTTTACGCTGCCCACCTCGGCGAAGCGGCCGACGTCGTTGCGGCCGAGATCCACCAACATCAGGTGCTCGGCGCGCTCCTTCTCCGAGCCGACCATCTCGGCCTCGAGCCGGGCGTCGTCGGCGGCGTCGCGGCCGCGGCGGCGGGTGCCCGCGATGGGGCGGTACTCGACCTCGCCGTCCTCGACCCTGACCAGGATCTCCGGCGAGGTGCCGACGATCGCCGTCCCCCGTCGCCGCTCGCCGGCGTGGCCGGGCAGGCGCAGGTAGTACATGTATGGCGACGGGTTGACGGTCCTCAGCACCCGGTAGAGATAGAACGGGTGCGCGGTCATCGGCACCGAGAGCCGCCGCGAGACCTGGACCTGGAAGATGTCGCCGGCCAGGATGTACTCCTTGCAGCGCTCCACCTTCTCCATGAACTCGGGCCCTTCGATGTTCCACTTCCCTTCCACAGCCTCGTTGGGGGCGTAGTCCGGGCCGGGCGGGCTCTCGGCGCCGTCCAGCCGCGTCGCCATCTCTTCGATCCGGGCGACGGCCTCCCCGTATGCGGCGTCTACGTCGGTGCCGGGCTCCAGGCGAACGTGGGCAATGATGGTGCGGCGGTGAAGCAGGTGGTCGAACACGACCAGGCTGTCGCTCAGGAAGAAGACCGCGTCGGCCAGCCCCAGGGGATCTTCACGGGGCGCGGGAAGAGTCTCGAAGTAGCGCGCTGCCTCGTACGCGAGGTAGCCGACCAGCCCGCCCGAGAACCTGCCGCTGAGGCTCTCATCGGGCGCCTGGCGGAGGTCGCGAACCAGGTCCTCGAGGTAGGCGATCGGGTCGGTGAAGGTCTCGGTCCGGGTGGCGCCGCCGGTCTCCAGGGTCGCGACGCCGGCGTTCATCGTGACCGCGGCCCGCGGCTCGCCGCCGATGAAGGAGAAGCGGCCGAGCCGCTCACCGCCCTCCACCGACTCCAGCAGGAACCCCGGCCGGTCCTGGTTCAGGCGCCAGTAGGCGGTCACCGGCGTCTCGGTGTCGGCGAGGTCGTGGCGGTGCACGGGGATCAGGTTGTAGTTGGCGGCCAGCCGGCGGACCTCGTCAAGCGAGGGCGTGACCAGGGGCGACTCCGCCGGGCGGGTGGCGGCGGGGGCGGTCAGGTGCGCGCCGCGGCGGGCTGCCGCAGCCGAGCCGCTCCTTCCCCGGCCAGGAAATCCCGGATGCGGCCGACGCCCTTCTCCAGGGTGGCCACGTCGGTGGCGTACGAGAGCCGGATGAATCCCTTGCCCATGGCTCCAAACGCGGTCCCCGCCAGGACCGCGACGCCGGCCTCGGCGAGGAGGGCATCGGCGAGAAGGTGCTCGTCGATGCCGGTTTCGGTGATGTTGGGGAAGACGTAGAAAGCGCCTCCAGGGCGGTGGCAGTGCACCCCCGGGATGGTGTTGAGACCGTCGACGACGGTGTCGCGACGGACGCGGTACTCGTCGACCATTCGCTTGACCGACACCTCTGACTCGGGGGCGTCGAGCGCTGTCAGAGTAGCCACCTGGATGAACGCGGTGGCGCAGGAGCTGCTGTTGATCATCAGGGTCTCCATCGCCTTGATCAGCTCGGCCGGAGCCACACCGATGCCAAGCCTCCAGCCGCACATGGCGTACGCCTTGGAGAGGCCGTCCATGATGATCGTCCGCTCACGCATCCCGGGGATCGACGCGATCGAAGGGCACTCGCCCTCGTAAGCGATCTGGGAGTAGATCTCGTCCGACACCACCCACAGGTCGTGCCTCACGGCCAGCTCGGCGACCGCCAACAGGTCCTCCTGGTGGAGGATGCCGCCGGTTGGGTTCTGGGGCGAGTTGAGGATGATCATCCGGGTCCTCTCAGTGACCAACGAGGCCAGCTCGGCGGCGTCGAAACGGAAGCCGCTCTCCTCGCGCAGCGCCAGCGAGACCGGGCGGGCGCCCATGAAGCTGACCAGGGAGGCGTAGACCGGGTAGCCCGGGTCGGGCACGATCACCTCGTCGCCGGGCTCGATCAGCGCGAGCATGGCGAACAGCAGGATGTTCTTGCTCCCCGGTGTGAGGATCACCTCCGACGCCGCGACGTCATTGCCGATGCGGGCGGCGTAGTGCGAGGCGACACCCTCGCGCACCTCAGGGATCCCGCCCGCCGGGGTGTAGTGGGTGTAGCCGTCCTCGATGGCGGCCTCGGCGGCGGCGATGATGTGCGGCGGTGTCGCGAAATCCGGCTCACCGATCTCGAGGTGCACGACCTCGGTGCCCTGCTGCTCGAGGAGCTTGGCCCTGGCCAGGACTTCGAATGCCGACTCGGTCCCGAGTTGGGACATGCGCTGAGCCCACCGCATAGTCCGGCTGATTCTACCGGCTCCCCCGAAGGCCGATTCGAATACGTCTGTCGCGGCAGCCGAATACAGGGCGGTCTTACACTCTAGTTCGCAAGAGAATTACGAGGTACCGGATGCTCGCCCAAGAAGAAGAGAAGGCCGTAGGCGCGGCCAAGCCGATCGTCAACGATTTCACATTCCAGGCGGCCACCATAAACGGGTCCGGCAGCCAATCGTCCAACCTGGTGCTGACGAGGGCGCTGTTCTCGATGGGGATCCCGGTGGCGCCCAAGAACGTATTCCCATCCAATATCGAAGGCCTGCCGACCTGGTTCAACATCCGGGTCAGCCCCCAGGGCTACCAGTGCGTCAACGGTGAGGTCAACGTCCTGGTGGCGCTGAATCCCACCACCTGGCAGCGCGACATCCATGGCGTCAACTCCGGCGCGGCGGTGATCCACGAGGACAGCTACCCCGTCGTCGGCAACATGAAGCGGGACGACGTCAACTACTACGCGGTCCCCTTCCACAAGCTCGGCCAGGAGCACATCGACAACCCCGACCTGCGCAAGTACCTGACCAACATGATCTACGTCGGCGCGGTGGCGTGGCTGCTGGACATCCCGCTGGAGCGCATCGAAGAGGCCCTCACCCAGCAGTTCAGCACCAAGCCCAAGGCGGTGGCCCTGAACATGAAGTCGGTCCAGGTCGGGCTCGACTACTGCAGGGAGAACCACCAGAAGGCCGACGCCTACAGGGTCGAGCCGATGAAGGGCAAGGTCGAGGGCAAGATCCTGATCGAGGGCAACGAGTCGCTGGCCCTTGGGGCGCTGATGGGCGGCGTCACCGTCGCGGCCTGGTACCCGATCACCCCGTCCTCGAGCGTCGCCGAGTACCTCGACAAGTACGCCGACCGATTCCGCAAGGACGACAAGACCGGCGAGCGAAAGATCGCGATCATCCAGGCCGAGGACGAGCTCGCCGCCATCGGCATGGTCATGGGCGCCGGCTGGGCCGGGGCGCGCGCGATGACCGCGACGTCGGGCCCCGGGCTCTCCCTGATGGCGGAGTTCGCCGGGCTCGGGTACTACGCCGAGGTGCCCTCGGTGATCATGGACATCCAGCGGATCGGGCCGTCGACGGGGCTGCCGACGAGGACCTCGCAGGGCGACATCGAGTCGGCGCACCTGCTCTCGCATGGCGACACCAAGCACGTGCTCCTGATCCCCGGCACGGTTCAGGAATGCTACGAGTTCAGCCAGATGGCGTTTGACCTGGCCGAGCGCCTGCAAACCGTGATCTTCGTGATGAGCGACCTCGACCTTGGCATGAACCTCTGGATGACGGAGCCTTTCAAGTACCCCGACAAGAAGTACGACCGCGGCAAGGTGCTGCGAGCCAAGGACCTGGAGCGCGTCGGCGAGTGGGCTCGCTACCGCGATGTCGACGACGACGGCATCCCCTGGCGCACGGTCCCGGGCACCAACCACCCCAACGCCGGCTACTTCACACGCGGTTCGGGCCACGACGAGTACGCCGCATACACCGAGCTCCCCGAGGTCTACGAGCGGGTCATGGACCGGCTCAAGAAGAAGTACCGCACCGCGCGCAAGTACATGCCGCCGGCGATCGTGGAGGACAAAGGCAACCCCGTCGGGATCATCGCGTACGGCACCAGCCACCACGCCATGGTCGAAGCCCGCGACCAGCTGCTACAGAAGGGGCTGCGTACCGACTACTGCCGGGTGCGCTCGATTCCGTTCCCGCAGGACGTGCTCCGCTTCATCGCCCGCCACGAGCGGGTCTACGTCGTCGACCAGAACCGCGACGGCCAGATGTACGACCTGCTCCGCCTGACCATGAACGCTGCCCAGGACACGATGGTCTCGGTGCGTCACTACGACGGCACGCCGATCCCGGCGCGCTCGATCGTCGCGCCGATCCTGATCGACCAGGGCCTGGCCTCACCCGCCGAGTTCGAACGACCCCGCCAGGTTTACGCCCTGCCGGTCGAAGGAGCCAACACATGAGCGACAAGGAAAGCCGCAAGCAAAACCGGGATCCGCAGGCGCCCGAGAACACGCCCCGGGTTGACGCCAGCCAGATCCAGGCCAACGAGACACCACCCGAGGAGGGCCGGCGTCGCAAGGAATCGGCGTCGCGCGGATCCACCAGCGGCACCAGCCAGAGCTCGGGAGACGACGGCCACGCAGCGACCGCGACAGCGGAGAAGCCGTCGGCCAACGGCCACAACCACATCGGGCTGCTGCGCGACACCTACAAGGGCGCTCCCACCACCCTCTGCGCCGGCTGCGGCCACAACGCCATCACCAACCACATCATCAGGGCCTTCTACGAGTACGGGGTGGAGCCCTACAAGCTGGCCAAGATGAGCGGCATCGGCTGCTCCTCCAAGGCGCCGGCGTATTTCGTCAGCCAGGCCCACGGCTTCAACAGCGTCCACGGCAGGATGCCGTCGGTGGCGACCGGCGCCAAGCTCGCCGACGGTGAGCTGGTGGTGGTCGGCGTCAGCGGCGATGGCGACACCGCCTCGATCGGGCTGGGCCAGTTCTGCCACATGATCCGGCGCAACCTGGACATGGTCTACATCTGCGAGAACAACGGCGTTTACGGGCTGACCAAGGGCCAGTTCTCGGCCACCGCGGACATCGGCAGCGTCCAGAAGGGCGGCAAGCCCAACGAGTTCGAGATGATCGACATCTGCGGGCTCGCGATCGAGCTGGGCTGCTCCTTCGTGGCGCGAAGCTTTTCCGGCGACGGCAAGCAGGTGGTGCCGCTGATCGAGGCGGCGCTGGCGCACCAGGGCACCGCGCTGCTCGACATCATCAGCCCCTGCGTCACCTTCAACGACCACGAGGGCTCGACCAAGAGCTACAAGTACGTCAAGGAGCACGACATCGCGCTCCAGGAGCTGGACTTCATCCCCTACTTCGAGACCATCGAGGCGGACTACGCCGAGGGGACCAGCACCGAGATCGAGCTCCACGACGGCTCCAAGATGGTGCTGCGGAAGCTGGGCGAGGGCGACCACGATCCCCACAGCCGCATCGAGGCGCTGAAGGTGATCCACGACGCCCGCGAGAAGCACGAGCTGCTCACCGGGCTGCTCTACGTCAACCCCGAGATGCGCGACCTCAACACCCGGGAGAGCCTTCCCACCAAGCCGCTGCGCGAGTACCAGGAGGAGGAGCTGCGCCCGTCGCGGGAGCAATTTGAGGCGCTCATGAGGGAGTACGCCTGAGAGCTTCCGGCTAGCAAACGCCGGGTTGGGGTTAGCGGACCACCGCGGCCGCCGCCGGGACGGGTTATTGGGTGACACGGCCTGAGGGCCTGGAGCTTTAGCGACCCACCTCAGGAGTACGTCGCAGGGAGCCCACAAGGGTCGCGTCGCTACGTCACCAACAACCCGTCCCGGCGGCACCCGCAGCGCACGGTTAGCAACCAACCCGGCGCGCGCTGGAGGGAGGCTGCCAGGCGGACTCGCGCTCTTCGCTTGGCAGGGAGACGGGCGGTTCGGCGGCAGCCGGTAAGATTTGGCCCTAGTGCCGCCCTGGTGGAATTGGTAGACACGCAACGTTCAGGGCGTTGTGAGCGCATGCTCGTGGAGGTTCGAGTCCTCTGGGCGGCATATCTGGCAACCAGACCCGGCAGGTTTGGAGTACGGGGAGAAAGCAGGGAAGGCTCGAAACCCTGCCCTCTCACCCGTGCGCCCAGCATGCCGCAGGGGTAGTGACGGACCCGTGACTCCGCGGTTACAGCTGAGCACCGCGGACTAACGTTTTTGCTCAGTAGAGCGTTCTCCTCCGTCGAGAGTCCTGTCAAGGAGCGGTCGTCCTGTCCCCGCGACAGTCCAGTCGGTTTGGAAGATATCTTGGTCGGCGCGGGCCGGCGCACCCCGAACTACTTCCAGACGCGACTGGAATTGAGGTACCAGCCGCTGACGTAGTCGTAGCGACCGCTGCTCTCCATGGCGGGGTTGAGCCGGACGCCCTTGACCCGGTCGTTGAAGGCGACCAGCACATCCGGGGAGTAGAGGAAGACCGCCGGGTCGTTGGCGCGGAGGATTTTCTGGGCGTCCAGGTAAGCCGCCTTCCGAGTCTTGATATCGAAGTGGAAGCGCCCGTCCTCGAGGTCCTTGTCCAGGCTGGGATCGGCGGCCATGCCGCTGAAGTTGAAGCCGCCTTCAGCCGATTGGCTTGAATGCCAGAGGACGTAGATGTCGGGATCGGGACCGTTGTGGAGCGCCGTCAGGGCAAGGTCGAAGCTCCGGGCCTGGAGCATCTGCAGCAGGTCGGTACCGGGCACCAGGCGGAGCTTGACGCCCACGCCGATCGCGGTCAGGTCAGACGCGATCGACTTGGCGATCGTGCTGTAAGGATCGAGATTCGGCGCGGACAGCTGCAGCCGCAGGTCCTTGCCGTCCTTCTGGCGGACTTTGCCCGGTGATGGCCTCTTCCATCCGGCCCGGTCGAAAGCGGCCCCGGCGGCGGCGGCTTGTGTCGTGGGGCCGGGGTTGGTCGCGGCCGCCCAGGAGATCGTGGGTGGGATGGGCGAATTGTCGAGGCTGGCATATCCCTTGAGGGTGGACTGGATCTCGCCGCGCCGGTCGATCGCCTGGCCTATCGCCTGGCGCACCCCGAGGTCCGACAGCGCCGGTTGCTTCTGGTTGAAGAGCAGCTCGGTGTAGGAGAAGCTGCCGGCCGTGAGCAGGCGCCGGTTGATGGCCGATCCGACGGCCGCCGCGTCCGTGGGGGTAAGGCCGGCGAGCGTGTCGACATCGCCCGCGATGAACGCCTGCACCGCCACGCTTGTGTTGGTGAAGAGCTTCAGGTCGATGCCGTCGATGAGGGGCGGCTCGAAGCTGACGCGGTTCCTCCGCAGCGCCACGCGGTCTCGCGCGACGCTTTCGACGCGAAACGGACCTGAGGTCGGGGCATCGGTCGCGTCACGCAGCGCCGCTGCGGGGCGATTTTTCAACGCATGCTCCGGCAGCAGCCCGACCCGCGTGAGGTTTACGAAGCCGGCGCTGGGCGCGGGCAGCGAGTAGACCACGGTCAGGGGGTCTGGGGCGGTGGCGGTGACCCCTCCCCAGGCTTGACCCGCCTGGGTCTGCGCCAGCCCGGCGTCCTGCAAGACGCGGAGGGTGTAGAGGGCGTCCGCCGAGCTGAGTTTGGTGCCGTCAGACCATCGCACGCCCGGGCGGAGGTGGAACGTGAAGGTCTTGACCCCGGCGTCCACCTCCCACTTGGTGGCCAGCTCGGGAAGCGGCCGCCCATCGGGGCCGGTGCGGGTGAGGCCCCGGTAGAGCAGGGCCGCGACATCCCGCGCGGGTGGCGCGTCCGCAAACGCCGGCAGGAGAGAGAAGCCGCCAGGGTTGGAAATGTCGAGGACGACGCCCTCGCTGATCACGCCGCCGCGCACCGGAACGTCTTTGGTCCTGGCCAGGTACGCGCCGGCGCCGACGGCGATCACCGGTATCAGCAGGAGAACGGCCGCCAGGACGCGGCGTAATCCACCAGGGCGGCCTGCCGAGGCCGGCCGCCGGCCGCTCATCCGATCTTGATGTTCACCACCGAGACGATGACGAAGATCAGGGTGAGCCCGATGGTGATCTGGAACAGGGTGTTCTCGATACCGCGACGCGTGCGGTAGCCGCCGCCCGAGTCTCCCCCACCCCCGATCGTGCCGCCCAGCCCGCTGCTTGACTTCGGTGTCTGCAGCAGGACCGCGAGAACGAGAAGGATCGAGGTGACGAGTTGGATCACCTGCAGGACTCCGTGGATCGGAAAGTTCTTCACGTCGGTCCGGAGATTAGCACATTAGCGGCTTCGATTTGGTCGGCGCCGATACGCTAGAATGTGTAATGTGAGGCGGGGGTTGGGGTCCTTGTCGGCGGCGGCGTTGTGCCTCTGCGCCTGCGCTGATCCGCTCGCCGCCACCGGCCAGCCGCGTCTGCCGGCCGTCGCAACCAGCGTCGGGACGGCACGTCTCGGAGCAACCACGGTGACCCTGATAAGCGACGGCGCCACCGCCGCCAGCCGCATGCGGGAGATGATCAACGCGGCCAAGGCGACCGTGGACGTCGAAATCTACGAGTTCGACCGCATCGACCTCGCCGACGCGCTGGTCGCCGCGAGCGGACGGGGCGTCCGGGTTCGCGTCATCGAGGACCCAACCCTTGACGTGAACGCCGCCACCTCGGCTCGACTGCGCCAGGCCGGCGTGGAGGTGCTGATCTTCCCGGTACAGCCGCGCCAGATCGACCACGTCAAGCTCTTGATCGTCGACTCGGCGACGGCGATCTTCGGTGGCATGAACTGGGGCTCGACGTCGTGGCGAAACCACGATTTCGATCTCGCCGTCAGCGGCCCGGCGGTGGGCCGCCTCGCCTCCATCTTCGCCGCCGACGTGGTCCGAAGCGGCGGTCATGCCGTACTCGGTCGCTCGCCCGCGGACCCCGACGGGCTGAGACTGCTGGCAACCTACCCGGCTGCCGAGGTGAGGCCAGTGGTTCTCGACGAGATCTCTCGCGCGAAGCGCCATGTCTTCATCGAGATGTACGTCATGACCGATTCGGAGGTGATCGCAGCTCTCTCGGCAGCGGCGCGTCGAGGCGTGGCGGTCTTCATCCTCTTCGACCCCAACCAGGACCTCAACCAGCTGGCTGCGGCCCGTCTGCGAGACGCCGGCGTAATCGTTCGCTTCTATCGAACCCGGGGCGAGAAGCTACACGCCAAGTGCATGGAGGTTGACGGCCGGGTCCTGGTTGTCGGCTCCGCCAACTGGACCAGCTCCGGGTTCCTGCACAACCACGAGCTCGACGCCGCCGTCGACAGCCCGGCGCTGGCGGATATGGCGCTGGCGCGGATGGAAGCGGACTGGAAGGCGTCTGGGGGCTAGGCGGGGTGTCCGGCGCCGGGCGCGGGCGGCGCCAGCGAGTCAGTCCTTGGCGGCGACGGCCGCTCGGAAAGCCTCGCGCGCGTCCAGCTGGGCGCGCGTCTCGGGCCCCGCCAGGAACGCGAGCACGACCAGGAATACGACCGCCAGGGCCAGCTCGCCGGCGCCCCCCAGCAGCTGCAGGTCGCCCTTGCCGAGCATGCCCGGAACGATGTCGCTGAAGGAGTGGAACGCCCGCAGGCACACCTCGACGGCGGCGTATCCGAGGCAGAGCGCATAGGCCCATCGACGCAGTGCCAGCAGCCACAGGGAGCCGACGAAGCCAACGGAGTTCAGTGCGATGAGCCCCAGAGCGACCAGGTCCAGGGCGCTGCGGCCCATCCCCAGGCTGATCAGGTAGGACCCGTGGCGGGAGATGGACAGCACTGACACCAGGCCCAGGAAGATCGAGGCGCCGATCAGCTCCTGCGGCGGCACCGGCGCACCCTCGGGAGCCTGCTCATTACCGTATGGCATCGCTCACCTTCAAGGGAAGGTCACGCCAGCGGCGGGGCGGCGGCCGCGACGATGGCGAGAAAATCGGCCGCCACCAGGCTCGCGCCGCCGACCAGCGCGCCATCGACGTTGGCCTGCGTCATCAGCTCGGCGGCGTTGGCGGGGGTGACGGAGCCGCCGTAGAGGACCCGGACCGATTCCGCCACCGCCGGTCCGAGCGCCTGAGCCACCAGCCGGCGGATCAGCGCGCAGCTCTGTTCGGCGTGCTCGGGGGTGGCGGTGCGCCCGGTGCCGATCGCCCACACCGGCTCATAGGCCATCACCAGCTGTAGGCCCTGGGCCTCGTCAAGGCCGGCCAGGCCCGCGGGCACCTGGCGGCTGAGCACCTCCTGGGTGCGACCGGATTCGTTCTCCTCCAGGGTCTCCCCCACGGCGACCATCGGACGGAGGTCGTGGGCCAGTGCCGCATGCACCTTGCGGTTCACGGTGTCGTCGGTCTCTCCGAAGAGGCGCCGCCGCTCCGAGTGGCCGATCAACGCGTAGCGGCACCAGCCGCTCAGCATCGCAGGCGAGATCTCGCCGGTGTAGGCACCACTGACCTCCCAGTAGAGGTCCTGCGCCCCGAGGACCACTCCCGTATCGCCGACGCCGGACGTGGACACCGGCCACAGGCTGGTGAACGGGGGCAGCAGCGCGACCTCGAGGTCATCGAGTCGGGGCAGGCCGGCAGCGATGTCGGCAGCCAGGGCCAGGGACTCCGGCACCGTCTTGTTCATCTTCCAGTTGCCCGCCACCAGCGGGATGCGACTCATGCGGCGTCCTCCAGGGCGGCGATGCCGGGCAGGTTCTTGCCCTCGAGGAACTCGAGGGTGGCGCCACCGCCGGTGGAAATGTGCGTGATGCCCTGGTCGAGCCCAAGACTGGCGACCGCCGCGGCCAGGTCTCCGCCGCCGATGACGCTGACAGCATGGCTGGCAGCGACCGCCCGGGCAAGAGCCTCGGTCCCGTGGCGGAAGGGCTCCATCTCGTAAACGCCGAGCGGCCCGTTCCAAACCACCGTCCCCGCCGCGCCCACCACGGCGCCGAAATCCTCGACGGTTTTCGGTCCGACGTCGAGCATCATCCAGCCGTCCGGGATGGCGTCGGAGGCCACCACCTGTGTCCGGGCGTCCGGTGCGAACGCGTCGGCGACGACCGCGTCAGGCGGGAGCACCAGCTTGTCGCCGGCGTCGGCCATCAGCCGCCGGGCGGTGTCGAGCTGGTCCTCCTCTATCTTGCTCGAGCCAACCGCAGCGCCGGCTGCCTTGAGCAAGGTGCAAGCCATCGCTCCGCCGACAAGCAACCGGCTCACCCGCGGCAGCAGGCTCTCCATGACGCCGATCTTGGTCGAGATCTTGGCGCCCCCGACGATCGCCACCAGGGGTTGCTCAGGGTTGGAAAGGATCCGGCCCAGGAACTCAACCTCGCGCTGCATCAGCAGGCCGGCGGCGCTCGGCAGCCGGGCGGCGACTCCGACCGTCGAGGCGTGGGCTCGGTGCGCCGTCCCGAAGGCATCGTTGACATAGCAGTCGGCCAGCCCGGCGAGCATGTCGGCGAAACCGGGATCGTTGGCCTCCTCGCCGGGCTCGAAGCGCACGTTTTCGAGCATCGCCACCTGGCCCTGACGCATGCCATGCGCGATCGCCTGGGCACTGGGCCCCACGACGTCCTCCGCGACGTCTACCGGCAGACCGAAAAGCTGCCCCAGGCGGTCCGCCGCGGGCCTGACCGAAAGCGCCGGGTCGACCTTGCCGTTGGGCCGGCCGATGTGCGTCACCACCAGGATAGATGCGCCCCCTTCGAGGAGCGCCCGAAACGTCGGTAGCGACTGCCGGATCCGGGAATCGTCGACGATCGTCGATCCCTCCATGGGCACATTGAAGTCGACCCGGAGGAGGACCCTTTTGCCCTCGACGTCGAGGCGGTCGAGGGTGCGGAGCGTCAAGTTGGGAGCAGCGCTGGTCAGGGCCGGTTTTCGGCCACTCAGCTGGCCGACAAGCCCTTCTGGGCCATGAAGCGGACGAGGTCGACCACGCGGCAGGAGTAGCCCCATTCGTTGTCGTACCAGCTGAGGACCTTGACGTGCTTGCCGTCGATGACCATCGTCGACTTGGCGTCCACCACCGAGGACCGGGCGTCGCCCTGGAAGTCGGTGGAGACGAGCTCCTCCTCGGTGTAGCCGAGGATTCCGGCCAGGTCGTCCTCGGAGGCGCGCTTCATGGCGGCGTTGACCTCGTCGACGGTTACATCCCGGTCCAGGACGGCGGTGAGGTCGATCAGTGACACGTCCTTGGTGGGGACCCGCAACGACATGCCGTGGAACTTGCCCTTCAGCTCGGGCAGAACCAGGGCCACCGCCTTGGCGGCGCCGGTGCTGGTGGGAATGATGTTTACCGCGGCCGCCCGCGCCCGGCGCAGGTCCTCGTGGGGCGCGTCCAGGATCTTCTGGTCGGTGGTGTACGAGTGCACCGTGGTCATCAGCGCCGAGGTGATGCCGAACGACTCGTGCAAGACCTTGGCCACCGGCGCCAGGCAGTTGGTGGTGCAGGAGGCGTTGCTGACGATGTTGTGAACGGTTGGGTCGTAGGCCTCCTCGTTCACCCCCATGACGACGGTGATGTCCTCGTTCTTGGCGGGGGCCGAAATGATCACCTTTTTGGCGCCGCCCTTCTCGATGTGCACCTTCGCCTTCTCAGCATCGGTGAAGAAGCCGGTCGATTCGACCACCAGCTCGACCCCCAGTTCGGCCCATGGCAGGTTGCCCGGGTCGCGTTCGGCCAGCACCTTGACCCGTTGACCATCGACCACCAGGTATTCGCCGTCGGCGCTGACATCGCCGCCGTAGGAGCCGATCACGCTGTCGTACTTGAGCAGGTGAGCCAGAGTGGCCGTGTCGGTGATGTCGTTGACGGCGACGACCTCGATGTCGTCGAAGCGCTTGGTGGCGCGGAATACGTTCCGCCCGATGCGCCCGAACCCGTTGATGCCGACCTTGATGGCCATTCAAATCCTCCGTTGCAGGGTGCGTCTCAAGTCACGTTTTCTCGCGGTCAAAACGCTAGACTCTCGCCCCCTGGAAGTGGAGGTGGGCGCCGGTCGTCGGCGGTGCGCGATCAAGGCAAATCTACCAGACCAGCTTCGGCGGCCAGCGCCAGCAGCCGCCGCAGCCGCGCGTTGACAGCCGACTTGCTGAGGCCCAGCCGCTCCGCCATCTGGTCCAGGCTCGCCTGCGGCATCGCCATCCGGGTGGTGGCCATCTCGCGCAAAGCGCGCGGCTGGCGCTGCAGCAGACCGGACACAACCAATCGCCGAGCGGCGGTGACCTGCCGGAGGCTGCTCTCCACGACCCGGCGCAGGTTGGCCGTCTCGGTGTTGGCGAATCGGTTGGCCTGAGCCCTCATTTCCCGCACGATGCGATCGTTCTCGAAACGAAGCACGGCTTGACTCGCACCCATCGCTTTGAGGATGGTGGCGATGTCCTCGCTGCCCTTGACGTACAGGGCTTCTCGAGTGCCGCGCCGGCGCCGGCCGGGTACCACGCCGACCGCTGCCATGGTCGCCGCGATGGCGCCGGCTCCGGCGGGATCGGCAGACGTGATCTCCAGGTGATAACCGCCAGCCCCGACGCTGACGCTGCCGCCGGCCACGTACGCGCCCCGAACCAGGGCCCTCCGGCAGCAGGCTTTCACCGGCACCACCTGATTCGACTGGTGCCGGTCGAGTGCCGCGGTGGTGGGTTCGAAGCTGACGCGGTAGCTGGGGTTGACGCGGGTGGCGCCGCGAATGAAGTGCGCGCCCGCGTGGCTGTGATCGTCACCTTCCAGCAACCTGGCCAGGCGCACCGCCTTGCGGGCCGCGATGTTGCTCGCCAGCCGGATGCTCACCATGTCGCCGCTTGAGACCAGCGGGGCGGCCGCGACGAAACCCTGCAGCTCCGACCGCTGGCAGCACGGCTTGGCGGGCAACTGCAGCGCCAACTCGTGCTTGACGTCGTTCGCGAACGACGCCACCCCGCGCTTACTTCCGCGCGGCGCTCCTGGTCTAGTCGACGAGGTCACGATGCCGAACGATGACCGCCGCCCCTAGAGGCGCCAGCCGCTGCCCCAGCTCCTCGGCCAGCACCACCGAGCGATGGCGGCCGCCGGTGCAGCCGATGGCCACGTACAGCGACGGCTTACCCCACTCGCGGTACCCGGAGACGAGGCCACCGATCAGGGCCGCCGCCCGGTCCAGGAACGGGCCGCTGAGCGGTGAAGCAAGGACGAATTCGCGAATTCGCTGATCGTGTCCATCGAGAGGACGGAGGTCATCGATATAGAAGGGGTTCTCCAGGAAGCGGACGTCGATCACCCAGTCAGCATCGAGCGGCACGCCGTACTTGAAGCCAAACGATCCCACCGTGACGGGCATCGGCCCGTCGCCGAAACGCCCGTCGGTCACCAGGTCCTGGACCCGGCGCACCAGCTCGTCGACCCTCATGCCGCTTGTGTCGATGACCTCCGCCAGCTCCCGGAGCTCTCCCAGCGTAGCGCGCTCAGTAGCCAGTGCCTGACCCAAGCCCGAACCAGAGTCGAGGGGATGCTTCTTCCGGGTCTCGCTGAAGCGATGGACGATGGTGGAGTCGTCCGCGTCCAGGAAGATGAGCCGTATGCCGGCAGCCGTCGACTTGAGCTCCGCTGTCAGTGTCGCAATCTCGTCGGCTGCGGTTCCTCGCGCGTCCACGACCGCGGCCGCCGACCCGTTGCTGGCGGCGATCTCAAGGAACTGCGGCAGCAGCGCCGCCGGCAGGTTGTCGGTGCAGGTGTACCCCAGCATCTCGAGCGCCCTCACTGCCTGAGACTTGCCAGACCCTGAAATGCCGGTCACCAGGACCACTTTGGCTGTCATAGCGCAAACATATACTGCTGCCGATGGACCCTTGCCAGCTTCCAGGCTGCCTCCGTATCGGTGTCGATCCCGTCGCCCTCCACCTTGGGGGCGTGAGCCTCTACTGGTACGGCATCCTGGTGGCGGTTGGTTTCATCGCGGCGGTCCGGCTGGCGATGGTGGCGGCGGCCAGCGACGGACTGGACGAGGATCAGCTGCTCTCTGCCCTGCTGGTGGCGGCGCTGTTCGGGCTACTGGGGGCCCGCCTCTTCTACATCCTCGAGAACAACCCGCTCCACTATGTGGACCCCGCCCACGTGGGAGAGGCGCTCTCACTGTGGCAGGGCGGCCTCAGCTTCTACGGCGCCATCTTCGGGGCCGCCCTGGGCGCGTGGATCTATGCCGCGCGTTACGAGCTTCCCTCCCTCCGTCTCCTCGATATCGGAGCCCTTGCGGCGCCGCTGGGGCTGGCCATCGGCCGGATCGGCAACGTCGTCAACGGGGACATCGTCGGATACAGGACTCACGGTTGGGGCATCGAGTACGCCAATCCCGCCAACCTGCTGGTTCCCCTGCGAGCGCTCGGCCACACCCAGCAGCCGGTCAGCCTCTACGACGCCGCAATCGAAGCGGCGCTTTTCGCGACCCTGCTCTACCTCTATCGCCGGCGCATCCTGCGCCCCGGACAGCTGGCCGGGCTGTTTCTGGTCGGCTGGTCGATGGGCCAGCTGCTGGTGCAGGCGTTCCGGGACACCTCCACCGGCTTTGCCGGACTCAAGGCGGGGCAGCTGGCGGCGCTGCCCATCATCGCCGGCGGTCTCTGGCTGTTTGCGCGTGCCGGTCGCGCCGTGCCTGCGCGCCAGGCGGCTTCAAAGACCGCCTAGCGCACGGCGCCGGAGCCGCTGCGGGAAGCAGACTCCGGAGCATCTGGCAGGGGTGTCCCCCCTCCATCCAGATGTTGGTCACACGCTATGCGCCATGGGTCCCGGCGTCCATCTGTTTGGGCGCACTCGGAATGTGCCGTTTTGCACACTCACCGACTGCCCGCCGGGCGGCTGCCCGCGGCCGATCTTCTAAACCTGCTCTTTGATCGCCCGCGCCACTGCCTCCGGGACGACTGTGGACAGCTCCGTCAGACTGGCCTCGCGAATCCCAGCCAGTGACTTGAACCGCTTGATCAGCTGCCGGCGACGCTTGGGACCAAGGCCGTTAACGCTGTCCAGTGGCGACGCCAGCCGCTCGCGAGCTCGCGTCCGGCGGTGGAAGCTGATCGCGAAACGGTGGGCCTCATCGCGCACTCGCTGGACCAGAAAGAGCGCCGGCGAGCCCAACGGCAGCAGGATGGTGGCGCCGCCGGTAGGGATCAGCTCCTCCTTCTGCTTGGCCAGACCGAAGGTAGCGATCTGGTGCACGCCGAGCTCTTCCATAACCTCCCGGGCTGCGCTGAGCTGGCCTTTGCCGCCGTCGACGATCACCAGGTCGGGGAGGCTCTCGAAGCTGTCGTCGTCCTGCTTGCCGTCGCGCTGGTCGCGTTCGACCCGTGCCGCGGTCAGCCGCAGGAAGCGGCGTCGCAGCATCTCCTGCAGCATGGCGAAGTCGTTGGCGCCCTTGACGCCCTTGATGTGAAAGCGGCGATAGTGGGCCGGGCGCGGTCTACCGTCCTCGAACACAACCATCGACCCGACGGGGTCGGTTCCCATCAGGTTGGAGATGTCGTAGCACTCGATCCGCCGGGGCAGCCGGTCCAGCCCGAGCGCCTCCTGCAGGTCGGCCAGCAGCTTCTCCGACCGCTCGCTGTCGTAGTCCTTCTTGATCGTCGCCTGGGTCAGTGCCTCCTCAGCGTTCTTGGCCGCCATCTCCAGCAACCGCGCCCGTTCCCCGCGCTGCGGAACCGTGATCGAAACCCGGGCGCCGCGCCGGCCGGTCATCCATTGGGAGAGGGTTTCCGCATCGGCGATCATGTGCGGCAGCAGCACGTCCCGCGGGTAGCTGGCGGCGTCGCCGTAGAACTGCCCGGCGAAGCCGTTGAGGATCTCGGCGTCCTCCATCTCCGCCGAGCCCTCCAGCTCGAAGGTCTCCGATCCCAGCACCCGACCGCCGCGAACGGTGAGCACCGCCGCCATCGCGGTGCCCGCGCCGCGTGCCAGGCCGATCACGTCCTGCTCGCGGGCGGACTGCGCCAGCACCGACTGGCGCTGGGCGACGCTCTCCACCGCGGCGGCACGATCGCGAAGCGTGGCGGCCCGCTCGAACTCGAGCGCGTCGGACGCCTCCATCATCTCGGTGCGGATGGTCCGCAACAGCTCCTGCGGCCGCCCTTCCATAAAGACTCCGATCTGCTCCAGGTTCTGGTGGTAGTCGTCGCGGTCGATCAGGCCCTCGCAGGGGCCGGAGCACCTCTTGATGTGGTAGTCGAGGCAGACATGGCCGCGCTTGAAGATGTCGTCGGAGCAGGTGCGGTACGGGAAGATCCGGCGCAGCGTCTTCATGGTGGTGCGCAGCGCGCCCGCGTTTGTGAACGGCCCGAAGTAGCGCGCCCCGTCGTCGGCGATCTTGCGAACCGTGTAGACGCGGGGGAAGTCGCCGGCTCGCGGGATCTTCATGTAGAGGTAGTTCTTGTCGTCTCGGAGGCGGATGTTGTAGCGCGGCCGGTAGCGCTTGATCAGGGTGCACTCGAGCAGCAGCGCCTCCTGGTCGTTGGAGCAGGTGAGGACGTCGAAGTCGAAGACCCGGCTCACCATCTGGGCGGTGCGAGGGTGCTGCTGCCCGGCGGCGACGAAATAGCTGCGCAGCCGGTTGCGAAGGTTGCTGGCCTTGCCGACGTAGATGACCTTGGTCGCCTCGTCGCGCATGACGTACACGCCCGGCCCAGCGGGGGCATGGCGAAGGCGCTCCTTGAGGAGGTCGGGACGATCGCTGATCATGGGGGCGGCCACGATCCGATGTTAGGCGCGGTCAGCTGGACGGACGCGCTCAGGCCAGCTTCGAGGCCGGCACCTGGAGATAAGGCCGCAAGTATTCGCCGGTGTAGGAGCGGGGGTCGGCGGCAACCTCCTCGGGAGTGCCCTGACTGACCACCTCTCCCCCCCGATCGCCGCCCTCGGGCCCGAGGTCGATGATGTGGTCGGCGGTCTTGAGGACGTCGAGGTTGTGCTCGATCACCAGCACGCTGTTGCCGCGATCGACGAGCTGCTGGAGGACGCGGAGCAGCCGCTCGATGTCGGCGAAGTGCAGCCCCGTGGTCGGCTCGTCGAGGATGTAGAACGTCATCCCGGTGTCCCGGCGCGAAAGCTCGGTGGAGAGCTTGACCCGCTGGGCCTCGCCTCCGGACAGCGTCGTCGAAGGCTGGCCCACGCGGATGTATCCCAGGCCCACGTCGGCAAGCGTCTGCAGCTTGCGCGCGATCCGCGGCTGGTTCTGGAAGAGGTCGAGCGCCTCATCGACTGACATGTCGAGGACGTCCGAGATGCTGTGCCCCTTGAAGCGCACCTCCAGCGCCTCGCGGTTGTAGCGCTTGCCCTTGCAGACCTCGCACGGAACATAGACGTCGGGGAGAAAGTGCATCTCGATCTTGATCATCCCGTCGCCCTGGCAGGCCTCGCAGCGGCCGCCCTTGACGTTGAACGAGAAGCGGCCGGGTGTGTAGCCGCGCTCCCGGGCCTCGGGAAGGGTCGCGTAGAGCTCGCGGATGTAGGTGAAGACGCCGGTGTAGGTAGCCGGGTTGGAGCGGGGCGTCCGCCCGATCGGCGACTGGTCGACATCGATCACCTTGTCGAGATGTTCGAGCCCGCTGATGCCCTTGTGCTTGCCAGGCCTCTCCTTGGCGCGATAGAAGTGCTGCGCCAGGGCGCGGTAGAGGATGTCGTTGACCAGCGTCGACTTGCCCGAACCGCTGACGCCAGCGACGCAGATCAGCTTGCCCAGCGGGAAGCTCACGGTCAGGTCGCGAAGGTTGTTCTCGCGTGCGCCCTTGACGACGACCTTTTTGCCGCTGCCCTTGCGCCGGCGCGGCGGCAGCGGGATGGAGCGCTCTCCCCGAAGGAACTGTCCTGTCAGCGACTCCTTGCTTGTCAGCAGGTGGTCGTAATCGCCGCTGAAGACGATCCTGCCGCCGTGCTCGCCGGCTCCTGGGCCGATGTCGACGATATGGTCGGCGTGGCGCATCGTCTCCTCGTCGTGCTCGACCACGATCAGGGTGTTGCCGAGGTCGCGCAAACGCTCGAGGGTGTTGATCAGCTTCCGGTTGTCGCGCTGGTGGAGCCCGATCGAGGGCTCGTCGAGGACGTAGAGCACGCCCATCAGCCGCGACCCGATCTGGGTCGCCAGCCGGATCCGCTGCGCCTCTCCGCCCGAAAGAGTCGGCGTGACGCGATTCAGCGTCAGGTACTCCAGGCCCACGTCGACCATGAAGCCAAGCCTCTCCTTGATCTCCTTGCGAATCTGCACCGCGATCGTCTGCTCTCGCTCTGAGAGCTGCAGTGCCTCGATCCAGCGCAGCGCGTCGGCGACGCTGAGGTCGCAGTACTCGGAGATGTTCTTCTCGCCCACCATCACCGCCAGCGCCTCGGCCTTGAGCCGGCGTCCCTTGCAAACCGGACAGGGGCGGGTGACCATCAGCCGCTCGATCTCGGCCTTGACCCACTCCGACTCGGTCTCCTTGTATCGCCGCTCGAGACTGGTGACGACGCCTTCCACGGTGGCCCGGCGGTAGCGCTTGCGGCCGAACCGGTTGCGATACGCCGGCCGCTTCTGGTCGACGTCGTTGGTCCCGTAGAGAAGAAAGTCGACGTCCTCGTCGGGCAGGTCGCGGATCGGCGTCGTCAGACTGATGCCGTAGCGTTTGGCGATCCACTCGGCGTGCTCGTTGTAGTACATCCCCGACCGCCCCGGGCTCTGGAAGGCGCCGTCGGCGATCGACAACGACTGGTCGGGTAGGACCGCGTCAGGGTCGACCTCGAGCTGCGTCCCCAGCCCGGTGCACTCGGGGCAGGCGCCGTGAGGGCTGTTGAAGGAGAAGTTGCGCGGCTGCGGCTCCTCCAGGCCGGTGCTGCCGTGAACGGGGCACGCGTATGAGAGCGAGAAGAGCGTGTCGGCGGCGTCTCGGGCGCCCTTCAGCTGTTTCTTGCGATCGCCCGCCACCGCGATGTCGGTGACCGGCACCACCAGCACCGAGCCTTGGGACATCCTTGTCGCGGTCTCGATCGATTCCGTCAGGCGGGAGCGGGAGGCCGGGTCGACCACCAGGCGGTCGACCACGATCTCAATGTCGTGCTTGTAGTTCTTGTCGAGCTCGATCTTCTCCTCGAGCTCGAAGAGGCTGCCGTCGACCCGGGCGCGGACGAAGCCGGCCTTGCGGGCGCCGTCGAGGACCTCGGTGTGCTCGCCCTTGCGCCCCACCACCACCGGCGCCAGGATCATCAACCGCTGCCCCTCGGGCAGTGCCAGGACCTGGTCGGTGACCTGGTCCACAGTCTGCCGGGCGATCGGCCGGCCGCACTTGGGACAGTGCGGATGGCCTACTCGGGCGTAGAGCAGGCGCAGGTAGTCGTAGATCTCGGTGACCGTCGCCACCGTCGACCGGGGGTTCTTACTGGACCCCTTCTGGTCGATGGAGATGGCCGGCGACAGCCCCTCGATCTGGTCTACGTCGGGCTTCTCCATCTGTCCCAGGAATTGCCGGGCGTAGGCCGAGAGCGACTCGACGTAGCGGCGCTGCCCCTCCGCGTAGATGGTGTCGAAGGCCAGCGAGGACTTGCCCGACCCGGAAAGCCCGGTGAACACGACCAGGCGGTCGCGCGGAAGCTCCAGGGTGACGTCCTTGAGATTGTGCTCGCGGGCGCCCCTGATAACGATTGAGGACCCTGTCGTGGGGATCGCCGGTGGCACCCTAGAGTCTAGCGAGGGTCAGCGACCGCGGCGCCAGCGTCCTCCGCCGCGCCGGCCCGGGGCCCGGTCCGGGCCGGCCGCCGCGCCCACCGGCGCCGGCTCCGCGGCACGGCTGTCGGACATCGCCCTGCGCAGGTCGATCAGCCGGTCTCGCAGCTGCGCGGCGCGCTCGAACTGCAGGTCCCGGGCGGCCTTGGCCATCTCGCGCTCGAGACGCTTGCTCAGCTTGATCACCTCGTCGGCAGGCATCCCCGCGATCGCCTCGTACTCCGCGACCTCCTCGGCCACCTGCTGCTTGTGGGTCTCGATGTTGTAGATCGCCTTGTGGATGGACGCCGCGGTGATGCCGTGCTCGCGGTTGTAGGCGACCTGCATCGAGCGCCGGCGCTCGGTCTCGAAGAGGGCCTTCTCCATCGCCTCGCTGTTCTTGTCGGCGTACATGATCACGCGGCCGTCGAGGTGCCGGGCGGCGCGGCCGATGGTCTGGATCAGGGATCGGTAGCCACGGAGGTAGCCCTCCTTGTCGGCGTCGAGGATGGCGATGAACGCCACCTCGGGCAGGTCCAGGCCCTCTCGCAGCAGGTTGATCCCTACCAGCACGTCGAAGGAGCCGAGCCGCAGGTCCCGCAAGATCTCGATGCGCTCCATGGTGTCGATGTCGGAGTGCAGGTAGTTGACCTTGAAGTCGAGCTCCTTGAGGTACTCGGTGAGGTCCTCGGCCATGCGCTTGGTCAAGGTCGTGATCAGGGTGCGGTTGCCGGCGGCGATCTCCTTTCGCAGCTCGCCCACCAGGTCGTCGATCTGGTCCTTGGTCGGCCTCACCTCGAGGCTTGGATCGACGAGCCCGGTCGGCCGCACGATCTGCTCGACCACCTGCCCCGAGCGTCGCTCCTCGTAGTCGCCGGGAGTCGCCGAGGCGTAGATCAGCTGCGTGACCCGCTGGTCCCACTCGTTGAAATCGAGCGGGCGGTTGTCCAGCGCCGACGGCAGCCGGAAGCCGTACTCCACCAGCGGGATCTTGCGCGAGCGATCCCCGCCGTACATGCCCCCGATCTGGGGCACCGAGACGTGGCTCTCGTCGACCACGATCAGGGCGTCGGCGGGAAGGTAGTCCATCAGCGTGAAGGGCGCCTCGCCCGGCTGCCGCCCCGACAGGTGCCGCGAGTAGTTCTCGATCCCGGCGCAGCTCCCCGTCTCGCGCATCATCTCGAGGTCGAACATGGTCCGCTGCCGCAGCCGCTGCGACTCCAGCAGCTTGCCCTCGGCGTCGAAGTAGGCGCAACGCTCCTCCATCTCGGCCTCGATGGCGCCGAAGGCCTCTCGCATCTTCTCGCCAGTGGTGATGTACTGCGTCGCCGGGAAGAGACGGAAGATGTCGCGCTCCCCCAGGATCTCCCCCGTCAGGGGGTCGAACTCGAGAATCCGCTCGATCTCGTCGCCGAAGAACTCGAGGCGGGTGGCGATCTCCTCGTATGCCGGGTGGACGTCGACGATGTCGCCGCGGACGCGGAAGCGCGACCTGCCGAAGTCCATGTCGTGGCGCTCGTACTGGAGCTGGATCAGCTTGCGCTGGAGGATGTCGCGGCGGATCGAGTCGCCCTTCTTCAGCTCCAGGGACTCGCCGAGCCAGTCCTCCGGCGCGCCTATGCCGTAGATGCAGGAGACGCTGGCGACCACGATCACGTCGCGCCGCGTCAGCAGCGCCCGCATCGCGCTGGTCCGCAGCCGGTCGATCTCGTCGTTGCGGGTGGAGTCCTTCTCGATATAGGTGTCGGTACGAGGGATGTAGGCCTCCGGCTGGTAGTAGTCGTAGAAGCTGACGAAGTACTCCACGGCGTTGTCCGGGAAGAACTCGCGGAACTCGGAGCACAGCTGCGCCGCCAGCGTCTTGTTCGGCGACATCACCAGGGTTGGCCGCTGGACCTGCTGGATGACGTTGGCGACGCTGAAGGTCTTGCCGCTCCCGGTCACCCCCAGCAGCGTCTGCTCGCGCATCCCCTTCTGGAGGCCATCGACCAGCTTCTCGATCGCCTGGGGCTGGTCGCCGGTGGGCTGGAACTCGCTCTGGAGGTTGAAGGGAGGCATGGGGAAAGCTTAGGCGGCTACTGCTGGCGGCTCTTCAGGCTCGAGCGCGCCCGGTCGCTCACGGCTCGAGCGTCGACGCCTCCAGCCAGGCGGCGTATTCGTCGGTGACTCCGTCGGCCTCCAGCACCAGCAGTTCGGGCAACTCATACGGGTGGTGGTCGAGGATCGCCTCGCGAAGGGCCGGGACCGCCCGTCGCGGAGCCTTTATGACCAGCAGGCACTCACCCTGCTCCACCACCTTCCCCTCCCAGCGGTACGTCGACCGGGTCCCCGCGACCACGGTGACGCAGGCGGCGCGCTCGGATTCCACCAGCAAATGGGCGAGGGTCCTGGCGTCTTCCTCGCTGCCGACCGTGGTCAGGACGACGTAGGCCTTGGTGCTCATCCCTCAATCATCTCCTCGCCAAGCGTGCCGCGGGGTGCCAAAGCCAGGCCCAGCGCCAGCAGCGCGCCGCCCAGCAGGATCCCACCGGCGGCGTCGCTGGGCCAGTGGTAGCCGAGGTAGACCCGGCTGAACGCGATCGCCCATACCAGGGCGATGCAGAGCCATCCCCACCACAACTTTCGCGTGCGAAGAATCAGCCGCAGCGTGACCATCCCGTACACCAGCGCCGCCCGGGCGGTGTGGCCGCTGGGAAAGGAGTAGGCCGTAAGGACGCCGATGCCGACGTGGGGACCGCGCACCGACACCGATGGGTCGGGCTGATGCACCAGCAGCTTGCCGCCGAACTCGAAGGCGGTGGCCGCTAGCAGTAGCGCCACCGGCACCAGGCCCTGGTACGTGAGGCGGCGCCCGAGCCTCCACGTCCAAAGCACCAGTAGCAGGGTGACCACGGAGGTGACCTCGATCGAGGCCAGCAATGAGATCGGGACCATCACCGCGTCGAGCGGCGCCGACGCCGGGCCCTGGGCGATCGTCAGCAGCAACTGGTCGGTTATGGCCAGCACGCGGGCGTTGACCAGGATGGAGAAGAACACGAACAGGCACACCAGCGCAACCGCCCAGGCGCTGCCGGCGCGTCGAACCACCAGCTCCCGACGCGAGGGCGCCAGGGTCACCTCTGACAGGACCAGCAGTAGACGGTGGTGCGGCCGGCCACGATCGTCTTCTTGAGCGCCCTTCCGCATCTCACGCACGGCAGCCCGGCGCGGCCGTAGACCAGCAGCCGCTCCTGGTTCTGACCCTTCTCCCCGAAGCCGTCGCGATAGTCGTCGATGCTGCTACCCCGAAGGTCGACGGCACCTGCCAGAGCCTCCGCGATGCCCCGGAAGAGGCGCCGTCGCCGCCGCGGGCTGAGGCTGCTGGCGGGCGCGGTCGGCCGGATGCCGGCCCGGAAGCACGCCTCGTCGCAGTAGATGTTGCCCAGCCCCGCGACCATTCCCTGGTCCATCAGCAGCGCCTTCACCGGGCGCCGGCTTCGCGCCAGGATGCTCCCGAACTCCGCCGGCGACAGCAGCCCCCCGAAGCCACTCCAGCTCTCCGGGTTGGGAAGGGAGCCGGTTGCAGGCTCGGGACCGAGCCGCGGCAGGGCTCGGTTCGCAACCAGCTCGCCCGCTGATCCGAGCAGCACGCGGCCGAAGCGGCGATAGTCCTGCATCCGCAGCTCGGCGCCCGAGGATAGGGGCAGCCTCAGGTGGGTGTGCGGTGGCGGTGGCGACTCCGGCTCTGCCACCGAGAGCCGCCCGGTCATGCCCAGGTGGATGACCAGGAACTCGGGGTCGGGCGGGCCCGGGCCCACCCGCCGCCGGGATGGGGGCGCGTCCAGCTCCACCAGCATGAACTTGCCGTGGCGGCCGACCCGCTCCAGCCGCCGGCCCACGATCCGGCGCCGGAAGCTGCGGGGATCGGGATAGCGGAGCACCCCTGGTTGGGCCACGTACGCGCCCTCCACCGTCCTCCCCTCGAGCTGCGGCCGCAGGTCGCGGACGATGGTCTCTACTTCCGGCAGCTCAGGCAGGAAGCTCGACCTCCACGGCCGCGACCTGGTTCCAGTTCGGGCCCACCTTGACGTCGACGCCAAGCGGAACGCTGAGATGGTAGGCGTCCTGCATCTCGCGCTTGATGATCGGTTTGAGCGTTTCAAGCTCCTCCGGGTAGACGTCGAAGACCAGCTCGTCGTGGACCTGGAGCACCATCTGGGAGCGCAGGCTCTCCTCCCGCATCCGCCTGCGGATCGCGACCATCGCCAGCTTCATGATGTCGGCGTTGGAGCCCTGGAAGGGCATGTTCACGGCCATGCGCTCGGCCGCCGAGCGCAGCACGGGGTTGGCCGCACGCAAGTCCTGGAGGTAGCGGCGCCGCCCCAGCACGGTCTCCACGTAGCCGTTCTTGTAGGCGTCCTGCTTGATCTGCTCGAGGTAGGCGCGGACGTTGGCGAAGCGGGTGAAGTAGGCGTTGATGAAGGCCTTGGCCTCATCCTGGGGCATCCCCAGGTCACGCTGCAGGCCCGACGCGGAGAGACCGTAGAGGACCCCGAAGTTGGCCACCTTGGCGGCCCGTCTCTGGTCGGGGGTGACGGCTTCGAGGGGCACGCTGAATACCACCGAGGCGGTGACGGCGTGGATGTCCTGCCCGTCGTCGAACGCCTCGACCAGCGCCGGGTCCTGGGAGAGGTGGGCCAGGACCCGCAGCTCGATCTGGCTGTAGTCGGCGCTGATGAGGACGTTTCCGGGCCGGGGGATGAATGCCTCGCGGATGCGCCTGCCCAGGTCGGTCCGGATGGGGATGTTCTGAAGGTTGGGATCGCTGCTGCTGAGCCGGCCGGTGGCGGCCACGGTCTGGTTGAATCTGGTGTGGACGCGGCTGTCAGCGTCGACCAGGCCGGGGAGCGCGTCGACGTAGGTCGACTTGAGCTTGGTCACCTGGCGGTACTCGAGGACCTTGGCGACCACGGCGTGGGCGTCTCGCAGCGTTTCCAGCACGGTCGAGTCGGTGGACACCTTGCCGGTGGCGGTGCGCCGTCCCTTGCTCAGGCCGAGCTCGTCGAAGAGCAGCTTCTGCAACTGGATCGGCGAGTTGACGTTGATGTGATAACCGGCGATCTGGTTGATCTCGCCCTCCAGCCGTTCGATCTGCGTCGCCAGCTCGGCTGACAGCTCCTCCAGCAGCGGCAGGTCGAGGCCGATCCCTGCCAGCTCCATCTCCGCCAGGATCGGCGCCAGCGGCACCTCGGCGTGCTCGTAGAGCCACTTCAGGTTCTGGCGCTCGAGCTCGGGCTCGAGGTGCGATCGCAGCCGCGCCAGGGCGGCAGCCTCGGGGCCGAAGAGCCGGGCGGCGACGTCGGGTTCAACCTCGCCCGGGGCTATCGCCTTCTTGCCGCTGCCGAGCACCTCGGTGATCGGCTGCAGGCTGCGGCCCAGCCATTGGTAGGACAGCTCGGCAGGGGTTGGGGTCTTGGCCCGGGAGTCGCACAGGTACGACGCCAGCGAGACGTCGAACCCGTTGGGCGGGGGAAAGTCGCGCGGTCCCAGGGCCAGCTCGACCTGCTTCAGCGAGTACGCCACGAGGTCCAGGCCGCCCCAGGCGTCGCGCAGCACCGCCAGCATCTCCGGGGCGCCCGCGGTCTCGGCGCCGGACGCCCGCAGCGGCAGGTAAGCGGCAGCGTCGCCGGCCGCGGGCGCCAACGCGATCCCAGCCAGCGCGGAGTGCCGCGGCTGAGGATCGTCCAGCACCAGGGACACCGCCATCGGCGCGGCGCCCCACCGGGCGACCAGCCTGCTGACGCCCTCGGCCCCATCGACGATTTCGGTGGCAACCTCGAGCGGGCCGGCCTCACCCACCACGGTCACGGGCTGATCGAAGTCGAAGGTCACCTGGGAGGCCCCCGCGGCGCCGGACACCACGGCTCGAGGGCCGGCGCCGGAAGCCGCACCCGCCGCGGCCTTGCCGTTGCCCGAGATGGCCAGGGAACCCTCCACGTCAGGCACTGTCTTCTTGTTGGTGCCGACCGGACGCGGCAGCCGGGGCAGCAAGGTCCTGAAGTCGTACTCCTCGAAGAGCTGCTTGACTGCGGCGTCGTCGTACTCCTTGAGAACGCAGTCCTCGGGGTCCAGCGTCACCGGTACATCGCGCACGATGGTGGCCAGCCTCTTGGACAGCGGCAGCTGCTCGGCCCCCGCCCGCAGCGACTCGGTGACCCGTCCTGGCGGCATCTCGTCGAGCGCGGCGATGATGCCCTCGACCGAGCCGTACTCCTTGATCAGCTTGATCGCGGTCTTGTCCCCCACCCCGGGCACCCCGGGGATGTTGTCGGTCACGTCACCCTTGAGAGCCTTCAGGTCGGTCATCTTCTCGGGGCCAAGTCCGTCGTATCGCGCCCGCACCGCGGCGACGTCGTACCGCACCGTGTCCGAGATGCCACGGCGGGTGGTCAGCGCATCGATGCTGGGGCTGACGAGCTGCAGCGCGTCCAGGTCGCCGGTGAGGATGTCGACCTTGAGGCCGAGCGCCTCGGCTTGGGTGGCAAGGGTGCCTATGAGGTCGTCGGCCTCGAAGCCCTCGACCTGGTAGGTCGCGAAGTTGAGGGCGGTGACGATCTCGCGGACCATCGGGAACTGGTTGACGAGGTCGTCCGGCGCCTTCTCGCGCTGGGCCTTGTACTCGGCGTACTCGCGATGGCGGAAGGTCTTGGAGGGATGATCGAAGGCCGCCGCCACCAGCTCGTGCCCGGGCAGGGCGTTGAGCAGCATTGAGGTGAAGCCGAAGGCGGCGTTGGTCAGGCGACCCTTGCGGTCTGTGAGGGCGGGAAGTGCGAAGAAGGCGCGGTAGATCAGCGAGTGGCTGTCGACCAGCAACAGGCGCTGAGTCACAGGCTCGATTCTAATTCGCTGCGAACGGGCCGCAGGCTATCATCAGATCGGAGGTCCTGAGTGACGAAACGGGGATTCACCGAGATGCAGGTGGACAGCATTCGTGTCCACATGCCCAGTGGACAGCATGTTGTCATCCTCAAAGACAAGACCGCCGAGAGGTACCTGCCGATCTGGATCGGCATCTACGAGGCCAACGCCATCGCGCTCAAGATCACCGGGATCACTCCCGAACGGCCGATCACCCACGACCTGATGACCAACATCTTCAGCGACCTCGGTGCTCGCCTGACCAGCGTCGAGGTCAGCTCCCTCGACAGCGACGTTTTCTACGCCAGGATCTTCATGGCCGTCGACGGCCGCAACCTGGACGTCGACGCCCGGCCCAGTGACGCCATCGCCCTGGCGGTGCGGGCGGAGGTCCCGATCCTGGTTTCGGACGACGTCCTCGACAAGGCCGGGGTCACACCGGAGGCGGAGAGCGAGGAGGGGTCGGAGTTCCCCAACACCGAGCCGACCATCTTTCGGGAGCTGGTCAACAGCATGGAGCTTCCCGACCTGGGCAACCCCGAGGACAATCCCGAGATCTTCGGCCGCGACCCCGGCAAGGATTGACGTGGCGCCGGCGGACAGCGCCGGCAGATTGGTTCGGTTCAAGCCGCCCAAGGTGGGTACGATACGGCCATGACGTTCGTCTGGTTGGCAGTGGCCCTGGCGTTCGGAGTCGCCGAGATGCTGACGCTGGCGTTCTACGCCGTGTTCCTGGTCGCGGCCGCGCTGGCCGCTGCTGTAGCCGCCCTGCTGGGCGTGCCCGAAGCCGGCCAGATCGTGGTGTTCTGCGGGGTCTCGGTGGTTGGCGTTGTGACGGCCCGGCCGCCGCTGATGCGATATCTCAAGCGCGGCCATCCCGGGGAGATCAAATCCGGAGCCCAGGCGATGGTCGGCATGGAGGCGCCGGTGGTCGAAGAGATCCGCGGCGCCCATGAGCCAGGCCACGTACGCGTCGCCGGGGAAAGCTGGCCCGCGATCAGCGCCGATGGCAGCACCATCGCAGTGGGCAGCACTGTTCATATCGACGCGCTGCGCCAGGCGACCCTGATCGTCAGCCTGGTCGCGACTCCATCCCCCGCCTCCGAGTCGCCCACCCCGGCCGGGCCCGAAGCCACTCCAACAACCGCCGACACCACCACTGAGGGATAGCCACATGGACCTGACCGCCCTGATCGTCGTCATCCTGCTGGTCGCTTTCGCGCTGATCGTGGTTGTGCGCGCCGTTCGAGTCATACAGCAGGGATACGTCGGGGCGGTCAAGCGGCTGGGGCAGTTCAACAGCGTCCGCAACCCGGGAGTGGTGTTCCTGATCCCCTTCGTCGACAGCATGGAACTGGTGGACATGCGCGAGACGCCGCGTACCGGGGACCGCCAGGACGTGATCACCCGCGACAACGTCTCGGTGACTGTCAACGCCACCATCTTCAGCCAGGTGGTCGACGCCCAGATGGCCCTCTTCTCGGTCAGCAACTACGGCATCGCCGTCGACCAGCTCAGCCGCACCACCCTCCGCGCCGTGTTCGGCGGCATCAGCCTCGACGAGGCGCTCTCCCAGCGCGAGCACATCAACGCCCAGCTGCAGTCGCAGATGGAGTCGGTGACCGACAAGTGGGGCATCCGCATCAACCGCATCGAGATCGTGGACATCCTGCCGCCGCAGCAGATCCTCAACGCCATGGCGCTGCAGAAGCAGGCCGACCAGGAGAAGCGGGCGGCGATCCTGCAGTCAGAGGGGCAGCAGCAGTCGCAGATCAACGTCGCGGAAGGCCAGAAGCAGGCGCAGATCAAGACCGCCGAGGGCGTGCGGCAGGCGACGATCCTCCAGGCCGAGGGTCAGCGGCAGGCCCAGATCCTCAACGCCGAGGGCCGCGCCCAGGCGGTGAAGGCTGTCTACGACGCGATCAACGCCGCCGGGCCAACGCCGGAGCTGCTCTCGATCCTGCAGCTGGACACGCTCGCCCGCTTCGCCGACAGCGACAACGAGAAGATCATCATCCCGGTCGAGTCGGCCGCCTTCCTGGGCGCGGCCGCGGCGCTTCGCTCCGTGATCGCCGGGGTCAAGACGGCCGAAAGCTAGTCCGGCCAGCGGGCCGGAACGATCGCCTAGCATGGAGCCGGTGCAAATCGACTTATCAATCAAGTCGAGGACGGCTGGCGAGAGACGGGCATCGCCGTGGCGCCCCGCGTTGGCTGTCGCGTTTAGCTTTCTGACAGCGGCGTCCGCGTTCATCGCGTCCAATTCCCTTGGTCAGGCGTCGGCGATCGTAGCCACCACCACTGATGACCCGGCGCTGGGATCGACGAGCTGCCCAGCCGCTGTCAACCCATGCAGCCTGCGCGCGGCGGTCGCCAGGGCAAACACTGTCGGCGGCACCAACACGATCTCATTCGGGGTGGATGGGGTATTCAAGGTCACTGGTACTTCAGGGGGCCAGATAGAGATCAAGAACTCCCCAGTCCAGAACCTGACCATCATCGGCAACGGCGCCGCGAAGACGATCATCGACGGCCAGGGTGAGGACCATCGGATCCTACTTACGGACGACGGGGCCACAGTGGCAATAAGCGGGGTCACGATAAGAAACGCTCATGGCCTGGCGGGCCTGCCGGAAGACGGCCTCGCCATCAACTCGAACGGCAGTCTTACGATCACATCGGTCGCGATTACGGGCAACGAGCTCGACGCGACCGGAGCGTCTGCCAGTTTTGGGGGCGCCGGGATTGTTGCCAGCGGCCCTTTGACCGTGATCGACTCAGCCATCACCGGGAACACCCTGCACGCAGACGTGACCGGTCGAACGGGCGGCAGCGCTTCAGGTGCGGGGATCTTCCTGTGCCCACAGGTTCGGCCGGCTCCGGTGGTACTGAGTAACACCGTCGTAAGCGGTAATGCGATCACCGCCACCGGTGCAGGCGGAGGAGGCTTCAACGCAATCGGAGCGGGCATCGATGCCGAATACATCTGTGAGGCGCCGAACGCCAGCAACACCGTCACGATTGATTCCAGCACGGTAAGCGGCAACAGCATCATCGACCATTCCACGGGGGGCACCAACCTCGTGGCCGGGGGCGGCCTAACAACGGACCGCGCTCAATCCACTTCGATCGTGAACTCGACCGTGGATGGGAACACGCTTTCCAGCGATCACGGCCCGACACGGGGAGGTGGCGTCGTCGTTGCGCAAAGCCAAACCGCGAATATGACCAACCTGACCATCAGTAGTAATGTCGCGGTCACTGGTGAAGCGCTGGACAGCGAACAGAACGCAATACACCTTCGTTCGACAATCCTCTCCAGCGCGTCAGCGAGTGGCTGCAGCACAACCTCGGGTGGGACCATCGTTTCAGACGGCGACAACCTCGATTCGGGGTCGAGTTGCGGCCTCGGCCAAGCAACCGACCAGCACGGGGTTGACCCATTGCTTGGGGCGCTCCAAGACAACGGTGGCCTCACACAGACCCGCGCGCTCCTGTCTGGCAGCCCAGCCATAAATGCCGTGGCAGCGAGCGACTGCCCGCCTCCGGTCGTCGACCAGCGGGGCGTATCGCGACCCCAGGGACCTCGGTGTGACATCGGAGCCTTCGAGCTGCCCCAGGCTGCAGCAGGCGCTGCGCCAGCCGCTGCCCCTCTTCTCCCACGAGCGGGCGCCAAGGTCTCCGGCTCAGCAGCGGTCCAAGGTGGGTTCGGCGCCGTCGTTTTCGTCGCCGCGATTGCGCTGTTCGGCATCCGGTCGAACCATGGGCGCTTGGGCTCCAAGCCACCTTCGGCAGCTCCCAGCCCTCAAGCGACCCTCGACTAGGTCATTCAGAAACAGCAGTCTCGGCGCGCACCGACACGCTGGCTAATATCCATCAGCGGCCCAGCCAGAGGTCCCAGAACCCCGGATCCTCGAAGCCAAGGCGCCACACCGAGACGCCCGCAAACCCCATCTGTTTGGCCACGCCGATCTTCTCCGCCAATGAGGCGCGGTTGTCCATCCACAGGATGTGCTCCGCCCCCGCCTGGCTGTAGCGGATAAAGGCGGTGGCGGCGGCGAAGTCCCAGCCGATGCCGGCGCCATTGTCGATCGCCTTCTGGATCGCCTCGCTGTACGGTCCCACGGTGGTGTCGCCACCGATCGTCCACTCGCGGTAGTAGAGCGGCGCCCCCAGGTACACACGCGCGGGGTCGACCCCGGCGCTGCCCCCCGCCATGACGTCGCGCACCCAGTCCAGCGCGGCCACCGCGCCAGGTCCGGTGCCGCTGGTGTGCTGGTCATAGGCCATCATCGTCAGCCAGCGACTGTCGTTGCTGAGCGATGGATAGTCGTAGGCAGCGGAGTACTGGGACGTCGCCAAGACTCCGGCGGAGGCCTTTCGCGGCACCACCGCGAGCGAATACTTCAGGCCGGCTGACGTCAGCTTCTTCGCCAGCCGCGAGGAGAAGGCGGTGAAGGCGGCCCGGTCGTCGCGGCGCATGTTCTCGAAGTCGAGCTGGTACCCGGTGTAGCTGCGCGCTTTGGCCTCGGCCACCAGGTTGGCGGCGGCCAGGTCGGCGCCACCGGGGCTGGAGATCAGGTCGTGCGCCTTACCGGCATCGAAGTCGAGATTGGTCACCAGCGGCTGGACCTCGATCCCGGCTGCCGCCGCGGTCGACAGGGCCGCCTCGTCCACCTGCGAGTACAGCCGGCCGTCGCCTCCGAGGCCGTAGAAGTCGGGGGTGAGCACGTCGATCTGGCCGGCGTGGGCGGCCAGGTCGGCTCGGCCGATGGCGGTGCCGACGTAGTAGGCCTGCAGCTTCAGCCCGGAGGCGACATCGGGCGCCGCGCCGGAGACCTGCACGTCCGAATACGGGCGATCTGCCGGCAGCGTCAGCGACGGAGAGAAGCTCGCGGCAAGGTACGAGCCGGTGCTGGACGCCAGGCCCGCGGGTAGCGAGAAGCCAAGCCTGGCGCCGACCACGGCGGACGGCCACCGGCCCGAGACGGCGCTCTCACTCACCTGCACCGACGCGCCGGCGGCGCGAAGCGCCGACTCCACCGGACCGGTATCGGTCAGCGGACGTGACCAGCTGACGTCGACCCTGGCCGAAGCGGGCCCCACCAGCCAGGCGGCGGCCAGCCGCAACGGCTCGGCGGTCCGGAAGGCCAGCTGGTTGGTATTGGTGCGCCCGCCGCCCAGCGTCTCTCGCCAAACCGATAGGTGGTGCCAGCTCGCCTGGGGCATGGCCGGCAGCGAGAGCGACGCTCCGCCACTGCCCGCCCTCACCGCGACCGCCCTTCCGTCGATCGACGCTCGGTAGTCGGAGGCACGGGCGCCGCCCGCCACGATCACCGTGAGCGTCGGCTTCGGGGGCACCTCCTGCGACCCGGAATCCAGCGGCACCCCGTCGAGAAGAATCGTGGTGGCGCCCCCTGGGGGCGTTCCGTGCAGTGCGTACCCCAGACCCGCGCCGGCGAGGAGCAGCACGACGACAAGAAGCAGAAGGCGACGCATGCTGTGTCGACGATTATGGTGGCCCGCCCGGCCCACAGGCGGTTTGGAACTCAGGCCGTCACCCGAGGTGCTGTCGAATCCAGGCCTCGGCGCGGCGGTCGGCGTCGGCGAGGTCGGAGCCGACCATGTCGTGCATCGCGCCGGGGTACCAGACGACGGAGGCCTCGACCCGCGCTGCTTGCAGGGCCGCGACTGTGGCGTCGGTCCAGGCCGCCGGGATGTCCTGGTCGGCGGTCCCCTGCAGCAGGAGTGCCGGTGGCGTCGCCGCTGAGAAGTAGTTTCGCGGTGAGATGTGAGCGTACACATCCGGCGCCGCGTCGGGCGCCGGCGCTGCGCTACGCGTCCCGTCCGCGCTCCACCATTTCCTGGCGTTGTCTGCCATGTCGCTGGATACCGGCGCGAAGAGCGCCAGCGCCTTTACCCGCGGGTCGACAACCACTACCAGCAGGCTCACGCCGCCGCCGTTGGAATGGCCCATCATCGCCACCCGTGAGGTGTCCGCGTGGGGCAGGCTCTGGAGCGAGCTCACCAGGTCGAGGTCGGCGACGGCTTCGGCGATGATCGCGGGATAGGCTGGGTCGAGGGTGCCGGAGCCGGCGTAGCCAGGGTAGTTGGGGGCGATCGAGATGAACCCATGGCTTGCCATCGGGTCGCCAAAAATGCCCGAGTCCTGGCCGATCCAATAACGACTGGCGGGGATGTACCCGTGGTTGACGATCACCACCGGAAACGGACCGGCACCGTCGGGGACGGAGATCGTCCCGGTCATCGTCTGCCCCTGGCTGGGCCATGTCACGTGTGACTTGGTGTAGCCGCTGCCGCGAAACATCTGGGCTCCGATTGAGATCGTGCCTCCGGGGTGCGGCAGGCTGCGCAGGCTGTCGATGTAGTACGAGGGATAGACAGGCGCTACCGGGCTCGGCGATGTCGCCGGCGCGGATACGCGCGGGCTGCCGGCGGTGGCCTTGGGTGCCTGGAACGTGGAACAGCCGACGAGGAGCGTTACCAGCAAAGCACCGCGGGCGGGCGAGTTCAGTTTTCGATGGATGGAAGGCAAGCTGACCAATTCTCGACCCCATAGCTGGGGATCGGATTAGAGAGGTTGGAGTGGGCCGGTTAGCCCGGAGTCTTCCTCCCCGTCCTGGCGGTGGCTTGGCGCCGGGGCTGCCGGGCGCGCGCCGCGGTCTTGCGGGCGCGCGGCGCCGGACTGCGGGCGCCATTGGGAGCACCCTCAACAGACGGTGCCAGCGCGGCCAGCTCTTCGCCCAGCCAGCCGATCAGTGACGCGACGTCGGGCATCATCTCGCGGTCGGCGACGATGCCGAAATGCAGCTGCCCCAGGTAGCTCATCACCGTGATGTTCAGCCCCATCCCGTCGGTCACAACCGATACCGGGTAGATCTCCTCCAGCCGAGCGCCGGCGCAGTAGAGCGGGAACTGTGGCCCGGGCACGTTGGAGATGACGAAGTTCCAGTTGGGCCGGGCGTTGCTCGACAGCGCGAAGGTCAGCCGCGCCGCCCGCGAGAACACCGCCGGCGGGATGAAGTTGGTGGCGTCCTGCAATAGTTCTGCCGGCATCGCGCGGTGCCGGTCTTTCATGTCCCCCATGGCCTCGTGGGTCGCCAGCAGGCGGCGCACCGGGTCGGCTTCATTGGTGAACACCGGGGCGCTCATCAGCATGATCCGGTTGCCGAATGTCCCCATCTGTTCGGCGGTACGCACCGACACAGGTATCTGGGCGACCAGTCGCTCCTTGGGGAGCTCGTCGTGAGCCATCAACCAGCGCCGCACCGCGCCGGCGCAGATCGAGACGATGACGTCGTTGACGGTGCAGCCGTAGCGGTTCTTGACCTCCTTGACGGTCTCCAGCGGGAGCCGTCCGATCGCGAGCCGGCGGTGCGCGGAAACGCGGCCATTGAACGAGGTGCGCGGCGGCACCACCTGCTCGCGCTCGACGACAACATCGTCGCCGCCAAGCCGCAACGCCTGGCGGACCCCGCGCGCCAGCCGGCTCAGCTCGCGAGCTCCGGGGAGAGCGTCGTAGATCGCCACCTCCTCGATATTGGGCAAGGCTCGGGGCAGGGACTCCATCACCCGCAGGGGATAGCGCGGCAGACCCGCCAGGCCACGGCCTAGCATCTCCAGCTGTCCGGGCATCTGGGTCGTCCCGTTGCTTATTGCCGGCGGCGCCTCGCGGCCCTCGGGAGCGACGTCCAGGAGCACGCCCAGGATCTCCGCGCCGGACATGCCGTCGACCACCGCGTGGTGGATCTTGGTGAGGATTGCAACCCGGCCACCTTGTAGGCCGTGGATCAAGTAGAGCTCCCACAGCGGGCGCGCTCGGTCAAGCGGCCGGGCGAAAATCCGGACCACCTGGTCGGTGAGCTTCTGCTCCGTGCCTGGCTGCGGCAGAGCCAGCTCGCGGACGTGGAAGTCGAGATCGAAATCGGGGTCGTCGATCCAGTAGGGGTAGTCCAGCCCGAAGGGAACCTCCGCCAGCCGCCACCGGAACGGTGGCAGCAAGGGCAGCCGTTCCGCGACCAGCTTCTGCACGTCCGCCAGCTCCAGTTTGCCGCCCGGCGCTGTCGTCGGATCGAGGACCGCGATGCCGGAGACATGGCCGTACTGGCGCGGCGTTTCCATCACCAGGAACTGCGCATCGAGGCTGGTCAGCTGTCGCATCGCATAACAATGCCACGGCGCGATGCGCCGCCGCGATCCCCGCGCGCGCGGCGCGTCACAACCGGCCCGGGCCGGCCTTCTATACTGTGTGCGATCGCGTCCTTGGGGTGCTTGGTGGGCGCGGCGTCCGGGGTGTACGCAGCGGGAGGGTGATGCTGTGCGAAAGAGGGTCGGCCTTGTTCTGACATCGTTGGCTTTGCTGGTGGCCCTGGGCCTGCCTGCATCCGTCTCGGCCGACCTGCAAGTCGGTGTGCAGCTGGCGACCGCCTGGACGCCACCGGTCAACGACAACTGGCAGGGGCACGGTATCGATCCCCTCAACCCTGCGGCTTGCGACCCGCTCGACCCCGCCCAGTGCATGCTCCCCTACCCCAACGACTGGTTCACGCGCCCCGACACCAGCAGCCTCACCGGCAGACGCCTCGACCTGACCCTCCTCGGCATGCCCCACAACGCAGTCGGCAAGCCGATCGAACCCTTCGAGTGGAACCGCAGCGACGGCTTCAGCGCCGGCGCCCAGATCCTCACGCTCGTCCCGGGCATGACCAAGAACGAAGACCTGACGCCGTCGAGTCTGCCGGATGTCACCTACCTCGGCCTCAACAGCAAGAACGACCTTGGCGTGATCCTGCTCGACACCCAGACCGGAAAGCGCTGGCCGGTTTGGACAGAGATCGACCAGTACACCCAGGAGGCCGGGCTGGTAGCCACCGGCACCGTCCAGAACGACCTCATGATCCACCCGGCCGTCAACCTGACCGACGGCCACCGCTACATCGTGGCGCTGCGCCACCTGGTCAAGGACGACGGCACCCAGGCCCAGCCCTCGGCGGCGTTTCAGAGCTATCGCGACGGGACGGCGCCGCTGACTGATCCCCGGCGGCAGCACATGGAGAACATCTTCAGCACGCTGCAGCAGGCCCGCGTCCGGCGGTCCGATCTGTACCTGGCGTGGGACTTCACCACCGCCAGCACCAAGAACGTCACCGGCCGGCTGCTGTCGATCCGGGACGACGCATTTGCCCAGCTGGGCGACACCAACCTTGCCGACGGCGTGGTCTCCGGCTCATCGCCCGCCTTCACGGTTGACGCCGTGAACAACTACTCGGCGTCGCAGAACACCAACATCGCTCGGCAGGTGACGGGCCATTTCACGGTGCCGTGCTACATCGCGCCGACGTGCGACCCTCCCGCAAAATGCAGCTCGATCAAGGGATACCCCTTCGACGACTGCCCCATGCCGGGACAGTTCCTTCTCGATCCGCTGAACCCGGACGCGCTGCCGCAGCGCCGCCTGGGGCAGACCTACCAGGCCAACTTCATCTGCAACATCGGGCGCGGTGGCTTCGAGGCCCACCAGAAACTCCGCCCGGTGGAGTACGGACACGGCCTCTTTGGCGGCGCCGGCGAGGTGAACTCCGACGCCGAGACGTCGATGGCCCAGCGCTTCGGAATGATGTACTGCGCCACCGACTGGACCGGAATGGCCAGCGCCGACGTCCCCAACGCCATCCTGGCTTTGAGCGACCTGTCGCGTTTCCCATTCCTGACCGACCGAGTCCAGCAGGGCGAGCTCAACTTCCTCTACCTCGCCCGGGTCATGATCCACACCCAGGGCTTCGGCTCCAACCCGGCGTTCCAATACGGGGACGGCTCGTCGATCATCGACACCAGGCAGCCGTTCTATGACGGCAACAGCCAGGGTGGGATCTTCGGCGGCACCGTCTGCGCCGTCTCCGTGGACGTGCGGCGCTGCACCCTGGGCGTCGTCGGCATGGACTACTCCATCCTGCTGCCCCGATCAAGCGACTACGTCGCGACCAAACCGCTGTCGCAGACCGACATCGCGCAGCTCCCGAATGACCCCACCGGCCAGATCGGCTACTCGGACATCTTCGACCTGTCGTACCCGGACCAGTCGCAGCGGATGTTGATCCTGGACCTGATCCAGACGCTATGGGACCGCTCCGACCCTAACGGCTACGCCAGCCACATGACGGGCGAGCGGCCGCAGAGCAGGCTGCCCAACACTCCCACCCACCACGTCCTGCTGCAGCCCGCTTACGGCGACCACCAGGTGGCCAACATCACCGCCGAGACCGAGGCTCGGACGATCGGCGCCGCGGGGCTCTACCCGCCGCTGGTGACGGCGCGGTTTGCGCCCTACGTCGACCCGTTCTGGAACATCCCGGTGATCCAGGCGTTCCCTTACGACGGTTCCGCGATCACGCTCTTCGACACCGGACCTGTGCGCACTGTGCCGCCGGGGGCCCACAACGGCACCGATCCCCCGCCGACCTCGGACGTGCCCAACCGCTCCGGCGACGATCCCCATGAGGCGCCGCGCCGAGCGCCGTGGGGCCAGGTGCAGAAGAACAACTTCCTGCAGGTCGGCGGGGTGGTCACCAACCCGCAGCCCGGCGGGTCGCCCTACTTCGCGTGGGGCTGGGACGGGATTAGCGGCCTCTGAGGGGAGGCCGCTGAAAGCACTCGCGGCGGGCTCGCGCGTCTATGCGTCGGTTGGTTCAGCGACCACTGCCGGGTTCCTTCGTCTAGCTGGTCGCCCTTTCCGCTGGAAACCTCCTGGCAATCTGGCTTATCACCTGCTCGCACGAGAAAGCGAAGGCGTCCATATCCTCAATGATCTTCGTCAGGGCGGCGACCTGATGATCCATCGCTTGGTTGAGGGCCTGGCTGACTCGCGCCTGACGAAGGTCGGTTGCTGATTGGCGTTGCGCTCGGGTGCTTGAGCTCGCACTCTTCGTGGACTCAACAAGACGGCTGAGCCCGTCAGATATGACGGGCCACGGGGTTCCCGTCGGAGCGGTCTCAACGAGGTTCACGTAATTCTCGGAGGCCTGGTGCGTAGCTTCGCGATAGTCCTGCTCAAATCGATCAAGGCGGCTGGCATAGCGCTCGAAGTCCCTTGCGGCCTTTGTTGCAACGCGATGCCGTCGGGCAACCGGTGCATCCTTGGCTGCGACAACCTGCTGCGCATGCCGTACCGTGCGGTTCGTGTTTTTCCCGGTCTCCCTCGTCACCCTGTCGAGAAGTTGAATGATCGTAGACAGAGCCGCCATCATCGCGAGCTCGTAGTCCAGCCAGCCCCCCTCGACGACAACAGGGAGGGGCTTCACAATCTGCCGCCGCCGCCGGACCTCGACCTCGATAGGAATCCGCGATCTGATCGGTTCCCATTCGTAGGCCGATCGTAGAGCGAGGAGTAGTGCCAATCCCCAGAGAATGAGGGCGACGGTATGCGGTGAATAGATTCCGATGCCCGTCAGGACCAGCGCCAATGCCACATTTGTTCGTGGGTGCTCGATGACGGCCCAAAGGCGTCTCGCGCCGGACGGGGGTTCAGCCATACCGAGACTCTAGCTGGGCGATCACCGCCAAATGCTCGGCCGCCCGCTCATTCAACGGCGTCTTCGTTGCGTATTTGAAAAACGAACGTCCGTTCGCTATAATTGGTATCATGAATGGGGAGGGGGAAGCTACGCCCATAAGCGCACTGAGGGCCGCAGCGATCGCCTTCCGCACACGCCCGAAGTCGGTGGTAGCGCAAAACCGGCTCGGCGACGAGCTCATTCAGCTGCGCCAGGTCATAGACGTCCTCGAAGTCGAGTTCGCAGAAATCGCCGGGGCATTCGCTGCCACCGATGAGTACGAACTCCAGGGCTCCGTCTCTCCCATCGAATGGATACGACATAACTGCAAGGTGTCCGGCCGGACGGCCGCCGACAGGGTGAGCGTCGGGGAGCAATCGGAGCGGCTGCGGCGGAGCGTAGATGCGGTCGAGAACGGCCGGATCGGATTTGCCCACCTTGTCGTCATGAGCCGAACGGCGCGCGCCCTCGACAATTCGGCGACCGGCGGGGGGTTTGACGAGTCGCCACTTTTACAGGCCGCGCAGCATCTGAGCGTCGGCAGGTTCGGGCACTACTGTCACCACGCCCGTCATGCGGCGGATCCCGAAGGGGTTGTCCGCGACGAGTTTGCGGCGGTCGAGTGGCGCGAGCTGCATCTTCAGACCTGCGAAGACGGCCTGGTGTCGGTGAGCGGCACGCTCGACGGGGCTGGCGGCGCGGCGTTGCGCACAGCCCTCGAGCCACTGGCGAGGCGCTGCGGCGTCGACGACCAGCGGCGCCGCTCACGCCGGATGGCTGACGCCTTGGTGGAGCTGGCTACCAACGCCCTCGACACCGGCGCGGTGCCGCAGCGGGCCAGCCAGCGGGCGCATCTTCAGGTGACGTGCAGCGTCGAAACGCTGCTCGGACTGGCCGGGGCTCCGGCGGCCGAGATGGAGTTCGCACTTCCGATCTCCGCCAAGGCCGTTGAGCGAATCAGCTGCGATTCCAACGTGACCCGAATCCTGCTCGCCGAGGATTCGGCGGTCATCGATGTCGGACGTTCGCACCGCGTGGTCGCAGGGTCGACGCGCCGTGCCCTCAACGCGAGGGACAAATGCTGCCGGTGGCCAGGCTGCGACCGACCCGCCTCGATGACGGCGGCCCACCATATCAAGCACTGGGCCCACGGAGGTCGGACAGACCTCTCCAACCTGGTGCTGTTATGCCACCGCCACCATTGGATGGTGCACGAGGGTGGCTGGCAGCTGGTGCGATCCGAAGGCGATGCTCTGCTTACGATCCCGCCGCGAGTGGACCTCGATCACCTGGCCCGCGGCCCCGACAGAGCGCGGGCGGCGTAAGGCCGCCGGGCTACCCGACAAGTCTCCGGTTAGTGCTCGCTACAGGCTCCCCAACCAGCTGACAAGCTCAGCCTCAAACAGGCCAGCATTCTTGTGCAGCATGATGCTGTGGCCTGCGCTCGGCAAGGTGAAAGTGGTCACCTTCGGGCTGGAGAGGTAGAGCGGGGCTTGGAACGGCTGGCAGGTGGAGGGGAAGATCGCGTCATTGGCGCCGAAGGCCACAAGCACCGGCGCGTCCACCAGTGGGTCGACGTTGCGGGCCGGCTGAGGAGAAATGCTCTGCATCTCTGACGTCGGAGTGAGGTAGGCCATGCTGTTGTCTTTGGAGACGATGCTGGGTTCGGCGTCCGCAGTGTTGTACATCAGCCTGGTCCGCTCCGCGACGGTGCCCCCGAAATAGCTGTAGTCACCGACAGCACCGACCGTGTCGTTGATCGCGATGTCGGTGATCGCCTCCGGCGACGCGAGCACGTCGCACATGTCGACATCCACCAGGCCCTCGACGTCGCGATAGCGGCCGGCTTCGAAGTTCGAGATCTCGCCCCCGGCGGAGTGCCCGGCTATGACCACCTTGGGATAGCCGACGTGGAGGGCCGTGACTAGCTGGTGGGCCATGTTGGCGTAGGCAGGGATGGTCAGCTGGCGGCTGTCGGGGAAGGGCGGGTGGTCGCTGGTTCCATAGCCCAGCTCGTCGACGGCGACAGCGTCGTAGCCATGGACCGCGAGGTAACGCGCGAGCTGGTACGTGTACGGGTTGCCGGGCTCGCTGAGGCGAGTGGGGAAATCCCAGGCCCAGTACCCGTACGACAAACCATGGAGCAGCAGTACCACCGTCGAGGAGGGCTCCGTGCTGCCGTAGTGGAACCCCCGGACGGTGTACGTCGTCCCGGGCAACGTCGCGTCCTGGGACAGGGCCACCTTGTAGGTGACCGGCGTCACCTCCACCGCGGCCGCGGTGCCCGGCGTCGCGTCCGGCCCGACGGTGAACAGGGCGCTCGCGGCTACCGCTGACGCCAGCATCCCCTTTCGAACCGCCCCTCTGACGTGGAACATCTGCTCTCCCCCCGCTGTCCGCTGTTTCCCGTGGAGCGCTAACTATAGGCCCATCAGGGCCGCCCGTCTGCAGAAGGCGCGCAACGTACGGAAGCCAAGAACGAGGAGACCGAGCAAGCCCGCGATCACTGCCACCACTGCGCCCGGTTTCGCGGCCACGTCGGCGCTCAGCTGCGCAGCCATGGCGGCGTTCGCTTGCCCCGCCGCCACCGCGGACCCTTGCTCCGCCGCCGTGTTGGGTAGGCCGCCCGACCCGGCGGCAAAGGACGCGCCCATGGTGCCGGCTGCAGTGACATCGGCTCTCCGGTTGCCACAACCGGCAGGCTCAGCCGAGCCGCCCAGCGTGACGCGGTACTCGCCGCCGCGGGGGTAGGCGAACGCGATGCGGCCGCTGGGCACCGCCACCGTCTCGACGGCGGCGCCCTGCGCCGTCACGACACCCTGTGAGACCGCTGGGACGAACAAGACCGTGGCGCGGGTCCGATCACCGCACTGGACCCGGGGTGATGTGCCATCGACCTGGAACGCCCCGGTATCGGGGTTGTAGTTCAGCGACCGCAGCTGGCCCGCGGTGAACATCGGGTAGACGCGCGATGTGAACTTGACCCGGCTGGGGAAGGGCGAGCCGACGCCGAAGGGCCCGTGGTAGACGCTGAACCCCGAGCTCTGATCGGCCTTCCAGACCCACAAGGACGAGCCGATTCCGTAAGCGTCGGCGTAGCCGTAGTGGGCCCGCAGGATGCTCTCGTCGTCGGGCACGCCATTGCCGAACTCCCCGACCCACAGAGGCAACCCCAGCGATTTGGCGTCGCGGACGGCGGAGTCGTAACCGCCGTTGAGGGGAAAGAAGAACGGCGTTCCGGCGGCGGCGTTGAGGTTGGCGTCGGGGGTGAAAACACGGGTGTAGACGTGGGGCGCGTACACCACGTTGGGATAGGAGCTGAAGACGCTCCACGGCACCAGGATGTTGCTCTGGTCGGTGATATCGCGAGTGATGTCCGGCTCGATGAACACGAGCTGGCGGAATCCTGCCACCGCGCCGGTCACAGTCCTGATCACCTTCGAGTAGAACGGAAACAGCTCCACCTGGTCCATCACCTCGGGCGCCGCGAATCCCGGAGACGGCTCGTTCATCAGCTCATAGCCGGCGACGGAGGGGTCGCCGTGGAACCTGCTAGCGAGCGCCAGCACGACGCTGGCGTAGTGCTCCTGCAACCCGACGCCGTCGGGGGCGGCGACGTCGCTCCAGAAGCGCTGGAAGTCCTCCTGGACCGCGGCGTCGAGCTCGCGAACACCCAACAGGGCACAGGCCGGCGTAACACGCGCGCTCGCCCACGCCGGCGCCCCATCAGCCTCACGCGAGCCGCCTACGCTCTGGAAAGGCGGCGGACAGACCTCGCCGGTTGAGCTGTAGATGTATTTGCTCCAGGCGTCCTGGTGCATGTCGATGATGGTGTACATCCCGGCAGCTTTGAACCAGGCCACGACCTGGGCGATGCGATCGATGTAGGCGGTGTCGACCTGTCCGGGCTGCGGCTCGAGCAATGACCACGAGACCGCCAGGCGAACGCTGTCGTACCCCAGCGCCCGCATCTGCGGGGCATCGAACCAGCAGACCGCCATCGACTCCACTGCGGTGTTGCGCGCGGGGCACTGGTCGCCCGTATAGGCCGAGGTGCTGATCGGGTACGGGACCGCCAGTGGCGTCGGAGAGTTCTGCCAGTAGTCCTCCAGGCCGTTGACGTTGACGCCACGGAGAAGGACCGTCCTGCCGGCGGCGTCCGTCACCTGGGGTAGGCCGGCGGGGCCGGCCGCCGGCCCGACCGCCAGGTAGTTCAGCTGGTAGGGGATCCGGTCGTCGTTCTGCGACCGCCCCGCCGCCTGCACCACCGGGGCGCCCAACATCAGCGCGATCGTCGTCGCCAGGGCGAGCCTCGGCGCCCGGGCGAGCCTCATCGCCAGCGCGAGCGTCGTCGCCGGCGAGAGCCTCATCGCCAGCGCGAGCGTCGCCGCCGGCACGCCCGAAGCGGCGGCCAGCCCGCTACTGATCCGGTGAGCGATCCGCGATTCCCCCAGCCAATGTCCGTCCATACCGCCCCTCAGTCCTGACGCTCCCCAACCCGAAAATTTGCGGAAGGTGGGATTCGAACCCACAAGCCCTTGCGAGCAATGGTTTTTGAGACCATCGCGTATACCATTCCGCCACTTCCGCGCCTGTCCGTAGGATATACGGATGGCTCGGCGGGTCATCGTGGATTACAACTACGCCGGATTCGGCCGGGGCAGCGGTCAGCGCAGCTGGCGCCGGCCGGTTCTGATCGCGGCCGTGGTGCTGGCTGCCCTCCTGGCGGTATTCGCCGCGACCGAGGGGCGGGCGCTCTGGCACGCCTTCCGCTACCGCACCAGCTCTACCTCCCACTCCCTGAGCGCCTCTCAGCTGAGCGGAGTCAGGCAGCTGACCAACCCCGCGACCACGTCCAACGCCGGTATCGACCAAGTCAACGGCACCGACACCGCGCCGGCGTCGGCGGTTCTGCCCGTTCCCTACAGCGTCCAGGCGCCGGGCAACAACTGGAAGGTCTTCGAGAACGCCTGCGAGGAGGACGCCCTGCTGATGTACCACGACTTCCTGGAGGGCGACGGCCGGACCGATCTCCCCGTCGCCGAGGTGGACCCGGCGCTGCGGGCGATGCAGAAGTGGCAGGTGGACAACTGGGGGGCCGAGAAGGACCTCACCATCGATCGCACCGGCCAGCTCGCCCAGGCCTACTACAGCTACCACTACGAGGTCATCCCGGCGACCCAGGACAACATCATCGCCGAGATCGCCAGCGGCCACCCGGTGATCGTCCCGGTGATGACGCACTCGCTGCAGAACCACAACTACGGGCCGCAGACGGTCTACCACGAGGTTCTCATCAAGGGCTACAAAGCCGACGGCGTCATCGCCAACGACGGCGGCGTCAAAGAGGGCAAGAACTGGTTCTACTCGTGGTCGATCCTGTGGTCCGCGATCGACGCCCAGACGCCAAAGATGGGCCAGGGCCGGGTGGCCCTGGTGCTGACCAAATAGTGGCTCACCGGTGCTGATCCTGATGCGTGCCCAGGCGCCCGCGGAGGAGGTGGACGCTGTCTGCGCCGCGGTAGAGGAACGCGGGTTCCGCCCTGTCAAGCTGCCGGGTGAGGACAGGGTCGCGATCGGGGTCCTCGGCTCCAACCCGATCAGCCTCCGCGATGCGATCATCTCGATGCCGGGGGTGGTCGACGCGGTGCCTGTGAGCAAGCCCTTCAAGCTGGTCGGGCGCGAATTCCACCCCGAACCGACGGTGGTGAAGGTCGGAGCCGTCGAGATCGGCGACTCGCTGTTCGCGGTTATGGCCGGCCCCTGCTCGGTCGAGAGCGAAGGACAGCTGATGGAGGCCGCCGGGGCGGTGGCCGAGGCCGGAGGGCACATCCTTCGCGGCGGTGCCTTCAAGCCCCGCACCTCGCCGTACGCCTTCCGTGGCCTGGGCGAAGACGGCCTCAAGCTGCTGGCGAGCGCCCGCGATCGGTTCGGCCTGCCGGTGGTCACCGAGGTCATGAACATCGAGGACGTCGACATGGTCAGCCAGTACGCCGACATGCTCCAGATCGGCGCTCGCAACATGCAGAACTACGGGCTCTTGGAGGCCGCCGGCCGGACGATGCGACCGATCTTGCTGAAGCGGGGGCTGAGCAGCACCATCGAGGAGTGGCTGCTGTCGGCGGAGTACATCCTGGGACAGGGCAACAACCAGGTGGTGCTCTGCGAGCGGGGGATCCGCACCTTCGAGACCTACACCCGCAACACCCTCGACCTCTCGGCGGCGCCCTTGGTCCGTGAGCTCAGCCACCTGCCGGTGGTCGTGGATCCCAGCCACGGCACCGGAAAGTGGTCGCTGGTGACACCGATGGCGGTGGCGGCGCTGGCGGCCGACGCCGCGGGCCTGATGGTGGAGGTCCACCCGCACCCGGACCACGCTCTCAGTGACGGCGCCCAATCGCTCACCCCGCACCATTTCGCCGAGATGATGGAGCGCCTCCGGCTGATCGCGAACCCGCTCGGGCGCCGGATCTAGGTGCCGTCGGCGAAGCGCCGGCTGCCGCGGCCGTAGGCTTTGGCGGGACTGCCTCCACCCCGATCCGGTAACGCCGGCGCACCGGCGGCCCCCGGCCACGGCGGCCGTCGCGCGCTGATGTTCCTGATCGTGGGCGCGGTCCTCCTGGTGGCCACCTTCCTGATCGCCGTCGGCCTGGTGTCGTTGCTGTTCATCAAGCATCCCAACACCAGCGTCAGCACGCCGACGGTCAAGGACCTGCCCTCAGAGCTGGCGCTCTGCAACAACTTCAAGCCCAACAGCATCGTCCTGCTCGACCTCGGCAAAGGCGAGCGGCACTACCAGGTGACGGGCGAGTGTCCGATGTCGTCGCTGGCCCTTCGCGACAGCTACGTCGCCGACCTCGAGTACCTCGGCTGGACCGTTCACGACGACGGCAGCGGCAACCTCACCTGCTACAGCTATGGCCGCCACGAAGCCCTCAACGCGGGCATCGGAGACAGCAGCAGCACCGACAACCAGGCCAGCCTTACGGTCGAGCTGATCACCGCCGCGGGATCGCCTCCCGACGGGTTCCCGTTGCTGCAGCCCAGCCCCTCGGCGACTCCATCCGGGGGTACGTCACCGACCCCGTCGCATGCCTGAGGCTGGTCAGCCGGCGGCGGCCAGTGCCTCTGCCAAACTGAGCTTGCCTTCGTAGAGCGCCCTCCCCAGGATCACGCCGGCCGCCCCCGAGGCGTTGGCCCGCCGCACATCCTCCATCGAGGACACGCCTCCGGAGAGCACCACCGCGTGCCTGGTGATCTTCATCAGGTCCGCGAGGCCGTCGAAATTGGGACCCTGCAGGGCCCCGTCGCGGCTGATGTCGGTATAGATCAGCCGCTCCAGCGGCGCCTGCTCCAGGGCCGCCAGCAGATCTTCGACCGACTCTCCCCCGCCCTTCTCCCAGCCGTGCGTCGAGATCGTGTCGCCGCGCATGTCGAGGGCGACGCACACCCTGCCGGGATGGGCAACCGCCACCTCCACCGCCGACTCCGGCTCCTCGGCCGCCAGCGTCCCGATGACCACCGCCGCGGCGCCGGCCTCAAACCACCGGGCGGCGTCCTCTTCCGAGCGCACCCCACCGGCGACCTCGACCTCGACCCCGGTCTCGCGCACTATCGCCTCAACGACCTCGCGGTTGCCGCCGCCGTCCCGGGCGGCGTCGAGGTCGACCACGTGGAGGCGGCGCGCGCCGCCGCGGGCAAACTGCCGCGCCACCGACACCGGGTCGTCGCTGTACTCGGTCGCCTTCTCGTAGTCACCCCGGAGCAGGCGGACGCAGCGGCCGTCGAGGAGGTCGACGGCGGGAATCACCAGCATCGAGCGGCCTAGCCGGAGAGCGAGCGGGCCAGCTCGTAGAGGTGGAGGTTGATCTCGCGGTGTCTCGAGGTCACCTCGGCCAGCGGGGTCGACACGTAGTCGCCCGAGATCAGCCCAACCTGGACCCCGTGCTGGCCGGCCACCAGCAGCTCCGAGGCGCGGGCGCCCAGGCGGCTGGCGATGATCCGGTCGCTGGCCAGCGGCGATCCTCCACGCTGGAGGTGGCCCAGGACGATGACCCTGGTCTCCAGCCCGGTCTGGTCCTGGATCTGGCGGGCGACATCGAAGCCGTGGCCGTAGCCCTCCGCCATCATGATGATGCTGTGCGACTTGCCCCGGGCGTGGGCCCGGAGGATGCGGCGGCCGACCTCCTCCAGCGGCATCTCGATCTCGGGTACCAGGATCGACTCGGCGCCGGAGGCGAGCCCGGCGTCCAGCGCGATGTGGCCGGTGTCGCGACCCATGGTCTCGATCACGAAGATGCGCTCATGGCTGGTGGCTGTGTCGCGTACCCGGTTGACGTTCTGAACCACAGTGTCCACCGCCGACATGTGGCCGATGGTGACGTCGGTGCCAAGCAGGTCGTTGTCGACGGTGCTGGGGACGGTGACCACCGGAATGCCCATCGCGTCGAGCGCCATCGCGGCCAGCGCCGAACCGCCTCCGCCGATGACCACCAAGCCCTCGACGCCGGTCTTCTGGAGCGTCTCGATGGCCAGGTCGCGGCCCTCCTGGTGGTGGAACTCGGCGGAGCGGGCGGTGCGCAGGATGGTGCCGCCTCGCTGGATGATGCCGGCCACCGAGGCCTGGGTCATCTTCCGCCACTCGCCCTTGATCAGCCCGTTGAAGCCGTGCAGGTAGCCGACGCACTCACAGTTGAGGTTGAACGACCGCCTCACCACCGCCCGGATGGCGGCGTTCATCCCGGGAGCATCGCCGCCGGACGTGAGCACCCCGATCTTCATCAGCCGACCTCCACGTATTCGTCTGCCGGGACCGGTCGCTCGCGCGGCACGAAGGTCTTACGCTCGGGGGCCTTGCGCCGCACCACCTCGCAGCGATAGCTGCCGGGCCCGAGGACGGCCTCGACCGCCTGCCGCAGACCTTCTCCGGGGGTCACCCTTGCCGGCAGCTCGAGCTCGGTGACGTGTGAGCCCTCGTCCACGCGCATCACCACCGAGTCGGGGCCGGGGAAATGCGACAGCACCGCGTTGAGCTCCTCGATCGCGCTCCGGCCAAGCCCCTCTGCCAGCACCAGCTGGACCACCTGAGCCCGCTGCCAGGGATCAGGGTCGGGGTCCTCGAAGGCCCACACCTGGTCAGCGACAAGCCCTGCGGTCTCGCCCTCGGGCGCGTCGCGGCCGCGGCGGCGGGTGTCGACCTTGGCGCGCATCAGCACGATCCTGTCAGGCTGGATGATGTCGGCGCCCTGCTCCAGGGTGCGCGAGAACACCGTCACCGCGACCGACCCCGTGAGGTCTTCCAACTCCACCCAGGCCATCATCCGGCCACTGCGGTCGGGCCGGCGGCGAACCTCGCGGATGATGCCGCCGACGCGGACCTCGAAGCCCTCCAGCTCGGGAACGATCTCGATGCAGCGGGTGTCGGTCCGGGCGTGGAGCTGCTCCTCGACGCGGCGCAACGGGTGGTCGCTCAGGTAGATGCCGAGAAACTCGCGCTCCCACGCCAACCGGGTCCGGTCGTCGGCCGGAGTCACCCCGTCGGCAAGGCGGACCTCGGCGTCGTCGGCCATCGGCCCGTCGCCGAAGAGCGAGACCTGGCCCGACTCGCGGTCCTGCTGGATCGCCTGGGCGCGATCGACGAAACGATCGAGGCTCTGGAGCAACTGCTGCCTCTCCCCCAGCGAGTCCATCGCACCACATTTGATCAGCGACTCGAGCACCCGCTTGTTGACCTCATGGAGATCGAGCCGCAGGCAGAGGTCGAGCAGAGACTCGTAGGGACCGTTCCTGACGCGCTCCTCGACGATCAGCTCGATCGCCCGTAGGCCCACGTTCTTGATGCCCTTCATGCCGTAGGCGATGCTGTCACCGACCACGGTGAAGGCCGACTCCGAGGTGTTGACGTCGGGCGGGGTGACCTGGATCCCGTGGTCCTGGCAGTCGACGACGATGGCGGCGACGCGGTCCTGGTTCTCCTCGTTCTGGAGCAGACCGCAGAGGTACTCGATCGGATAGTTGGCCTTTAGGTAGGCGGTCTGGTACGAGATCATCCCGTAAGCCGCGGTGTGAGCCTTGTTGAAGCCGTAGCCGGCGAAGACCTCGACCAGGTCGAAAATCGCCTTGCCCTGCTCGTGGGGAATGCCGTTGGCGACGCAGCCGGCGATGAACTTCTCGCGCTGCTTGGCCATCTTGGCCTTGTCCTTCTTTCCCATGGCGGCGCGAAGGATGTCCGCCTCGCCCATCGAGAAGCCGGCCAGGACGTTGGCGATCGACATCACCTGCTCCTGGTAGACGATCACCCCGTACGTCTCCCGCAGCGCCTCCTCCACCGCCGGGTGGGGGAACTCCGGCTCCATGGTGCCGTGCTTGCAGGCGATGTATCGATCGATCATCCCGCCCTCGATGGGTCCGGGACGGTAGAGGGCGTTGACCACCGAGAGGTCCTCGAACTCGCTTGGCTTAAGCGCCGTCAGGATGCGCCGCATGCCCGGCGACTCCAGCTGGAATACGCCCAGGGTGTCGCCCTTGCTGAGCATCTCGAAGGTGGCGGCGTCGTCCAGCGGCAGCGCCTCGAGGTCGACCTGGATGTCGCGCGTCCGCGCCACCAGCCGGATGCAGGCATCGATGATGTCGAGGTTGCGCAGGCCGAGGAAGTCCATCTTCAGGAGCCCCAGCTCCTGGATCGCGGTCATCTCGTACTGGGTGACGATGGTCGACTTGTCGGTGGTACCCCGCTGCAAAGGGACGTACTTGACCAGCGGCTCGGGAGCGATCACAACCCCGGCGGCGTGGGTGCCCACGCTGCGGGTGATTCCCTCCAGGCGCACCGCGGTGTCGATCAGCTCCTTGTATCTCGCGTCTGACTGGTAGATGTGTTTGAGCTCGGCGACCTGCTCCATCGACTTCTTCAACCCGACCGTCTTGCCCTGGTACACCGGCACCATCTTGGCGATGGGGTCGACCTCGGCGATGGGCACGTCGAGGACGCGACCGACGTCGCGAATGGCGGCCTTGCCGGCCATCGTCCCGAAGGTCCCGATCTGGGCGACGCGGTCCTCACCGTATTTCTGGGTGACGTACTTGATCACCGACTCGCGGCCGGCCACCGAGAAGTCGATGTCGATGTCGGGCATCGACACGCGGTCCTTGTTGAGGAAGCGCTCGAAGATCAGCCCGTAGCGGAGCGGCTCCAGGGTGGTGATGTCGAGGCAGTACGCCACCATCGACCCGGCGGCCGAGCCGCGCCCGGGCCCGACCAGGACGTCGTGGGTCTTGGCGTGATGGACGAAGTCCCAGACGATCAGGAAGTAGGCGGCGTAGCCCATGTCGGTGATCACCTCGAGCTCATACTCGAGGCGCTGGTGCTGCTCCGAGGTGGGGTCCGGGTAGCGGCGGCGGAAACCGTCCTCGCAGAGGCTGCGGAGGTACTGGTCCGCGGTGAGGTCGCCGGGAACCTCGTAGCGCGGCAGCAGCATGCCCCCGAGCTCGATCGTCAGGTCGCACATCGCCGCCACCGTAGCGGTGTTGGCGACGGCCTCCTGGATCTCGGGGAAGGCCGCCCGCATCTCGTCGGCGTCCTTTAGGTAGAAACTGTCGCCGGAGAAACGCATCCGGTTCTGGTCCGACACCCGCTTGCCGGTCTGGATGCAGAGAAGGACGTCGTGCACGCCGGAATCGCCCTGGGCGGTGTAGTGCGAGTCGTTGGTCGCCACCAGCGGGATGCCGGTTCGGCGGGCCACTTCGATCACCCCGCTTCGGGTGACGTCCTCCTCGGGGATGCCATGGTTCTGAATCTCCAGGAAGTAGCGGTCGCCGAAGATCCCGCGGTGCTCCTCCGCGACTTCGGCGGCGCCGTCGATGTCGCCGGCGACGACCCGCTGGCTGACCTCGCCGGCGAGGCACGCCGACAGCGCGATGACTCCTTCGGAGTGCGCCGCCAGCAGCTCCTTGTCGACCCGCGGCCGCACGTAGTAGCCGTCGAGGTGGGCGATGCTGATCATCTTCATCAGGTTCTGGTAGCCGATCTCGTTCTGCGCCAGCAGCACTAGGTGATGGGGGTCACGGTCGACCCGGCTCTCCTTGTCGCGCAGGCTGCGCTGGGCCACGTACGTCTCGCAACCGACGATTGGTTTCACCCCGGCCTCCCGGCAGGCCTTGTAGAAGGGCACTACGCCATACAGCGATCCGTGGTCGGTGATCGCCAGCGCGTCCTGTCCGGCGGCCACCGCTGCCCTGACAACCTCGCCGATGCGGCTGGCGCCGTCGAGGAGGCTGTACTCGGTATGGGTGTGGAGGTGGACGAAGTCCGTCAAGCCGGGGCGCGAACTGGCACGTCTGGACGGCGACGGATCTCCACGATCTCTATGTTATGTGCCGCCGGGCTGGGCGCGCCGCTCCCCCGCCAAGGGGGCCTCTGAGCCGTCGCGGCCTTACTCGGACCCGCTCCGGCGGGCCTGGCGGAGACGGTCCGAAAGGCCGCCGTGGTGCTTGGCGAGCACGGTCCGGGCGTCCAGCGCAGAGCTGTCTTCGCCGCTGGACAGGAACTCGATCAGCAGCGCGTTGAGGCGCTCCGCCTGCTCCAGCTGGACCCAGTGCCCGGCGTCGTCGAAACGTTCGTAGCGCCACGATCCGCTGACAAACTTCTCCGAATCCGTCATCGATTCCTCGGTCAGGGCGGCGTCTTTGGCGCCCCAGATGCCCAGCACGGGTAGATCGAGCTTGGCGAACTCCGGCGTTGGCTCCAGCATCCGCATCGGGGGGTCGTTGGCGCGGTACCAGTTGAGGGCGGCGGTCAGGGCCCCGGGGCGCGCCAGGTCCCGCTGATATCGGTCGAGGTCCCCGGTGCCCCGGGCCCAGCCCTTGAGGAACCGCCAATCGTCCCTGGGGATCAGCGCTTCGGCCAGGCCGGGGAATTGGAAGAACAGGATGTACCACGACAGTTGCAGCTGGCGCATCGACCGGGGCGCGAAGTTCCCCGGATGGCCGACCGAAATCGCCACCAGCCGATCCACCCGGTCGGGCTTGGTGATCGCGTACATCCACGCCAGCGCGGCGCCCCAGTCGTGGCCCACGACGTGAACCCGGGGCAGGCCCAGGGTCCGCAGAATGCCTCGCACGTCATTGAGGAGCACCCCCATGGTGTACGCGTCGACCCCTTCGGGCCGGTCGGACTCGCCAAAGCCGCGCAGGTCGGGCGCGACCACCCGAAAGCCGGCCTCGGTCAGCGCGCTCACCTGGTTGCGCCAGACGTAGCTGGAGTCAGGGAAGCCGTGCAGGAGCAGGACACCGGGCCCGGCGCCGGCGTCGATAACGGAGAAGGAGATTCCGTTGGCCTCCACGCGGACGGGGGATGGCAGCGCCGACCGGCTCATATCACCCTCCCCCCAGCATCAGCTGACCAGGGTCGAGTCCACGATCACGCGCTGCAGATACTCTCCCTTCTTGAAGTCCCACGTCCCACCGCAGGTGATCAGGGAGAGGCGCGACGGGCCGCTGGTGTCGAACAGGCCGGGGACGGTGGCGTTGTAGGCCACCGACTGGACGCTGGTGACCTTGAAGTGATGGCTGACGCCGTCGAGGCGCTGGACCTCGATGTCGTCCCCGATCTGGATGTGCTTGAGGTTGAAGAACACCGCCCGCGAGGTGTCGTACCAGTCGAGGTGACCGTCGATCACCGCGTCACCCGGATCTCCGGGGGCGGGACCGAACTTGTACCAGCCGACGTCGTAGGACTCGTTGGTGACCGCCATCGCACCCTTGTCGACTCCAACCGGCAGGACCTGGGCATTGACGCCGATGCTCCGGACGACCAGGCGCCCGGGCGGGAGCGGGCCCCCGGTATCTGTCGGCGAAGGGGTCGGCTTGAGCGCCGCCGCCTGCTCCAGCTTGAGGTCGGCGGCGCTGTCCACCACCGCAGCGCCTCCGAAACCGCCCAGACCGCCCGGATGAGGGACTGCGTAAAAGAGCCAGCCAAAAACTGCGGTCAGCGCGAAGAGCGCGACCGTCACGATCGGGACGCGGTGCCGGGGGTGGGGCATTTGAATTCAGTGTACCGGGCCATCCCCGAATTCCAGCCGGTTGCGTGCAACAGCCCGGAACGGCGTTGTTACGTGGACTGGGCCCCCGGGACCAGCAGGCTGACGGTCTCGATGTGGTACGTCTGCGGAAACATGTCGACCAGGGTCTGAGCCTCGACCCGGTAGCCATGGGCGGCCAGTCGGGCCAGGTCTCGACCCAGCGTCGACGGATCGCAGGAGACATAGACCATCCGGCGGGGATGAAGACGGGCGACTTCGGCCAGAACCGGGGGGGCGCATCCCGCTCGCGGGGGGTCGACCACCAGGGTGTCGACCTCATCGGGCTCCAGCTGGAAGAGCTTGTCCTCCAGGCGGCCGGCCAGCACCGACGACTGCTCCACCCCGTGGAGCCTGACGTGAAGGCGCGCCAGGATCGCGGCGGCTCGCGCCTCCTCGACCATAGTCACCCTGGTGGGCCGGGCAGCGGCGTCGGTGCGGGTGGCGGCCAGGATCGAAATCGCGCCGAACCCTGAGTACCCCTCGACCAGGGCACCGGGTCGATCGCCGATGTACGACAGCGCGCACCCGTAGAGCTTGTGAGCCTGTGAGTGGTTGACCTGGACGAACGTTTCAGAGTCAACACGAAACACCAACGGGTCTCCGGGTCGCCCGTCGATGAGAGCGCCGTCATAGCCGATTGAGAGGCTGTCCTGGTGAACCAGGAAGTTGTCGAGGCGCGCTGACAGGGCATCCTGAAGCTCTTTCGGCGGCGAGCCGCCCAGTCCTCGCCAGAGCAGCTCGCGACTGTTCGGGTGCGCGGTCAGGCGGATCGAGCGGAGACTGCCGGAGCCCACGTCGTCCAGCGCCAGCCCGATACCCGCAAGGGCCTCGGTGATGTGCGGGTGATGGATCAGGCAGTCGTCGACGGGAACCAGGTCGTAGGTGCGGCGCTTGTTGAAGCCAAGCTGGTGGCGGCCGCCACCACTACGGGGGCGGACGACATGAAACTCGCCGCGGATGCGATAGCGGAACGGGTCGGCCGCCGCGACCAGCTCGGGCGCGGGTGCGCTGGCGCCCGCCCGGCGCAAGGTCTCGGCGACAACTTTGAGCTTCATCTCCAGCTGCTGCTCGTAGTTGGCGTGCTGCCACTGGCAGCCGCCGCATTCGGGGACGAAGCGGCAGGGTGGCGGTACGCGCCCCGGCGCCGCCTCCAGGATGTCCACCGCGCGCGTCTGCAGGTAGTTGCGCCGGCGGCTGGAGACCTCGGCGCGCACGCGCTCACCGGGCAACGCGTCGTCGACGAACACCACCTGGCCCTCGTCAGTGCGCGCCAGCGCCGCGGACCCATACGTCATCTCCCCCACCACCAGCTCGAGCGACTGCGTCGCCGCATCGCTCGCGGGGGGAACCATGTACTAGCCGCCCAGCTTTTGGCGGAGCATCTCGCTGACGGCCGGCCCGTTCGCCTTGCCGCCGCTGACGCGCATGACCGCGCCCACCAGCCGGCCGATGGCGCGCTCGTTGCCGGCCTGGAAGTCCGCCGCCGCCTGGGGCTCGGCAGCGAGTGCCTCGTCGACCCACGCTTCCAGCGCGGAGGCGTCGCTGACCTGGGCAATGCTTGAGGCCTCAATGGCGTCGTTAACCGCCGCCGGGTCGGCGATGACGTCAGCGCCTGCCGCTAGGGCCGCAAATAGAGCCTTCGCCTGGTTGTTACTGATGTCGCCCCCGACTTTCCGTTGAATTAGGGCCGCCAGCGCCGGCGGCCAGACCTTCAACTCCGCCAGCGAGCCGGCCGTCTCTTTGACGGCACGGTTGACCTCGCCGACAACCCAGTTGGCGGCCTCCTTGGCGGCGGCGCGGGGCTCGACCGCGGGCGCCAGGGCGGCCACCACCGCCTCGAAGTAATCCGCCAGGTCCCGCGAAGCGGTCAGCTGGTCGGCATCGTAAGCCGAAAGCTCGAGCTCATCGCGTAAGCGGGCCGCCCGAGCCGCGGGCAGCTCGGGCAGCTCCGCCCGGATGCCGTCGACGAACTCTCGGGTCAGCTGCAACGGCGGCAGGTCGGGCTCGGGGAAGTAGCGATAGTCGTGGGCGTACTCCTTGGAGCGCTGCCCCACCGTCACACCTTTGGCCTCGTTCCAGCCGCGGGTCTCCTGCACGATCGTCTCACCGCCGAGCAGCGCCGCCTTTTGCCTCTCGATCTCGTACTCCAGCGCCAGGTGGACGGCGCGGAAGCTGTTCATGTTCTTGATCTCCACCTTGGTGCCCAGCTCGGTGGCGCCCGCGGCGCGGACCGAGACGTTGGCGTCGCAGCGGAGGCTGCCCTCCTCCATGTTGCCGTCGTTGACGCCGATCCAGACCAGCACCTGGCGCAGCCGCTGCATGTACTCGCGGGCCGCGTCGGCGCTGCGAATGTCGGGTTCGGAGACGATCTCCATCAGGGGCACGCCGGCACGGTTGAGGTTGACCAGGGACGAGCTCGAGGTGTCGATGGCGCCGGCATGGGTGAGCTTGCCGGTGTCCTCCTCGAGGTGCACCCGGGTGATCCCCACCCGCAATCTGCCACCGTCGGCGTCGATGTCGAGATGGCCGCCGGTCGAGAGCGGGAGGTCGTACTGGGAGATCTGGTAGCCCTTGGGCAGGTCGGGATAGAAATAGTTCTTGCGGTCGAACTTGCTGAACTCAGCGATCTCGCAATCAAGCGCCAGGGCGGTGCGGATCGTCAGCTCGACCGCCCTACGGTTCATCACCGGCAGCGACCCGGGCAGGCCAAGGCAGGTCGGACAGGTATGGCTGTTGGGCTCGCCGGCGAGGTACGCGGCGGAGCAGCTGCAGAACATCTTGCTGGCGGTGAGCAGCTGGGCGTGCACCTCCAGGCCGATGACAGCCTCCACCTCGGTGCTCACGTCAACAGCCATGCAGGAATCCGGCGCGGTTCAGGGACGGCGGCTACGAGTAACCAGCCGGATCAGGGCGAGGAACACGACTGCGCCAAAGAAGGCAACAACCAGGGTCTCAAGGAACCCCAGCGCGCCGCCGGTGAAGATACCCAGCTGGTTCACGATGAATCCGCCGATAAACGCACCCACAACGCCGACGATGATGTCGCCCAGGCAGCCTAGTCCCCTGCCCTCGACCACCCGTCCAGCCAGAGCACCCGCAATCAGGCCCACAAGCAACCAGGCGACCAGGCCCCCCGGTTCGAGTAGCACGACGGCGGGCAGGAGAAGCATCATTTCGAGCACCTCACCAGGATGGCGGACGTTGCCCGGATTCTAGACCGCGGCACCTCACGCGGCCCCCGCCAGGGCCGGCTCGCGGCTGCCCCAATCGTTGAGCGACTCGTATGCCGAGGCGACCCGGAAGACGGTGTCCTCGCGCCACGCCGGCCCCATCACCTGGAGCCCGACCGGCAGTCCTTCGGAGAAACCACAGGGAATCGAGATCGCGGGGATGCCCGCGAGGTCGGCCGGGATGGTGAGCACGTCGTTCAGGTACATCGCCAGCGGGTCGTGGGTCTTGGCGCCGATCGGAAAGGCGACCGTCGGCGAGGTGGCGCAGACGATCGCATCCACCGCCTGGAAGGCCTCGTCGAAGTCGCGCTTGACCAGGGTCCGCGCCTTCTGCGCCTTGACGTAGTAGGCGTCGTAGTAGCCCGAGCTGAGCGCGTAGGTGCCGATCATGATCCGGCGCTTGACCTCGGGACCAAAACCCTCGTCACGGGCGCGCAGGTACTGCGCCACCACCGACTTCTCCTCCGGCGCCGAATGCCCGAAACGGACGCCGTCCATCCGGGCCAGGTTGGAGGACGCCTCCGCCGGGGCCAGGATGTAGTAGATCGCGACCCCGTAGGACGTGTGCGGCAGGCTGATCTCGACCAGCTCCGCGCCTTCCTTCTCGAGCTGGGCGATGGCTGCGCGAACGGCAGCCTCAACCCCCGGCTCCATGCCCTCGACGAAGTACTCCGAGGGCACCCCCAGCCGCATGCCGCGCACGCCGTCGCCGATGCCGGCTCGGACGCCGTCGAGTGGTCGGGGTGAGCTGGTCGAGTCGAGCGGGTCGTGTCCACCGATCGCCTCCAGGACGGTGGCGGCGTCGGCCACGGTACGGGTGAAGCTGCCGACGTGGTCGAGCGAGCTGGCGAAGGCGATCAGGCCGTAGCGGCTGGTCCGGCCGTAGGTCGGCTTGAGGCCGACGGTCCCGGTGAGGGCGGCGGGCTGCCGGATCGAGCCACCGGTATCGCTGGCCAGCGCGAAGGTCGTCTCGCCGGCCGCGACGGCCACCGCCGAGCCGCCCGACGAGCCTCCGGGCACTCGCGTCAGGTCCCAGGGATTGTGCACCGGTCGGTAGGCGGAGTTCTCGTTCGACGAGCCCATCGCGAATTCGTCGCAGTTGGTCTTGCCTACGGGCAGGGCGCCGGCCGCCAGCGCCCTGGCCACGGTGGTGGCGGTGTAGGGCGGGATGAACCCGGCCAGGATTCGCGATCCGGCGGTGCACTCCACGCCCTCCATGCAGAGGACGTCTTTGATCGCCATCGGGATCCCCGCCAGCGGCCCGGCGGCGCCGGAGGCGATCCCCTTATCGGCGGCGTCGGCGGCGGCCAGGGCCTGCTCCGGCGTCGTCAGCAGGAACGCTCCCAGATCGGCGTCCACCTCGCCGATCCGGTCCAGCGACTGCTGCGCCAGCTCGCGAGCGCTGGTGGTGCCCGCCCGCAGGGCGGCGCCCAGGTCGGCGATGGACGCGCCGGCGCTCACTCCTGCATCGCCCGAACGCGAAAGTAGCCATCCTCACGCGAGGGCGCGTTGCGGAGGGCGTCCTCGGGATCCAGTGAGGGAAGCACCTCGTCCTCCCTCATCACGTCGACCAGCTCGCCGACCTGCGCGGTCGGCGCGATCGCGGCGGTGTCCAGCTGTTCCAGCTGGTCGATGTACTCCAGGATGCTGGATAGCTCCCCCGCCAGCGCCTCCAGCTCGTCGTCACTCAGCCCAAGGCGGGCGAGCTCGGCCACGTGGCGCACCTGTTCCAGCGTCAGCTTCATGAGACCAAGATTGTAGGGACGCCCGTGGGCGGGAGCGGCCGGAGCTAGGCTGACGGAGGCTCTTAGGTGAGCCGGTGCTCGACCCAGACGTTGGGTTCGGCGTAGCGGCCCAGGTCCCGCTCCAGGTCGATGTGGACCGGGGCCAGCGCCCCTGGCACCACGTAGGCGCCGCTGGCGGGGAAGGAGCCGCCGGTCCAGTGCGTCCATTGCTCGACGGTGCCTTCGACCACCATCGACTCGGGGGCGATCATCAGCACCCGGCCACCGAGCTGGAGGTGGACCCGCAGCCAGGGATCGAAGGCGGTGCCGTCGGGGTGGGTCCAGCTGATGTACTCCTCGAACTTGGCCAGCGGGTACGACTCCTTGCGGTTGGGCCGCACCGGGGCGATCAGCGACTGAAAGCCCTTGGAGGCGGCCACCGCGCGCATCGACCGCAGGATCTCGGCGCCCAGCCCACTGTTCCGGCGCGCCGGCTGAGCCACGGCCGAGAGCGCCATCAACGAATTCGGCTTGCGATTGCCGGCGAAGGCCAGCTCGACGGCGGCGTCCCAGCCGCCAGGCAGTCCCTCGGCGGTCTGGTCCCAGTAGAGCGGCAGGGTGTGGCCGCAGGCGACGATGGTGCTGGCCCCGTCGACGAAGACCACCTGGTATTCGGCGAACTCGGTGTAGGTCCGGTCCCAGTACTTGAGGCCCACCAGGCTGCCCTCGTAGAAGCTGGGCCAGTTGGGCCCCCCGTCGAGTCCGGATGCCTTCAGCTCGTCCGTCAGGTCCGGGCGGTCGCCCAGGGTGACGGTCTGAAGCGTCGAGCTGGCCACCGCTGAAGTGTAGGCCGCGGCTGTCCGCGAGTCGACCCCTGGAGTCCGCTACTCGCCGAGGAGCTCCAGCAAACGGCTCTCGTCGATGATCTCAACTCCCAGCTTCTCGGCCTTGGCCACCTTGGTGCCCGGGTTGTCGCCGACGACCAGGTAGTCGGTCTTCTTGGTCACGCTGTCAGCCGCGGTCCCGCCCTGGTCCGCGACCCGCGCTTCGAACTGGCTTCGGGGCTGCGAGAGGGTGCCGGTGATGACAAAAGTCTTGCCGGAGAGCGGGCCCTCCTTGGGTGGCGGCGGCGGCTCCGGCTTGACGCCGGCCGCCAGCAGCTGGCCGACCAGGTGCCTCGAGGCGGGGTTCTGGAAGAAGTCATAGACCGACTGCGCCACCACCTGGCCGATGCCGTCGACGCTGCTCAGGGCACCGACGTCCGCGGCCTCGATCGCATCGATGGTGCCAAAGGCGCGCGACAGAACCTCGGCGGTGGTCCAACCGACGTGGCGGATGTTGAGCGCGATCAGGAGCCGGGGCAGGATCGTGTCCTTGCTGCGCTGAATGCTGTCGTAGAGCTTCCGTGCCGACACGTCGGCAAAGCCGTCAAGCTGCGCCAGGCCGTCCGCCGTCAGCTTGTAGATGTCGCTGGGGATCTTGACCATGCCGCGGTCGAGCAGCTGCCGCACTGTCTGGTAGCCCAGCAGGTCGATGTCCATGGCGGCGGCGAAGTGAGCCATCGACTCCAGGATCCGCGAAGGGCATTCGGGGTTGATGCAGTACCGCACCGCCTCGCCCGCCTCACGCACCAGCAGCGTGCCGCAGACGGGACAGTGAGTCGGCGGCTTCCAGCGTCGGGCGCCCTTGCGCCGCTTCGCCAGCACCGGCCCGACGACCTCGGGAATCACGTCGCCGGCCTTGCGCACGACCACGGTGTCGCCGACGCGAACGTCTTTGCGGGCGATGTCGTCCTCGTTGTGGAGAGTGGCCAGTGAGAGCGTCGAGCCGGCGACGAAGACGGGCTCGAGGACCGCGAACGGCGTCACCGCTCCGGTTCTCCCCACGTTGACGGCGATGTCGCGCAGCAGCGTCTCCGCCTCCTCCGGCGGGTACTTGAAGGCGATCGCCCAGCGCGGCTCGCGGGAGATGAAGCCGAGCTCCTGCTGCTGCCCCAGGTCGTTGACCTTGATCACCACCCCGTCGGTGCCGTAGTCCAGCTGGTGGCGCGCCTCTCGCCACTTCTCGACGTATTTGATGACGCCGTCGATGCCGTCGTGGACGGCCAGGTTGGGGTTGACCCGGAAGCCCAGCTCTTTGAGCCGCTCCATCACCTCGGCGTGCATTCTGGCGTTGCCGGTGGGATCCATCGCGTAGATGAAGGTCTGCAGCTTGCGCGCCGCCGTCAGCCGGGGGTCCAGCTGCCGGATCGATCCCGCGGCGGTGTTGCGCGGGTTCTGGAAGAGCGGCTTCTCGAGCTCCTCCTGGCGGCGGTTGAGGTCGGCGAAGGCCGGCGCCGACATATAGACCTCGCCCCTTACCTCGATCAGGGGCGGCACCCCGCCAACGCCGGAGCGAAGCCGCATCGGCACGTCCATGATGGTACGGACGTTGCTGGTGACGTCCTCACCGGTGGTGCCATCGCCCCTGGTCGCGCCGATTGCGAGCTTGCCGTCGCGGTAGGTCAGGCTCATCGCCAGGCCGTCGATCTTCAGCTCGGTGACGTACTTGACCTTTTCGCCCACGCGGCTGACGACCCGCTTGTGCCAGGCGCGCAGCTCCTCGTGGCTGAACGCGTTGCCCAGCGACAGCATCGGGATACGGTGCTTGACCTTCTTGAAAGCGTCGACCGGGGCGCCGCCGATCCGCTGCGTGGGCGAGTCCGGGGTCTGCAGCTCCTCGTGCGCGGCCTCCAGGTCGACCAGCTCCCGGAAGAGCATGTCCCACTGGTAGTCGGTGATCTCGGGACTGTCGAGCACGTAGTAGAGATGGTTGTGGTGCTCGAGCTGTTCCCGCAGCCACTCCGCGCGCGCCCGCCAGTCGCCGGCATCGGGACCAGCGTCGGCGGCCGCCTTCCTGGAGGCGCGGGGCACGCCTACGCCAGCTCCAGGGGAGCGATGGACGCCGAAAGGATCTTGATGCCGACGCCGTCGAAGCGAACGATCAGCTCCTCATCGCTGCGGGTCATCGTGCTCTTGACCACGATGCCGCTGCCAAAGCTCTTGTGGCTGACCCGCTGGCCCGCGCTGTAGCGCTGCACCAGCGGCTCGGCCCTGGCCGGCGGCTGCCGCGACACGGCGTCCAGCAGCGAGCCCCGGCCGCTGCCTCCCCTGAGCCGTGTGCTGCCCGCGGGACGATGAAGGATGGCCTCGGGCAGCTCGCTCAGGAACCTCGAGGGCATGTTGAGGTTGGCCACCCCGAAGAGATGGCGGCGGAAGGCGTGGAACAGGTAGAGACGGCGCATGGCTCGTGTCATGCCGACGTAGCAGAGCCGCCGCTCCTCATCGATGCCGCCAGGCTCCTCGATCGCGCGCAGGTGCGGCAGTAGTCCCTCCTCCATCCCCACCATGAAGACCACCGGGAACTCGAGGCCCTTGACCATGTGGAGCGTGATCAGGGTCAGCCCGGGCTTGCTCTCGTCGAGGCTGTCGACGTCGCTGACCAGCGCGGTGTCCTCGAGGAATTGCGCCAGGGCCTCGGGTCCGAGCATGCCGGCGTACTCCGACGCCAAGCCCTTGAACTCGAGCAGGTTCTGCCAGCGCTCCGCGCCTTCGTCGCTGCCATCGTCGACCATACGCTGGATCCCGCTGCGCACCAGCATCTCGCCGATCAGCTCCTGCAGCGGCTTCTCGACGAGGTCGGCGCGCAGCCCGTCGATGATGTCGCGAAACTCCGCCAGCGCCGCGGCACCGGCGCTGCCGATGCCGGCGATCGTCGAGGGCTCGCGGATCACCTCCCCCACCGCGACGCCCCGGCTGGCGGCGGCGGCCTCGATCACCGAGATGGTCTTGTCGCCGATCTTGCGGCGGGGCAGGTTGACGATCCGCCGGAACGCCACCACGTCGGCCGGGTTGAAGATCAGCCGCAGGTACGCCAGCGCGTCCTTGATCTCGCGCCGTTCGTAGAAGCGAACCCCGCCGACCAGCTTGTAGGGCACGTTCTGCCGCACCATGACCTCCTCCAGCGCCCGCGACTGGGCGTTGGTGCGGTACAGCACGGCGATGTCGTTGAGGGCCATCTCCTCCTGGTGGAGCAGCCGGCCGACCTCGCTGACGACGGCCAGCGCCTCCTCCTGCTCGTCATAGACCTGCCCCAGGAAGACTTTCTCGCCGGCGCCGGCCTCGGTCCAGAGCTGCTTCTCGGCGCGATCGGGGACGCCTTTGATGACGGCGTGGGCGGCGTCGAGGATGTGCTGGGTGGAGCGGTAGTTCTGCTCCAGCTTGACGATGGTGGCCTCGGGGAAGTCGCGCTCGAAGCTGAGGATGTTGCGCACGTCGGCGCCACGGAAGCTGTAGATCGACTGGTCGTCGTCGCCGACCACGCACAGGTTGCGGTGCTGCTCCGCCAGCAGCTGGATCAGCACGTACTGGACCTTGTTGGTGTCCTGGTACTCGTCGACGAGGATGTGGCGGAAGCGGTTCTGCCACTTCTGCAGCGCCGAAGCGTCCTCGCGGAACAGCCGCGCCGTGAGCAGCAGCATGTCGTCGAAGTCGAGCGCGTCGGCGGAGCGCAGGACCTTGTCGTAGGGCTCGTAGACCCGGCCGACGACCTCGGAGAAGTAGTCCTCGGCCTGGGCGGCGAACTCGGCCGGGCCCAGCAGCTCGTTCTTGGCGTGGGAGATCCGGCCGGCGACGGCCTGCGGTGGGAACTTCTTCTCGTCGAGGCGGAGCGACTGCATCGCCCGCTTCACCGCCGCCAGCCGGTCGGCCTCGTCGTATATGACGTAGCTGCGGTTGATCCCGATCAGGTGCCCGTCGCGACGGAGGATGCGGCCGCAGATGGAGTGGAAGGTGCCCATCCAGGGCGGCGCCTGCCCCGGACCGACCAGCTCTTCGATCCGGGAGCGCATCTCGCGAGCCGCCTTGTTGGTGAATGTGACGGCGAGGATTTGGTCGGGAAACGCGCGGCCCGACTGGATCAGGTGGGCGATGCGATAGGTCAGCACCCTGGTCTTGCCGCTGCCGGCGCCGGCGAACACTAGCAGCGGCCCATCTGGCGCGGTGACCGCCTTCAGCTGGGGCGGATTGAGGATGGCCGCCAGCTCGGCGGTGTCGAGGGCACTCACCGATAGATTCTAGGAACGGCCGTCGCCAAGGCCGCTGAGTGTTACCCGCAGATCGCCGGTAGAGCCAGCGCATTGAGGGGCTGCTCGGTGGCACAGGCGAAGGAGAGGGTCGAGCACCGGAGCGAGCCTAAGGAAAGTAGGTGAGCGAGGCGCGCAGACCCGCGTAGCGGGCGAAGCCCTCGACGCTCGGATGTGCCGCCCAGCAGCTCCGACTAGAAGTCCATGCCTCCCATGTCGCCCATCCCACCCATGCCACCCATGCCGCCCATGCCCATGTCTCCCATCCCCCCGTGGTCGTGGCCGTCGCCGCCGAACGAGGCGGCAGCCTCCTCGGGAGCGTCGGAGACCAGCGTCTCGGTGGTGAGCAGGATGCCGGCGATGCTGGCGGCGTTCTGCAGCGCGATGCGGGTGACCTTGGCGGGGTCGACGATGCCCGCCTTGAGCATGTCTTCGTATTTGCCGGCGGCGGCGTTGTAGCCGGTAGCGCCCTTGGCAGCAGCGACCTTCTCGACCACAACCGAACCCTCGGCTCCGGCGTTGACGGCGATCTGGCGCAGCGGCGCCTCCAGCGCCCGCCGCACGATCGCCACGCCGACACCCCGGTCGCCCTCGAGCTTGAGGCCGTCGAGGGCCGACTGGGCCCTGACCAGCACCGTGCCACCGCCGGGCACGATGCCCTCCTCGTTGGCCGCCCGGGTAGCCGAGAGGGCGTCCTGGAGCCGGTCCTTGCGCTCCTTGAGCTCGGTCTCGGTGGGCGCGCCGACCTTGATCACAGCGACTCCTCCGGCCAGCTTGGCGATGCGCTCCTGCAGCTTCTCGCGGTCCCAGTCGCTGTCGGTGTCCTCGATCTGCCGGCGCAGGTCGGCGACCCGGCCTTCGATCTCGAGGTTGCCGCCGCCACCCTCGACGATGGTGGTCGAGTCCTTGTCGATGGTCACCCGGCGGGCGCTGCCGAGCTTGTCCAGCTCGGTGTCCTCGAGCCGCAGCCCGATGTCCTCGGTGATCACCTGGGCTCCTGTGAGGATGGCGATGTCCTCGAGCATTGCCTTGCGTCGATCGCCGAAACCGGGCGCTTTGACGGCGATCGCCGTGAAGGTGCCGCGCAGCTTGTTGACCACCAGGGTGGCCAGCGCCTCGCCCTCCATGTCCTCGGAGATGATCAGCAGTGGACGTCCCGCCTGCATCACCTTCTCCAGCACCGGCAAGATGTCGGCGACCGCCGAGACCTTCTTGTCGGTGATCAGGATCAAAGGGTTGTCCAGCTGCGCTTCCATGGCGTCCTGGTCGGTGACGAAGTAGGCGCTGATGTAGCCGCGGTCGAACTGCATCCCCTCGACGACCTCGATCTCGTTACCGAACGTCTGGCTCTCCTCGACCTCGATCACGCCGTCGCGGCCGACCCGGTCCATGGCGTCGGCGATGAGGTCGCCGATCTCCTCGTCGCGCGCCGCGATGGCGGCCACCTGGGCCACCTCGTCGCGACCCTTGACGGGTGTCGCAAGCTCCTTGATCCGGTCGACCACCCGGGCGGTGGCCTGCTCGATGCCGTCCTTGAGCACCATCGGGTTGGCGCCAGCAGCGACCATGTGCAGCCCCTCGACGATCATCGCGTAGGCCAGCACTACGCTGGTGGTGGTGCCGTCTCCGGCGATGTCGTTTGTCTTGGTCGCGACCTCCTTGACCAGCTGCGCGCCCATGTTCTCGAAGCTGTCTTCGAGCTCGATCTCACGGGCGATGGTGACCCCGTCGTTGGTGATGACGGGGCTGCCGAACTTCTTGTCGAGCACGACGTTTCGCCCCTTGGGCCCAAGGGTTATGCGGACAACATCGGCCAGTTGAGCGGCGCCGGCGCGCAGGTGCTCGCGAGCATGCTCGTCAAAAAGAAGCTGTTTCGGCATCGTTCACCTACCTAGTCTTCGGATCCGTAAGGCGTCGCGACTGTGCGCGGCGCCGCGCTCTGATTTTTGGACGCCCGCGACTACTTCTTCTTGCCGTTGGTGGCGACGACGGCGAGGATGTCCTTCTCGCTGAGAATCAGGTAATCCTCGTCCTCGAGCTTGACCTCGTTGCCGGCGTACTTGGAGTAGATCACGCGGTCGCCCACGGCCAGGTCGACTGGCTCGCGCTTGCCGGTGTTCTCGTTCAGACGGCCGTTGCCGACGGCCTCGACGAGACCCTCCTGGGGCTTCTCCTTGGCGGTGTCAGGCAGTACGATGCCGCTCTTCGTCATCTCCTCCCGCTCCAGCGGACGGACGACGACGCGATCGGCGAGTGGGCGCAGATTCATGGGCAAGATTCCTCCTCAAGACCGGTCCGGCGGGCCGGTTAGCACTCGATACTCTGGAGTGCTAATGGTAGCGCCAGGCCCGAGCCCATCGCAACTTCTGGCGGAATCTACCCCGCCAGCCTGAGCCCCGGGTCGACTTCGAGGCTGGCTCCCCTGCCGGCACGCCAGAGATGCCACCCCGCGGCGGCGATCATGGCAGCGTTATCGGTGCACAGCTCGGGCGCCGGGACCACCAGCTCCACGCCCGATCCGACGGCGTCCGCGGCGGCGGCGCGAAGCTCCTTGTTGCTGGCGACGCCGCCGGCAAGGGCGACAGACGCCGGACCGGCCAGCTCAATCGCGGCCCGCAGCCGGTCGACCAGATGCTCGATGACGCGCGCCTGGAAACTGGCGCACGCTGCAGCAACATAGCCCGGGTCAAGCGCCGACGACTGATCGCTGTCGAGCCCGGCGCCCTGGACCAGACCAAGGTGGCGCTCCAGGGCGTATCGAACAGACGTCTTGATGCCGCTGAAGCTGAAGTCGAGGCCGTCGACCTTGATCGCGGGTAGCGGAAACTCGCGACCGGCCTGCTTCCGGTCGACGGTGGCGGCCAGGCGGTCGACCTCGGGCCCGCCAGGGTAGCCCAGCCCGAGCAGCCGCGCGACCTTGTCGAAGGCCTCCCCGGCGGCGTCGTCCAGCGTGCGGCCGAGGACCTCGTGGGAGCCGTCCTGCCTCAGCACCACCAGCTCGGTGTGACCCCCCGAGACGACCAGCGTCAGCAGCGGCAACCGAACCGTGCCGGACTGGAGCAGTGCCGAATGGATGTGGCCGTCGAGATGGCTGACTCCCACCAGCGGCAAGCCGCGGTCGAGAGCCAGGCCCTGGGCGAAGCCAACCCCCACCAGCAGCGCCCCGACGAGCCCCGGTCCGCGGGTGACCGCGACCAGGTCGACGTCGCGCATGCTCTTGCCGCCGCGCTCGAAGGCCTCGTCGACCACCAGCGGCAGCCGCTCCAGGTGCGACCGCGCCGCCAGCTCGGGGACCACCCCGCCGTAGCGGGAATGCAGCCGGACCTGCGAGCTGACTACGTTGCTGAGGATCCTCGTGCCATCTTCAACCAGCGCCGCCGAGGTCTCGTCGCAGCTGGTCTCAATCCCCAGCGTGATCATCGAAGGCGACGGCTTGGCCGGCGCGGTTGCGCAGCTCCTGGTAGCGGTCCCGAAACGCGGGCGACAGGAGCGAGTCCGACCACATCACCACTGCGTCCTCGCCGTCGTCGGTGTAGTAGCCTCGTCGCCGGCCGATGACCTTGAACCCCAGCTTCTCGTACAGCGCGATGGCGCCGTAATTCGAGGCTCGGACCTCGAGCGTCATCCAGCGCGACTCCAGCTCGTAGGCCCGCTGGATCAGGGCCAGCATCAGCGCCATTCCGTAGCCCTTGCCCTGGTCGCTGCGGCGCACGCCGACGGTCGTTATGTGGGCCTCATCGTGCATCTTCCACAGGCCCGCATAGCCCACGATCTCGTCGGCTTCGCGGAGCACGATGTAACTGGCCAGCTGGTTCTGCGACAGCTCGCGACGGTAGGCGTTGCGCGGCCACGGCGTCAGGAAGATCTCTTTTTCGATCTCCTGGACCGCCGGGATGTCATCGAGGGTCATCTCCTCGATAAAGGTGCGTTGCCGAAGCTGCATCACTCTGGGGGCTCTCCGTAGTCGCCTTTAAGCTGATCATAGTTCACCCCCTCGACGCCGTCCGCCACCTGGATCACGGCGGCGGCAAGGGCCTCGGCGCCGCCGCGCATCTCAGCAGCGGATCCCGGAGCGATGGTCTCCATCAGGTCCGGCTCCGCGGACGGGTGGCGGCCTCCATTTCCGGCATCCTCGATGCGCAGCAGCGCCCGGTCGCCGCGAGGCCGGCGTTGGCTGCCATCTCTCTCGTAGTCCTGCGCGAAGACCCGGCCCCGCCCGGCGACCACCATCGCCGTGACCAGGCCGTGGCCGTCGGGCGCCCGCTGCGCCGCGATATCGAGGCTCGAGATCGGATAGATGTGAAGGCGCCGCGTGTATGCCAGGCCCGCCGCCGCCGACAGCCCTACGCGGAGGCCGGTGTGTGATCCGGGTCCGCGAGCCACCGCGATGGCGTCGATGTCGCCAAGTCGGCCCCCGGCAACCTCGGCGATGGCCTCGAGAACGTGGTCCTGGTGCCGGGTTCCGCGCCGCGCCATGCCGGTCACCATGCGCTCGCCGTCGATCAGCGCCAGGAGCAGCTCGCCGCCCGAGGTGTCGAGCGCAAGGATCATGGGCTCAGGGCGCCGCCAAGCGCCTCATGCAGCCGGGGCTCACCACCGACCATCGAGAGCACCCGCTCGTCTTCGGCACCCCCGGGCAGGAGGGACAACCTGGCCGTGCCGTCGATCGCCAGCCACGGTGCCCGGTCCGCCCACTCCACGGCCAGCACTCCGCCTGCCGACAGGTCGAGCAGGCCGAGGTCGTCGATCTCCTGGCGATCCTCCAGCCGGTAGAGATCGGCATGGACCAGCTCCAGCCGGCCCGGGTACTGGCGTACCAGCACGAAGGTGGGACTGCCAACCTCTCCATCCCAGCCCAGGCCGGCAGCGATGCCTCGCACCAGCACCGTCTTGCCGGCGCCCAGAGGCCCATCCAGCAGCAGCACGTCTCCGGCCGCTGCGACCTCGCCGAGCCGTCGGCCGGCAGACTCGGTCTCGGCCGCCGACCGGGCGACCAGTCTGCTGGACACGGCGTGCAGGCTCATCGGGCGGCGCCGAAGTGGCGGTGCCCTACATCCGGCGCGAGGGCGTCGGCCGCGTCCGCTCCCGACAGCCGCAGCCCCTGCCCGCGATCAAAGCGACCGATGACTCGCGCCTCGGTCCCAAGCGCCTCGACCCCGGCGCAGGCGGCCTCCACGACATCGGCCGGACCGGCAAACAGCAGCTCGTAATCCTCGCCGCCTCCCGTCACCTCCAACCAGGCGTCGGGGAAGGCCTCGCGAACGCCATCCTCCAGCGGCAGGCCATCGAGATCGATGAGCAGACCCAGCCCCTCGCGCAGCAGCCTTCGCGCGTCCAGGAAGACGCCGTCGCTGACGTCCAGGCTGACGCGGATGCCGGCATCCACCAGCGCCTGTGCCTCCGCCAGGCGCGGCAGTGGTCGCCGCAGCCGGGCCCGCCACCGGGCGACCTGCTCGGGAGCGGCGGTTCGAGCCGCCTCCGATTCGGGATCGTGCAGTACCCGCAGGGCAGCGGAAGCGCCTCCCAGCCGGCCGGTCACCGCCATGCTCCACCCCGGCTCCGCGTCCGCTCGTCGAAGCACCCGGTCGGCCGCGACCTCGCCGAGGCAGACGCTGGTGAGCACCGCGACCCGGCCGGCGCTGAGGTTGCCGCCGGCGAGGTCGGTGCCCCATCGCGCGGCGCAGTCGGACAGCCCGTCGTAGAGGGCCTCCAGGTCGCCTACGGGCCAATCCCCCGGGAGGGTGAGAGCGAAGAAGCTGGGGCCCGGCTCGGCGCCCATGGCGGCGATATCGCTGAGCGACACCGCCAGCAGCTTCCAGCCGAGATCGCGATAGAACCCGGCGTCGCCGTCAGCACGATAGAAGTGCACGTCCTCGACCAGGCTGTCGGTAGTGGTCACCACCGCCTTGCCCGCCGCCGGCCGCCAGACCGCGCCGTCGTCGCCGGCCGGGACCAGCAGCCGCTCGCCGGCGCTCGCCAGGTGCGGCTGCAGCAGCCGCAGCAGCTCCAGCTCGCCGGCATCCCCCACCACCGGTCCGGTGGCGGTCACGTCCCGGGGATGCCCTCGGTTGGACTGGAGGCCAGCGCCTGGAGGCTGATCTCCGCCCGCCCGGCGAGGTGGGCACGCCGCCCGGCGACCACCGCCTCGGCGAACGCCCGCGCCATCTGGGGAGGATCCTGGGCGCTCGCGATGGCGGTGTTGACAAGCACGCCGGCGGCCCCCCACTCCATGCACCGGGCGGCGTCCGAGGGCACGCCCAGGCCGGCGTCGACGATCACCGGGCAGCCGAGCTTCTTGATGATCAGCCTGATGTTGGTGGGGTTGAGCACGCCCATGGTCGTCCCGATGGGGGCTGCCAGAGGCATGACCGCCGCGGCGCCCGCCTCTTCGAGGCGGATCGCCTGGACCACGTCATCACTGCTGTACGGCAGGACGGTGAAGCCGTCGGCCACCAGCTGCTTGGTCGCCTCAAGGGTCGCGCCCGGGTCCGGCAGCAGCGTCTCGTCGTCCCCGATCACCTCCACCTTGATGAAGTCGGACAGTCCCGCGGCGCGTCCCAGCCGTGCCAGCCGCACCGCCTGATCGACGGTGGTGGCGCCGGCGGTGTTGGGCAGCAGTGTGAAGCTGCTCAGGTCGATGTCCGCCAGCTCGGACTGGCCGTCGCCCTGGAGGCCGAGACGGCGGACCGCCAGGGTGATCATGCTCGGCTCGGCCTGGCGCAGGCATTCCGCCAGCACCGAATTGCCGGTGAACTTGCCGGTGCCGTGGATCAGCCGCGAGCTAAGGCTGACGCCGCCGATCACCAGGGGGTCGGCGGGGGCTTCGACCTGGGTCGCCATCAGGCCCTCTCCGGCATCAACCGCCCCCTACGAACTGGACGATCTCGACCACGTCGCCGGCGCCCAGGGGCTGATCGAGGCCCTCGCCGCGCCGGTATATGACGCCGTTGAGCTCCACCACGACGCGCTCGGGAACGATCTTGAGGCGCCCCAGCAATTCGCCCACGGTCCTGAGCTCGCCCAAAGTCATGGGATCGCCGTTGACCGTCATGGTCGCGGTTGCCGGCGTAGTCATCGCGTCACAGCCGCGGGAGCCGCCAGCTGATCGAGCAACCCGCGGGCGGCGGCCGCCGGGTCGGGCGCGTCGCACACCGCCCGCACCACCGCCACCCGAGAGGCGCCGGCGGCGATCACCTGGTCGATGTTGGCGCCGTCGATGCCGCCGATCGCGAACCAGGGCAGCGAGACGGAGGCCTTTACCTCGGCCAGCAGCCCCAGGCCGACGGCGGCACGGCCGGGCTTGGTGGGCGTCTCGTACACCGGGCCGACGCCGATGTAGTCAACGCCGGCCTCCTGGGCGATGATGGCCTGGGCAACGCTGTGGGTCGATTGGCCGACGAGGCCGCTCCAGCGGTCGCGGGCCTGAGCAACGGCGAGGTCATCCTGACCGAGGTGCACACCGTCGGCGCCGGCTGCGATGGCCAGGTCGAGATGGTCGTTGACCACCAAGAGGGCGCCGTGGGCGTGGGCGTGGGCCCGAACACGCACCGCAGCCGCGAGGAGATCGCCTGGCGGCGCGGATTTGTTGCGCAGCTGCACCAGGACCGCGCCTCCGTCGATCGCCATGCAGAGGATGTCGGCCTGGCGTTCGGGCGCTTGGTCCCCCGAGATGACATAGAGACCCGGCCTGTCCAGCAGTCTCGCGCAGTTCCTGATGCTCATGCGAACTCAAGGCTAACAGTCACAATCGGATGGGCGAGCCGATTCGGAAGACGGCGAGGCGGGGTATAGTCCCCCTACCGCAGAGTGCGGCCTCGTGGGGGCGCCAGGTTTCGACGGGGCAGTGGTTTACGGGATTGCGAGCGGAGCGCCTGGCTCCTAAAACGGGCAAAAAACATAACTGCGAAAAACACGCAGAGCCTCGCCTTCGCCGCGTAAGCGGTAGAGGTTAGGTCCGGGCTCTAAGCCCGGGGTCCTCCTCCCGAGCGTCCTGGTAAGGAGGAAGGACCACAAATACAGGGCTTGCCCGCGCGGGAATCGTGACCGCCCAAACGGGGACCTCAAAGGGTCGCTGGCCATGAGCTAGCCCGTCCGGAGGCAGGCTCGAGGCGAGATCAAATCCGGTCTACGCTCGTAGAGGTCTCGTGGGACGCTGTTTCGGACGCGGCTTCGATTGCCGCCGCCTCCACCACCACCCCCTCCGAAGAGCCCGGGGTTGGTACTGGCTGAACAGCTCCGCTCAACCGACCACATCACCCAGCTTGACCCCGCGGTGTGGCTACTGCCCGACCGGCTAACGAGATCGGGGGCCGCCGGCGAACCGGCGACCCCCGATGGGAAACGACTTGTTACCTGATCAGTTGTCTTGCTTCGCCCTCACCAGGCCCATACCTGCCATCCAGGTCAGAGCCAGGCCAAGGAAGAACAATCCAACCCAGACCGGTCCCGACTGGTCGACTGCCGCCGTGCTTGTGAACGGAAGCAGGGTGGCTGCGGCCTGTGTGCCCGAAGCGGGGCTCTGGGGCGCGGCTGGCGGGGCCGACCGGGGCACGATGATGCCCGGGTTGCCGCCCTGGTTGGCCGGTGGACCGGTGAACAGACCCGTGATGTCGGTACCGGCGAAGGACCCGCAGTCCGATGTGCCGGTGATCACGTTGATGTACTGGCCTGCCGGTGCATTGGGATCAATGGTCACCGTAATGGTCTCCGCAGGCGCGTTCGCGAATGGCGCTCCGCCATTGAACCAGAACAGCTGCGTCTGACCGTCAGGCAGGGTGCTGATCAGAGGCGACCCCAGGTTGCCGCTGGAGCTGACGTAATGGAAGTCAAGCGGCAGGGTGTCGGTCACGCTGGTGACCGGGCAGGTGTTGGGGTCGATGTTGACGGTGTAGACCACTGTCTCGCCCGGGTTGGCGTGCTTGGTGCTGTCGGTCTTGTTGACGATCGGGCGAGGGCACGGCGTGCCACCGAGGCACGGCAGCTTACCGGTGTCGGTGGTGCTGGTGTCCGAGCAGAAAGCCTGGCTGTGGGCATGGGCCAGGATCACGTCCGCCCCAGCCAGCGCCGACAGGCCCGAGCTGAGGAATACGTGGACGCCGTTGACCGTGAGGCCGTGGCCATGGTTGTCGTAGATCTGCTCGTTGAGGATGATGGTCGCGAGCCCGGGAATGGAGATCACCGTATTCGGTGGAACCGGCCCGAGGTTTATCGCGTTGCCTTCGATCTCGAGGTCGACGAAGTTGGCAGCGCCGGTTGGAGTCGCGGTGCAACTCTGCGTGGTCGACTGGACGTCGATCACCGCCGCTGAGACCAGGTCGACAACCTTCGCCGGTGGAGTGCCCTGCGGAATGATCCCCACGTCGGCTATGTGGGAGCAGCCGTTACCCCCAGTCAGAGGACCGTCGTTGAACGGCGGGGTTACCACCGGTTCGGTCACTGTCGGCCTCCAGCAGTTGATCGGCGTCGAGCTCAATGTCGCCTTGGCGTTGTCATCGAGCACGTTGACGTTGTGGATCAACGGGTTTGTCGGATCGACAAAGTTCAGGGCGCCAGAAGCGGCGCTCTGCGGATCGCTGCCAGGAGGAAGCGACGCTCGGGCGGGCTGAATCGGCCCTACCAGGAACGGCCCTGATCCGAGGACTTCGACCTGGCCATAGGCGGCATATGAGTCGCCTTCTGCTGATCCAGGTACGGCAGCCGACGCCGGCGTCGGCACCGAGAACATCAGGACAGCCGCGGCCGAGAAGCCGGCAGCTATCACTTGACTGATACGAGCCTTGAGCACTTCAATCCCTCCAAGAACGGTGTGGCGAAACCCCACAACCGTCCTCCCTCGCTGCGATTAGACCTGCTGGAACGCAGGATCGACGGCGGTTTTGCCTTTGGTCTTCCGAGCCTATTTACTTCTCCGGATCCCCATTCCGGATCTTCGAGGCTATCTGTATCGGGTTGTCACCCAACAATGGCAGTATACATAAAACTGCCCCTATGACTTGAGTAAAAATCCCTGCGATGGTGCCCGAAAGGACCTTTTGCCATCGATCATGTAACGAGGCTGTTACCTGAAACTTGCACCGGGAACCCGTTCAAATCCTGACGTAAAAGTCAGGAAGAAAGCTGGGGCACGAAGAACTGGCGCTGCCGGATCAGCTCGATGATCCCCTGGGACCCATCCGAGGGCGCCTGCCGGACCCACTCCGAGGACTTCTGGTCGCGCCAGAATCCCAGCTCACGCATCTCCTCGTCCGGGAGGGGCGAGTTCGAGATCGCCAGCCACTCCCCCTCGGTGCGACCCTCCGGTGGCGGCCAGTTGTGGCCGAAGTAGTCAAAGCGCCAGGGCGCTGACTGCACCACCGTCGGAGTCGGCACCAGGTCGACCCAGAGGTTGGCGGCTTTGCCCTCGTCGTCGATGTCGCCCCAGCCGGGGACCATGGTGCGTCGTACCTCCCTGATTCCCGCGGGCAGCTTGAGCAGGACGCTGCGCTCGACCAGCGCCGCGCCGGAGCCGCCGCAGTGCCGGCAGGACCCCGGACGGAGATGGAGCCAGCCCCTGCCCGAGCAGGTGGTGCAGGCCCAGTTCCGACCGTCGCAGTCGGGGCAGACCCGCTTGGGCCCGGACGGCGCCGCCCCCAACCCGGCGCAGGCCTGGCATCGACCCGGCTCGCGGCGGACGAAGCGCACCATCCGCATGCCCCCGGCGAGAGCATCGATCTCGTCGATCTCGAGCCGGGCGTGCCGGTCCGGCGAGGAGATCGGGACGCTGACCTCGGGCTCGAACCGAACCTCGAAGACCCTCGGCCTGGCGGCTGCCGGAGTCGCTGGGCGGCGGGGCTGACCCGCGGGGGCCGGCATGCCGGAGATGACACCGCCCCGGCGGATGTAGTCGCAGAGGAGATCGGTCGCCGCGTTGATCTGCCCCATCCGCTCAGCCGAGCCGGACTCCGGGTTGATGTCGGGGTGCCACATCTTGGCCTGCACTCGCCGGGCCTGAACGATGTCCTCAATAGATGCGCCCCGCCGCACGCCGAGCAGCCTCGCGGCTGCCCGTACCAACCGGCTCTGATCCTTGCTTGCGACGGCCATGTCCTGATTACACCACGAGAGGGGTCAGATCAAACCGCGGTTCAGGAATCCGAAACCGCCGGGCCGATCCGTCCCCGCGCGGCGGCCATGGCGACGGGCGACCGCCAGCGAAGCCGGGCCCCATCAGTGAGCACCCGCGGCGGCTCAGCACCCTTGCGCCAGAGCCTGGCCTCACCGGGGCCGTGAACGGTCCAGCCGGCTGAGTAGACGATGCCCGTCGACTCGTCGAGGCCGAGGATGTCGCGGCCCCGGGCTTCGCGCCGAGCCGCCTCCAGCCAGCGCTCACCGAAGCGGTGCAGGTGCGGGATCAGGACCACTCCAGGCAGCAGCGCCAGCGCCCGCCGGCCGTGGCGAGCCTCGGGCCGGGGGTTGGGGCTGCGAAGCAGCAGGGTTTCGCCGGCGACCATCGCCCCCGCGCTGCTGCCGGCCAGCGCCGACCCCTCTCTCAGCGCCGCCCGGATGGCCTCCCAGGCGGGTGTCCCCAGCAGGCTGTCGAGAAGGTGCCCGGGGTCGCCGCCGAGCAGGTACGTCAGCGGCGACCGGCGGAGCTGCTTCACCACCTCCGGCCGCGAGGCGTCTTTGCGGCCAAGCAGCGCCACCTGGCGGACCTCCAGGCCCAGCCTGCCGCTGAAGTAGCTCCGGGCCAGGCGCATGGCCGCGCTCACGGAGCCGTTGCGCGCCAGCGCGGTGGGGACGACGTTGACCACGTCAGGCTCACCGGCGGCGGAGATCAGAGCGCGGTCGAAGGCCTCGCACGGCGGCCTCATCTCCTCCCCGCCCAGAAGCCCGAGCGCGCCGGGAAACCCCACTAGCCGGCAATACCCCGAAGCGTCAGCGGCTGTCGCGACGGACGGCGCGCTGCATCTCGCGCTTGGCGTCGCGCTCGGCGATGGCCTGCCGCTTGTCCCACGACTTCTTGCCCTTGACGAGCGCGACTTCGATCTTTGCCTTGCCGCCGCGGAAGTAGAGGCGCAGCGGCACGATCGTGAGCCCCTGCTCGCGCACCTTGCTGTAGAGCTCGATGATCTCGCGCTTGTGCATCAGCAGCCGCCGGCTCCGCGTGGGCTCATGGTTCTGCCGGTTGCCCGCCTCCCAGGGCTGAATGTGCACGTTCTCCAGGAACGCCTGACCGCCTTCGATCCGGATGAAGCCGTCCTTGATGTTGACCTTGCCCTCGCGGATCGACTTGACCTCGGTGCCCAACAGGGCCAGGCCCGCCTCCACCCTGTCGAGCACGAAGTACTCGTGAAAGGCTGCCCTGTTGTTGGCGATCGTGAGCTCGCCCTCAGCCATCGCGCCCTACCAGGCCGCGCCTGCCTCGCGCGTACTCGGCCGCGGGCATGGCTCGCTTGCCCGGTGCCTGCACCACCTCGAGCAGGAGCGGCCCATCCCCGGTCTGCACCGTGAGGCCCGCCGGCCCCACCTCGAGCACCTCCCCCGGGGCCCCTCCGGAGCCGGTTGCCGTCCAAGGCGGCATCACCCGCGCCTTGCGCACCCGGACGCGCTCCCCGTCGAGGCGCAGCCGAACGCCGGGCCAGGGATCGTAGGCGCGGATCGCTCGCTCGATCCGGGTCGCGGGCAAGGACCACTCCAGGTCGCCGTCCGATTTCTGGACCAGGGGCGAAACCGTGGGCGTAGCGCCGAGCTGGTCCTGGGGGGTGAAGACCGCCGTGCCCGCCGCGATCGACTCCAGACCCTCGAGCAGGGCGCCGGCGCCAAGCAGCGCCAGGAGTTGCGTCAGCTCGCCGGTGGTAGCGGTGGGCTCGATCTGCGCCGGTCGCTGCAGCAGCACCGGGCCGGTGTCCAGGCCCTCCTCCATCCGCATGATGCTGACCCCGGTCGTTTCGTCGCCGGCTAGGATGGCGCCGGCGATCGGGGACGCGCCGCGCCACCGCGGCAAAAGCGAGGCATGGACATTGATGGCACCCAGCGGGGCAGCCTCCAGCATCGGGGCCGGCAGGATCCTGCCGTAGGCCGCCACCACCAGCAGGTCGGGATGGGCGGCCTTGACCCGCTGCAACATCTCGGGGCCGCGGAGCGATCCCGGCAGCTCCAGATCCACGCCTTCCGATTCGGCCAGCTCGGCGGCGGGCGAGCGGCGAAGGCTCATGCCTCGGCCCGCTGGGCGATCCGGCTGGCTGACCACCAGGGCGACGTCGTGGTGGTCGAGCAGCGCCCGCAGCGGTGGCACCGCGAACTCGGGAGTTCCCATGAAGACGACGCGCATCGGGCCTTCTCCGGCCCCGAAGGTGAAGGCTAGACCGCCGCCGCTTCGGCGCCGACCGCGCCGGAGGCGGTCCCCGCCGCTCCGACGCCGACCGCCTCGGCCGCGGCCGGCCCCGCGACCGCCTCGCCGGCGTCCTCGGGCGCGACCTTGCGCAGGGTGTCGGGGTTGGTCAGCCGGTCGGTGAAAAGGATGCCGTCGATGTGGTCGATCTCGTGCTGGAGGCAGCGGGCCAGCAGCCCCTCGGCGCGCACCCGGACTTCCTTGCCGGCGCGGTTCTTTGCCTTGACCACCACCCGCTCGAAGCGCTTGACCTCGCCTACGTAGCCGGGGATCGAGAGGCAGCCCTCGTCGCCGACCTGCTCGCCCTCCGCCCGCACGATCTCGGGGTTGACCAGGGCGTGGAGGTGCTCGTCGACCTCGCAGACGATGACCCGCAGCAGGACGCCGACCTGCGGCGCCGCCAGGCCGATGCCGGGCGCGTCGCGCATGGTGTCGACCATGTCGTCGATCAGCCTCCGGGTGGAGTCGTCGACCTTGGGCACCCGCGGGCACTTGGTGCGCAGGCGCGGATCCTCCACGACCACGATTTCACGAACCATGACTAAATCTTACGAGAGGGTGGTTGAATACGACCCTGAATCTGGGTGCCCGCCCGCCGGCCCGGGCTATTTGCCGTAGATGAAGCCGGTCAGTGGTCCTGGGTTTGAGTACGGGACGAAGCGGGTATCGACCCGGCCCCAGGCCGTGTAGTTCATCTCCGAGACCGTGAAACCGTCACCCTGGACGCTCTCGACATAGGCGACGTGGCCGTAGCCGCCGCCCATGCTCTGGTTCCAGACTGCGACCGCGCCGACGCGGGCCTGGTTGCCGACCGGGTAGCCGTACGACTGGGCCTGGCCATACCACTCCCAGGCGTTGCCGAACCAGGGGATGCAGCGGCGATTGGCGACGTACCAGGTGCAGTAGCCGTAGTCGAAGTGGTTGCCGCAGGAGCCGCCCCCGCCGCCCGAGCCGCTGCCGGAAGAGAACCGTGACGCAGCCTGGATGGCGGCGATCTTGGCGTTGATCGCTGCGATCTGGGCAAGCAGGCTCCTGGACTGGCCGTCGAGCTTGTTGACAGCGGCGTCGTTCTGCGCCACCTGGACCAGGAGCCGGCCGTTCTCCTGCGCCAGCTGAGCCTGGACCTGGTCGGCAAGGGCCCGCTTGGCGGCGAGCTCCTTGGCCATCGCTGTCTCGGCCTGCTCGTCCGCCTTGAGCTTCTTGGCCACGTCCGAGATCCGGCGGCTGACGCTCTGTCCCGCCATCACCTGGTTGACCGCCTGGCTGAAGCTGCCGGCGGAGAATACGACCGCGATCGAGTCGTTGTTGCCCAGCTGCTTGTACTGGCCGCGGGTCAGGTCACCCAGCAGTCGCCGCTGGGTGTCGATCTCGACCTTGGTGGCGTCGATCTTGGTCTGCAGGTTCTCCTGCTGGCGCTGCAGGTCGGCAAGGCGGGCGGCGTTGGCGGCCGCCTCGGCCTCGGTGTTGCGGAGCGCCGCCTGCGACTCGACCAGGGCCTGGGTGGCCTGCGCCTTGTCGCCGCCGAGGGCATTGACCTGCTGCTGCAGCTGCTGGCGCTGAGCCATCAGGCTGCTGATGGTGTCAGCGGAGGCTGGAACCGCCTGCGTCAGTGGGGTCGCCAGGATCGCGCCCACGGCGACGATCAACAAGCGTGTCCGCAAGCCCAGGATGGTTCCTCCGAAAAGTGGTCCAGCAGCCCTACGCCTATCCCTGAGTTCCCGCTCGGGTGCGACGGCCAATTGCCACCGCGAGGCGCCTGATATTGCCGCACACCCTACCAATGCGACGGTCGGAGGTCAAGCCGGGTTGGGGATTGTCACCTCGATCGACCGATTTGTTACTCCGTCGCGGTCGTTCCGAGTTCGGCCGACGGGAGCGCCCGTCGGTTACAGCGGGTCGACATCGACGATGAAATTGCCCCCGTCGGGGAGGTAAGGCATGACCGGCTCGAGATCGACCGCCTTGACCGTTATCGACCATCGGTACTCGCCCCGGAGGCGGTGGACGAACGCCGGGCTGGGCCCCAGGACGACAGTCCCCGGAGCCTTCTCTCCCAGGTGCCGGCGCAGGGCATCGGCGTAGTCTCCGGCGGCCTTGCGGGCGCGCTCGTCGTCGGCTGCCGACGCCGTGATGTCGACCAGGCGGCAGAAGGGTGGGAAGTTGAGCGCCTCGCGCACCGCCAGCTCCTCGGCGAAGAAACCGTGGTAATCGTGTCCCACCGCCAGCCGGATGGCGTAGTGGTGCGGGTTCATCGTTTGCACCGCCACCCGGGAGCCGCTGCGACGGGCGCGGCCGCCGACCTGCACCAGCGAGGCAAAGGTGTCCTCGGCGGCCCGGAAGTCAGGATATTGAAGGGCCTGGTCGGCATCGACCACACCAACCAGCCCGACCCGGGGCAGGTCCCAACCCTTGGCCACCAGTGACGTCCCCACCAGGATGTCGGCCCGGCCGCGGGAGAAATCCTCCCAGAGCCCGTAGTAGGAGTCCCGGGTCCGGGCGGTGTCGCGGTCCAGGCGCAGGGTGCGGGCGCCAGGGAAGAGTCGCTCGGCTTCCGCCTGGATGCGCTCGGTGCCGAACCCCACGGTGCGGAGGTCGCGCGCGTCGCAGTTGGGGCAGTTGGTGGGCAGCGGCTGGCTGTGGCCGCAGTAATGGCAGGCGAGCGTGCGGGTGACGCCGTGGTACACCAGCGAGACGCTGCAGTTGGGGCATCCGACCGATTCGCCGCACTTGCGGCAGCGCGCGTACCAGGCCAGCCCCCGCCGGTTGAGATAGAGGATGACCTGGCCGCCGGCGGCCAGTTCCTCGCGGCACAGCTCGACCATCCTCTCCCCCAGCGGACGGTTGAAGCTCCAGCCGTCGTCGCGGCGCATGTCGATTAGCTCCATCGCCGGAAGCGGCTCGCCACCGTAGCGTTCCGGCAGCTCCAGGACCCGGGCGCCATCGAAGGCGCCCTCGGCGCGACCGTGGGCCTCGTAGCTGACGACGCTGGGGGTGGCACTCCCCAGCAGCACCACCGCCCCGGCCAGCTCCGCCAGCCGGTGGGCGACGTCGACAGCGTGGTAGCGCGGAACGCGGAGCTGTTTGTAGGTCACCGAGTGCTCCTCGTCGACGATCACCAGGCCGAGGTCGGGGATCGGCGCGAAGATCGCCGCCCGCGGACCGATCGCGACGGTGGCCTCCCCCCGGCGCAGCCGGTTCCACTCGAGCGCCTTCTCGCTGGGGGTCAGCCGGCTGTGGAGGACGGCGATGGCGCCCGCAAACCGCTCCGCGAAGCGTCCCGTCACCTGTGGCGTCAGGGAGACCTCGGGGACCAGCACGATCGCGCCGCGACCCAGCGCCAGGCAGGCGGCGATCGCCTCCAGGTAGACCTCGGTCTTGCCGCTTCCGGTGACGCCGTGCAGCAGCAGCCGTCCACGGCGGGCTTCGAGCGCTTCCTCGACAGCGGCGACGGCGGCGGCCTGCGCCGCCGTCAGCTTGGCCTCGGCAACGTCCTGGTGGGCGGCCGCCAGGGTACGGTCACGGCTCTCGACCCGAGGGCCCCGCTTTCGCTTGCTGCCGGCCTTGAGGGCGCGGATTCCGGGCGGGATCATCGCCCGCACCGTCTCCGCCAGCGGCGCCGCGTAGTACGCCGCTATCCAGCGCGCCAGCTCCACCTGGTAGCGCTGCAGCAGGGGTGGCTCGTCAGCCAGGGATTCGATCGGTCGAGGCGAGGGGTGATCCGAGGTCGGGCTCAGCCCCAGGACGTACCCCGTGACGGTGCGCTTGCCGAACGGAACCACCACCCGGGCGCCCTCCAGGATGGCGCCGGAGAGCGCTTCGGGCACCTCATAGGTGAAGGACTCGAGCGACGGTCCGGTCCGGCGGTCGACGACGACCTGGGCGTAGAGACTCAGCGGCCGCGCCCGATCAGGTACATCAGCCCCAATGCCAGCACGAACATCACCAACAGGAAGAGGGCGGCTCCGTAGTCGGTGATGGGTCCGCCGGCGCGGCGCGGCGGCAGGTCGTCGTCGGGAGCCGGCTGGTCTGGGTCCACGGTGGGCGTCAGGAGACCTCCTCCTCCAGGTCCTTGGTCCGCAGCGCCTCCAGCGCCGCGTCAAGGATGGCGTCGGCGACCTCCTCCTTGGGCGCCCGGCTGACCTCCCTGCGGCTGCCGTCCCGGCCGAGGATGGTCACCTCGTTCTCGGTCGAGCCCATGCCGATGGTGGGGTCGGAAACGTCGTTGGCGACCACCAGGTCCAGGCCCTTGGCGATCAGCTTCTCGTTGGCCTTGGCGAGGACCTCATGGGTCTCGGCGGCAAAGCCGACCCGCACCAGGCGCCGGCCCGACCCCGGTGGCGGCAGCGAAGCGAGGATGTCCTCGGTCTGCTCGAGCGCGAGATCGATGCTCATCTCCGCCTTGCGGACCTTGTGGTCGGCGGCGTGGCGCGGGCGGAAGTCAGCGACGGCCGCTGCCATCACCAGCAAGTCGGCGTCCTCGAGCGCGGCTCGGACGGCATCCCCCATCTGTGCCGCGGTGTCCACATGGACAGCAAGGACCCCGGCTGGGACCTGCATCGCCGAAGCCGTCACCAGGGTGACGGCGGCGCCGCGTGCCTCCGCGGCGGCGGCCACCGAGTGCCCCATCATGCCGCTGGAGCGGTTGCCCATGTAGCGGACCGGATCGATCGGCTCCCGGGTGCCTCCGGAGGTGACAACGACCCGGAGTCCGTCCATGTCCCGCTCCCCCGGGAGCGCGTCGCGAACCGCCCGCAGGATGTCGTCGAGCTCGGCGAAGCGTCCCATCCCGATGTCGCCACTGGCCAGCCGCCCCTCGATCGGTCCCGCGAAGACCACGCCTCTGGTCCGCAGCGTCTCGACGTTGGCGGCGGTCGCCGGCTGTTTCCACATCCGGCTGTGCATTGCCGGCGCCAGGACCAGGGGCGCGTTCGACGCCAGCACGGTGGTGCTGAGGGTTTCGTCGGCGAGGCCTTGGGCCAGCTTGGCGATGAAGTTGGCGGTGGCGGGCGCGACCAGGATCGCCTCGGGCCAATCCGAGAGCGCGATGTGGACCTCGCCCCCCTCGCGCCCGGGCGCCGTCTGCCGGCCGAAGAGATCGCTGGCCACCGGCTGCCCGGAGAGCGCTTCGAAGGTCAAGGGGGTCAGGAAGCGGGTCGCCTCGGGCGTCATCGCCACGCGCACCTCGGCGCCGGACTGGACCAGGCGGCTGACGATGTCGGCGCATTTGTAAGCGGCCACGCCGCCACAAACGCCCACCAGGACGCGACGGCCGCTGAAGGCGCGGCGCGACAGGTGTGAGTTCAAGCGCTCTCCCCCCGTCGTTCCTTGATCAGGGCCAACACCTCGTCCGCCGCGCGGTCCAGGTCGTCGTTGACCACGACCGCGTCGTACTGGTCAGAGTATCCCATCTCAATATCGGCATCGGCCTGCCGCCGAGCTATCTCTTCGGCGCCTTCGGTGGCACGCGCGGCCAGCCGTCGCCGCAGCTCCTCTCGGCTTGGCGGCGCCAGGAAGATCAGCAGCGCCTCGGGCATCAGCCGGCGCACCGCCGTGCCGCCCTGCACGTCGATGTTGAGGGCGATGTCCTGCCCCGCCCCCAGCGCCTCCTCGATCCGCCGGCGGCCGGTTCCGGAGCGGTGACCGTGGACGTTGGCCCACTCCAGGAATTCGCCCGCGGCCACCATGCGATCGAACTCGGCGTCGCCGACGAAGGTGTAGTCGACCCCGTCGACCTCGCCGGCGCGGGGATTGCGAGTGGTGTAGGAGACGCTGTATCGCAGCCCTGGATCGCGATGGAAGACGCGCTCCAGGACGCTGTCCTTGCCCACCCCGCTGGGGCCGGAAACCACCACCAGCAGGCCCCGGGCAGGAGGCGCCATCAATGCAGCTCGAGCAGGCGCAGGGCGCGGACGAAGTCCGCCGGCGGGGGCGTCTCGAACTCCATCGCCGCGCCAGTGATGGGGTGCCGGAAGGCCAGCCGGAAGGCGTGCAGCGCCGGCCGATCGATCACCGCGGCGGGCTGCCGGCGGCCGTATACCGTGTCGCCCACCAGGGGGTGGCCAATCGCCGCCAGGTGGACCCGGATCTGGTGCGTGCGGCCGGTGCCGAGGGTGACCTCGAGATAGGTGGCGCCGTCGAGGGGCTCCAGGGCCGTGAACCGCGTCAGCGCGGCGCGGCCGCCGTCAACGACGGCCATCCGCTGGCGGTTCCGCGGATCGCGTCCGATGGCGCCGTCGACCACCCCCTCGCCGGTCAGGCTGCCCCGGGCGATGGCGCGGTAGGTGCGGCTGACCTTGCGATCGGCGAGGTCGGCGCTGAGGCGCCGATGGGACGCGTCGTGCCGCGCCACCAGCATCAGGCCGCTGGTGCCCTTGTCGAGGCGGTGGACGATACCCGGACGGTGAGGGCCTCCCGTGGTCGGCCAGTCCTGGTGCAGGGCGAGCAGGGCGTTGACCAGCGTCCCGCCGGCCTGGCCGGCGCCGGGATGGACCACCATGCCGGCCGCCTTGTCGATCACCATCAGGTCGTCGTCCTCGTAGACCACCCGCAGCGGGATGTCTTCTGCCAGCGGCACCGCCGGCGTTGGATCGGGGATGGCGACGCTGACCCGATCTCCGGTGTTGACCGAGCGGCTGGCACGGGCCGGACGGCCGTTGACCAGGACCGCGCCCTCGCGCACCAGGCGGGTCGCCACCGCGCGGGAGGGAACCACGCCATGCGCCGCCAGGAAAACGTCGAGTCGATCGGCCGGCGCCTCCGCGACCAGGGCGGTCTCGGTGGTCACCGGCTCAGCCCCGTGCCGGGTCGGCTCGCGCCGACAGGCGCAGCGACGAGATAACGGCTCCGACGACGATCGAGGAGTCGGCCACGTTGAAGACCGGCCACCAGCGCAAGTCGATGAAATCGGTGACCGAGCCGGACACGGCGCGGTCGAGGGCGTTGCCCAGGGCTCCGCCCATGATCAATCCCAAGCCCACCCGGAGCCAGATCTCGCCGGCGGGAATGCGCCGGTTGTAGACGATGATGGCCGCGCTGACCACCGCCGCAAGGAGCATGAAGAAGGTGCCGAAGCTGACGCCGAAGCTGAAGGCGGCGCCCGTGTTCTGGGTGTGCGTCAGGTACACGATCCGTCCGATCACCGCGTGGGGCACGTCCAGCTGCAGGTCGCGCTGAACCAGCGCCTTGGTGATGCGGTCGAGGCTGAAGGCGGCCACCGCGACCAGGTAAAGCTGCGCCTGGCGCGCGGGTCTTGCCGGGGCGGCTATTGTCTTGGCCGCGACGGGGCGCGAGGCGTCAGTGGTGCTCTTTGGACTTGCAGGCGACGCACTGGCTGGCATGGGGCAGGGCCTCGAGCCGCTCCCGCGGAATTGCCTGGCCGCACGACTCGCAGAGGCCGTAGGTGCCCTCGTCGAGGCGGGTCAGCGCCTCGGTGACGTGGCTGCGCATCTGCTCCAGGTTGTCGATCAGAGCCAGGTCACGCTCGGCCTCGAAGGTCTCGGTGGCCGCCTCGCCAACGCCATTGCCGTAGCCGGCAACCTCGTCCTTGCCGTTGTGGCGGGCGTTCTCTCGACCCTTTTCGAGCTCGCCAAGCTCGCTGTCAAGACGCACCAATTGCGCCTCCAGCTCCTGGCGTGCACTCACCAAATCCACAGTCGCTTCAGTCACGTAAACCTCTCTGTAGGTGCGCAGCACCCAAGGTCGAGATAGGCGCCGAGTATAACACCGGTGTATTCGGCTCCAGATCGATCGTCAGACCGGCTCGGCGATGATGCCCGGGTCCAACTCCGACGGATCCTCTTGATCTACCATCTCCCGATGCCCAACTTCGGCGATCTGCAAAACGAGGTCTACCTGGCGGGGCTGTCCGGTATCGTGCCGTCGCTGCCGATGTCCTTTGCCGAGCTCGAGCGGCGGGCCGAGCTGGCGATGCCGACAGGCATATGGTCCTACGTCGCAGGGGGCGCCGGAGACGAGAACACCCAGCGCGCAAACAGGACGGCGTTCGACCACTGGGGGCTACTACCGCGGATGCTGCGCGCCGTCCCCGAACGAGACCTGTCGGTCAACCTCTTCGGGATCACCCTGCCGACGCCGATATTCATGTGCCCGATCGGGATAATCGGGATCTGCACCCAGGATGGCCACGGCGACCTGGCGACAGCCCGGGCCGCGGCGGAAACCGGGGTGCCCATGGTGGCCTCGACCCTGAGCCAGGACCCGCTCGAGGATGTGGCCGCCAACTACGGGGCCACCCCAGGGTTCTTCCAGTTGTACTGCCCGACCGACCCCGAGGTTGCCGCCAGCCTGGTCCAGCGCGCCGAGCGTGCCGGCTATCGCGGCATCGTGGTGACGCTCGACACCTGGGTGACCGGCTGGCGTCCGCGGGACCTCGCCACCGCCAACTTCCCGCAGCTCCGTGGGCGTTGCCTTCAGTCCTACTTCTCGGACCCGGTGTTTCGTAGCCGGCTGCAGGCGCCGCCCGAGGAGGACCCCCAGGCCGCGATTCTGACCTGGGCGCTGATGTTCGGCAAGCCGCTGGTCTGGGAGGATCTCGCCTGGCTGCGCTCGTTGACCAAGCTTCCGCTGCTGGTGAAGGGTGTTTGTCACCCCGAAGATGCGCGCCGGGCGGTCGATGCGGGCGTTGACGGCATCTATGTTTCAAACCACGGCGGCCGGCAGGCGAACGGAGGACTGCCGGCAATCGACAGCCTGGCTGAGGTGGTAGCTGCCGTGCCGGAGGTCCCTGTCTTGTTCGACTCCGGCGTCAGGAGTGGTTCAGACGTGGTCAAGGCCCTGGCGCTGGGCGCTACGGCCGTCGGGATCGGTCGCCCCTACGCCTTCGGTGCGGCGCTGGCCGGCGTGGAGGGAATCGTGCACGTGCTCAAGACGATCCTCGCCGAAGCCGATCTCCTGATTGCGGTGGACGGATATCCCACCATCGCCGACCTTCGGCAGGACGCTATCAGACGCGCCTGAGGGCGATCTCGAACTCGTCGCCACCGATGCGGAAGGTGGCGTGGTGGTAGCCGTCTACGGATCCGCCGTCATACCAGTCCAGCGCCACCGCCAGCGTCTCGCCGGCGATGCGCTCAGTCCACTCCGCCACCGCCTCGGCCAGCTCACCGCCGGCGTGGTATAGCACCTCGATCCGATCCTCGATGTTGTAGTCGGCGTCCTTGCGCGCCCCCTGGACCCGCCGGACCACCTCCCGGGCCAACCCCTCTCGCCGCAGCTCCGGGGTCAGCTCGGCGTCGAGGATCACCTCGCGGCCCCCGGGGTCGCCATAGCTCAGCGACTTCAGGTTGAGCTCGTCCAGCACGATCGCCTCCAGCTCGTCCCCCAGCGGCGGGCCGGGCACGGTGGCGCCGGCAAGCGGCTGGCGCACCTTGAGGTTGGCCCGGTCGCGCTCCTTGTGGCCCATCTCGACGATGCGCCGGGCTCGGGCCATGTCCGCCGAGAGCTTCTCGTCGACCGCGCCGGCGTCGACCTCGGGCCAGTCCGACAGGTGCACCGAGTCGGCGCCACCGGTGGCCAGGTTGCGGAACAGCTCGTCGGCGATGAACGGCGTGAAGGGCGCCAGTAGCTGGGCCGTGGTCACCAGCGCCTGGTGCAGGGTCTGGTAGGCGCTGGCCTTGTCCGCGTCCGACTCCGACTTCCAGAAGCGGCGTCGCGAGCGGCGGATGTACCAGTTGGAGAGGTCATCGATGAAGCTCTCGATGGCACGGGCCGATCCGGTGGGATCGAACTCCTCCAGCTCTTCGGTGACCTTGCGGACGCAGATGTTGAGCTGCGACACCAGCCATCGATCGATCAGGGCGCGCTCGCTGACGGGCAGCGAGGCCTGGCCGGGCTGGAAGCCGTCCAGGTTGGCGTATGTCACGAAGAACGAATACGAGTGCCAGAGCGTGCTGAGCACGCCGGTGGCCACCTTCTGGATCAGATCCTCGCCGAAGCGGTAGTCGTTGCCGATCGAGGCGGCGGTGACGAAGTACCAGCGCACGGCATCGGCGCCGTACCGCTCGATCACCGGAATCGGGTCGACCACGTTGCCAACCGACTTGGACATCTTCTTGCCGTCCTTGTCGAGGACGGTGCCGTTGACGACGACGTTGCGATATGAGTTCTGCTCGGCCATCAGCACCCCGATGGCCATCAGCGAGTAGAACCAGCCGCGAGTCTGGTCGAGGCCCTCGCAGATGAAGTCGGCAGGGTACTGGTGGGCGAAGACGTCGTCGTTCTCGAACGGTTGGTGGTACTGGGCGAAGGGCATCGCCCCGGAGTCGAACCAGACGTCGATCAGGTCGGGCACCCGGTGCATGGTGGCGCCGCACTGCGGACAGGGAAGGGTCACCCTGTCGATGTACGGCCGGTGGAGGTCGTCCTCGAGGCTCAGCCCGAGCTCCGCCACCGAGCCCACGCATCGCCGCTCGTCGCAGCTCTCGCACTCCCAGATCGGAAGCGGCGTGCCCCAGTAGCGCAGCCTCGAGAGCGACCAGTCCTGCAGCGATTCCAGCCAGTTGCCCATCCTCCCCTCGCGGATGTGCGAGGGGTACCAGTTGGTGCCGCGATTGACCTCGATCATCTTCTCGCGCACCTCGGACATCCGGATGAACCAGGAGTCCATGGCGTAGTACAGGAGCGGCGTCCCGCAGCGCCAGCAGAAGGGATATGTGTGCCGGATGGTGCCCTTCTTATAGAGCAGGCCCCGCTCGCTGAGGTCGACCATGATGGGCACGTCGGCGTCCTTGACGAACTGTCCGGCGAACTTCTCGACCTCGGGCAGGAAGCGGCCGTTGAGGTCGACGACGTGGCGCACCGGGATCCCCTTTTCCTGGGCCAGCTTGAGGTCGTCCTCGCCGTAGGCGGCGGCGGTGTGGACGATGCCGGTGCCGTCCTCCACCGAGACGAAGTTGGCTTCGACCACGAAGAAGGCGGGCTCTTTGGGGACCAGGTAGTCGTAGAGCGACCGATAGGTCTTGCCCACCAGGTCGGTGCTGCGGAGCTTCTCGAGCACCTGGTACTCCGCTTCCAGCACCTCCAGCCGGGCCTCGGCCAGGATCAGCTTGCGGTCGCCGTTCTGGACCTTGACGTATTGGATGTCGGGCCCCACGGCCAGGGCGACGTTGCCGGGCAGGGTCCACGGGGTGGTGGTCCAGGCCAGGAAATAGGTGCCCGGCTCGTCGGTGAGCTCGAACAACGGGTAGACGCTGGGGTCCTTTACGTCGTCCTGGTATCCGAGGGAGAGCTCGTGGCTGGACAGCGGGGTGGCGCAGCGCGGGCAGTAGGGAACCACCCGGTAGCCCTTGTAGAGGAGGCCCCGGTCCCAGGTCTTCTTGAGGATGGCCCAGACCGACTCCGTGTAGGCGCTCTCGTACGTGACGTAGGGGTCGTCGAGATCGAGCCAGAAGCCGAGCTGGTGGGTGAAGGCGGTCCAGATGTCGATGTAGCGAAACACCGACTCCCGGCACTTCTTGTTGAAGGCGTCGATGCCATAGTCCTCGACCTGCTTCTTGTTGGTGAAGCCGAGCTCCTTCTCGACCTCGATCTCCACCGGCAGGCCATGGGTGTCCCAGCCGGCTTTGCGCACCACCCTGGAGCCACGCATGGTGTGGAACCGCGGGAAGAGGTCTTTGAGCGTCCGCTGGATCACGTGGCCCATATGGGGCAGCCCGTTGGCCGTCGGCGGGCCTTCGTAGAAGACCCAGGTCTTGTCCGCCGGGCGCTCCTCGATCGAGCGTCGGAAGATCCCCTCCCGCTCCCAGAACTCGCGGACGCGCTTCTCCATCTCGGGGAAGCTGACCTTGCTGTCGACGGGCGCAAACGCGCCGGAGGTCCGCGATTCAGTCATGTTCGAAGGATCTTACGCAGCGGTGGAAAAGCTGGGGAAAGTCAGTAGCCGACGGCCGCGTTCTGGAGGAAGCCGCTGACCACCTGGAGCAGGATGATCACCACCAGCGGCGAGAAGTCGATGCCGCCAAACGGGGGCAGCAGCCTGCGGACCGGGGCCAGCACCGGCTCGGTGACATCCCACAGGAAGCGGGCGATCCCGCTGCTCCAGTCGCGGATGAAGAAGGACCCGATCGCCCGGGCAACGATCAGGAAGACGAACAGCTGGATGACAGCGCTAACCAGCCTGACGATTTCCAGGCTCATTTCATCTCGCCGTCGAATAGAGCGCGTCCCACGCGCACGATGGTAGCGCCTTCCTCGATGGCGACCTCGAAATCCGCCGACATCCCCATCGACAGATGCCGCAGCGGCGGCGCCAGGCCCAGGCCGTCGAGCCGGGCGCGGGCAGCTCGCAGCGCCGCAAACGTCGGCCGGGCGGCCTCGGCGGTGCCAACCTGGGCTCCGATCGTCATCAGCCCGTCGACTCTGAGTCCCTCCAGCGCCACCAGAGACCCGAATTCAGCCGCCAGTGAGCCTGTGTAAAAACCGTGTTTTGATGGGTCCTCGTCGACGTTGACCTGGAGCAACACTGGTACCACGCGGCCGAGCGCCACGGCCCGACGTGAGAGCTCCGCCGCTATCTCCAGGCTGTCGACCGACTGCACCACATCGAAGGTTTCGGCGGCGGCGCGCGACTTGTTGCCCTGGAGATGGCCGATCAGGTGCCACTCGATCTTCTGCCCCGCCAGGCTTTTCGATCTGCTCTTGGCCATAGCGTCCTGCACCCGGTTCTCCCCGAAGACTGCCTGCCCGGCCAGGGCCAGGGCTCTGATGCCTTCGGCGTCGGCGTACTTGCTGGCTGCCACCAGCGTGACCTCGCCGGCGTCGCGCCCGGAGCGCCGGCAGGCTTCGGCGATCAGCTCCCTGACGGAAGCCAGTTTCGCCGCCGCGGCCTGGTCCCCGGTGGGTCCGACGGTCAGTGTCGGTGGCCGGCCGCGACCACCAGCGGCCCGTCCAGCGCTACCACCGCCGCCGACCGGACCGCGGTGCGATCTCGCCGGAAGGATGGAAGCTCGGCATCCTCGAAGTTGCAGCGGCCAACGCGGTCGACGTGGGCCTCACGAAGGTTGGCCTCCAACAGCTGCTGCTGGAGCGCCGCCCCAATGTCAAACCGGCGGCGACCCAGGTTGGCGTCCGCGGTCACCTGACTGCCGAGTCCGGCCCTGAAGGCCGCCTGCACCACGTCATCCCCGACCTCGTAGCAGTCGCCGCAGATGCCCGGCCCGATGGCGGCCCGAAGCTCGCTGGCGCGACCGCCGCTCTCCTTGATCAGCCGGGCGACGGCGCGTGGCAGGATCCCGCCGACGGTCCCGCGCCAGCCGCAGTGCACGATCGCCACCATCTTGGCGTCGGGCTCGTAGACGATCACCGGGAAGCAGTCGGCGGTGGTGATCAGCAGGGGCCAGGGCTCCTCGGTGATCAGCCCGTCGGTGTGGGGCACGCGGTTGCCCGGGCCGCAGTTCTCGCAAAGATGGACCACGGCGACAGTCGACCCGTGGACCTGGTCGGCCGTCACCATCAGATCGGGATCGAAGTCCACCTCATCTCCCAGCGCCTTGAGCCGCTGCCGGCCCTCCGGCGTTTGTAGCGCGGGCCAGGCAAAGTCTCCAGCAGAGAGGGTGGTGAAGCCGTGCTTGAGCCCGGCGTCGGTGAGAAGGCGGCTGCGAATCACAGCCGTGGCCTGGAGGGAGCCGGTCATGGGATCAATTGTCGCGCCGGCACCCGGCAATGGGGCTCGGCCGCTTATTTGATCCCCTGCTTGCTGAGCAGCTGGTCGATCTCGCGCTTGACCTCGGTGAGGTCGCGGAACTGGCGGTAAACCGAGGCGAAGCGGACATAGGCGACGTCATCGAGCTTGCGCAGCTTTTCCATCACCAGCTCGCCGATCTCACGGGAAGGGATCTCCATCTTGCCGGTGGACCTGAGCTCCGACTCGATCTCGTCGATGGCGGTCTCGATCGTCGAGGGCGAGATGTCGCGCTTCTCGCAAGCGGTCATCAGCCCGTCGAAGAGCTTCTGCCGGTTGAAGTCCTCGCGGCGACCGTCCTTCTTGATGACGTAGAAGGGGATGTTCTCGACCCGCTCGTACGTGGTGAAGCGCTTGTTGCACTCCAGGCATTCGCGCCGCCGCCGGATCGCCTCACCGGTGTCCGAATCGCGCGAGTCGACCACCTTGAGCTCCTCGTGACCACAATATGGGCACCTCAAGGCAGCGTCGCTCCGGGGGAAAAAGACAACATGTTGTGCTCCGGCCGGATCGTAGCACAGGAACTTGTGGTTTCAGAGGGCCGCTCGGCAGGGCACCGGTGTAAGAGCGCGTCACCCCTGGCGTTCTAAGTCGGGACGTGCTCAGACGCTCGCGCCTGCGTCTGTTTCAAAGTGTCGATTGATGACTCGAAGCTTCGAGGACGGTTCTTAAGGCGACAACGACCGGGCGCCCCTTCGGGGTCGGGGGGAAACGGGGCGCCGCGTAGCGGCGCCCTGGTTCCTTCTGCTAGCGCCGGTTCCTTAGGAAGGCCGGGATGTCGAGGTCGTCGCTGTCGAACGTGGGCGTGGCGGGCGCGGCTTCGCGCTCCCGCGCCGGCGGGGCGTAGGTCCGGTCGGACGCCTCGAACGCGTCCATCTGGCCGACCCGGTCGGCGCTGAAGCCGGTGGCGACGACGGTCACCTTGACCTCGCCCTGGAGGCGCTCGTCGATGACGGTGCCGAAGATCAGGTTGTCATCGTGGGCGTTGGCCGCCTCGCGGACCAGGTTGGCAGCCTCGTTGACCTCGACCAGGGTGAGGTCGGGACCGCCGGTGATGTTGAGGAGGATGCCGCGGGCGCCGTCGATGGTGGTCTCCAGCAGCGGGCTCGAGATCGCGTTCTTGGCAGCATCGACCGCGCGGGTGTCGCCGCTGCCGAAGCCGATGCCCATCAGGGCCGCACCCTGTCCGGCCATGATCGTCTTGACGTCGGCGAAGTCGAGGTTGATCAGGCCTGGGAAGACGATCAGGTCGGAGATGCCCTGGACTCCCTGGCGGAGGACGTCGTCCGCGATCTTGAAGGAGTCGGCCAGCGGCGTCTTCTTGTCGACCACTTCCAGCAGGCGCTGGTTGGGTACCACGATCAGGGTGTCGACCTTGTCGTGGAGGCTCTGCAGGCCGTCTTCGGCGACCTGCTTGCGGCGGGCGCCCTCGAAGGCGAACGGCTTGGTGACCACCCCGATGGTGAGGGCCCCCGCCATGCGCGCGATCTCGGCGACCACGGGCGCAGCCCCGGTGCCGGTGCCGCCGCCCATACCGGCGGTGATGAAGACCATGTCGCAGTCCTTGAGCAGCTCGGTGAGCTCCTGCCGGGACTCCTCGGCGGCCTCCTGGCCCTTGTTGGGATCGCCGCCGGAGCCCAGCCCCCGGGTCAGCTTCTTGCCGATGTTGAGCTTGACGTGGGCCTCGGAGCTGTGGAGGGCCTGCAGGTCGGTGTTGACGGCGACGAACTCGACGCCGCGCAGCTTGGACCTGATCATGCGGTTGACGGCGTTGCCGCCGGCCCCGCCGACGCCGACGACCTTGATCTTGGCGTTGCCGTCGATGGTCCTGTCTATTTCCCTAGCCATTGGGTCCTCCTTGCCCGAACCGTAGTCCGACGTCCCTGTCGACTGCGGTCTTATCGCTGGCTGCTCCGTTGCTTCGGGGTCAGCCGTATCCAGATCAACAGCGGGCGGGGCTGCGTCCCCCGCTTCCGGATCGCTGGCGGGCTGGTCCTGGCCTCCCAACCCTCGGAGTCTCATCTGCTTGTCGAAATCAGAAAAAGTCACGTAGCCACCTCAAGGTCCGCTGGTAGGCATCCGACAGGCTGACTGCGGCTGCACCGTTGGACGCGTGGGCCGGCGCCGTGAGCTTAGCGCCCCACTTTATCAGGCCGACCGCGGTCGCGAAAGAGGGGCCCGCCACCTTGTCGGCCATTCCGCGCACGTTGATCGGCACTCCCACCCGGACCGGTAGATCCAACATCTCGGCGGCCATCTCCGGGAGGCCCAGCAACTTGGCGCCCCCGCCGGTGAGGACGAGGCCCCCCGGCAGCAGGCCGGCCTGGCCGCTGCGGTTCAGCTCGGTCTTGATCATCTCCAGGATCTCGCGCGCCCGCGGCTCGATGATCTCGGCGATGTAGACACGGGGGACTCCCTGGACCTTCTCGGCGCCGATCGGCTGGACGTCGATGATCTCGTCGCGCGGGATCAGCTGCGGCAGTGCGTGCCCGTAGTTGATCTTGGCCGACTCCGCGTCGGTGAGGCTGGTGCGCAGGCCTATGGCGAGGTCGTTGGTCACGTGGTTGCCGCCTACCGGCAGCACCGCGGTGTGGATCACGCTGCCGTCGGCGAAGATGGCCAGGTCGGTGGTGCCGCCGCCGATGTCGGCGACCGCCACCCCCAGATCGATCTCGTTGTCGTTGAGCACCGCCTCGGCGCTGGCCAGCGACTGGATCACCAGGTCCTCGACGTTGAACCCGGCCGAATGGACGGACTTGACCACGTTCTGCACCGCCGTGCTGGCGCCCGAGATGATATGCGTCTCGACCTCGAGCCGCGCCCCGGACATCCCCACCGCGTCGCGGACGCCCTCCTGGCCGTCGACCACGAAGCCGCGCGGCATCACGTGGATGACCTCGGAATCGCTGGGGATGGCGACGCTGCGCGCCGCTTCGATGACACGATCGACATCGCGCTGGGTGATCTCCCGGTCACCCGACGCCACCGCCACAACGCCGCGGCTGTTGATCGACTTCATGTGCGGTCCCGCCAGGCCGGCGAAGACGGCGTCGACGCGGTGCCCGGACATCCGTTCGGCGGCCCGTACCGCCGACTCGATCGCCCGGACCGTCTTTTCGAGATTGACGATCACACCCTTTCGCAGCCCCTCGGAGGGCACCTCGCCGACTCCCGAGATCACCAGCTCGCCATCGCCGCTCTCGCTGGGCGTGGCGATCACGCAGCAGACCTTGGTGCTGCCGATGTCGAGGCCTACGATCCTGCCGTTCTTAGCCAACGCGTTCTTCCGTCACCGTCGGGCCCATTCTATTGACGCGCTGACATGGCACACCTTTAAAGGAGCTGCCGCCGGATCACCGCGATGTTCTGGAAGATCCTCACCCCGAAGGCGAAGATCGCCGCAAAGTACAGCTCCACGCCGAGCTTGTCGCCCAGAAAGGTCAGCGCGCCCGCCACCGCCGAGTTGGTGATCAGGCCCGAGAGGAACACCGCGTTCTCGTAGCGGCCGTTGAGAGATGCCTTGAGGGCTCCGAAGATCGAATCCAGGGCCGCCAGCAGCATCACCGCGGTATAGCGAGAGTACGTAACCGGGATCTCGACATTGGTCTTGATGCCGACCACCACGCCCACAACGGCGGCAAGCAGAACCAGCAGCACCTGGATCACGGGGCGCCCATTACGACTTCTTGGAGGGTGACGGCGAGGGCACCGGGCTCGGTGAGGGGCTGGGCAGGGCCCGGGTGGTCACCGCGGCCGGGTTCTCGACGTCGATGTAGTCGAGCTTGGAGTTGGCCAGGTCGATCTTGGCCCGAAGCGACTTCAGCGACCCCAGCTTGCCGTCGAGGCTGTCGATCTGGTCGTCGGTTGCCATCTGGCCAAAGAGGATACGCGGCCCGCCGGCGGTGTTGACTGTCAATTTCTGGTTGCTGTCGAAGGCGAACGACTGGATCGTCAGGCCGTATGCCGCCGGGAAGCTGGTCGCCATCCGATCTAGGTCCTGGACCAGGCGACCTGGAAGCGCGGCCTGGCCGGCACGCAGAACGGCCGGACCGTCCCACGAGATCGCGATACGAGGCTGGCCCGGGCCGCTTCCCGTCCGCGTCGATGCCGCCGTGGTCCCGAGCACCGCGCCCTGGGCGTTGAGGAGGTAGCGAGCGCCGCCACGGCTGAGCAGCGCCAGCGGCTCCCACTCCAGGATCTCGACCTCGACCTGGTCCGGGAGGGCGGTGCGGACCGACACCGAGCGGACGTACGGATTTGCGAGCAGCAGCGCCTCGGCGGCATCAGTGCTGATCAGCAGCATCGAGGGGTCCCCCCAGAGGCCGGCACGGTGGAGGACCTGGTTCGTCGACAGCTGCCGGTTGCCGGTGACGGACACCCGCCTGGCGGCAAGCACCGGGCTGTTGATGAGCGCCAGCAGGACCGCCAGCTCCGCCGCCAGCACCAGCACCCGGGCGGCGGGACGGGCGTAGGTGGCCAGCGGCCTGGCGGCTGCCCTGCGGGGGCGCTCGGCGGTTGCCCGTGCGGTACTGCGCAGGCGGGTCCCGGCTCCCCGCCTGCGGGAGATGCGGGGGTTGAGATCACGCTCGGGGCGGCGACGACGACCGGTGCTCATGACTTGACGGCGTCGTCGACCAGGCGCGCCATCAAGGCCTTGAAATCGAGGCCGGCGGCCCGGGCCGCATCGGGAAACAGGCTCAGCTCGGTCAGCCCGGGCATGGTGTTGACCTCGAGGATCCAGACCTGGCCGTCGGGCTCGCAGATGGTGTCAACGCGGGAGAGCCCGCGGGCGCCGATTAGGCGGTGGACGCGGACCGCCAGGTCAGACACCTCGCCTTGCTGCTGGGGCGGGATTCGCGCCGGGATGGTGTGCCGGCTGAGACCCGCGGTGTACTTGGCTTCGTAGTCGTAGGCGCCCTCGCGCCAGGTTATCTCGAGCGTGGGCAGGGCCACCGGCACGTCGACGCCGAGCACGCCGACGGTCACCTCAACGCCTGTTTTGGCCGCCTCCACCAGGGCGGTGTGGTCGGGGCCCGCCACCGCCAGGGCGGCGACGATGCCGTCCAGGACCGCCTCCTCGTTGTGGGCCAGGCTGAAGCCGAGGCTGGAGCCGCCCGAGTTTGGTTTGATCGCCAGCGGCAGACCGAGGGCGGCGGCCAGCCCGCCTGCCTGGGCTCGGGGATCAGCCACGCTGGAGACCAGCTCGAAGGCCGGCGTCGGGAGGCCCTCGGCGATCATCACCCGCTTGGCCGCGGCCTTGTTCATCGCCAGCGCCCCGGCCAGCACCCCCGACCCGACGTACGGCACTCCCAGCAGCTCCAGGACCGCGGCCGCGGTCCCGTCCTCGCCCAGCGGGCCGTGGAGGGTCGGGAAGACCAGGTCCGGCGCCAGCTGCCGCAGCTCCTCCGAGGACCGTGGGCCGAAGTCCACCAGCCGCGCGTCGTGGCCCAGCTCCAGCAGCGCCGCCAAAACGTTTCGGCCTGAGAGCAGGGAGATGTCGCGCTCGCCGCTGACGCCGCCGCTGAGCACGGCGATCCTCACAGCGGAACCCCGGTGGGCCATCTGCCGACGCTCTCCATCTCCGGTTCCAGGCGGATTCCGAACCGGCGCTGGACCTCGGCCTGGACCCGCGCCACCAGTGCCGCGACGTCGGCCGCGCTGGCGCCGCCGGTATTGACGATGAAGTTGGCGTGCTCGCGGCTGACCATGGCCGCCCCGGACCGCTCGCCCTTGAGACCGGCGGCTTCGACGAGGCGCCCAGCAAAGTCTCCCGGCGGGTTCTTGAAGACGCTGCCGGTGCTCCGGCCACTGACTGGCTGCGTCCGACGGCGCTCGACCTGGATCTCGTCCATGCGCCGCTTGATCTTGGCTGGATCACCCGGTTGGAGCTGGAAGAGGACCGCCGTAACCAGCGATCCCTCCAGGCGGCCGTCCCGGAAGGCGGAGCCCCGGTATCGGAAGGCGCAGTCGGCGTTGGTCAGGACGGATCGCCTCCCGGCGGCGTCGACGGCTTCGACCGCCTCCACGGTGGCAGCCATGTCGGAGCCGAAACAACCGGCGTTGTTGTAGGTTGAGCCGCCGACCGTCCCGGGGATCCCCAACGCCCACTCCATCCCGTCGAGTGACGCCGCCAGGGCAGCCTGCGCCACTCTGACCATCCGGGCGCCGCCGGCCGCCCGCAGACGCCCGCCCTCGGCGGACACAGCGGTGTCGGTGAGCCGCACCACCAGGCCCTCGACCCCGGCGTCGGCCACCAGCAGGTTGCTGCCGTTACCGATCGCCAGGACCGGCAAACCGTGGGCATCGCATCCCGCCAGTACCTCCGCCAGGCGATCCGCGCCGGCCACCTCGAGGTAGCGCTCCGCAGGGCCGCCGATCCGGTAGGTGGTGTGCCTGGACAAGGGCTCGGACGCCCGCACGCCGGAGAGGCCGTCGAGCCAGTCAAGCGCGGGTCGCGTCGTCATACCGCCGGCCTCAGCCGCCTGGTCGCCTGGTAGATGTCGCCGGCGCCCATGCAGACGGCGACGTCGCCGGGACCCAGCCGCGAGCGCAGTGCCGGGGCCAGGTCATCGAGGCCGGCGAGGAGCTCCACCTTGCGGCCAGGGTCGAGCCTGTGGATGGCGGCGGCAAGGGCTGCGCTGGTGGCGCCCTCGATAGGTTGCTCTCCGGCAGGGTAGACCGGCAGCAGCAGCACCTCGTCGGCGGCGCCGAAGCAAGCCGCGAAGTCCTCCATCATCGCGTGCAGGCGGTTGTAGCGATGCGGCTGGAAGACGCAGACCAGCTTCCCGGAGCAGAGCTCCCGCGCGGCGCTGAGGGTCGCGGCGACCTCGGTCGGATGGTGCGCGTAATCGTCGTAGACGCGCCCGCCGCCGACCTCGGCGACCAGCTCCAGACGCCGTCCCGGCAGCTCCGCTGTCGCCAGCTGCCGGACCAGCTCGTCGAGGGGGCGATTCAGAACCAGGCCCGCCGCCAGCGCCCCCAGCGCGTTGGCAGCGTTGTGCCTGCCGGTCATCGTCAGCTCGACGCGGGCGTGGCCCCAGGGTGAGTCGAGGGTGAAGGCGCTCCCCCGCTCGCGGACGTGGTACCCGGAGCCGCGCACCTCGGCGGGACCGAAGCCGTAGCCAACCGTGGCCCCCGCTGTCGCGGCCAGCAGCGCGCCGGCCCCGGGGTCGTCGACGCAGCCGACCAGCGTGGATGTCACCCGGGCGGCAAACCTCTCGAAGGCGTCGCGAATTGCGTCGACATCGCGGTAGCGATCCAGGTGGTCGGCCTCGATGTTGGTGACCACCCCTACCTCGGGAGTCAGCTCCAGGAAGGAGCCGTCGCTCTCGTCCGCCTCGACTACTGCGAAGGGCCCGGCTCCCGGCTTGGAGTTGTAGTCGCTTCCCGGCAGGCGGCCGCCGCTGATCACCATCGGGTCGGTGAGGTCGAGCGCCGCCGCCACCATCGTCGTGGTGGTGGTCTTGCCGTGGGTGCCGGCGACCGCCACCTCACGCCGGGTGGCGGCCAGCTCGGCGGCGGCCCGACCCCGTGACACCACCTGGAGACCGCGCCTGCGCGCCGCCCGGACCTCGGGGTTGTCGTCGCCTGCAGCCGTCGATACGACCACCAGGTGGGCGTCCCCGACGTTCTCCTCGACGTGGCCAAGCGCAACCCGCGCCCCCGCCTTCGAAAGCAACTCCGTGACCCCGGAGGCGGCCGTATCGGAGCCGCTCACGGCGTCGCCGCGCTCCAGGTATAGATGGGCCAGGGCGCTCATTCCAGCCCCACCGATGCCCACCAGGTGGACCTTCATCACGCCACCTCCAGGATGACCCGCGCCACCGCCTCGGCTGCGTCGGGCCGGCCGTAGGCCAGGCTGGCCGCCGCCATCGACGCCAGCCGCGACGGATCCGATACCAGCCGGCGCACCACCTCGACCAGGCGCACACCGCTGAACTCCTGGTCGGGCACGATCACCGCGCCACCGGCGCGCTCGACCGGCTCGGCGTTGAGCCGCTGGTGCCCGCCGGCGTAGGGATAGGGCACCAGCACCATGGGCACCCCCACGGCGGTCATCTCCGCGATCGCGCTGCCGCCGGCACGGGCAACCACAAGGTCTGCCGAAGCCAGTAGTTCGGGCATGGCGTCGCTGAAGGGCTCCACCGTATACCGCTCCCTGACCTCTTCGTCGAGCCCGGAGCGCATCGCCCTCAGCTGGCCGTGGTCCGGCTCGCCACAGACATGGTGGACGGTCACCCCGGGCATTTCGAGGAGCGCTTTGAGGCCCTCGGCGACCGCGGTGTTGAGGCGGTGGGCACCCTGGCTGCCGCCGAAGACCGCCAGCCGGAACCCTCCCCCGCCGCCCGGTCGCGAGCGATGAGCCTGGCCCTCGGCCGCGAACTCGGGCCGGACCGGGGTGCCGGTGACGACGGTGCGCCCTGACAGCCGCTCCGCACTCGACTCGAAGGCGACGCAGACGGCCCGGGCGCGCGGCGCCAGGGCGCGGATGGTGCGGCCGGGGACGGCGTCCGGGAGCTGGAGCACCAGGGGCACCCGACGAAGCCACGCCGCCATCCCAACCGGCCCGACGACGTAGCCGCCCGTGCCAAAGACGGCGTCCGGCCGGAAGCGCCCGACCACACGCATCGCCCCCGCCACCGCCGCCGGCAGCCCGTAAACCAAAGGCAGGTTGCGCCAGGGCTCGGGCTGGACGCCGCGGATTCGCAGGGTCTCCAGGTCGAGGCCCTGCGCCGGCACCAGCCTCTCCTCCATGCCGCCCTCCCGGCCGACATACAGGAGCTGGACGGTGGGCTCGAGCTCAGCCAGCGCTCGGGCTACGGCGAGGGCCGGGAATATGTGCCCCCCGGTGCCTCCGCCCGATATCAATACCCGCACGGCGACCCACGGTGGGCTTGACGCCCTGGGCTGAGATGTTGAGGAGCAGGCCCACCGCCGTCAGCGAGACCGACAGCGAGGATCCTCCGAAGCTGACGAACGGCAGCGGGATCCCGGTGGTGGGAAGCGTCAGCGTGACCGCCGCCATGTTGACGAAGGCCTGGAAGATCAGCCAGGTCGTAATTCCCGTTGCAAGCAGCAGTCCGAAGGTGTCTGGAGCCCGCAGCGCGGCCCGGTATCCCCGGTACGCGAGGAGGCAGAAGAGGGTGAGGACGAAGAGGGTGCCGATCAGCCCCACCTCCTCGCCGATGATAGCGAAGATGAAATCGGTGTGAGCCTCAGGCAGCCACTGGTACTTCTGGATGCTGTTGCCCAGCCCCACGCCGAAGAGGCCGCCGGAGCCCAGCGCCAGCACCGACTGCACCGACTGGAAGCCGGTGTTGAGGCTGTCGGCCCAGGGGTTGAGGAAGGCGGACATGCGGCTGAACCGGTAGGGCTCGAGCCTGATCAGGAGGCCGATGGCGCCGGCGGAGAGCCCCACGGTGCCAACCACCTGCCACCAGCGGGCGCCGGCGACCAGGAACATCGCGATGGCGATGATCGCCAGCACCATGGCGGTGCCCAGGTCCTTCTCCAGCAGCACCAGCCCGACGATCCCCCCCAGGATCACCAGGAAGGGCACCAAGCCTTCGCGCACGGTCCGGACCCGGTCTCCGCTCTTCTCCAGCCAGCGGGCCAGGTACACGACCATCACCACCTTGGCGATCTCTGCGGGCTGGATGGTGAAGGCGCCGACGCCGAACCAGCGACGGGCGCCGTTGCGCATCACGCCGAGGTGAGGAACCAGCACCAGCACCAGCAGGGCCAGCACGACGGCGGCAGCGGCGGGGGCCAGGGAGCGGAGCCGGTGATAGTCGAAACCCAGCGCCAGCAGCCCGCCGGCGCAGCCGACCAGCAGCCACAGGATCTGGTGCTGGAAGTAGTAGCTGGAGTTGCCGTAATTGACGTACCCCTCCACCTCGGAGCTGCTGAAGACCATGATCAGCCCGAAGGCGCACAGCACCAGCACGCTCGCCAGCAGCCACTTGTCGATGGTGGTGGCCTGGGCCCTCACGCCGGCCTCCGCGTCAGCAGCAGGGACAGGGTGCCGGCGATGCCGGTGGCCAGCCAGGCCGACCCCGCCACCCGCCACTCGCTCCAGCCGCCGAGCTCGAAGTGATGGTGCAGCGGCGACATCCGAAAGACGCGCTTGCCGCGGGTCTTGAAGCTGTAGACCTGGACGATGACCGACAGCGTCTCCAGCAGCGGCACCAGGGCCAGTAGCGGCAGGTACCAGACCAGGCCCCCGGCGATCGCGGCGGCGGCGATCAGCATGCCCAATCCCTCGCTGCCGACACCGCCCAGGAAGACCCGGGCGGGAGGCAGGTTGTAGGCGAGAAAAGCCAGTCCAGCTCCCACCATCGCCAGCAAGAGGCGGACCAGGGCGACCTGGTGGCCGCCCGGTCGCAGCATCAGCGCCATCACCAGCGCGACCAGGACGATCACTCCGGGGGCCAACCCATCGCTGCCGTCGGTGAGGTTGAAGGCGTTGGATGCGGCCACCAGCGCCAGTGCCGCCACCGGCACGATCAGCACCCCCATCCGCCATGTCCCCAACAGTGGCACCACCTGGTGGTCCATGTGCTGGGCGAAGAACCAGACGCCAATCGCCAGCCCGATCGCCAGCTGGACCACGATCTTCTGCCGCGCCAGCAGGCCGCGCGTCCAGGAGCGAGAACGCACCGTGACCAGGTCGTCGATCAGCCCCAGGGCGGCACCCAGGGCCAGCGCGGCCAGCACCGGCAGAAGCGTCCGCGAGCGGTCGACCACCAGCAGCGTGCCCAGGACCAGGGCGATCACGATCAACCCGCCGGATGTCGGTGTGCCGCCCTTGACGGCGTGCGACTGCGGCCCCTCCTCGCGGATCCGCTGGCCCATCCCGTGCCGGGCCAGGAAGCCGATCGCCCAAGGCGTCACCACCAGGCCCAGCAGCAGCGGTAGGAGTAGCGCCACAGCCGGCGGCCACGGCTGGGGAAGGTGGTCAAACAGCGAGACGTGGTGGGTCGCGGGCGCGACCACATGGGGTGACGCCTTGAGGCTCGGTGCCGGCGAGACAAGGGCAACCAGCAGGCCGGCGATCACGATTGCACCAGCCGCTCGACCACCTGCTCCAGCGCCATCCCGCGTGAGGCCTTGACCAGGACCACTGCATCCTTGAGGTGGGCCTCGACAGCGGTCACCGCCGCCTCGGGATCGGCCACCGCGAGCGCGCGATCGACCCGCAGTCCAGCCTCGGTGGCGCCCTCGACGATGTCGCCGGCGTAGTCTCCCAGGGCAACCAGCAGGTCACTCCGGGCAGCCTGCCGGCCCACCTTCTGGTGGGCCTCCGGGGCCATCTCCCCCAGCTCCAGCATGTCCCCCAGGACGGCGATTCGCGGCCGCCCGGTCTCCGCCAGGAGAACCTCCAGCGCCGCCGCCATCGAGGCCGGGCTGGCGTTGTAGGCGTCATCGATGATCGTCGAACCCAGCCTCCCCTGACGCAGGACGCCACGGCCCCGAATGGGCGCGACGGCAGCCAGCGCGGCGACGATGTCCGCCGTCGCCACTCCCATCACATGGCCTACCGCGGCCGCGGCGAGGGCGTTGCTGACGGCGTGGGTGCCGGGGATCGGCAGCTCGATCCGGAGCCGCTCGCCGCTGGGCAGTGCCAGCGTGAAGTCGGTGCCCTCCAGCCCGCGGTGGGAGATCTCCTCGGCTCGCACGTCCACCTGCCGGCTGCCGTTCGCCAGCCCGAATGTCACCACCCGGCCGGCGCTGGCGAGGGCCATCTCTATGACCCGAGGGTCGTCAGCGTTCAGCACCGCGATGCCCTCGGGCCGCAGCGCCTCGACCAGCTCTCGCTTGGCGCGGGCGATGGTTTCGATGTCGCCCAGCAGCCCGACGTGCGACAGCCCCACGTTGAGGACGACCGCCACGTCCGGCGGCGCCATCCGCGCCAGGAAGGCGATCTCGCCGACAGCGGACATGGCGTACTCGGCGACGAAGACCTGGTGGCGCGGTTCCAGGCGGGCCACGGTCATGGGCAGGCCGGTGTAGGTGTTGAGGTTGCCCTCGGTCTTGAGGACATCGAATCGACGCCCCAGGACGGCGGCGGTGATCTCCTTGGTGCTGGTCTTGCCGACGCTGCCGGTGATACCCACCACCTTGCAGCCCTGGCGCTCGAGCTGGTGGCGGGTGAAGCCGACCAGCGCCTCGCGGGTGTCCTCGACCTCCACCCGCGGCACCGTCGGGGCCTCCGGGGTGGGACGGCAGAGCACCGCCGATGTGCCCGCCGCGACCGCCGCCGGGATATAGCGATGACCGTCGGTGCTCTCCCCCACCAGGGCCACGAAGAGAGAGCCGGCGCCGGCCTCGCGGGAGTCGATCACCAGCCTCTGCAGCTCGATGTCCTGGTCGGCTCCGACCAGGCGCCCCGAGGTTGCCTCGGCCACTTCGAACAGCCGGAAGCTCACTACGGTGTCACCTGCCACTGCACCAGGATCTGCTGGGCGATGTTCTTCCATACCGGCGCGGCGGTGAAGGTACCCTCCTGGGCCAGGCTGTCGCCCTGCGGTTTGCGCATGATCACCAGCATCGTGAACCGGGGGTTGTTGGCGGGCATGAATCCGACAAAGCTGGAGATGACCTTGTCGGTGTACTTGCCGCCCTCGGGGATGTTGGCGGTCCCGGTCTTGCCGGCGATCTGGTTCTGCCAGCCGTCCATCTTGACGGTCCATCCCGACCCGTGCTCGACGACATTGATCATCATCTGCCGCATGTCGTTCTCGGCGGTGGGGCCGAGGACCGGAGATCCCAGGTCGACAGGAAGGTCCTTGCGCGAGCCGTCCGCCAGTATCTCTGAGGCTACCGCCCGCGGCCTGACGAAGCGGCCGCCGTTGGCGACGGTGTTGATCGCCGAGATCATCTCGATGGGGGTGACCGCGACGCCCTGGCCGAAGGCGGTGGTGGCCAGCTCCGAGGGGTAGTAGCTGCGCAGCGGCTTGAGCGGCTGGGAGACCTCACCGGCGAGGTCGATGCCGGTGAGCTTGCCGATCCCGAAGGCGTCCAGGAACTTGTAGAAGTTGTCGGGGCCCTCCATCTGCTCGACCTTGACGGCGCCGGCGTTGAGCGACAGCGCCAGCACCCTGGTCATGTTGATGGTGCCGTGGGCCTTGTGGTCCCAATCCTGGATGCTGTAACCGCCGACGCTGACGCTGCCGGTCTCGTTAAAGGTGTAGTCGGGCGTAATCGCGCCATCCTCCAGGCCTCCAGAGAGGGTGACCACCTTCATCACCGAGCCCGGTTCGTACAGCCCGCTCACGATCGGGTCGGTGAACAGCTTGGGATCGGTGGCGCCGAAGTTGTTGGCGTCGAAGGTGGGGTAATCGGCCCAGGCCACGATGTTGCCGGTGCTGGGCTCCATGATGATGACGGAGCCCGACTCGGCGCCCGTCTTCTTGACGCCCTCCGCCAGCGCCTTCTCGGCGAAGAACTGGACCTGGCTGTCGAGCCCCAGCTGCAGGCTGGTGCCGTCCTTGGGCAGGACCTTTTGCACGTCGCTGAGGACGATGGTCTCGTTGGCCCCCGTCTTCAGCGTCGACTCGTAGCCGTCGCGGCCCCTGAGCATGGTGTCGTAGTACTGCTCCAGTCCGTACTGGCCCCCTCCCGAGTCGTTGACAAAGCCCAGCAGGTTCCCCGCCAGCGACTGGGAGACGGCCGGGTTGTTGGGGTCGGCATCGGCAAGGTAGCTGCGCCTGGAGTCGTCCTCCAGGGCGATGCCGGGAAGGTGCAGCGCGGCGATCCTGTCGGCGGTGTCCTTGGCCACCTTCTTCTTCAAATATTCGAACTTGAGCGGCATCGAGAGCTGCTTGAGTATGTCCGGCGCGCTCACACCGAGCAGCGGCGACAGAGCGCTGGCGACGTGGGGCCTGGCCGACTGGACGATCAGCGAGGGGTCGGCGACGACGTTGGCGACCGGTGTGTCGCTCGCCAGCAGCTGGCCGTTGCGGTCGAAAATCCGCCCCCGCTGCGCCGGCAGCTTGAAGGTAACCTGGTGCTGCCGGGCGGCCAGGAGGCTGATCTTCTGGTGCTCGACCAGCTGCCAGTAGACGAGCTTTCCGATCAGGACGCTGGCCAGGACGCCAGCGACCGCCATCAGCCAGAACACGCGCAACCGGCCTCGGTTCTCGCTCACCGGCTCAGTCGCCTCCCTTTGGCGATCGATCCGTCTTCATCTTCCCCATCCCCGAGGCGATCAGACGGCCGCCCCGCCGGGCGGTCCGTTGATGGGCTTCATCTGCCCTTGGCCTGGGCCTCGGTCGGACGGCCGAGCGCCAGGGCAAGCTGGTCCAGCCAGGAGTGGCCGGCGCCGCTGTTGCCGTTGTTCTCTGGCCTGGCAAGCGCCACCGGCGATGTCGAACCGGGCAGGTACTGCCACTGGCTGGAGCGGACCATACCGAGCTTGGCGGCATCCCCGTCGATCTGGCCGGCGGACGTGGCCATCGAGATCTGGTAACGGATCTGCTGCTGCTGCGCCATCAGGTCGGCCTGTTGCTGCTTGAGGTTGGCGATCTGGTAGCTGGCCTGGGTGGCGGCGGCGGTCTCGGCGACATATGCGATCGCGAATACAGAAACCATACCGATCCAGAGCACGATCCAGCGAAACGTCGCCGGCCGGTTGCGGCGGACGCGCGACGATCGCCCCAGGCCGGCTTTGGCCGAGGGCTTCCCGGCGCCGGCCGTGCTTGACTGGCCGAGCTTCCGGGTCTGGGCGGTATTCATTCTTAGTGCGATCATTTCTGCTTCGTTGGCTGTGACTCGTAGGGGAGTTTGATGGCACCCCTCAGCCGGGCGGAGCGAGATCGAGGGTTAGCCTCGACCTCGTCCTTGCCCGGCCTTTGGGGATGGGGGGGATGGATGATGACGCTTGCCTGGTGGGGCCCACATGTGCACACCGGTTGGTGGGGCGGACAGATGCAATCCTTTGCTGCGACGTTGAGGAAGTCCTTTACTGCTTTGTCCTCCAGGGAGTGAAAGGCGACGACCCCTAACCGGCCACCTGGCTTCAGGCGCTTGACGATCTGCTCCAGCCCAGTTCGTAGTGAATCCAACTCGTCGTTGACCTCGATCCGAATCGCTTGGAAGGTCTTGGTCGCCGGGTCGATTCGTCGCGGCCAGTGGCGGCGGGGGATCACGCCGCCGATCAGCTGCGCCAGCTCTTTGGTGGTCGTGAACCTGGCTCGGCGCCGGCGACGGACGATCGCGGCTGAGATCGGGCCCGCCCATGGCTCGTCGCCGAGCTCGCGGATGAGGTCCTTGAGCCGGCGCTCGGGATAGCTGTTGACGACATCGGCGGCGGTCAGCCTCGAGGCGGGGTCCATTCGCATGTCCAGCGGACCATCGCCGCTGAAGCTGAAGCCGCGAGTGCGGTCGTCCAGCTGGAAGGAGGAGAGTCCGAGGTCGAGGAAGGCGCCATCCAGAGGCGCCTCCCCCATTCCCAGCGCCTCGATAGGGTCGCTGGAATCCGCAAAGTTCCCGGGCACGAAGTGAAAGGCGTGGCCGAATTCGGCTTTCAGCGCCTCGGCGCGGCCAAGGGCCTCGGGATCGAGGTCCATGGCCAGGAGGACACCGCCCGGCAAGATCCGCTTGAGGATCTCGCGTGAGTGCCCTCCGCCTCCGAATGTGCCGTCGAAAAAGACGGCGCCCGGGGTGGGCTGGAGGATCGATATTGCTTCTTCTAAAAGTACAGGGACGTGCTTCGGGCCTGCTGGCCCGGACGAGTCAGCTGCTGGCGTTGCGGTGTCGTACCACCTCGTCGGTTAGCTCGGTGAAGTTGTCGGTGGCGGCCTCGAGCGCCTGCCAGCGACCTTCACTCCAGATCTCGACGACGTTGTTGACGCCCACCACCATGGCGTTGCCCTCGATCCCGGCGGTCTGACGAAGCCCGGCTGGGATCAAGGCCCTGCCCTGGCCGTCGAACTCGATCTCGTGGGCCTCCGAGAAGAGACGCCTGATCAGGTTGCGCTCGGTGGCCTCGGTCGCCGCGCTGACGCGGTACTGCTCGGTCACCCGATCCCACTCCGCCGGCGGATAGACCCGCAGGCAGTTCTCGGGAGAGATCGTGACCACCGAGCCCCCGGGCAGCTGCTCGCGGAACTTGGCCGGGAGGGCCAACCGCCCCTTGGCGTCGAGACTGCGACTGTGCTTGCCGAGGAACATCCGATCATTTCCATCCTTGTTGGTGAAGCCGCAGGGGCGAAAAGTGGGGACTCATCCTGGGAGGGACGTTGGAGGGATTGGAGAATCCCCACTTTTCACCACCTGCTACCACTTCGCCGGGAACCGTAGCACCGGGCCCCCCAGGTGTCAATACAAAAACGCAATATCTAGCGCGGGCCCCGAGGACAGATTTGGCTCGAAACCCCAGATCTGGTAGTTATGGCGCCAACAAGGCCCAGATGTGGTGCTCGAGCAAAGTGGGGATTTATCGCGCGAAAACGGTCTTCTTGTGCCCAATCTGGGATGTTTAGGCTCGCGTCCCCAGGCGCAGCCAACGGAGTCGCACCCGACCGGGCGGCCTTCGTCCCCTCTTTTCATGCTCCGGCCGCGCTCGCAGTCGCACCGTCTATAAAACTGGCGAGCCGGCAATAAGCCGAGTTCTGTGCCCCGGGACCTCACGGTCATCGGGGCGGTGACCATCTATCTACGACGCCGGTTGCCCGGCGCCTCTAGCGACCTACCCGAGGGCTGGACGAGCAGCCTCAACGCCCTCTATCAGGTCTTGCTCCGAGTGGGGTTTACCTGGCCGGCCGGTCTCCCGGCCGCCGGTGGGCTCTTACCTCCACCATTTCACCTTCGCCGCAGTTGGATCTGCGGCTGTGTATTTTCTGTGGCACTTTCCCTGGGCTCGCGCCCGCCGGGTGTTACCCGGCACTCTGCTCTGTGGAGCTCGGACTTTCCTCGCCGGGATTGCTCCCGCCGCGGTCACCTCGCCGACTCGCCGGAAATAGTCTAAAGGAGCGAATGTGATATTCAAAAAGGCGCGATTGCCATCCCTACCGGAGCGAGATCAGGGGGACCAGGGCCGCCAGTACAGGCACCACTCCGAAGCTAGGCCGTGGCGGCGACGAAGCCAGGCTGACGTTTGCCATCAAGCGCTTCGTTGACCAGGCGGTCCGCCTCCTTGTTCTGCTCCCGGCGGACGTGCTGGAAGGTGACCAGGGCGAATCGCGAGCGAAGCTCCTGGACGCGAGCGTGGAGCGGCTTCATGTCCTCGGATTTGACCTTGTAGTTGCCGTTCAGCTGCTCCACCACCAGCTGGCTGTCCAGCAGGCAGCTCACGCTCGAGGCCTCCAGCCGCTGGGCCTCCTCCAGCCCCCGGATGATGGCCCGGTACTCGGCCACGTTGTTGCTGGCGACGCCGATGGTCTCGCCGATCTCCCCCAGCAGCTCGGCCTGGCCTGCCGCCTCCACCTCGATGACGACGCCGATGGCCGCCGGTCCGGGGTTGCCCCGGGCACCACCGTCTGTGTGCAGCACCAGGTGGCTCAAGGGCGGACGCGCCCGGCGGCGGCCGGGACATCCACCCGCCAGGTGCGGTAGCGACGACCACGCTCCGTGGTCTCGTCGCTTACCGCGGCGAAACCCTTCGCACAAATCCAGTCCTCCACCATGGCGGCGTCCTGGACCGGCTGCAGTACCAGCCAGCGCGGCAGCCAGGGGCTCGACTCCAACATCGCAACCAGGTTGCGTCCGCCGAGGCCGGCGATGACCGCGATATCGACCTCGCCCTGTCGCAGCGCCGCCAGGCCCTCGCCACGCCGGGTCGCCACAGGGATGCCACGCCTGGCCATGTCCCGACGAAGCGACTCAACCCGCCCGGGGGTGCGCTCGGTCGCCAGCACCCGCTGGCCCCGCGCCGCCACCGCCGCCGCCAGCGCCCCGTGGCCGCTGCCGATATCGGCGACGGCTCCGTACGCCGGGACCAGGTCGAGAACGCCGCGGAGCCTGGCCGACAGCCTCATTGATCCTTGGGCGCGTCCTTCTCGGTCAGCGGATGGAAGCCGATATGGTGACTGGCCTGCTCGTGCTGCTGCACCATCGCCGGGGTCAGGTTCACGGCGCCGTACTGCTGCTCGAAATGCGCCAGGTTCTCCGTCAGCACGCCGACCAGCAGCTTGAGGTGAGTCGCGCTCATTCCCACGCGAGCCACCACGCGGCTCATCCCCAGCTGGGGGGTTACCTGGGCGAAATCGAGAGTGAACCCGACCGGCGAGTGAGAGACGAAGGCCTGGTCGGAGTACAACACCTCGAAGCGCTGCTCCGGGATCTGGACCTGGATCTGGCCTCCGACCGGCAGGTCTGGGGTGGGCGCGGTCTCGGTTTCGGTTTCGGGCATGCGCTGTCCTCCTGGTTGCGGCGTCGACGCTTAGAGTACCGGCACGGCAGCGACATAATCCCCCGCGATGAGAGAAGAGTTGCTTCCCCACCGGGCTTGGTACTCGATCACCCGTCCCGATGGGTTCATCGCCGGCAGCGAGCTACTCACTGTGGAGCGGACCGGGGCCGCCTGGCATATCGAGAGCGAGCTCAAGACGACCTGGCCGGAGGAGATAGCCACCACCATCGACTGGGAGCTTGACCATCGACTGGTCACCCGGCTGCTGCGGATCCACAGTCATGAGCGCTTCTCAGGCGACCATGAGCTGGAGCTGACGGTTACCGGCAACGGGCTGCTGGCGCACCGGGTGGCCCCCGACGGCCCAACCCAGGTGGAGCTTGGTTGGGGGCCGCATGCGGAGCTGGATCACCTTTCGGCGGCGTTCGCGACCGTTGTCGTGGAGCGCCTTGACCTGATCCCGGGGAACGCGCTCGAGATCGACGCCGTCCAGTTGGGAACTGCCGACCTGGTGCCCGCGATCGTACCCGTCGTCGTCTCCGCCGCAGCCGCCACCGGCATCGACTGGACGGTCGTCGCCACGGGTCATTCCACGCGGATCACGACCGCCGCGGCCGGGGCGATCGCGGCCTACGGCGAGCTGCTGGCGCTCGACCGGCTCGAGGTCTCGAGGTAGCCCAAGGCAGGCGGGTAGTTGTCCTGGAGCTCCGCCCGGGTGATCCCGTTCTGGCGGATCAACCGGCTGTAGAGCTCGGAGCTGGGCCGCGGCAGGCGCGACTGGGTGGCGAAGTCGACCTCGACCAAGCCAAACCGCATGCCGTACCCCTCGGACCACTCGAAGTTGTCCATCGAGGACCAGTGCATATAGCCGCGCAGGTCAGCACCGGCGTTAATTGCGCGCGCCGACTCCGCCAGGTGAGCGACCAGCGCCGGCGCCCTGAAGGAGTCCCGGGCGTCGGCCACTCCGTTCTCGGTGATGTAGAGCGGCTTCCGATACCGCGCCGCAAGCTCCAGCAGGAGCTTGTGGATCCCCAGCGGGTAAATCTCCATGGCGAAATCCGACACCGGGCTCCCGGGGCGAGAGAAGGTCCGCGAGAACAGGTTTCTGGCCGCGGTTGGATCGAAGGCGACCATGTCCCGGCTGTAGTAGTTGAGCCCGATCCAGTCCAGAGTGCCGGCCGCCTCTGGGATTCGTGCCGGTCTTGCCAGCGGCCATCCCGCGCGCCCGTCGGTGCACGCCCGCAGGATCCAATGGTTGAAGCCGGCTTCGGGCAGAGCCGACGCCGCCCGGTCCAGCGGGTGCCAGCGCCGCCACGGCTCGAACACCCTCATGTGCTGGGCGATGCCGACTTTCGCGGAGCCGCCGTGAGGCCCACTCTTCAACTCGGCGTAGCCGGCCGCGTGGGCGCGGACCATGTTTCGCATTACCCGCACAGCGGCGGCGAAATCGCGTCGCTGCGGCGGCCACAAGCCCAACACGTATGACTGGTACGCGTAAACGTTGGGCTCGTTGAAGGTGGTCCAGGTATCGACCAGGTCGCCGTACTCGGCGGCGCACAGGCGCGCCAGCTGCCGGAAGTCCTCGATCGCGCTCACGTTCTCCCATCCGCCCGACAGTGTCAGCCAGAGCGGATTGGTGAAGTGGTGCAGCGTGACCAGCGGAGCCATCTCCAGGCCGCGCAGGGTCTCGAGCACGTCGCGGTAGTGGGCCACCGCCTCGGGATTGACGACCCCCCGCTCAGGGAAAAGCCGGCTCCACTCGATCGAGAGCCGATGGGCGTTGTGGCCCATCCCCTTGAGCATCTCGAAGTCCTGGCGGTAGCGCACGTAGTGGTCGCACGCCGGGTCACTGCGATCCCCGTTCTTGATCTTGCCGGGCAGCTGCTCCCACTCCCACCAGTCGTTGTTGTGGTTGCCGCCCTCCACCTGGTGCGCGGCGGTGGCCGCCCCCCACAGGAAGCCTTCCGGGAAGCGGTAGGCGAGATCCCCTGGCAATGGGGGCTGGGTCAGACGGCGACCAGGGACGACGCCACCGACCTGAGGCTCTCGAGAGCATCGCGGGCCGAGCCGTTGTCGATCGCCGCCTGGGCCTGGGAGATGGCTGCGGCGACGTCGTCGGCCAGGCCCGCAGCCACCAGGCCGGCGGCGGCATTGAGCACCACCACGTCGCGCTGGGGACCCGACTTTCCCTCCAGCACCGAGATCACGATCTCGGCATTGTGGGGCGCGTCGCCACCCTTGAGATCGCCTGCTGCCGCCCGGGCCAGGCCCAACGAGGTGGAGTCGAGGCGGAGCTCCCGGATGCTGTCTTCTCGCAGCTCGTAGACGTGCGCCGGGGCCACCGTGCTCAGCTCATCGAGGCCGTCTTCGCTGTGGAAGACGAGGGCCCGCTCGTGGCCAAGCCGCTGGAGCACCTGGACCATCTTCTCCGCCACCTCGAGGCTGCCCGCGCCCAGCGCCTGCCGCCGCACCCGGGCCGGGTTGGCCAACGGGCCCAGGAAGTTGAAGACGGTGCGGACTCCAAGCTCGCTGCGAGGCTTGGCCGCGTGGCGCATCGCGGGATGGAAGGTGGGCGCGAAGAGGAACGCGATACCGGTCCTCTCCAGGCATTCCTGGATGGCGGGCGCGGGCAATGTCACCGGAACGCCGAGCGCTTCAAAGACGTCGGCGCTGCCGCACTGGCTGCTGGCGGCGCGGTTGCCGTGCTTGGCCACTGTCGCCCCGGCTCCCCTGACTACCAGCGCCGCGGCTGTCGAGATGTTGAAGGTGCCGGCGCCGTCGCCGCCGGTCCCGCAGGTGTCGACGGCGCCCGCCGGGGCCTCGATCGCGGTGGCGTGGTCGCGCATCGAGCTGACCATGCCGACGATCTCATCTACGCTCTCGCCCTTCATCCGCAGCGCGACCAGGAAGCCGGCCACCTGGACGTCGGTCGCCTCGCCGTTCATGATCTCGTCCATCGCGGCGGTCGCCTGCTCGCGATCGAGATCGACCGACGCCACCAGCTGCTGGATCGCCTCCCGGATCATTGCCAGACTCTACGTTAAGATCCGCGCATGCCGCGACGAGGTGAGGGCATCTTCAGCTACCCGCCGGCGGCGGGCGACCTCGAGCCATTCCGGCTCGGCTCGGGCGACCGTGGCGTCCTGCTGATACACGGATTCTGCGGCACCCCCCCGGAGATGAGAGGGCTCGGCGAGCACCTGGCGCAGAAAGGCTTCCGCGTCCATGGCGCGCTGCTGGCGGGCTGCGGCACGACCCCTGAGGATCTTGCCGCCACCAGCTGGACCGACTGGATCGCCAGCGCCCAGGCGCAGCTCGACGAGCTCAAGCGGGAGTGCCGCCAGGTCCTCGTCGCCGGCCAGTCGATGGGCGGCGCCATGAGCCTGATCCTGGCCGCCCGCAACCCCGACGTGGTCGCGCTGGCGACCTGCGCGGCCCTGGTGGACCTGGGCTGGTGGACCGAGCTACAGCTGTTTTTGGGCCGCTACCTGCTGAAATGGCACTACCCCGACCGCGACAACGTCGACCTGTGGGACAAGCAGGCGGTGCGGCAGCTGCGCACCTACAACCGGCGCGCGATGAAATCGCACATCGACCTGGTCCACCTCTACCGGCAGGCGCTCCAGGAGGCTCACGACATCAAAGTCCCGGCGCTGATCATGCACGGCATGCGAGATAAAACCGTGCCTCCTGGCAACGCCCAGATGATCGCCGCCGCCATCGGCCCCACCGCCACGGTTCGGTATTTCGAACGCAGCGGCCACGCCATGACCGTCGACGTCGACCACGACGAGATCTACCAGCTGATCGCCGAGTTCTTCGACAAGGCAGGGCGGGCGGCGCCCTCCAAGGCCCTGGAGCCGTCGGCGGCCGGCGGCTAACTCCCGGCTACGGCAGCGCCGGGCCCAGGTGCGGGTAGACGACCGGGCCCCCTCCGAGCGCCTGGATACCGAACAGGATGAGGGCGATCACGCCCCCGAACACGAAAAGCAGCAGACAGGCGATCTTCATCGCGGCTTCTGTGTCGCTTCGCTACTCCGGCCAGGGAGCGACGATATGCCCCGGGAGCCAGCCCTGGTAGCCGTTGGCCTCCTGCCGGACTTTGAGGTTGCCGCCCACACTCTCCAGGACGTGCAGCTTCTGTCCTGGCCGGACTACCGCACCTGTCGTCTGCTCGCCGTCGGGGCCGCTCCTCAAGTCGAAGCCCGTGTTCCAGGACGGAATCAGGGTGCCGGCCTTGCCGGGTGGTACGCGACGGCTGTCCTCGACGACCTCGAACTGCGGCATCGTCGCGAAGTTTAGTGGCTCTGAGGTCGACGGATGGGCGGATCCGTCGCCGTCGACATGGGACAGGTCAGCCGGAAACCGCATTCCCAGCAGGGACGGTCCGCATGACCCTCGCCGACATCGAAGAGGTTCGCCGCGATACCACGCGCTGCTGCGATCAGCTCGGCCGCAGCGGTTTTCAGGTCCGCGACGGTGTCAGCCACCGGGATCTCGCGGTCGTCTCTCAGGTCGATGATGAAGAGAGCCACCTTTTCCGGGGTCAGCCCCAGCAGCTCAGGCGCCGCCAGCGCGTACGTTCGCAGCTGCCAGGCGTCCGCTCGTCTCTCGATCGCGTGCGGCGGGACCGTCTTGAAGTCGAGGATGGCAACGCCCCGCTGGTACCGCGCCACGCGATCAACCCGCAGCGATAGCCGCACGCTGAAGGCCCCATCGGAGAGCAGGTGCCGAACCGGCTGCTCCAGGAACAGCGTGTGGCGGCGGGGCCACGGGCCCTCGGCGTAGGCACTGAGCCCGGGGCGGAGCCGTTCAACTCCGCGCGCGAGGGCTGCTTGGGGGAGCCGCTGGTTGACGCACTCCTGGGCGACGGCGGCGAGCAGAGCCGCCGCCGAAGGCCTCTTGCCACCGTCCACGCCGCGCTGCCAGTGCGATATAGCGCGGTGCACAGCCAGCCCGAGCTCGCGGTCGATCGCCGGCGTCAGGGGGGCGACAGCCACGGTCGCAGGCGCCCGCCGCCAGTCCGGTGCGACCGCCGGCTCGGCGCTGCCGTCCACGTGCAGGTATCGATATTTGAGGGGGCAGGAGCCGTACAGGCTGAGGGCGCTGAAAGAGAGGTCGAGCGGCTCCCCCACCCTCAGCAGGGAACCACCGGCTCGGTCAGCCGACGCTGGCGACCTGGGCGTTGATCTGGTCGCTGGGGGCGAAACCGTAATTGACAGCGCCCACGGTCCCGTCGGCCGCCAGCACCACCGTCGACGGCAGGCTGAGGACCCCGAATCGGCGGACCAGCGCCGGCTCCTTGGCGGCGTCCAGCTCGACTACACGCAGGTCCCCGTTGTGGCTGCCGCTGACCACCGCCAGGGCCGGCTTCTGCCGGTGGTGACACACGCTGCAGTGCTCGCCGGTGAAGAACAGGACAGTGGTCTTACCCTGGCTCAACTCTGGCGTCCGCATCCGGTCGACACGCCTCCACCGCCGGTAGCGGGCACCAGCCGCCACGGCCACCCAGAGCAGGCCGAGCGCGACGAGTAAGAGCGCCAGCAGCGCCAGCCGCTCACCCATGGTCAGGCTGACGCGTCACCCCGGTGAGGGATGAGGTGGAGGCGGTCCAGCTGGAAGTACATCTGGCAGCCGACGCAGAAGTCGAAGGCGAAGTTGACAAAAGCCAGCAGGATGACTATCCAGACCAGCACCCAGCCGGCCTCGGCGGCACCTGCCAGGAAGGTCAGCGTCGCCAGGATCAGGAACGCCCCGCCGACCCCCTGCGCGAACTGGTGAGGGGTGGCGTCCTCCTGGACCACGTTGGGCTTCACAAGGCCGCGCGGTTTGAGGGCGCTCAGATAGAACCTCTTGAAGAGGGCGAGGTTGGGGTTGGCCAGCCCGGCGAGCATGATCACCCCGACGATCGTCGACAGCACCCACGCATTGCGCAGCTGAAGCACGTAACCGAGGGCGAACGCCAACACGTTCAACCCCATGATGAAGACCTGCCCCACCTTGAGAACGCTCCGGTCAAACGGCTGTACCGCCACTGAATCCTCCTTGCCCTACTCACGATCTGAAATCCCTATCGGATGAGTAGGAATTTTATAACGGATCGACGCGGCTCCGGATTCCAATCCCTCAGGCCGGGTCGCGAACCTCAACCACGATCTCAGCCGCCGGCACCATCCTCTCGGCCCTCGTTCCCGCCGCGTAGACACGCACGCCCTTGGCCTGCGCCGTTCCGAACTCCCAGCCCCGCTCGTAGAGAGCGCGCGCCGTAGCCAGGTCGGCGGCATCCTCCGTTGTCGTCCCGTCGCTGAAGCTCAGGCTCTGCCGGCTCGCGGAGGCATAGCCGAGCCGGACCTCGGTGGCGCTCTGGCGGAGATAGCGATAGCCCTCCAGCGTCCCGGGCCCGCCGATGTCGACCGCCCCCGACACCACCTCCTCGAGGCCGGGCAGATGCCCCGCGGCCACTTCGGCGCGAACCGCCTGCCGCTGCCTGAGCTGCGCCTGCCGCTCGCGACGGCGGAGCTCGGTGCGCAGCTCCTCGACCTCGCTGCGGATGGCGGCCAGCTGGTCCTGGAGCGGCCTCGCCCGCGCCTCCAGGTCGGTGATCGACGAGCGCAGCTGGTCGTCGCTCGGTTCAGTGGCGGCCGTGTCGGGGCGGTCGCTCAGCTTCGCCCTCCGCGGATCACGAGGAGGCCTTGCTCTCGGTGAGGGCGGCCAGCTTCTTCTCGTCTCGCAGCGCGCGGCGCTTGAGGATGATGCCGTAGACGATGCTGCCGGTGATGAACAGGGTGCTGGGGAGCAGGTGCGCCGGCGTGATCGTCATGTAGGGGCCGATCTGCCGATCCAGGTGGTAGCCGATCAGCAGGAACATGCCCGCCCAGATCGCTGCGGCCGCCGTCACCGACGCCAGGAAGACGCCGTAGCTGACCCCGAACACGCCGGAGAAGACCGAAATCACCATCCGCAGACCCGGGATCTGTCGCCCCAACACGATCACCAGCGGTCCGTGCTTGACGAACCAGCGCTCGACCATCGCCAAGCGCGCCTGCTTGATGTGCATGTAGGGACCGTACTTCTGCACGAAGGGCTGACCGAAGCGGCGCGCCAGCCAGTAGAGGACGCTGGAACCCGCCATCGAGCCGAGCACGATCGACAAAAACGCGGAGATCACCCCGAGCCGGTGGTGAGCGATCTGGTGCCCGGCGTACATGATGAAGACGTCGCCGGGTAGCGGCAGGGGCACGCCGATCTCCTCCAGCGCGATGACGGTGAAGACGGCGATCGATTTGTGGGCCACCACCAGCGCTACCGTCCAGCGCACGCCCGGGCCCGCCTTGTCGATATAGGGCCGCAAACCACCGGTGGCGCCCACCCTCAGGAAGCCCATGTTCAGAGTCTAGGCGGGGGCAATCCCGCGCGAAACTACCTGAGTGGTAAAGAGTTGCCGAGCCGAGTTGCCTAGCCGAGCGGGTTGGGGACCCCGATCACGCGCAGCCGCTTGTCCAGGGAGCGCAGGGCGAAAGCGTTGACCTCGTCCTGGGTGTAGCCGAACATGGTGGGGTCGGAATCCTCCAGCAGGGTCATCGACAGGGGCAGTGTCTGCATCAGCTGGTCGGTGACCACCGGCACCCATTTGGGGTCCTGGTGGACGGCGTCGTAGAGGAACTTGGTCCCAAACGTGATGTGGCGCGACTCGTCGCGCATGATCGCGGTGAACCCGGCGCGGAAACCGGGAAAGAGGTTCTGCTTACGGCTGTAGTCGAGGTTGAAGCGCTGCCCTGTCAGTGCCAAAAAGCCTTCGATGACGATGTGGTAGACGGTCACGCCGCGGACCAGGAGCTCGTAGTTTTCGGGGTCTTTGCGCATGTCGTCGGCGATCTTGGCGAGGGTCCCGAAGAAGATGTCGTCGTAGGCCCGGTAGACGTGCGGCTTCTCGTCGAAGATGCGGGTGTGGAGGTCCTTGCCCTCGACGCCGACGACCTTGGTGTAGTAGTCGTCGAAGAAGACCATGTGGCGGGCCTCGTCCACCACCTGGGTGGTGAGGAAGAGCTTCTGCTCGGTCTCGGGCGCGGCGATCACGAAGGGCAGCAGGTCGACCGTCACCTGGTGCTCGCCGATCCAGAACGAGGCGTTGGTTTTGCGGGTCTGCTCCAGCTGCTCCTCCGAGTACTCCGCCTCGAGACGGTCGAAGTCGAGCTTGTCCTGGGTGTAGTCGATGTCCTGGGTCTTCCATTGCTGGCGCTCCCAGCGTAGGTACAGCTCGCGGTAGGACGGCAGCCGCTCCAGGCCGTCATCGAGCAGGACCAGAACGTCGTCGATGTGGGTATTGGCCAGCTGGGTCAGCGAGGCCCTCTCGATGTCAGCGATAGCTGTCGCCATGCCTACCTCCGCGATTGGTGTGGCGTCAAGATATCACGATTTTCTGACGAGGGCGTCAGAAAAATTCGAGGCCCAGAGGCGGCGCCAGGAGGCGGCGATTGTCGGTCAAATGTCGGCGAGAGGACTCGAACCTCCACCCCTTGCGGGACCAGCTCCTAAAGCTGGCGTGTCTACCGGTTTCACCACGCCGACACCGTGCCGCGATTCTAGGAGGCCGGGGCCGGCGCCGGTGTTAGCCTCAGTTCCGAAGTCATGACCGAAGCTCCAAAGCAGATCGCCGTTTGCGGCGACGGCGATACCGGCACCCCGCATGCCGAGGCGGCGCGCACAGCGGGAAGGCTGATCGCGGAGGCTGGAGCGGTCCTCCTGACGGGCGGCATGACCGGTGTCATGCAAGCCGCCAGCGAGGCCGCCCGCGCCGCCGGGGGCATGGTCGCCGCGGTGCTCCCCGGCGCCGACGCCGGGTCGGCTATGGCCCCCGCCCAGGTACGCATCGCCACCGGGGCCGGCGAGGCCCGCAATGTCATCCTGGTCCGCTCGGCCGACGCCGTGGTGGCGATCGGGGGAGCCTACGGCACCCTCTCGGAGATCGCCGTGGCGCGCAAGCTCGGGATCCCGGTGTTCGGCTATCGGACCTGGGAGGCGACCAGCCCCGGCGGGATTGAGCCGCTGGTGGAGGCCTGCGAGACCATCGAGGATGCCGTCGCCGGCGCCCTGACAGCCGGCTGATGCGTGGCATCGATCGCGACAGCGATACCGGCCGGCGGCTGACCGCCGCCGGGCTGGTCGTCGGCAGCGCTTTCTCGGCCCAGCTCGGCGCCGCCTATGCGGTCAGCCTGATCCAGTCCTCGACGCCGGCGATGGCGGCCATGCTCCGAAACCTGGTCGGCGCCACCGTCCTCGTCGGCCTGCTACTGCTACGCCGCGGCTCGCTGCGAGGGCTGGATCTGAAACCGGCGCTGGCTCTCGGTCTGATCCTGGGAGTGATGAACACCAGCTTCTACGCAGCCATCGCCAGGCTGCCCCTGGGGGACGCCGTTGCGGTCGAGTTCGCGGGACCGATCGCCGTGGCCGCGATCACGTCATCGGTACGACGCGAGCTGCTCTGGGTGGCGCTCGCCGCCGCCGGGGTGCTGGCGATCTCACATCCCGGCCCCGACCATCTCAGCTACGCCGGGCTGGCCTTCGTCCTGCTGGCGGGCGCCTGCTGGGGCGCCTACATCCTGGTCGGCCGGCGGGTCGCCGTCGGGGGACGGCGTTCGGACACCCTGGCCCTGGCGATGGTCGGCAGCGCGGCCGTGCTGGTCGTCCCGGCGCTGCTGCAGGCGGCGCCTCTCCTGGGCCGTCCGGGCTTTCTGGCACTGGGCGTCGGTGTCGGCGTGCTCAGCTCGGCCATCCCCTACAGCGTCGAGCTGATCGCGATGGAGCGGGTGCCGCCCACCGTCTTCGGGGTTCTCCTCAGCCTGCAGCCGTTCATGGCGGCGGTGATGGGCCTGCTGGTGCTGGGCCAGCACGTCTCGGCCCTTGAGGCGATCGGTCTGCTGCTGGTGATCGCGGCCTCGGTCGGGGTCACCCTCGGCGGCCGGGACCCTTCGGTCGCCACCGAGCCCGTCGCCGCCTAGCCAGCGCACCGCCAGACCAACCCGCGGCCACGGCCCCCCGATGTCGCCAGGCAGCCTCCTTGACATCTCTTTACTGATTTGATTGAATGACCAAACAATGTTGATTGATCGCCCAACCAAACGCCCAACCAAATGACCCAGTCACCTGCTGCCGCCATGGTCACACCCTCCCCCGCCGCCCAGGAGCGGATCCGCCACATCATCGAGGCGGCCGCCGCCGTCCTCGCCCGCGAGGGCTACGCAGGCACCTCGATGAAGGACATCGCCCGGGAGGCCGGCGTGGCCCAGGGCTTGATCCACTACTACTTCGGGTCCAAGGAGGACCTGGTTCTAGCCGTTGTCCGCCAGGCCTGCGCAGAGATGCTCGAGGAGACGCGGCGCAGCTTCAGCGAAGCCGAGGGTCACCCGCTGACGCGCGCCTGGGCGGGGCTGCAGGCGGCCGAACGGCGCAGCGCCGAGCGTCCCGAGCTGTTCCGGCTGCTCATAGAGATGGTCCCGCTCTCCCACAACAACCCCGCGGTGCGCAGCCAGATGGAGGAGCTGTACGCCAACCTCGTCGACGAGGTGACCGACATGGGCGACGAGCTGAACCAGCAGCTGCCAACTCCACTGCCGATCCCTGTCAGGGACCTCGCCGGGGTCATCATTGCCGTCATCGACGGGCTCGCGATCCGAAGCGAGGTCGATCCGCAGGCCGACATGGCGGCGCTCTTCCGCGCCCTCGGCTTCCTTCTCCTCTCCTCGATGACCGCCAGCTACGCGGTGGCGGGGCTGCCGCTGCCCCCCGTGGACCAGCTCTTCGAGCTCCTCGGCATGAACGCTCCGGGTGACTGGCCGCCCGGCGACGTCGCGCCAGCGCCCTGATGCTGTTCCGCAAAGTCGGCGAGTTTGCGGCGCGTCACAAGTACGCGATCGTCGGTTTCTGGCTGGCGATCGCCGTGGTCCTCAACGTCGTTATCCCCCAGCTCGAGGACGTGATCAAGCGCGACGCCACCCCGTTCCTGCCGGCCAACGCCGAGGTCATGCACGCCTACAGCGTCATGAGCCATGAATTCAGCGGCGCCAACGCGCAAGGCTTCGCGATCGCGGTCCTCGAGAACAGCCACGGTCTCACTGACCCCGACCGCGCCTTCTACGCCACCGCCGTCGATCGCATCAGCCGGGGCGGCAGCCGGGTGGTCTTCGTCCAGGACTACCTCGCCCATCCAGAGTTCAAGGACGCCGTTCAGAGCAAGGACGGCAGGGCACTGTACATCCCCGTTGGGCTGCGGGCGCCGGTGTCCAGCCCGGGCGCCGACGAGGACGCGTTCTGGCTGCGAGACCAGCTCAAGAACGGCCGGCCGGCGGACCTCAGCGCCTACATCACCGGCGACACCGCGATCATCGCCGACTACCAGAAGAGCATCAACGACAGCATCAGCCGGACGACCATCATCACCCTGCTGCTGCTGATCGTGATCCTGCTGACGATCTATCGATCGCCGGTGACGCCGCTGATCCCGCTGACCACTATCGGCATCGCCTTCATGGTGGTCCGCCCGGTGGTTGCCTTCCTCGGGCTCCACGTGATCCACGTCGCGGCCTTCACCGAGACCTTCATCCTGGCGCTGACCTTCGGGGCGGGCACCGATTACTGCATCTTCCTGATCAGCCGCTTCAAGGAGCAGATGGCCCGAGGCGACCAGCAGATCGAAGCCATCGCCACCACCTCTCACCGCGTGGGTGAGGCGATCACCAGCTCTGCCGCGACGGTCATCGTCGGCGGCCTGGCGATGACCCAGGCCAACGTCAGCATCTTCAGCACCACCGGGCCCGCGATCGCCGCCGCCGTCGCCGTCACACTGGTCGCCGGGCTGACGCTCACGCCGGCGCTGATCGCCGTCGGCGGCGAGCGCTTCTTCTGGCCGCAGCGGGTCACCCTCGACAAGCCGAGCCGATTCTGGACCGCTGCGTCGGCGCTGATCGTGCGCCGTCCGCGGCGCGTGCTGCTGGTCGCCCTGGTACCCCTGCTGCTGCTGGCGGCGTTCTACCCCGGCCTTCGCCTGACCTACGACGAGCGGCAGCCGCAGCCGGCCGGGAACGAGAGCATCGCCGGCCTGCGCGCCCTCGACCGCCACTACACCGCCGGCGAGGTCCTCCCCGACTACATCCTGCTGCAGGCCAACCACGACCTCCGCAACGCCAAGGACCTGGCCGCCCTGGACTCCGCCACCAAGGCCCTGGCCCGGGTGCCAGGAGTGACCCAGGTCCGAAGCTTCACGCAGCCCGGTGGGAGCCGCATCCCGCAGGCCTCGATCGCCTACCAGGTCGGCCAGGTCGGCGCCGGCCTGGGCCAGGCCAGCAGCCAGGTCTCGGGGGGCGCCGCCGGCGTCCAGCAGCTGAACCAGGGCGCCAGCCAGCTCGCGACCGGCGCCAAGCAGGCCCAGGCCGCGGTCGATCAGTTCCTCACGGGGCTCGGCCAGGAGAACTCCGGCTTGGGCCAGGCGGCGTCGGGCTCGGCTTCGGCGCTGTCCGGCGCGGCGCAGCTGCGGGACGGCGCCGCCGTGCTGGCAGCCGGGCTCCACTCCGCTCACGCCCAGACGGCGCAGGCGGTAGACGGCCTAGGCATGATCAACACCGCCCTGGTGGGCGACCCGACGTGCCAGCACCTCGACCCTATTTGCCTGACATCGCAGCAGAACCTCGCAACGATCTACATCGCCGAGCGTGACAAGCTCCTGCCCGGGCTGCAGCAGGCCGCCGACGGCGCCGACAGCATCGCCGGCGGCAACGCCGGCCTGGCGGTCGGCCTGGCCCAGCTCCACGACGGTCTGCTCCAGGCGCAATCGGGGATCGTGCAGCTGCAGGACGGGGAGCGAGTGTTCCAGGACAAGCTGGGCCAGCTCAGCGGCGGGGCGTCACAGCTCAGCGGCGGCGTCAGCCAGCTGGCCGGGGGCACCGACCAGCTCAAGTCCGGACTGGACGCGGCCAGCAGCTTCCTCAACAGCGTCAGCCGGCAGGCCGCGGCAGCCGGGATCGACACGTTCTTCGTGCCTCAGGACCACCTCAACGATCCCCAGCTGGCGCTGGCGCGCTACTACTTCCTGTCCAACGACGGCACCACCGCTCGGATCGCGGTCCTCGGCCACGACGACCCCTTCGGCATCTCGGCGATGGACCGGGTGCAGAAGGAGAAGGACGCGGTGCGCGGAGCCCTGGCGGGAAGCGACATCGGCAACGCCCAGGTCATGGCGGCGGGTTTCGCGGCCCAGAATGACAACCTCCGCACCCTCTTCAAACGCGACTTCACAGTCGTCGCCATCGCGGTCCTGCTGGGCGTGCTGATAGTCCTGGTGCTGCTGCTCCGAAGCCTGGTGGCGCCGGTCTACCTGCTGGCGTCGGTTCTGCTCTCGTACGCCGCCGCGATGGGCTTCACCACCTTCTTCTGGCAGGACCTGTTGGGCAAAGGCGCGATCGATTGGACGGTGCCGATCTTCGCCTTCGTGATGCTGGTCGCGGTCGGCGCCGACTACAACATCTTCCTGATGTCGCGCGTCCGCGAAGAGGTGCTGCGCGACCCCGCGAACGGCATCGGCCGGGCGATCCGCCGGACCGGCGCGATCATCACCTCGGCCGGCATCATCTTCGCCGGCACCTTCGCGGCGATGACCACGTCTCCGGTGCTGAACATCGCCGAGACGGGATTCGCAATCACCTTCGGCCTGCTCCTCGACACCTTCATCGTGCGCAGCTTCGTGGTCCCAGCGGTGGCGATCCTGCTGGGTCGCTGGAACTGGTGGCCGCATTTCGGGATGAGCCGCCAGAAGGTCGAGTCGCTGGAGCACACCGGCCAGCCCGAGCCCAGCCGCCGCGGCTCGAGCCCCCGCATCCAGCCCGCGAAGTAGCGCAGCCGCCGGCCGCGCAACCCCCTGGCGCGGCGCCGGTCCGAAGGCTGGTCGGGCCCGGGGTTAGCCCGCTCGAACCGCACGCTGTCGCTGGCGGGGGCGAGATTTCCGGTGGCGGGCCAGGAAGGCCGTGAGGTCGCGGTTGAAGTCGTCCGCCTTCTCGTACATCGGGAGGTGGCCGCAGTGGTCGTAGATCACCACCTCGGCCGCCGGCAACCGCTGCGCCGCGCGGTACGCGTGGCGGACGGGGATGGTGCGATCCTGCCGGCCCCAGACGATCAGCGCCGGCGCCCTGATATTCGGCAGCTCATCCCAGAGCAGCTCACCCTCGGGCGCCAGCAGCATGCTCTGCGCCATCCCCAGGATGTGGTCCTTGTAGCCGGGCTGGGCGTACGCCTCGGCCATCAGGTCGGTCTGCTCGGTTGAAGACAGGGTCGAGTCGTAGTAGGCCCGGCTGTGGGACCACTGGAGCAATTGCCGCTGGCCCAGCAGGGGCCGGATCAGGGTCTTCACCACCGGGTTGGCGGCGATCGACCAGAACCACGGGACGCTGCTGAAGAACCCGGCGGCGTCGACCCCGGTGACAGTGCGGACACGCTCCGGGTGGTCCACCGCCATTCGCAGCGCGATCGCGCCGCCCATCGAGCTACCCACCAGGTGCGCCGAGCCGATCCCAAGCGCGTCCAGGAAGTCGACCAGGAAGCCGGCGTAACCGGGCAGCGAGTACCGCATCGCGGGGATACCGGAGCGGCCGAAGCCGGGGAGGTCGAGCGCGATCACGCGCCACCCCGCCGCCGCCAGCGGCCCGATGTTGCGGACCCACGCCTCGGCGTGGTGGTTGTAGCCGTGGAGCAGGACTACCGGCTCCCCCGTGCCGACGTCGTAGTGGAAGATCCGGCCGCCGGCAACGGAGGCGAAACGCGGCTCGGCAGCCTTCGCGTCGCCCGCGCCGGCGGCGCGGACCTGGCTCATGACTTGGGGGCGGCCTTCCTGGCAGCCGGCTTCTTGGCGGCGGACTTGGCGGCTGTGGACTTGGCGGCTGCGGGCTTCGCGGCAGGCGCCGTCTTGGCCGCGGGTTTCGGAGCGTTGGCCTTCACCGAGGTCTTGACGGTCTCCTTCTCGACCAGGGTGCGCAGCTTCTCAAGCGAGGTCGTCAGGTCCTTGCGCACCTGGCCTTCTGCGGCCTTGCTGGCGATACCGCCGGCGGCCTTGGCCAGCCCGCCGAAGAGGCCGCCACGGTTGCCGCCGATCAGGCTGCCCAGATCGTATGTATTGCTCAGCCGTACGACCGTGCTGTCTCCGCGCGGCGTGAAGGTGTACGTTCCGCCGTTCTCGAAACCGGCAAACGATTTGAAGGTGATCCTTCTGTCCTTGTCCCAGTCGGTGATCTCGATCTGGGACTTGATATCCGGCAGCCCGGTCGTCTTTTTCACAAACTTGAACTGCGATCCCTTTCCATTCAGCTGCTTGGTCAAGGGCTTGTACTCGGTCATCCCCACGATGTACCGGGTGCTGTTCTTGTAGTCGTCGACGAAGCCGAAAACGTCCCCCACGGGACGGTCGATCTCGATGCTGTTCTCGACCGTGTTCGCCATTCGCATCCTCCTCCTGGCTGGGCAGATATCGTATCTCCATGAAGGCCAGGGCCCGGGGCTGCCGCCGGACCGGTATGGCGCGAAGAGGGCGACTCCTAACGCAGTCGCTCGCCCAAGGTGCGAAGGCTTCCCAGGGTCCAGATCGGGTCGGGCTCCTGGGCACCTCCTCGGGGCCCGAGGTCGCGATCCACCGGGCCGGCCTGGTCCGGCTCGGGCTCCTCCGCCACGAGCCCCGCCGGCGCGCCCCTCAGCGCCCGGCGGCTCACATCGCCCGCGCGCCGGAGATGGCGCGCGAGATGACCAGCCGCTGGATCTCCGAGGTGCCTTCGAAGATGGTGTAGATCTTGGAGTCGCGGTGCCAGCGCTCGACTGGGTACTCGCGAACGTAGCCGTAGCCGCCCAGGATCTGGATCGCCTGCTCGGTGACCCAAACCGCCATCTCTCCGGCCTTGAGCTTGGACATCGATCCCTGGCCCTTGTCGAACTCCTGGCCGTTGCGGGCCATCCAGGCGGCGTGCCAGACCAGCAGCCTGGACGCTTCGATCTCGGTGATCATGTCCGCCAGCTTGAAGGCGATCGCCTGGTTCTCGATGATGGCGCGACCGAAGGCGGTGCGCTCGTGGGCATAGTCGAGGGCGAACTCGTAGGCCGCGCGGGCGATGCCGACAGCCTGGGCGCCTACCAACGGACGCGTCATCTCGAAGGTCCGAAGCGCCCCCGACCCCTTGGAGACGTGGCCCTCCTTGGCCTTGGCCAGGCGCGACTCCAGCTTCTCTTCGCCGCCCAGCAGATACTCGCCAGGAATGCGGCAGTCGTCGAGGATGACCTCGGCTGTGTGGGAGGCGCGGATGCCCATCTTCTTGTGCTTGGCGCCCTGGGAGATGCCCTTGGTCCCCTTGGGGACGACGAATGTGGCTTGTCCTTTGGCGCCCAGCTCGGGCTCGACTGCGGCGACCACGACGTGGGTGTCGGCGATGCCGCCGTTGGTGATGAACACCTTGGTGCCGTTGAGCACCCAGTCCGAGCCGTCCCTCTTGGCGATCGTCTTGAGGCTGCGGACATCCGATCCGGCGTTGGGCTCGGTGACGGCGAAGGCTCCCAGCTTGATGTCCTTGGCGGTGCCGTAGCACTCTGGCAGCCACTGCACCACCTGGTCGGGGGTGCCGCTGGCGAAGATGCCGGCGGCGGCCAGGCTGGAGCCCATGATCGAGAGCCCGATGCCGGCGTCACCCCAGAAGAGCTCCTCCTGGGCGATCGGCCCGAGCAGGCCGCTGGCGTCATCGCCGGCGAAGCTCTGCTGCAGGAAGTCCACGGAGTAGAGGCCGATATCGGCGGCCTCCTGGATCAGGGGCCAGGGGGTCTCCTCGCGCTCGTCCCACTCCGCGGCGGCTGGCCGGATCCGCTTCTCAGCGAAGTCGTGGATCCACTGCTTCATCTCCAGCTGCTCAGCGCTCAGTTCAAAGCTGACCATCGGTCCTCCAGGGTGCCTCCCGGGGCGCGCATGGCCCCGGGTCGACACGAATGAGCCGCTTCATGAGCCTAGAAGTGACGGGCCAGTCATGACGCGGTGCGTTGTAGTGCAGAGTAGTCCCATGTGACTGGAAAAGTCAACACGACTCTAGGCACATAATCACGGGTCAAATGCGCCAAAGAACGGTCCAACCATGAGCCAGATCGAGCCCCAGAAGCGTGCCCGCAAGATCTCGATGACCGACCGGGAGCGGGACGCCCACCTGGCTGAGCTCCGCGTCTGCCGAATCGGCACGATCGGGGTCGACGGTGGCCCCCACGTCAGCGCCCTATGGTACTGCTGGGACGGCGCCGCCCTGTGGCTGTACTCACTGATTCGGAGCCAGCGCTGGGTCAACCTGCAGCGCGACCAAAGGGTCTCCGTGGTCATCGACCAGGGTGTCGACTATTTCGAACTGCGCGGCGTCGAGTTCATCGGCGAGGTCGAGTTTGTCGGAGAGCAGCCACGCACCGGCGAACCCAACCCGGAGCTGGAGGAGCCCGAGCGCCTCTTCGCCGAGCGCTACACCGGCGGTGCCTGGCTCGGCTACGACCACCGCCACGCCTGGCTGCGCTTGCGCCCCCGCAAGCAGGTGACCTGGGACTTCCGCAAGCTAGGCGGCACGGAGACCATCTTCAACCCCGATCGATAGCCGCCCCCTCCCCTCCCCACTGAACGCCCAGCTAGGCAGGCGACGGCCCCTGTGGCGTCGATGGCCGGCTTCGGGATTCAACCGGCCCACAGAACACTCTGGCCGCGCAGACCTCAATTGACACTCGATTGAATGACAAGTAGAGGTGCCTCAGGGAGGCGACCGCCGGGCACGCCCGCTGGTGACGTAGCGACGCGACCCTTGTGGCCGGACTGAAGTCAAAGTCCCGCGGTGGGTCGCCAAAGCTCCAGGCCCTCAGGCCGTGTCACCCAGTGGGCGTGCCCGGCGGTCGCGTCTCTAAGCCTCCTCTAAGTCACCCCTCAGGTCGACTTCAGTGCCGCCTTCGACACTGAGCCCATGGGTCGGCGGACCGCCGCTCCCGCCAATCAAGGCTCAGAGAGAAGAAGGAGAACTGATCCCATGCTCAAGACAATCGCAGTAAAGGCTTTGCTCGGCGCCGGAGCTCTCGGCGTCTTGGGCGGCTCGGCCGCCCTGGCCGGGGCGCCACAGCTGAGCGCCAACCTGGCGGCGGCGACAACTCCCAAGGCGACGCCTAACCCCGCCCGGAATGTCCATCGCGCCGGCGGCACCATCATCAAGCTCAGCGATACCGAGATGACCGTCGAGCGTCAGCGCCGCGACCCCAGCACCGAGGCGGTCACCAAGGACGATGTCACCGTCGAGCTGAACTCGCACACCTCTGTCTACTTCTTCGGCAGCAAGGACAAGCACGGTCTCGAGGCCCTGAAGCTGGGCCAGGACGTGGGCGTCCGCTACACCGAAGTCAACGGTCAGAAAGTGGCCCGCGGAGTCGTGATCCGTCCCGACCATCGCGCCGGCCGCATCATCAGCAAGGACGCCGACGGCAAGAGCTTTACCATCCACGCAGCCAACGGCCAGACCGTTCACATCACCACCAGCGACAAGACCAGGTTCGTCGAAGGCGTGGGCAAGAGCAAGAAGTCCGGCAGCTACGCCGACCTCAAGGTTGGTGACCGCGTGGTCGTCCTCGGGCAGGAGGACAGCCAGCACAACTTCGACGCCGCGGTGGTCCGCACCGCCAATCGCGATGCCCATCCCGGCGCGGCCACAACCCCGGCAGCCTGACCTCCGGACGACTCCACCCAGAAGGGCCCCTTCTCGGGGGCCCTTCTCTTTTTGTGCCACCATCGGGAGCTTGGGCGATTGGATGACGATCCCGACGGGTCCGGCGTCGGCCTCGTACGGCGACCAGGCGGAGACGCGCGCCAAGCTCTCGGCGCTGCGGGCATCGATGTTCGGCGCCGACGTGGACGCTGTCTACCTGGAGGGCTTCGCCAACGTCGCCTGGCTCTGCGGCGGGCGCGGCAACCGGGTGGTCGCCGACAGTCCCGGCGGACTGTGCGGAGTGCTGGTCGGCGCCAACGGCGCCTGGCTGCTGGCGCCCAACAACGAGGAGGCCCGGCTGCGGGCCGAAGTCTTCGCCGACCTCCCCCTGCCGGTGGTGGTCCGGCCGTGGTACCAGCTGCCTCTCTGGCAGGCCGCCCGGCCCCTGCTACCCCAGGCGGCGGCGTGGCTGGCCGACCTCGCCGTCCCCGGCGCCGGCGACGCGGGGCCGATGCTGGCCGAACTCCGCCGCGTCCTCGGTGAGCCCGATGCCCAGCGCTACCGCAGCCTGGGCGCCGACACCGCCGAGGCGCTCGAGACCGCCCTGCTCGAGGTGCGTCCGGGCTGGAGCGAGCTGGAAGCCGCGGGGGCGATCGCCGCCGCGCTGTCGGCCCGCGACGTCACGCCCTCGGTGCTGCTGGTGGGGACGAGGCCGCGGGCAGAGCGCTTCCGCCACCTGGTCCCTACCGGGGCGCTGATCGATGGTGGTCTGATTGCCTCGACGACAGCGGTCCGGCACGGGCTCTACGTGTCGGTGACGCGTAGTCTCAGCTTCGGTCCGGTCTCGGCGGAACTGGCCGAGAAGCACGCCACCGTCGCCGACGTCGACGCCGCATACCTGTCCCGCTCCCGGCCGGGGACGACCCTGGCCGCGGCTTTCGCCGCCGGGGAGAAGCGCTACGCCGCAGGTGGCTTCTACGACGACTGGAAGGAGCACCACCAGGGCGGCACCACCGGCTACGCCGGTCGCGAGGTCTTCGCCCAGCCGGGCGTGGACTACCCGCTCGCGGCCGGGATGGCGGTGGCATGGAACCCAACCGTCCCGGGGGCCAAGTCGGAGGACACCTTCCTGATCCAGGAAGGGGGAGTCGAGCAGCTGACGCGGATCGATAACAGCCCCTGGCCGGTCATCGCCGGCGACACACCCCGGGAGGGAATCCTGATCGTGGAGTGAGGCTATCCCGCCGCGGACAGGACCCGACGATTGGCATCAGGCCCCCGGCTCCTGGGCCACGTCCAGTAGCGCCCCGGAGTCGCTGCCGGTCGCCGGTCGCGGCATCTCGACCCGATGCCAGTCGGCGCCGAACGTCGCCGCAGCCTCGGTCTCGCCGGCGGTGAAGTAGATCACCTGGCGGGGCTGCGCCTCGAGGATACTGAGCAGCTCCGTTCGCCGCGCGTCGTCGGCGAGAGCGAGCGCGTCGTCAAGGAGCATCGGCAACGACTCCGTGCCGCCGCTCATCACCTCCAGCAGCCCCAGCCGGAGCAACAGGTAGATCTGCTGCTGAGTGCCGCGGCTGAGATGCTTGAGGTCGACCATCGACCCGGTGTCCGGCGTCCTCAGGAGGACTTCGAAGCGATCGCTGACCAGCGCCTCCCGGTAGCGCCCGTCTGTGACCTGCTCCAGGTCCCGGCTGAGATGGGCCTGGAGCTTGGGCGCATAGGCCCGGCGGATCTCCTCGGATGCGGAGGCAAGCGTCTGGGCGGCCAGGACGCAGGCATCGCCAAAGGCTTCTAGGTGTGCGATCCGCTGGCGCAGCTCCACCGCGCGCTCCTCCAGCGGCGCCACCTCCATGATCTGCCGGGCGCCGCGCTCCAACGACGAGCGCTGCCCAACCAGGTCGGACGCCAGCCGCTGGACCTCGGCCGAGCTCTCGGTCGCGAGGCGGGCAAGCTCCCGCCCCGAGAGGTTGGACAGCGGCCCCGCCCCACCGCCTGCTGAGGCTCGCGGCTGATCCCGCATCTCGCTGAGCCGGCGCTCCAGCGCCTCGACCGCGGCGCGCTGCTGGGCGAGGTCGCGGCGGGCCCGCTCCTGGTCGATCGCCGCCATCAGGTCCTGGCGCGACCGGAAGCGACGGTCGCCAACCCTGATCGAGGACGACGCCGGCATGGTGCCGCGGGTGGCGAGATAGACACCGACGGCGATGATGGCCGCCCCCGCACCGTCGGCCACGACCAGCCTCAGCACCATCCCCATGACCAGGGCCAGGACCCCGATCGCAAGGGTGACCAGCGCCAGCGCCCCGACACCGCCGTGGCCCTCGACGCTGGGCTCCGCCACCAGGGCCTGCAGCGCCAGCTTCATCTCCTCGTCGGTCCACTCCGGCGGTTCGAGGTCGGCGTCCCCATCGTCGGGATCGACGCCGACCGCGGCGGCGCGGATCTCAGCTTCCGACAACCGGCCTCGGGTTCGCTCCAGGTCGACCCGCACTCGCTCGCTGCTCGACTCCCGGTGGGCGATCTCGCGGCCGGCCTCATCGGCCCGGGCTTGGGCCAGCCCCAAAGCAACCTCGGTTCGCTCGATCGACCCGACCTCGATCGCCAGCGCCTCCCGTGCCTCCCGGGCGGCGGCCAGCTCGGCCTCCACCGCGGCCAGCCCACGGCCGAGCTGGTTCCTGCGGGTGGCGGCGTTGACCTTGGGCACGGTGCCGTGGCGAGCCGCCTCATGGAGGCGCTGGATCGCCTGCTCCACCAGGACGTCGACGCCGGCGTCGGTGACGCGCAACAGACTCCGCCGCACCTCGGCGTCATCGTTGATCAGGGCCAGCTCGCCTTCGCCCACGCAGGCCACCTGGCCGAAAACGCTTCCCGGCAGGTGCAACAGGCTGTCGCCGACGTCGAGCCAGCCGTGGGTGCCGGTGGCGAAGCTGGCCGAGATGTCCTGGCCCAGGGAATGGTTGAAGACCCGCGTCCTCTCTCCACTGAGATCCCAGTCCACCTCCAGCTCGGTCCCCTCGTCCAGCGCCAGGGTCAGCGAAAGCCCCGCAGGCTCACCGGTCCACGGCAGCACCTGTTTGAGGGCGGTGGAGTGGCCCGCGCCGCGCTTGGATGGCGCCAGGCCGTAGAGGCCCGTCACCAGGGCGTCCATGAAGGTCGACTTGCCGGCCTCATTGGGCCCGACGACCAGGACACGGTCGTGATCGAGGTCGAACTGGACGTTTCGCAGGCCTTTGAAACCACGGACGCGAAGCTTGAGCAGCCTCATTGGGGGACCCTCAACTCGCCCTCGAAGGCCTCGGCCACCAGCGTCGCCGCCCAGAGCGCGGTGACCGAGCCGTCCGCCAAGAGCCGGCTGATGGCGGCGCCACGGGCGTTGGGCTCGTGCGCCAGGTCACGCAGGTCCACCTGGGCGGCGGTGGCATCGACCACGCGGACACCTCGAGCCAGGTCCGCGAGCGAAGCCGCCAGGGCCTCAACGTCAACCTCCAGCTCCGGTCCACGACTGCCCCAGAGCCGGCAAGTCGCCAGCGAGCCCCTCAGATCCACTTCGGAGAACGCCTCCCGAACCAGGTCCTCGAGCTCGGTCGAGTCGGATACCTCACCCACGTCGACGCTGACGGTCTCGTAGGTCAAGGGGCTGATGGCGATCGATTCGACGCGCACCGTGCCGCCGTCGATCTCGACCCACAAGCCGCCGTGATTGCCGCCCGCCTCGGCCGCGTCCAAGGGCACCGAGGACCCGGGCCAGGACATCGTCTCGCCGACCTGGCCCTGGTGGATGTGACCGAGGAGGGCGTGGTTGAAGCCCGCGCCCCTGACCTGCTCGGAACGCAGACCCAGCCCACCCCAGCGCAAGTCAGGGTTGAGCGTGCTCAGGTCCACGGCGTGGATCAGCAGCAGCTGAGCGCGCGGGTCCTGGGCCGGGATCGCGAACGAACCAAGGACATCCGGATCCATCTGCGGCCCCGGATAACCCGCCGCCCAGATCACGGCATCCTCGAACTCCACGCGCGTCGCCTTCGGCTCCAACGCCAGTGTCACGTGGGAGGGCCAGTCCACCGTCCGGTACGGTGAGACGGCGCCGGCGAAGTCGTGGTTCCCGCTGGCGATCACGACCGGGCAGCTGAGCCGGCCGAGCTGCCGAACGATGAAGGCGGCGGTGTCGCGGGTGACGTGCTCGTTCTCGAAGAGGTCCCCGCCGATGGTCAGGGCGCCGGCGCCACGCTCCAGCGCCAGGTCGACCGCCGATTCCAGCGCGCCCCGGAGAAGGGCCCGTCTCTGGGCGCCATCGCAGCCTGAATAGGTCTGCCCGGCGAAGGCGCGGTCCAGATGCAGATCAGCGATGTGTAGAAGGCGAAGCATCCTTGCTGCAAGACGAGCGTACTAGAGTCTGAGCCCCTCCGGGAGGTGCCGGCTCAGCTCGATCGCCAGCGCGGTGTAGTCCTGGCGACCGTGGCCGGCCTGCTGGGCCGCCTCGAAGAGAGCCCGCGCGACGTCGTTGACCGGGGTTCGCTGCCCGGTCTGTGAGGCGAGGTCGGCGGCCAGGCGGAGGTCTTTGACCAGAAGATCGGTGGCGAAGCCGGGCGCCAGCTCCCCGACCAGGGCTCGCTTCGCCAGCTGTCCGGAGAGCTGAGCGCTGGCCCCGCTGCTAACGCCGACCACCTCGACCAGGGTCTTCAGGGAGACCCCCGCGGCGACCCCCACGATCAGAGCCTCGAGGGTGGCCGCGGAGATCGACCCCACCAGCATGTTGTTGACCAGCTTGACCACTTCGCCGCTGCCAACCGGTCCGGTGTGGAAGATGTGCTCTGGGTCGCCCATCGCCTCAAACACCGGCCGGCATCGCTCCAGCACCGCCGGGTCTCCGCCGGCCATGATCGTCAGAGTCGCCTGTTCGGCGCCGAATGAGCCTCCGCTCACCGGAGCGTCGAGGAAGGCGATGCCCCGCTCGGCGGCGGCGGCCGCCAACCGGCGGCTGGTGTCGGGGGCGATCGTGCTCATGTCGACCAGCACCGAACCAGGCCGGGCCGACTCCACCAGCCCACCCGCGCCGAGGCAGACCTCAACCACGTCCTCCGAGGTGGTGACCATGGTGATCAGGATCTCGGCGGCGGCCGCCAGCTCCACCAGTGTGGCGCGCATCGTTACACCCTCGGCGGTGGCGCTGGAGGAGGTTTCCGGACGGCGGGCCCAGCCCGAGACCTCAAAGCCGGCGCCACGAAGGTTGCGAGCCATCGGCAGGCCCATCACTCCGAGCCCCACGAAGCCGACGCGATCAGCCGGCCGCACCACCTCGATCAGGAGGTGACTGTAAAACCGGAGAGCTGCGTCGGAGGGTTGCCGTCGACGGCGATGTCGTGGAAGCCGGGCACCACCAGGCTGAACGACTGCATCGGGCTGGCTGAGTCGAAGTGCTGGGCGCTGCTCTCGAACTGCAGCTGCCCGCCGATCGACGAGGCGGACTCGGCGGTGGTGGTGTAGATCGTCTTGCCGTCGTCAGTCATGACCCAGTTGGAGCCGCTGTGGGTGACGCAGTAGGTGTGGGACCCCGAAACCGGGCCAGCCACCTGGACGCCTTGCTTCAGTCCGTTGCCGTTGTTCTGGATCAGGCCAAAGTCCTGCCGGCCCGACGCGCTGCGCACGAACCCGGCTGAGATCCGGTTGCCGTCGGGGAACTGGACGGCGACAAAGTAGACGCCCTCGTAGCCGGTGGGGAAGGTCTGGGTGCTGTCGTTGATGCCGGCGCACACGCTCTGGCCGCCAAGGTCCCTGGAATCCTGCGCCCCCACGAAGAGTCCGCCGGACCCGGAGTACGCGTAGGAGCTTCCAGCGGTCAGCTGCGCTGGATAAGCAGCCGGTCCCGCCGCCGGCGCCCTGGTCGGCGCCGGCGAAGGTGCCTGGGTGGCCGAGGGTGACGGCGAAGGTGATGGGCTCGGCGATGGCGAAGCCTCAGGGCTCGGCGAAGGCGAAGGCACCTCGGAAGGCGACACTGCGGGGCTGGGGGTGGGCGGCGTGCTGGCGGTCTGGGTGCCCTTCACCTGGTGGTAAACGAACGCAGATCCAACGCCCAGCACCAAGGCCAGGACCACCCCGACCACAAGAGTTGCTCCCCTGGCATCCATCCCGAGGGGGAGTTTAGACGACCTGTACGATTTCGCACATGCTCCCGCCGCCATCGTCCAGCTTCGCGTTTACGGCACGGTGCCGGATCCAGAACCGGCCCGGGATGCTGGGTCGTCTCACCACCGAGGTCGGCAACGCCGGCGGCGACCTGCGGGCGATCGACATCGTTCGCTTCGAACCGGGCGCGATCGTCCGGGAGCTGACGGTGCACGCGCGGGACTCGGAGCACGCCCACAGCATCGTCCACGCTATGCAGGCGGTCGACGGTGTCGACGTCCTGGAGTACTCCGACCGAACCTTTCAGCTTCACGCCGGCGGCAAGATCGAGGTTGTCGGCAAGATCGCGATCAAGACCCGCGACGACCTCTCGATGGCGTACACCCCGGGAGTGGCGCGGGTGTGCCGGGCGATCGCCGAGAACCCCGACCGGGCCCGCAGCCTGACCATCAAGGCAAACACCGTGGCGGTGGTCACCGACGGCAGCGCGGTGCTGGGCTTGGGCAACCTGGGGCCCGAGGGGGCGCTGCCGGTCATGGAGGGCAAGGCCATGCTCTTCAAGGAGTTCGGCGGGGTCGACGCCTTTCCCATCTGCCTCAACACCCAGGACGTCGACGAGATCGTGGAGACGGTAGAGCGCATCTCGCCGGTGTTCGGCGGGATCAACCTCGAAGACATCTCCGCGCCGCGCTGCTTCGTAATCGAGGAGCGGCTCCAGGAGTCGCTCAACATCCCGGTCTTTCACGACGACCAGCACGGCACCGCGGTGGTGGTGATGGCGGCCCTTTACAACGCGCTGCGGATCGTCGACAAGCAGATCAGCCATCTGAAGGTGGTGGTGGCGGGCACCGGCGCCGCCGGCGTCGCCTGCACCAAGATGCTGCTGGCGGCCGGCGTTCACGAGGTCATCGGCGTGGATCGTCACGGGGCCATCTACGAAGGCCGCGAGCCGCTGGAAACCGGCATCAAGCAGTGGTACGCCGCGCATACCAACCGCGAGGGAATGAAGGGGGGGCTGAGCGACGTTATAGGTGGTGCGGACGTCTTTCTCGGCGTCAGCGGCCCCGGCCTCCTCACCGAGTCCGACGTGGCCCGGATGAACCACCAGCCAATCGTCTTCGCCCTGGCCAATCCCGATCCCGAGATCCGGCCTGAGCTGATCGAGGGACTGGTCGCGGTGGTCGCCACTGGACGCTCCGACTATCCCAACCAGATCAACAACGTGCTCGCCTTC
>DATMMS010000004.1:0-51977 GCA_035569605.1 Candidatus Solibacter sp. | reverse complement strand
CACTTCATCGCCGGTTGGCGCACCGGGCTCTCTCGCCCGGTGCTCATTCTTCAAGCGGGAAACGCCCTCAACTACTTCGGCTACGGGCTCATTCTTCCCTTCGAGATCATCTATCTGCACCAGGTACGCGGCTTTTCAACCTCGATAGCCGGACTGGTTCTCGCGGCGACCATGGGGACGGCAGCAATCGTCACCCCGCCGACGGGAGCGCTGCTCGACCGGTACTCCGCCAAAGCGATCGTGGTCACTGGAAGCCTGGCGAGCGCCCTCGGCTACGCCGCCTTCGCCTACATAGACAGTCCCTGGCAGGGCTTTGCCTGCTCGATTGTCAGCGGAGCTGGAACCGGCGCGGCAGGGACGGCCCTCCGGACATTGACCATCAGGCTGGTCAAGCCCGAGCAGCGGCCGGCCTCCTTCGCCCTTCAGCGCGTCGCGGGCAACGTCGGCATCGGCTCCGGCGCGACCGTAGGGGGCTTCCTCGTCGCATTTGCACAGCGGCTCAGCTCGTTCCAGGCGCTCTATCTCTTCGACGCCGTCACCTACGCCGGATTCGCGATGATCGTGCTGGCTGCCGTACCGAGCCCGCGAGCTGAGACCGTGACAGCGACGGAGGTCAACGGAACCGGCTTTCGCGCCGTCGCTCGAGATCATCTCTTCCTCACCGTGATCGCAGCCAATATCGTGCTCGTCGTCGTCGGCCACACGTTCTTCTCCAACATCCTGCCGCCATTTGCAAAGGCCCACACTCCGCTCGGCCCTGCCGCCATCGGGATCATCTTTCTCGTCAACACGTCCTTCGTTGTCATCGCGCAGATCCCGGCTGTGCGCGTGGTGACACGGATGCGACGCGTACACGCTTTCGCGGCGGCAAGCGCGCTCTTTGCGGTCAGCCTCCTCGCGGTCCTGCCAGCGACGCTCATCCACTCGGAGCTGGCTGCGACCAGTCTCCTCGCCGGCGTTGCGATCGTCTTCGCAATTGGCGAATGCGTTCACATAATCGTTCTCGGGCCACTTGTCGCGGACATGGCTCCAGCCCATCTGCTGGGCCGCTATCTGTCTCTCTACGGTCTGACCTTCAATATCTCCCTGGCCCTCGGCCCGGCGATTGGTGGCCTTCTCCTGCAGACCTCGCCAGACGCCGTCTGGTGGGGTGGCGCGCTTGCCGCGGTGCTGGCCGGAGCCGTCCTGCTCAGACTCGGCGGCCGCATTCCCGACCCGCTCCACGAAGCACAGTCACGCCTTTCGTCGGCGCCAGATGCCGGCTGACCTGTCCTAGAACGGCATGCCGGGCGCTACGCATGGAGCACCTTCCGTAAGATCTCGCATGGCACGCGCCAAGAACGAGCCGATCCCAATCACCGCCGCCGGGCTGGCAGCCCTCGAGGCCGAGCTCGCGGAACTGGTCGAGCGCAGGCCTGCGATGGTCGACCGGGTGGCCAGTGCCAGGTCGGACGGCGACCTCAAGGAAAACTTCGCCTACCACGATGCCCGCCGGGACCTCGGCATGGCCGACGGCCGCGTGCAGACGATCGAGGCTATCCTGCAGAACGCCGTGGTGATCAAGGCGACCGCCGCCAACGGGTCGATCGGCATTGGCTCCAAGGTGGTCGTGACGGACGAGTTCGGAGAGTCAGCCTACGAGGTCGTCGGACCTGCTGAGGTGGACATCGCCCGGGGTCTGATCTCGCTGGCGTCACCCATGGGTGCGGCGCTGATGGGGCGGAGTGTCGGCGACACGATCAGCTTCACGACCCCCGGCGGCGAGCGCAGCGCGAGGGTGGTCAGGGTCGACTAGGCGACTCCCCGGCGCCGGGGCAGGGTGGTGTGTCCGTTGGACGGCATCGGCTGTCCATCGACCAGTCCGTAGATGAACAGCGGCACCAACTTGGGGTCCCACTGGCTGCCGGCGCCGCTGTCCAGGATCGCAACCGCCTTCTCGTGGCCCATGCCCTTGCGATAAGGTCGATCGCTGACCATAGCGTCGTAAGCATCAGAAATCGCGACGATGCGCGCCACCAGGGGGATGTCATCGCCGGCCAGGCCGTCGGGATAGCCGCTGCCGTCGAAGTTCTCGTGGTGGTGGCGGACGATGTGGAGCAGCTTGGCCGCCGAACGCAGCGGTCGCGCGATCTCCTCTCCGATAACCGGATGCCGCCGCATGACCGCCATCTCGTCGGGGTCGAGCGGCCCCGGCTTGAGCAGGATGGCGTCGGGAACCCCGATCTTGCCGATGTCGTGGATCATCCCGCCTCGGTACAGATCGTCCAGGTCGGAGCCGCTGAGACCGGCTACGGAGCCCAGCAGCCGCGCCCGTGAGGCCACCCGCTCGGTGTGGGCCTCGGTGTAGGCGTCCTTGGCGTCGACGGCCTTGGCGAGGGCGAATATCACAGTCTCGGTATCGTCAAGCTCGTCGTAGATCTGCTTGATCCGAAGCAGCGATCGAACCCGCGCCTGGACCTCGAGCCTGTCGACCGGCTTGGCCAGGAAATCGTCGGCGCCTGCGTCGAGCGCGGACACCCGGTCGTTGACCTGGTTCAGGGCGGTGACCATGACCACCGGCACCAGGCGGCCCTCCTGGGCCTTGACCAGCCTGCAGAGCTCGAACCCGGTCATGCCCGGCATCATGGCGTCGGTGAGAATGAGGTCCGGCTGGTCGGCTTCTATGAACCGCAGAGCCTCCGGCCCGTTGGGCGCCACCTGGACATCGCAACCGACCGGTTCGAGGTACGCCTCCATCAGGGCGCAGTTCACGGCGTCGTCGTCCACAACCAGGACCGTTTGCCGGGGGGCCCCTCCCTGGTCAGCCAACCTCGACCGGCTCCTGCACTCTTGGCGTCACTTCCGCGAGGAGCCCGACGAGCGCCTCCCGGGCCACCGGCTTGGTGAAAAATCCAGAAAGATGCCGGCGATGCTCAGGTCGCGGTTCGTCCAGCGCGGTGACCGCGACCACGGGGACCTCCCTGGTCTCGGGGTGGGCCTTCAGCTCCTCAAGGAAGGTCCAGCCGTTGGGCCCAGGGAGAGAGATGTCGAGGAGAACCGCGCGCGGTAGCTCGCGGCGTACCGCCTCCGAGGCCTCGTCCACGTTGCCCACCGAGGTGACCCGGTAGCCGGCGTCGAGCAGGATCACCTCCAGCAACTCCGTGCTCGATACCTCATCCTCGACCACCAGCACCAGGGGCCCGTCACTGGAGATGCGCTCCGGATCGCTCAGCCGCATCGTCACCGTGAAGGTGCTGCCCTTGCCGACCTCGCTCTCTACCGTCAGGCTGCCCTCCATCAGCTCGGTCAGCTTTCGGCTCAACGAGAGCCCGAGTCCGGTGCCTTTCTGTTCCCGCACCCTGTCGTCGTCGGCCTGGACGAACTCGTCAAAGATGCGCTCCTGCTCCTCTGGGGCGATACCGATCCCTGTGTCGCTGACGGTGATCTCAGCATGCCCGTTGACCGCCGCGGTCGCCAGCCTCACCCTGCCGCCCGAGGGGGTGAACTTGACGGCATTGGTGAGGAGATTGACGACGACCTGCTGCAAACGTCGCGGCTCGGTCCAGACCCATACCCCCGGGGTCAGGTCGTAGACCAGGTTGATGCGCTTGGTGGCGGCCAGGCGCTCGATCTCGCTGCGTCCGGCGATCATCAGCTGCGCCAGCTCCAGCCTTTCGGGGCGCATCTCGAGCAGCCCGGCCTCGACCTTGGCCAGGTCGAGGATGTCGTTGATCAGGTCGAGAAGGCGGCCGCCGCTGGTCTCGATGTGGGCCACATACCTCTCCTGGCGCTCGTTGAGCGGGCCGAAATCGCCGGCCGCCAGGACCTGGGAGAAGCCCAGGATGGCGTTCAGCGGGGTCCGCAGCTCGTGGCTCATGTTGGCCAGGAACTTGGACTTCACCTGGTTGGCATCCTTGATCTCGCCCACCAACCGCGCGACTTCGGTGGCGGCTCCGATCACGGGTGCCAGGATCTCGGCGCTGCGTATCTCCGCCGGCCCAAACGGCATCCGGCCTGACGTCCGCAGGGCGCAGACGATGCCCGCCACCTCGCCTCCACTCACCATCGCCAGCGACAGGAACGGTCCGTATCCCGCGGCCGCCACGGCATCCCTGATCTCGCCGGGGGGGAGCTGGTCGATCGACGATGTGACGGTGGCGAGGTTGACCAGGTCCTCGTCGGTGGGGACGTCCTGGGTGAGGACATGCCCCGGAGCAAACAGGCCGGCGTGCGCCCCGGCCACGTAGAGCGATTTCTCGTCGGCCAGGAGCACCATCGCCTCGTCGGCGCCGAGCTGTTCGGCGAAAATGCGGGTGCTGGTGTTCGCCACGTCGGTCAACTCCGCGCGGCCGCCGATCTCCGCGACAGCTCGCGTCAGCGAGCCGCGCTCCCGCAGCGTCTCTTGCAAGGCGTCGAGTGCTCCCGCCAGCTGCCCGATCTCGTCGCCACGCCCTTTGCCGGGGATGTCTACCAGCGTCTCTCCATCGAGGGCGAGGCCCGCTCGAGCCTGGTCCACCAGCGGCCGCAATATCCTGAAGAAGACCACCAGCGCCAGCGCCGTCAGCAGGATCATCACAGCCAGCCAGCCGGCGCCGCGGGTTATCGACTGCTGCGACAGCTGACTGGTCAGCTCTGCCTTGGTGGCGATCTCGAGGCTGGTGTCCCGCTGGTCAAGCGCCGACCAGTCAGACCGGAAGCTGTCGAACAGGAGCCGGCCTTGCGAATCGTCGACGGTTGCGCCAGGCCCCTGCGTGGGGACGATCGCGACGCGGGTCTCGGCCCAGCGCTGCCATGTGCTGGCCGCGTGCTCTTCGGCACTGAGCAGGCTGGCAAGGCCAGACGGGGGATTCGACATCGCCTGCTCAGCGGTGGTCAATCGCACCCGCGCAGACTGGTAAGGCTGCAGGAATGTGGGGTCGCCGGTGAGGGTGTAGCCGCGAAGTCCCGATTCCTGGCTGACCATGGCGTCCAGAAGCTGCTGGTTGGCGGTGTCGAAGTCCTGGATCGTGGTCAGCGATGAGGCCAGCTGATCGACGTGCGCGCCGCCGCTGCGAATCAGGCTGAAGACCGCGGTCACGACGACCACCGCCGCGATCAGCAGCAACGCGGCCTGGAAGCGGAGCGAGAACGGAGTTCTCATCCCAGCAGCCTGGCGATGGTGGAGCGGAGGGCCTTGAGCTCGAACGGCTTGGTCATGATGTCGGTAGCCCCTTCGTCCAGCGCCTCCTCGCGCGTCCCCGCCATGGCGTCGGCGGTGAGGATCAGCACCGGCAAGTCGTTGGTGGCCGGGTCCGCACGGACGTGCCTGAGAACGTCGAGCCCGCTGAGCTCGGGGAGGTGAAGGTCGAGGATCAGCAAATCCGGGCAAGCGGCGGCGGTCTCCGTGACCGCCTCCCTGCCATCGCGGGCCCAGCGGACGCCAAGCCCGTCTCGCTCGAGCACGGCGCTGATCAGCTCGAAATTGAGGGCGTTGTCCTCGGCGACGAGGACGACCCGCTCCGCCGCCCGCTCCGGCACCAGCTCCAGTTTGTTGTCAGTCGGGGCCACTTACAGCTATCCGCTCCTTTGATACTTGGACGACACGTCGTCCCCCCTGCCATCTCTAGGATCGCTTGGTCAACCCCGTTTGCGGCCGCTTAACGGTGACGATTCCGTCGCAAAGGCGTGGTCCAAATGACCGTCTGGGGCGTCAAGCCGGATGTGAAGTGAGCTTTCGCCAGGGACCGACGTGGCCTCTGGCGCGGGCAGCTTAGTCCTGAGACAACCTGACGTGACCCAGCTTGGCCTGGGCGCCGATAGCGTAGATGGAAGTGATCCTCTGGTCGCGGGCGGTCAGCACCATCACGGCGACGGGCTTGTCCTTGAACGAGGCGATGATTCCCGGCTCGCCATTGACCTCCGCCAGCAGCAGGTGGGCGCCCGACGGGCGGCCGAACAGGGCCATCACCCGCTGAGCCACCTGCTCTCGACCACTGCTGGGCTGGGGCACCGGGAAGGGCCCGCCACCCAGGTCCGCCCAGCCGACGACCTGCGGATCGAGAACAGCGAGCAGTGCCTGCAACTCGCCGTTCTCCACGGCGGCGATGAAGCTCTCGGCCACTCGGCGCATCTCTTCCGGCTCCACCGGAGTGGGCACCTTCTCTTCTTCGGCGCCGATCCGCCGGCGCGCCCGGCTGGCCAGCTGGCGGCAGGCGGCCGGGGTGCGGTCGACCATCGGTGCGATCTCTTCGAAGGTGTACTCGAAGACGTCGTGGAGGACGAAGACCACCCGCTCCGCGGGCGAGAGCCGCTCCAGGACTATCAGCAGCGCCATCCTCACGCTCTCGTCGAGGGTCACGATGTCGGCGGGGTCCGGCGCCGCGGAGGCGGCGTGAGCCACCGGCTCGGGGAACCAGGGACCGACATAGGTCTCGCGCCGGACGCGCGCCGATCGCAGCAGGTCGAGGCAGAGCCTGGTCACTACCACGACCAACCAGCCACGCACGTCGTCGATGGACTGCTGGTCGGCGCGGACGAGGCGGGCGAAGGCCTCCTGGACGATGTCCTCGGCCTCGGTGACGCTGCCAAGCAGGCGGTAGGCCACGTCCACGAGGTGACGCCTGTGGTCACGCCAGGCGTCGCCGACGAGCCCCTCGCTGGGTTCTGCCGGCGGCCGTCCGGGCTCCAGATCCATGGCTGCTCCTGTAGCGGTGAACACCATCTAAGGACGAGATACCGCCTCCGAGTGTGACATCCGCGCCAAAGGTCACATCCCGTGGTTGTCGGCCGTCCTTAGTTCATGGCGGACCCACCGCCGGGAGGCAACCCACAACTCATGATTGAAGTAAGCGAACTCAAAAAGACCTACGGCGGCGGAGTCGAGGCGGTCAAGGGAATCTCCTTCGAGGTCGAGGCCGGCGAGGTCTTTGGCCTCCTGGGGCCAAACGGGGCCGGCAAGTCGACCACCATCGGGATGCTCACCACCACGATCAAGCCCACGTCGGGAAGCGCGATCGTGGCCGGCCAGGACGTGGCCCGGCATCCCCTGGCCGCCCGCGCCGCCAGCGGCATCGTCTTCCAGGAGGCCGTCGTCGACCGCGCCCTGACTGGTCGCCGCAACCTCGATGTCCACGCGCGGCTCTGGGGAGTGGGCAGTGGAGAGATCGGAGCCCGAATCGATGAGGCAGCGGAGGCCTTTGGCGTCGCCGAGCTGCTGGATCGCCCCGTGAGCACCTATTCCGGCGGCCAGCGTCGCCGCCTCGAGATCGCCCGGGCGTTGCTCTCGGAGCCCCAGGTCCTTTTCCTGGACGAGCCAACCGTAGGACTCGACCCCCGCATCCGCTACGAGCTGCTGGACCTGGTCGGCGGACTTCGCGAACAGGGCGGGATGACGGTGCTGCTGACCACCCACTACCTGGACGAGGCCGAGCGCCTCTGCGACCGCGTCGCCATCATCCACGACGGCGCCATCGTCGCCGTCGACACCCCCGACCGGCTGATTGCCGGCCTGGGCGCCGAGATCGTGGAGCTCAGGGTCGAGCACGACGCGCATGGCGCGATGAGCGCCCTCAAGGCCGGCGGGATCGCCTCCGACGATGCCCTCAGCCTGGGCTCGACGCTGACCATCCCGCTGCACGAGCGGGCCGGGCACGAGGCCCTGGTGGCGATCGCAGAACTGGGCCTGGCCACCACCGAGGTGGCCGCCCGCCGGACCACCCTGGACGACGTCTATCTGCGCCTGACCGGCACCCGCCTGGCCGCGTGAGCGGCCCGGTTCATCTTTCGTTCGAAAACCGAGGAGTACTGAAATGACAGCATCCGCAACCGTCACGTCCATCCGCACCGCCCCGGCGGCGCGCCCGATACAGGCAGGGGCTCAGATCCGCGCCTTCGCAACCCTGGTGCGCCGCCGCTTCGCGCTGAGCGCGCGCAGCCCCAGAGAACTCGTCGTCCCGGTCGTCAACCCGATCGTCTTCGCGCTGGTGATCGCGCCCGCGCTGGCCGGCATCGTCGGCAGGTTCCGAGGCGGCATCGACTACATGACCTTTGTAGCCATCGGAACCACCGGGCTGCTGATCCCGATCAACGCGCTGTTCGCGGGGATAGGGGTCTTCGTCGACCGCGAGACGGGCGCCCGTCGCGACCTGCTCGCCGCGCCCATCCACCGCTCGCTGCTGGTACTGGGCAACCTATCGGTCGCGGTGACCACCACCGGTCTCCAGCTGGTCGCGCTGCTGGCGGCCGCCGCCTTGCGGGGCGCCATTTTCAACACCAGCTTCGCGGGTGCGCTGTGGTTCGTGGGTGGCGCCGCGCTTTTGGCAATCGGCATGTACGGCGTCGCCGAGACACTGGCCAACCGAATGGCGACGCAGGAGGAGTACGTCGGCGTCCTGCCCGCGGTCGCGATCCTTCCCTACTTCTTCGCGGGCTCGCTGTTCCCGATCAGCTCCCTACCGGGCTGGCTGACGGTGGTGGCCAGGTTCATCCCCCTGACCCATGCCCTGGCGCTGATGCGCTACGGTCTGGTCGACCACCGTGGTCTGGGCCTGCACGACATCTGGGGGATGAGCGATCCCAACGTCATGGCGGCGCTGAGCCTGGGCGTCCTGGCGGTGTTCGCCCTGGGGATGACCTTCATCGCCGTCCGTGTCTTCAACAAGGCCGCGGTGCACTGACCGCGCACCCGGCCGCGGCTGCGGACCGCTTGCTACTACCGCACTGAGAGCTCCCGCACGGGGAGCTCTCAGCCTGGGCCGTCCTCTCCCTTCCTACAGCGGGGGCAGCGGAGGCAGCGGCGGCAGCGGGGGGAGCGTGGGCAGCAGCGGGCTCGGCACCGGGTTTGGCGACGGGGTCGGCTGCGGCGGCGGCACCGGGGACGCCGCCGGCGGCAATTCGACCCAGTTGGGCTGGTCGTGGCCGACGAACACCGTCTTGGCCACTGACGGCACCAGCTCGCTGCCGGACTTGGCGTCGGCGAAGACCATGTACGGGCCGGCCGGCGCAACTATCGAGCTGGGCGGCGATGCCACCGTCACGGTGGCGCCGTGGCGACTCAGAATGGGCAGCACCAGCTGCCTCTGGTCGCCATCGACGAGGTGGGTCAAGGCGCCGTACCGCACCAGCCGGACGGAGTCCAGCGCCGCGGCCTGGTCCTCGCTGTGGAGGACGATCTGCATCGTCCCGCCGTAGTCGATCGAGCTCGGCGCTTCGTCGATCACGGGGCGGTTGTGCCCGAACATGTAAGGCGGGTCGTAGATTTCGAAGCTGGGATCGCGCTCCGATGGCGCGAACCCCGGCAGCGTTTGGTTGTATGCGTACCCGGTCGGGATTGGCGCATGGCCGCCCACCAGGACCTGGCCGGTGGCCAGCAGGATCGCCGTGTTGTGGTAGGTGCGCTGATGTACTGCGCTGGCCATCGGGCTCCAGGTCTTGGTCACGGGATCGAAGCGCTCGGCCTGGGTGATCGCTTTCTCCGTACCCGGCAGCACCACCTCGTCCTTGTCACCGCCGCTGAACGCCATCACGCTCCCGTCGGGGAGCACGACGCCCGTGCTGTACCAGCGCGCGTTGTTGAGGTTGCCCGTGCCCTTGCTGGTCAAGGCGTCGCCGCTCGCGGTATCGATGGTGTTGATCTCACTGGTGTTGGTGGCCAGGTAGGTGCCTGGCGAGGTTCCCAGGACACCACCTGCACTCAGGAAGGACGCCGACTTGTAAGGCGCCGTCAGGGGCAGGGCGACGCTGAAACCGGAGCCGCGGAAGCCCGGTGTCAGGGTGCCGAGACCGGGGATGCCAAGGTCGGTCCAGGTCTTGGCCGCGGGATCGTAGACGCTGGCCATGTTCCAGGTGACTTCGTCGTAGGCCTGGCCGACCGGGTTGAAGGTCTGTCCCGCGGCGTCGTAGTACACCTTGCCGTCGGGGAGCAGGTGCAGCCGCGGGAACAGGGGCAGGGACTTGTTGGCCGACGCGCCGTTGTACGTCCATTGACCAGTGGCGGGGGAGTACGTCTCCGTCTCGGTCACGTTGCGGCCGGTGTCGTTGACGTTGTCCAGGTAGACCGGCTTGATCAGCTTGGATACGCCGCTGGCGACAAACACGTTGCCGTTGGGCAGCGTCACAAGGCCCGGGTACCAGCGACCGTAGGTCATCGAGCCGCTCTGCGACCAGGTATTGGTCGCGGGGTCGAAGATGCGCGCCACCTTGAGTCCCTGCAACTCGGCCACCCCGTAGCGGGTGCCAGGGATCTGCGGCTCGTCGTAGTAGGAGGTGCCGCCGACGTCAAGGATCCGGCCGTCAGCGAGCTGCACCTGGTCGGAGCAGAACATGGCGCCGTCGTTGTTGCGGTTGGGATCGGCGCCGCCGCTGGTAACGCCTGGGACCAGATAGTTCGGCTGGGCTGCGGGCGCACCACCGTCACCGGTGTTGATCCAGCTCGGCGTGCCGCTGCGCAGGTCGAGGACGCGCGACTGGTCGTTGACGGCGACGTCGCCGTACTCGGCGACGGTGTTGAGGGCGATGTTCTCGGTGCCCTCCAGGCCGTTCCAGTAGAGGACGCGACCGTCGGCCAGGGCCACGACGCTGGCGGCGGTGGGCTTGCACGCTTTGAGCCCGTCCTGGTTGGTGGGGCAGTCAGCTCCCGGCTCCGTGAAGGCAGTCTCGAACTGGCCTTGCACCGCAGGGTTGGGGCCCGCCGCGAGAGTCCCCGCCATGCCCGGGTTCAACGCCACCGGCAGAGCGCCGCTGACCACGACCACAGCCAACGCCATTCGTGAAGATCGTGCGCCGCGCGCGATGCCACTAATGGATGTAAATGACGCACCCAGTCTCGCCATTCTCTTGTTCCTCCCGCCCGTCGTGCCCCGCCGGTCGGGACACCCCCCGGAGCGCTCATTGTACGTCGGCGCTGGTTTCTGCGTCGCCGACTTAGTGTGGCTAATCCAGGCCGAACCAGCGTCGCCAACCGCGCGCTCGCGGTGGCGGGACGGACGCGACAGCCGGAGCCTCCTCCTCCTCCTCGGCGGCGTCATCCGGAGCCGCCTCCGGTGGTGGCGCCAGCGTGAAGATCTCAGACTCGTTGCCGCCGAGCAGGTGTTGTGTATGTCGCTGCGCGTTCCCCAGCAGCCGCTGCGAATTGTCGAGCAGCTGCATCAGCTGCAGCCTGGCTTCCTCCTCGCGCTCGATCCGCCGACGCTGATACTGGACCTCGGCGCGCAGCTCCTCGTTTTGCCTGCGCTCGGCTTCGAGCAGCACCTCCAGACGGGAAACGTCGCCGAGGTAATCGGAGATCCGGCGGCGTTCGGACTCAGTCGGAGCTGGGGTCTCTGCTGGATCGCTGGTGAGCGGCTCGGTCTCGATCGGCGGCTCCTCGATCTCGAACGGCTCCTCGTCGACCTCCATCGAGGGCGCGTCGGTCTCGGTCCAGGTCATCTCTGTGTCGATCGGAGGGACGTCGTTCATGGCCCCTCATTATTAGCGACGGAGGGCTCATGCGGGCCTCCCCGCGGCGTCACTTCTGGCGCGAACCTCGAACCATGAGGCCGGCGACCACTGCTGCTGGAACCAACGGCAGCGCCGGTGCCGGATCGGGAAGAGGTGGCGACGTACTGGAGGCAGGACTCACGTCAGGATCCGATGACGCCATCACAGTTGTGCCGCTCACGAGGGGAACCGAGACGGTCATCAGGGCCAGGCCGGCCACCGCGACGATGCGCCTCACATTCCAGAATCTCATCCCACTCAGCGCCCCACCGTGGCTGAATCGTAACCAACTTGGCCGGGAGTGGCTAGACGCGCGTCGCGACCGGCGGCTGCGAGCTGACGGTTACCACCGTCGGCTCCACTACCAGGCTGAAGCGCGCCCGGAATCGCGCCATCGCCGCGACCACCGGGGGGCCGAGAAGCAAGACCATCAGCGCATTGCCCACCGCACGGAAGGTGTCCCATGCCAGCGAGGTGGCGGCGTAGAAGCGAACGAAATGCGTCAACGCCTGGGTCGGGCCCATGCCCGGCGACCAGCCCAGCCCGGGGACGCCGCGGTAGAAGACCGACCAGTCGTAGACGTCGGTGGCGGCGCCGTACAGATATCCGAGCAGGAATCCTGCCGTCGCCAGCGTGATGATCGCCGTCCTTCCGGGCATCTGGCGCCGGGACCCGCCGACCAGCCCGGCGGCGGCGCCTACCCAACCCGCCGCGAAGACCTCATAAGGGAGCCAGGGGCCGACCCCGCCGGTGACAAGGGCCGACGTCAATAGCGTGAGCGCCCCGGCCAGGAATCCGAACGACGGACCGTAGACAAAGCCGGAGCAGAGAATCAGGAAGAAGACCGGGCTGAAACCCGCGATCCCGGTGACCACAGCCAGTCGCAGAGCGGAGTCGAGAGCCGCGATCACGGCGAGCAGCGCCAGCCGCCGGTTGTCCAGCTGGTGGGTCCCGATGCCAACCAGCGCCAGCGCCATGATCCCGGCGACGGTGAGCGCCAGGGCGGCGGTGTCGGCCGGCAGTGGCAGGCCGGTGAAGGGCCAGAGGAACAGCGCCGCCCCCGTGATCGAGACGATCGCCAGCGCCGGTGACATCATCCGGAGCGGTGCCGGCATCCCGCGGACGTGGCCTGGCTCCGCCATCACAGACGAGCCAGCACGCCTTCAACCGTGACCGGCCCGCCGGGGTAGAGCCGGCCGATCTGGGTGGCCGCGGCGGACGCGCCGGAGAGAGCGGCGTCAGCGCCGCCGAGGTCCCGGGCGGCGCCATTCTCGAGGCGGATTATTCGATCGCCTATGTGGGCAGCCAGGTCGGCGTCGTGGGTGGCGACGACCACCGAGCTGCCGCGGGCACGGAGCTGTTGGATGGCCTTGACCAGGGTGGTCCGGGCGGTGCCGTCCATGCCACGGGTGGGCTCGTCGAGGAGGACGATCTCGGGGTCGCCGGCGACGATCGCGGCGATCGCGGTCCGCTGGCGCTCCCCGCCGGAGAGGTCGCGGGGGTATCTCCCGGCGACGCCCAGCAACCCGAATTCCCTCAGCACGATCTCGGCTTTCTCCCGGCTACCGGTGCGCCGGAGGGTGACCTCGACCTCCTCTCGAACGGTCGGCCGGTGGAGCAGCGCCGAAGGATCCTGCGGCAGGTAGGCGACGCGGCCGGCGCGTCGCGCGACCGTGCCGCCGGCCGGCGGGAGCAGTCCGGCGATAGCCCGCAGCAGGCTGGTCTTGCCACTGCCGTTGTCACCCATCAGGACGACCACCTCGCCCTCGTACCCGGCGATGTCCACACCCTCGAGCACCGGCTCGGCGCCCGGTCCCACCGAGGCCGACGTGATGGTCCATCGCGGTTCGCCGGGGGCGCGCCGGTCCGATGAGGCGTCGCGGCTTCGCGCCAGCCGCGGCGCCACTACACGCGCCGCCTCGATCGTCAGCGGCAGCGGGTCCCAGCCCAGGCGCCGGCCGAGGGCCACCAGCGGGGGCGGGTCGGGCAGCCGGCTCAACACGTCCCGCGCGGGGCCGAAGGCGCCGATCGTGCCGGTCCGCATGAGCACAATCTCGCCGGCCAGCGGCAGCACCCGCTCCAGCCGGTGCTCCGCGATCACCAGGCTGGTGCCGCGTACGGCCAGGCTGAGACAGGCGGTCAGAAACGCGTCGGCGCCGCCAGGGTCGAGCTGTGATGTCGGCTCGTCGAGGGCCAGCATCGTGGGCTCCGTAGCCAGCACCGATGCCAGCGCCACCCGCTGACGCTCACCGCCAGAGAGCTCCGCCAGCCGCCGCCCTCGCAGCTGGCCGATGCCCACCGCATCGAGCGCCTCCTCCACGCGCCTGCCGACGTCCGACATGCCCAGGTTCTCCGCGCCGAAGGCGACTTCTTTTTCAACCGTGCTGCAGACGAAGCCCGTCTCGGGGTCCTGGAATACGAACCCGACCTTACGGGCGAGCCTGCGGGTAGGCGTAGCGATCACGGAGTCTCCGAGCACGAGAGCGTCACCACGAATCCGACCGCCGTGAAAATGTGGCACCAGGCCGTTGAGCACCCGCAGAAGGGAGGACTTGCCGCTGGCCGAGTCGCCTGCGACGAGGGTGAGACCGCGAGCCAGGCTCAGGTCGATATCGGAGAGCGCGGCTTGTTCGGCTCCGGGGTAGGTGTATGTCAGCTGCTCAAACACTGCCAGTGCGTCGAGCACGCCCGTCGCGGTCGCCGTCGACGTCGAAAGAGCGGCTGCCACACCTTCGGCTGCGGGGCGGCTGAGCGTCTCAGTCATGCCGGCGTGCGATGGCGGGAAGGGCGAGCAGAAGGCACGCGGCGACCATGACGGCATCGACCGCAGGCCAGGTTGGGGTCGGGTACGGGTACCAATCCACGACCGCGCCGGAAAAGCGACCGGCGATGAAGGCCAGGACCGCGATCGATGCGCACGCCAGCGTCAGCACGTCGACCCCGTGGAGTCGAGGCCGCGACATGCGGGTCCGGGGGCCGGATCCGTAGCCGCGGGCCTCCATCGTCTCGGCCAGCTGGATCGAGTTCTCAAGTGCGGTCAATGTCACCGGAACGAGGATCTGGGAGAACGAACGCAGGCCCCGTGGGCGCCAGCCGCGCATCGTCTGAGCTTCCCGGACCGATGTCAGGCTGCGGCTGATGCCCGGGATCAGGTTCAGGGAGGCGGCCAGGGTGGTCCCTGTCCGATGGAGCGGCGCCGGCAGGGTGTCCACCAGGTCGTTGGGTTCGAGCACCAGCGACAGCGGGGCGACGACCATGGCTCCGGCGGAGATGCCGAGCCCGGCGCTGACGCCGTAGAGGGCCGACTCCAGAGTCATCGGACCACCGAGCACGGGGATCGCCGCCGGGACGATCAGCAGCACGTGGGCTCCGGTGTGGCTCAGAAGCAGGCTGACCGCGATCGATATCAACGTGCCTACGCCGACAAACAACAGCAATGGACGGAGCGTCGTCCGCTGCCGGCGGTAGGCGACGACGAAATTCAATGCCGCCAGCAGGACCAGCACCCGGTAGGCGGGGTTGTTGCTGAGGATGACGATGAGCAGCCCGGACGCCGACCAAGCGCTCACCGCGCGCTCGTTCACGACCGGATCGCGCCCGTCACGTGCGCACCCAGGCGGCGCCTTCCGGGAGGTCGTCCCCGGGCCTGGCTCGAACCGCCGCGGCCATGATCTCCAACCCCTGGACGATCCTCGGTCCCGGCCGGTTGAAGTAGCTCGAACCGTCGACGGCGATGACGCGGCCGCTGGTGGCCGCCGGCAGCTCGGCGAACCGCGGGGCGGCGACGACTTCCTCGGCCAGCGCCAGGGTGTGGTCGAGGTCGTACCCGCAGGGCATGAGCACCATCACGTCGGGTTGCGCGGCGACCAGCTCCGGCCATTCGATGTAGCGAGATGGCGTTCCGATGGTCCCAAGGCAGTCGATGCCGCCGGCGATGTCGACTATGTCGGGGACCCAGTGGCCGCCCGCCATCATCGGCACCGTCCACTCGATGCAGGCGATCCGCGGCCTGGGTTCCGGTCGTGCGAGGCCGCCGACCTCCGCGATGCGGGCTTCCATCTCGCCGGCCACGGAGTTGGCCTGCTCAGCGTGCCCGCTGAGCCGGCCGACGCTGCGCACCGTGGCGCAGATCTCGTGCAGCGTCAGCGGTTCCAGCGAGATCACCGACACGTCGCCCGGCAGGCGCCGCGCGGCAACTTCGACCTGGCTGTAGGCCACCGCGCAGACCTCGCAGAGCTCCTGGGTCACGATCAGGTCGGGCCGAAGAGCCTGGAGCAGGCGCTCGTCGAGGTTGTAGATGCTGGAGCCGGCGTGAACAGCGTGCCGGATGTGGCGGTCGATCGCCTCAGAGGACTGACCCTCGGCGACGACGGCGTTCGAGGTCAGGGCAGGGATCCCGCTAGCGGCCGCGGGATGATCGCATTCGTGGGTCACTCCGACCACCTCCGGCCCGGCGCCCACCGCGAAGAGGATCTCGGTGGCGCTCGGCAGCAGCGAGGCGATGCGCATCCTCTATAGGGCCCCGAGCCTGAGGTCGGCGAAGACGAAGCCGTCCCGCTCCAGCGTGCCGGCGCAGTGGACATCCACCGGCTGGTCGAAGGCGCCGCCGTCGTAGGCGAAGGTGTGGAACTCGCCGTTCTCACCGCAAGGGTCGACACCGGCGGGTAGGTCCTCAAGCATGGCGCCGTCGAACTGCCTGCCGGCGAACGAGGGATCGAGCTGCTTGGGATCGACGCACGCGACGATCGCGCGAAGCCCGGAGTCGAGCATGCGCCGGGCCAGGTCCGCGGTGTCGGCGGTCCAGATCGGGAAGACCGGAGTGACGCCGCTCCCCGCCAGCTGCGACTCGCGATAGGCGCGGATGTCGGTGAGGAAAAGATCGCCGAAGATCATGTGCGTCACGCCCTCGCCCACAGCTCGCGCCACGGTCTCGGCCATAGCGCTTTCGTAGACCTCGTTGGGGCAGGGCCAGGGAATCGGCACCGGCCAGAGTGGGAGTCCGACAGCATGTGATTGCTGGTGAAGAAGATCTTCGTGTACCGCGTGCATCGCCACGCGGCCGTGCGTCGAGTTGATTGTCGTGACCAGCCCGACGACCTCATACTCGCCGGCCTGGCGAATGCGGTCCAGTGCGAAGGCGGCGTCCTTGCCGCTGCTCCAGGAGAGCAACGCTTTTGGCCTGGGAGCGTCCGGAACGGCCACTCAGGTGCCACGCCCGCGGGCCAACATCTGGACTACCAGCATCCCGGTCAGCGCTACTGCCGCCGCCGCTGCTGCGACCCACCCTGGCGAGGGCGTGGATGATGCCGCGTTGACAGTGGCCTTGGCCGGGGTGTGGGGCCTGGGTGTGGGCGCGGCGGACGTCGCAGGCAATGGCGAAGGGGTTGGTGGTGGGCTCACTGCCGGCGCCGAAGGAGAGGCGACAGGTTGCCCCGGGGCGGCGGCCGCCGCAGCTGGGGATCGAGTCGGTGCAATCACCGGGGACGGTGGGGGCGATGCCGCACGAGGGCAGACTCCGAGCGTCGACGGCGGTGGGCCCGAGCCGTCGCCGTAGCGAAACCCTTCCCCGTCGCCATCGGAGTAGTAGGTGTTGCTGACTCCTTTGGCCGCTCCGGTCCAGCTCCCGCCGCCGCGAGAGGTCCACGTGCTCCAGTACGGATTGCCCAGGCAGTTGTTGCGAGTCCAGCCGCCGGCCGGGGTACTTGGCTCACCGTCGACCTGGCAAACCGCTTTGCCCAGGCTTCCGCCGTAGTCGTAGTACTGGTGCTCGATGCCGCTGGCGTCCAGGGCCTGTTCACCGCTGATGCTGGCGGTGGAGAAGCTGACGCACTGGGAGACCGAGTGCCCGTCGGAGTGCTCCACCACCACCGCGACATGATTCGCCGATCCGGCGAGGGCGCAGACGATACCTGCTTGGGCCGCCGGCACGGTCCCCGGGAGGAAGAGGGGTGAGAACGCCGCCAGGACGGCAGTGGCCCTGAGAATCAGCGCCACCGCCTTCAACTTAGTTCTCGCGCCTAATCCTCCCCGACCAGGAAAAGAGCGCCCCCATCACCGATGCAATCGCGAGGAGCCAGGCGAGGTAGCCGAAATTCGGACCTTGGGCCCTAAGGCCGGCCAGGCCGGCCTTGGGCAGCGCTGGGGTTGCCGGCGCTGAGGACGCGAGTGTCGCAGCGCTTGGTGAAGGGCTTGGCGTGGGGCAGACCAAAGTGGCGGTATCCGCGGCCCCGTCCGGGAAGGGTGCTCGGTCCAGGCCCGCGGGCACCTGCGATGTGGTGAAGGCATCTGCAGAGCTGGCGTGATCGAAGCTGATGCCACCGCTGGCCGGGTCCTGGAAGGTAAGGACATCGCTGGCCGGACTGCCTTTGGAGTTGCTCCAGGTGGCGGCGCCGGGATCCTCGCCGACGTCCACCAAGGCCTGAATCACCAAGGCGTCTGAGTCCGGGTCGCTGGCGGTGCTGGCGAACGCCCCGATGTTGCTGTAGAACATGCCTCCGCTGGCAGGGTCTTGCTGCGAGTGGAGGAACTTAAAAGCCCCAGTCAGGACCGGGTCCACCGTGGTGCAGGTGTTCTGCAATGGGGCCAGAGCCATCAGAGCCAGCGCCGTCGCGTTGGTGTTGTCCTGGCCGAAGGTCGGCCAGCCGCCGGTGGTCGATTGCAGGCTGCGCAGGTTGGCAAGCGCCTTCGCCGGCACCGGGTACGTGGCGTCATTCGCGACCTCGAGTGCGAGGATCGCGTTGGCCTGAGCGTAGACAGCATTCAGCCCACCGGATGCGCAGTCCTGGTACACGCCCGTGGTCGCGTCGTAACTGCCCCCGGTGGTCCCGCCTGCTCCCTCGAGGTCCGCCAGAAGGTTGCGTCCACCAAACGTCGTGGGGTCGTGAGCGCCGGCCACGACTGCCTCGACAAGCTTGCCGATGCTGTTGCCGTCCCGGGTGTTGGAGTGATTGGTGCATGCCACCGACGCGCTCACCCAGCTGGCGAAGAAGTCGTAGACCGATTTGCCCGATCCCGCTTTCAAGTTGTTCGGATCGAGTCCATGGAACTTGGCACCCAGTGTGTAGTCGGCGGTCTCGCCAAGAGCGCCGTCGATCGAGCCGTCGCTCTGCTGCTGAGTGCCCAGGTAGGTGAGCGCCTTCCCGGCGGCCACCGAGGGTGTTGCCGCTTGCGCCGGCAGGGCGAGCATCGCGGTGACGGCCAGGGTCGCGCTGGCCACCAACATCAGGTGTCTCATATTCGTCTCCAGCGGCATATGAACCGCCCGCGCTGAAGACTCCTGCCGCCGAAGGCCGTCGTTCCCGTTGCGCGCGGGGGTACGTTGTGCGCCTCCTCAGCGGGTCTCCTGGCTCGCGGATCTTCGCGGCTGGCCGCCTTCCCAGGACCTTGCGATCCCAGTGGCTTAATGGCCAGCCACTCCTCGCTCACAGTTGCGCGACAGCGCCGGATTCACACCGGCTTCCCTCGTCCGAAGTGGCTGCGAAATACTATAGATCCAGCGGCGACCGGCCGCAGGAGGTGTCGCATGACCGAGGCAGCAACCACCGAATCGACCGCCCTGCGGAGCCGCGATCGTTTCTACATCGACGGGCAGTGGGTCCAACCGCACGGGACCGGACAGCTCGAAGTGATCAATTCTTCGACCGGCGATGTTGTCGCCACCGTGCCCGAGGGTGACGCGTCAGACGCCGACCGAGCCGTCGCCGCGGCACGGGAGGCCTTCGACGGGTGGGCGGCCCTACCGCCGGCTGAACGCGCCGACTATCTGGACAAGATCAAGGCTGGGCTCCAGGCGCGGATCGAAGACCTGGTGCGGGTGATCGCGGTCGAGGTCGGGATGCCGACATCGCTGGCCCCGGCGTACCAACTGGGCTCGCCGCCTTTCGCGTTCGGTTATTACGCCGGCCTGGTTCGCCAGTTTGCCTTTGAGAAGGAGGTGGGCAACTCCCTGGTTGTCTACGAGCCGGTCGGCGTCGTCGGCGCGATCACGCCGTGGAACTACCCGCTCCACCAGATCTCATTGAAGGTCGCGCCGGCCCTGGCGGCGGGCTGCACGGTGGTGCTCAAGCCAAGCGAGGTCGCGCCTCTGAACGCCTTCGTGCTGGCCGACGTGATCGAGGAGGCCGGCCTGCCCGCCGGTGTCTTCAACCTCGTCACCGGCACCGGTCCGGTGGTGGGGGAGGCACTGGCCACGCACCCGGAGGTCGACATGATCTCCTTCACGGGCAGCACCCGCGCGGGCAAGCGCGTCAGCGAGCTGGCAGCACAGACGGTGAAGCGGGTGGCCCTGGAGCTGGGCGGCAAATCAGCCAATGTCATCCTCGACGACGCCGACCTCGACGCCGCGGTGCGGCGGGGAGTGCAGCAGGTGCTGGTCAACACGGGCCAGTCGTGCAACGCGTGGACGCGGATGCTGGTGCCGCGCGACAAGCAGTCGGAGGTCGAGCGGATCGCGGTCGAGGTTTTCTCCGAGACCGCCGTCGGCGACCCGCTGGATGCAGGCAGTTTCGTCGGGCCGCTGGTCTCGAAGGCCCAGCAGGAACGGGTCCAGGGATACATCCGTAAGGGCGTCGAGGAGGGCGCTCGCCTCGTCGCCGGCGGCGACACCCCGCCCGCCGGACAGGAGCGCGGCTACTTCGTGCGGCCGACCTTGTTTGCCGACGTTACGCCCGATATGACCATCGCTCAAGAGGAGATCTTTGGGCCGGTGATCTCGATCATCCCGTACGACACCGAGGACGAGGCGGTGCGGATCGCCAACGACAGCGTCTACGGCCTCGCCGGCGCGGTCTGGTCGTCCGACCCGGAGCGGGCCAAGAGGGTGGCACGGCGCATTCGCACCGGCCAGGTTGACATCAATGGCGGCGGCTTCAACATCCTGGCCCCCTTCGGCGGCTACAAGCAGTCCGGCAACGGGCGTGAGCTCGGCGAATTCGGGTTCGAGGAGTTCCTGGAGGTCAAGTCACTGCAGCTGTAGCCGGGGAACCCTCGCTTCAGCGCGCGAAAGCGGCGCGACTAGAATTCGAACATGCCCCGCCCCCGCTGGCGCACGCCTCTGACCGAGCAGCTCTTCGACGCCGTCCTGGATCTCAGGACGATCGACGAATGTGAGCGCTTCTTCGAAGACCTCTGCACGCTCAAAGAGATTTCCGACCTGTCGCACCGCCTCGAGGTGGCCCGGCTGCTTCACTCCGGCGCGACCTACGAAGAGGTGATCGTGGCGATGCGCAAAGCGCTCGGGCGCGATCCGGTGCCGAGCACCGCCACCATCAGCCGCATCAACCGCTTCGTCAAGTACGGCGCCGGCGGATATCGCCTGATCCTGGAGCGCATGGCCGCCAGACGACATGGCTGAGATGGCCAAGATCGAGGTCCTCGCCGCCGACGGCCTCGAGGAGGCCCGGCCCCTGCTGCTCGACCTGATGGTCGAGGACCAGCGGCATTACCAGCATGATCGTCACGATCGCGCCGACATCGATGGCGGGTTGCTGGGACCGCTCCGCCCCGGTTTCAGCGGCGAAAACGTGCTCCTTGCGATCCGTGATCAAGGTCGGCTGGTGGCGCTGTGCTGGTGCGTGATCTTCGATCCAGGTACCGGACTGGAGGGCGAGGTGGCCGAGGTCTACGTGGTACCGGAGCAGCGGGGCCGGGGTCTGGCAACCCGGCTGGTCCGACGGGCGGTCCAGCTTTTCCAGGAACGGCGGGTCACCTTCGCGTCGGTGTGGACCCACTCCGACAACCCCGCGGCTGTCCGGCTCTACCGGAGCGCCGGGTTCGCCCCCACGGAGCAGACGGTGTTGACCTGGCTCCCGGGCGGAGATTGAGTCATTGGCGATCGTGAGGCTGGTGGGGCTGGTCGCACTGGTCGTCGTGGTCGCGGCCGGGGTCAGCTACGGGGTGAACGTGCTGACGCGGCGAGACACGACCCCGACGGTCTCACGGGGTCCGATCGCCCAGCCGGGGCAGGCCGACGGCCCGCAGACCGCGGCTCAGCGCGCCGCCGACTCGGTGGTGCGGATCCTGACCGGGGGTGCCGCGAGCCCGAGTCCCGCACCCTCGCCGGCGCCCCCCGCCGGCACCGGAGCGATTGTCGATTCGCGCGGCTTCGTGCTCACGGCGGAGACGCTGGTGGCAGGCGCGGCGTCCATCTCAGTGGTGCTACCCAGCGGCCGCACGGTTCCGGCCCTGGTGGCGGGCACGGACGTCGAGGAGGGCCTGGCGCTGCTCAAGATCGACGCCGGAAGCCCTCACGCGCTGCAGTTCGGCGGTGGCGCGGCGATGGACACCGGCAGCGGGGTAGCCGTGATGGCCGCGCCTCCGGGGTTCCAGATGTCGGTTGGGGCGGTCGCGGGGGCCCACAACTCGATTGATTTCGTCGACCCGGCGACGCCTGGGCAGAACCGCGTTATCAACGATGTCGTTGCCCTCGACGTAACCGTTCGCGACGGCCAGCTGGGCGCGCCCATCCTCGACGGCGCGGGGCGTCTTATCGGAGTCGTGGTCAGGTCGTCACCGCAGCTCTTCGGGGTGGATATGACGGATGCTCAAACGTCGGTCCAGCAGCTGATCGAGAGCGGCCACGTCAGCTTTCCGTCGCTTGGGTTCGAGTACCGCCAGCTGACGGCGGCGGAGTCCGCCGGGCGTGGCGTGCCGGCTGGCGTCGAGGTGCTGACCGTCGCCACCAGCTCTCCCGCGGCGGCGGCCGGGCTCGCCGCCGGTGACATTGTCGTCAGCGCCGGCGGCACCAACCTGGATCCATCGCACCCCCTGATACGCATCCTCCGCGGCCTTTCAGTGCGGCAGTCTGTCGCCCTGTCGGTGAAGTCGGCCGGTGGGACCAAGGTGGTCTCCTTACCCCTGGCGCTGGTCAGCCTGTGACGCCGGCGCTCTCGCCTCGACGGGCGGTCGCCCTGTGGGCGCAGCCGGTGGTGGACGCGTTTCTGGGCGAGCACGGATTGGCCTCGATCCCAGTGCTTCCCCAGCGGCCTGCCCGTCCCGAGCACGGCGATATGGCCATCAACTTGGCGATGCGCCTCGCCGCCGAGCTCAAACGTCCTCCGATGGAGATCGCCACCGACCTCGCGGCACGGCTCGCGCCGGGCGGCCCCGCCGGTGCCATCGAAGTGGCTGCGCCTGGATTCATCAACATCCTGCTGGACCCGGCGTGGGTGTTCGGCAGCCTCCCCGCGGTGGTCGAGGCGGGCGCGGACTGGGGACGGTCCGACTACGGCGACGGCCGGCGGGTGCAGGTTGAGTTCGTCAGCGCCAACCCGGTAGGCCCGCTGCTCTTCAGCCACGGCCGAGGCGCGGTGGTGGGGGACACCGCGGCCCGCCTTCTCGCGTTCACGGGCCACGCCGTCGAACGCGAGTACTACATCAACGACGCCGGCCGCCAGGTCCACGTCTTCGCTGAGTCGCTTATCGCGGCGAGGCACGGAAAACCCCCACCCGATGACGGATACGCCGCCGACTACATCCAGGAGCTGGCGAGGCAGATCCCGGAGCACCTGCTGGAGGGCGACGGCGAAGCGGTCGAGGAAGCGGTGCTGCATTGGGGTGTCGACCATTACCTGGCCGAGTTCCGGGAGGAGCTCGCCGCCATCGGCATCCATTTCGACCACTGGTTCAGCGAGCGCAACCTGTTCGGCGACTGGGAAGCCGACACCATCTCCGAGCTGGAGCGCGCCGGCGTACTGCGGCGCCACGATCAGGCCACCTGGATGGTGCTGGGGGACAAGGAGGACGTCCTCTACAAGAGCAACGGCGAGCCCACCTACCTGATGGGCGACCTCCTCTACCACCGGGACAAGTTCGTGCGCCGGGGGTTCGACGTCGTCATCGATGTCTGGGGCTCCGATCACCAGAACCAGGTGAGGCGGCTGAAGCAGGCGGTCCAGGTCTTCGGAGTCGATCCCGAGCGCTTCGTCGTGATCCTGATCCAGCTGGTCCGGATGAAGAGCGAGGGTGAGTTCGTCAAGATCAGCAAGCGCGCCGGCAACATCATCCTGCTCAGCGACCTGGTGTCCGAGGTCGGCGCCGACGCCGTCCGATACCACTATCTATTGCGCAGCTCCGACGCTCCGATGGATTTCGATGTCGACCTGGCCCGCAGCCAGTCGAACGAGAACCCGGTCTTCTACGCCCAGTACGCCCATGCCCGTCTCTGCTCCGTCAAAGCCGTCGCCGCCGAAGCCGGGCTGGCGCCGGACGCCTCCGCCGTCGGGCGCCTGGGCACGCCGGCGGAAGTGGCGCTGGCGCGAGAGCTGCTGGACTTCCCCGATGTGGTCGAGGAGGCTTCCAGGGAGCTGGCCCCGCACGACCTGCCCCACTACGGCCAGCGCCTGGCGGAGCGGATCCACGGCTTCTATCACGCCGGCAACCAGGATTCGACGCTGCGGGTGGTGGTCGACGACCGCGAGCTGGCCGCGGCGAGGCTTTTCCTCTGCGAGGCTGCCCGCCAGACCATGGCCAACCTGCTCGACTTGATCGGCGTCGCGGCCCCTGAGCGGATGTGAGCCGCCGGTTTGGACCCGACCTGCTAAAACCTGCAGCGACACATGACCGCCGCCCGCCGGGCGGCAGGAGGAGTTGATGGAGATCAGTTTTGTCGGCCACGCCTGCTTCCGGCTGCGGGGACGCGAGGCCAGCGTCGTGATCGATCCCTACGGCAAGGGCCTGGGGCTGACGACGCTGGTACCCAGCAAGTTCGGCGCCGACGTGCTGGCCATCACCCACGACCACCCGGGTCACAGCAACCGGGCCATGGTCGGCGGCGACCCCTTCGTGATCACCGCACCCGGCGAGTACGAGGTCAAAGGTGTGGGGGTGCGCGGGGTGGCCGCCTACCACGACAACGAGTCGGGGGCCAAGCTCGGCAGCGTCACGCTGTTTGCGATCACTGTCGACGAGGTGGTGGTCGCCCACCTCGGCGACCTGGGGCATGGCCTCAGCGAGGCCCAGCAGGAGCAGCTCGGCACCGTCGACGTGCTGCTGGTGCCGGTGGGCGGCGGGACCGCGCTATCCGCCAGTGAAGCCGCCGAGGTGGCCAACCAGCTGGAGCCCAGGATCGTCATCCCGATGCACTACAAGCTGCCGGGACTCAAGGTTGCGCTGGACGAGCCCAAGCATTTCGCCGCCGAGATGGGCATCCAGCAGTTCGAGTACCAGCCCAAGCTGGTGCTCAACGCGCGTCCGTCCGGAGACGAGACCAAGGTTGTCTTCCTCGAGGCGAGGGCGTCGGCTGCCTGACAGCCGCCGTTTCCCCACCGTTGGGCTCGATGATTGCGCGACGACGCCCCCATTGATAGACTCCTAAAAACCCCCAAGGAGAGAGCGTTGCCGAAGTTCGTCTTTGTAACCGGGGGAGTGGTTTCGAGCCTTGGGAAGGGCATAACCGCAGCTTCCATCGGGACCATCCTCAAAGCCCGCGGGCTGAAAGTCTCTCTCCAAAAGCTCGACCCCTACATCAACGTGGACCCCGGGACGATGCGCCCCCAGGAGCACGGCGAGGTGTTCGTTACCGACGATGGGGCCGAGACCGATCTCGATCTTGGGCACTACGAGCGGTTCACCGACGCCACCCTGTCGAAGGCCAGCAACGTCACCACCGGCAAGATCTACAGCGAGGTCATCGCCAAGGAGCGGCGGGGCGACTACCTGGGGGCCACCGTCCAGGTGATCCCACACATCACCAACGAGATCAAGGAACGGGTCACCCGGGTGGCCTGGGAGAGCAACGCCGACCTGGTCATCGTGGAGGTCGGCGGCACCGTCGGCGACATCGAGTCGCTGCCCTTCCTGGAGGCCATCCGGCAGCTGAAGAACGACCTCGGCCGCAAGAACGTCTTCTACGTCCACGTGACGCTGGTGCCTTACATCGCCGTCAGCGAGGAATACAAGACCAAGCCCACCCAGCACAGCGTGGCCCAGCTCCGCAGCATCGGCATTCAGCCCGACGCCATCTGCCTGCGCAGCGAGAAGCCGATCGCGGCGGCCCTGCGCGAGAAGATCGCGGGCTTCACCGACGTCGAGAAGCGCGCCGTGATCTCCCTGCCTGACGCCGACTCCATATATAAGGTGCCCCTCAACCTCGAGGACGCTCATCTCGCCGATGTCATCTGCGAGGAGCTCGACATCCCCATCCAGGCGCCCGACCTCGACGCCTGGAGGGAGATGTGCCGGCGGATCGACGAGCCCGTGGGCACGGTCCGGATCGCGCTGGTGGGCAAATACATCACCATGCCCGACGCCTACATGAGCGTGACCGAGTCGCTCCGGCACGCCGGCTTCTTCCACCACGTCAAGGTCGAGCTCAAGTGGGTCAACTCCGAAACTCTGGAGCAGGGCGACACTTCACCGCTGGCTGGCGTCCACGGCGTGCTGGTCCCCGGGGGTTTTGGGCACCGCGGCATCGAGGGCAAGATCAACGCCTCGCGCTTCGCGCGGCAGGAGAAAGTCCCCTACCTGGGGCTGTGCCTGGGGATGCAGTGCGCGGTGATCGGCTTCGCCCGCGACCTGCTCGGCCTGGCGGACGCCAACTCGACCGAGTTCAACTTCGCCACCTCGGCGCCCATCATCGACCTGCTGCCGGAGCAGCGCGACGTGTCCGACAAGGGCGGCACGATGCGGCTCGGCCTCTATCCCTGCAGCCTGTCGCCGCGGACGCGGGCCCAGGCCGCCTACGACGAGAAGATCGTCTACGAGCGTCACCGTCATCGCTACGAGTTCAACAACGCCTACCGGGAGCCGATGGAAGCCGCTGGGATGGTGTTCTCGGGCGAGTACCAGGCCAAGAAGCTGGTCGAGATCATCGAGCTGTCCGACCACCCCTTCTTCATGGCCTCTCAGTTCCACCCGGAGTTCCGCTCCCGGCCCGGCAAACCGCATCCGATGTTCCGGGAATTCGTCCGGGCCGCCTGCCTGGAGGCGGGACTGGAGCCGTCGGCCCGGCCGGCGGCGGCCGCGCCGGCGCCCGCCCGGCGCCGCAAGGTTGCGGCCGCCGAGACGCCGGTCGACGCGACGGCTTAGCTCGACCACCGCAAACGGCGGTGCCGGAGCGCTGGCATCCCGGCCTCATCTGTGTATCAATAGCCCGCAAGCGGGGGCGTTCGGCGTAGGCTATCGGCCGTGATCCAGCAGACCGCGATCAGCCAGAAGAACCTGGGCATGGAGCTGGTCAGGGTTACCGAGGCCGCGGCGCTGGCCTGCGGCAGGCTGATGGGCCGGGGCGACCAGGAAGAGGTCCGCCGCTCGGCCGCCGAGGCGATGGCGCAATCCCTGGTGGCGGTGAACATGGACGCCAACATCGTGGTCGTGGTGGGCACCCCCCAGCCGGGCGAGGAGCTGGTCGGCGGCGCCCGCGTGGGCCAGGGCCAGGGTCCGCGGGTGGACCTCGCCGCCGGTCCGCTGGATGGTGTCAGCCTGGTCACGCGCGGTCTCACCGGGGCGATGGCGGTGGTGGCGGCCACCGAGCTCGAGCAGATGCGGGTGCCGGGCAGTCTGCTGCTGGAGAAGATCGCGGTCGGTCCGATGGCGCGGGGCGCGGTCGACATCAACGAGAGCGTTGAGAACAACCTCAACCGGATCGCCTTCGCCAAAGACGTCCGGGTGGGGGACCTGACGGTTGTGATCCTCGACCGCCCCCGCCACCAACAGATGCTGGAGGAGGTGCGCCAGGCCGGCGCTCGCGTCTCGCTGATCAGCGATGGCGAGGTGTCGGCCGCCATCAGGGTGGCGATGGAGGACTCCGGGGTCGACGTCGCGATGGGGATCGGAGGCGCCGAGGACGCAACCATCGCCGCCTGCGCCCTCAAGTGCCTGGGCGGCGAGCTGGTCGCCAAGCCCTGGCTGCGCAACCCGGAGGAGGCCGACACGCTGGCAGCGGCGGGGGTCGACATTCAGCGGGTCATCACCACCGAGGACCTGGCCGGCGGGGAGGAGGTGGTCTTCGCCGCCACCGGGGTCACCGACGGGCTCCTGCTCCGGGGTGTCCACTACTACGACGGCTGGGCCGAAAGCCAGTCGCTGGTGATGCGCAGCGCCAGCGGGACGCTGCGCAAGATCGAGACCAAGCACCACTTCGCGCTGGCACGCGACCCGGGGAACCAGCAGGTCCGCTGACACCCGGCGGCGGGTCGAGCCTCTGACCTCTCGCTGATGTCCCGAGCGTAGGCTTGGGCTGATGCTCAACCTGGCCTATGCCGATCCCGACGGACGGCTGATCGAAGAGCCCTCGCTGCGCCCGCTGGCCCGTTCGGGCTGGGATGTCGGAGGCGAAGGCGATGCGGCGCCGTTCGACGGCACCTGGACGCCGCTGCCCGAAGGCTCCACCATCGCCAGCCTGGTCGATCGCCTGGCGCTGGCTCGGGACGACGATGGCGAAACCATCCGCATCAGCCCCGACGCCGGCTGGGCGGTCGGCGCGGTGCTGCCGCCGGGGTACACCAGGACGCTGCTGCCGGCCTTCGACGAGGAGGAGGGCGCCCGGGTGCTGCCGGTCTTCGGCTATGCCGCGGTGGCGTTCCGGGACGGCCAGCCGCTGGTGGCCGCCACCCGCACCGATCCCCTGGAGTGGTGGCAGCCTCGCAACTTCGCGGGTCGGGACATCGAAGGCGCGATCGCGACCGCGGCCCGGGACCTGCCGGGCAACCGGCTGGTCGCCCATCTGCGGCGCTGCGCCACCGACTACAACTGCTACACCGCGCAGAACACCTTCTACCGGCGCTGGGAGGGCTCGCTGCCCTCGTCCGGGCCCTGCAATGCGATGTGCGTCGGTTGCATCTCAGAGCAGTGGGGCGAGGTCGAGTCGCCCCAGGACCGGATCGGGTTCCGGCCCACCGTCGACGAGATCGTGGAGCTGGCGAGCTGGCACCTGGGTGGCGAGGACGCCGAGATCGTGAGCTTCGGCCAGGGCTGCGAAGGGGAGCCACTGATGCGCGTGGATCTGCCCGAGGCGGTCGCCAGGATCAAGGCGGCCCGGCCGAATGCGTTCGTCAACATCAACACCAACGGCAGCCGGCCGGACGTAATCGAGGCCATGATCGACGCCGGCCTGGACGGGGCGCGGGTGAGCGTCTTCAGCTTCAACGACGATTTCTTCCGTGCCTATTACCGCCCCAAGGACTACGGGCTGGACCAGGTCCACGAGACGCTGGCGGCGCTTCGGCGGGGCGGTCGAAGGATCGCGATCAACCTCCTCAGCTTCCCGGGGGTGACCGACGACAAGGGCGAAATCGAGGCGCTGGAGGCGGCCATCCGGCGCCACGCCGTCGACCAGGTGCAGATGCGAAGCCTCAACATCGACCCCCTCTGGCTGCTCCGTCGGCTGCCGCGCCAGACCCATGGGATCGGTCTCGAGGCGCTGATGCGACGGCTCGAGCAAGGGGCTCCCAGCCTAAAGCTAGGCAACTTCACTCTGCCTGCCACCGCCGGCCGCTGAGGCCGGCGTTTGGGCAATCGGCGGCGGGGTAGGAATCTAACCGTGCACCAATCCGTTCAACCTATAGTCGAAAGCAATGTCAGCTGAGAGCGGTCTCCCGCAGCCGGACGCCCGGCTACCCATCCCCGAGTACATCCCCAGGGGCACCTACACGCCACCGGCGTACACCCCGGTGCCGCCGCCCAGCGAGTGGCATCACGGCCACTACGCCGAGGCCGCGGCTGCCCCAGTCGCCGGCTCGGGCTCGGGCTCGCGTAATCGCGGACGCGGCCTCGCAGGGGGTGCGGCTGCCATCGGGGCTGTGCTGCTCAAGCTCGGCCCGGCGCTGTTCAAGTTCAAGGCCGTCCTTTACCTGCTGATCAACGTCGGCGTGTATGCGTTCTTCTTCGGGTCGAACTTCGGCCTCATCTGGGCGCTGGCCCTTGGCCTTGGGATCCTGGTTCTGCTCTTCCTGCACGAGACCGGCCACATGGTCGCAGCCGAGATCGAGGGGGTGCCGGTGTCGGCGCCCAACTTCATCCCCGGTTTCGGCGCCTACATCATGCTCAAGGCGCAGCCCCGAGACGCCAAGACCGAGTCGATCATCGCCATCGGCGGCCCGCTGTTCGGGGCGCTGGCGTCGCTGGCCACGATCGGGCTGGCCAACACCGTCGGCACCGATACCAAGCTCGGCCTGCTGCTGGCAGTGGTTGCCGGCTACAGCTTCTTCTTCAACGCCATCAACATGATTCCCTACAGCCCGCTGGACGGCGGCCGCATCCTGGGATCGGTCTCCAAGTGGGTCAACGTGATTGGACTGGCGATGCTGGTCGGCGGGATCGTGTTCGGCTACCTCAGCCCGATCTTTCTGATCCTGATCCTGTTCCTGGGGGGCGCGTCATTCAGCCGTTTCCGTCACCCCGAAAACCCCGGCTACTACTCGGTGTCGCCGCGGGATCGCGCGCTGATCGGCGCCGCTTACCTCACGATCCTGGCGATCCTGGTCATCGGCGTCCTCTCAACCGGCCAGTACATCGAAGCCGCCCAGGTCGGCGGCGGCATCCACTAGTCCTCGGCTTCAGGTTTGAGTTCGCAGGGCCTTGGCTATAATCGGCAGGCGATGAAGGCCGAAATCCATCCCACCTGGTACCCCAACGCGGTGGTGCATTGCCTCTGTGGCAACAGCTTCACCACCGGTTCCACCGTGGCCGAGCTCAAGACCGAGGTCTGCTCGGTGTGCCACCCGTTCTTCACGGGCCAGCAGCGAATCGTGGACACCGGCGGCCAGGTGGAGCGCTTCCAGAAGCGCCTGACCAAGAGCAGGACCGCGCTCAAATAGCGATGGCTGCGGTCACCCCTGAGTGGGCCGCAGCCAAGTTGGTCCCGGCGGCTTCGAGGTGAGCGCCGCCAGCCCGGCTCCGCCGCTGCCCTTCTTCTACGGCGGGCAGGCCGTCATCGAGGGAGTCCTGATGCGCGGGCCGCACACCTGGGCCGTGGCCGCGCGCCGTCCCGACGGCGGCATATCGCTGCGGCAGGACGAGCTGACCAGCCGCGTCTACACCTCGGCATTCTTCCGGCTTCCCTTCGTCCGTGGCGTGATCGGCCTGGTCGAGATGCTCCACCTGGGCACGTCGGCGATGATGTGGTCGGCCAACGTCAAGGCCAAAGCCGAGAACATCGAGATCAGCCGCGGGGCCATCACCGGCACCATCGTGGTTTCGATGATCTTCTCCTTCGCGCTCTTCTTCGGCCTGCCGCTACTGGCCGGCGGGGCGCTGCAACGTCGCGGCGGCTCACTCGGCTTCACGGCCGTCGAGGGCGGCACCCGGGCGCTGCTTCTGATTGGCTACCTGCTGCTGATCTCGCGGATTCCCGACGTGAAGCGGCTGTTCCAGTACCACGGCGCTGAGCACAAGACCATCAACGCCTTCGAGTCGGGCGCTCCGATGACGGTCGAGGGCGTCGCGCCCCAGAGCCGGCTGCACCCCCGTTGCGGGACCGGCTTCCTGGTCGTGGTGGTGGTCGTAAGCATCGTCGTCTTCACCTTCGTCGGTCGCCCTTCGCTGCCGTTGCTGCTGCTCTCCCGGCTGCTGCTGGTGCCGGTGATCGCCGCCATCGCCTACGAGCTGATCCGTCTGGGCGCCCGCCACACCGGCAACCCAGTGGTCAGGCGGCTGCTGGTCCCCGTCCTGGCCGCGCAGTACCTGACCACCCGAGAACCGGATGGCTCGATGATGGAGGTGGCGATCGCCGCCTTCAGCGCGGTGCGATCCAAAGACATCAACCCCGACGATCCCGAGATCCTGGCGTGAGCGATGAGTCACGGCTGGACGGGGTCCTGGCCCGCTACCGCGAGATCGAGGAGCAGCTGGCCGCCCCTGATGCCCACAAGGATCTGGACTCCCTCCAGAGCCTGGGCCGGGAGCAGGCCCGGCTCCGCCCTGTAGTCGACGTTCACCATCGGCTGGAGGCCGCCCGCAAGGCGGAAGCCGAGGCCCGCGAGCTGCTGGGCACGGAGACCGACCCGGAGATGGTGTCCTACCTCAAGGACGAGATGCATCGCCAGCACGCTGAGCTGGAGCGGCTGGAAGCCGAGCTCCCGATGATGCTGGTGCCGACCGACCCCAACGACGAGCGCTCCGTGATCGTCGAGATCCGGGCCGGTACCGGCGGCGACGAGGCTGCGCTGTTCGCAGCCGACCTCTTCCGCATGTACCAGCGCTACGCCGAGACGCGTCGCTGGCAGGTGGACATCATCGACCAGAACGAAACCGAAGGCGGGGGCTTTAACAAGGTCGTCTTCGAGGTCAAGGGCGCGATGGCCTATTCGAGGCTGAAGTTCGAGTCGGGCGTCCACCGCGTGCAGCGGGTCCCGGCGACCGAGTCCCAGGGCCGCGTCCACACCTCGGCGGCGTCGGTGGCGGTGTTTCCCGAGCCCGACGAGGTCGAGGTCGAGATCCGCGACGAGGACATCGAGATCGACGTCTATCGCTCCACCGGTCACGGCGGCCAGTCGGTCAACACCACCGACTCGGCGGTGCGGATCACCCACAAGCCGACCGGCCTGGTGGTCACCTGCCAGGACGAGAAGTCCCAGCTCAAGAACAAGAACAAGGCGATGAAGGAGCTCCGTGCCCGGCTATTTGACCGGATGCAGCGGGAGCAGCAGGAGCAGATCTCCGCCGACCGCCGCGCCATGGTCGGCAGCGGCGATCGCAGCGAGAAGATCCGGACCTACAACTTCAAGGAGAACCGGGTCAGCGACGAGCGCCTGGGCGAGCCGATCTACCGGCTCGATCGAGTGATGGCCGGCGAGATGGACCTGGTCATCGACCCGCTGCTGGTGGTCGAGCAGGCCAAGCTGCTCGCGGGCGAGAACGTCGCCTGACTCCCCCGCAAAGCCGGCACAACTGATGCCGGAGAGAGTGATGGAACTGGTTGCCAAGGCGGCGCCGTACCTGGCCCAGCACGGCTCGACCAGCCCACGGCTGGACGCCGAGCTGCTGCTCGCCGACACCCTTGACCTGACCCGGATGGACCTCTACCTGCAGTTCGAGAGGCCGCTGAGCGCCGACGAGGTGGATCGCTATCGTGAGGCCTGCCGGCGGCGGGCGGGGGGCGAGCCCGTCGCCTACATCCGTGGCCGGCGCGAGTTCATGTCCCTCGACCTGCTGGTGACGCCGGCGGTGATGATCCCGCGTCCAGAGACCGAGGTTCTCGTGGAGGCGGCCCTTCGCGTGCTGGCCGAGATCGCTCCGGAGGGGCGTGCTACAGGGGGGCCCCGGGTTCTCGACGTCGGCACTGGTTCGGGCGCGATCGCGCTGGCGGTGGCCGCAGGACGCACCGACAGCCGGGTGCTGGCTACCGACATCTCGGCGGATGCGCTGGAGATCGCCGGACGGAATGTCCAGCGGCTCGAGATGCAGGACCGTGTCGAGCTTCGCCAGGCCGACCTCGTCGATGGGGTGAGGGACGAGTTCGACCTCGTGCTGGCGAACCTTCCCTATATCGACCCGGATTGGCCCGACGCCGTCACCGCGGAGGTCGCCGCCTCAGAGCCGGCGGTGGCGCTATATGCCGGTCGCGCCGGCCTCGACCTGTTCAGGCGCCTGCTCCCCGAGCTGCCCCGGCTGGCGCCGGGCGGACAGGCGCTGCTGGAGTTCGATCCGCGGCAGTCGGCGGGGTTGAGGCAGATCGCCGAGCCCATCGGCATGATCGAGGTGCTTACCGATCTCGCCGGCCGCGAGCGCGTCCTGGTGATCTCGCTGTGAGTCGCCTGGAACCAGCCGGCACGACCACGTCCGCCCGCGCCGCGGCGCTGCTCGACGCGGGCGCCCTGGTTTGCTTCCCGACGGATACGGTCTACGCCGTCGCCGGCGTCGCCGACATCGCCGCCACACGGGACCGGCTGTACGCCGCCAAACGACGCCAGATGGGGCAGCCGATGGCGCTGCTGGCGGCTTCGGCGGACGCGCTCATGCCCTGGGTGACGGTGGACGATCGCGCCCGCGAGCTGATGGGCGAATTCTGGCCCGGCGCCTTGACCCTGGTCCTGGTCGCCACCCCCAGAGCCGTGGCGGAGCTGGGCCAGGTGGTGCGCGACGGCACCCTTGGGGTCCGGGTGCCGGATCATCCCGACGCGATTTCGATCCTGCGCTCGGTTGCCCACCCGGTGGCGGCCAGCAGCGCCAACATCCACGGCGCCCCAGCGCCGATCACCGGTGCCGAGGCGCTGGCGAACATGGAAGACTCCGTGGAGCTGGTCGTGGACGGCCGGTGTGAGATCGGAATGGGCTCTTCTATACTCGACCTCACTCTGCCTGAGCCTCGCCTCCTGCGCGAAGGCAGCATCCCGGCTCAGAGGTTGCTCCGCTGAATCCGTCGCCTGAACCCGCTCTCCGTCCGGCCGTAGTTCCAGACCGCATACCTCTCGAAGAGGTCTACATGCGCCTGGCCGAGGAGCTCGCCCGCCGCAGCACATGCCGGCGCCGGTCGGTGGGCGCGGTGATCACCAGCGCCGATCTCACACGCGTCCTCGGCGTTGGCTACAACGGCGGCGCCAAGGGGATCAACAACCAGTGCCTGACACCGGGAGGTCCCGACGACCCCTGTCTGACCTGCATCCACGCCGAGACCAACGCCGTCGCCAAGGCCGGCTCGGCGGAGGAGGGGAAGTGGGCGTTCATCACCCACAGTCCCTGCGTCCTCTGCGCCACCCTGCTGATCAACTCCAACGTCGCGCATGTGCTCTACCGGCGCGAGTACAGGGACATGAGCGGAGTCGAGCTGCTACACCGTGCGGGTATCGACGCGCGGCCGTACCGAGAGCTGGCGGAGCTGTTCCGCGAGCCCTTGCCGGGGGACCCGTAGGGGTGCTCGGCGCGGTCAACCCGGCCGACAACCCGCTGTCGCCGGAGTTCTACCGGATCCTTTCGCATAACTTCAAACCCACGATCGCCCCGTTGCTGGTCGCCATGGCTGTCACGGTCGTGCTCTTCCCGCTGGTGCGGTGGCTGTCATTCCGAGTCGGAGCCGTGGCGGTGCCGGGAGGCCGCAACATCCACGATCGTCCGACGGGCCGGCTCGGCGGCGTAGCACTGGCCGCCGGGTTCCTGGTGTCGGCGACGGCTTTCGTGCTGCTGGGTTCGGGGACCCGGCACGACGGCTTCGCCCAGAGCCAGGTGATCGTTCTGCTTGGAGTCGGGGCCCTGACCACGGCGGTGCTGGTCGTCGACGACATCAGGCAGCTGCCGGCGCGCTATAAGTTCGTCAGCCAGCTGGTCCTGGCGGTGCTGGTCCCGGCGCTCGGGGTGTCGATCCACTTCATCAACTTCGGCGGCGGACACGTGCTGACGCTGGGGATCCTGGCGCTGCCGATCACGGTGGTCTGGCTGCTGGGAATGCAGAACACGATGAACCTCCTCGACGGCGTCGACGGCCTGGCGGCCGGGGTCGCGGCCATCGTGGCAGGGGCGCTGATGCTGGCGGCGGTCAACCGCGAGAGCAGCAACCCCGAGCAGCTGACGGTGGTCCTCCTCTGCGCCGCCCTGATCGGCGCCTGCCTCGGCTTCCTGGTTTTCAACTTCCACCCCGCCCGCATTTTCATGGGAGACGGGGGGAGCCACTTCCTGGGCATGACGCTGGGGATCATCAGCATCTTCGGGATCGCCAAGGGCGAGGTGGTCTTCGCCCTGCTGGTGCCGCTGTTCGCGCTGCTGACACCGATCTTCGACACCGGCCTGGCCATCATCCGCCGTCGCCGCCAGGGGCTGTCGATCGGCCACCCGGACACCGAGCACATCCATCACCAGCTGCTCGACTTCGGGCTCAGCCAGCGCGAGACCTGCCTGATCTTTTACGCCGCCACCGGCATCACATCGGGCCTGGGCCTGATGCTCTACGGCCACAAGAAGATCATTGCCGTCGCGGTCGTGCTCCTGGTGGTTGTGGTCTCGACGATGCTCGGAGAGAGGCTCAGCGAGATCGAAACCGGCGTCGCGGGCGATTCCGGCGCTTTGCTAGAATCCTGACGCTGCCGTGAGTTCAAATTGAGCGCCTGGCAGTCGTTTGCGCGCATTTCCGGAGTTGCTTTCCAGGTGTTCGCGGCCGTCGGGCTGGGGATCCTGGCGGGTTACGGGGTCGAGCACCTGGCCCCGTCCATCCATCCCGCTGGAGTCCTCGTCGGCGCGGCTGTCGGGTTCGGGGCGGCGATCTACCTGATGGTTACCGGGCTGCGGGCGTACATCAGCAGCGAGACCCCCGCCCCGGGCGGGAAAGCCAACAAGGAGTAACGCTTGATTCTGGGACTGGCCGGGAACCTGATGGGAGGAATCGTCCCGTTCTTCCCAGAGATCAAGGCCCCGCCGATCAAAGCCGAGCCGGTGCTTCAGGTCGGGCCCGTGGTGTTCACCAACTCCATGCTCGGGGCCCTTCTCGCGTTCGTGATCTTGCTGCTGCTGATCCGCCTCATGACCCGGCGGCTGGACGAGCGCCCGGGCAAGCTCCAGGCCGCTGTCGAGATGCTGGTGGGCGGGCTCTACAACTTCGCCAAGGGTTCGGGCGGCAGCACCGGGGCGGCGCTCTTCCCACTCTTTGCGGGCCTGCTGGTCTGGCTTCTGGTGAACAACTGGCTGGCCCTGATCCCGGGCTTCGGACAGATCCTGGTCAACGGCCCTGACGGGTCCTTCCCGCTGTTTCGCGCGGCCAACGCCGATTTCAACAACACCCTGGCGCTGGCTTTGATGGTGTTCGTGCTGATCCACACCTTCGGCGTCCGCAACCACGGCATCGCCTACTTCGCCGAGTTCGTCAACATCCCGGCGCTGCTCAAGGGACAGCCGATCGACTTCGTGGTGGGCTTCTTCCACACCATCGGCGAGTTCGCCAAGATCATCTCGCTCAGCTTCCGGTTGTTCGCCAACATCTATGGCGGCGAGATCCTGATCGCCGTGATCCTGGGCCTGGCCGGGCCGATCGCGGTCATCTTCTACGGGCTTGAGGTGGTGATCGTGGCCACCATCCAGGCATTCATCTTTGGCCTTCTGGCGCTGATCTATATCAGCCTCGTCTCCGAACCCACCGAGCACGCCGGCGCGCACGCCGAGCCGGCAGTCCACGCTACCGCAGCCACCGAACCCGCAACCAACAGTTAGGACCCCTTAAGGAGGATTCCCTTGGACGCACACGCAGCTCAGCTTCTCGGCGCCGGCCTCGCCATCGGCCTTGGCGCCGTCGGTGCCGGTATCGGTATCGGCAACGTTTCCGGCAAGGCGGTCGAGGGCATCTCACGCCAGCCCGAGCTCAAGAACGACCTGCAGCAGGTAATGATCCTGGGCATCGTCTTCTGTGAGACCGTCGCGATCTACGCGCTGGTGGTCTCGCTGATCCTGCTCTTCGTCGCCAAGTAGCCGGGACCAATGTCGACATTCTTCAGCAGCTTCGGGGTAAACCTCGTCAGCCTGGTCTATTACCTGCTGCTGTTCGGGATCGTTCTCTATCTGCTTTGGCGGTTCGCCTTCGGGCCAATCCTTCGCACCATCGACGCCCGCCAGGAGAAGATCAACCAGAGCCTCGACGAGGCCCAGGAGGCCGTGGCGTCGGTCAAGGCCAACCAGGAGAAGGCGGAGAAGACCATCGACGAAGCCGCCGCCGAGGCCCGGGAGATCATCACCCGGGCGGAGCGCCTCGCCTCCGAGATCCACGAGGACGCCCGCAAGGAGGCCAAGGTCCAGGCGGACGTGATCGTGGTCAAGGCGCGCGAGGAGATCGACCGTGAGCGGCAGGCCGCGATCAACGACATTCGCGCCCAGGCCGTCGACCTGGCGATCCTGGCGGCCAGCCGCGTGATCGGTGAGAGCCTCAGCAATGACCGCTCGCGGCAGCTCGCCGAGGAAGCGGTGCGGCGGGCGGAGCTGCGCGCGTGACCCAAGCGTCCGGCGGGACCGCACACCATTACGCCCAGGCGGCGTTCGAGGTTGCCCGGGCGCGCCACGACGTGCCCGGATGGCAGGCCGACCTGAACAGGATGGAGGCGATCTTTTCGGACGAGGACGTGCGTCTGGCGCTGGAGAACCCCCGCCTTGATACCGGTCGCAAGATCGGCCTGGCCATCAGCCTGATGCCGGACGGGATGGATGCCACCAGGCTCAATTTCGTCAAGCTGCTGGTGCTGCGCCGCCGCACCGGGCTGATCAGCCAGGTCCGTCAGGCGTTCGACGGCCTGGTCGACGAAGCCGAGGGCCGCACCGAGGTCGAGCTGACCGTCGCCGCCGAGCTCCCTGATGAGGAAAGGCGCCGGCTCGAGGCGCTGCTCAGCGAGAAGACCGGCGGCGAAGTTCGGGTTGACGTGCGCGTCGAGCCCGCCATCCTCGGCGGCGCCATTGTCCGTCAGGGCGACCACGTCACCGACGGCAGCGTCCGCCGTCGACTCCAGGAAATGCGCCAAGAATTGGTCGCCAGCTAAACCGACAGGAGAAAGATGGGAATCAAGAGCCAGGAAATCACCGAGCTGCTGAAGCAGAAGATCGAGAAGTTCGACGTGCCCGTCTTCAGCGAGGACGTGGGCGTGATCACCGACATCGGCGACGGGATCGCGCATGTGTACGGGCTGGCGGGCGTGCAGGCGGGTGAGATCGTGGAGTTCCCCGGCGGTGTCCCCGGGCTGGCGCTGAACCTGGAGCAGGACTCGGTCGGCGTCATCATCATGGGGCCCTACGACGAGATCGAGGAGGGCGACGAGGTTCGCACCACGGGGCGGATCGCCCAGGTCCCAGTCGGAGAGGCGCTGATCGGCCGCGTCGTCAACGCGCTGGGCGAGCCCATCGACGGCAAGGGGCCGATCGACACCAAGGAGTCCAAGCCGGTCGAGCTGGTGGCGCCCGGCGTCATCACCCGCAAGCCTGTCGACACCCCGGTCCAGACCGGGCTCAAGGCCGTCGACGCGATGGTCCCCATCGGCCGCGGCCAGCGCGAGCTGATCATCGGCGACCGCCAGCGAGGCAAGTCGGCGATCGCTGTCGACACCGTGATCAACCAGAAGGGCGAGAACCTGATCTGCATCTACGTCTGCATCGGCCAGAACGCCCAGACCGTGGCCCGGCTCGCCGCCACCCTCGAGGAGTACGGGGCGATGGACCACAGCATCATCGTGGCCGCCACCAGCTCGGAGCCGGCGGCGCTGTGGTTCCTGGCTCCCTTCGCCGGCTGCGCCATGGGTGAGTACTTCCGCGACAGCGGGCGCGAGGCGCTGATGGTCTACGACGACCTCAGCAAGCACGCCTGGGCCTACCGCCAGATCTCGCTGCTGCTGCGCCGGCCGCCGGGACGCGAGGCTTACCCCGGCGACGTCTTCTACCTCCACAGCCGGCTGCTGGAGCGCGCCGCCAAGATGAACGACGACAACGGTGGCGGATCGCTCACGGCTCTGCCCATCATCGAGACCCTGGAGGGCGACGTCTCCGGCTACATCCCCACCAACGTGATCTCGATCACCGATGGGCAGATCTTCGTCGAGTCAGACCTCTTCAACTCCGGCATCCGCCCGGCGGTCAACGCCGGAACATCGGTGTCGCGCGTCGGAGGCGCGGCCCAGGTCAAGGCCATGCGCCAGGTCGCCGGCCGGCTGCGGCTGGACCTGGCCCAGTACCGGGAGCTGGCGGCGTTCGCGTCATTCAGCTCCGACCTCGACAAGCAGACCCTCTCCCAGCTGCAGCGCGGCCAGCGCATGACCGAGCTGCTGAAGCAGGACCAGTACGCGCCGCTCAAGGTCGAACAGCAGGTCTCGATCCTGTTCGCGGGCGCCCGCGGTCTCCTCGACGACATCCCGGTGGAGAAGATCCGCGAGTTCGAGAAGGGCTTCCACCAGTACATGGGATCGACGGGCAAGGAGATCCTGGCGGAGCTGGCGCAGAAGAAGGAGATCGACGACGCCCTCGAGGAGTCGCTTAACAAGGCGGTCCTGGAGTACAAGCGCGGCAGCGGCCTGGCCGAGAGGAAAGACGCCGAAGCCGTCGCGGCGACCTCGGGCGCCGAGGAGTCGGCAGAGTAGTTGGCAACCCTTCGAGAGCTTCGCCAGCGCATCGCCAGCGTGCAGAACACGCAGAAGATCACCAAGGCGAAGGAGCTGGTGGCGGCGGCCAAGATGCGGCGGGCGCAGACGGCGATGGAGGCGTCGCGCCCCTACGCCGAGGGCATCGCACGGATGCTCGGCCGGCTGGCGGCGCGGAAGCTGGACGCAAGCCACCCATTCCTCGAGCCCCGTGAGGTGAAGAACCGGCTGCTGATACTGGTCACCGCGGATCGGGGCCTGACGGGCGGCCTGAACATCAACGCCATCCGGGCGGCCAACCGCTTCATCCAGTCAGAGCCGACACCGGTGAAGCTGGTCACCATCGGACGCAAAGGTCGCGACTATTTCAGGCGGGTGCAGATCGACATCGTCGCCGACCGCTCCCAGATCCGCGACCGGCCTCCGATCAGCGAGATCCTGCCGGCCGTGACGGTGGCGATGGAGGAGTACATCGAGGGCAGCGTCGACGAGGTCTGGCTGCTGTACACGCGCTACGTCAACCCGGTCACCCAGGTCCCCACAGTGGTCAAGGTGATTCCGCCGGAGATCCCGGAGGCACCTGAGCAGTCGAGCACCGGCGCCGGGTCTCTGTACGAGTTCGAGCCCAACCCCGAGGCCGTGCTTGGGGCGCTGCTGCCGCGCTACGTCGAGTCGCAGGTCTACCACGCCGTACTCGAAAACCAGGCCTCGGAGCAGGCGGCCACGATGACCGCGATGCGCGCCGCCAGCGACAACGCCAACGAGCTGATCGCCGACCTCACCCTGGTTCGCAACAAGCTTCGCCAGGCGGCCATTACCAAGGAACTGATGGAGATCGTCGGCGGCGCCGAGGCGCTGGCGCAGGCCAGTTAATTAAGGAGCACATAGTGGCAACAGAAGTCAGCACGCAGAGCACCGCCGCCAACCCGGGTGGCGCCGCGGCCGGGCGGATCGCCCAGGTCATCGGCCCGGTGGTCGACGTCGAGTTCGATCCCGGCAGCCTGCCCGAGATCATGACCGCCCTGGAGGTCCCCAGCGCCAAGGACCGCCTCGTCCTCGAGGTCCAGCAGCACCTCGGCAACAACATGGTCCGCACCATCGCGATGCAGTCCACGGACGGGCTGGTCCGGGGGGAGGCGGTCACCAACACCGCCGCCCCCATCACCACCCCGGTCGGCAAGCCGACCCTGGGACGGATGTTCAACGTCGTGGGCGACCCCATCGATGGCAAGGAAGCCCCCAAGGACGCCTCGCGGCTGCCGATCCACCGGCCCGCGCCATCTGTCGAGGAGCAGTCGACCGAGGTCGACATCCTGGAGACCGGGATCAAGGTCATCGACCTGCTGGTCACCTTCAACAAGGGCTCCAAGATCGGCCTCTTCGGCGGCGCCGGCGTGGGCAAGACGGTGCTGGTGACCGAGTTCATCAACAACATCGCCACCGAGCACTCCGGCTTCTCCGTGTTCGCCGGGGTGGGGGAGCGCACCCGCGAGGGCAACCAGCTCTACCTCGAGATGGAGGAGTCGGGCGTCCTAGACAAGGTCGCCATGGTCTTCGGCCAGATGAACGAGCCGCCCGGCGCGCGGGCCCGGGTCGCCCTCACCGGGGTGACTATGGCCGAGGCCCTGCGCGACGAGGAGGGGGCAGACGTCCTCCTCTTCATCGACAACATCTTCCGGTACACGCTGGCCGGCTCCGAGGTCTCCGCGCTGCTGGGCCGGATGCCGTCGGCGGTTGGCTACCAGCCCACCCTGGCCACAGAGATGGGCGACCTCCAGGAGCGCATCACCTCGACCAAGCGGGGGTCGATCACCTCCGTCCAGGCGATCTACGTGCCCGCCGACGACTACACCGACCCCGCCGTGGCTACCGCGTTTGCCCACCTCGGAGGCAACGTCAACCTCGACCGCAAGATCTCCGACAAGGGGATCTACCCGGCGGTCGACCCGCTGACGTCGTTCAGCCGCATGCTCGACCCCCGGATCGTGGGCCAGGACCACTACGACGTGGCCACCGGGGTCCAACGCGTGCTCCAGAAGTACCGCGAGCTCCAGGACATCATCGCCATCCTCGGGCTCGACGAGCTCTCGGACGACGACCGCCGGACGGTGGCCCGGGCCCGCAAGATCGAGCGATTCCTGTCGCAGCCCTTCTTCACCGCCGAGCAGTTCACCGGCAACAAGGGCAAGTACGTCGAGCTCAAGGAGACCATCCGCGGCTTCAAAGAGATCCTCGACGGCCAGCACGACGACCTGCCCGAGCAGGCTTTCTACATGGTCGGCGGTATTGACGAAGCCCTCGAGGCCGCCAAGAAGATGAAGGAGTCCTGACGGCGTCAATGGCGGACAGGTTCCCCGTCAGCGTACTCACCGCCGAGGGCCGGCTCTACAGCTCCGAGGCGGAGTTCGTGGTCGTGCCCGCGCTGGATGGCGAGCTCGGCATCCTTGATCGCCACGAGCCGGTGCTGGCGCTGCTCAAGGCGGGGCCACTGCGGGTGACCAAGGACGGCGTCGGCGGCGCCGACGAGGAAGTGCTCTTCGTCAGCGGCGGGTTCGTGGACGTCGGCCGCGACGCCGACGACAAGACCGTCGTCACCGTCCTGGCCGACAGCGGCGAGCGAGCCCACGACATCGATGAGGCGCGCGCCGAGGAGGCCCGCAGGCGCGCCGAGGAGCTCCTCTCCCAGCGCCTCTCCGCCGTGGACATGGCGGAGGCGGCCGCGCTCTTGGAGCGATCCGCCGCGCGCATCAAGGTGGCGGAGCTGAGCCGGCGTCGCGGGTCAAGACGAGAACGGCCGGTTACCTCCTGACCCAGGCCCAGCGGCGGGGCCCGCGGTGACGCACGCCCTCCAGGTGCAGGGTGGCGAACGCCTCAATGGGACAGTTCGCATCGGCGGGTCCAAGAACGCTGCCCTTCCGATCCTGGCGGCCAGCCTGCTGACCAGCGAGGAGTGCCGGCTCGACAACCTTCCCGGCCTGGCCGACGTGGCGACGGCCGCGGAGATCCTGGCGGAGCTGGGCGTTGCCGTCGATCGTGACGCGGATTCTGGGATCCGCCTGACCGCCTCGGGCACCATCGGCGGCGAGGTCCCCTCCGAACTGGCGAAACAGATGCGGGCCTCGATCCTGCTCCTGGGGCCGCTGCTGGCGCGCACCGGTGAGGCCGTGGTGCCCAAGCCCGGCGGCGACGACATCGGCATGCGCCGGGTCGACCAGCACATCTACGGGCTCCGTCGCCTGGGGGCCACCATCGAAGAGGAGGACGGCCGCTTTGTCGCCAGCGCCGACGGCCTCCACGGCGCCGAGATCCAACTGGATATGCCGACCGTGACCGGCACCGAGAACATCATGATGGCGGCGGCGCTGGCCAAGGGCCACACCACCATCTCCAACGCCGCTCGGGAGCCGCACGTCAGCGACCTGGCCACCGCCCTCATCGGCATGGGGGCCAGGATCCAGGGCGCCGGCTCCGACCGCATCGACATCGATGGCGTTGAGCGTCTCGGCGGCTACCGGCACGAGGTGGTCCCCGACTACCTCGAGGCGGGAACGTACATGATCGCGGTGGCGGCCGCCGGCGGCGACGCCTTGCTTACCAGCTGCTGCCCCCTCGACCAGCTATACGCGCTCACGCTCAAGCTCCGCGAGGCGGGGGTCGAGGTGGAGGAGGACGGCGACACCGTGCGGGTCCGCCGCCAGGGAAGCCTGCACCCTGTCGATCTGATCACCTGGACCCACCCCGGCTTCGCCACCGACCTGCAGCCCCAATACAGCGCCCTGATGACGCAGGCCGAGGGCACCACCGTGGTACAGGAGTTCCTTTTCGACAACCGCTTCCAGTACGTCAGCGAGCTGCGGGCCCTGGGTGCAAGGATCGACACCTACACCCATCGAAGGGGAATCGAGATCAGCGGACCGACCGCCCTTCGCGGGAACATCGTCACCATCCCGGACATCCGGGCCGGGGCGGCGATCGTGATCGCTGCCCTCTGCGCCCGGGGCACGACCCAGCTGCTGGCGGTGGAGCACCTCGAACGGGGATATGAGGACATGGCAGGTAAGCTTTCTGGCTTGGGAGCCCGGGTCAAGGTGCCCGTGGTTCAGTCGTGAGCCTGGCGTCAGCGCGCATCCGCAGCGCCCAACCGGAGTAAGGATTGCTGTCCAAGAAGATCGGAATTGACCTCGGCACATCCACCGTGCTGGTCTACGTCAAGGGCGAGGGGATCGTCCTCAACGAACCCAGCGTGGTGGCCGTCAACGAAAAGGGTGACCGCATCCTGGCGGTCGGGACCGAGGCTTCAGAGATGCTGGGCCGCACCCCCGGCAGCATTCAGGCGATCCGGCCGATGCGCGACGGGGTTATCGCCGACTTCGTCGTGACCGAGGGCATGCTCCACCACTTCATCACCAAAGTCTGCGGCCGCCAGCGGATCTTCAAACCGGACATCATGATCTGCGTCCCCTCCGGCGTCACGGGAGTCGAGCGCCGGGCGGTTGTAGAGGCGGCTGTCCAGGCCGGCGCCAAGACCGCCTACCTGATCGACGAGCCACTGGCCGCGGCGATCGGCGCCAACCTGCCGATCTCGACTCCGTCAGGCAACGCCATCTGCGACATCGGCGGGGGCACCAGCGAGATCGCCGTGATCTCGCTCGGCGGCATGGTGGTCTCCAACTCGATCCGCACCGGCGGCAACAAGTTCGATGACGCCATCACCAACCACGTCAAGAAGAAGCACAACCTGATGATCGGCGACCGCACCGCTGAGGAGATCAAGAAGACGATCGGCTCGGCGATGCCGCTGGCCGAGGAGCTGACAATGTCGGTACGCGGCCGCGACATGGTCGCGGGCCTGCCCAAGAACCAGACCATCACCAGCGGCGAGATCACCGACGCGATCCAGGATCAGCTGGAGGCGATCATCCAGGGCATCCGGATGGTGCTGGAGCAGACCCCGCCCGAGTTGAGCGCGGATATCTACGACAAGGGCATCGTGCTCAGCGGCGGCGGCGCCATGCTCCGCAACATCGACCGCTATGTGTCCCAGCAGACCGGCGTCCCCGCGATCATCGCGGAGAACCCCCAGACGTGCGTCGCCACCGGCACCGGCCTGGCCCTGGAGAACCTGGACGTACTCAAGAGAAACCTGCTTTACATCAAATGAGTGGCGTTCGCTCAGGGGCCCGAAGCTTCGGGCGAACGTCGCCGCCTTAAAGACTCCGCTCGAAGCAGGGCGTTTGCAGTCGGCTCTTTGAAAAAGACGCCAAGATAGCCCGGTCGTGAACATACTCATCTTGAAGCCTTGCTGTCTTGGCGACGTCTTGATGACGACGCCTTTGGTGGCAACGCTCCGCGCGGCATACCCGGACGCCAAGATCGACTACGCGGTGGGGGACTGGGCGCGACCGGGGGTGGCGACCAACCCCGATATCGACGAGGTGCTGGAGCTGTTCAATCCCGCGGGGGGCCGCCGACGCCGGATCTGGCAGGCGATCGCCGCCGGGGTCCGGCTGCGCTGGCGTCGGTATGACCTCGCCTTCGTCCCCGATCGGGACAGCACGACCTCGCTGGTCGCGTACGTGGCGGGCATTCCCCGCAGGTTCGGCATCGGCGGTGGAGGCAGAGGGCTGCTGCTGACCGACGCCATCAAGGACGAGCCGCGGCTTCACGACGTCGACGTCTATACCAAGCTGGCCGAGGCGGCAGGGCTGCGCAAGCACGTCGCCAGGGAGATGAAGTACGTTCCCAGCCAGGCATCGCTGGAGCTCGCCGTGCGGCTGTTGCGGTCGGAAGGCTTCGATCGGCTGCCGTTCCGGGTCGCCTTTCTCCCCGGCCGCCAGGGCGGGCGCCACGACTTCCCCCACAAGCTGTGGCCGCCGGAGCGGTACTCGATCCTGGCCAACCGGCTGGTCGAGCAGTACGGCGGCGGCGTGATCCTGCTCGGCGGCGAGGAAGAGCGCGAGCTCTGCTTTCAGATTCGCGAGAACATCGATCATCCGGTTCTCGACCTCAGCGGCCGGACTGACGTCGATGGCATGGGGGCGGTGCTGCAGCTGTGCGACGCCGTGATCAGCAACGACACCGGCCCGATGCACCTGGCGGTGTCGGTGGGGACACCGACGGTGGGCATCTTCGGGCCGACCTCGGCGCGCAAGCGCGGGCCATATGGATCGCGCCACCGGGCGGTGCAGGCTCACATTTACTGCGGCCCCTGCGCCGGCATCGGCGGGCCGATGCGCGGCTGCGGAGCGGCGTGTATCCACAGGATCACGGTCCAGGACCTGCAGAGCGTGATCGAGTCGCGAGCCAACTAGAGGCGCGGCGGAGGCTTGACCCCACCGGTCAGGATCCTGGACGTCGACGTGGACGCCGTCACCATGGCTGAGGCGTTGGGCATCATCCACCAGGCAATCGATTCGCGTCGCGGTCACGGCGCCGCGCCCCTGCAGGTGGCCACCATCAACCCCGAGTTCGTGATGCGCGCCCGCTGGGATCGTCGCTTCCGGAACGTTGTGGCGGCCGCCGGCCTTCGCACCGCCGACGGCGCGGGTTTGCTGCTTGCGGCTCGCATCCTGGGTCGTCGCCTGCCGGGGCGGGTCACCGGTGTGGAGCTGGTCGAGGGCCTGGCCCAGACCGCGGCGGAGCGACGCGACCGCGTCTTCTTCCTCGGCGCCGCCCCCGGAGTGGCTGCCGCGGCCGCCGGCGCGCTGGCCGCGGAGCACCCCGGCCTGGAGGTCGCGGGAACTTTTGCCGGCGAGGCGGGGGAGGGGGGTGATGAAGCCACCCTGGCCGCGGTGCGCGCGTCCAGCCCGGACGTCCTGCTGGTCGCCTACGGCGCCCCGGCGCAGGAGTTCTGGCTGGCCCGGAACCTGGCCATCAGCGGAGCCAGCGTCGGAATCGGGGTGGGTGGCACGTTCGACTACATCTCGGGAAGAGTGCGGCGCGCGCCCGGCTGGATGCGACGGTTTGGCTTGGAGTGGCTTTTCCGCCTGCTGCAGCAACCAACCCGGGCGCGCCGGATGTCTGTCCTGCCCGTGTTCCTGCTACTGGTCGCGCGGCGGCGTCTGCTCGGATCATGAGGCGCCTCGATGTCCAGCGGCTGCTGCTCCTTGTCTTCCTGGGCGTAATGCTGGTATCGGCAGCGGTCGCCGCGGCGCAGCCGCGCAACCTCGACACCGACATCTGGTGGCACCTGGCCAACGGGCGCTACATCCTCGGCCACGGCATCCCGTCAACAGACGTGTATTCATTCACCGCTGTCGGACATACCTGGGTGGTCCACGAGTGGCTGGCCGATGTCGCCATGTACCTGGCTTACGGGGCGGTTGGCATCAGCGGGCTGATCGTGCTGGCGGCGCTCGTCGTTGCCGCGGGCGAGCTGGTGATTCTTCGGCTGCTTCGCGCCGGTGGCCTGGGGCCGACCAGCGCGGTTGCCGTAGGGGTCCTGCTGGCGGTGGCGTCGGCGCCCTCATGGGGTCCGCGGCCGCAGTTGCTCAACTTCGTGTTCACGGCTCTGCTGACGCTGGCCCTGCTCGCATATCGCCGGCGACCGGGCCGCTGGCTCCTCTGGCTGCCGGCGATGTTTGTGCTCTGGGCGAACCTGCACTCGGGCTTCGTGGTCGGAGTCGCCCTGGTCCTGGTGTTCTGGGTCGGCGAGCTGGCCCAGGCGCGGCTTTCCCGCCTCGCATCGGGTCGCCCCGAGGGAGTCCCGGTCCTGGGGCGGGACGAGCTCCGGCGCCTGCTTTTGGTCGCGGTTGGCGGGCTGCTGGCCGGCCTCCTGACCCCCGGGACGTACCGGACCGTCAGCTTCGCCTTGGGCACCTTGACCTCGCAGCGCATCCAGAGCCTGATCGTCGAATGGGCCTCACCCGATTTCCACTCGATCTCGGGACAGGCGCTGCTACTGGTGCTGCTCCTGATGATCGCCGGCGCGATCGGGATGGGCCGCTCGGCGGCACGCATCGACGCCACCTACCTGCTCCTCGGCCTGGCGGGGCTGACTCTGGGGCTGACCTCGCAGCGCCACGTGCCGATTTTCGCGGCCTGTGGCGCGCCCCTGGTAGGTCAGCTGGTCTCGTCGCTGCTGGCCGGGCTGGGCGCCCGGCCGCGGGTGCTGAGGCAGCCATCGGCGGCCGCCGCCCGCATCAACCTGTCGATTGCGGCGGTTCTGCTGGTGGCGGGCGTCGCCTACACCTGGAACGCGGTCTCGCCCGCGGCGGTCGACCGCGCGGTGGCGGCATCGGCTCCCACGGAAGCGACCGATTACCTGCTATCCCACCGGCCACCGGGGCAACTCTTCAACACCTACAACTTCGGCGGCTACCTGGACTGGACGGCGTATCCGACCTACCGCGTCTTCATCGACGGCCGCACCGAGGTGTACGGCGACGCCGTCTTCGATCAGTACCTCAGCGTCGAGTTTCTCAGCGGGGGCTTCGAGTCCACCCTCGATCATTACGGGGTGAACACCGTGATGATCTCCGCAAGCGATCCACTTCGCCTGCTTCTCGAAGCCCGCGGCTGGCGCAGGGTCCACAGCGACAACGTCGCGCTGGTGTACGTGCGTGCCGGAGCCTGATCTCGGACCGGCGCCGGAGCTGAGCGTCGTCGTCCCGGCGTTCAATGAAGCCGATCGGCTGCCGCCTTCGCTGGAGACGATCCTAGCCTATCTGCGGGCCTCGGGTCGCACCTTCGAGCTGATCGTGGTCGACGACGGCAGCCGCGATCGGACTGTGGAGATGGTCGAGGCCGTCGCAGCCCGCGGGGCCGAAATGCGGCTGGTCAAGCATCCGCTCAACCTCGGCAAGGGCGCCGCGGTGAGGACCGGGGTGCTCGCGTCGAGGGGTGAGATCGTGATCTTCACCGACGCCGACCTGTCGACCCCGATCGCCGACGCCGAGCTCCTTATCCGTGCCATCGAGTCCGGGGCGGACGTCGCCATCGGGTCTCGCGCGATTGACCGCAGCTTGGTCGAGGTGCACCAGCCGATCTATCGCGAAACCATGGGCCGGGTCTTCAACCTCTTCGTCCAGGCTCTGCTGCTGCCGGGACTGCACGACACCCAATGCGGCTTCAAGGCCTTCCGGGGCGATGTTGGTCGCGAGCTCTTCGCGGCGATGACCAGCCGGGGCTTCGAATTCGACCCCGAGGTGCTCTACCGGGCCCGGCGACGGGGCCTGGTGATCCGCGAGATCGCGGTGCACTGGCGCAACTCTCCCGACACCCGCGTCAGCGCGATGAGAGATTCCGCCCGCATGTTCAGCTCCCTCTTTCGCGTCCGGCGCAGCGTCAAATGAGCCGGCCGGCCCCTACCGGCGGCCGCGCGGACGCCATAGTTGGATGGCGGCGGGAGCTGTTGGTGGCTTCGGCGTGGGGACTGGCGATCTTCGCGGTCACGTTGCTGCCATACCTCTACGCCTACGCCACCCAGCCACCCGGGAAGGTCTTCAACGGCTTCTTCTTCATCGCCGACGATGCGGCGACGTATATCTCCAAGATGCGCGAGGGCGCCGAAGGCGCCTGGGGCTGGACCGATCGCTACATCACCAGTCCGCATCCGCAGCCGGTGCTCCTCTTCCTCTTCTACATCGTGTGGGGCAAGATCGCGGCCCTCCTGCACATCTCGCTGTTCGCCGCCTACCACGTGGCCCGCCTGTCCGGGGCGATCGCCTTGGTCTACGCAGCCCGTGCCCTGGCGCGCGCGGTCCTGCCGGTGGAATCGCGGGCGCTGGCGACGGTGATAGCGGTGGTGGGCTCGGGTGCCGGCTACCTGCTGCTGCTGGTCGATGCTGTGGTCGGCCACGGCAGCCTCGAGGCCCTCGATCTCCACCTGCCCGAGCTGAGCGCCTTCTACTCCGTGATCGCGATCCCCCATTTCGCGTGGGCGGCGGCGCTGATGGCGGCGTCCCTGATCCAGCTGATGGTGATCGCCCGCCCCGACGAGAGAGGCTTCAGGCTGCGACCCGTGGTGCTGGCGGCGGGCTCGATGCTCCTGCTCACGGTCATCCACCCCCAGATGCTGTTCGTGCTGGGACCGCTGGCGTTGCTGTACCTGGTCCTGGTGCGCGCACCGGCGTCGGCGTGGGCGGCAACAGCGGTGTCCTTCGCGGTCTGCCTGCCGCTGCTCGTCTACTACCTCAGCATCCTGAGCGGGGACGTCGTGGTGGTCGAGTGGTCGAAGCAGTGGAAGCACCAGGCACCCGACTTCGTCAGCCTGGTCTTCAGCCTGGGGCTGCCCCTGGCGCTGGCGATCTATGCGGTGGGGAGCAAAAGGATTAGCGCAGGGCCCCAGCTGACGTTGATGGCGGCCTGGCTGGTCCTGGTGCTGGCGCTGCTGTACATCCCCAACCCGGTCAACATCCAGCGGCGGTTGATCGACGGGCTCTACCTCCCCGTCGCCATGCTGGCTGCCTCCGGGATCACCATGCTCAAGGGGCGCATGAAACCCAGGGCCGGGCGCCGGATGTTGTTCACGGCGGTGTCGGTCTCATCCATCAGCAGCCTTCTGGTGCTGGCGATAGCGTTTCGTTTCGGCGCCGTCCGCGAGCCCATCATCTACATCGACAGGGCCGAGGTCGACGCTGTCAACTGGCTCGGCGATCACCGCGGCAGCGGGCCTCCGCCCGGGGTCATGAGCGACCCGTTGACCGGGTTGTACATCCCTGAGATGGCCGGTGACCGCGTCTTCGTCGGCCACTACAGCGAGACCATCGACTACCTGGCCCGAAGCGCCCAGGAGCGGGCCGCGGTCCGGACCGGCGATCCCGGCCTGGGTGCCTTCATGGTCGCCAGCGACACCGGTTACCTCTTCGTAGGACCCCGGGAGCGCGCCGCGGGCGTCGGTCCGCTGGGTCCTGAGCTGCTGCGCGTGTACGACGCGGGGGGAGTCCAAATCTACCGGTTGCAGCTGCCCCTGCCCGGCCCGTGAACCCGCCGCCCGCTGGCTGGCGCGGCCTCCAGGCCGCCGAGCGGCGCTGGCTGGCGATCGTCGCCGGCCTGCTGCTGCTTCTGACGCTGGTGCCGCTGGCCGTGGCCGCCGCCCGGACCCCTGCGGGTGAAATCTTCGGGGGCTTCGTGTACGAGGCTCGTGATGGCGATTCGTACGTGGCCAAGACCGTGGAGGGGCTCCAGGGAAACTGGCTGTACCACGACCCCTACACTTCTGAGGCGCAGCCTCAGAGCCTGATTTTCGCGCCCTATTTGGCGCTCGGCCAGCTCGACCGAATCCTCGGTCTGCCCGTCCCGCTGGTTCTCCACCTGGCCCGCCTGGCGCTGGCGGCGGCGCTCCTGGTCGCCGTCTACCTGCTCTGCAGCGAGGTCTTCCCCGACCCCGGTCGCAGAAGACTGGCGTTCCTACTTTCGATCCTCGGCGGAGGGCTAGGCTTCCTCGCAATCGCCCATGCCGAGGTGCTTGGCTACCACTACGTCAGCCTCGACATCGGGGTCTCGGGATCCACCGGCCTGGACACCCTCAACCTGGCGCCTCACATCGCCATCGCGTGCCTGGGCGCCACCTGGGCGGCCATTCTCTGGATCAGGTCCGCCACGGCTCTCACGCCTCCACGACTTGCCGGCGGCCTCCTGTGGGTACTGCTGGTTTCGAGCGTCTACCCCCAGCTGGCGGCAATGCTGGCGGTGGTCGCCGTGGTTGCCTGGATCTCGGCCCCGAGGCGCTCTACCGGGGCTGTGGCGCTGGCCTGGATCGCCGGCGCCGTCCCCTACGTGGCTTACGGTCTCGCCCTCAAGGCGACCAACCCGACCTTCGCCGGCTGGCCGCCCGCGAGCGACGTCGACATCGGCGACCCGCTCAGCTACCTGCTGTGGGCCCATCTGGCGATGGTTCCGTTCGTGGTCGTGACCGCGATCGGCGTTGTCCGGCGGAGGAGGGCGCCGCTGCGCGAGGACCGGGCCCTTGGGCTCCTTCTCGGCTGGATCGCGGTCAGCGCGATCCTGATGTACCTGCCGGGCTTGCCGTCGGTGTTGCACCGCCTCTACTACGCCTCCTTCGTGCCTTTTGGAGTCGCCGCTGCCGCAGGCCTCTGGTCGTGGGCCCAGGCCCGCGGCTCCGCGACGGCCCGGCGCCGGGCTCTGGTCTACGGGTGCGCCTTGATCTGCCTGGTGGCGGTGGAGATCGCGGCGGAGGGCCTGACCATTGCGCTGCAACACCGCGACGACCTCGCCCTCTACTTCCCCGCCGATGAGGCGACCGTGCTTGGTCGGCTAAAAGAGGCCGAGCCGGCTGGCGACAAGCTGGTCATGAACAGCTATCTCAGCGGCCTCTTCGTTCCCGGACTCAGTGGTCAGCGAACCTACACCGGGTTCCCGTTCGAGACCCTGGACATCCAACGTAAGGAGGCGAATGTGCTGGCCTTCTATCGGGCCTCCGATCCCAGCGTGTTGCGAAGCGAGGCGGCCAGCCTGCACATCGACTACCTGCTCTGGGGTGTCTACGAGCGTGGGCTGGGCGGACGCGACCCAGGGCAGATCGCAGGGTGGCCGGTTGTGGCCACCTCTGGCATGGCCCGGCTCTACAAGGTCGCAGCGGGCTCAACCGCGGCGCGATAGGTTCGCAGGAGGTTGAGGCAGGCT
>DATMMS010000003.1:0-182521 GCA_035569605.1 Candidatus Solibacter sp. | reverse complement strand
CGAACTTCGACATCAGGAGGAGGACGAGAAACTCCGCCATGCGCGTAGCCGCGCCAGCGAGCCGTGGCCAGATGGCCATCATGCAGACCAGCGGGATGAAGGTTGTGGTGACCAAGATCAACGCGGCCCGCAGGACCATCTCGACGTAGAGAAGGAGCGTCAGCAGCATTGTGATCAGCGCCACCAGCAGTAGCCCGATGGCGCTGCCAAAGGCCTGGTCCCTGGTCGGCGAGGCATAGAGCTGCTGAGTCCCGGCGGCAACGTTGGCGCCCAGACCTCCTCCAGCGGGGGCCGCCCAAGCGGTCGCCATCAGAGCGGCGTAGTGGGCGAGGTACTGGACCACGCCCAGGCCTGCGAACGACGCCATGCAGGCACCCACCGTCCGGGGGATGACGTTCCAACCCGCCCCCTTTGGGCCACCGAGGATGCGCTCGGCCACCGCCATCGAGATGAAGGCGCCGGCGAGGAGCAGCGCCATCGCGAGCATCCGGTTGTAGGCCGGGCCCATCACTTTGAACGTCGGCTCCGTGTCGGGCCCCAGGACCTTGAGCAGCCAGGCCACGGCCTGGGCCGCCGCGGTGGCGGCCTGCTGCGCGGCGGCGTCAGCGTACTGGCTGACGATCGAGTTGGTTGTATCTCCGTAGCCCATTAGCGGAAGAGCCCGGTGGTGTAGTTGGCGGCGTGGACGGCAACGTACAGAATGGCTCCGGCGCCGGCGGCGACGCCGAGCGCGCTCCAGGAGCGCTCGCTGATGTGCTGCTTGTGGAGAACGTGGCCAGCGACCACACCTCCGACGGCCAGCACGATGCCAAGTCCGGAAACCAGCAGCATCAGGGCGGCAGCGTTGTTGGTCAGGTGCACTAGCCCCTGCTGTAGGTTGCTAGGGAGCCCGTTGTAGTCCGGCGTCACCGTGATGTCGGCGAGCCGGGAGATGAGCGCGTTGAACACAGGTGATACCTCCTTGAGTTGGTGGTGAGGCTGCCGGGTGGCGGCAGCCGGTGATCAGATCGCTTGTTGGTTCGAAGGCGAGTTGGCCGTTTGCACGGCTTTTCGGAAGTCCGGGACCTGGTCCCAGCGGCGAAGCGTCAGCCGCGCCGGAGGCGCGTTGGCGTAGACCAGCACGGCGTCCTGGCTGCGGCGAAGGCCGTCGGGTGACCGCAGTGGCCGGCCGGTGCGGGCCTGGCTGGTCGAGCCCCCGCCGCGATTCCAGGTTCGGGACTCATAGAGAACGGTCTCGCTCCCGATGGCCCGAGAGAAGAGGTCGAGGGTCTTAAGGTCGCCCTGCCCGGGTAGCAGGAGCCGGGCCCGGCAGTTGTTCCAGATCGTGCGCGCCTGGTCCGCGCCATAGGCGTGCTCGAGTTGGGCTAGGTCGTGGAAGCAGAGTAGTGACTGGATGCCCTGCCCAGGACCAGTCGATACGTACGACGCGAGCCGGGGGATGCGGGCGAAGTTGGCGACCTCGTCCAGACCCAGCAGCAGTCGCGGGTTAAGTACCCCTCCCTGCTCGCGTGCCGTCTCGGTGGCGCGTCGGAGAATCCCAGCGAGCAGAGCCGAGAACAGCGGCCGGCAACGTTCTGCCTCCTCGGCGGGTGCGACCAGATACACCGTGCCTGCACTGCTGAGCAACTCCCCTAGGTCCAAGCCGGCCGCAGGGTTGCACGTGGTGGCCGCCGCGACACGCTCGTCGAGCCACAGGGAGAGGCTCGAGCGTGCTGTGGAGATAATCGAGCCGGCCTCCTTCTCGGGGGTTGCCGCGAAGCCCTCAAGGATCTCGGCGGCCACGCCGTTAGCCTGTGCGGTCAGGATGCTGTAGCCGTTGAGGGGCGTTCGGTTGAGCAGCGAGAGAACCTCGGAGAGATCCCCGTTCTGCTCGTGCTTCAGCAGGAACAGGGCGGTCAGGAGATTGGCCGCGGAAAGGTACCAGTGCGAGGCGTCCGACTCCTTCCCGGTTGAGGTGAAGAAGTCGGCGAGCTCGGCGGCACCGCCAGCGGTGGTGCACTCGATGAGAGGATTCCAGGTGACGGCGCGGAGCCCGAGTTCCTGCACCCACCCTGTGTCGAGGTCGAGCGGCGCGAAGACGGACACCGGTCCGAAGCCGGCTCGGTGCCGTGCCGTGAGGCGCACCAACTCCTCTTTGGTCGAGGTGGCCACCGCGGCCCCTTTCCATGTCAACAGCGTGGGGATCGCCAGCGCGGAGGTCTTGCCGGAGCGCTGGACGCCGAAGACCAGGGTGTTGTCCTCGGCAGGCGCCTGCAGAAGGCGCCTGCCCATCCAGCCGAGGTTGATCCGATCGCCGGCGGGTGCGCGGCCGATCAAGCCCTTGAGATCTCGCGCCTGCGCCCAGCGGCTGTCGCCGTGCGTGTCGGGTCTGGACCATCCGCGGACGAAGCGGATGTAGGCGTAGAGACCCAGACCGAGCAATGAAGTCGCGAGGTTGACTGCGACCAGCGCGGTCATTCGTCACGCTCCCGGCCCTGCTCACGCCCCTCGGCCAGGCGCCTCCGGGCTTCACGTTCGGCCTCTCGCTGGTAGTGCCGGGCCAGCCGTCCCGCTATCCGGGCGACCTGAGCAGTGGGAAGGGCGGACACCTCGCGTCGCAGGGCGATGTCTCGATCGGCGGCAGGCGACCAAGCCAATGAATCAACTATCTCGCGCCGTTTCTGCACCGCGGTGGTGCGGGAGGGTGACGACGGGGATCCTTGTGAGCGAAGCGGTGACCGGGTCGCCGCTTCGACCGCGCGGAGCGCGGAACTACGGAGCTGAGCGCGCTCCTCCCGCTGCTTGAGGAGTTCGACCGCCAGCGCGTCATGGAGTTGGTCGAGGCGCGGACCGGTAATGTCGATCCTGCGGAATCGACCGCTAGCGAGCTGGCGCCGGGCTGCCATGACGACATGCACGTGCGGGTGCTCGGTGTTGCGATGCTCGGCCGCGATCCAGGGCGGGAGACCACCGGTGCCGGCGTCCTTCTCGAGCTGGCTCAGGACCGAACGGGTGGCCGTGCGCAGGTCCAGGCCATAAGCGTCCTCGGGCGAGATGATGAAGTGGTAGAAAGCCTTGCGGTTGTGCTCGACCCGCCAGCCCGGCGTCTGCTCGAGGCCCTGCACCGAGCGCTCGATGTAGGCGGCGAGCTCCGCCCGGTCGGCGTCACCAAGCGTTTGCTCGGCGTCGAAAAGCCGGGCGTCCGGAGTAGCGTGGTCGCGCCAGGCGACGTACCGAGTCAGGCCGTCGACGTCGTCCGTCTTCTCCAGGTCGGGATGGCGGTCGTGGTGGTGGACGTAGTCGAGCAGCCCGGCGGCGGACCTCATATGTCCGCCGCCGCCCGCCGTGGCGTGCCATCGGAGCTTGATGATCGCCGTTGTCGACCTCATCGGCTTCGGGGCCTGCCGGATTCGGCACGAGCCAGCCGAACCTGCGCTGCCTGACCAGCTGCAGGCAACAGCCGGTCAGCGGCGCCCTGGCCGTCGCGGACGATGGTCTCCAGCAGCTTGAGGACCTGCTCGGTGGCGATCAGGTTGTGGAAGCCGAGCTCAGCGAGCAGGTCCGAGCGCGGCTCCGGCTGCGCACCTGAGGCAAAGTCGGCCTCCGCGGTTCTGCCGCCGAGGCCGACGCGGATGAGGTACCGGACCGCCTCGGAAACCGTCCGCCCCTCCGCATCGGCATAGGTGCAGAGGTGGGCGGCATCCTCCGGCGTCATCCGCAGCACCAACACTTCCGTTAGTCGCGGCCGGCGGCGGATCAAGGCCGCCTCCGCGTGAACTCGAAATGCATTCTCGGAGCTGGCTTCTGTACAGCTTTGAGATGCGGGGCAGGGGCCCCGCTTATCTTGTTTGGAAAACGGTTGGCGGAGCTAGCACGCAGCAGGTCTGACCGGCCAGCGGGATCCAGAGCTGCTGACATCAGCTGTCCGCATTCGGAGAGGGGTTCGCGAGGTGAGGCTCGGAGGCAACACCATTGCGGTTAGAGCTGGCCGGGTAGTACACCGGGGTGGGAGGCGCTGGCGGGTAGATATACGGCTGCGGGTATCCCTGGCGCGGTCCGCTGGAGCCGGAGAATGCCATCGCCAGCGATGCCACCCAGCCGAGGAAGGTCCAGCCGAGGAATACGTTGAGGACGATCACCACGCCGACCATGTCGTCGGCGCGGCGCATCAAGACGACGATGCTAGGGAGGAAGTAGAGCAGCATCAGGACGGCCAGGCCAAACGTGAGGATCAGGCCGCCGATGAGGGATCCGATCGCATCGAGCATTGAGGTCTCTCCTTGAGACGACGCCGGGGCTCAGCTCCGGTGAGCCCCGGCGGGGAGGAGGCGAGGGGCCCGGGCGCGCCCTTACCTCTCTTAACCGCCTGAGGGGGAGGCGAAATGTTGCAGTCACGAGCGTGTTTTCAGCGTGTCCCTGAAACAGACACGTTTAGGACACGGTCGTGGGTCCGTCCTGAATTCAGCGGCGACTGCGTCAGGACACGGACGGGACACGGTGGATTCCTAGCGTGGGTGCGAAAAGGAGGTGCCCTGTGTCCGAAATATCACGATGCCCGATTGAGGCTTGTTCCGACGGCGAGCACTCAGATCTTGCTATTGCCATCCGTCGCTACCAGGCGGGCGAACTCGAGCCGTGGAGCGACGTGATCCTATCGTTGATGGACGGTCGCCTCAGAGCGGCGGCTGGGCATTTGCACCCGGCGGCCGGCTTGATCGACTCGGAGGATTTGCGCCAGCAACTCGCGGCCGAGCTCTTGGCTATGGCCAAGGGGCTGCGTCTAGACGCCGAAGAATGGATTCCCCGGATGCTCATGGAGCGTGCTCTCCGAAATGTGCGCCGCTGGCGGGAGCGGCAGGTCCGCGTACCTCGGCATCCGTTGGTCGACGAGGTGGCTGCGGGCGAGTCCGCCGGTCATGACGCGGCATCGTGCATGTCGCTGCTAATCGAGGCCGGGTTGAACGGCATGGAGGCCGAGATTCTCGTGAACCATCATGTCAACGGAGAACCGTTCGGTGCCATGGCTCGGCGCCTAGGCGTCTCGGAACCAGCACTGAGATCACGCGCCTCTCGGGCTGCAGCTCGCGTCCGCCAAGCGGGCGAACAGAACCTGTCAGCGGCCGCGGGGCTAACATGCGCGGCAAGGGGCATGAAGCGTGGCTGAGGTGGACGGGCGCGAAGTCGCAACTGACAGCGGAGGCCGGTTCCGTATGACGCGGCGGCGGCTCCCCTTATTAGCCGCAGTTCTGGGCGTGGTCTTGCTGGTTGCAGGCGGTGCCGGCCTATGGGTGACGCAACAGGCGATTGGCGCGATTCCGGGGGATCAAGCGTCACCGGTCATCTCAGGGTCCGCTGCGGGCGGTCCGTCGCCCACCGGGCCCCCTTCCCCGGAATCCACCGAAAGCCATATCCGACGCGATTTCTTAGAAGCGCAACGGAATCTGTCCAAGCAGCTCGGGGGGGATCTCCTGGCGACCTGCTGCGTGGGACAAGCCACCGTGAAACTGATAGATATCACTGCGCATAACCAGGCGAACCATCTGGTGATCGTCGAGGAGGACCAAAATTCGTCGATCCTCGTGGGGATCGGGACCGATCCAAACCTTCCGCCCGACGGGATCGTGGTGGAGTTGCAGGGATATAAGCGGCTGACTTACGAATTCACCGACAGCGGCGCTATCCAGAGCCAGACGGTCCTGCGAGTAGACAACCACTACCTGATGAGGCTGAACGTCGGTCGCTACTTGATTGCCGACTGGAATCTGAATGAACAGCCAGTGTCGTCCATCCCGCAGCCGGCAGTGTCGCCTTCGCCGAGCCCGGCTTCGAGTGCGTCGCCGTCGCCGCCGGCGACGCCAAGCATTGTTGGGCCAACTACCCCTGGACCGCGTCTGGCCAATGGAACCCCAAGGAACCCCGCTAGCCGTCTGTGGTTCATTGCGATCCTGGTCTTCGGTCTGCTCCTGTCTGCCGGGGGTGGCGGCGGAGCGGTTCTCGCTTCCAAGCGGGGTGGGGGTGTCTCCGCGCGGCCGGCCGTTGGGGTGGCGCTAGAGCCCTCGAGCGCCACGGGTCAGGCCGCCACAGAGGCCTTTGTCGAGGGAGATACTCGCGTACGCATCCGCACGATGGGAGGCTTTGAGGTACGTCATGGTCTTGACGATCACGCGCCCGCGCTGCGCAGGCGTCAGCCGCTGCTGTTCATGTGGCTGTACCTTCTGATGCTGGGTCTCGATGGCGAGAGGGGTCGGCCAACTCGGCAATCCGTTGCCGACGAGGTGTACCCCGGGCTCGACCGCGAAACGCAGAAGGAACGCATGCGAACCCAGTTGTCGAAAATGAAGCATGGCGCGGTTCCGCCCGCGATTGCGGCTCTGGTGCTTGATGACGGGAAGACGCTAGGTTTTGACTTGGACAGCTGCGTGGTGGACGCCCATCAGCTTATCGGCGTTGCTCGGGAATGCGAGGTCGACGCGGACCTCCGTTCCGGCCAGCTCCGGCAGGCCGCCGTCAGGATCGCTCGGCAGGTCGATGGCCGCTTTCTCGATTTCTGGGAAGAACTGGCGGATTCCATCACTGAAGGGCGCGGCGCGACGGAGGAATTGGTGCAAACCCTTCGGAGCCGGCTCGATGGGGCCCTTGCTCAAGTCCTGCTCGCCCTGGGAAGGAATGCGCTCCTAGACCGCGACGCTGCACGCGCTGTGCCGTCCTTGGAGCGAGCGATGCGTTTGCGCCCCGACCTGACAGGGGTCGGGGTCACCCTTGCCACCGCATATGACTTGCTCGGTCGGGCTGCGGAAGCACGCGCGTTGCGCGACTCGCTAGGCGGCTGAAGCAGCATTTCCGAGGGGCGGCCCCAGACTACTGCAGGCATACAGAGCATCACGAACTGCTCTGTGGAAGTAGATCGTGCGTCAACATAGCTTCCGTGGTTGCTCCCAAGCTCACGGGCGACGCCCTGGACGCGGTGCGGTACAGAGGCGGTCACCTTCAGATCATCGCGTCCGCGGGCTCCGGCAAGACCGAAGTGGTCGCTCAGCGCGTCGCCGACCTGCTGGCCACTGGCGAGGCACCAGACGGGATCGTCGCCTTCACCTTCACCGAGCGGGCTTCAGCGGAACTGCGACTAAGGATTGCCGAGCGAGCTGAGGAGCGGCTCGGTCGAGATGTCCTTGACCAGTTGGGGCGTCTGTTCGTCGGCACGATCCATGCCTATTGCTTCCGCCTGCTGCAAACACACCTGCCGCGCTACGAAACATATGACGTGCTAGACGATCATCAACTGACAGCCTTCTTGGCCCGAGAGGCAGCTCGACTCGACTTGAGGCGCCTTGATCCGCAGGGTCGACTATTTGGCTCGATCGACCGGTTTCTCCGAGGGGTCGACGTAGTCGAGAACGAACTCCTGGATCCCGAGGCGATGCCGGAGCCCTTCCGCTCCGTATTGCTCGCCTACCTCGAGTCCCTGGCACGATACCGACTCCTCACCTACGGTCAGCAGGTGGTTCGGGCAGTTCATGAACTCGAGCGCCCTTCGACACTCGCATCAGTCCAAACCAACCTGCGGCACCTCATCGTCGACGAATACCAAGACGTAAACCCCGCACAGGAACGGCTGATCGAGCTCCTTACGGGCCCGTTGGTCGAACTGTGCGTGGTCGGCGACGACGACCAAGCGATTTACCAATGGCGAGGCTCGGACGTGGCCAACATCGTTACATTCGGTACTCGCTACCCGGACGTAGCGACTTTCGAGATCGCAACGAATCGGCGCAGCAGGCCAGGAATCATCGATGTGGCCAACATCTTCGCGACCACGATCCCGGGCCGACTTGCAAAGACGATGGGATCGCACCGCCAACCAAGCGGGGGCGAGGAAGTAGTTCTCTGGCGAGCCCCGTCGGAGGAGCGTGAAGCTGGCTGGATCGCGCAGATAATCCTTGACCTCAGCGAGGCCGGGGTTCGCTACCGCGACATGGCCATATTGGTCCGAGGACGCACGAGCTACGCGAGGATCGTCGACACCTTCTCGACGTTTGACATCCCTATTCAACCGGGAGATCGCACCGGGTTGTTCGATCAGCCGGACGCCCAGGTGCTTGGTCGCACTTTCGCCTGGATGACTGGCGTCGACTGGCGAGCCCTCCGGGGCCCGGGCCAGGCGGTGGCCGAGGCGGACTTGCTCAACGAGTACCAGACCATCTACGGCTTGGATGGCGCAGGTCGCAACCGCCTTCGCCGTTTCCTTCACCAATGGCGGGAAGCGGTACCGCGCAAGGACCGGACTGCCGACCTCGTCGGCGAGCTATACGACCTTTTCTGGGAACTCGACGTTCGCTCTTGGGATATGACGCAGCCGCTCGCCGTCAACCGCCTCGGCACCTTGGCACGGTTTACAGCGTTGCTCGCGGATTACGAGTCGGTTCGACGTCGTGCGCGGCCAGACCCTACTACCCCTGGCGAACAAGTGGGAGGCGAGGACCGGGGCGACTGGTACTACCGGAACCTTGCCGTCCATATCGTGAACTACGCCCAGGGCACATATGAAGGATTCGATGGCGAACGAGACTTCGAACTCAACGCGGTCGATCTGACGACGGTCCATAGCGCAAAGGGTCTGGAGTGGCCAGTGGTCTTCATACCGTCCCTGACAGCCAACCGCTTCCCCACCACTCGGACAGGAGAAGCGCAGAACTGGCTCGTCCCTCGGACACTATTCGACGCTGACCGTTACGAAGGCAGTGATGCCGACGAACGTCGCCTCTTTTACGTCGCTCTAACCCGAGCGCGCGATTGGCTGTCCATCTCCCGGCACGAGCGAGTCACCGTCAAGGCCGTCGGTGAGAGCCGCTACTACGGCGAACTCGTTGAACACGAGGTTGACCCCGCCACCATCACACCACCTCCGATCGAGTCAGTCGGGGCAGCTGAGGACACGATCGAACTCACCTACAGCGAGCTCGCGTCGTTTCTGGAGTGCGCCCTGGCATACCGGCTCCGAAATCTCATCGGCTTTCAGCCCCGGCTCGCGCCCGAACTCGGTTACGGCAAGGCTGTCCATCATGTTCTGCGCACCGTTGCGGACACGACTAAGGCAGTGGGCGCGGTTCCCTCTCCGACCGACATCGTCGAGATACTCAACCAGAGCTTCTTTCTCGCCACCGCAAACAAGCCCGCTCACCGCCAGCTCAAGGAGGCTGCTCGTCGCCTCGTAACCGAGTACACCACAAGCCATGCTGACGATCTGTTTCGCATCTGGGAAACAGAGCGGCCGTTCGAACTTCATCTAAACGGCATCACCGTCGTTGGACGTGCCGACGTCATTCTTGACCGCGAAGACGACGTCGACAAAGCACTCGCGATCCTGGACTACAAGACCTCAACGCCCGCCGCGGAGGCGCATGGGCTACAGCTGCAGGTCTACGCCGATGCCGGCCGCCGCGAGGGCCTCGACGTGCGGGCTGCCTACGTCCACGACCTCAAGGCTGGCGCGCGTGTTTCGATCGACGTCAGCGAAGAGGCGATCATAGGAGCGGAGGCCAAGATATCGGAAGCCGCTAAGAGGCTACGGGCCCGGGACTATGCTCCGTCGCCAGGGCCGCGATGCCGCAGATGCGAAGTCAGGACACTCTGTCGGTATGCTGCACGTTGACCCGACTCGCTACAAGTCGTAGACCTTGACCACCTCGTCGCCGTAGTCGTTAATTACCTTGATCGCGATTCGGCCGGTCGACGGCTTCGGGAAGGGTCGCGAGACGGTCTGGTTGAGTGTCGCCCAAGCCTCCTCGTCGATGTCTGCCTTGAGCGCCTTCTTCAGTCGAACATAGGGATCTTGGCCCCCGGTAAAGTAGCAGTGGCGGACAAAGAAGCTTTCTCCGTCGTAATCGGTGTCGATCATCCAGAGCGCTACCCGGTCAGTCGAGTCACTACGGATCTCTGCAGTCGTCGGGTCGAAGACGTCCACGCCTAGCAATTCCGCGCGCACCTCGTCGCCCTCGATCGTGATGGCAATGTCGGGCTCTCCGAAGACCGTAAAGAGGTTGCCGGCACCAGTCTTCTTCAGCTCCTCCCCCATCAACAAGTCGGCATTCATCCTCACGAGTAGGACCGGGATCCGCCCGAGGGAGCGCTCCGCGGCGACATCAAAGCTCTCATCGGTGGCGACGAAATCTTGGCCTGTGTTCAGAACCTGGGGGTCGAACGCGAAGCCCAGCACGCAAAGCAAATCGAGGTCGGTCGCCTTGGTCGCCTCCCGAGCCGCGCTCTTTACGAAGCCCGGTGCTACCGTCCCGTACTGCGGCCCAATAGAGATGCCAACTCTCTTCGGCGCAGTGTCGGTGCTGTCCTCGCGTACACCGACGGCTTGGATGTAGTTGGCGGCGTAAGGCTCAACTGAATCGAAGGTCAGCCGCTCATGGCGCTTACCATTCTGAACGCCCGCGACCTTCAGATTGTCAAGGATCGTCTGTTCGAAAGTTGGCGCGCCTGGCTCTTCAGCGGCACGTGTCGCCGACACTGGCTCGTCAGTCCGCATGCCGGCGAGGCTCCGATGTGGAGACAGACTCTCGACACTAAATGGCCCGGTAACTCTAACGACGTGCTCGTCTTCGAACGGCTTGTCATACAGGACCTCAAACTCAGCATGCCGCTTGATTGTTCTGTCGATTTCGTCGCGGCTCATGCCCTCCCGCAGATCTGGGTTATTTGCAATCGACTTCAAGGTGACATGCCGGATCCGCTCACAAACGAACCCGTGGCGGATATCAGAGGTCGGCGTCGCCGGCGGCAGTGGGGTCGGCGACAACTCTGACTCCTTCCTCCGACCTTCCACCGAGTCCGCCAGAAGATAAAAAGGAAACTTGGCGCCCATGAGTCGTTGCCGAGCGAGAGCCAGTGCGACCCGCGACGTGTCGATGGTGATCCAGCGACGTCCCCATTGCTCAGCAACAAAGGCCGTTGTCCCCGATCCACACGTCGGGTCGATCACTAGGTCGCCGGGGTCGGTGGACATGAGCATGCATCGCTCGACCACCTTGTTCGCCGTCTGGACCACATAGAGCTTGTCCCCGCCGAACTGACCTTGGCCCAGGGTATCGGTCCAAAGGTTGCTAACCGGCGAGGCTGGAAAGTCGTCGATGTAGCGGATGTATCCGAGGTTCTTGCCGTCGCCAATGTGAACTCGGTTGGCCAGCAAAAGTCGATCCATTCCCTGCCGATTCGTTTTCCATCCCCCGGTGCGAGGAGAGATCGTGCGCCCGTTGATCTCCACAGGGAACACCGTCGTCTGACCGACGCGAGTGGTCTGAGAGGTCAGGTTATCGACGCCAAAGGCGCGGGCGCCATCGGGGAGGGGACTTCCCTTACGTTCGCTTGATGAAAGCGGTCGAGTCGTTCCATCTGCCAGGAGAACGCGTGTGTAAAGAGATGCTGCATCGCCCCCCACCTCCTTGGGCCTGAAAAGTTGGCGGTACTTGACGAGTTCAATGTCCCTCGCGTACACGACGACGTAGTTCACAACGCTCGCTAAGAGATTCGTGCCCACCGCGAAGCTCCCCGCCCCGCTCGTCGTAGCAAAGGGGATCAGACTTACAAAGTTCTCACTGCCGAATATCTCGTCTAACAACCCTCGGATCAGATGTACGTTCTCGTCGCCGATTTGGACAAAGATTGTCCCTGACGCTGTGAGCAGATCGCGCGCAACGTGCAAGCGATCCCGCAAGTACGTCAGGTAACTATTGATACCGAGTTCCCACGTGTCACGGAAGGCCTTGATCTGTTCGGCTTCACGAGCGATGTCCTCGAGCTTCCCATCCTTGACATCGCGGTTGCGCGCCGACACCTGCCAATTCGAACCGAATTTGATTCCGTATGGCGGGTCTAAGTAGATCATCTGGACCTTGCCCCGGAGCCGCTCTCGCTCGGCCAAACTGGCCATGACCTGCAAGGAGTCCCCCAGTATCATCCGGTTCGACCAGTTCGCCTCGTGTCTGTAGAACTCCACGAGGTCCAGCTCACTCAGGCCATCAAACGACGCGAACAGGGAGAGTTCCGGTTCTTGCTCCTCGGCCTGCGCCGTCCGCCGGAGGTTCTCGACCAGGACTCGGGGGTCGATCTTCTCCTGAATGTAAATTGGCGGCGCATCCACCTCGAGATCGGATTGATCGAGGGCTTCTTTGCCCTCCCAGACAAGCATTGGTGAGTGCAATTCCCTGGGATAACTGACAGGTACCAGTTCCTCGACCTCCGGCGGGACGAGGTCGTGGGCATCTGCTGTCGGCAGGTTAGACCGCTTGTCCGGATGGATGATGGCCTCGACTGGCGTCGGGCCGCTGCGCTTAGCGGTCATGGGCTCACTCCTTCCACCGCCGGACCGAGAGATTGGAGGTCGTCGATCGCCTGGGCGATTAGTCGCTGTGCGTCAAACATCGTGCTGATCTCGAGGTAACTCCAGAATCCGAAGACACCGTCGTTGTTGACGGCCACGCACCACTGGTCGCGTGCCGTAGCGGCCTTCACAGCAGTGGGGCCGGGACTCTTTCGGCCACCAGAAACTTCAATGACCAGAGTGCGCTCGACATCTTCACGCTCCACAGCCAACCGGACCAGGAAGTCCGGTATGTACCTGTGGCTCCGGCCTTCAAATACATAAGGGATGTCAAACCCGACGTGATCGTTTTTCACGAAGGACCTCACTCTCGGATCTTCCTCCAGGAGGCCAGCAATCGTCTGCTCCCAGGTGTTGCCCTTGACGCCGTCGAGCACCACCAGGTTCACATGCGACTTGGCTGTCTCGATCACAGCCTTACGGGTGAGAAAGGACACGTCGTCAGTGGACCCCTTACCGTCGAAGCGCCGGTAAATTGGAAGGACTCTTTCGAGACGCTCCTCACTGCCCCGGACGACCGCGTCGAACACAGCCTCCGCCGCGCGAGCTTTCGGCTGTGCGAGTAGCAGAACTCCGGCCGGCGTGTCCGCCGCGAACGTCACTCTATCGTCCAGCCATCGTTTGGTGACGTCAACTAGCTCTGGGAAGAGCCAGGGCTTCGGGGCGCCATCGTGCCCGGCGAACTTGCGCCTCAGCACTTCGACAGCAATCGCATAAGCGATCTCTTGCTGGCGTGCGTCACGAAGTTCGTCGAGGCGCTGCTCGGCGGCGCTTCCTACAACACCGCCTGTCTGCGTCCAGGTAGCCACCAGTTCCCGGTCCACGTGTAATGGTGTTGCTCGCTCCGCGTCGAATTGAACGCGCTGATCAGGCATTTCAACCCGGTAGCCCTCTACCTTGGGGAATTCAATGCGAAGCGGCCAGCGCTCGTCGATTGCGCGCACCTCGACTGCCGGACGAGCGGGCGGTGCCGCCGCGATCTTGCGATCCGTCGGAATGAAGGCGAATGGGACACCGTACACCTCGGCATACTCGGCCTCAAATAGCCCTGCCGCGTTGGGCGCGTAGCTCCGCCTTCGGAGCCCACGCCCGACCACCTGCTCGCAAAGCAACTGACTCCCAAACCGCCGGATGCCGAGAATATGAGTGACGGTGTTCGCGTCCCAGCCCTCAGTGAGCATCGAAACGGAGACGACACAGCGGATCCGCTCCCCTAGGCGGCCACGCTTGCCGACGGTATTCATCACCTCTCGCAGCACGTCTTCGTCGGTCAGCTTTTCGATGTCGGCGCCTGGGTTGCGAAGTCGGTACTCGTTCTTGAACACTTCGATCTCTCGCGAGGCCGCCTTTTTGAAGTCGGCCTTCAAGACCTCACCGGATTCGAGCTGGGCAGAGTCGACAATGATCGTGGGTGATCGGTCAATCCATCGACCGTCGTTGACATTCGACAGCAACGGCAGATGCCCGGGTCTCAGGACCTCAGTACCATCAAGCAGTTCCACCTGCTGGCCTGCAACCCAGTCGAACACGAGCTTTGAGACAATGGTGTTCGGGCAGACGATGATGAAAACTGGGGGGGGCTCCTCGAGCGGAGCCAGGTCGCGCTCCCAATCTCGAAACCAACGCTCGTAGCTGCGGTAGAGGCTGCGCAGAGCTCCTTCAAGCTCCGCTGGTGGAACCCAGTTGGCGTCGGAGACAGCCTTCTTGAGCGCTTTCTTCGGTAGCTCGTCGCCGATTGCATCCCAAAGCCTTAGATACGTCGGTTGATCGGCGATCGATACGTCGTCGTCTACAGGAATCCTCGGGATCTTGACGATCCCCGATTCGATAGCGTCCATGAGCGAGAAGTCACTGACGACCCACGGAAAGATGTAGCCCTCCTGGTACCCGGAACCGCCCAGATAGAAAGGAGTTGCCGATAGGTCGTAGATGGCCTTCACCCCTGTCCGTCGAGAAGCGGCGCGTATGCCGCGGAACCAGACCCGCGCGCCTTCGTTTCGCTCGCGCGCTTCCTCGTCGATCGCCTCGCCGAGGGGCTTGTCCTGGTAGCAGTGATGCGCCTCATCGTTCAACACGACGACCTCCCCGGTCCCTCGGCCGCCCAGGTCGCGCAGGACGCGGTCGACGACTTGATCTTCCGTCTCTACGAATGGGTCGACGGACCTGCCGGCCCGGAGGAGCTTCCGGGTGTTGGCGGCGACGCCTTGGACTTCCTTCGCGATTCGCGGCAAGAACGAATGGTAGTTGGTGATGACGATCGAGGCGGTGTTGAGGGTTGACCTCATGTCGGGTGGCACGAGGCCCCGCAGGTCGTAGTAGTTCTGGTCGTCGGCGGGCAAAAGAACGCGAAGTCGGTCCCGGATCGTGATCCCTGGCGTAACGACGAGAAAGCGGTTTGTGAAGCGGGCATCTCTCGGGCCGAAGGCCTTGTTGATGACCTGCCACGCGATCAACATCGCCATGACGACGGTCTTGCCGCTCCCCGTAGCCATTTTTAAGCCAATGCGGGGGAGCCGATCATTGTGCTCGACGTTCTCAGCCTCGATCCTGGTGCGGAAGTCAGGCTCACCGTGGCGTCCGGCCACCTCAGCCAGGTAAATCGCCGTCTCGGCGGCCTCGCGCTGGCAGAACAATACCCGGTCCTCTCTTGTGATGTCCGCCCAGTGCTGGAGAAGGTTTCGAGTGATCGGAGTGACCCCGCCGTAGCCTCGAACCCGCCACAGCTCAACCCGGGCACGGATGTCATTAATTAGCGTGTTGATCTCGCGGCGTTCGCCGGTGATGTCGAAGTCGAAGCCCTGCTGTTCGCGCTCGCCCTTCCTCGAGCCAACCCCGCTCTTCCGCCCCACCGGCACGGGCACAAAGGACTCGCTCGGTCGCCGACCCACCTCGATTACTCCAGTCGGTCCACTTGGCCCAATCTGGAAGAAGCGTTCGGGCGCGTCGTAGGGCGAGTTCAGGATTGGGTTTTCGAGTTCTACCCCTGCGGTAGCCATCGCCAAACTAGGGTACGTGAACGGGCCGAACCCTGTTCCACCGGCCGGAAGGGACGCATGACCTCCTCGTGGCCACGGTCTCAGGCGTCGACGATAGTCTGTCAGCCAATCGCTGGAGATGCCGACAGGTACCGCCGCAACCATACGGCCCCGCCCGGCGAGGCAGGGTCGCACAGGTAGCAGCCCGGATCGCGAGCGTAGCCGGACACCTGGTTGACTCGGCTGCCTGGATCAAGGAAGGTGAACGCCGCTCGGCACCGGACACCGTCAAAAGGTTCAGCCGTGCCGGCGAGTTCGCGCACCGTCTGGGCGGCAAGCATCGTTCCGGCCATGACGGAAACGAAGCCCACCGCGAAGGCTGCCGGGCCGCCACCGGTCTCGCGGAGCTGACGCATGATCCGATCGCCTGCGTATCCACATTCTCCCTGGACCGCCCATCTGTTGGCCTGCTCCATGGTGAGGTTCAACTTGACGGCTAGTGCGGCCTGGTCAGATTGATTGAGAGCCATGTATCGAGCTCGGGCCACGGCGTCGGGCGCCTCTTCCTCGGGCTTGTTGAAGCAGCGGATGCAAGCACTTTGGGAGGTGGGATCGCAACGCAGGATTTCGGCGCGAGCGTCCAAGGTCGCCCCAGACAACAGGCGCCTCGGGTAGAGGGCCTGAATCGCCTCGCGGGCCATGTTCGTGTCGACGGCGGAGATGACGAATGGTTTTACTGAGCCGAGATCCTGCAAACGAGCGAACCGCGGTTCGAGCCTCACTGCCATTGCATCGCAAATCGAGGCGGCCGCTGCCGCCTTCTCCTGGCCGACGACGGCACGGCCAAATAGCGGGCAGCGGTTCAGGTTGGTGTCTGTAACGCCTTCAAGGTCTGGGTCGGCCAGTTGCAGATCACCCTCAATCTCCTCGATCGTCCAAAGCGCGTGGAGCCAACTCGTTCCTACAGCACCTACGCCGCCCAACGAGGCGTCGATAGGTTGGAGCGCCGGCAGATCCATCGGGCCGCCGTCGCCTGCAACACCGTCGTCGGCCGCCAATCGCCAGGCTGAATAGCCGGTGGCAACCAGCGGCGGCACCTCGATGGCCCGAGAAGCGAAGAACACCCGGCCGGCGGCGAGGCACGCGGCAACGTATGGACCGAACGGCAGTGTCGACTCTTCACGACCGAACATGGAGCCCGGCGAAATCCCGCCCCACCATCCGGCGCCGCAAGCCCTGAAGCCGCCGTTTACGGGACCACCAGGACCGACGTTGACAACCAGATCGACACCATGACCGCTCGCCCCGACGCTCGTGGGGACGCCCTCGATGGCGCCCGCACCGACGAGAACGGCATCTCGGAAGGTCCTTACGCCGGGTGCCAATGGCACAACCCGACCGACGAGTGGGGCGTCCCCTTCGCAATCGATCAGAACCTCGGACACGACCCCAACCTGGCGGGCCAGAAGGTTGACTAACATCCACGCCGTGTGCTGGACGGAGGCTAGGCCCGCGATCTCCCGCGCAATGTGGACCCCAACCACCGGACCACGCGCCGTGGCCAGGGGGTGGAGACGGCCGCCGAGGTCGCCGGCATGTCGGTCTGAAATTCGTTCCATGACTTCCTCGCGAAACTAAGGTGGGCGGGCACGATACGGAGATGCTCGGCTGCGACGTCGACGTCGAGAACCGACCACTCTGCCTCTCGGCGGAGATGAACGGTGCCCTCCAATGGAGCGGGGCGCCGGCTGGCGTGGTGTGGCAGGACCACAGACAGCGCACCCGGCCGCCGTGAATACGCCATTTCGTCGTCTCGACCAGAGTGGACGCGTCCGGCGCCGCCGTGGGTATGAACCTGGACCAGCCGGGTCAGTCCGTGTTCTCGCAGGTGCCGACCGGCCTCGCTGATGGCCTCGGCCGAGACGTCGTACCAGCCGGGGTGAAGATCAGCATCCGGGATGGTCACAGTCGTGACGACCCCATCCCCCAGGCTGCCGACGCCGTCGAGATAGGCGACGCGCTCGACGCCCGGAGGAGATGCCGCGAGAGCGTCGAGCATCGCTGCCCAGAGGCAATCAGGAATCGTGATCATTGCTCCTCCCTTGGTAGTTGGGGGCGACGAGCGCGTCGGCGACACGGGTCAACGTGGCGCTCACGGTATGTGTGCCCTGCACCCACCGCTCCCCCGGCTGAGGAACATGCCCGCTGAGGTAGTAGCCAAGGCTGTGCGAGAAACAGAGCAGCTGACCGAGACGCCCATCGGGGTACTGGTAGGGGTTGTGGAGCGCGAACTGGAACTCAGCGGCGTTTCCCTGTCTCGGCCACCACGCGCTGGTAGGTCCAGCCGGCACCCAGGTGCCGCCCTCGCCCGGCTCGACGAACTCAGCCAGGGGCGGCCAGAGGTCGTAGTATTCGGCGCCCAGGCGCAGGAAATAGGGGTCTACCCCACCATCAGGACGTCGCGCCGGGACGATTATGACGGCGTGGAGAGGGTCCAGTTGGACCAGGGCCCACGCCTCGTCCCTGGTCGGGCGACCGTTCGAGAAGAAGTCGCCGAGGTGGGCGGCGAACGTCGCCGCGGCCACCTCAGCGTCCACCGGCGCGGGTAAGTCGCTCACGCGCCTCCGGTCTTGCGGGCGAACAGCCACTCGAGCTTCTCGCAGGAGCTTTCGGCGTAATCGCCCAATTGTTCGGCGACGTGCCCGAAGACATCGTCCCCCGTCGCTTCACAGCGAAGCCGGTCGCCTTCCTGATGCTCACTCCGGAGGTGGTCGTACATCCTCTCGATGACGGTCGCAACCGTGGCCGACCGTGCCGCCTCTACCTTGATCGGCTTGCCGCCGGCGTCCTCGTCGTGGATGGTGACAGTGAGGTCGGGCTTCTGGCGACCGTCTTCTCGATCTTCCAGGGCTGCTGCTCCCTGGTCTGGGCCGTCCTGCATCAGCTGGTTCCCTTTGGTCGGCCCCATTTCGACAATGGACCGCACCTGCTAATCTGTGTTGGGGTGCTTCCCCAACTTGTGTTGAGTAGTCTACCCAACATTACTGAGACTGTAAACCTCTATGTCAGACGAGACAGTTGACCCCGCACCCACCACGTTCGCCTCACGCATCCTCGAGCTCCGGCGTAAAGCAGGACTCACCCAGCGAAAGTTGGCGGATGAGTTGGGGATCAACTTCACCTACCTATCGAAGCTCGAGAACGGACACGGAGATGCGCCTGCTGACGACACCATCCGCCGTCTGGCGGAAGCAACGGGCGGAGACCCCGAAGAACTGCTGGCCCTCGCTGGCAAGATATCTCTTCAGCTTCGCGAGAAGGCGTCGAAGGACGAAGAGTTTGCGATGCTGCTGCGGCGCCTTCCCCATCTGCCACCCGACGTTCTCCACAGGGTCTATCGGCAGGCCGGCGTCAAGCGACCACCAGGTCGATCGTGACCTACATCGCAGATGCCCAACTCCAGGCCAGGGCTGCCGAACTATGGCGGGCTCATGGGCTGCAGATTGGATTCGACATGGAAGAGTTGCTGGATCGCCTCGGATTGTGCCTGCTCTGGGACGACCTCGAAGAGGCCGAAGGCCAGGTGACTCTCGGTGCCCTGCGGCCCTCCACGGCCCAAGTCATCGTCAACGAGCAGCACTCGGCGCTATTCGAAGCCAACCCCGGGCTTCTGAGGTTCACACTTGCGCATGAGGCTGGCCACTGGGTCCTTCATTGCGCCGCGGCCCGCTCCGGAACCGGAAGTATCTTCGAGGCAGATCGAACTTGGTGTAGGGACGGATCGTTTGATCCGATTGAGCTCCAAGCTGAGGGATTCGCGTCCTACCTGCTGATGCCCACTGATCGCCTCCGGCCGTCTCTGCCACTGGAGCCGTGGACCGGCTGGCCAACCGTCTACCGTCTAGCGGAACAGTTCGCGGTTAGCCCCACAGCCATGATCGTTCGCCTCCAGCGCGGAAGCTGGGCCTACCGCGGTGACGACGGCACCCCAAAAAGCGGAGCGGCTGTGTCGGGGGCGGCAGAGCAGCCCCAGATGCGCCTACTTTGAACTCGAGTCCAATCTTCAACGCTCGACTCTGGGAACGAAGCGCTGCTGATCCAAAGGCTCGACGTCTCCGCCGCGTGGGAATACGCGTGTGCGGTCGACGGTCATACTGCACACCATGAAAGCTTCAGCGATGCCACAAACAGCGAAAACCCCGATCGGCAGCCCGGCCTTGCAGAAGCCCACCACAATTCCAAATGGTCCTTGGCAAGAGAAGATCAACGTCGCGAAGCAGGTAAGGGCAGACCGGCAGAAGGAGCGAGCGGGGAAGCCGCCAGTGTTCGCCACCAGGCGGACAGTCCAGCGGAAAACGTCTCAGCCCTAGCGCTCCCTGCCCAGTCGCCGCTCTTCCACGCGGAGCACGCCGAGCGCTACCAGCGCCAGGAGTGGATCCGTGAGTATCAGTCGCGCTTCAAGTGCCGACTGATCGTGGTGATCGACGTCATCTTTCCGGAAAGCGTCACCAACCTCGAGGAACTCATTCACGACGCCGACCCAGATGAGGACATCCACCTGATCCTGGTTTCGCCAGGTGGTGACGGGGAGTCGGCGGTCCGGATGGTCCGCTCAATCCAGGCGCGATGCAAGGAGCTCACCGTGATCGTCCCGGACCAAGCCAAGAGCGCGGCCACGATCCTCGCGATGGGTGCGCATCAGATCCTCATGGGGCCAACAAGCGACCTCGGTCCTGTTGATCCCCAATTCCCGGTCGGGAGCGGACCCCAGGGAAGCGGCCTGGTCTCAGCGAAGGACATGATCGCCGCCGTTGACTCTGCCGAGGCGGCGGTAGCGGCAAAACCCGATACCTACCCGCTCCACGCCGCACTTCTCAGCGACGTAACCGCCCTCCAAGTGCAACAGGCGAGGTCAGCATTGGCACGCACTGGCGATCTTGTGATTGAGGCGCTGAAGAGCCACCCCGGGCGGTCCGATGCCCAGCTCAAAACTTTGAAACGCAAGCTCCAAAAGCCCTTGATCGACTTGCCTAAGGACCACAGTGCCGTATTTGGGGCGGATGACGCACTGGCGGCTGGGTTGCCCATTGTGCAGGCAGACCCACGCAGCGACCAATGGAGGCTGATCTGGCGCCTCTACGCCAAGTACGTGATCATGGGTGCCGGGCCCGGTGCCTCCGTGTACGAGGGGCAGACGGCCTCGCGAATTATCCGCTACGGCCCGGCGTAGAGGTCCGGGCGGCCGCTGGTCGACCCGGTGATAACGCGCAGCTCGGTCCGGATGGCTCTCAGCGGCGGCGTCCAGGCCCCACAAGAACTCCTGGGGGTTCAGATGATTCAGTCTAGTGGTGGTCCGAAGGTGCTCGCGGCTGTGGCCACGGGGAGCTGAACGCACTAGATTTCGATCGAGTTTGTGTGCCGCCTCGACGGTCAGTTTCGTCAACTGCTGACGTCGCCAATCCGCGCCATGGTCTGGCTCAAGGTCCCCTTGCCTTGTAAGAGTCGGAACGCTCGTCGTCGGCATCATCGCTTGGAACCAGGGCCTGGTGACCAAGATCGGCACCATGGTCCAGCAGATGGTGGGGACTCAGTAGCCGCACCGTAGGCCGACCGTCGCATGCGCCTCTCGGATCAGCGAGGGCAGGAGACCCTCCAGGCGATCTTCGCCGTCGCTTTCATCCTCATCCCCGTGCTCTTCTCGACTCTCGAGATCGGCAACGTCCTGCATCTATGGATCGGTCAGCACGCCGCTGCCGCCGAGGGTGCACGAATTGCCGGCGAGATGGGCGAGGACGACCTCGAAGTTCGCGACCGGATCGACTCCGAGCTGCGGGGCGCCGGTCTCGACCCGGCCAACTGCACCGTGTCCATCCGGCCCGCTCGCGCCGCCTGGCACGAGCCCATAACGGTGACGATCACCTCGACCCGCCACATCGGCATCCCGTTCTTGTTCTCACGCGACGTTGACCTGGTCTCCTCATTCACCGCGCGAGGCGAGGTCAACCATTGAGCCAGGACGGCCAGAGCACGCTCTACGCGATCCTTCTGATGCCGGTGCTTCTGATGGTGGTGTCGCTGGTCGCCGACGTTGGCTCGCTGCAGGTCGATTCGGTGCGCCTGCGCTGGGCCAACGACATGGCGTTGGTCGACGCGGTCACCGAGGTCGACGCAAATCACTACGCAGCTACCGGCGAGTTGTTGCTGGACCCGGCGTCCCAGGCTGTCTACCGCGCCTACTTGGTGCCGAACCTGGCTCCGCTCCGCGGCCAGATGGGTGGCGGTGCCACGCCCGAGTCGGTGGCCCAGGACGCCGAGCTGGCGGTGGTCAACAGCGTACCGGCCAGTAACCCGTTCAACGGACACCGCCTCGACCGCCCCGCGGTTTGCGCCCGGATTCGGGTGCCCATCCGGACCGGGCTACTCAGCCTTGCCGGGCTGTCCGCCACACAGACGCTGACCATTTCGGGGGACGCGGAGATTCGTGTCGAGTTGCGATGACAGATATACTAGATTGTGGTAATGGAGGGCTGGGCGCTTGGTGAGGGCGATCTATCTCGGGATCTTTGCGGTGCTCGCGCTCGCCGCCGGCGGGGTCTACTACGCCTCCACCCGGGAGACCACGGTCGTGGTCGCGAAGGGGGACCTCAACGTGGGCAGCGCCATCTCGGACTCTTCGGTCGCGGTGCGCCGCGTCCGTCCGGGCGATGTCCCGCCCGGGAGCGCCACCAGCATCGCGGATGTCACCGGCAAGTACGTCTCCTGGCCGATCTTGGATGGGCAGTTCATCCCGATGCGCGCCCTCTCGAGGGACCGGGCATCCCTGATCGCGGGCGGGCTGGCTGTGCCGTCCGGCTTCCATGCGCTCTCGGTACCGGTCACCGCTGCCGACGCCGCCGGCGGGGTCCTGCGCCCGGGCGACCTGGTCGACGTCCTGGCCGTGATCAAGAACCAGGCGCCTGGATCGTCACCCGCCCCGGCCACCACACTGGGCCAGCGAGTCCTGGTGCTCGGTCTGAGGACCGACCAGGGCCAGGCGCTTGACGTCGGTGGCGGGTCGAGCACGGTCCGTGGCCTCAACTTCTCGAGCAACCGGATTGCCAGTGTCGTGTTGGCGGTCGCGCCGGAGGATGAGGCCAAGTACGCGGCTGCCAGCGCGGTGTCGACGTTCACCCTGGTGCTGGACCTGCAGTAAGGGGCCGCCACGGTGATGCTTCTGGCGCCGGTCCGGAAGCAGCTGCAGCGAACCGCGCCCAGTCCGTTCTCGCTGATGGTCGAGCCGGGCCAACATCCGGCTGTCTTCTCCACCAGCGATCAGCATCAGCACGTCGTCATCCGAACCGGAGCATTCGACCTGATCGAGGCCTCCCCGGAAAAACGTGGTCGATTTGTCAGCCTCTTCGAGGACCTCCTGTCCGCGCTCGACGTGCGAATCCAATTGCACGTGGCCTCACGACTGTCATCAGGGGAGACATGCGCCGATTCCCGATTGGCGCGGTACCTCGGCGAACGTGCCCTTACGAACCCGAGCTACGAGCGCTCGGTGCACCTTGTGCTCAGCGACACACCGCCCCAGATCGACCGGCTCGCCGCCCGCTGGCATCGGATGCGCGGCAACGTCGTGGCAACGACTCCGGATGCTGCAATTGCTGAAGCTCTGTTGCGGCAGGCCGATGGCGCAATCAGCCAGCTTCGCGGCATGGGTCTCCATCCGCTCTTGCTCGAGGGCATGGCGTTGCACCGGTTTCTCGACCTCCAGGTCCCACATCCCCTGACGCGGCCCGAAGTCGCCTACGACTGGAGCGAGTCACCGGACGAGCTCGATCTTGATGGGGTGCTCCACCGCACCTATCTCCTCAACGGCTACCCGGGTGCGGAGCTTCTTCCGGGGTGGCTCGGCCCGCTGCTTGATCTGCCGGCGGAGTTCGACCTCAGTGTGCACGCCTTCAAGGTGACCCCAGCCAGCGCAATGCGAATGCTCAATACACGCATTCGGGACCTCCAGGCCACCCGGATGTCCGACGCTGCCACCGGCTCCATCGGTGACCCTCTGGCTGAAGCAGGGTTGCCAGAGGCGATCGGGCTCCGCCGGGAGATCGCCGCCAACCAGCAGCACGCATTCTCAGTCGCTGTCTACCTTGGCCTTTCGGCCGGGTCCCTGGCCCAGCTGCAGGCGGTCGCGAGCCGCACCGAGGACGCCGGGGCTCGGTGTATGGCCCAGCTGCTGCCCGCCAAGTTCCAGATGGCCCCCGGCCGGTTGTGCACTTCACCCATTGGCGTCGACCCTGTGTCGGCTGATCGCCTACTGCCCAGCGGTGTGCTGGGCACGCTATGCCCATGGGTTTGGGACGAGATCCGCCAGCCGGGTGGCCGGCTCTTTGGGTTCAGTCTGCGCGGTGGCTCGCCGGTGCTGGTCGACACCTTCGACGAGGATCGCTTCAGCAACGCCAACATCGGAATATTCGGCCACTCCGGTGCGGGCAAGACGTATCTCATGAAGAGCCTGCTGCTGGCCGACGCCGAGCAGGGGATGGGTGCCTTCATCATCGACCCTGAGGACGAGTACCGCGAAGTTTGCCGGCGAGCCGGAGGGCAATGGATCGACCTCGCCCTGGGCAGCGCCAACAGCATCAATGTCCTCGACCCAGCCCTGGGATCCGTCGGGGAGCGCGATCCTCTCGGCGACCAGGTCATCGACCTTCTGGACCTGGTCGCCACCATGTGCGGATCGCTAGGGGACGACGACCGCGCGGATGTCGACGAGGCCCTTCACACCGTGCTGCAGAGTGGCGACGGCACACTCGCCGATGTGCGGTCCTGCCTGGAGCAGCGGGCGCGGGCTCCCCGCGTCGTGAAGGCACTGCGCCGATGGACCGAAGGCCCGATTGGGGCGCTGTTCTCGCGACCGACCAACGTCAAGGTCGACGCCGACTTTGTAGCGTTCGGCCTGCGCGATCTCAAGGAGGAAATGCTGCCGGTGGTCTACTTCTTGATCGCGCAGTGGATCTGGGCGCGAGTTCGTTCAAGCCCGCGTCCGCGCCGAGTTCTCTTCGACGAGGTGGGGCTCCTGTTCGAATATCCGCTGGTGCGCCGGTTCCTGGTTCGCTTGGCCCGGCGGCTGCGGAAGTACCAGGGATCGCTGTGCCTGGTCACCCAGAACGCCGGCGACCTGCTCGGATCGGACCAGGGGTTGGTCCTGGCAACCAATCCCTCGACCCTGGTCCTGGGCGCACAGCGCCACGCCGAGGCACTGCGGCTCCAGCGCGCCTATGGCCTGACCGACGGCCAGACGGACTTCCTGGCGAATGCGCGTCGGGGCGAGTTCCTGCTCCTCGCTGGCGACACGCGGCATCGACTCAAAGTCGCCGCGCCCCCTTGGTTCGATGAGGTCTTGGGGTTCCCGGGCCCGTCTGAGACGCACCCGTCGCCTCGACTCTAGTCGGTAGGGCCCGGGAGTGGATTCGACGGCGCCGTTACCGTCACGGGGGCGTCGAAACCGTCGATCGTGATGCCACACGGTTTGCCGTCCGGTCCGGGGTTTTCCACCTCGAGCCAGCGAACCGGGTACGGCGTCCCCGTGGCGAGCACGTCGTAGATGTCCCTTTTTGATCGCAGCTCGACGACCCGGCGGCCGCCAAGGCTGACCTCGCCGATGTTCTGCAGGCCCGGCTTGGCAGCGAAGACTACTCCGGGTATCCCGGTGTCAAGCTGAGCCAACCGGGGCGCCAGTCCGAAGCCGCTCGAGGCGGATTGGACCAGTACCCAATGATCACCGAGCGCGGCGGCTACGGCTGCTGGCTCGGTTGCCGACCACAGGGCCGCTCCCTGGAACCAGGTTCTGCCAGCGGTCGTGATCTCACGCCAGCTGACGCCATGACTGGTCAACATGCCCAAAGACCCACCTGGCACGATTACCAGGTCGACTTCCAGCCCGGGGTCGAGCATGCCCAGGACGTGGTAGGAAGTGGTGTGCCGCAACGCGCCGGCGGCGTCCCTGAGGATCGCCGCCGGGGGCCTCCGAGCTGCCGCTGATGGTGAACCGCAGCCAGTTCCAACGAGTAGCGCGGCGCCGGCCAGGACGACCGGCGCCGGCCAATTGATCAGCTTCGGGGCCTGGCTGTCCTCGTCCGGACCCAGGCCGCGAAGGCGCCCGTGACCGCAAGGGCCAGGAAAACCAGTACCGCAGTTGGAACGTCGGGCCCTCCACCGCTACCCGTCCCCGCCGCCGGCAAGGCCACCGCCGTTGGGCTCGGCGACGGCGACGGACTGGGCGACGGTGACGGCGAGGGCGACGGCGCCGGGTTCACCGTGACAGTGTCGGTTGAGGAATGGTCGTTGAGGCTCCCGTCGCCGTTAGGGCTCGCCGTGAAAGACGCCGTATTGGTCACGGTCGGAACCGCCGCGGCCGCTACGGCGACGGTAATCGTGAAGCTCTTGCTGGCGCCGATCGCCAGGTTGGGCTGTCCGCTGCATGTCACGGCCTGGCCGATCGCTGAGCAGGTGAAGCCCGAGGTGCCTCCTGCGAAGCTGACGTAGGTCAGACCGGAGGGGAGGTTGTCGGTGATCGTGAAGGTGTCTGTGCCGGTGGACGCAGTGCTGGTGTTCGCGCTCGAAAGCGTGATCGTGAAGGTGCCGTTCTGGCCGACGGTGAAGTTGCCGGTGTGCGATTTCTGGATCCCGACGTCGTAATTGAAGCCGGCCGACGCGGGCATCACGCCGTAACCAAGAGCGAAGGCGAGGGCCGCTACGGCGGCCAGGGGTGCGAAACGGAAGCGCATGAATACCTCCAAAGGATGAGTGCAATGGATGCCGGTCCTTACTCGCCGCGTAGCCTACACGACAGGCCCACCACCGGACCCCTGTGCCAAACTCTTTCGACCAGCCGGGCGTAGGAGGAGCGAGTAATGGCCACTGAGATCAAGAGCAGTCACGAGGTCCACGAGGCCGAGTTCGCCGCGCCCGACGGTATCGAGATCCACTACAGCGTCACCCGCCCGGAGGGCCAGGCCCAGCGAGTAGTAGTCCTCATCCACGGCTTCGCCGACCACGGTGAGCGCTATCGCGAGCTGATCGACGACCTGGCTGCGGATGGCGCTGTTGTGTACGCCTATGACCAGCGCGGCAACGGTCGCAGCGGCGGCCAGCGCGGGCACGTGATGCACTACCAGGAGCTCGTCGACGAGCTCGACGCGATGCTCAAGATCGCGTACGACGCCGAGCCGGGGATCGAGCGAATCATCTACGCGCACTCCACCGGCGCGATCCTTGCCCTCACATATCTGTATGCCCATCCCGCGGCTGCCGACCGTGTGATCCTCAGCGCCCCCTGCCTGATCCTGGTGTTCGAGGCGCCTGCCGCCAAAGTGATGATCGGCAAGCTCTTCAGCGCCGTGCTGCCAAAGATGAGCTTGCAGGCGGGCTTCGACCCGGCCTCGGTGTCGCGCGATCCTGCAGTCGTGGCTGCCAACAAGGACGACGAGCTGGTGACCCAGGCGATCTCGACGCGCTTCTACACCGAGGTCTACGGCAAGGCGATGCCGGCGGCGCTGGCTCGTATCGAGGAGCTAAAGCTGCCGACGCTCGTGCTCCAGGGGACCGGCGACCGCCTGGTGTCGCCGGCGGTGGCCGACGAGTTTGAGAGGCGCGTCCCCAACGCCACCGTCATCCGCTACGAGGGCGGCTACCACGAGAGCCACAACGACCTGCAGCGGAAGCAGGTCTTCGCGGACATCGAGGGGTGGCTCTCCCAGAAGTTGTAAAGCGAGGTAAAGGCACGCTTTACACCGCGACCAGCGGTTGAGGCCCGATCGGGCCCCGGACCAAGTTCAGCAGGCTGGTGCTTCGAAGGGTTTTCGGGCAGCGCTCGTTGCACCAAATGACCGCTAATGCCAGACGTAAAGGCTCAGCATCTGACCAAAGCTGAGAACCTGGTCGCTTCGGCCCAGTTCCGGCACCTCGTCCAGGGCTTCGAGAAAGCCTGCGGGCTGAAGTTGCACGTCATGATCGCCGGAGCCGCGCCGTCGAATTCGTCCTTCCAGCCACCAGCCTTCTGCCAGGCGCTGCAGGCGGGGGAAGACTGCCCGCTCTACTTCAACCCCCAATATCAGAGCGCCGACGGTCCAGAGCTTCGCCCCACCTGCGCCGGCCTCGGCCACGCTGTTATCCCGGTCAAATCCCCTGACGGCCAGCCGCTGCTGATGCTGGTCAGCGACACGGTTCGTTTCGGCCCTGTCGACATGGAGCAGATCACCGAGAAGTCCTTCCATCTCAAGGTCTTTCCCGACACCCTGGCAGCCGAGGCCGAGTCGGTCCAGCTGGTTGCGAGAGAGCGCGTCCTCTTCGCCGCGCAGATGGTCTTTGCCGGACTCCATGAGCTGGTCGGCGGCTTCAGCGCCCGGGCCGGTGCCGTGAGCATGATCATCCGCAAGATCGCCGACACCGATGCCGAGCGCGTGCCCGCCGCCATCGCGGCCGCGGCGCTTGAGTTTTGCGAGGCCGAATACGCCTACGTCTCCCTGGTCGGCCCCGAAAGCGAGCTGGTAGCGGAGGCCGCCAGCGCAGGCGCAAGCGACCCCTGGTTCAAGATCCTCCAGGGGGTTGGGCAGTGGGTCATCCACGCCGATCAGACCATCGATATTGCCGACACCCGAGAAAGCGCCTGGTGCCGACACCTGGCAGGCGGTGAGCCGCCGACCGGGGCCATGGTCGCCATGCCCCTGGTCCACCGGGACGCCGTCTATGGGGGCGTCGTCGTCGCTGGCGCTGACGTGGCCAGGCTGGCTGAGTGGTCGACAGCGCTGACGGTGCTGACCGAGGCTGGTGGCGATGCGCTGGTGCTGGCCCGGCGCCTGGTTCAGGTCGGCGATGGGTCGATGGTCGACCGGCAGACGGGCGCGTACAACCTGCACTTCATCGAGGAGCTCCTGGAGAAGGAGATCAGCCGGGCCATCCGCCACAACCATCAGCTGAGCGTGGTGCTCTTCCACCTCGCCAACTACGCGGAGCTCCTGGGCCAGGTCGGCGATCAAACCGCCGAGCAGGTGCTCGGGCAGATGGTGGAGCTGATGCGGAGCAAGACGCGCAAGGTCAACTCGCTGGCGCGGGTCAGCGACACCGACTTCTGCCTCGTCATTCCCGAAGCCGCCCAGGAGGTCGCCGAGAAGATCGCGGCAGACCTGACCAGCGTCGCCCAGGGGACCACCTACCTGACCGAGGTCAACGGCTCATCCAGTCCGATCCGGGTGGCGCTGCAGACCCGGACCGTCGCGAACCCCACCGCTGTCGATACCGCGCTCGAGAGCCTGGTCAGCTCGCTGAACTGACCTCGCTTCCGTGTCGGCGACAGTAATCCACAGGTTTTGCACAGCCGCACAAGCCGCCGGATCGGTTCCCTCGATAGCCGCGCGGTGCGCTAGAGACCGAGCGTTATCCGGCTGACGCGGTCCTTTATGAGGGTTGGGGCCAGCCGCTCGACCGCGGCCAGGAACTGCGCGTCATACCCGACCAGGTAGCGGGCGCGCGGATTCTTCCCGGCGATCGCCTTGGCGACCACCTTGGCCACCGTCTCCGGCGCTCCCAAGATCGGCTGGGTCAGTCGCGCCCCTCGCAGGGTGCGGCGGTAGGCCTGCTCGTAGCGCGACCCCTTGCGCTGCTCCAGGCTTTTCTCCGACTCCTCCCATATCCCGGTCTTGAACCCGCCGGGCTCCACCAGTACAACCTTCACGCCGGTGTTGGCGACCTCCATCCGGAGCGCGTCGGACACCGCCTCGAGCGCGTGTTTGGCAGCCTGGTACCAGCCGGAGAGGGGCGTGGTGGTGACCCCGTAGATCGACGAGATGTTGATGATCCGGCCTTCGCCGGCGGCCCGCATGTGCGGCAGGGCCAGCCGCGCCAGCCGCATCGGCGCGATGACCATCGTCTCCAGGACCTCGCGAGCCTCGCTGTCGGAGACGTCCTCGACGGCCCCGGTGGCGGGAAAGCCGGCGTTGTTGACCACCGCGTAGGGCATCAGCCGCTTGACCACCCGACGGCAGTCGGCGGCGTTGTTGACGTCCATCAGCACGGTGTCGACCTTGAGCCCGGCGGCCCTGGCGGCGCGGCGAACCTGGTCGGCCTTGGCCTCAGACCTGACGCTCCCCACCGAGTGATATCCCCGCCGTGCCACCTCAAGCGCAGTGGCGAGGCCGATACCGGAGTTGGCGCCGGTGGTCAGGACGGTCTGTCTCACGCGCCCCAATCTAGCAGCGCCGGTGCTGTGTCGGCCTAGCCGTTGTCTCCCTGCTGGGGTGGAAGAATCGGCGGAGGCTGGTCGCCGTGCTTGTGCCCGTGGCCCTCGCCCCCGCCTCCGCCTCCAGCGCCGAGGCAGCTGTTGTTCAGGTTCTCGGTTCCGGGCAGGTAGAGCTCGCCGCCCCTTGAGACCAGGCCCGACGGCTGCTGGTACCACTGGTTGTAGCCTGCCGGCAGCCCGTTGATGAAGTCGGCCAGCATGGTGCTCCCGGTGGTGACGCCGAACGCGCTGATCGGGTTGCCGGCGCCGTTGGCACCGGTGTTCCCGGTCCAGCCGCCGACCACGATATTACTGTTGTAGGCCATCATCCACGCGTCCTGGTGGACCCCGATCTGCGAGGCGCCGCTGGTGCCCGACTTGCTTGCCATCTGCTGCTTCCAGCCCAGGTTCCACTGGTTCTGGTACGCCTTCAGGGTGTCCGTCATGAGGTAAGCCTCCGCCGCTGAGAGCACCTGCAGCTGGCCGCTCTGCTTGCCCGGTTTCTGCTCGAACAGGGCCTGGCCGGTGGGGTCGGTGATCTTGGTTATCGACATCAGAGGCACCTTGTGGCCCTGGTTGGCGAAGACCTGGTAGCCCTGCACATGGTCGAACATCGTCACCTCGCTGCCCCCGATCGCGGTAGAGAGATAAGGCTGCAAGGTGCTGGTTATCCCCATCTGTTGAGCCAGGCTGATGACGTTGTTGATCCCCTCCGCCTGGGCGACCTCGACCGCGGGGATGTTCCGCGAGAGAACCAGCGCTTGCTGCGCCGTCATACGTCCCATGTAGCTGTTGTCGAAGTCCAGCGGCTGGTAGCCGTTGAAATCGGTCGGTTCGTCGCTGACGCAGCTGGAGAGAGTGATCTTGTGCGACTTCAGGGCCGCCTCGTAGACGTACGGTTTGAAGGAGCTGCCGGGCTGCCGCGGCGATCGGATGACGTCGAACTGCCCGCCGATGGCGGCGTTGTTGAAGTCCGCCGAGCCAACCCAGGCCAGGATCTCCCCGGTATCCGCTCGCGCGGCCAGCAGCATGCCGTTGTTGACGCCCTCGTGGGCCATCGATTGGACGCCCACCGCGACCGAGTGCTCGGCTCGCGCCTGCATGTCGGGGTCGATCGTGGTGTACACGGAGTAGCCGCCCTGCTCCGCCGCGGCGGCCCCGTACATCTGCTCCAGTCGCGAGACGATGTAGTCGACGAAATGCGGCGCCTTTGTGGCTCGGTAGCTGGTGTCGAATTTCAGCTCGCTTCGGATGTCCTCCTTAGCGGCGGCCGCGGCCTGCTCGGCGGTGAGCATCCCGGCGTTCTGCATGGAGTGGAGGACATCGAGCTGGCGGCTGCGCGCGCGGTCGAAATGCGCCAGCGGGTCGTTGCCATTGGGAGCCTGGATCATCCCCGCGAGCAGCGCCGCCTGGGCCGGGGTCAGGTCGCTGGCGTTCTTGCCGGAACCAAAGTAGGTCTTGGTAGCGGCACCGATGCCGTAGGCGCCGTGGCCGTAGTAGACCCGGTTCAGGTACATCTCCAGGATCTGGTCCTTGCTGTACCGCTTCTCCAGCGCGTTGGCCACCAGCGCCTCTCGAATCTTGCGCGTCAGCGATTTCTGGCTGGCGTTGAGGTCGATCTTGACCAGCTGCTGGCTGATGGTGCTGCCGCCCTGCACCGGTCTGCCCGCCAGGGTGTCGGCGATGATGGCGCGCACGATGCCGGGGATGTCCAGTGCGCCGTGGTTGTAGAAGTCGCGGTCCTCTGCAGCCAGGGTGGCGGTGATCGCGTTCTTTCCCATCTGGTCGAGCGAGAGCACCACGTGGTAGACACCCTGCTGGTTGCGCTCCGCCAGGACCTTGCCGTTGCGGTCGTAGACCACGATCGAGCGTGCCAGCACGGGTGGCTGCGACGGGCTGGGAAGGTCCGCCAGCACGACCTTGGCGTAGGCGAACAGGGCGGTGGCGCAGACCGCCGCCACCAGCACCGCCGACATCAGCAGGCGCACGCTCCAGCCCGCCGGCACCAGCGCGGGACCGCGCCGCCGCCGGCGCACGTTCGGCTGCCGGCGGGTGGTCGACGGTCCCTCCCTGGTCACTGCCCCGCCCCCCGGCGGTGACCTCAACTCTTCGAAGGTATCACTCACGCAGCCTTGATTCTATCGAGCCATGTCATATTTCCGCACAGTACGACTATCACGTGTGAGTGCCCGGTCAGCTGCTGTCGAATAGGCTCGTGGCAGATGCGCGCTGTGGTTCAGAGAGTGAGCAGGGCGGAGGTCAGGACCGAGACCGGTACCATCGCCTCAATCGGCAGCGGCCTCTGCGTGCTGCTGGCGGCGGGCCCTGCCGATACCGCCGATCTGGCCCACCACCTGGCCGAGCGCGTCGCCACGCTTCGAATATTCGGCGACGATGCCGGCAAGATGAACCTCGACGCGCGAGCCGTGGGAGCCGAGGTCCTGGTGGTCAGCCAGTTCACCCTCTACGCCGATACGTCTCGCGGTCATCGGCCGTCATTCATCAAAGTGGCGGCGCCGGAGCTGGCGGCCGAGCTGGTTGATGAGTTCGCGGCGGGGGTCAGGGGCGCGGGGCTGCATGTCGCCACCGGCCGCTTTGGAGCCCATATGCAGGTGGAGCTGGTCAACGACGGCCCGGTGACGATCGTCCTCAGCAGTGGCGAGCCGCCCTGGCCCGCCGACGCCGGCTAGCTGCAGGTCCCTCTCTGGGCGCTACCGCCCACTGGGGGCGCTACCGCCCACTCGGGGCGCTAAGCCACTCGGGGCGCTACCGCCCACTCGAGCCGTCGTCCCAGAACGCCACCACCTTGTCTCTGAGCACCTTGCCCAGCGGCGTCCGCGGGATCTCGGGCACGAAACGCCAGAGTCGGGGACGTTTCCACGCCGCCAGCCGCTCGCCGACAAATTGCTCGAGCTCGACCGGCTCTACTGTCTGACCTCGTCGCAGCACGACGGCGGCGGCCAGCTCCTCGCCCAGGTCGGCATCGGGCAAGCCGACCACCGCCGCGTCGACGACGGCGCGATGTTGCGTCAGGACCCGCTCGACCTCCGGCGCGGAAACGGTGTAACCGCCTCTCAGGATCACCTCCTTGATGCGCGATTCGACGGTGATTCCGCCGTCCATGCGGATTCGGCCAAGGTCGCCGGTTCGGAGCCAGCCGTCGTGAAAGCCGTCGCGGTTGTCGTCAGGCCGGAGGTAACGAAGCAGCATTGTCGCCGACTGCACCTCGAGCTCCCCGCTGGTCTCGGAACCGAGCACGCGACCCTTGGGGCTGACCACCCGGAGATGGACGCCCCAGCCGGGCCAGCCCACGTCGCCTTCGGCGGACTCGTCTGTCACCACCCGCCACGACAGTGGCGACGCCTCGGTCATGCCGTAGCGCTCGACCACGTGCACGCCCATCCTCAGACGCACGTCGCGGGCCACTTCTCGAGGGCAGCTGCTGCCGCTGACAACCGCCAGGCGGAGGTCGGTGTTGCGCGAGGCCTCGGTGGTCGCAGCCAGGCGCCGGTACATGGCAGGGACCCCGGTCAGGACGGTGATTCCGCGGCTCTTGATCAACCGCCAGGCGGCGCGGACGTCGAAATGGCGCATCAGCTCAAGCCGCGCCCCCGCCAGCAGCGAGGCGTTGAGCACGGCGCTGAAGCCGAAGGAGTGCGCCAGCGGCAGGGCCCCCAGCATCACGTCATCCCGGCTCAACGAAGTCATCTCCCAGGCCACCGAGAGGGCGTTGCGGAACAGACCTTCGTGGCTGTGAACCACCCCCTTGGGATGAGTGGTGCTGCCGCTGGTGAAGAGAATCACCGCCGGGGCACCCGCCTTCAGACGCGGCGGAGCGCCCCCGTCAGCTGTCCCCAGCAGGCTGTCGAGACCCAGCTGATCGCCGCGACTCTTCCGCGCGCCGGCGTCCAGGGTCAATGCCCCGCAGTCGGCGTCGTAGGTGGTGGCCGCCTGCCAGGCGGCGGCCTCGTGCTCGCGATCTGCCAGAACCATCTCGACCTTGGCGGCATGGAGCAGGCGGGCGGCCTCTGCCGGCGGCGAGCTCGGCGATATCGGCACCAGCACCCCGCCCGCGCGGAGAACGCCGTGAGCCAGAACCGGGAACTCCAGGCCGGTCCCCGCCAGCACCGCGATGGGGTCGCCCGGCCCCACGCCGCGGTCGCCGAGCTCGGCTGCCATCGCCGCCACCGCGCGGTCCAGCTGGCCGAAAGTCAGCTTGTCGCGCCCACAGACAAGCGCCACGCCTGATGGGTCACGGCGGGCGGCCGACGACACCAGCTCCGCGAGGTTGGTGGTCTCCAGCGGGGGGCCGTCTTTAGCGGACATGGAACCGGGTGCGGAAGCCGTGGCCTCGGACCTCTCCCTGGATACGGCCTTCGGCGGCCGCCTTCAGGATCGCCGGAGCGGGCGTCGCGTCGAGCTCCTCGACGGTGGCGGGCAGCGGCACGTGCATGAAGACCACGCCCGCCTCCCGCTTGTCGATCACGGCGCCGACGTGCTGCATCAACTGCATCATGGGCTCGTTCTCGCCCAGCACCTCGAGTGTGAAGCGACGTACCCCGCGCTCGATGGCGCTGCGCGCCAGCAAAACCAGGAGCGCTGATCCCAGGCCCTGGCCCTGGTAGTCGTCGGCCACCGTGACCGCCGCCTCGGCCGAGTCCGGCTTCTCTGGGTCGCGGATCCAGCGCCCGACGGCCACCCCCTCGCCCCCGCGCTCGGGCAGGATGCCGATCCAGGCGAAGTGGTCGACGTAGTCGATCTCGGTCAGGTACGCCAGCTGCTCGTCGGAAAGGTGATCGATAGGAGAGAAGAACCGCCGGTACCGGGACTCGGGACTGAGGCGCTCGACTCCGACGCGCAGCAGCTCCTTGTCGTCCGCGGTGATCGGGCGGAAGACGATCCTGGTGCCGTCATTGAGGAGGCCTTCGACCTGCTCATCCGGGGCCGATGCTCTCACGGGGTCGGGCTACAACTCCGCCTTGACGAAGTCGGCGCCTCGCTCGCCGATCATCATCGTCGGCAGGTTGATGTTGCAGCGCGGAATGTCCGGCATCACCGAGGCGTCGACGACATAGAGACCGCCGATCCCTCGGACCCGTAGGCGATGGTCCACAACCGCCATCTCATCGTCGGCGGCGCCCATTCGGCACGTTCCCGAGGGGTGATATCCGGTGCCGTGGAAGTTCATCACGTGGTCCCGCAGCAGGGCGTCGTCGGCGACTGTCGCCGGATCGGGAAGCAGCATCTCACACGCGGTGCTGTGAGCCAGCACCTCGACGATGGCGGCGCTCTGCCGGACCCCGGCCATCATCAGCGCCACATCGCTCTCGCAGGCAAGGTGGCGATGCTTGATCAGCGGCCTGGCGGCAGGGTCGGCGCTGTCGATGCCCACTGTCCCCCGCGACTCCACCGCGTTGACCTCGATGAACAGTCCAGTCAAGCCCTCCATGTTGAACAGCTCGCCCGGGTAGAAGGAGATCTTGAGGTCGTCCAGCTCGAGGTCGTCGCGGCTGCGCGTCTTGACCATGGCCGCCATCCGCATCGTCTGGTGGTCGGCGGGGTAGTCCATCTGCAAGGTGACCAGAGTCACTGGGTGGTCCATCAAGTTGGATCCCACCCCGGCCAGGTGATGGACCGGGTCGAGGCCGGCCGCCAGGACATCTCCTGATGGCCCGATCCCAGAGCGGAGGAGCAGAGCCGGCGAGTTGTAGGCGCCGGCCGCCACCACCACCCGCCGCGACCTCACCTCCTCGCCCCCGGCAAGGACCACCCCACGGGCGCTGCCGTCCTCGACCAGGACATGGTCGACCAGGGTGCCGGCACGCAGCTCGAAATTGGGACGCGACCGGGCTGCCTTGATGTACGTCAGCAGCACGCTCTGGCGCACGCCCTCAACGATGTTCCGGGGCAGCGGTCCTACCCCCACGGCGCCGGGCTGGTTCTGGTCGGCCACGGCGTCGTGGCCGAGCTCCCGGCAGGCGGCCACGAAGAGCTGCTCCGCGGGCCGCAGCGGCAGCTGACGGCTGACGGTGATCGGCCCGGACTGTCCGTGGTAAGCCTGGTCGCCGAAGTCGACGTCGTGTTCCATGCGCTTGAAGTACGGCAGGCACGAGGCCCAGTCCCAGCCTCGGGCGCCGAGCTCCTCCCAGCGGTCGTAGTCCTGCGGCTGGCCTCGGAGGGCCACAGTGGCGTTGACAGCGCTGCTCCCACCGACGACCTTGCCCCGCGCCAGGTCGAGCCCCAGCCCTGGATCGTTGTAGTTCCAGTCGAAGCCGGCGACGCCGCTGCCAAGGCGGACGTGCAAGATGTCATCGGGGATGTCATCGACCAGGTCGGGACCCGCCTCGAGCAGGAGGACCCGCAGGCCCGGGTCTTCGCTGAGCCGGCTGGCGACTACACCGCCGCCGCTGCCGGAACCGATGACGATCACGTCGTACTGCTCGGACATATCTCCTCGAATGGTCTGAATCCGCAAGGATAAGCGGAGCGCCGCCCTCGGGTTGGGCGGTGCAGACTCTGCTCGTGGAATCGACGGCGAAGGCGCGCCTGCGCGCGGTGGTCAGCGGATGGGTCCAGGGGGTGGGGTATCGCGACTTTGTGTCGCGGGTGGCCGTCCGCCACCGGCTCAAGGGCTACGTCCGCAACAGCTCCGATGGGACCGTCGAGATCGAAGCCGAGGGTCCGCGTGATGAGCTGGAGGCATTTCTGCAAGAGCTGCACGGCGGCCACCCGGTCGCCGACGTAAGCCGTGTCGACGTCGCCTGGGACGCCTTTCGCGACGAGTTCCACGACTGGGATCTGCGCTGGTAAACCGTACGTAAACCCGTCGCGTCCCGAAGCGTAAGCTTGCAGCTTGACGACGCAACGCCTGAGTGCGCTCGACGCTGCTTTCCTCAACTTCGAAACCCCCCGCCAACCATTCCACGTAGGCGCCTTGTACATCTACAAGGAACGCCCCGAAGTGGACGGTCGCCCGGGGGTTATGGGCCTGTTCAAGACCGTCGAGGAACGCCTCCACATGGTCCCGCGGTACCGTCAGCGAATCCAGGAAGTGCCGCTCGCATTAGGGCATCCAGTCTGGGTCGACGACCCCGATTTCGACCTCGGCTACCACCTGCGGCGGCTGGCTGTACCGCGACCCGGCGGGATGCGGGAGCTGCTAGACGTGGTCGGCCGCCTCCACTCCCGGGTCCTTGATCGCAGCCGGCCGCTCTGGGAGATGTACATCATCGAGGGCCTCTCCGGGGGCCGAGTGGCCGTCTACCACAAGACCCACCACGCCATGGTCGACGGCATCGCCGCGGTTGACCTCGCCTTGATCATCCACGACCTCGACCCCGCCAGTGGTGATGGGGTGGCGCCCGCGGAGGCGTTCCGGCCGCCACCGCTGCGGAGCCCGAGGGAGCTGGTTGGGGACGCCGCCAGGGAGCTGGCAGGCGGTCTGCTGGGCGCGGCCGGCTTACTTCCAAAAGCGATCCGGCGCGCACCGCGCGAACTGGCGTCGCAGGCCCTCAAGGCGACCCAGCTGCGCGAGCTGCTGGGGATGCTCAAGCCGGTCCCCGGCGGACCACTGAACGTCCGGGTGGGCGGGCCGCGCCGGGTCGAGCTGGCGTCGGTCTCGCTGGATCGATTCAAGGCGATCAAGAACCGTCTCGGCGGAACCGTCAACGACGTTGCCCTGGCGGCCATGGGCGAGGCGATCCATACCTTCCTGGTATCACGGGGCCAGGCGGTGCCGGACGACCTGAAATACCGGATCATGGTCCCGGTGTCGGTGCGCGACGATGCCGACAAAGGACCGGGCAACAAGGTCTCGGCGATGTTCATCGACATGCCCGTGGGCCGGATGCCGGCCCGACGCCGGCTGGAGGTGGTCACCCATGACATGACCGGCCTCAAGGAGGCCAGGCAGTCGGTCGCCGCGGACCAGCTTCTGGGTCTGACCTCCCTGGCCCCGCCCGCCCTGCATGCCCTGGCCGGCCACACTCCTTTCACCGGCCAGCGCTTCGTCAACCTGGTCTTCTCAAACGTCCCCGGGGTGCAGCAGCCGGTCTACGCCGGAGGGGCGCTCCTGCTCGAGGCCTATCCGCTGCTGCCGGTGGTGGCCAACCTGGGGCTGGTGGTCTGCGTCGCGAGCTACAACGGCGGGATGTACTTCGGCGTCGTTGGCGACTACGCTGGCCTTCCCGACCTTGATGTAGTCGCCGGCGCGATCGAGACCGGCGTGGAGAACCTGGAGCGGGCTGCCGGGCTACGTCCGCCGAAGCCTGTCGCCCATCCGGCGCCCGCCGCGGCCGCCGACGCCACAACCCGACGGAAGGCAGCCCGCAAGAGACCCAAGCGGGCGCCCAAGGCGCCGGAGCCGGCAGGGATAGTGCGGCTGCCCGCGGGCGCCGCGCCGAAGCGGGCGGTGAGGTCGGTGCCCAAGCGCGGCAGCGTGCGCGACGCCGCCCGAGCTGCGGCTACCGCTGCTTCCCGTCAGCAGCGAGCCGGCGCCGTCCCGCTGGCGGCGCGTAACGGCTGAGGAGCCCTTAGCTCTCCCGCCGGCGCCGCAGGGCGAGGCCCACGGCGAGGGCTGAAACAGCCACGGCTGTCAGCAGCCAGGCGCCAACGCCGCTGCTCCCGCCCCGGCTGGTGAAGGGCAGTCCGCCCTCCGCCGCCAGCGCCAGGGTCCCGCTCGCCGTTACCCGGGCCTGTTCGCCGGATCGCGGGCGATGCGACGGGAAGTCGACCACCTGCTGGAAGGTCGGCCGGTTCTGCCAGTCCATGTCAGGCTGCGAGACCAGGCCGATCGTCGACGAGCTGATGTCGTCGTAGGCGGGGATCTGCTGCTTGCATGTGGAGCACTTGGACTGGTTCTCGTCGATCGTCCACTTGTCGGGATCGGTGTTGCCGCCGTTGGCGGCCACGTCGGCGGTATAGGTGTCGTGGATCGCTTTGAGCAGGCCCGTGGCGCAGTCGGCCTGGCCGCCCGCCCCACACACATTGGCCATCATCGCGTTCGAGAACGGCTGCTGCATCGGGGTCGCGGAAGGGTCGCCTGCCAGGACGCGGAGCTGCCGCAGCACCTTGACCATGTAGCCTTCCCAGCCGCCGTCGTAGGAGCTGCCACCCCGCCCACTGGGCAGGTCGGTCCAGCCCATCGGGTGCAGGCGGTAGCCCGCGGCGAGATCGTTGACCGAGTAGACCTCTGCCGCCGTGCAGTTGCTCGGATCGGCGCAGAAGACATGGTTGAAGACGGCCTCGATCAGATGCGGCTCGAGCTCATCCATGATCGCGGGCCCAGGCGGATAGGCGTACTGGGTGTCGCCGTGCTTGGCCCTGATCCGGTGCGATCCGCCGGCGACCCATGACTCCAGGTCGGCGAGCATCTGCCGCTCGCCGGCGCCGAGGCTGCCCGAGGCGTTGATGAAGGCGAGGTACTTGTCCAGCTCTGGCACCACCCGCGCCGCGGTGAGATCGACGGATGCGGCGTCCTCCATCGCCTGGACCAGGTTGGCGCGGGTCATGTGGTTGTCGGTGGCGGCGAACTGCTTGCGGATGTTGTCGGCCAGTGTCTGCTGGCGAAATACCGGGCCGAAGCCGTAGGTGGCGTCCGAGGCGCCAAAGCTGGGCGCCGGCTTGTTGTTCCAGGAGGTCAGGAATCCCTGCTTGGGGTTGATCGCCTGGGGGTGGCCGGCGTTGGGCAGGAAGCCCTGCCACTCGGTGCTGCCGTCGCCCCAGGTCGGCAGGTTGGCGTCGTAATTGGTGGGACGGCTGGGGTCGTTGCCGCTGACGTGGTAGGCGATGTCCTTGTTGTCGATGTAGAACCAGTTGAAGGTGTAGCCGATCTTCTCCGCGCCCTTCATCCACGATGCCGCGTCGTACGTGAGTGATGGATGCTGCCAGTGCAGGAAGCCTTCGGCGGAGTCGAGCTCGTGGCCGTAGGTGCTGCGTTGGGTGACGATGGCCACGTCGTGCGCCGGCGTCTGGCCTGCGGCCGGCGACTTGGTGAAGCCAAGGACCACGCCCTGGATCGGGTCCGCCGCGTTGGTGCGGTAGATGTCGTGGTGGATGGTCAGGTCCGGCAGCGGCGCGATCCCGGTGCCGCCCGGCTTGGGCGGCGCCTGCTCCGAGTCGTCGTGGTAGTCCATCTTCACGCACTGGCCGTTGAGCGTGTAGTACCTGGCCTTGGGGTCGGTGTCGGCGGCCGGCGTCGGGCACATCAGCTCGAGGCGCTGGTCGACCACGTCGGTGTCGGCGGAGGTCGCCGACCACGCGTAGTCCTGGCCGCGGCCGAGCTCGACGATGAACGACGTCCCCGGGAACGACGCTCCCCTGGCGTCGTAGTCGGGAGCGTGGAGGTCGATCTCCTGCAGGATCTGGGGCGCGAAGTAGCCGACCTGCGGGCCCATCACCGCGATCGGCCGCCCCGAGGCACTGTGCTTGGCGTCCACCAGCAGCGCGTTGCTCATGACGTTGGGGAGGCTGAAGTTCTGCAGGAAGCTGACCAGTCCACCGCAGCCGCTGGTGGTGCTGGTGGTCGGGTCGACAACCGCAGCCGCCGGGTCGGTGAAGGCGTTGAGGCTGCTCTTGGCAGATTGCGGCTCGTATGGGAATTGGTCGGGAACCACGGTCGGGGCGTTGGGGTCGTTGACCTCGTGGAAGTCCTGGAACATCTGGTAGGCGTCCTGCCCGCCGTTGCCCGGGAACTTCGTTTGCAGGTACTGCAGCAACCTGCCGCTGGCAACCTCCTCGCCGCCACCCTTGCCGAAGATGCCGCCCACCAGCGAGGCGATGTCGATGATGTCGCTGTCCTGCCAGGTGGTGGGCAGTCCGCCCGTGGCCACCGGGTATTCGACCGGCAGCAGCGACGGGTTGGCGGTGGCGTCGGCGATGAACTGGTTGATGCCCGCCACGTATGCGTGGATCATCTGGCGACCTTCGTGGCCGAGCGGGCCCAGGGTGTCGATATAGGCGAGCTGGTTCTGCTTGTCCTGCTGCGTGTAGCCGGTCAGCTGCAGCTGGTCATGGTCCATCCGCTCGATGCCGCACGACGGCCCCACCAGCTCGCTGAGGTGACCACGGCCGTAGTGCCGCAGCACGTCGATCATGAACAGCCGGTCCTCGCCGGTGGCGTAGCCGGCGCCGTACGCCATCGAGTTGGTGCTGTCCCCGTAGATGTGGGGCACGCCGAACTGTTTGTCGCGGTAGATGGTCACGTTGCCGGGTGCGCCGGCGGGTGATTCGGTGCTGGCGATGTCCTGCGCTTGGATGCCGAAGGAGGCGTCCTTGTAGTAGGTCGACAGGCCGCTGTCTTGGAGGCTGCCGAACCCGTAGAGCAGGTTCTGGTACATGTCGTACTGGTCGTGGAAATGCGCCGGGTAGGTCCGCGGCAGGGGGTTGCCCGGTACCGGAAGCCAGGGCGCGGCCTGCACCGCATTGGCGTTGCCGGCGGCTCCTGGCGGCAGGATGTTGAGCACGTTGCCGTAGTCATTGGCGCGGTAGCTGGGAGCGTCGGCGGCGGCGATGGACGCGCCGGAAAGGAGGCTGAACACAGCAACCCCCGCGATCGACAGCCGGACCCGAAGCTTACGGGCCCCCATCCCGCTTCCCCGCATGCGGCCTTGATTGTAAACAGAAAACAAGACCCGGCGCCGATTTCGACCGTCGCCCGCCACGCTCGACGGTGCCAGGCCCGATTAGGCTGGTGCGGTGACCGTATTGCTCCAGATCGCGCGCGTGCTCGCCTTTGCCGCCGGCATGTTTGTGGTTGGCGCCACCGTGATCTCCGCCATCAAGACCTTCGTCCTGCCGCGCGCCGCCAACGTCCGAATCTCGCGTTTTGTGTTCGTCGTCGTCCGATACGTTCTCGATCGGGTCGCGCCTGCGACCCGCGACTACCTCGATCGCGACAACGTGTTTGCGATGCAGGCGCCAATCACCCTGATCGGCCTCCCGGTGGCCTGGCTGATCCTGATCACGGCCGCGTTCAGCGCCATGTACTTCGGGCTCGGTCAGTCGCCACGGGATGCCCTGGTCACCAGCGGCTCGTCTCTCTTCACGCTTGGGTTCGACCGGCCGCCGCGGTTCAGCGCCATCATGTTGAGCTTCCTCGAGGCCGCCATTGGCCTGGGGCTGGTGGCGCTCTTCATCAGCTACCTGCCAACCATCTACGCCGCGTTCTCGCGGCGTGAGACGGTGGTGGCGATGCTGGAGGCCCTCGGCGGCACCCCACCCTCGGCGTCGGACCTGCTCCGGCGCCATCACCGGATCGGTGGGCTGGAGCGCCTCGACGAGCTGTGGGTCTCGTGGCGCCTGTGGTTCGCCGACATCGAGGAATCCCACACCTCGATTGCGGCTCTCGTCTTCTTTCGGTCGCCGGTGCCGGAAAGGTCATGGATCACCGCCGCCGGCTGCGTGCTCGACAGCGCGGCGATGTACGCGTCCAGCCTTGACGTCCCCAAATCGGCTGACTGCCAGCTCTGCATTCGCGGCGGATATGTGGCGCTGCAACGGATCGCCGACTTCTTCAACTACCCGTACAACCGCAACCCCAAGCCGGACGATCCGATCTCGATCGATCGCTCTGAGTTCGACGTCCTGTGGGATGAGCTGGCCGACGCCGGGCTGCCGATGCGGGCCGACAAAGACCAGGCCTGGAGGGACTACGCCGGCTGGCGGGTCAACTACGACGCTGTGCTGCTCTTCCTTGCGGGGATCACCGAAGCGCCGATCGCGCCATGGTCATCCGACCGCGGCTTGCGCTGGAAGCCGCCGCCGCTGTTGGTGACGCTTGGGGTCAGGCGGCCTAAGAGGCCGGCGAGGAGCTGAGTTCCAGCTCCCGGGTCACAAGCGCGCCGAGCGCTCGGATGAAGGCCGGCGAGGTGTTCATCAACTCGATGCGGTTGAAGGCGATGCCGGCCTCCTCTGCCTCCTCGCGGGCGGCGACGTCGATGTCGTAGAGGATCTCGAGGTGGTCGGCGAGGAACTGCACCGGGACCACCAGCACCTGGTCGTGGCCGGCGGCGACAAGGTCCGGGAAGAGGTCCTTGAGATCCGGCTTTAGCCACTCCTCGGGTGAGTGGCCCGCGCTCTGGTACGCGAACTGCCAGCGCCCCGGGGCCAGCCCTGAGCGCTCGACCACGGCGTCGACGGTGGCCATCAGCTGACGCAGGTAATCAGGCTCGCGATCGACAACCTGTTTGGGCAGGCTGTGGGCGGTCAGGATCACGGGCACCTGGTCGCGCCGATCGGCGGGGAAGAGGGCCAGCGCCTCCAGCACCCGGTCGGAGAGCGCCCCGATGAACTCCGGCAGCAGGTGCCAGGGTCCGGCCACGTTCACCTCCGCGGCGGCGCCCAGGTGGTGCGAGGCTGCCTCAACCGCCCTGGTATAGCCGCCCATGATGATCGGGGACCACTGCGGTGAAAGGACAATGCCGACCACTCGTGTCACTCCGGCGGCGGCGAAACGCTGGAATGCCGGTTCGATCCGTGGCTCCGAGTGCAGCATCCCGACCTCGACCCTGTAGCGGCCCCGGCCGTGCTCCTGGTCGAGCAACTCCTGGAGCGCCTGCGCCTGCGCCTGCGTGATACGCACCAGTGGCGAGAACCCGATCAGCCGGTAGCGGCGCTGGAACTCTTCGATCAGCTCGGGCTCCGCGGCTCGCCCCCCGCGAACACTGGCCAGGTAGGCGGGGACCTCTTCGGCAATGGCGGCCGACCCGTAGGTCATCAACAGCACGCCGACCGGCGCCGCCGTGCTCACGCGGTCGCGGGTGCCCTCTCGGTCACGGTGTGGACCATCTCCACCAGCCGGGTCAGGTGGCCTGGCGGGGTATCGGCCAGCACCCCATGACCGAGATTGAAGATGTGGCCCGGCCTTCCGCCGGCGAAGTCGAGGACTCGTCGCGATTCGCGCTCGACCACTTCCCACGGCGCCATCAACACCGCCGGGTCGAGGTTGCCCTGGATGCCCCGGTCGTGGCCGATTCTGTCCCACGCCTCGTCCAGCGGGATCCTCCAGTCGACGCTCACCGTCGAGCTGCCGGCTGAGCTCATCTGCTCCAGCAAGCCTGCGGTGCCGGTGCCGAAATGGATGGTGGGCACCTCGAGGCGGTTGATCGTGGTGAAGATCTGCCGGCTGTAGGGCAGGACGTACTCCTCGTATTCGCGGCGTCCCAGCGAGCCCATCCAGGAGTCGAACAGCTGGACCACCTGGACGCCGGCCTCGACCTGGGCCGTGAGGTAGCGAATGGTGACCTCGGTCAAAGTCTCCATAAGGCGGCGCCAGGTCTCCGGCTCGCCGAACATCATGCCCTTGGAGAGGCCGAAGTCCTTGCTCGGCCGGCCCTCGATCAGGTACGACGCCACCGTGAAGGGCGCCCCGGCGAATCCGATCAGAGCCGTCTTGCCGTCCAGCTCGCGGCGCAGGTTGCGGATCGTCTCGAAGAGGAAAGGGGTAGCGTCCTCGGCGTCGATGATCCGAAGGCGATCGACGGCGGCGGCGTCGCGCACCGGCTGGTGGATGATGGGACCGATCCCCGGGTCGATCGAGAACGGAACGCCCATGCCTTCCAGGGGAAGCATGATGTCGGCGTAGAGGACGGCGGCGTCGACGCCGAAAGTGCTGACTGGCATCAGTGTCACCTGGGCGCACAGCTCGGGGGTTCGCGCCATCGTCAGGATGTCATATCGCTCTCGAAGCTCTCGGTATTCGGCCAGGCAGCGGCCGGCCTGGCGCATGAACCAGACGGGGGTGGCGTCGACCTCCTCGAGCCTGCAGGCTGCGAGGAATCGTTCGGCGCCGGTCACTTTCTCTTCCTGGCGGGGGCTGGGGCTTTGCTTGCGCCGCGGACGGGCGGCTTGGCCGAGGTGCGCGCCGCTGCCGCCGGTTTGGCGCGGCTGGCGGCCGCCGCCCTGGCGGCGGGTTTGGGCGCCGGCTCCAGCTTCTCGAGGCGGGAGCGCAGCTCTTCCCCCGATCGTCGCAGGGCGTCGACCTCGTCGCGGAGGTTGTTCAGCGCCTCTTCCGAGGTCCGGCCGGCGCGCAGGCTCTCGATCGCGACACGGGCTTCGCTGCGGACGGCTCCTTCGACGTCCCGCGCGACGGCGGCCTCAAGGGCCCCGATGGCGCCGGCGTCACCCAATCGACGGAGGGCCTCGATGGCGCCGCGGCGGGGGAAGTACAGCGGATCGCGGAGCGTCTCCTCGGCTGCCTCGCGGACCGGGAGGCGCTGCTCCTGGGGCAGGTTGACGGCGAGGTCGGCGGCGCGCGCCAGGGCCGTCGATCGCACGCGCTGGTGGAGCCCGGGCTTGGCGGCGTCGAGGATGGCGGGGAGCTGGCGCTCATCCTTGAGGGCTGCCAGCCCGGCCAGGGCCCCCTGCCGGATCTGCTCTCGCTGGGAGTCGCGCTGGAGCGCCTTCTTCAACTCGGTGGCGGCGTTGCGGGCCCGGGTGCGGCCGAGCGCGGCAGCAGCCCCGGCGGCCGCCAGGTAGGAGCGATCTTTCTGGATCACGGTTGCCAGGGCACGGCCCACCTCGTCGTCGCCCTGCCAGCCGCCCAGCGCGCGGGCCGCGGCCGCGCGAACCCGCGGCTCGGTGTGGTCCAGGGCCTCGATCAAGGCGGTGCGTGCGGCCGGCGTCCGCGCCTCGCCGAGGGCGCGGGCAGCGGCAGCTTGGACCCCCCAGAACAGGTCCTTGCGCATGGATTCGATCAACGCCGCCACCCCAGAGGGGGTCGCCTTGCGCCCCAACGCCAGGGCCGCCTCAACCCTGCCGCTCATCTCATCTTCGTGCAGCTGGTTGAGCAACAGCTCCTCGGGACGATCGAATTTGAGCGTCTTGAGGACCTTGTTCTCGTAATCGAAGCGCACCCAGGTGGGGCGCTTGGTAAGGCTGACCGAGAACCCATCCTCTGCCTCGCCACGGGCGCCGACCTGGATCGTCTCGACCACCGGCTGCTTGCGTGCGGGCTGACCAAAGGCCACCTGAACCGGCATCCGGAACAGGTGCGTGTCACCCTCCACCTTCTGGGTCTGCTTGACCGCCACCCGCGCCGCCCCGGCGTCCTCGTCCCAGGTGTAGCTGACCTCGAATTCGGGGTAGCCGCCGCCGTATACCCACTGGTCGAAGAACCAGCCCAACGTCTTACCGCTGACGTCTTCGAAAACTCGGAGCAGGTCCGGAGTCGTGACCAGCCCCTCGCGGTGCCGGGCCACATAGGCCTGGATCGCGCGTTTGAAGATGTCGTCACCGACAACGTTGCGCAGCATCCAGAGAACCCATGCGCCCTTCTCGTAGAGGTGGACGTCGAAAAGCTCGACCGGGTCGTGGTACTTCCGCCACACCAGCGGGCGGCGATACTCGCCGTCCTCGGCGAGGTAGACGGCCAGGTCCTGGAGCCGGAGCTGTTGGGCCTCGTCCTCGCCCAGGTACCACTCCGCCCAGACGTACTCGCAGTAGCTGGCAAAGCCCTCGTTCAGCCACGCATGGGCCCACTCGCGGCAGGTCAGCAGGTCCCCGAACCATTGGTGGGCGAGCTCGTGCGAGATCAGTGAATCGAAGTCGTAGTCCAGGACCGACCGCTCGTCCTGGAGCGCGAAATCGGTCAGTGTTGTCGCCGACGTGTTCTCCATCCCGCCCCAGGTGAAGTCCGGCACCGCCACCTGGGCGTATTTCACATATGGATAAGGCTGGCCGGTGAAACTGGCCAGGCATTTGACCATCTCGGCGGTGTTGGCGAAGCTGCGCTCGCCATCCTTCCGGCGGCCCACGGGAACGTAGTACTCCAGGGGAAGACCGTCAACCTCTTCAGACCAGTGGTCGAACTCGCCTACCACCAGCGAGACCAGGTAGGAGACGTGCGGCACCTCCTGGAGCCAGTGCCAGATGCGCATGTCGCGGTTCTTGCTGACCGAGATCAGGCGGCCGTTGGAGACGACCTCGAACTTGCCCGGGGCGGTTACCACCATCTCGGTGGTGGATCGCTGATTGGGGAAGTCGTGACTCGGCCACCAGTAGCGGGAGTACTGGTCCTGGCCCTGGGACCACGCCGTGTACGGCCGCGTCGGGTAGTTTTTGTCCGGGGCGGTGAAATTCAGGCCGGTGCGGGGCGAGCCGTGGTAGGTGATTGAGATCGGCACCTCGCGGCCGGGTTGCAGCGCGGGACTGAGAAAGACCTCGAGCACGCCACCCTCGTGGTGGAACCGAGTTTCGCGGCCGCCGACCTTGACGGCGTCGACGGTGAGCTCCTCGAGATTGAAGGGGAGCCGGGTCAGCGGCTCGCCGATCGGGGTGACGTGGTGGGTGACGGTGCCCCGCAGCTGCGCCTTCTCCGGTACCACCGTCAGCTCCAGCACGATGTGCCGGATGTCGGCGAGGCGGTCGGGGGCCCATTGCGGTTGCGATCCGGGCATGCTGAACTGGCGCCGAGCGGCGCCTGAAACGTGTTGGCCCCCACACCTCTCCTTGCTCTCGGTCACGGCAGGGATTCTACCGACGAGGCCTAATTTGGAGCCCGATTTCGTCAGTTCAGCCCTGTGTTAGGTTTGCCGACCATGAGCTTGTGGCAGGCACTGTTCCTGGGGTTGCTGCAGGGTGCCACCGAGCTGTTTCCCGTGAGCAGCCTCGGACATACGGTGCTTCTGCCCCGCCTGCTGGGCTGGAACCTCAACCAGAGCGATCCCAGCTTCGTGCCCTTCGTGGTGCTCCTCCACCTTGGCACCGCCACCGCCTTGATCGTGATCTTCCGCCGCGAGTGGCTGGCAATCGTGATGGGGTTCTTCCGAGCCGTCTACCGGGGCCGGCTGGGAGAGGATCCCAACGAGCGTCTGGCCATGCTGCTGTTTGTCGGCACCATCCCCACCGGCTTCCTCGGGGTCTTCTTCGAAAGCGACCTGAAGCGACTGTTCGCCACCCCCAGGATCGCGGCCGCCTTCCTGGTCGCCAACGGCGGGATCATGGGACTGGGCGAAGTGCTGCGACGCCGCGACGAGCGCCGCTCCGGCAAAGGCGGCGAAGAGAGGGAGGCGTCGTTCGGTACCGAGGGCGATCTGGGCTTTGTCGCGGCCACCATCGTGGGGGCCACCCAGGCGCTGGCCTTGTTCCCGGGCATCTCACGTTCCGGCTCAACGATCACCGCTGGGCTGGTCGCGGGCCTGCGGCACTATTCGGCGGCCCGCTTGTCATTCCTGCTGGCGACGCCCGTGATCCTGGCGGCCGGTGTGCTCGAGGTGCCCACACTGTTCACCGCCGGCGGCCCGCTGGAGGTCTATTTCGCGGGCGCGGTGGCGGCGGGGATTACTGCCTACATCAGCGCCCGGTTCCTGCTCAGGTATTTTCGTTCGGGGCGGCTTGATCCATTTGCGATCTACTGCGTTGCCCTAGGCTTGATCGGCCTCTACGCCACCCGCTGACCAGCACCACACAAGGAGAACCGATGGATAACCTCCGAAGCCCCCTGGCCATGATCGGCGCGATCGTGTTGGCCGTGGTCCTCGCCGTCATCGGCGTCTACTACCAGGTCAGCCCCCATACGTCGACCCACGCCGTCTCCTATCACGCCCTGGCGTTCTGGGCTGCCGCCGTCGCGGCGCTCATCGGAGCCTCGTTCCTGAGGCCCCGGAAGACCGAATAGCCGCCGAATCGGCCCTCCGTTCCGGCGCCGACCTAATTCGGGGGTCGGCCCGAGCTAACTGACGGTGATGGTCCCCAGCATGTTGGCGTGGAACGTGCAGTGGTAGGCGTACGTCCCCGCCTTGGTGAACGTGAAGCTGAAGGTCTCACCGGTGTTCTTGGACCCGGAGTCGAAGGTGCTGCCATCATCCGACGTGATCGTATGGGGCGCGTTCTGCGTGTCGGTGATCGTCCACTTGACAGTCTCGCCCGCCTTGACGCCGGCGGAGGAAGGCGTGTACTTCCCCGAGTTGGTGGCGTCGAAGTCGACCTTGATGGTGATCGCCGCGGTCCCCGATGCCGCCGAGGGGGTCGCTGTGGGGCCGATCGCGGTGGTTTGTGAGGGGCTCGGCGACGGGACCGCCACGGGGGCGGTGTAGTTGCTGCCCGTCACGTCGAACTGCAGCAACGCGATCGCGCCCTGCGGTGAGGAGCTGACCACGTCGAGGTGCTGGTAGGGGGTGTGGTCGCTGTAACCGAGCACCACCCAGAGCTTGTGATGGCCGTTGGGCACGTTCGGCATGGTGAAGAGGCTGTCCGCGGTGTGGAAGATCTTGTCGGTCTTCGGGATCACCTCTCCCGGCGCCGTCGGGGCGACATCGAGGAACAGGTGATAGTGGCCCTCGCCGAACTTGTGCGGAGTAGTGGCTGCCGCGGCTGGAACGACCGTGAAATGGGTCGAGGTGATCTTGACGGTGACCGCCGATCCCTGGATCGAGACCAGCGCGACCGACACCGTCGGATCGCCCGTGAGCGGACCCACCTGGGTCAGCGGCTCGGCGGCCCCGGCGCAGGCCGCCAGGAGGAAGCTGAACAGACCCAGGATCATCGCCCGTGGCAAACCGAACCCTCCGCGGTTGGCTGACAAACGCTGGCTATTGTATCGACCGGCGGACGTTCGATCCGGCAGGTCGAGCGGAGTGCCCACCTAGGGCAGTAGCGGCGCCGGCCGGCAGAGTGCCGGGCGGCGGCGCCGTCAGTTCATTCGCTCTACCACCATCGCGATTCCCTGGCCGCCGCCGATGCAAAGCGCCGCCAGGCCGGTGCTGAGATCCTTGTCCTGCAGCGCGTGGATAAGGGTGGTCAGGATGCGAGCCCCGCTGGCCCCGATGGGGTGGCCGATGGCGATCGCGCCGCCGCGGATGTTGAGCTTGTCGTCTGGGATCGCCAGCTCCCGGGCGACCGCCACGGACTGCGCCGCAAAGGCCTCGTTCAGCTCGAATAGGTCGATGTCGGACAGCTGCATGCCTGTCTTCTTGAGGACGGCGCGGGTGGCCGGGGCAGGCCCGATGCCCATGATCCTGGGCGCCACTCCAACCGATGCGTAGCCACGGATCCTGGCGATCGGCTTCCAGCCCTCGGCCTCGGCGCGGGAGGCGCTGGCGACGACCACCGCGGCGGCGCCGTCATTGATCCCGGACGCGTTGCCGGCCGTCACCCCGCCATCCTTGTCGAAGGCGGGACGCAGCGCCGCCAACCCCTCGACGGTGGTGTTCGGCCGGGGGTGCTCATCGGTGTCCACCACGGTGTCGCCCTTGCGACCCTTCACAGTCACCGGCACGATCTCTCGTTTGAAGGCGCCCGAGCTTATCGCCTCCCCGGCCAGCCGCTGGGACCTGGCCGCGAACTCGTCCTGGTCCTGCCGCGAGACCTCGAACTCCTTGGCCACGTTCTCGGCGGTGATGCCCATGTGGCAGTTGTCGAAGGCGTCCCAGAGTCCGTCCAGGATCATCTCGTCGACCAGCTCGGCGTTGCCCATCTTGTAGCCGGTCCGTGCCTTCTGCAGCAGATAGGGGGCGCGGCTCATGTTCTCCAGGCCGCCCGCCACCAGCAGCTCCGCGTCGCCGGCCCGAATCGCCTGGGCCGCAAGCGCCACCGTCTTCAGCCCCGATCCGCAGACCTTGTTGATGCTGGTCGCGGGAACGCTGTCCGGGATGCCGGCGTAGATCGCCGCTTGCCGGGCCGGGTTCATACCCTGCCCCGCGGTCAGCACGCAGCCAAGGAGCACCTCGTCGAGCTTGTCGCCCGGCACTCCCGCGCGCTGCAGAGCTTCCGCTACCGCCACCTTGCCGAGCTCGGTCGCGGGCACGTCCGCGAACGACCCCTTGAAGGTCCCAACCGGCGTGCGGACGGCGCTTAAGATGACAGCTTCTTCCAACGTTGCTCTCCCAGGACTGTTGTTCTTCTCAATGCAACTGGCGCGGGCTTGAGTTTAGTCCGGCCTTCCGGCGGCCGTCGAAAGCGCCGACACCGCTTCGGCCACCAGCGCGTCAACCGAGACTGGTGGAGTGATGCCCGCGGCGAGGTAGCGGCGCATCGCCGCGTTGGGCAGGTCGAGGGTGAGGAAAAGGGCTCGATCCTTGGCGGCCAGCCCGCTGTTTCCCCATGCCGACAGCGCGAACCCCGCGATGGCGCGGTCGAGGTCTGAAGCCTGGGTTGCCGCGGTCTCGCGCAGGGGGGCGGGGATCTCGCCGGCCATGAATTCCTGCCGGCGGTGGAGGACGAGGATCCGAGCTGCACTCAGGTTGCCTCGGGCCCACTCGATCGGGAAGAGGGAGGCGGCCAAGCCTGGCGGCCGGGTGTCCACGGCCAGCGCCTGCAGGAACCCTTCCTGGAACGAACCCATGGCCCGAATCCAGGCCTCCGCCAGCAGCTCGTCTCGGGACGCGAACCGGTGGTAAAGGGACCCGGTTGGCGCATCAGCCGCCGCGGCCACCGCCGTCATCGTAAGGCCGGCCGGGCCGGCTCCGGCGGCAATCGATATCGCAGCGTCGACGAGCTCCTCACGGCTGAACCGGTTTGGGCGTGCCACAGTTTTAGTGAAGATATTCTAGAACAATGCAACTACAACCTGCGGCCGGTATCGGTGGAACAGCCGCTGGGTCAGTCGATCGCGAAGTGTACGCTGGACCGGAGTGATCTTGGCAGCGCCGACAACGACACTGATCGCCGAGGGGCTGACCCCCGAACAGCTTCGGGAGGTGGCGGTGGCCACGCTGGCGCTGGTGGCCTTTGTGGCGGTGGCGGTGCTGATCGAGCTCCGGCGACGGCGTCGCCGCCGCAAGCCGGAGAAGGGCGCCTCCGTTGACCTGACGTCGGGGGATGGCAGGGGAGCGGTCGCCATGTACCACGCGCCCAAGGATGCGCCGGTCCCGCACCCCGCCGGCTCCCCGGTGCCGGAACTGCCGGAGCCGGCTCCAGCCGCACCGAGCGAGCTCGACCCGCCAGTTGAGATCCCACCGGCGCGTCCCGACGAGATCGGGATCGTCATCCCGGACTTCCCCGCGGGGTCGAAGCCACCCGATTCGCCGAGGCGCTAGTCGCCACCGGGCCAAGTACTGGTCCGGGCTGAGGTCGGTTAGTCGATGAGGTTCGCGGGGTCGAGCAGCGCCTCGCGCTTGTCGGCGGGGACCTCCTGGCCCGCGACCATCATCTCGATCAGCTTCTTGCGACCCTTGGGAGTGCCGATGAGCACCGCCCCGGCGATGCGGCCCTTGTAGAAGAAGAGGGCGCGGTAGAGGCGGTTGGGCAGGTCCAGACGGGTGACGGATTCCAGCTCGCCGGTGTTCTCGGGGGTGATTCCCATGACGGCGAGGTTCGATTTGAACATCGACGTCGTGTAGGTGGGCACCTCTCGGTACTCGATCCGGCGACCGAGCATGTTTAGCGCCGCCACCTTGCCGTGGGCCTCGGCGTTGTCCCAGGTCCCCATCTGGTTGTACTGGCGGTCGAGCATCAGGTCCAGGAAGCGGGCGATGTCGCCGCCGGCGAAGATCGATGGCACCGAGGTCTCGAGGTACTCGTCGACGACGATGCCCTTGTCGATCTTGATGTCGGTGCCGGCCAGCCAGTCGGTGTACATCGTCAGGCCCAAGCCGTAGCCGAGCATGTCGGCGCGGATGTCCTTGCCCCCGGAGGTGCGCACCGTCATATGGCCGTTCTGCGGCGCCACCGACTCCACCTCATCGTTGTAGATGGTGACCACCCCGGCCTCCTTGGCAAGGAAGTCCACCATCTGCCCGCCCTCCTCGTCGAGGACGCGGCGGAGGAACCGGGGGCCGCGCTGGATCCAGGTGACGTCGAGGCCGCGGTGCCGGAAGCCCTCGGCGAGCTCGTAGGCGATGAAGCTGCCACCGATGACCACCGAATCATGCGACTGGTCGCACTTCTCGATGATGGCGGTGGTGTCGTCGAGGGTTTGGAACGCGTAGGTCAGCTCCCGCACCTGGTCCGCGCCGGGGGCGGGGTACGGCTCTGGGTGGCCACCGGTGCAGATCATCAAGGCGTCGTAGGGCAGCTCCGATCCGTCGTCGAAGTGCACAGTCTTGCCGGCGGTATCGAGGCTGGTCGCGGTTCGTTCGAGGCGAAGGTCGATGCCGCGCTCCTTGTGCTCCTCGACGGTGCGCAACAACACGCGCTCGCGAGGTAGACCCTTGATGTATCTCGGCAGGGATACCCGGTTGTAGAGCGGGTATGGCTCCAGGCCCACCAGCGTCACCGTGCAGGTCGGGTCCTCGGTCCGAAGAGTCTCGGCACAAGTCGTTCCCGCGATCCCGTTTCCGACGATGACGTAGCGCTGCGGCATAAGCGGTCAGTTTAGGGCCTGGGTCCTTCTGGCTCTCGGGTCGCGGCCGGCTGTAAACCGTGTTGCTTCGCCCCGCCGCGAATCTCCTTGTGACAGCGTCGGCCAATAAAGCGCCCACGGGGTGGGCAATTTGTGGCTCGGCTGTTACACTGCGCCATGTGAACGAAGAAGCCACGACCAACGCCTCCCTGGAGGGCGTCAACATCCTGGTGGTCGAGGACGATCCAGACATCGGCGGAGTGCTCGAGAGCTTCTGCGCACAGCTCGGTTACAAGAGCACCCTGATCACCAGCGGTCAGGAGGCGATCGATCAGTTCCGTGACGAACGTCCCAGCCTGATGCTGCTCGACCTGATGCTTTCAGGCATCAGCGGCTTCGAAGTCTGCCGCACCGTTCGAACCTTCGACCCGCTCACCCCGATCATCATCATCAGCGCGCGCGGCGACACCGCGGACCTGGTGGTGGCGCTGGATCGGGGGGCCGACGACTACCTCATCAAGCCTTTCAAGCTCCGCGAGCTGGAGGCACGGATGGCGACCCAGCTCCGGCGGGCCGACCTCATCAAACGCCACGGGGTTGGCACCATCATCAACCAGCCCCTCCACTTCGGCGACCTCATGATCGACTCCGCCGAGCACCGGGTGACGCTGAACGGAGACTCGGTTGGCCTCAGTCCGCTGGAGTACCGGCTCCTGGAATACTTCGCCTCCCACGCGGGCCAGGTGATCAGCCGTGAGCGGCTGCTGCAGGACGTCTGGCGGTACGTGGGCGAGGTCGAGACCCGCACCGTCGACACCCACGTGGGTCGCCTTCGCAAGAAAATCGAAGCGGACGTCAAGCAGCCGCAGCACATCGTCAGCGTGCCCGGGTTCGGCTACCGGTTCGAGCGCCGCTTCAGAGCCGAGGCTCCGCCCGACACCGTTCCCGTCGCCTAACCATCGCCTAATCGGCACCCTGACGGCACAGCCGGAGAAGCACGGGGGCCCGCCACAGCTTATTCTGGTGACCCCAGGAGGTGGACGATATCCCCATGAACTTATTCCTCTCCATCATCAATACCGTCAACGAGCGGCTCCGTGAGGCCGACGGCCAGGGCATGGTCGAGTACGCCCTGATCCTGGTCCTGATCGCGATCGTGGTGATCGTGCTTCTGATCCTTATCGGCAACCAGATTTCGAACGCCTTTTCGAACATCTCTGCCGCGATGGGGTCTTAGCCGCAAGCCAGGCAATCCACGCCGGCCCGACACCGGCGTGGATCATCCCCGACCCGTCGATTTTCTAGGCGAACTCCTCGAGCATTGCCGCGGTGGTCTTGATGCCGCCTTCGAATTGGCCGAGGTCGAACTTCTCGTTGGGAGAGTGCAGCCGGTCGTCGGGCAGGCCGAAGCCCGCCGCCACCAGCTCGACTCCGAGCGCCTCCTGGAAGGCCGTCATCACCGGGATCGACCCACCCATGCGCATGAACATCGGAGTGGCGCCGAACCCGCGCTGAAAGGCGCGGATCGCCGCCTGCACCCCAGGGCCGTCGGTCCCGATCTTGACCGGCGGGTCCACGTTGATCTCACGAATCGCGACCTTGATCCCCGGCGTGGTCAGCTCGCCGACCCGGCGCCGGAAGGCCTCCAGCAGCTCGCGCGGGTCCTGGTCCGGCACCAGCCGCATCGAGATCTTGGCCGTGGCCCGAGCCGGGATAACGGTCTTGGCGCCCTCGCCGGTGAACCCACCTCGGATTCCGTGCACGTCCAGGGTCGGCCTTGCGTAGAGCCTGTACAGCACCGGGAAATCGGCTTCGCCGAAGAATGCGTCGCTGCCGATCTCGTCCCGCAGCAGCAGGTCCTCGTCGATACCGAGCCGCTTCCATGACTCCATCTCGGCATCATTCGGCGGCACCACGCGATCGTAGAACCCCGGGATGGTGACACGGCCGGCGGGGTCTTTGAGCCCGGCGATGATCCAGGCCAGGGCGTTGAAGGGGTTGGGCGCCGCGCCGCCATAGGTGCCGGAATGCAAGTCGACCGCCGCCCCCTGCGCCTCCACCTCCAGGTAGAGCAGGCCTCGGAGGCCGGTCAGCACCGCCGGCGTTCCTGGGGATGGGAAATGGCTGTCGGCGCAGAACACGGCGTCGCCCGCCATCTCCTCCCGGTGGTCGCGCAGGTAGTCGGGCAGGGCCCGGCCTCCTGACTCCTCCTCGCCCTCGATGGCGAACTTGACGTTTACCGGCAGGCTGCCGCCGGCGCCCATTACGGCCGCCACGCCCTTGATGATCGCCACCATCTGGCCCTTGTTGTCGTTGGCCCCTCGGGCGGTGACGCGGCCGTCGGCGACCACCGGCTCGAAAGGCGGCGAGGTCCATTCGTCGAGGGGGTCCGGGGGCTGTACGTCGTAGTGCCCATAGAGCAGGAGGGTGGGCCTGCCGGGCGCTCCCAGCCAGTCTCCCCGCACCACCGGGTAGCCCTGCGCCGGTTCCGCCAGGTGCACGTTCTCCATGCCCGCGTCACGGAGCAGGTCCGAGGTGACCTCGGCGGCGCGCCGTGTGTCGGCGGCGTGGTCGGGTAGTGCGCTGATGCTGGGGATGCGAAGGAGGCTGACGAGTGCCTCGATCGATGAGTCCATCTGGCTGGAGGCGTACTCGAAAGCGCTCACGGGGACCTCCTAAACCACCGGGCGGGATGCCACGGCGAGCCTGATTGTAGGAGGCCGTCCCCGTATGGCGCGCCTACGGCACGCCAGATGGTCGCCGGCTGTTAGATCGAGTAGAGGATGCTCTCCAGCTCGGCCAGCTTGTCGTAGTCGGCTTCGCTGAGCATGGGGTCGGTCTCGACCACGAGGTCGCGCGTCTCGACCAGGACCGCGACCAGCCTCTGGTGGCTGCCCGCCTCCTCTTCGACCTCGCCGTCCCGCAAGGCCTTCTCGGTGATCTCACGTGTACCTATCACCCGACCGACGCTAGCACCGTGGGCCACAACGGTCAAGCAAGCCTCTGGGCTGTGACCTCGACTGGCATAGCGGCCTCCCCTGACGTTAACCCGCGGCTCTGTTGGGCAGCCCCACCGTTGCTATAATCCCCCGAGGAATCTCTCCCCCGTCACCGCTGCCGGTGAGCGGGTTTTTTTGTTTTCTACGGAGTCCTGATGAGCCTGGCGATCCTGCTCAAGCTGGTCCAGGCGGTGCCGAAGTACGGTCGCCTGGTGTACTGCCTCTACCGAGATCCGCGCACTCCGCGGTACTGGAAGGTTGGGCTTGGGCTGTCTGTGGGGGCGATCCTGTCGCCCTTCATCAACGTTCCCGAAGTGGTCCCGGTGCTGGGCGAGATGGAGACGATCGCGCTGGTGCTTCTCGCCATCACCGCCTCACTGCGCTTCGTTCCCGACGAGCTGATCGCCGAGAACGAAGCCGCCATCTCGGCGGGCACCAGCTACTTTCACCAGGACATGAACAAGGCGGTCCAGCAGGCGATGGAGCGACACCGGCGCTCGGCCGGCTAGCGGCGACAATCAAAGGAGATCAATGAAGGTTCTGTTTCTGAAGGATGTCCAGGGCACCGCGGTCAGTGGTGACGTCAAAGAGGTCACCGCCGGCTTCGCCCGGAACTATCTCTTCCCGCGACGCCTGGCCACCCATGTCACCCCCAACGCCCTGAAGCACGTTGAGAAGGCCAAGGCGGCCGCCGAGCGGAAGGTCGACCGTGTTCGCGAAGAGGCCGAGGGACTGGCGCAGCAGCTGGGATCGGCCTACATCAACCTCACCGCTCGCGCCGGCGAGGAGGGCAAGCTCTTCGGCGCCATCACCAACCAGGACGTGGCCGACGCCCTCCAGGAGCAGTACGGCATCGCCGTCGACAAGCGCAAGATCACCTTCCCCGATTCGATCAAGGCAATCGGATCCTGGGTCGCCGAGGTCGAGCTCGGCCAGGGCGTGAGCGCCACCGTCAACCTCAACGTCGAAGCCGAGTAGCCCCCGGCCACGGTGGAGATAGGCATGTCCGCGCGCGTGTCAGTCTCCCGATGACGATCCAAGCCCCTGCGGGGGTCTCTACCGGCAACACGCCGCCGCAGAACCTGGAGGCGGAGGTGGCGGTGCTGGGCGCCGTGATGGTCAGCGTCGAGGCGATGGAGCGCGTCTCAGACATCCTCCGCCCGACGTACTTCTACTCGCCCCAGCATTCAGACATCTATCGCGCGTGCTACGAGCTGCACAAGCGCGGTGACCCGGTCGACATCCTCACCCTCAACGCCGAGCTCGAGAAGCTGGGCCTGCTGGAGCGCGTCGGCGGGACCGACTATCTCGTCAGCCTGGAGTCGGGTGGCGGCATCGCCGCCAACGTCGAGAGCTACGCTCGCCTGGTCGAGGAGACGGCGGTGCGGCGCGGGCTGCTGGCCGCCGGACGGATGATCGAGGGCCTTGGGCGTGACGCCGGCCTCGACATCGACGAGGCGCTGGACGCCGCCGGCAGCGAGATCATGCGACTGGCCGACGAGCGGACCACCCACGAGGCCGTCCGCCTCAGCGACGCCCTGGGCGAGACCTGGAATCGCCTCGAGCGGCTTCACGAAAACCCCGACCAGGCCCCCGGGGTGCGCAGCGGCTTCACCGACCTGGACGCCAAGACAGCGGGATTTCAGCCCGGGACGCTGACGATCATCGCGGCCCGGCCGTCGGTGGGCAAGACTTCTTTGGCCCTCAACATCGCCCAGCACGCGGCCCTGAAAGAGAAGGTCCCGGTGGCGGTTTTCTCGCTCGAAATGTCGCGCTGGGAGCTGACCCAGCGGCTCCTGTCGGGCGAGGCGGGAGTCGACTCCTACCTCCTCCGCACCGGCAAGATCGCCGACTCCGACTGGCCCAAGATCGCCAACGCCATGGGCGCCCTGTCGGAAGGGGAGATCTATATCGACGATCGCCCCGGAGCCACGGTGCTGGACATGCGCGCCAAGGCCCGGCGCCTGCGGATGCAGAAGAAGATCGGCCTGATCGTGATCGACTACGTGCAGCTGATGTCGGGCTCGGGACGGCCCGAGAACCGCACCCAGGAGGTGTCGGAGATCTCGCGGTCGTTGAAGCGGCTCTCCGTGGAGCTGGAGATCCCGGTGATCGCCCTGAGCCAGCTCTCCCGCGCTCCGGAGCAGCGCGGCGACCACCGGCCCCAGCTGTCTGACCTAAGAGAAAGCGGCAGCCTCGAGCAGGACGCGGACGTAGTCATCTTCCTGTACCGCGAGGGCCTCCACAATCCCGAGGTCAAGCGCAACAAGGCGGAGCTGATCATCAGCAAGCACCGCAACGGGCCCATCGGCGAGGTGCCGCTGATCTTCCTGGAGAGCCAGACCCGCTTCGTCAACGCCACCCGCATGGCGCCCCCGACGCAGGCGCCGGCCCAGGTGTCGCCACCGCCGTTCGCCCGCGACGAGGAGGTCGACTGATGCCGGTCGCGATCCTGGTCGGGGGGCAGTGGGGCGACGAGGGCAAGGGCAAGGTGATCGACATCCTCGCCGCAAAGACCGACATGGTGATCCGCTCGCAGGGCGGCAACAACGCCGGCCACACCGTTGTCCACGACGGCGTCACCCACAAGTTCCACCTGATCCCGTCGGGGATCCTCTTCCCCAACTGCCTCTGCGTGATCGGCAACGGCACTGTCCTGGACCCGCGCGTGCTGCTGCAGGAGATCGACGCCCTCGCCGACCAGGGCATCAACACCGATCACCTAGTCATCAGTGACCGGGCGCACATGATCATGCCCTACCACCCCCTCTTCGACCAGCTAGAGGAGGAGGCCCGCGGCGACGACCGGCTGGGCACAACCTATCGCGGCATCGGACCGGCGTATAGCGACAAGATCCGGCGGATCGGGTTCCGCATCGGGGACCTGACCAAGCCGCGGTTCATGGAGAAGAAGCTCCATTTCGTGCTGCGCCTGAAGAACGAGATCCTGCGCGACCTCTACCACACCGACGAGTTCGACGAGAAGCAGATCCTGGACGAGTACAGCGCCATTGGTGAACGGCTGGAGCCCTACATCCAGGACATCTTCCCGGCCGTCCAGGAGGCGCTCCGGGAGGACAAGAACGTGCTCCTGGAGGGCGCCCAAGGGGCGCTGCTCGACCTCGACTTCGGCACCTATCCGTACGTCACCTCGAGCTCGCCGACGGCAGGCGGAGCGCTTACCGGCTCGGGGATCCCGCCGCGGGAAGTGGACATGACGATCGGGGTCTTCAAGGCCTATACCTCACGGGTCGGCTACGGCCCGATGCCGACCGAGCTGCTGGGGGTCGAGGGCGACCGGCTGCGCGAGCTGGGCGCCGAGTTCGGCACTACCACCGGCCGGGCTCGCCGGGTCGGCTGGTTCGACGGCGTGGTCGCCAACTATTCCAGCCTGATCAACGGTGTCGACTCCGTGGCGCTGACCAAGCTCGATGTCCTGAGCGAGTACGAGACCATCAAGATCTGCACCGGCTACTTCCACAAGGGCGAGCTGCACCGCCACCCGATGAGCAACATCTCGCACCTCAAGCACGCCGAGCCGGTCTACGAGGAGATGCCCGGCTGGGGCAGCAGCATCGCTGACGCCAAGAAATGGGAGGATCTTCCCGGCGCCTGCCAGCGCTATGTCGAGCGCCTGGCCGAGGTCATCGGGGCGCCCTGCGACATCATCTCCGTCGGGGCCAGCAGGGACCAGACGATCTTCCGCAAACTGCCTTACTAAGCGGCATAGAGCGGCGATCGCCGGGCGGAAGCCCAGTGACTCAACCCGCGTCGTCCGCGGTTCCAGGATGACGGATCCTGACAGCAGCTTCGATGTAAGCGGGCACGGCCTCGGGTGGATTCATTCGTCACGGGTCTTCCGCCCGACGCTCGCCGTCCCACGCGCCTCGTAACTGCTGGCGGGTCCCGAAAAACCCGGGCCGATAGGCCCCTCCGGATCGGGCCCATTCGCACTGGGTCCGACCCACCGGCGAATGCTCCACTAACTCAAGAGTTCAGCAAACAAAGGAGTGAGCGCCGATGGCATTCAAATTCATCTGCTACGTCGACCAGTGCCTCAACTGCGGCGCTTGCATGGACCTTTGTCCTCCGCAGTGTCTCGACATGACCCGGCCGCAGTCGGGTGCCGAGGGCGACCTCGATCCGCGCGGCAGCATGCCCTGGATGATGGCCGTTCCGGTGCAGACCTCGAAGTGCACCGGCTGCGGTGTTTGCGAAATCGAGTGCCCGGTCAACGCGATCACCATCTCCGAGACCGACCAGCCGGTGGTGTTCGAAGCGGCACCTGGTCATCTCTTCCCGCCGGCGCCTCCGGACGACGGCAGTTGGGTGCCCCTCTCAGCGCTCACCCACGAGACGTTGAAGCGAGTCAAGCCAGATCCGTGGGGATCTCTTTACCGATGGAAGCCGCGCCTGGCGCGGCGTGCCAGCCACGCAATTGGGAGGCCGACGACATGACCCCCGACCAGCTCACCCAGGCGCTCAACGCCGCCTTCACCGCGGGCGGCGAGCAGATGCTCGAGAACACCATGGCGATCATGTTGCCAGTGCTGTGGTTGGCGGTCATCGCACTCCACCTGGCCCGACCCTACATGCTCCACATGATCCCGCGGTTCACGCTGCGACTCGCAGCCGACATCTGGTGGATCCTCTACGTGGCGCTTCGCGACCTCGTGATCGTGCTGACCTTCATCTTCAGCATCATGTTCCTGTTCCCGGACGTGCTGCTGGCGGACCGGCTCCCCATCACCGGTGGCCTCGCCGCCTTGTGCCTGTTCGCGGTCCTGGTCATCAAGTTGGTCCGGGACGTTGACGAAGACCGAAGGATGTTCATCCTCAGTGGCAACCTGCTGGGGCTGGGAGCTCTGCTGTACATCGTCCCGTCTGTGCTCGGTCTGCAGGCCACCGGCGTCACCGACACCGGGTTCTGGGGTTCCATCGCCACCTTCGTGACCAGCAGCACAAACCCCGGCCTGGCTGTGCCGCTGTGCTGGATCTCAGTAGCGGGTGTCACCGCCCTCGGCATCTACGCCGTGGTCTACAGCCTGCGTCAAACCACCTCTCCGGCTCGCCCGGAGCTGCTTTCTAAGGAGGTTCTCCGATGACCGGTCTACTGCAAGCCATAAGCCAGCAGGACCTCACCAACTCGCTGGTCCAGGCCATGGTCCAGGGTGAGCAGTCGTGGCTGGTTTCGACCCTGGCGGCGTTCATGCCGGGCCTCTGGACCCTGGCCCTGATGCTGCACATCGCCCGCCCCTACATGGTGCGAATGATTCGCAAGCTGACGCTGCGTTTTGCCGCCGACGTGTGGTGGCTCAGCTTCGTGCTGATGCGAGATGCGGTGATGATCATCACCTTCGCCTTGAGCTTCATCTTTTTCCTGCCCGGGTTCGCGCGGAACATCCCGCTCCCCCTGACTGGTCCGATCGCAGGCGTGTTCCTCTTCTGGGCCCTGCTGGTCAAGCTCACCGGCGACGTCGACGACAACCCCCGTCATTACCGGCTGGCGACCTACTTCATGGTGGGCGGCGCGCTGCTATGGCTGGTGCCCCAGGTACTCGCCATCGAGACCACCAGCCAGCCGTTCTTCGCACCGGTGGGGAGCGCACTGACCTCGACCAATCATCCCGACCTGGCGACCTGGATACTGGTCGGGTCGGTCGTGCTGGTCGCGCTGACTGGTGCTTACATCTTCAACTTCGTGATCGGTGCAGCGATGCGTGAGGGACCCTCAGGGCAACCCGATCGCCGGCGCGCCGAGCCCGCGCCCGTGGCGGCTAGATAAAAAAAGAGCGGCCGGCGCTCCCCGCTGAGCGCCGCGCCGCAGCCTTTTCCCCACCCGCCGAGTCCAATCCCGACCAAGGAAGTATTTGTTATAGCGCTTATGGGGTAAAAAGTGCAAGTAACAACAGGAGTTTCGCTCCGCCGATCCGAGTAGGGCCCCGGCGATGGTTAGGCGCTAGCGTAGATGTCCAGGGTCGCGATGAAGTGTTTCATCGCTTGGATGTACTCGTCGGCGTGGATGTGCTCGTTCGGGGAGTGGAACAGACTGGTGCTGCGCGCCACCGCCTCACCCCCGACCATCGTCAGGCCGAGCCGGTCGCACATCGGGTAGATGGGCCCGGTGCCGGGGCTGTTGGGCGCAACCCGGCAGTCGAGACCGACCATCTCGCCGGCCCGCACCAGGGACGTCACGATCGGGTGGTCGGCGCGACCGCGCGACGCCCGCTGGTTCGCCACCAGCTCCAGCTGGACGTCGCCATAGCCACGGTCCTTCATCCACTGACGTAGCGATTCGCCGATCTTGTCCGGATCCTGGTCGGGCACCAGCCTGAAATCCATCTTTACCAGCGCTGACGCCGGAGTCACCGTCTTAGGGCCCTGGCCTCCATATCCCGAGACGAACCCGGCGATGTTCGACGTCGTGCCTAGGCGAAGCTCGCGGGCTACGTCGGAGTCGGGGATGCCGCGCGACCAGGCGCTCAGGCCGCGCTCCTCGCGCTCTGTGACCGCGTCGAAGGGGAAGCTGTCGAGCAATTTCATGGTCGCATCGTCGACGTCCCGGATGTCGTCGTAGAAACCGGGGATCTGCACCGTGCCGTCGGGTGAGACCATCTCGCCGAGAAGCCGCACCAGCCGCCAGGCAGGGTTTGGCAGGATGCCGCCGTACATGGAGTGTTCGTCCCTGCTCGAGCCGTGGGCGGTGAGCTCGATGTACATCAAGCCCTTGCCCCCAAGGTCGGCCTCGACCTGCCCGGCAAGGTTTCGCTCGGTGCCCTCCCAGATGACGGCGTCAGCCTCACGAAGCCGCATTTCGAACTTGTCGACGAACTCGTTTACGTGCGGCGACCCGATCTCCTCCTCACCCTCCGCGGCCATGCGGACCTTCAGCGGCAGCTGGCCGCGGACCTTGCTGTACGCCTCGATGGCGCAGATCCTGGCCACCAGGACGCCCTTGTCATCGGCCACCCCACGGCCGTAGAGCTTGCCATCGCGCTCGGTCAGGTCGAATGGCGGCACCTCCCAGAGCTCGATCGGATCCTCGGGCTGTACGTCGTAATGGTTGTAGAGGTTGACAGTGTGCTGGCCCGCGCCGCCAAAGTCGATCCAGAGCACCGACTGCCCTGAGGTGGCGACCTCTTCGACCGTCGCGCCGGCGGCATTGGCGAGGTCGGTGACCACTGCCCGCGCCTCGGCCACGCCCCGATTCTGGGCAGCGACGCTCGGCTGCTGAACAAGGCGCCGCAGGCGGTCGATGTACTCGGCCCGGTTTCGATCGATCTCGTCGAAGACGTCCTGCATGGCCTTCCTCCCGGCAATGGCGTGATCCACAAGCTTGTCATCCCGCCCAGCGCAATGACGCTACCCTGTTGCGATGTCCCTGCTGGATATCGTCATCCTGATCTTCATCCTGCTGGCGCTCCGCAACGGATACCAGCGCGGCTTCTCGCTGTCATCGCTGTCATACATCGGGCTGGTCGGGGGCATGGCGCTGGGTGCCTTCCTCGCGCCCTTGATGCAGCGGGCGCTGTCGCTGGACATCACCACCGCCCCCTACCTCGCCCTGGCGGTGCTGAGCGTCACTTCGCTGGTCGGCTACAGCATCGGCTACTCACTGGGCGAGCCACTCCGCCTCCGGCTGATCCGCGACCCCGACCGCGGCCAGATCGATTCCGTCAGCGGCGCCGGATTCTCGGCGTTAACGGTGCTTGCCACCGCGTGGTTCCTGGGCCTGGTCTTCGTCACGGGCCCCATTCCCGATGTCACCGACGCTATTCAGAGCTCGCGAATCCTGACCACGGTGGACTCGCTGTTCCCGCGGCCGCCGTCGTTCCTGAGCGGTGTGGCGCACATCATCTCCGGGGTCCCGTACCCTCGCGTCTTCGACGCCATCACCAACCCCAACCTCCCGGGCGCCGTCACCGTAGACCCCGCGGTCGCCAACAACCCGCAGGTTATCGCCGCGGCCAAGGAGGCCGTCAAGGTGCGCAGCCTGGGCTGTGGCGGCCTGGTCTTCGGAAGCGGCTTCCCGGTGGGCGACGACTACATCATCAGCAACGCCCACGTCGTCGCGGGTACGCATAACCAGCGGGTACTGCTGCGCGATGGCCGAACGCTGAATGCTGATGTCGTTCTGTTCGACCCCGAGCGCGACGTCTCGATCCTTCACGTCCCTGGTCTCCACCTGGGTCCATTGGGAACTGACGGCGCCTCTCGCGGCACGACCGGAGCCACCATCGGCTACCCCGGCGGTGGCGATGAAACCGTGCGGGCGGCCGCTGTGCGGGGGGTCGTGACAGCCCTGGGCCGCGACATCTACGGCCAGAATCCGGTCTCCAGGCAGATCTACGTGCTCACCGCCGATATCCACCCAGGCAACTCCGGAGGCCCGATGGTCGACGGCGCCGGCAGGGTGATCGGGGTGGTCTTCGCCAACTCCACCAACGACCCCTCTGAGGGCTACGCCCTGACCAACGCTGAGGTAGCTCCCGACATCCAGTCGGGGGTGGGCCGGACGGCGCCGGTCGATACCTCCGCCTGCGCCAGCTAAGCCGGCAGCCGCAGCTCCCAGAACCAGAACAGCGCCCCCGAAAGCACCACGATATAGAGCGCCAGCCCAAGCGCTCCCAGCAGCCGTCGCTGCGATGGCGGCAACGACTGGTCGCGCCAGACCAGCAAGAGGCCGAGGGGTGCGAAGACGATCATCGCCACCAGCTGCGGTATCGAGGCAGCACCGGTCATAGCCGGCTTCTCGCGTTCGGAATGGGCTGCCGACACCACCGCCGGTGAACCGGACAAGCCGAACAGCTGGAACAGGGACACCAGCAACGCTGCCCCGATCATCGCGAAGCCGTAGGATTCCGGCCCTCCGCCGCGAAGCAGCAGGTAGGCGCCAAGACACCCCGCGGCTGCGCCGGCGCCGGCTCTCCAGGCACTGCTCAGCGGCAGCCGCCGGGTCTCACCCCCTACGATGCCCGCCCACAGCAGCGCGCTGCCGTTGATCAGGTAGACCGGCAGGGAATTGTGCGTGACCGCCATCACCACCGCGATGGGGGCATAGAACGCCAGTACAAAGGCCCACGAAGCCCGGCGTAGGAACGCCAGCACCAGGAAGCCGATGCCCACCAGTCCAAACGATGTCGCGCCCAGCGGCCCCGCGACATTGCCGGCGTACAGGCGGGCCGGATCCAACTCGAGCTGGAACCTGGTCCACAGACTGATCGGGTCCAGTTGCGACCGGAGCTGGAACGGCGCCAGGAAATCAGCCCCGGCCTGCACGTGCCAGAGCCATGCCAGGGGCCACGCCACCATCACTCCGCCGATCGCCAGCGGTACCACCAGCCCGCGAAGGGCGCCGTCCACAAGTACCGCCAGTGCCGCCAGGACCAGCATCAAGCTCGGCGGCAATCCTGGGGGGCAGAGACAGAAGAGCAGCAGCGCGGTGGCCAGGCCGCGGCTGAACCCGGGCCAAAGCCGCCCCGTCGGCCGCAGCCCGATGCGGTGGTAGCCGAGGTACAGCCCCAGCACGATCGCGAGGGCTCCAACGACGGCGGCGACCAGTTCGGGAAGCGCCTGCTGGCGAAAGAACAGCACGGCCGCCCCCGACAGCGCCGCGGCCACCGCCAGCCGTACCGGGCCGTCGTTGGTGGCGTCAGGCTGACTGATGAGGCTCACCGCGGCCCGGCGCCAGGCGCTGAGTTGGGGGCGCTCTAGGATCTCGTCCGAACTCACCCTCGGATTATCCATAAGACACGGCGGCGACCGGGAATACCCCACCTATACTCGACGGCGGATGGCCGTCATAGCACGCGTTACCGGTGCCGTCGCGTTCCTCGCAATTCTGTTCAGCGCGGCCGCGCCAATGCCGGCGGCGGGCGCCGACCTGCAATGGGCGGAGCTCAGCCACCTGCCGCCGACCTCGCCGTCGTTCAGCGTGGTGAACGATCCGGGCACGCCCACGACCGCCTATGTCGCCACCACCGGTAACGGCTTGCTTCGCACCGACGACGGCAAGACCTGGCATTCGGTGGGCGCCACCACCCTGCCCAAAAACCTCTGGCGGGTGGCCATCGACCCGGCCAAAGGGCCCACCGGTCCTCCGCCGATGTATGTGGGTGCCGCCGGCGGGGGCTTTTTCAAAAGCCTCGATGGCGGGCAGACGTGGACTGAGCTGAACAAAGGCCTGGCCAAGGGCGCTCTCAACGTGCGCTCGATCGCGCTGGGCCACGGCGTCATCCTGATCGCGACCTCGGATGGCGTCTACAAGTCCACCGACGGGGGGAAGGACTGGCTCCCTATGGGGCTTCAGGGCTTCGACGTGAGCTCCATCACCTTCGCCAAGTACAACCCGCCTGTGATTGTGCTGGCGGGCATCGACGGCAGTGGCAATCCCGGTTCCCGGCTACTTGGCGCCCAGGACTTCAGCGGCCAGTGGGCACCACTCAAGCAGGGCGTGCCCTCCGACCTGGTGGTCAGCTCGATCGCGTCGGGACCGGTCCACCAGCAGGACAACCTTCGAACTCTGTTCGTCGCCGGCAGTGGCGGCGTCTACAAGAGCGACGATGACGGACAGAGTTGGTCCCAGCTGTCGGGGCTGCCGGCGCAGGGTTTCGGCGCCCTGGCCCTGAGTCCTGCCGACCCCAACATCCTCTACGCATCAAGCGATGGGGGAGGTGGAGCCAGCGGCGGGGTCTGGCGCAGCACCGATCGTGGCGGAACCTGGGTCGGCTTCTCCGCCGGACTCAACGAGAAAGCCGTAACCGCGTTGTCGGTGGGAAGGGATTCGCCGGCCACCCTGTTTGCGGTGGCCTGGAACCCGGACAAGCCGGCCGTGGTTCCCTACCAGGTCAGCGACACCCAGGCGCAGCCGCAGGGCTCGCCTGAATCCGGCCTCTGCCCCGAGGGCAACAGCGACTGCCCGCCGCTGGCGGCGAGCTCGCCTGGGGTGATTGCCAGCTTCCCGGTGGTGCTGCCCTCGCCCTGCTCGAGCCCCATCGTCACCACCGCCTCCGCAAGTCCTTCGGGAAGCGCGGCTCCGTCGCCTTCGCCGTCGCCGTCGCCAACAGCCGCCAGCCCCTCGGCCTCCGCCGGCGCCAGGGCGTCGCCGTCGCCCACCTGCCCAGGCCCCCCTGGACCCGGTGGTGGCGGCAACGATGTCCCTCTCGCGGTCGCTCTGGTGATCGTGGGCGTGCTGCTTCTGGCACTGGTCGCGCGGTTCTTCATCGTCAGGCGCCGCTCCCAAATCCAGGAGGAAGGTTCGTAAACGAACCTTCATAAATCTTTGCGCCGGGCGCATCGTCTTTTCGCAGGCCCGGGGATAACCTGACATCAACGTCATGCCCGCAGCCGCTTACCTCGAGTCGACCCAGACGCCCGAACAAGCCCTCCGCGGGCTGACTTTGTCCTTGCCGCCAGTTCGAAGTGAGGACCTGAAGGAGCTGCGCCAGGTGGGCGAGATGCTTTACACGCCGTCGATGCTGCCCCGCTGGGGTGGCGAGATGAAGTTCGCGGGGGCGATTGACGCCGGGCTGTCCGCCCGATCCGGCGTCCAGGCGGCGAGGCTATGCGCGCAGAACCTGATCGCGCTGACCCGAGAGGAACTCGGCAGCCTGGATCGCGTTTCCCAGGTGATGCAGCTCAACGTCCTGGTCCGCTGCAGCCCCGGCTTTGAGAACGTCAGCCGGATCGCCGATGGAGCATCCGAGGAGTTCTTCCAGGTCTTCGGCTCCGCCGGACGGCATCGCCGCACCGTGATTCCAACCGGCGAGCTTCCCGAGTCGGCCCCGGTCCAGGTTTCGGCGATCATCCGCATCCACTAGCCCCAGCCTGATCGGCGCCGGGGCTGTCCGGTTCCCAGCCCCGTAAACTCGATCGGCAAATGCTCACGAGCGTCGACCCGATCGCCGCCTTTGCAGGCGGCCTGCTCTCCTTCCTATCGCCCTGCGTGCTGGCGCTGGTGCCCGGGTACCTCGCCTACCTGGGCGGGACCAGCGTTGAGAACGGCACCAACCGGCGGACGATGGTGATCAACGCAGGCATCTTCGTGGCCGGCTTCTCGGCCGTCTTCATCCTGCTGTTCGCGGTCTTCCGGGCGCTGGTGGTGGACCTGCCGATCGACTACAAGAACCTGCTGACCGAAGTCGGGGCGGTGATCATCATCTTCCTGGGGCTTCAGTTCCTGGGCTTGTTCCGGGTGCCCTTCCTGCAGCGAGAGGGCCGGCTCTCGATCGCGCATCGCCTCCAGGGCGGCAGCCCGCTGTCGGCGCTGCTGGTGGGGATGACCTTCGGGCTCGGATGGACGCCATGCGTAGGCCCGATCCTGACCTTCATCATCCTGCGCGCCAGCTCCCACGATCTGGTAGGTGGAGTCGGGCTGATGGTGCTTTACTGCGCCGGCCTGGCGGTGCCGTTCCTGACGGTGTCGCTCCTGCTCGACCGCGTCCGGCCTGTGATGCGCCAACTCAATGCCCACGCACGCCTGGTCGAGTCGGCCTCGGGAGGTCTGCTGGTGGTGGTCGGCCTTTTGCTCTTCACCGGTCAGTTCGCCCTCATCCCGCAGTGGTTCGGCCCGCTGGCCCGCTACCTGCCCCAGGGCTGATGGACGCCGAGCCCCTGGACCTGCGCGGCACCCGCTGCCCCCTCAACTACGTCAAGACCAGGCTGCGGCTGGAGCGGATGGAGGTTGGCCAGCGGCTCGAGGTCTGGCTCGACCATGGCGAGCCCGAGGAGCAGGTGCCGCGCTCGCTGCGGATGGACGGGCAGGAAGTGAGCCTGATGGGCACCGAGGGGGATTGGGCTCGCTTTGAGGTGGTTCGCCGGGCCTGAGTTCGCCGCCCGGCTCAGGAGGGGGTGGTCGCCCGCGGCAGCCGCATCGTGATGGTGGCCCCGGACGGCCCGCTCGACGCCTCGATGCTGCCGCCGTGGGCCTCCACGATCGACTTCACGATCGCCAGCCCGAGTCCCGACCCGTTGCCGTTGGCGCTGGTCCCAGGCGCCGGCACCCGGTAGAAACGGTCGAAGAGCCGCGGCAATGCCTCCGCGGGGATCCCGGGGCCCTGGTCGCTGAGGCTCACGACCACCCGGTTCTGGTCGGCCGACGACCGCCAGGTGTGGACCCCGCCGGGGGCGTGCGCCAGGGCGTTGTTGGCCAGGTTCAGGACCGCCCGACGGAGCTGATCAGGATCTCCCAGGGTCCTGACCTGGCCGGGCGATGCCAGCTCGATTTCGACCTGCTGGCCCGGCGCCCGCACCGACTGCTCGTCGACGGTGTCGCTGATGAGAGCGTCCAGATCAACGGGCTCTCGCGTCTTGGCGGCAGCGGCGCCGCCGCCCTCGAGGCGAGTCAGGGTGAGGAGGTCCTCGACCAGGCTGGACATTCGCCTGACCTCGCGATGCATCGAGCGCAGCGACTCCTGCCGGGCGGTGGGATCGTCGGCCGCGCCTCGTTCGAGAAGGTCGAGCTGGCCTTGCAGGGTTGTCAGCGGTGTCCGGAGCTCGTGGGAGGCGTCGCCTACGAAGTGACGCATGCCGGCCTCGCTTTCGGCCCTGATGGCGAAGGCCCGCTGGACCGCGGAAGCCATCTGGTTGAACGAACGGGCCAGCTTCCCCAGCTCGTCCTTGGTGGGCGGTTCATCGACCCGCTTGGTGAAGTTCCCGGCGGCCAGCTCGGCCGACGCCTCGGTGACGCGATGCAGGGGCGCCAGCGCCCGACGCACCAGCAGCGGCAGGAGCACCGCCGCCAGCAGCATCAGGGCGCCGGTGGCGATCGCCAGGATCGTCAGCAGCCGGGTCTGGGTCTGGCGCAAGGCCGACGTGGATTCGCTCAGCTGCACCACTCCCAGGCGGCGCCCGACCCTGGAACCGAGGACGCGCAGCACCACCAGCTGTTCGTCTGACCCGCCGCCGACCAGGTAGTAGCTGTTGGCCCGGCCGTTGAGGGCGCCGGCGTAGTCGGCGGCGGCGAGTGTGGGCGGGCTGGCGCCGTCGGGGGCCGACGAGATCACGCCGCCGCCGGCGTCGATGACCGCCGCCGTCACCAGCGGGCCGCCGGCGGCGCGGACGATACAGTCCGCGGCGGCGGGGGTCACCTGCCCGCCCGAGATCAAGGGCGAGGGGCGGCTCCCCACCGTCCCGGCGGTGGCGCCGGCCCCGGTCCCGGATGCCAGCTGCCCGGCCGCGGCGCAGGCCCGGCCGCGCAACGCGAGGTCGCGCAGGGTCTGGTCATAGCGCTGGCCAAGCGCCTGCGCGCCGTCCCGGAAGAGGTACTGGCCCAACGCGAAGTACTGGAAGATGCCGCCCGCCACCAGCAGCGCCAGGAGCAGTCCGATGGTGAGGACCGAGAGTCGGGTCCGGAGGCTCATTCGTCTGGGGCTCTGCGGCTAGGCGCCGGCAGCGATGCGGTAGCCGACCCCCCGGACGGTCTGGATCAGCTGCCGGTCCTCATCCCCGAGCTTCTGCCGCAGGTAGCGGATGTAGACCTCGACATTGTTCTCGTCGCCGTAGAAGTTGTATCCCCAGACCTGGTCCAGGATCTTCTCGCGGGGCAGGACCTGGTTGGGATGCTGCATCAGCAGCTTGAGCAGGTCGAACTCCCGCGTCGTCAGCTCGATGGGAGCATCGGAGAGGTGGACCTGGCGGGTGCCGTCATTGAGGACGAGCTTGCCCACCCGCAGGGTCTCGCCGGTGGTGGGGCGCCGGCGCCGGAGGATGGCCTTGGCGCGCGCCAGCAGCTCCTCGAAGTGGAAGGGCTTGACCAGGTAGTCGTCGGCGCCGACCTCGAGTCCCTGGAGCCGGTCCTCCAGCCCGTCTCGGGCGCTGAGGATGAGGATGCCCATGTCGGCTCCCTGAACCGCCCGGCATACCTCGAGCCCGTTCATCCGCGGCATCGCGATGTCCAGGATCACGAGGTCGGGCTTGAAGTCGCTGATCGCGATCAAGGCCGCCTTGCCGTCGGGCGCCGATTGGACCTCGTAGCCCTCGTACTGCAGGCCCAGCTTCAGGAAGTCGACGATCCCCTGCTCGTCGTCGACGACCAGGACCCTGCCCTCGGTCGCATCTTTCATTCGCCGATCGTATTACGGGATGGTCAGCGGAGAGCACGCGTGGACCCGATTCTCAGGCCGCTCTAAGCCGGCGCCAAAGATATGCTCTCACCGTCTTTTCAGGCTGATCGGAGACCGGTGGTGTTTGATAGCTGCGATGCGACTCCAAACTAGCGGTACGCGCGCCTTCATGGTGCCCGCGGTGATCGTCTACGTGGTCGCCATCACCGCCTTCCTGGTCTGGCGCGGGATCTCGGTTTCGCCCGACTACTACGTCATCGTCCTGCTGCTGGGGGCGATCGCCCTGGGTCGCTGGAAGGCCTTCGTGGTCGACTGGCTGCCCTTCGTGGCGCTGTTCCTTGGATATGAGATCCTGCGGGGCCTGGCCGGCTCGTCGGGGATCGGCGTCCACTACACCGACCCCATCGACTTCGACGACTTCATCAGCTTCGGCCACCTGCCCACGATCTGGCTGCAGCAGGCGTTCTATAGGCCGGGCGTGGTATCCGCGCTGGACGTCGCGGCGACGGTCTTCTACTTCCTCCACTTCGCCTACCCGCTGGCGCTCGGCTTCGTCTTCTGGATCAAGGACCGCTTCCTCTTCCGCAGGTTCGCTGCCGCGCTGCTGGCGATGAGCTTCACCGCCTTCGTCTTCTACCTGCTGGTCCCGGTGGCGCCGCCGTGGCTGGCGTCACAGCAGGGCTACCTGCCCCATGTCGAGAAGATCATCAGCCACACCCTGCCCAGCTCGACCGACTGGTTCTATCAGCATCTCAATCCCAATCAGGTCGCCGCGATGCCATCGCTCCACGCAGCATTCCCAGTGTTGGGACTGTTCTACGCGGTCAAGCTCTGGGGCCGGCGCGCCTGGCCGCTGGCGCTCTGGTGCCTGGCCGTCATCTTCAGCATCGTCTACCTGGGAGAGCACTACCTCGCCGACGCCCTGGCTGGGATCGCCTTCGCGGCGATCGCCTACCTGGTGGTGGAGAAGATCGCGGACCGGCTACGGAAGCCCGGTGAACCTGATGCCGGCCTGGGTGCGGTACAGCCGGTTGACCGAGAGCAACACGGCGGTGTAGCCCTCGAGGTAGCGGGCCAGGCTGAGCGGCCCGACGGAAACTCCGTGAGCGCCGAGGTCGCGGCACAGCTCCAGGACTAGCTCCCGGTCCGCCGCGTCGTCGGCGGCCACCGGGATGTCCTCGTCGAGCTGGTGGTCGAGGTCCAGCAGCAGCTTCGAGCTGACGTTGTGGAACGCCGCCGCCACGCGGCTGCCCGGCAACCTGGCAGCGGCCAGCTCCGCCGCGGACCCCTCCGCCACCGTCAGCGTCGAGATGACGCCGTCGGCGAACTGCAGGGGGATGACGGCGCTCACCACCAGCCTGTCCTGCAGCTGATCGGCCAGCGCGCTGACGGTGGCGTCGAGGCCTTCGAAGGGCGTCGCCAGGACCACCACTTCGGCAGCTGCGCAGGCCTCGGCGTTGGTGGCGCCTAAGACGCTGCCCCCGCTGAGCTCGGCCACCTCGGCGGCGATCGATCGGGCGCGGTCGGGGTCCCTCGATCCGATCACCACCGCCCGTCCGGCCCGCGACCAGCGCGCGGCCAGTCCGCGGCCTTCCTTGCCGGTGCCGCCCACGATGGCGATGGCGCTGGCCAAGGCGCTACTTCTTGGCGTGGTCGAGGAAGCCGCGCCCGCTCTTCATCCCCAGCTCGCCCGCCTGGACGTGCTCAGCCAGCTCGGGGGTCGGGGTCCAGGCGTCGTCGTGCATCTCCTCGCGGCCCAGCAGCCAGGCGTCATGGATGACGTCGAGGCCGATGAAGTCGGCCAGCTTGATCGGGCCCATCGGCCAGTTCAAACCCCGTACGCAGGCGTCATCGATGTCCTCGGCGGTGGCGGCGCCGTCGTCGAGCAGCCTCAGTGCCTCGCGGATAGCGGTGAAGACGACGCGGTTGACGATGAAGCCGTAGCTCTCCTTCTGGACCAGCACTGGGTGGCGGTTGACCCGCCGGCAGAACTCCATCGTCGCCTCGACGGTGGCATCGGAGGTGTGCGGCCCGCGGACCACCTCGACCAGGTCCATCAACAGCACCGGGTTGAAGAAATGGGCGTTGACGCAGCGGTCGGGGCGGTTGGTGACGTGGGCCAGGTGGCTGATGCCGATAGTCGAGCTGGTCGAGGCGAAGATCGCCTCCTCCGGGGCCAGGGCGTCGAACTGCTTCCAGACCCCGTGCTTGGTCTCGAGCACCTCGGCGACCGCCTCGATCACGATCTGGGCGTCGCCGACGCCTTCCTCCATGTCGATGGTGGGATGGACCCGACCCATGGTGGCGTCGCACTCCTCCTGGCTGAGGGTGCCTTTCTCGACCCTGCGCTTGAGCAGGCGCTCAGCGTTGGCCACCCCCTTCTCCAGGGTCTCGACCCGTCGGGACACCATCCTCACGGGAAGCCCGGCGAGGGCGCACTGATACGCAAGCTGCGACCCGACCGTGCCCGCGCCGATCACACTTACCCTGTCGATCTCCGCCATCTCATCCTCGTGGGCGCGTGCGAGGCACCAGCCGCCGCTCGCGCAAGATTGGGGCCCGCGACAAGCGGGGCGGTAAGCATGATATCCGGTCGAATCACACCAACCTGGGGCCTTTCACTTGCTCTAAGGCCTAAGAGTCGGCACTATTCACTGATGGTTCTCGTCCGTGACATCATGTCCCGCGAGGTTTTGAAGATCTCAGAGTCGGCCACTGTGGCCGAGTTGACCTCGATTCTGACCCGCCATCGCATCACCGGGCTGCCCGTCCTGGACAGCAAGGGCAAGCTGGTCGGGGTGGTCTCCGAGTTCGACGTCATCGACCGTCGGGGCAAGACCGTAGGCGACATCATGAGCCGCGAGCCGATCACCATCACCGCCGACGCGCCGGTCGGAGAGGCCGCCCGGCTCTTCGTCACCCACCGCATCCGGCGGGTCCCGGTGATGGACGGCGAGAAGCTGATCGGCATCGTCAGCCGCTCCGACATCGTCCAGTTCTTCGCCACCCGGCAGTGGCAATGCGGCGAATGCGGCTTCACCGACCGCGGCTTCGAGCCACCCGAGACCTGCCCCAGCTGCGGCTCCCCGGCCGAGAAGTTCACGCTCAGCCAAGCTCCGCCGGGGATGTAGGAAGTTAGGGGGCATACGGCGGCAATCGCCGGGCGCGAGTCCCATGGCTCGATGCGGTTCTAACGCCTCATCCGATACTGAGCCTGCCCTCGCCTAACCTCGCCACGGGCCTCGCGCCCGACGCTCGCCGCCCCACGCCCTCCGGTTCAGCAGGGGGCCGAGGATCGAATGACATCACCGTCGCGTTAGTCAGTCAGCCGCGGCTAGCCCGGCCCGCGGCACGGCACCGACCAGAGGACATTCCCTGACCTATTGTCGACCACCACCCGAGCGCACTGGACGCCGGTTACGTCTACCTCCCAAACCCAATCGCCTCCGCAGTTCGGGCCGCCGATCCAACCGCGCACTACCTCGGCACAAATCCCAAGATGGGTCCTGACCACGGGAGCTCCACCCTGATGGGCCGACGCGGCGGCTGAGGCGTTCGCCTCAGATACGCCCCCCGGAGGAGGTGTCGGGGTTGAGCTCATCGTCAACACCAGCCCGACGATGACGTACCCGATCACGACGCCCAAGATGGCAACGAGGAAGACTGCAGCGAGCGGCCGCCTGCGCGCGGCAGTCAGGAGCGCCGATTGCGTCACCGATGGATTGTGCGCGTCAAATGACATCCCCGAGTTTTAGGTCAAGAGTCCTTTACGCAGGCTAGCGCCTGAGGCGCGGTTGTCCGAGGTCGACCAGCCGGTCCCCGCTCATCGTCGCAAGGTGGCTTCCAGGCGATCGATCGGGGACAGCACGAGGCAACCAATCTCATCGTCGCGTCTCAGTACCCAGTTGGAGATCGCAAGCACCTCACACCCGGCGTATCCGCGCAGGGCTGCCAGCAACATCGACCCACCGTAGAAAATGAGCGCCGCACCACTCGTGAACGCCAGCGGGGTCGCATACAACGGGGTCAAAACCAGGGCTACGAACAGCAGGATATTGACAGCGGTAGCGACGGGACCGGTTGCCACGAGTCGGGCTGGCGTATTGCGGGCCCGAAACCACTGCCACCCCAGCAGTGCAGCCGGAAACGCCATCACACCGAGTCCCACCGACAGAGGATCAAAACCAGTCTGCAGATGGCCATCTGCGACCATGACTCGTCCGCCGACGACCCCAAGGGCGAAGAGAGTCAGACCCAGGACGATTCGGGCCGCGGTCCCGATTAAACCGATCTCACGACTGGGCACATTGCCTACCAAACTAGTCCGATGGGGCCCCGCATTCAACTCCTAACCAGGGAGCGGCGGCGTGGGGGAGGCGGTTATTCTGGCTGCTCCGTTTGGGTGATTACGAAACGCAACTTGGGGGAGGGGTCGGGGAGGATGCCGAGCACCCCACAGCGTTCCCAGAACGCGACCGCGCCTGCGTCTGTCGCGACCACCAGGATAGACACCCGGTGACACCGTTTAGCCTGCAGCAACCCGACCGCCCGACGGACCAAGTCCGTTCCAATGCCCTGGCGGCGCCACCGGCTGTGGACTACCAGCCGGTACAACGACCCGCGCCATCCGTCCCACCCGATGAGAACCGAGCCCACAACCTGTCCTGTTTCCGACGCAGCGACAAGCAAGCAGCCTGGCCGCTCGGCGATGAACGTTAGGACGGCGTCGTCATTGTCGGTGACGGTTGGATGAACATCGTCGGAGCGCCAGAGCTCCAGCAGAGCCGGCACGTCGGCGTCCTCCGCAGCTCGGATCGCTGCTGGCGTCACCTGGCCTGCGCGGGAGTCAGCCGCAGCCCTGTCCGTGGCCCTGAATCGCAGCCGCCCATAGCTGCCCCATCGCTGCGTAGCCGGCAAAATTGGGGTGGACCTCGTCCGCGATCAGGCCCTGGTTGTCCCGGAAGGCGCTGAAGAAGTTGGGAGCGGCGCCCAGCTTGTCCTGGGCGCGCAGCTGGTCGATCGGGCCCAGGTATTGCGACTCGAGGGCGTTGCGCTCAGGTTGTTTGGCGTAGCTGGGACAGGCGACGTGGACCTGGTCGGGGGTGGCGCCGAATTGGGTCTCGAGGTTGGTCACGATCCCCTGCAGCCGGGCGATGTAGTCGGCCGGCGAGCGCTTCACGAGGGCGTCGTTGACGCCCAGGTTCATGACCCATGCGTCCGGCTTGGTTCGGTTCATCTGGTCGGCGAAGACTGTGCTGGTGGAGATGTGCAGGTAGGCGTCGGCGGTCGTCCCCGACCAGCCGTCATTGATCACCAGCACCGGGTGGCCGGTCTGCGCAGTTAGGGTCCGCGCCAGCTCTGCGATGAACGAAGGCCGGGGGCCGACATTGGGCCCGTTCTGGGGGAACGTCCGCGAGTCGGCTGTGATCCAGTCTGGGTGCGTACCGGCGAGGCGGGCGCTCGCCGCCGTCCAATCCGGGTAGGCGCCGGCGAGCAGCTGCTGGTCGGCTCCTTGCCAGGGTCCTTCGCCCAATCCCTCGGTGGTCGAGTCCCCGAGCGCGGCGACGATATCGCCGCGGGCGACGTGGTCGAGGTACGCCTGCGCGAGCGGGGGCGCGTCAAGGGCCACCGCCAGAGGGATGCCGGGTTCGGGGACGTAGAGCCGGGCGGTCAGGGTGTGCTCCCCGTAAGACAGGCCGCTAAATGTCGCCGTCCAGGGAGGCGTCATCCGGCGCACCAGCTGCTGGGCAGGGGTGCCGGCGTCCAGGATGACGTCGACGATGCTGCGATCGGCGGGCCCCCGTACCGCGACCGTCACGTCGAGGTTGGGCGACGTCTGGATATAGGGCACCTGGAAAGTGCCGCCGAAGGCCGGAACAGCCAGCGACGCGGTCCGGGGCGCCGCCGCCAGCTGGGCCGAAGGCGAGAGGAAGCTCAGCAGCGGCGTCGTGGAGTCGCTGAGCAGCTGCGAGCTGCCGGATTCCGAGAAAGCACTGGTTCGCGGCGCGGCGGCACGTGCTCCGGCGCTAAAAACGGTCACCGCGCACACGGCCACGCCGATCCAGAGGTGTAGACGTCGGGGCGCAAAAGTACGGCGAGTGAGCACGGTCGAATCTAGCAGACCGTACCTTATGACGGCCCCTGAGGGAACGGTTAAATGGCGCCGATTATCTCTTGGTCGAGTCTGGGGAACTGCGCCAGGAATTCCTTCCGTTCAGCCTTGAAGCGCTCGACCATTGAGGCGTACTCATCGGAGCGCCCGGTGCGCTGGTAGAGGTCCTTGGGCCGAAGCAATTCCTCGTCGCTGATGCCGGGAAGGCTCGCGGCGACCTGGTAGCCGAAGTCGGGGTCGGTCTGCCACTGGATCGTCCCTTCGGCGATCGCCTTGACCACCGCGGAGCTGTCGTCGATGCCCACCTTCTTGCTTCGATCGTCCGAATCGGGGCCGCCGACCCTTCCGGTGTTGAGCAGGAAAACTTCGAACTGGTGCTTCTCGAGCAGCTCGTGGAAGCGGTTGCCCTGGTGGTCGTGAAGGATCGGGAAGAAGGGGTTGGTGCCGGGCACCCGGAGGAACTTGCCCGCCTCGTCGGCCCCGCCGGCGCTGGTCCCCTGCGTCTCACCGAGCATGAAGTAGGCCGCCGCCTGCGCCCGGCTCAACTTGGCTACCGCGGGGATGATGTTCTCGTTGCGGTTGAGGATCAGCAGGAAGTCCGCCTTCTTGATGTCTCTGGCGTCGGCGCTCCAGCCCAGATCTTGCATCGCGAACACCGCCCGGCCGTTCTGGGTGTAGTCGGTGTTGAAGAAGTCGACCTTGGCGTTCTCGTCCTGGTAGACGTTCTCGAGGTAGGCGGAGGGCCGGGTCACGGCGTGGTAGATGGTGGGCTCGAACTTCTCGTCGAGCGCGAAGGTCTTGGCGAAGCAGCCGTTCTCGGTGGCGTAGATCCGACCGTCGGGCATCATCGCGACGAAGTCGTCCTGAACCGGCTTGGAGTCGTTCTGGCGGGTGAATGTGGTGGTGGTCTTGCCCGTGCCCGATAGCCCGACGACCAGGATCACCTTGTCTCCGGCGTCGGTCGGGACAACCTTGCAGCCGGCGTGCAGGGGCAGGCCGCCGCGGTCGTAGACCAGCTTGTTCCACATCCTGAGCCCGCCCTTCTTGGACTCGCCGAAGTAGTCCGAGTTGAAGACGCGGGTGATGTTCGTCTCCAGGTCGCAGGCGATCACCCGCTCGTTGGGGTAGCTCATCACCGCCAGGTTGGGCGTGTAGATGACCGTCAGCTCGGGCTCGAAATCCTCCCCCGCCTCCGCCGCCTGGTAGTAGAGGATCTTTTGCATCCCGGCGATGTTGGCGTTGTGCTTCTCGACGATCAGTCGGGTCGGGGTCTGGAAGTTCTCGTCGTTGCCGATGTAGCCGTCGATGACGAGCATCTCCTTCTGGGCGATGTACTCGTCCTGCATCGCCGCCAGGCGCTCGCCCTCGGCGCGGGTGATGGTCTGGCTGGGATGCTCCTCGGGGTGGTCGCTGACGATGTAGGTCGAGGCCTTGGAGCGGGAGTCGACGGCGGACTGGATGTTCCAGTTGTCGAATTCCGACTTGCGGGCGTTGGGCATCTCGCCGCTGAGATCGCGGAGCTCCTCCGCCGACGGATTCCAGATCAGCTCTTTGGCGTCGGGTACGTAAGAGCGAACCTTCATGCCTGTTCTCCCGCCGACGCCCCCGCGGCGGCGGGCTCCGGGGTGGCGGCAGCGCCCGAATTCTTCTCCGCCAGTCTCTGGTCCAGGCCGCAGAGCCTGCCCTTGATCGCCAGCTGCTCGGCCATCTTGCGGCTCGCCTCGTCGATCATCTCGTCCCCGAACATGACCGCCCCCAGGTGGTCCTCCTCGGTGGCCTTCTTGTAAGCGGCCATGATGCCCTCGGCTCGCTCGTACGCTTCCAGCGGGGGGGTGTAAAGCTGGTTGAGTGGCGCCACCTGGTCGGGATGGAGGGCCCACTTGCCGTCAAAGCCCATCAGGTAGGTCCGCATCGCCACCTCGAGCAGCCCCTTCTCGTCGCGGATCTGGGCGTACGGCCCGTCGATGGCCTGCAGCCCGTGGGCCCGCGCCGCCATCAGGATGCTCATGTTGACGTGGTGCCAGATGTCGCCCGGGTAGCGGTCGTCGATGGCGCCCACGGTAAGCGCCGGCATCCCGATGTTGGCGGAGAAGTCGCCGGGGCCGAAGATGATGGTCTCGGTGCGGCTCGACGCGGCGGCGATCTCGTTGACGTTGATCAGGCCCTCTGCGGTCTCGATCTGGAGCTCCAGACCAATCCGGTTCTTGAGCCCGAGGTTGGTCTCCATCTGGTCCAGCAGCCGGTCCACGAAGTGGACGTGGGAGACGTTGTCTACCTTGGGGATCATCAGGCAGTCGAGGCGCTTGCCCGCGCCCTCGATCACCGAGATGATGTCGCCGTAGCTGTTGGGATGGTCGGCGGCGTTGACCCTGACGACGCGGACGGCGTTGCCGAACTCGTACTCGTTGAGGGCGGCGACGACGTTGGCGCGGGCCGCCTCCTTGACGCCGGGGGCGACGGCGTCTTCGAGGTCGAGGAAGAACTGGTCGGCGCCGAAGGCGGCGTTCTCACCCGCTTTGCGGAGCATCTTCTCCGAGCTGCCGGGGACGGCGACACAGGAGCGGCGGAGCCTGATCGTCAAAGCGGAACCTCCATGCCCGGCTCGAGTGGCCCAGGCTATCGGAACGGCCCGCGCCCTAGGTCGCGAGGCCCGAAGACGGGAGTGAGTTTAGCCGACGATTTCGTGGCGCCGCCAAGTGTGGCCCCGGTTCGGGCTAGCTCTTGCCTCTCGCCTGCTCCGGCAGCCGACCCTCGACCTCGAGCATGTCTCGCATGCCTTGCTCCAGGCCCCTGGGTGAGTAGCCCAGCTCCCGGCGGGCCTTGTCGTCCTTGGCCCAGTAGGTGACGCCGTCCACCGCGCTGATGATCTCGTGGAGGTTGGGCCCCTGGCCCAGCGCCGGCCCGATGACGGGACCGAGCGGCGCCACCGCCTTGATAACCGCGGTCGGCACGGTGATCCGGGGTGGCTTCCGGCCTGCCACTTTGCCCAGCGTCCTGATCGCCTCGCCCATGGTCGTTATCTGGCCGCCGAGCACATACGCCTCGCCAGGCTTGCCCTTGTCGAGGGCCAGGAGGATGCCATCGGCGACGTCGTCGCGATGGACCATGTTGATCCCGGTGTCGGGGAACATCATCGCGGGCAGTTTGCCGTCGAGGAACTGCGTGATCAGCCGGCCCTGCGGCGAGGTGTCGCCCGGGCCGTAGACGCCTCCGGGCTGGACGATGACCAGCCGCAGTCCTTTGTCGATCATCTCCCTGGCCAGCTTGTGGGCGAGGTGCTTGGTCTCGTCGTAGTAGGAGACGTAGCGCTCGGTGTGCTGGTGGGTCTCGTCGACGACCTGCCCCTCGGTGTTGCCAAAGGCGTTCACCGTGGAGACGTAGACGACCTTGGGGATCTCGAGCTCGAGCGCGGTTCCGAGGATGGTCCGGGTGCCCTCGACGTTGGCGGCGTACATCGCCGGGCGCCGGGACTTGGGGATGCCGACCTCGTACATCGCCGCGAGGTGGATGGCGGCGTCGCAGCCCCGCATCCCGCCGGCGATCGCCCCCGCGCTGTCCAGGTCTCCCTCGACCAGCTGGCAGCCGATCTCCTCGAGCCCTCCCGCTCCGGACCTGTCTCGGACCAGGGCGACGACGTCATCGCCGCGCTGGCGCAGGCGCCGGGCGACCTCCGACCCGATGAAACCGGTGGCCCCGGTCACGAAAACCTTCATCCCTAGACCTCCCTCCGCCTTCGCGAGAGGCTCAATTCTCGGTCAGCGTACCCAGACCTGCAAACCACCACCGCCGTCGTACACCAGCCGGAATCTCCTGCCGACCCAGTCTCGAAAACCCGTCAGGGTCGACAGCCGTCCGGTCGAGAAGATCACCGCCCGGGCATCGCTCTGCTCGGCGCCGGCTTCCACCTCGGCGGGGGTCAGCTCCCCGGAGGTGATCCTGGCCAGGGAGACATCGACCAGGTTGGGGGCCGTCGGGTGGCCGGTCCAGGCCGCCGCGAACAGCTGGTCGGTGACGACGTACGAGCCCGGCGAGACGTAGCGTTGGATGGCGGTGATCGCCGGCTGCGCGGTGGGGTCTTCGGCAGGCAGCGGCGAGGTCATCGCCACCACGCCCAGGCCTAGAGCGAGCGCAGGCCCCAACGCCGCGACGACCAGGGTCAACGCCGATGGCCGGATCCCCAAGCGCTGTCGCCGCCCGTCGAGCGCTTCCAGCACCAATCCCGGCGCGGCCCCCGCGAGAAGGCAGAGCGGGGCCGACAAGACGACGAGATGGTGGATGAACAACGGGCCCTGGGCCAGGTCCACCGCCAGGGCCGCCAGCAGCCAGGCGAGGAGCATTCCGATCCATCCGGCGCGACGCACCGCCCCAGCGACGGCACCCACCAGCGCCACAAGGGCGGGCAGCAGCTGCGGGCCGGAGTCCCGGATCCGCTGGATCTTCTCGGTGAGGCTCTGGGGTTCCGAGCTGCGCGTGGTCACGTGCAGGCCGATCGCCTGGCTGTAGATCGCGCTCAGCTGGTCCGCGTACGGTGCCAGCAGGAGCGCCACGGCCCCCAGTCCACCAGCCACCGCCATTCCCAGCCGTTGCCAGGCGTGGGGCGCTGAGCCGAGCACGAACCAGGCGGCCGGGACCACGAACACGACGCCCAGCAGCTTGGTCATGACGCTGAGGCCGAGCAGCGCTCCCACCACCGCCCACGCCCAACCCTGCGATCCCCATTCGCGTCGGGAAGCCTCGGCCGCCACCGCCACCGCGAGCAGCCCGAGGACGACGCAGGGCAGATCCGCCTGGAGTCGATCCGACAGCGCCAGGAAGAGCGGGTCGAAGGCCAGCAGCGCCATCGCCAGGATCCCCGCCCAGGTACCGGCGAGGACCCGTCCGATCACGAAAACCGCCACCAGCGCCAGCAGCGAGCCGACCAGCACCGGCAGCCGTCCGGCGACGATGCCGCCGCCCAGCAGGTTGTAGACAGCGGAGAGGGTGCCCAGAAAGCCCGGGGGCTGGGAGCTGAAGACCTCGCCGAAGAGGCGATGGCCGTGCCGCATCGACTCCAGCGACTGCCAGTAAGCGCCTTCGTCGTAGTCGTAGGAAAGTCGCCCGAGCTGCAGCAGCCGGCGCCAGGCGCTGACCGCCAGAAGCACGCCGAACGCCGCCAGCGCCAGCAACCTTCCGGCGCTCGGCCGGTCAGTCGTCTCCGGCCACCTCGACCTGGTCGGTCACCTCCGCCTCGTCGGCGGGCACAACCCACGCGTCTGAGGCCCAGTTGAACTCGGGCATCACCAGGAAGGTCGATGTCGCCGTCGCGGCCACCTTGCCCTCCGGGTTGAGCAGCTCGGAGTTGACGACGCCCATCGTCTTGCCGCGATGGAAGACTCGGGCGGTCACCTTTATCTCGCCGCCGTCGGGCATCAGCGGGCGCAGGTACTGGATGCGCAAGTCGAGTGGGGCGATTGCCGTCCCCGCGGGCACCGTGGTCTGGGCCGCCGAGGTCAGGGCGGTGTCCGCCAGCAGCGCCAGCGCCCCGCCATACTGCCGCCGCACCGGCGAGGAGAGCCAGCCGTTGGCGGTGCAGGCGATCGTCGCCTCGCCCTCGGCGGCGGCGACGCGGCGGATGCCGAACAGCTCCATGAACGGCGAGGGCGGCAGGTCGCCGGCGATCTGGCGGCGCTGGATCTCGAGGCCGCTGAGGTCGCGCCAGACCTCCGCCGGCAGCACCGCGCCCCGTGGCGGGCGGAGATAGGGGTCGGGCAGCTCGGGCTCGGGGTCGTTGTAGACAGGCTGCCGGAACGGCCCCTCCGGCACCGGCAGCTTGACCATCAGGTTGCGGGCGGTGCCGTGCGCCAGGAGGACGCCGTCAGCGTCATCGATGTACACCTCCGAGAGCGCAAAGGAGCGGCCCAGGTGAACGGCCTTGCTTCGCGCCCGCAGGTGGCGCGAGGCCAGCGTCGCCGGTCTGAGGTAGTTCATCGACAGCTCGCTGGTGGTGATGACGACACCCGGCGGGTTCATCGTCATCACCGCGCCGCCCAGCGGGCTGTCGGCGAGGAAGGCCATGACGCCCCCGGGAAGCACTCCCGTGGACCCCTGCAACCACGGCGAGACCGGCATCTCAAAAACCGTTGAGCCCTCGCCGTACTCGACCGGCCGGGCGCCGGTCAGACGGCTGTACGGCGCCGGTGGGTAGTTGCTCTCCAGCTTGGTCGCCCGGAGCCGTTCCAGGCCGGGGAGCTTGAGCCACTCCATGCTGGTGTGGACCACAGGTGGCGGCTCCTGCCAGATCGGCATCTCGGTCCCATTCGCGCTGCCTGCCATCGTGGGGCGAGGATATCGCGTTGCCAAGTACCATTTAGGCCCCGTCTTGCAACGAGGAAGAGGATTTGAGATGGCGATTGCCGAGACCAATGTGACTTCCGACAGAAGCGTCGAGCAGATCCCGATCGGCCAGGTTCCGACCGATCTGGAGCCGGGCAACCTGCCCCGGAAGATGCGCGCCTGGGTCATCCGGCGCGAGCGCGAAGGTGAGCCCCTGACGGCATTCCAGCAGGAGGACATCGAGGTTCCGGAGCCGGGCGCCGACGAGGTCATCGTGATGGTGATGGCCGCCGGCGTGAACTTCAACAACGTCTGGGCCGCCCTGGGCTCACCCGTCTCGGTGTTCGACTCGCACCCCGAGTTCGACCACCACATCGGCGGCTCCGACGCCAGCGGCATCGTCTGGAATGTCGGCTCCAATGTCAGGCGCTGGAAGCCGGGCGACGAAGTAGTCATCCATTGCAACCAGAGCTGTGGCGAGTGCCCGGAGTGCAACGGACTGGACCCGCTGGCCTGCCAGTGGCAGAAGATCTGGGGCTACGAGACGACCTGGGGCTCCTTCGCGCAGTTCACAAAGGTGCAGTCCCAGCAGCTGGTGGCCAAGCCCAAGCACCTCACATGGGAGGAGGCCGCCAGCTACGCGCTGACCTATTTCACCGCCTACCGCATGCTCATCGACCAGTGCGAGATGAAGCCGGGAGACAACGTCCTGGTCTGGGGCGCGGCCGGGGGGCTCGGTGTCTTCGGCATCCAGCTCTGCAAGCTGGTGGGCGCCAACGCCGTCGGCGTCGTGTCCAGCGAGGACAAGAAGCAGATGATCCTCGACCTCGGCGCCGTCGGCGCCATCAATCGCAAGGACTATGCCTTCGAGCGCACCGGTAACGAGACCGAGGAGGAGGAGGCCGCGCGGCTCAAGGAGTCCTACCGCTTCCGCAAGGAGCTGCGCACCTACTTCGACGGCAAGGAGCCAAACATCGTCTTCGAGCACGTCGGCCAGGCCACCTTCCCGACATCGGTGCTGGTCTGCTCGCGCTTCGGCAAGATCGTGATCGTCGGCGCCACCAGCGGCTACCAGCTGGACTTCGACGTCCGTCATCTGTGGATGCGCCAGAAACGGATCATCGGCAGCCACTTCGCCAACGCCTACGAGGCAACCGCCGCCAACCAGCTGATCATCGAGAAGAAGATCAAGCCGGTGCTGTCGGAAACGCTTCCATGGGATGGCGTCGCCGAGGCCCACCAGAAGATGTATGAGAACGCCCACACGGGCAAGACCAGCATCCTGGTGCAGGCCGAGAAAGCCGGGCTGGGGAAGAGCGCTTAGACCTGGACCTCGGGACCGCGGCTGCCGGCTTCGGGGTCGGCCTCGGGATCCGTTCCGGCGCCGGCTTCGGGCGCGCCGGCGCTGTAGCGGTCGTAGTTGATCCTGAACAGCGCGATCACGTCGTCGGCCTCGTCAGCCGATGAGATCCAGCGACTGACCCACCCGGTGTCCGGCAGTACGTGGTGAAGCTGGGCCCTGCCGGCGGCGATCAGCTCGTCGTGGATCTTGCGTGGGAAAGGCAGATCAGCCAGCCGATCGCCGTGGACGTGGCCCATCTCCTTGCGACCGTAGCGGTACTCGATTCCGCCAAAGCGGTGGGGTTCGGTGGTGACCCCAGGCCACGCCAGCAATGCGGTCCTGATGCGCACCCCTGCACCCTGCCCGGATGGGCTCTCTGAATTCACGATTTCTCGAAATGTATATACAATTCACACATTCTAGACATTCTGTAATTGCTCGAGGAACTGGCGGGCTGGACCCCGACCAGGTAGCGGTTTCCAGTCCGGCCCTGAACTAGACTGGACTGATGGCTCAGGCTGAAAAGGCGCCCGTGGGTGGCGCCGCCCCCCGGAGCGGCCTCAACCTGGGGCGTCTGCAGCAGCTTCGCCAGGAGTGGGAGAAGGGTCCCCTGTCGAAATCGCTGGCGCGCGGCGAGCGCAAGCCCAGCTTCGAGACCCCATCCGGCCTCCCCGTCGACGTCGTCTACACCCCCGCAGACGTCGCAGACCTGGACTACGAGCGGGACCTGGGCATGCCCGGGCAGTACCCCTTCACCCGCGGCATCCGACCCAACATGTACCGGGGCCAGGCCTGGTCGATCCGCCAGTACGCCGGCTTCGGCACAGCCGAGGAGTCGAACAAGAGATTCAAATTCCTGCTCGACAACGGCCAGCCGGGGTTGTCGGTCGCCTTCGACCTGCCTACCCAGATGGGCATGGACTCCGACGACGAGCGCGCCGCCGGCGAGGTGGGCCAGGTCGGCGTGGCGATCGATTCGCTGGCGGACATGGAGACGCTCTTCGACGGCATCCCGCTGGCCGAGGTCTCCACCTCGATGACCATCAACGCCCCCGCGCCGGTACTGGCGGCGATGTACATCGTGGTGGCCGAGAAGCAGGGCGCCGCCCCGGAGCAGATCAACGCCACCACCCAGAACGACGTCCTCAAGGAGTACGTGGCGCGCGGCACCTTCATCTACCCGCCGGGGCCGTCGCTGCGGCTGGCCGCCGACCTGATCGCACACTGTGCCCGCCACGTCCCCAAGTTCAACGCGATCTCGCTGAGCGGGTATCACATGCGCGAGGCTGGCTCCACCGCGGTCCAGGAGATCGCCTTCAGCTTCGCCAACGCGATGGCCTACATCGACGCCACCCTGGAGCGTGGGATCGACGTCGACGAATTCGCCGGCCGCCTCAGCTGGATCTTCAACACCCACATCGATTTCTTCGAGGAGATCGCCAAGTACCGCGCGCTGCGACGGATGTGGGCCAAGCTGATGCGAGAGCGCTACCACGCCACCCAGCCGGGCAGCTGGATGCTGCGGACCCATACCCAGACCGGGGGCTCGTTGCTGACCGCCCAGCAGCCCGAGAACAACATCACGCGCGCCGCGCTCCAGGCGCTGTCGGCGGTGCTCGGCGGCGTCCAGTCGATGGCGCTGAGCTGCTACGACGAGGCCCTCGCGATCCCCACCGAGAAGGCGCAGACGATCGCGGTGCGGACGCAGCAGATCATCGCCGAGGAGATCGGCGTGACCGACACCGTTGACCCGATGGCCGGCAGCTACTACGTCGAGCATCTCACCAGCGAGCTCGAGCGCCTGGCGTGGGCCGAGCTCGACAAGATCGAGAAGGAGATCGGCGGGGCGGTGGCGGCGATCGAGTCCGGCTACTACCAGCGCTGGATCCAGGAGGAGTCCTACAAGTTCGAGAAGGCGGTCGAGTCGGGGGAGCGCGTCGTCGTCGGCGTCAACAAGTACCGCGACGAGGGAGAGGAGCCACATCCGTTCTTCCGCGCCGACAACCCCGCCCTGGAGAAGGCCCAGGTCGCCAAGCTCAACCAGCAGCGCGCCAGCCGCGACGGCGCCGCCGTGGAGGCCTCGCTCAAGACCCTTCGCGCCGCCGCCGAGGACGGCAAGGCCGACCTGATGCCGCCGATCCTGGAGGCGGTGCGAGCGTACGCGACCCTCGGCGAGATCTGTGGTGTGATGCGCGAGGTATTCGGCGAGTACCGCGCGCTGGCAATCGTCTGACCACCGTCGGGTGAGCGAGCTCGAGGTACCGGACCCCGAAACCCGGCTGGCCGGGCTGGGCTATGCCTTGCCGGAGAACCTCTTCGTCGGCGGACTGTATGTGCCGGCGGTGCGAGCCGGCGACCTGGTCTTCACCTCGGGCGCGGTGCCGGTGCGCGACGGCGCCCTGACCCATGCCGGCAAGGTCGGCGCCGAGGTCAGCCTGGAGCAGGCACAGGCCGCCGCAAGGATCGCGGTCGTCAACGCTCTGGCGTCGGTCCGCGCTGAGACAGGATCGCTTCGGCGGGTGATGCGAGTGGTGCGCCTGGTGGGCTACGTCGCCAGCGCTCCCGGCTTCACCGACCAGCCTGGCGTGATGAACGCGGCCTCCCAGCTGCTGATCGAGGCCTTCGGCGATTCTGGCCGGTGCGCCCGCACCGCGGTGGGCGTCGCGGAGCTTCCCCTTGGGGTCCCCGTAGAAGTAGACCTGGTGGTGCTGCTCCGCTAGCTCTTGCCGGCCGCCGCCTTGCCGGCCGCCGCCTTTCCGGCCGCCGCCTTTCCGGCGGCTGTCCGGCTGGCCGTCTTCTTTGGCGCAGCCTTCCTTGCGGGCGCCTTCTTGGCTTTGGCCGACCCGGGGGGCCAGTTTCCCGACGCCTTGGCCGCGCGCTTCAGGCCGCGATATTTGAGCAGGGCCTCCTTGCTGTCGACGTCGGCGAGGCTAAACCAGTCTGGCGAATAGCCTTCCCAACCGGGAATTGGCACCGCCAGCCGCTTGGCCAGGCTGCCGATGATGACGCGGGCCTTGTTGGCGCTGAAGCCGGGGAGCTTGGCGATCCGGCGGCTGACCTCGCTTGCGTCTGCCGCCGTCGTCCAGATGTTTGCCGCGTCACCGCCGTAGTCGTCGACAATGCGCTGCGCCATGGTCCTGGTTCGTCGCGCCATGCTGGCGGGGTAGCGGTGCAGGGGAGGCTTGGCCACGAACGCCTCTACCAGCGCCAGCTCGTCCATGGCGGCGATCTTCTTCGGGTCAAGCTTGCCCCCGATCCGCCGCCGCAGGGTCTCCGGGGCGCCGAACGCCCATTCCATCGGCACCTGCTGGTCGAGAAGGAAGCCGATCAGCAGCGCCATCGGGTCGCGCGCCAAGAGTTTTGCCGCGGCGTCGTCATCGGTCCAGGCGAGCGATTTGTCGGGTTTCTGGGCTGCCATCGGTACTCCTTTCGAGAGGCTTGGTTTAGAGGGTTGGGTCAGGGGGTTGCGTTAAAAGGAACTACCCGGCCGCCGAGGAGCCCGCGGCCGGGCAGTCTCTGATGCGGTGAGGGCTTTCTATTCTGCCGGCGGTGGCGGCGGAGGCGGCGGCGGCTCGTACGACGACGGTGGTGGAGGCGGGGGGGACGAAGGCGGCGGAGGCGGCGGGACGCTGCCGGCGGCCACCAGCGGCGCCTCGTTGGGGAAACGGCTGATGATGACGATGTAGTAAATGATGAAATTGACGACGAGCGTGAAAATGAATCCTCCGACACGGGCCGTCCCAATGTCGAAAACGATGCTTGCCACTGCGGAGACGGCCAGGCCGTAGATCACGAGTCGCTTCCCCTCGGGATTCTCCTCGTACATGCGGTATCCGCCAAAAAGCGCCAGTGCGTCGGCCAGCATGCCAGCGAGGAGTCCGAGCAACGCCACGACAAGGATGCCTGGGTGTACGCCCGTGGGGATACCGAGGACCGTCTCCTGTGAACCGATAGCGGTCACGACCCCAATTCCCGCCAGATAGAGCAGGATTCCGATGCCTGAAAGGATTGCGGTGATTAGTCCGACGGTCTTGGCGCTGACGTTAAGCTTCACCGGCGGATCCGCCTCGAATGGAGGGTGAAGCAGGGTTTCAAGAAAATCCACGACGTACTCCTCTCACTATTTCCTCGGCGCCGCCTCCGGTGCCGCCAGGCGTGTCCGTCGGCTGCTTCTGCGGCCTATCTGTAACACGTCGTACAGCACTCTGCAAGCGATACAAGACACGCTTCTTGAATTGGCGCGCAACTGACAAGAAGGTGCGCGCTATTCGCTGATGAGCCCCGCCTCGCGTGATTGCTCGGGTGTCAGATCTTGCGGCTGCAGATCGGGGAAGTGCTCCCTTTTGGGCACCATCACCCGGCGCCGGTAGATGCAAACTCGCTCGCCGCGCTGGTTAAACCCACGGGTCTCGACATAGACGATCCCCCGGTCCGGCTTGGACGTCGATTCCTTCTTCTCCAGCACCGTGGTTTCGGCGTAGATCGTGTCGCCGTGGAAGGTGGGGTTCTCGTGCTTGAGGGACTCGATCTCCAGGTTGGCGATGGCCTTGCCCGAGATGTCGGGAACGCTCATCCCTAGCACCAACGAGTAGACGTAGTTCCCTACCGCGACGTTTTTGCCGAACTGCGTCTTGGTCTCGGCGTAGAAGGCGTCCGAGTGCAGCGGGTGCTGGTTCATCGTCAGGGCGCAGAAGAGCATGTCGTCGGCCTCGGTGACGGTCTTGCCGGGCCAGTGCTTGTATGTCGCCCCCACCTCGAAATCTTCGTAGTACCTACCAAACTCCATCGGCGGCCTCTCGCTTCTTGCTACCCGGCGCGTACGCCAGCGCAACTCCGTTGCGCCGGCTATATCCGGCGGGGGCCTCCGGCCCAATTTTCCCGCCGGATTCGAACTCTTCGCAGTAACGCCCGAACTGAGTCAAGTCGCCGCCTGCTCCGTCACTTGATCGCGTACTCCTCGAGCAGCCGCCGGGCGATCACTATGCGCTGGATCTCGCTGGTGCCTTCTCCGATCATCAGCAGCGGCGCGTCCCGATAGAGCTGCTCCACCGGGTACTCCTTGCTGAAACCGTAGCCTCCGAATACGCGCAGCGCGTCGGTGGCGCACTCGTAGCACGTCTCCGACGCGAACAGCTTGGCCATGCCGGCCTCAAGGTCGGCCCGCTCGCCGCGGTCCTTCTTCTCCGCCGCCGCCATCGTGAGCAGGTGGGCTGCCTCGATCTTGGTGGCCATGTTGGCGAGGTGGAACTGGATCGCCTGGTGCTGGGCGATCGGCTTGCCCATCGACTGGCGCTCCTGGGCGTAGCGGATCGACTCCTCGAAGGCGCGGCGGGCGACGCCGACGCCGCGCGCGGCGACGTTGATGCGCCCCACCTCGATCCCCGACATCATGTGCTTGAAGCCGACGCCCTCGACGCCGCCGAGCAGGTCCGTCGCCGGCACGCGGTAGTCCTCGAAGGACAGCGCCGTCGTCTCCACGCCCTTGTAGCCGAGCTTGTCGATCGGCTTGCTGACGGTGAGCCCTTCACCCTTGGCGGCGATGAAGGTGCTCATCCCCTTGTGCGGCGGGTTGGCCTCGGGGTCGGTCTTCACCAGCACCGCCACGTGCGTCGAGCGCTCGCCGTTGGTGACCCACATCTTCTCGCCGTTGATGACGTAGTCGTCGCCGTCGCGCTTGGCCTTGGTGCGAATGGCCTGGACGTCGCTGCCGGCGCCGGGCTCCGACATCGAGTAGGCCATGTGGTACTCGCCGGTCGCCATCTTCGGCAGGAAGCGTTGCTTCTGCTCGTCGGTGCCGAACTCGCCAATCATGTAGGCGGTGATGAAGTGGGTGTTGATCACGCCCGCGATCGACATCCAGCCGCGGCAAATCTCCTCGATGCAGAGCGCGTAGGTCTTGAAGTTCACGCCACCGCCGCCGAACTCCTCGGGGATGGCCAGCCCGAAGAGGCCCAGCTCCTTCATCTGCCTGACGATCTCGTCGGGGTAGACGTTGTCGTGCTCGAGGTCGTGCTGGACCGGCATGATCTCCTTCTCGACGAAGGTCCGGACCATCCCCACGATCTCGCGTTGCTCCGTGCTCAGCTGCTGCTCGGCGATCAACAGGCTTTCCCTTCAGGCAACTGACTCTCCTTGTCTAAGTGGCCCGGAGAGTTTAACTACGCTGAGGTTTGTCTACTTCTTGTAGATCTGCTTCATGATCGCCCGGCTCAGCTTGTCGGAATCGTGGTGGGTGCTGATCTGCGCCGAGACCACGTCGGCCAGCGAGATTCGCACCCCGTGCTTGGCAACGCTGTCGCGATCGAAGAGGACGTGCGTCGCCCCCGCGGCAAGGGCTGAGGGCGGCAGCGGGTGGTTCATGTTGGAGTTGACGAGAACGTGTTGAAATAGGCCCGGTCCGACGTGCCTCTCAAGCGCGTCGAGGTGCTCACCGACGGTGAAGTGGTCGGTTTCACCCTTCTGTGTCGCCACGTTGCAGATGTAGACCTTGGCCGCCTTGGAGGCCTTGAGGGTGGTGACCATGCCCTCCACCAGCAGGTTGGGCAGGATGCTCGTGTACAGACTCCCCGGACCCACGGTGATCAGCTCGGCGTTGAGGATTGCCTGTTCCGCTTCCGGGTTGAGCAGGGCGTGGCGCGGTTCCAGGTAGACGTGCCTGATGGGCATCAGCGAGAGCGGGATCCGTGATTCGCCGACGGCTTCTTGGCCGTCTTCGAGCTCCGCCACCAGGACCACGTCGTGGAGCGTGGACGGCAGGATGGTGCCGCGGACGGCAAGAACCTTGCCCGACTCTCGCAGTGCGTGTTCGAAGTCGCCGGTGATCTCGGCCATCGCCATGATGAAGAGGTTGCCGAACGCGTGCCCGTCCAGGGAGCCCTCGGTGAAGCGATGCTGGAAGAGCTGGCTCATCAGGGGCTCGGTCTCGGCCAGCGCCGTGAGGCACTGCCGGAAGTCGCCGGGGGGCAGAATCCGGTATTGCTCGCGCAGCTTCCCCGAGGAACCTCCGTCGTCGGCGACCGTGACGATCGCGGTGAGGTTGCCGGTGTACTCCTTGAGGCCGCGGAGCAGCGCCGACAGCCCCGTGCCGCCGCCCAGCGAAACCACCCGCGGCCCCTTGCTGATGGTGCGGTGCTTGTAATAGACGTCGGCCAGGTCCTCGCCGCCCTTGAGGAAGGGGACCAGCATGGCCCGGCTCAGCTGCCGTAGCGAAATCACCAGCAGGCTCACTCCGAGGGTGGCGAAGATCAGCGCCCGCAGCCAGTTCGGCAAGACCGCCAGGGTCAGGTAGCGCAGGTTGGCTGAGATCCCTGTGAACCTGAAGTCGCTGGCGTACGCGCCTCTGACGGCGTAGGCCGCCCCGAAGCTGAGGATCGCCACGCCGAGGCCCATCAACAACAGCCAGCGCTTGATATGGAGACCGGGCTGGAGCCACCTCAGGCTGCCCGGACGGCGCAGACTCATTGCCCGCAGTTTATCAAGGTGGGGAGTCGCTATCGCGGCGGCGAAACGCACCCCTCGGCGGGGTGTGCGGGGTCAGGAAGCGGCCGCCGCGGAGCTGTGGACTTCGAGGTGGCGTCGCGGAACCGTGATCGTCACGGTGGTGCCGTTTCCGGGCGACGAATCGATCTCGATCCGGCCGCCCACCCGCTCGGCGCGCTCGTACATGTTGACCATTCCCAGCGACTGAGAGGCGCGCTGGGCGTAGCCCTCCTGGGTAGCGCGAAGGTCGAAGCCCCTGCCGTTGTCCCGGACCTTCCCGACCAGGTCGTCGCCCTCGACCTGGAGGCCGACTTCCACCTTGGTGGCGTGGGCATGCTTGCGCACGTTGCCAAGCGCCTCCTGGATGATCGAAAAGATGGTCTGTTCGACCAGCGGCGTGGGGCGGTCGAACTCCTCGGGAACGTCAAGCTCGACGGCGAGCCGGGCGCTGGCCTCGAACTGCTCCGCGTAGGACTCCAGGGCCGCCGGCAGTCCCTGTGTCTCGAGCACCAGCGGACGGAGCTCGAAGAGCATGGTGCGGGCCTCCTTGATAGTCATCCGCACCAGGTCGTCCAGCTCGGCCAGCTCCTCGATGGCCTTGTCAGGCTGGCCCCGAAGCAGGTTCTTGATCACCTCGATGTTCATCGACATCCCCGCCAGGCGCTGCACCGGCCCGTCGTGCAGGTCCCGGGCAAGGTCCTGGCGCAGCACCTCTTCGAGGCTGATGATGCGGTCGCGTTCGGCCCGCAGGTGCTGGTAGAGGCGTGCGTTCTGGACCGCGATCGATGTCTGGCTGGCCAGCGACGACACCACCCTCACCGCGTCGTTGTCGAAGACATTGGTGCGCAGGTAGTTGGACAGGTTGATCACCCCGATGACCTCGTCGCCGAGCTTCATGGGGACGCAGAGAAGCGCCTTGGGAACGATCCCGCCCGCCTCGGGGGCCTGGAAGCTGGGATGGCTGCCCACGTCGTTGGCGAGCACCGCCTCGCCGGTGGCGAGCACCTGGCCGGCGATTCCCTGGCCTATGCCGAAGGTGAGGGTCTCCGCCGTCGGTGCGTCGGTGCCATGGATCGCGCGCACCTGGAGGCGGCCCTCCTCCAGCAGCATGATCGAGCCGATCTGAGCGCTCGAGACCATCGCCGCCTTGGAGAGGATGCTGTCGAGGACCTGCTGCAGGTCGAGGCTGGAGGCGATCGCCTGCAAGCCCTCGTGCAGGTTGCTCAGCTCCCAGATGTTGCGCTGGGTTCGATCAAAGAGCTCGGCGTTGCGAAGCGCCACCGCGACCTGGTTGGCGATGGTGGTCAAGACCGACGTCTCGCTGTCGTCGTAGGCACGGGTGCCGAAGACCGCCAGCGCGCCACCGAACACGCCGTCCAGGAACATGGGGGCGACCAGGCCGCTGCTGACGTCGGCGCGGGCGCCGCTGGGAAGGCTGGGCAGCAGGTCGCGCTCCGGCACGTCGCTCAGCCGCACCGTGCTCTGCTGCAGCGCGACGGCGCCGATCAGTCCGGCGCCCGGCGTGATGAGGATGCCGGTCTCGCGCGAGGCACCCGCGGCGGGGCCGCCAAAGCCGGCGACGACCCGGTGACCCCCGTCCTCCACGCGGGTCAGGATGGCCACCTCGCTGGAGAACAGGTTCGCCACCGTCTCCACCACCCGGCGCTCGAGCGCGGCGGGGCCCTCCGTGGTGGCGGTCAGCATTCGCGAAACCTCCGACAGCGAGTTCAAAAGCAGATCCAGGTGGCGGGCCTGTCCGGCCGCCCCGGAGTGAGCGATGGAGTTGCTGATGGCCATGCCGCCCAGGTTGGCCAGCTCGTAGAGGATGGGGTGGATCGCGTCCGCAAAAGCGTCTGCCTGGGGTGAGCGAAAGGCGACACATCCGGCGATCTCACCTTTGGATCGCAGCGGGACCATGACCTCGCTGTAGGCGGTGCCCAGGCGGGCGGTGGCCGGCGGCTCGGTCGCGTACTCATCGGCGACCCCCAGGTTGTGCCGGACCACGATGGTGCCTCCCTTGACGCTTTCGTAGATGCTGCCCGCCAACGGCGTCCGGCTGTCGGCAGATGGCCGCCGCCGCAATCCGCCCTCGGCATCGATGAGGGCGGCCATGGTGTAGGTCGGGCCGTTGAAGAGAACGATGCTGGCGCGGTCGTAGTCGACGACGCCGCGCGCCTTGCCCAGGAAGAGATGGAGGACGTGGTGTAGGTCCAGGGTGGAGTTGACCGCCAGCGCCAGCTCCTTGACCACGGTCGAGTGCCTGAGCTGCTGGCGGCTGTTGGCCATGACTCGCTCGTTGATGATGGCGGCGCCGCAGCTGGCCGCGGTGGCCGTCGCCAGCTCGATGTCCTTCTCAGTGAAGGAGTCCCGCTCGGGCGCGCCTACCGCCAGCAGGCCCACCACGTCGCCCTCCACTGTCATCGGCGCCAGCAGCACCGCACCCGAGCCCCAGCCTCTTGGGAAGATGCGCGGCGCGTCCTCGCCACGAGCCATGGTGGTGGCGGTGGCGGTGGTCAAAACAAGGTTGACGACGTCGTCGGGGTTGGTGCTGAGCAGGAAGTCCTGCAGCGTCCCGGGACCGGTGCCGAAGACAGTTGGCTCGGGGCGGAGCATGCCGATGTCTCCCTCGAGCATGAAACAGGCGGCGATCTGCGCCTCCAGAGTCCGGGCCAGGTCGGCCAGGGCCTTGGCCAGGTCGAGCTGCCCCCCCTGGCCCCGCTGGGTGTTGATGGCGCCGTCAAGGAGCCGCTCCAGTCTGGCCTTCTCTTCGGCAAGGTGGTCCGCGCGAGCCGTCTCAATGTCCTTGAGCCGGCCCTGCTCCCGCATCGTCCAGAGCCAGCCCAGGATCGCCAGCGCCAGTGCGGCCGCAAACAGAGCGGTGCGCAGCGAACCGCTCACGGGCAGGATCGCGATCACCGTGAGAACCCCAGCGGCGACAGCGAGCGCCTCGGGGACGTACCGTGACAGGCTCTTGTAGTCGTTCATGCTCTCAGTCGATCTCATTCGCACTATAAGCGCGTGCATCTCAGGCCGGGGATGCTTTACAAAACCTCTCCACCCCTGTTTCTGTCGCGGCAAGCCCCTCTGGAGGCCATCGATCCGATCGGCTTGATCTGGCATCGAAAACGCGTAGGCTTTGGGGATGGTGATGGAGGCCGAGGCCAACGCCCAGGCGTACGCTCCGCCGGCCCAGGCCGACGCGTGGGTGTTCTTCGACGGCGAGTTCAAGCAGTACCGCGATGTCCATCTGGGCCTGATGACCCACGCCCTCCACTACGGCACCGGTTGCTTCGAGGGAATCCGGGCCTACTGGAACCCCAACCAGGAACAGCTCTTCGCGCTGCTGATGGAGCCCCACTTCAAGCGGCTGCGCAACTCGGCCAAGATCCTCCAGATCGACCTGCCCCTGACCGACCAGGAGATGATCGACGCCACCGTCGAGATCCTGCGGCGCAACGGCTACCGAGAGGATGTCTACATCCGGCCGCTGGCCTTCAAGTCCTCAGAGGAGATCGGCGTCCGGCTGCACAATCTGAAATCGTCCTTCGCGATCTACACCGCGCCTTTTGGCGCCTATGTCGACGTCGAGAAGGGGATTCGATGCATGGTCAGCTCCTGGCGTCGGGTCGACGACAACGCGGCTCCGGCACGGGCCAAGGTGACCGGCATCTACATCAACTCCGCGCTCTCCAAGAGCGAGGCCAACGAGAACGGCTACGACGAGGCCATCGTTCTGACCCAGGAGGGGCATGTCAGCGAGGGAAGCGCCGAGAACATATTCATCGTCCGCGACGGTGTCCTTGTCACCCCGCCGCCGAGCGACAACATCCTGGAGGGAGTGACCCGCAAGGTCCTGATGGAGCTCGCCGCCTCCGAGCTTGGCCTCAGTGTGGTGGAGCGATCGATCGACCGCAGCGAGCTGTACGTCGCCGACGAGGTCTTCATGTGCGGCACCGGGGCCCAGGTGTCGTCGGTGCTCGAGATCGACCGGCGCGTGATCGGCAATGGCGAGATGGGGCCGATCACGAAGGAGCTGCAGACTATCTATTTCGACGTTTGCTACGGGCGGGACGAGGACCGTCTCGACTGGCTGACGCCGATCTACAACCGGACCGAATAAACCGCGTCCGGCGCGGCCTCGCGGGCCGGTGAGAGTTGTCGTCGCGCCCAACGCCTACAAGGGCTCCCTGACGCCGCTCGAGGCTGCTCGGGCGGTCGAGTCAGGCCTGTGCCGAAACGATCCATCGGTTGACTGCGACCTGGCTCCGCTCTCCGATGGCGGCGATGGTTTCCTCGAGGCTCTCCTCTACGCGATTCCGGGCCGGCGGCTGAAGGTGGTGGTGCGCGGTCCCGACCACTCGCCAGTCGGTGCGGCATACGGTCTCTCCAACGGCCTTGCCGTGATCGAGGCCGCCCAGGCCTGTGGCCTGGCCCTGCTCGGAGACTCCCGTGATCCGCTGGGGGCGAGCACGGGCGGGGTGGGGGAGATCCTCGCCGAAGCCCGCCAGCACGGCGCGCGCGAGATTGTGGTCGGCGTAGGTGGCAGCGCCTCAACCGATGGCGGCACGGGGATGGCGCGCGCCCTCGGCTATCGATTTCTCGACGGCAGGGGTGTCGAACTGGCCGAAGGCGGCGGCACCCTTCACCGCCTCGATCGCATCGACGCCAGCGGCTTCGATCCCGCCTGGATGATGCTCCCGCTCACGGTTGCCTGCGATGTCGACAGCCCGCTCTTCGGCGAGCTCGGCGCCGCCAGAATCTTCGCCCCCCAGAAGGGCGCCGATGTGCGCCAGGTGGAGATCCTCGATGAGGGCCTGCGGAGACTGGCGGCGACGATCCGGCGAGACCTCGGCGTGGACATCTCGGACCTCGCCGGCGGCGGTGCGGCCGGTGGGCTCGGAGCCGGGCTGGCGGCATTCGTCGGCGGCCGGCTGCAACCAGGCGCCGCCTGGCTGATGGGGAAGATCGCGCTGAAAGCGCGGCTGGCCGGCGCGGACCTGCTGGTTACCGGGGAGGGTCGCCTTGACGGTCAGAGCCTGTACGGCAAGGCTCCGGCCGAGGCCGGCCGCATGGCTCGCGACCTGGGAGTCCGGGCGGTGGCGCTGGTCGGTAGCGTAGGCCCTGGCTGGGAGAAGGCGCGCGCGGCCGCCTTCGACGAAGTCATCCCGATTGCTCCTGACGGTGTATCGCCCGCTGAGGCGATGTCGCGCGCTTCCGAGTTGCTGGCGGACGCGGCGGCGCGGCTTACCAAGACTTAGGCGATGACTTCGGGCGCGGCCTCACCCGGCCGCGTCTGCGGGGGATCCTCAGTCGGCCGCGTCTTCGGGATCGGCTGTGCGGGAGGGCTTGGTGCTGACCTCGATCATCACCGCCTGGCACTCCGGGCAGGTGTCGAGATGAGCCTGGATCTCGGCACGCTGTCCGCGCTTGAGGCTGCGCATCCCAAACCCGAGGAGCAGCTCCTGGAGGGCGTCGCACGCCTCATCGTCCTGCGATTGGACGAAGCTGAGATAGAGGTATTCGGCCTTGAAGCGGCGCCGGGCGCGGTGCAGCAGAGTCTCGATAGCGCTCTCCGAGAGGCCCATAACCGCTGCGATGGCGGCATAGTTCAGGCCCTGCAGCTCACGGAGGGTGAGAACCATCCGATAGTTCTCCGGCAAACGGGAGGCCACCTCCCAGACTTCGCGGCGAAGCTCCCGCATCGCCAGTGCATCCTCGGGGTCGCCGGACATGTCCTTGCTGGCTAGCGTGCCCAGCAACTCGTCGGGATCCTCGATACCAACGATCGCGGACGACGCCCGCGGGCCCTCTTCTGAGGGCGGCGGCTGGCCGCGCTTGCGCCGGCGCAGCTCGTCGTAGCAGAGGTTGGTCGCGATGCGATGGATCCAGGCCGAGAAGTTGAAGCTGTCGTCGACCCTGTCAAGGGATCGCAGGACCCGGAAGAAGGTTTCTTGTGTCAGGTCTTCGGCCAGCAACGGATCGCGCACCAGGCGATTGGTCAGGCCGCTGATCGCATGGTGATAACGGAGGAAGAGCTGATCGAAAGCCTCGACGCTACCGCCTTGAAAGGCCCGGACGAGCTCAATGTCCCCCGGCTGCGTGAGCGACTCCGCCGTCTGAGACAATTTGCTCCTTCTTGGTGAAATTCGGCCGTCAGTGTAACAAAGGCTTTCTTCTTAAGATAGGTAAACCGACACCCCCCCAAGTGACGGTTGTCCCGGTCCAAACCCAGCTCGCAAACAGCAATGAAACAGCCGATCTCAGGCGCAAGGTTGGGCTTCGCCAACCGTTACAGCCTTGGGACCTCAGGCGGGAGGTTCCCGGGTGATACAGGGAGTTGCAGTTGCCGAAGCTAACGGTCCGGTTCCTGGATAACGAGGTCATCGAGGGTTCGGCTGAGGAAGTCAGCCTCGACTCTCCCGACTTCCACCTCGAGGTCGGGGATGGCGGCAACAACACCGGCGCCTGGGTGCCGTTGCCCGCGGTCAAGAAGATCAACCTCGGCAGCGGCCCGGCAGACGCCCATGTCGACACCGCCGACAAGATGGTCGCCCTCCGCTTCCAGGACGGCGAGGTCATCCGCGGCTACCTCAACGGCACTCTCAAACACCATAGATATGGGCTGACCTTCACTCTCTACTCGGCCGATAAGAAGTCGATGGACCGGCTGGCCGTCCCCTACACCTCGTTGAAGGCGCTCTTCTACCTGAAGTCATGGGACAGCCGCCCCGCCGGTTTCTGGCGCGACAAGTCCACGACCCCCCCGCTCACGCACCTGATCGGCGACATCCGCGAGGTCACCCGCCTCTACCGATCCGGGTCGATCACCCGAGAAGAGTTCCTCGAGCACCGCAAGGCACTGCTAGACCGCTTCTGAGCCGTCCAAAGCATGGGCCATCGCCAGGCAAGGGTCGCTGGTGACACGGCCTGTGGGCCTGGAGCTTTGGCGACCTCCGTTGACGATTGCTCGAGCCTCGCGCCCCAAGGTCGCGTCGCTACGTCACTGCGACCCTCGCCTGACGCTGGCCGGCGCGCTGGTCTCGCCAAGACGCCACGTCGGTAGCGCGAGGCGAGGTCAAGGGAGCGGGCGCGGAGTCTGCCTCGCACCGGAGCCCCTCGACAGGACGACTGGTGTGGCCGTATCGAGGGTGAATGCCAGCGCGGGAGCGGCTCTCGGCGTCCATCGCCGCGTCCGGGTCTACTCCGGAAGCGATTCGAGCCATTCGCTTACCGCGCGCAGGGCGCAGCGCATTGCGCTCCCACTAGAGCCGCCTCGCCAGCGAGTTCGTTCCAGCTCCGCAAGAGCCACAAAGGCGACCAACCTGGCCCGTTCGCTCACGATCCCGACCGCGAGATCCGCCGTACTCTCGATAGGCGCAAGGTGAAGTCAAGCGGGCGCACGATCCCGGGCAAGGTCCGTGACGAATGAATCGGCCCCGCAGCCGTGCCCGTCGACCCGAAGCTGCTGTCAGGATCCGTGATCCTGGAACCGCGGAGATACGGGTTGAGTCACGGACCTTGTCCGGGAGCGGGCGCCCAATCGACCTCGCACCGTAGCCCCTTGGTAGGCTCGGCCCCTGATGAGGCTCTTCACCATCGGGCTCTTGGCCATGCTGCTCTTGGGTGCCTGCGACGTTCCGGGCATATCCCAAGGTCCTCAGAACGGGGGAACGCTGAACGTCGCCATCAGCAGCGACCCCAGCAGCCTCAATCGGTTCCTGGCGGCGGACCCGTCGGCCCTGCGCGCCTCGGCGCCGCTTTTCCCGCTGCTGTACCAGGCCAACCCCGACATGTCGATCTCGCCCGACCTGGCCTCGGCGATGCCGATACTGAGCGCCGACAAGAAAGCATGGACGGTGAAGCTGCGACACGACGCCAGGTGGAGCGACGGCCAGCCGATCACCGCCGACGACGTGCTCACTACCGTGGCCATCGAGCGCAACCCCGCCCTGGTGACAGATGTGGTCTTCGACTGGGCGGGGTTGGACAAGATCGAAAAGGTCGACACCTACACGGTCAAGTTCGACCTGGGGGCGCCCTATGCGCCGTTTTTGGCCAACAGCCTGACGACCTTCATCGTGCCCGCCCATATATATGGAGCCATCGATGTCGCCAAGATGGCGACCGACCCGATCAGCCAGCAGCCGCTGGTCACCGGGGGGCCCTTCAAGTTCGACAGGCGCACCAAGGACGAGGTTGACCTGGTTGCCAATCCGGACTATTACGCCGGACGCCCGCACCTCGACCGGATGGTTTTCAAGATCCTCCCCGATGCCAGCGCCGCCGCCAGCGCCGTCGCCAACGGCGACATCGGGTGGGAGCCCGACCTGACTCCGTCCGCCATCGACAAGCTCAAGGGCAACTCGGGCGTCCAGGTCTTCGAATACCCAGACCTCAGCTACTACGACGTCCGGTTCAACGACCGGGCTGACCATCTGTTCGGCGACAAGCTGGTCCGCCAGGCCTTTGCCTACGCCATCGACAAGGAAGCGGTCACTAAGAAGGTGACCGGAGGCCATGGCGTCGCTCTCTGGGGCGACGTGCCACCCGAGTCCTGGGCCTATGACCAGGGCGCCGCTGTGAAGTACAAGCCCGATATCGCGCGAGCCAAGCAGCTGATGCAGACCGCCGGTTGGTCAATCGGCCCAGACGGGATCGCTACCAAGGCCGGGAAGCGCTTCTCGGCGACCTTCTATGTACGCAACGACGCCCCCATCCGGGCCATGGCAGTGGGCATCATCGCCGAGCAGGCGCGAGCCATCGGGATGGATCTTCAGCCGGCGCCGGTGCCCTTCTACAACCCGGCCGACAAGACCAGCTTTTTCGACCCCCTCAAGAAGGGCCAATTTGACCTCGCCTTCACCGGCTTCGCCTCGGCCCCGGACCCCGACCAATTTGACATTTTCCACTCCAGCCAGCTGCGTCCCGAGCACAACCCAAATGGAGTCAACTGGACCGGATACCTCAACCCCGCGTTGGACTCTCTGATCGACCGCGAGCGAATCACGATCGCCGCAAATGACGTCGAGACCAGGTCCCAAAGGCGGAAGACCTTCTCGCAGATCGAGCAGATCCTGAGCCAGGACCTGGTCACGTATTTCATGTGGGCGGATAGCAACGGCCAGGCTTTTTCCGCCGACCTGGCCGGCGTCAAATCCGGCAACCACGGCAGCCTTATCGACCTCGACTACGGACGCAACGTACAGGTTTTCGCGGCCTGGTATCTCCGATCTAAACATTGACAAACGACGGCCCGAGTCCCTATCGTTCGGGCCGGAGTAGTCGTTGCGGTCAATTGCGACCGCGCCTGTGCATCGGCGCACTCTCGCCCCGGCCAGGCGGTCGGGAAGAGGATGCCAGGCTTGGAGAAATGCTTGTGCAGAGCCGTTTCGGCCGAGGGCCGGTCGGAGCACCGCCATCGTGTGACGCCCCATGTGGTTCAATACGCCCGCGACCCGGGCGCTCAGGTGCCGGCCGCACCGGCACGTTAGACACGAGTAAGGAGGAGACCGTTGCGACCATCCGGACTTAGAGCCTGGGCCGTGACCCTTGGCTTTATCCCCATCCTTGGACTCGCCGCGTGTGGCAGTTCGAGCACAAGCGGGAATCTCGCCAAGGACCAGACCCTGAACGTCCCGATGCAGGACGACGTTGCGCATCTCGACCCCGCCGACATCGACGCGGCGACCGACATTCCGATCTTGCAGAACATGTTCGTCGGCCTCTACAAGTTCGACGACAAGCTGAACATCCAGCCGTACGGCGCCAAGGCCCTGCCGGATGTCTCTTCCGACGGAAAGACGTACACATTCCACCTCCGCAGCGACATGAAGTTCTCCAACGGCGACCCTGTCACCGCCCAGGACTGGATCTACAGCTGGACGCGGGCAGCCAAGCACAACGCCGCTTACGAGGGCAACCTGTCGCCGATCATCGGCGCCGATGACGTCGCCAATGGGAAGGCCACCTCCATCAGCGGGCTGTCGGCCCCCGACGCCAACACCCTGGTGGCAAAGCTGTCCGCGCCCGCGGGCTACTTCGTGACCATGCTGGCGATGCCCACCGAGACCGAGGTCGTGGACCGCAAGGTCATCGACAAGGCCGGCGACACCGCCTGGACCAATGACGCCTCAACCTACATCGGGTCGGGGCCGTTCAAGATGACCGCCCGCGTCCCCAAGCAGTCGATGGACTTCGCGCCCGTCGCCAACTGGTGGGGCGGTAGCACCGGCACTCTCACCCACGTCCACATCGACATAGGTATCGACCAGGTCTCACAGGTCAAGAAGTTCGAGTCTGGTGGCTATGGCGTCGTGGGTCCGCTCAACCAGAACGTTGACACTGACGACGTCCTCCGCTACCAGAACGACCCGGTGAAGAAGAGCCTGCTCTCGATCCTTCCCGGCGTTCGCGTGACCGGCCTGGGCTTCAACTTCACCAACGGCCCATTCGCGCCCGCCAAGGTCACTCCCGGTCAGCCGACAACCCACACGCCCGACGACGGTCTTATCGGGCGCGAGGCCATCAGCATGGCCATCGACCGCGCCCAGCTTGCGGACGTGGCCTGTGTCCACGCCGTGACCTGTGCACCCGCCACCGGCGGCCCGATCCCCAAGGGCGTCAAGGGCTACCTCGGTGACAACACCGACCAGTACGCCAAGTTCGATGCCACCAAGGCCAAGCAACTGCTTGACCAGTGGGACCCCGGCAAGACCAAGCGGAACGGCATCAAGATCCGCTACAACGCCAGCGCGATCAACGACAAGATTTTCGGCAACGTGCAGGCCCAGTTGAAGGCCAACCTTGGCATCGACGTGGCCACCGCGCCGAGCGACTTCCCCACGCTCCTGGCCGAGCGGAAGAACAAGACCATCTTGGGTCTCTTCCGTGAGAGCTGGGGCATGGACTACAACCACCCGCAAGACTGGTTCGACAACCTGAGCATCTGCGCCCAGGCTGGTGTCGGCAAGGGCAATAACGAGGGCTACTGCAACCCCGCCCTCGACACGCTGGTTGCGAGCGCCGACGCGAAGCAACTCGACCAGGCCCTGCCGCAGTACGTCCAGGCCAACAAGATCCTCGTGGACAACGTGGTCTGGGTCAATCTGATATACGGCACCAACCAGTTCCTCACCCAGAAGTGGGTCAGTGGCGAAGGCAACAACGGCTTCTACGACTACGAGTGGAAGGAGATCAGCCTCCAGCAGCACTGAGACCCAGTATTTGATTCCAACCGGGAAGGGGCCTACGCTAGTAGGCCCCTTTTCGTACGCACGACCGAGGAGAAGGAGCCAAGCCAATGAGAGGAACCCTGGTCTATACCGGGCAGCGCCTGGTGCTGATCGCGTTCACGGCGCTCGCCGTCTCCTCCATAGTCTTTATCGGCATCCACCTCCAGCCCGGCAGCTCGCTCCTGACTGATCGTCCCTCCAACCCGGTGCGGTTGCAGCAGCTGCTTCACCAGTTCAATCTCGACCTACCGTGGCCGCAGCAGTACTGGATCTGGCTGACCCATGCCATCCGCGGCGACATGGGCGTGTCGCTGTCCTCCAACCGCGGCGAGTCATTGACTCCGGTACTCCTGCGCGAGGCGGGAGTGAGCATGACCCTGGGCTTTTTCGCAATCCTCTTCACAATCTTTGTCGGGATCGGCCTTGGCACGCTGGCGGCGATTCGCCAGAACACCTGGGTCGACTACGTCGCTTCGACCGCCGCGGTGATCACCTACTCGATCCCGCCTTTCGTCTGGGCCTTCCTTCTGATCATCGTCACCGTCACCTACCTCTATACGTTGACCGGCGGGGCCATCTATGAGGACATCGGATGGGGCAAGCCCGAGCAGATCCCGGTGCCGGCGCTGGCACTGGGCCTCCCGTACGCCGCCATCGTGGCTCGACTGACGCGTGCCAGCATGCTGGAGGTGATCCGCCAGGACTACGTCCGGACGGCTTGGGCCAAAGGGCTCACCGGTCGGGTCGTGGTTGTTCGCCACGCCCTCCGCAACGCGCTCATCCCGGTGGTGACGATCCTGGGGCCGCTGGTTACTGCGATAATCACCGGGTCCGTGGTGATCGAGTTTCTGTTCGGGATCCCGGGACTGGGTAAGGAGTTCGTGAACAGCATCCTGAGCCGGGACTACAACATCACGGTCGCGGTCTTTACCGCCTACGCTGTCATTGTCGGGTTCGCCAACCTGGCGGTTGACCTCTCCTACCCGCTTCTCGACCCCAGGATCCGTTACTGATGGCCACCGCAACAGCCATCCCCGGGGGGATCGCCGAACGCGACTGGGAAATGCCCGAGCAGGTCGGGCTCTGGCAGGACTCCTGGCGCCGGCTTCGCCGCAACAAGTTCGCGGTGATCGGCCTGGTGATTGTGGCCGTCGTGATCGTTGACGCGCTGATCGCGCCGTTCTGGACCCCCTACGAAACCTGGCGCCAGGCCCTGGGGCCGACCTACCAGGGGATCACGCCGGCTCATCTTCTGGGGCTCGACGAGTCGGGCCGCGACATCCTCTCCCGCCTCATGAGCGGAGCCACGGTGGCTCTGGAAGTAGGTATTGGTGCCAGCGCGCTGGCCTCCCTCTTCGGTATTTTCATGGGTCTGATCGCGGGCTTCTACCGGGGCAAGATCGACGCCGTCATCTCCACCATCATCAACGTCTGGTACGGCGTGCCCGACCTGCTGGTGGCTATGACGCTGGTCGTTCTTCTCGGCCGTGGCGTGATCAATCTGGTGGTTGCGATCGCCGTGACCGGATGGTTGGGAATGGCCCGCCTGGTGCGCGGGCAAACCCTAAGCCTCCGCGAACGTGAGTTCAACGAGGCGGCCCGGGCCTCGGGCACCCGGAGCCTGACCATCGTTTTCCGGCACATCCTGCCCAACGCTCTGGGTCCGATCATCGTGCAGGCGACCTACCTGGTCCCAGCGGCGATCATTTTCGAGGCGTTCCTCAGCCTGCTCGGACTGGGCGTTCCTCCGCCCACCCCCTCCTGGGGAGATATGGCCAGCGAGGGTTACAAGTCCCTTCAGGTTGCCCCGCACATCATCCTGGCGCCGAGCATCGCCATCTCTTTGACAGTGCTCGCCTTCAACTGGCTGGGCGATGGCTTGCGCGACGCCATCGATCCGAGGATGCGCCGCTGACCGCAGGCTCGAACTCCGCGCTGCTACGCGTGGAGGACCTGCATACCCAGTTTTTCACCTCCTCCGGGGTGGTGTCGGCGGTTGCCGGCATCAGCTTCGAGGTTCATCGCGGTGAGACCGTCGGCATCGTGGGAGAGTCGGGTTGCGGCAAGTCGGTGACCGCGCTCAGCCTGCTGCGCCTGGTCCCTGAGCCTGGGCGCGTGACCGGCGGAAAAATCTATTTCGGCGACAAGGACGTGCTCAAGCTGGACGCGGATGAGCTGCGGGACTATCGCGGCAGCGACGTCGCGATGATTTTCCAAGATCCAATGAGCTCGCTTAATCCCGTCCTCAAGGTCGGCTTCCAGATCGAGGAGTCGATGCGGGCGCACCGCCGGTTCACCCAGGAGCAGGCCAGGTCAAGGGTGGTCCCGCTGCTGCGGCAGGTTCGCATCCCCGATCCGGAGCGTCGTGAGCGTGATTACCCCCACCAATTCTCCGGCGGGATGCGGCAGCGGGCGATGATCGCTATGGCACTGGCCAACGAGCCGGAGCTGGTCCTCGCCGACGAGCCCACCACGGCGCTCGACGTCACCGTCCAGGCTCAGATTCTCGAGTTGCTGCGCGATCTCAACCGCGACCTTGGGACCGCCATCGTGCTGATCACTCACAACATGGCCGTGGTCGCCCGTCTGTGCACCCGGGTGATCGTGATGTACGCCGGGCAGATCGTCGAGCAAGGACCGGTGGAGCAGATTTTCGAGTCCCCTCAGCACCCCTACACCTGGGCCCTGCTGCGTTCAATCCCCCGCGTCGATGTCAAGACGCACGAGCGCCTACGCTCGATCGAGGGCATCGCGCCGGATCTTGTCCATCCGCCGGGGGGATGCCGCTTCCACCCCAGGTGCCCCTTCCGCGTCGAGCAGTGCTTTAGCGAAGAACCGCCCCTGCAGGAGGTCGCCGCCGGCCAGCAGGCCCGCTGCTGGGTGCAGATGAAGCGGGCCTATGAGGAGATGGGCGCGGCCGACCTGGTCGATGTGAGCCCCGGCGCCGGTTCCGGCTATCAAGTACCTCAGGGGTAGCGGGGTGCTTGAGGAGGCCCCGCTGGTCGAGGTCGAAGACGTAGTCAAGCATTTCCCGGCCGGGTTCGGCCAGAAGGTTCACGCGGTGGAGGGGGTCTCGTTCCAGATCAGGCGTGGTGAGACCCTGGGGTTGGTGGGTGAGTCAGGTTGCGGCAAGTCGACGCTCGGCCGGCTGGTCGCCCAGCTGATTCCGCTCACCTCCGGCCGGGTCCGGTTTGACGGCGAGGAATTGAGCTCGATGCGTGGCGAGAAGCTGCGGGCGATGCGGCGCAACCTGCAGATGATCTTCCAGGACCCGTACTCGTCGCTGGACCCGCGCATGACCGTCGGCGACATCATTGCCGAACCCCTCAACAACTTCCGCATGGTGCACCCCGGTCAGCAGGTCTCCAGGGTGCGCGAGCTCCTCCGCGTGGTCGGACTCAACCCCAACTTCGTCAACCGCTACCCACACGAGTTCAGCGGTGGCCAGCGCCAGCGCATCGGCATCGCCCGCGCCCTCGCGCTCGAGCCCAAGCTGATCATCTGCGACGAACCCATATCCGCCCTCGACGTCTCGATCCAGGCCCAGATCATCAACCTCCTCGAGGACCTGCAACAAGAGTTCAACCTCACCTACCTCTTCATCGCCCACGATCTCTCGGTGGTGAAGCACATCAGCGACCGGGTCATGGTGATGTACCTGGGCCGAATCGTGGAGGTTTCGGACAGCGCCAACATCTATGACACGCCACGCCATCCCTATACCAAGGCGTTGCTCTCGGCCATCCCGGTGCCCGACCCGCGAGTGGAGTCGACCCGGCGCCTGGTCGAGCTCAAGGGCGAGATTCCCTCGCCCATCAACCCGCCCTCCGGCTGTCGCTTCCACCCACGCTGCCCCATCGCCGAGGTTCCCGGTATCTGCGCCGATGTCGACCCGCCGTTGGAAGAGAAGCTTCCGGGCCACGTCGCGGCATGCCACTTCGCCGACAAGGTGGCCGTCGCGGTCTAAAGCCGTTGCTCTTTGAGTCGCGGCGGGCGGCCGGGTGAGACAGAACCTCCTGGTGGTGCTCGGTCTGGTGCTGGCCTTGGGCCTGGTCCAGGCGCTGAACCAAGCCCGCACCAGGGCGCGCCTTGGCGGCCCCGCGCGAGACTGGCTCCGCTCCCGCATGGCTCGACGCTGGGCGAGCGGCAAGCGCCCAGCCCGGGTCACGCGCACGTACTGGTCGGCCGGCGAATACCACGCCGACAGCTCACGCCTGGCACCCCTCGGCTATCGGGAGGCCGACCATCGCGATTTCGAGGCGGACAGGGAGCTGATGCTTCGGCTGCAGCGAAACCTGCCCGGTAGCTTCAAGGCCGGAAGGGCGCTGGCGGACCCTCCCGTTCCTTACTGCGTCGTGGTGTGGGAGATGGCCGAGGAGTGAAAAGGCGGAGCACGATGGTGTTGCTGCTCAGCTCGGTGGTCCTGGCCGGCTGTGGCGACAACAGCGGCGCCGGGGCGGTCAACCTGGCCCCCGACCAGAACGTCACGGTCGCGATCGCTCGCGAGTTCGGCAGTCTCGACCCCGCCCGCCTCACCAGCCAGGCCGACGCCGACGTGGCCGGTAACTTGTTCAACGGCGTCGTCCGGGTCAGCAGCGTCGGCGGAGCGGTGGTCCCCGACCTGGCGGTCGCGCTGCCGGATCTTTCCAGCGACGGCCGCACCTACACCTTTCACCTCCGCCGCGGGGTGAATTTCAGCAACGGCGACCCGCTGACCGCCGGTGACTTCGTCTACTCGTGGTCCAGGGTGGCGGCCCTGCAGGGTCCGGATGCGGCGATCTTCAGCGATGTGGTCGGATACTCCGCAACCGTCAGCGGCGGCGCTGCCGGGCTAGCCATGAGCGGGCTCGTCGCCAAAGGCGACCTCACCCTGGAGGTTCATCTGGCGGCGCCCCAGGGCTACCTTCTCGACCGACTGGCATCGGTCGCCGCGGCGGTGGTGGATCGCAAGGTGATCGCGTCGGCGGGCGATCCGTTGGGTCGCGGCGCCAACCAGAACTGGGCCAACCAACCGTCCACCGAGGTCGGCACCGGGCCGTATCGGCTGGCGGCGAGGGCGGCCAACTCGGCCGACTTCAGCCCCGTGGCGGGGTGGTGGGGGGACCCCAAGCCGGTGGTTCGGCGCCTGCGCCTGGTGGTCACTCCCGCCTCGTCCGACCCCATCACCGCCTTCATCGCCGACTCCTACGACCTGGTCGGCTACGCGGGCATGGAGCACCTGTCGGTCGATGCTCTGACCCGCGTCCGTCAGGGCCCATCCCAGGAGCTGACGACGGTGGCCCGGGGCGCCTTCACCTGGGTCGGCTTCAATCACAAACAGGGCCCCTTTGCCGGGCTGGACCCGCCCGCCACCAAGCTCCGCCACGCTTTCGCTCTCGCCCTTGATCGCACCAAGATCGGGTCTGCACTGTGCCACGACTCGGGCACCTGCCTGCCCGCCACCGGGGGGCCGGTCCCGCCGGGGATGCGCGGATACACAGGCGACGAGTCAGACCCTCTGGCAACCTTCGACCCGGGGCAAGCCCGGAGCCTTCTGAAGCAGGCCGACCCCGATGGCAGCGCGACCAAGAAGCTCGCTATCGCCTTCGCCGACACGCCCGAGAACGGTGCCATCTTCCAGTTCCTGCAGGACCAATGGCAGAAGAACCTCGGCGTCAGGGTCGAGCCACTGGTCCCCCATTCCGCATCGTCGGCGGGACCGGGCACGGCGGCGCTGGTCATCCAACGCTGGCAGGCCCGATACGACGACCCGCAACAGCTCCTCGACGGCTACTTCGCAACCTCCGCTGGACCGACGGGTGGCGGTTTCAGCGACCCGCAGTTCGACAAGCTCGCCGCCAAAGGCGACGGGGAGCCGGCCGCAAGCAGCCTCGGCACCTACGCCACGGCCATCAGCCGGCTCCAGACCGACGCCGCCTACGTGCCGCTGTACTACGACAGCGGCAATCTGCTGGTCGGCGCCCACGTCGTCGGCGCGGCGATGGGGACCCTGGCCGATGGGCCATGGAGCTCGCTGGAGGTACTCCAGTAGAAGTACCGTGGAGCTGCTCCGGTAGCGGGCGGAGCGAACCGCCCGACGCTACAGGCCCAGGCTCTTGCTGATCAGGTAGCGCTGCACCTCCGAGGTGCCCTCGACGACGCGGAGGATGCGCACGAAACGGTAGATGCGCTCCAGTCCCAACTCGCGCGTCAAACCCATCCCGCCGTGAACCTGGATCGCGGTGTCGGCGGCGCGGCCCACCATCTCGGTGGCGTAGAGCTTGGAGAACGCCGCTGCCTGGATCAGAGGCTCGCCTTGGTCAGCCAGCCAGGCCAGCTTGTAGGTGGCCAGCCGAGCCAGCTCCACCTCCAGTGCCATGTCGGCGATCTGGAACGCGACCCCCTGCATCTTGCCGATCGGCTTGCCGAACTGGACTCGGTTCTTGGCGTATTCGACCGATGTGCGCATCAGATAGTCGCCGATGCCAACGCACATCGCGCCGATGTTCGCTCGACCGCCGGTGAGGAACTGCATCGCCGCGTAGAAGCCCATGCCAACCTCGCCGATGACGTTCTCGTCGGGGACGCGGCAGTCGTCGAAGACAAGCTCGCACGGACCCTCGCCGCCGCTGATCACGGCCTGGTTCTTGCCCACTGAAAACCCAGGCGTGCCTTTCTCGACGACGAAGCACGTCACTCCCCCGGCCGCCTTCTTCTCGGGGTCGGTGACGGCGAAGAGCTGGACGAAATCGGCGTGCCGGCCGTTGGTGATGAAGTGCTTGCTGCCGTTGATGATCCAGCCTTCGGCGTCCCTGGTCGCGCGCGTCTTCATCGATTGGTTGTCGCTGCCGGCATCGGGCTCGGTGAGCGCGAACGCCGCCGAGATCTCGGCGCGCAGGAAAGACGGCACCAGGCGCTCTCGCAAGGCCGGCTTCATCCCCTGGATCAGCCCCGTCGGCCCTTCCGGGCCGCTGAGACAGGCGATCGCGAGGAAGCTGCCGCTGGAGCCGGCCACCTCGCGCAGCAGCGCCTGGCCGACGTAGCTCAATCCGCCCCCGCCGAACTCGGTTGGGATGTCCACGGAGTAGAAGCCCAGCTCCGCGCTGCGACGCCGGATCTTGAGCAGTTCATCGCGGAGCTCGGGAGGATCGTCCGACTCGACCAGCAGCGGACGGAGCTGTTCCTCAACCGGCTTCACCTCGCGCTTGATGAAGTCGCGGAAGGCGTCCGCCAGGGCCTTCTCCTCGTCGCCAAACGAAAAATCCATCTGCGGCGCAAAGCTTAACTGACGTGGCGGTCAGTTCCTGTCGTCAGGTGCGCCGGTGAGTTCGCGGTCAGGCGGCGGCGTAGAATTCGAACACGGTGACGAATACAAACGGCAAGCAAAACGGCGTAGCCCACGAGACCGGCACCCTGCGAGTCAAGACCGGGCTGGCGGAGATGCTGAAGGGCGGCGTGATTATGGACGTCGTCAACGCCGAGCAGGCCAAAATCGCCGAAGAGGCGGGCGCCTGCGCGGTGATGGCGCTGGAACGTGTCCCCGCCGACATCCGCAAGGACGGCGGGGTGGCGCGGATGAGCGACCCGCAGCTGATCGCGGAGATCCAGGCCGCGGTGACCATCCCGGTGATGGCCAAGTGCAGGATCGGCCATTTCGTCGAGGCTCAGGTGCTCGAGGAGATGGGGATCGACTTCATCGACGAATCGGAGGTGCTGACACCCGCCGATGAGGAGAACCACGTCGACAAGTGGCAGTTCAAGGTTCCCTTCGTGTGCGGCTGCCGCAACCTCGGCGAGGCGCTCCGGCGGATCAACGAAGGCGCCGCCATGATCCGCACCAAGGGCGAGGCCGGTACCGGCAACGTGGTCGAGGCGGTTCGCCACATGCGCACCGTCAGCGCTGAGATCCGGCGCCTGTCGGGGATGGCCAAAGAGGAGCTGTACACCGCCGCGAAAGGGCTGCAGGCGCCCTACGAGCTGGTCGCGGAAACAGCTCGGCTGGGCAAGCTCCCGGTGGTCAACTTCTCCGCCGGCGGCATCGCCACCCCGGCCGACGCCGCGCTGATGATGCAGCTCGGATGTGAGGGCAACTTCGTCGGCTCGGGCATCTTCAAGTCGGAGGAGCCGCTGAAGATGGCCAAGGCGATCGTTGCCGCCACCACGTACTTCGACCAGCCCGAGAGGATCCTCGAGGCCAGCAAGGGATTGGGCGCGGCCATGAAAGGGCTCGAGATCGGGGCGATTCCCCAGGAGGAGCTGCTCGCCTCGCGCGGTTGGTGATTCCTTGCGGGGGTCCACGGCCGTGAGCGCACCGAGGATCGGTGTCCTCGCTTTGCAGGGCGCCTTCAGGGAGCACATCCTGGCGCTGCGTCGGCTCGGCGCCGACGCTGTACCTCTCCGCAGTCCCGAGGAGCTCGACGACCTCGACGGTGTGGTCCTGCCCGGCGGCGAGAGCACGACGATGGACAAGCTGCTGCGCAAGTTCGGGCTTCAGGAGCCACTGCGCCGCGAGATCGGGGATGGCCTGCCGGTGCTGGCGACATGCGCCGGCCTGATCCTTGTGGCGGACGCCGTCCTCGACGGCCTACCCGACCAGGAGAGCCTGCACGTCTTACCGATCTCGGTTCGGCGCAACGCCTACGGCCCCCAGTCGGAGAGCTTCGAGGCCGACGTCGACGTCGACTTCCTGGAGCAGCCTTTCCGGGGCGTCTTCATTCGCTCGCCGGCGATTGAGCACGCCGACGACTCGGTCGTGGTCCACGCGTCGGTGGGCGGCAAGGTCGTGATGCTTGGTGACGGCCAGGTCCTGGGCCTGACATTTCACCCGGAGCTCTCGGGGGACGACCGGATCCACGAGTTCTGGGTCACCAACTACCTGCGCCGCTGGCAGTCGGAGCGAGGTACCACCGATGCTGAGGGCGTGAGCTGATGGAGATCCGCAGCGCCCAGGTAACCGACCTGGCCAGCATCGACCAGATCTACACCGAAGGCCTGGCCACGGCCCTGGCGGGGGAGGGGGCGACCCACCCCATCCGGCTGTGGCAGATGGTCACCCGCACCCTCAGCTCCCTGCTCCCCTTATCGATCCCCACCGACATGCTCTACGTGCTCGAAGAGAAGGGCAAGGTGATGGGGTTCATCCAGGCCGAGAGCCTCAGCTCCAGCGACAACCCGGTGGCCCGCAACGCCGTCGAGGCGATTCGCGTCCTCAACCTCTCGCTGTCGTCCGAGCTCTCTGGCGCCGGTGGCGGCGCCCTCATCGATCATCTCTGCGGCGAGGCGCTGGCCCGTGGCGCCTCCCGGATCTACGTTCGCATCCCCGACGGCCACGCCGTGGCCGAGAGCTTCAAGGCCCACGGCTTCGTTCGCTACGCCAACGACCGCGTTTTCTTCCGCCACACCGCCGAACCGGCTCCCGCCGCTGAGCAGGTTCCTGGTCTGCGGCCCGCTCGCAGAAAGGATGCGCTGGGGCTGTTCACGCTTTACCTGGCCACCACCCCCAAGGTGGTCTCGCAGATGGAAGCGCCCGACTTTGAGCAATGGCGAGCGCTCCATCTCAGCGAGCGCATGAGCGAGCGCGTCAGTGAGCGCGTGCCCCGGCTCGGGCGGCGGTCGTCGCGGAGCCTGGTGGTCGAGCGTGGAGGCGAGATCGTCGGCTGGCTCGGGGTTGAGCCCGGTCCGCCCAGCCGTCCCCACACCATATCGATGATGGCGAAGGCGGATGCCAGTCCCAAAGGGGAGCTCCAGGAGTTGTTGCTGGCTCGGGCTCTGGCGGACCTCGGGGCCCACCCCGGAGCCGTCTGGTGCAACGTCCGCAACTACGACACCGTCACCACCCGGGTGCTGCAGGACGCCGGCTTCGAGGCCCTCGCCGGCCAGGACCTGCTGGTACGCGAGCTGCGCGTCAAGGTCGCGGCGGCGGTTCGCCAGACCAATAAGGAGAAGGCGATGGCGCCCGTTTTCGGCAGCGTGATCTTCCCGTAGATGTCCGAGCACAAGGACTGGATCGCCGAGCTCGATCTCCTCTTTGGCGCACTGCCGCCACCGATACGGGACGCGGCGCGCGCCGCCATGGAGGGGCGCGACGAGCTGCTGGAGGTGGTGATGGACCTGGGCCGCCAGCCGGAGGCGCGGTTCACTGACACCGAGGTCATCCTCGGTCCCGAGATCGTCACCACCGCCGACCTCGAGTACGTGGCCCAGCGGGTCGGCTCCTTCGGCGATGACAATCGCGCCGGGATCGCCCGAACCCTCCACCGGATCTCCGCGATCCGCAACCGGCAGGGCGACATCGTTGGCCTCACCTGCCGCGTCGGGCGTGCCGTTACCGGCACCATCAACCTGATCAAGGACCTGGTCATCAGCGGCCGGTCGATCCTGCTGCTGGGGCGGCCGGGCGTCGGTAAGACGACGATGCTGCGGGAGTGCGCCCGGGTCCTCGCCGACGACCAGGCCAAGCGCGTGGTCATCGTCGACACCAGCAACGAGATCGGGGGCGATGGCGACATCCCTCACCCCGGCATCGGCCGCTCCCGGCGGATGCAGGTCAGCACTCCGACACTGCAGCACGCGGTGATGATCGAGGCCGTCGAGAACCACATGCCTGAGGTCATCGTGATCGACGAAATCGGCACCGAGCTGGAGGCGCAGGCCGCCCGCACCATCGCCGAGAGGGGTGTCCAGCTGATCGCCACGGCCCACGGCCGAAGCCTCGACAACCTGCTCGTCAACCCGACCCTGAACGACCTCCTCGGTGGCATCCAGACCGTCACCCTGGGCGACGAGGAGGCGCGCCGCCGGGGCAGCCAGAAGTCGGTCCAGGAGCGCAAGGCCCCACCCACGTTCGACGTCCTTGTGGAGATCCAGGAGCGCCAGCAACTGGTGGTGCACACCCCGCTCGACGAGGTCGTCGACCTGGCCCTGAGGGGCCAGTTCAAGGCGCCTCAGCTGCGGATCAGGCGATCCGATGGCTCGGTGGTGACCCAGATCGATCCCAACCCGACCAACGGCAAGGCGGGCGGGCGCAGACAGGCGGCCAGCATCCGGTCGGCGACTCGGCGCCGCGGCTCGGCCTACGAGCCGATGGCGATCTTCCCGTACGGGGTCAGCCGCAGCCACCTCGAGCAGACCGTGCGCGACCTGGGGCTTCCGGTCAAGATCCTGCATCACCCCGAAGACGCCGACCTCGTCCTCACGCTCAAGAACTACTACCGCCGCAAGGATTCGCCGATTCAGCAGGCCGAGGCCCACGGCACCCCGGTCGAAGTGCTGCGCACCAACAGCGCGGAGCAGGTTCGCAGCGCGCTGGAGCGGATCTACCAGGTCGAGCAGTAGATACCCGACGCCGGTGGGCTAGCTAAGATTCCCGCGATGCGCGGGATGCTGGTCACTTTCGAGGGCGTCGAGGGATCCGGAAAGACCACCCAGGCGGCGCGGCTGGCGGAGGCGCTCAGAGCCGAGGGCTTGCCCGTCACCAGCGTCCGCGAGCCCGGTGGGACGGTGCTGGGCGAGAAGGTCCGCGAAATCCTCCTCAGCGTGGAGCACCACGACATGGCGGCCTGGGCCGAGGCGTCCCTCTACACCGCGGCGAGGGCCCAGCTCCTCAAGGAGGTGATCCTGCCACGGATGGCGAAGGGCGACATCGTTGTCGCCGATCGCTTCGTCGATTCGACCTTCGCCTACCAGGGCGCCGGCCGGGGCTTGGAGATGAACGTCCTGATGGCAATGCAGATGGTGCTCAAGCTCAAGCCCGACCTGACCCTTCTGCTCGACCTGCCGGCCGAGGCGGGCCTGCGGCGCCAGGCAGAGCAGGCAGGCCACCAGCCCGATCGCCTGGAGCAGGAGGACATCTCCTTCCATACTCGCGTCCGCGACGGGTACCTCGACTTCGCGGGCCGCGACCCCGAGCGATACCACGTCATAGACGCCGAGCAGGACCCCGACGCCGTCGCCGCGGAGGCGCTGTCCGTTACCCTTGTCCGGGCATCCGCAAAGGGAGTTAGGAAAGCGTCATGAAAATGGTGGTGGCGATCATGCACGGCGACGACGCCGGCACGGCGATAGAGTCGCTCGCCGACAAGGGGATTCCGACCACCAGGCTGGACTCGCGAGGCGGCTTTTTGCAGAAGGGAAACGCGACCCTGCTGTGCGGCTGCTCGGAAGCCCAGGTCGACGTCGTGCTGGAGGTGCTGCGCAACCGCAGCAAGAGCCGGACCGAGTTTCTCAACCCGCTGCCGCCGGTGGTCGAGCCGGGCGAGATGTTCGTCCCCTACCCGGTCGAGGTGGAGGTCGGCGGCGCCATCGTCTTCGTCCTCGACGTGGAGCGCTTCGAGAAGCTGTAGCGGACTGTTACAGTCCGCTAGCCCTCCAGTCATCGTTCGCAGAGGCCACGCCAACCCGGGGCGGCTATCCTAGCGAGATGAGTCAGCCGACCGCCCGGCGAAGCGCCAGGGTGGGTACCGACGCCAGGCGCATCGAGATCAAAGGTGATCCGGCGTTCTTCCGGCGCATCAACTACCCCGCGGTGGCGGCCGGCCTGGTGGTGGCGATGGCCGTGTACCTCCTGCTTGGGGCTCTGGTGCGCGCCCCCGGTGGCGCCCTGGCGTCCCAGTCGGTCGCCTACTTCGGCATCAGCGTTCTGGCGATGTACGCCGGAGGGCTTTGCGCCGGAATCGTCGAGCCCAAGTACGGCGTCCTCAACGGGCCGCTGGTGGCGGTCCTCTACATCGTGATCAGCTTCCTGGTCGGCTTCTTCCCCGGGTTGCACCTGGCGGCCGTCGCCGGCCCCCTGGGGCTGGGTCCGATGCGCATCGACCGAGTCTTTGCCGCCGACATTCCCCAGCTCCTCTTCTCGACCCTGGGCGGTTACACCGCCGGGTGGATCGAGCAGAAAGTCCGCGCTCCCCGGCGGATGGCCAATCGTGGCCAAGGCTAGCGCCGCCGAGCCCGGTCGCGGAGCCGCGACCACGCCTGCCCGGAGCGCCGAGGCGCTCGAGCGCGCCAGTGCGCTCGGCGAAGCACTGATCGCCAACATCAACAAGGTCCTGGTGGGCAAGGATGAGCAGGTGGGCCTGGCCGTCATCTGCCTGCTGGCGCGCGGCCACGCACTGATCGAGGACGTCCCCGGCGTCGGTAAGACCACGCTCGCCAAGGCCGTCGCCAGGAGTATCGGCGGCCGCTTCGAGCGGATTCAGTTCACCCCCGACCTGCTGCCCTCCGACGTGGTCGGCATCAACATGTATGACCCCGAGAACAGAGGGTTCCAGTTCCGTCCCGGGCCGGTCTTCGCCAACGTGCTGCTGGCTGACGAGATCAACCGTGCCACGCCGAAAACGCAGTCGGCGCTGCTGGAGTCGATGGAGGAGCGGCAGGTCACTCTCGACGGCGTCACCCACCCGCTGCATGCGCCCTTCATGGTTCTGGCCACGCAAAACCCGGTCGAGTTCGCCGGCACGTTTCCTTTGCCGGAGGCTCAGCTCGATCGTTTCAGCCTGCGGATCAGCCTTGGCTATCTGACCCCCAGCGCCGAGGTCGAGATGCTCGACCGCTTCGAGGACTCCAATCCACTGGACGATCTTGACGAGGTCGCCGGCGAGGATGAGATCCGGGAGGCGCAGAATGCCGTCGCCGCGGTCGAGGTTGCCGGCGAGGTGAAGCAGTACATCGTCCGCCTGGTTGCAGGCAGCCGCGACCATCCCGACCTCACCCTGGGCGCCAGCCCGCGGGCATCTATCGCGCTGCTCCGCCTTTCCCAGGCCCGTGCGGCGATCGACGGCCGCGACTATGCCACCCCGGACGACGTCAAAGCCCTGGCGGCGCCGGTTCTGGGTCATCGTTTGGTCTTCAAGCCCAGCGCCGAGATGAGAGGCGCCGGCCCGGACGACCTGCTTCGTAAGCTGATCGACTCCGAGCCCGTACCCCAGACCCGGCCCGCCGCGCTGGGCTAGCGGTGCCAACCTGGCTCCGGCGCGGCATCTTTGCCGTCAGCCTGGGCGCTCTTTTCGTCTTCGCTTTTCTGACCGCCATCAAGCTGGTCTTCGTAATGTTCTATTTCGCCCTGCTCCTGGCTGTGGTGAGCTGGCTGTGGACCAGGCTCGGCGCCGCCGGTCTCAGCCTCCGGCGCGACGCACCGCACGGAGCCTACGAGGTCGGGGAAGACTTCGTGGAGCTCATCGAGGTGACCAACCCGGCGCCGATTGCGCTGCCATGGGTGGAGGTGATCGATGGCGCCGGCATCCCCGGGTATAACGCCGGGCGGGCGGTTACGGTGGGCCGGCGGCGAACCAGGAGATGGCGCACGCACGGACGCTTCATCAGCCGCGGTCGCTACCGGATGGGACCCACGCGGCTGGTCACCGGGGACCCGTTCGGCCTCTTCCAGCGAACCCGGGAGGTCGGGGCCGGCGCCTCGGTGACGGTCTACCCGCGGTTGGTGGATGTCTCGCGGTTCCTGCCGGGAGCCACCCATACTCTCGGCGAGACCATCGCCATGGGGCACTACATCGACGCCCCGCCCGACGCTTTCGGGATCCGCGAGTACGATCCGTCGCACGGCTTCAACCGGATCCACTGGCCGTCGACGGCGAGGCTGGGGCGGCCAATGAGCCGATCCTTCGAGAAATACGAGGGCTCCGACCTGATCGTTGTCCTCGACCTCAGCGCCAGTGTCCACAGCGGGACAGCTCCGTTGTCGACCCTGGAGTACGCGGTCAGCCTGGCCGCGTCCCTGGCGGTGACGTCATTGAGTCGCAGCCAGTCGGTCGGGCTCGCCTGCAATGACGCCCGCCAGACCATCATCCCGCCGGGCCGAGGCGGCCGCCAGCTTCGCCAGATCCTGGATTTCCTGGCCGAGGCTGTCGCCGACGGCAGCATCCACCTGGCCACGCTGCTGCAAGGGTTGGCGGTCAGCCGTGGTCAGCAAAGCCTGGTGGTGGTCACCCCCAGCGGCGCCGGTGCGTGGGTGGACTGGCTGGCCCGAGTCGGCCGAGCGGGCGGAGGATCCAATGTCGTGCTCCACCTCGACGCGGCGTCCTTCGGCGGACTCGCGGATGGCGAGCACGGGCTGCGCTCGCTGGGCGAAGGCACCACCTGGTGGAGCCTGAGCGCCAACGACGAGATCTTTCTGCGGCGGCCGGTTGCGGGCCAGTCCGCCGCCAGGGAGCCGAGGGCGGTCGCGATATGAGCGGAGCGGCGGCGTCGCGGCTGGCCAGAGTGCGCTTCATGGGGCAGGGCGAAGGTCTGGTCGCCGACGTGCTGGTGGTGCTGCTGGCGTGGGTCACGGCCGTGGTCGTGGCGGGCTCGAACTGGATCCCAGGGTCGCAGGCCCTGGTCCCGGTGGCGGTCTTTGGCGCCATCTTCGTTGCCATCCTGGCCAGGGTCGTGCCCAGGGGGCTCACCTACTGGCTGGCGATAGAGACCGTCTTGGTGCTGGTGCTGTTTGTGGCCGCTTCGCCCCACGCGGGCGGTGACGTCGCCTCCGAGTTCCGGAGCTGGGTCATCCGCGTGACCAAAGATCCGAACACGGGCCTGCTGGTGGCGATGGTCGCCGCAGCCTGGCTGGTGGTGGCCTGGGCCGGCTACTGGACGTTGCGTCGGGGAAGGGTGGTGCTGGGTCTCGCCCCGATGGCGCTGGTGCTGCCGATCGAAGTCGTCAACGACCCCACGGAGCCGGCCAACTCGTTCCTGGTGGTGGTCTGGATCATCTTCGCGGTTCTCCTCATGCTGCGGCACACCGTGGTCCGGGTCGGCTACCGCTGGGGAGAGGAGGCAACTGCGGAGGTGTCCTCCAGCGTCGGCCTTCACGGCAGCCGCGCCCTGATCCTGATGCTGGTTGCGGCGACCCTCCTGCCCAGGCTCAACACCACCGACTTGACCGTGCGCCTGTTCTCGAGTGCGACCCCCGCGGGGGGCGGTGGCGCCGCGCAACTTGTACGGCAGCTCCCGGGCGGAGCATTCGCGCAGACCGGGTACAGCGAGCGGGTGCAGCCCGGTGGCACCTTGAATCGCAGCCAGGCGCCGGTTATGGAGGTCAGCACCGACTTCCCGCGCACCACCTATCTGCGCGGAATCGACCTCTACGCCGACAGCAACGGCGCCTGGGAGCCGGGTGGCTGGGTCAGCACCGTCGCCAACGTCGGCGCCGGGCGCCCGATGGCGGTCGACCCGTACCTGGCGCGCCACACCGTAAACGCCACCATCAACGTGCTGGCGTCGCGGCAGAGCACCATCTTCTGGCCGGGCGACCCGCTGCTGGCCAGCATTGCCGCGCAGGCAAGAGGGGCGACGGGCAGCGAGTTCGCCGCCGGTGGCCTACCCCTGGGGTCGGTCGACGGCGCCTACAGCGCCCGGGGGTTGGTTCCGTCCGGCACCACCTACGCGGTCGTGGCCAGCGTTTCGGTTGCGACCGAGGCCCAGCTTCGGGGCGCCGGGACAGACTACCCACCGGATGTGCAGGGTGTGACGCCCGGGATGGGGAAGCCCGGCGGTGTGCGGAGCCCTGAACAGGCCGCCATCGACCCGAGGATAGTCGCCCTCGCAGCCCAGGTTGCGGCCCGCCAGCCAACGCCGTACGACCAGGTCAAGTCGATTGAGACCTACCTTCGGACCCAGCTGAAATACAACCTCCAGGTATCGCCGCCGCCCCGAGGCGAGGACCCTGTCCTCTACTTCCTCTTCAACAGCCGGGTCGGGTACTGCGAGTACTTCGCGTCGGCGATGGGCGAGATGGTGCGGGGCCTGGGCATCCCGGTGCGGCTGGTCAGCGGCTATGGCCCGGGCACCGCCCAGACCCCTCGCGAAGAATCCCTCGCCGGCAACGCGGCGATCCGGGTGACGCCGAGCCTGATTCGAGCCTCGGATGCCCATACCTGGGTCGAAGTCTTCTTCCCCAGCTACGGGTGGATTCCCTTCGAGCCCACGCCGGACCCCGCCTATCCGACGCTCTCGCGACACGCTTTCGACCCAGCAGTCGACACTTTTCCCGCCGTCGTCGGCGCCGCGCCGGCGCCGGTGACGCAGCCGGGCGTCCAGCCTGTCCACCAGGCGCCCGCTGCGCCCGACTACGGCAGGCTGATCCCGGGGCTCGCCGGCGCCGCCGCCACTGCCCTGGCGTTGCTGGCGCTGGTCGCCCTGCTCCTGGCGCGCGGCCCGGCGCGGCTGACCAACCCGGAGGCGGCCTGGCGACGGCTCGGCTGGCTGGCGGCGCGGCGAGGCCGGCCTCGACTCAGAAGTCAGACCCCGATCGAGTTCACCGGCCAACTGGCCGCCGCCGTGCCCGACCTCGGCGGCGCCATCGAGGATCTCGGCCGGGCCTACAGTCAGTGGTGTTACCGGCGCGACGGGTTGGTTGAGGGAGATCGCGCCAGCCTCGATCGTGCCTGGCGGGAGCTGCGCCGCGGACTGCCTCGCGAGCTTGTCTGGCCCCGCCGGCCGACGCCCGCCGGCTAGCCAGGAGGTAGCAGCTCTACCGTCTCTAGGTCGGGCGCCAGGATCGCGCCGGGAACCGGCTCGGCCCCCCAGCGCCGGTTCAGGTGGGTCAGGTAGAAGCGCTTGCCTGGGTTGGCGGCGACGACCGCCTCCACTGCGGCCCGCGACATGTGGCTCTTGTCGTCCTCGTCAACACCTGTCATCTCGAGGATCACGTGGTCGGCCGCCTCGATCAGCGCATCCAGCCCGGCGCACACCGTTGTGTCGCCGGAGTAGGCCAGCCTGACGCCGTCCTTCTCGAAGCTGTACCCGAGGCAGGGGATGTCGTGGACGTGGAGCATCTCTTCCCCATGGACCGTGAAGCCCGCGACATCAACTGTTTCGCCTGGCTTGACGTCGATGAACTTCGGCTTCAGCGCGTGCCACACGATCTCGTGGAGGCGGTCGCCCCAGGCCAGCTGGAAAAGGTCGCTGATGTAACGCTCGAACCCCGGAGGCCCAACAATCGTGAACGGCGGCGCGTCGGGAGCCTCGATCGCGCGGGTCGCCATCACATATGGCAACCCGAAGGTGTGGTCGGCGTGCTGATGGGTGATCACGGCGGCCTCCAGTGACCCGATCTGGTGGCCGGTGCGGTGGATCAGGACGTGGACCGGCGCGCCGGCGTCGATGAGGACCCGGCGATCGAGGATGTAGCCGGAGTTGAAGGAATCGCCGGCGAACGCGGCTCCGGTCCCCAGGAACGTCAGCTCCATCAGGTGCGCAGGGTTTTGGGGTTCATCACGCCGGCGGGATCGAAGACGCGCTGCACCCGGGCCAGGTAGGGCGCGAAGCCGTCCAGCTCGCGGGCCAGCCATGGGGCCTTGAGCTGGCCCACCCCGTGGTGGTGGCTGATGGTGCCGCCGGCGTCGACGGCGGCATCGAGGGCGCTGGCCCAGGTCTGCAGCAGCGCGCCTTCGCGGTCCTCCGCCCGTACCAGGAAGGTGAAGTAGAGGGCGCAGCCGGTCTCGTACACGTGCGAGCAGTGGCATCCGACCAGCTCCGAGGTCTTCGCCAGGGCGCCGCCGACGGCCGCGTACAGCGCCTCGACTCGGGACCAGATGGCGGCCACCTCGATGGTGTCGGCGGCGACGTCATCGCCGAGGAGCTTCCCGGAGAGCACCTCCTTGTAGGTGTGAACGGCGTCGTTGCGGTGCTCCCACCAGTGCGCCGCCAGGTCCTGGTCGGGGGTCGCGGCCTGGGCCAGCTCCAGCGCCCGCCGCATCCGGGGAGCGACCAGGCCACCGTCTCCCTCGACCACCATCAGGCCGGTGACGCCGGCGGGCGCAGGGTCCAGCGCCCGAAACACGATGCCGGTGTCGCTGTCGTCGTAGATCCGGATGGCGTCGGGCAGAGCGCCCGCCTGCGCCATCCGGCGCGCCGCCGCCAGACCATCGGAAAAGCTGGCGAAAGCCAGCGAGGCCATCTCCCTGGCCTCTGGCTGCGGCCTCACCCGCAGCCAGGCGTCGGTGACGACACCGAGAGTGCCCTCGCTGCCGAGGAACAGCTGGTAAAGCTGGGGGCCCGCCGCCGTACGGGGAGCCAGCAAAGACGTTGCCAGGGTGCCGTCGGGAAGGGCGGCGGTCAAGGCGACCAGAAAATCCTCGATCGCGCCGTAGCCACTGGAGAGCTGGCCGGCGCTGCGGGCGGCGATCCAGCCGCCGACTGTCGACAAGCCCACCGATTGAGGGAAATGGCCGAGGGTGTGGCCGTGGTCGTTCAACCACGCCTCCAGGTCGGTACCGAGGGCCCCCGCCTGGACGTGAACGATGCCGCTGAGCTGGTCCAGGTCGAGGACCTGGTCGAGAGCTCGCATGTCGATGAGCAGCTCGCCTCCTCCGGTGACCGTCCCGCCCGAGACCCCTGAGCGGCCACCCGATGCGACCACCGCAACGCCCTCGGCGGACGCCCAACCGAGGGCGGTCGCGACATCGGCTGCACTGGCCGGCCAGAGCACCGCCGCCGGCGGCGTGAGTGCCCCACGCATGCCGCGCAGGATGGCGTTCGACGACCAATCAGAGCCGTAATCGGCGGTCACATCAGAGCCAGTCGCCAGTCTCGCGTCGGGCACCAGGGCGGCCAGCGAATCGAAAGCCATAGTGCGCAGTGTACAAACCGGCCGCCACCGCCCCCTTTGGCGGACTCAAAACCGTAACCGTCGCTTCGGCCAGCCGTCACAGAAATGCGTCGGGCTGGTAGCGGCTGGTTGTCTATGGTGCATGTGGGCCTGCCAGCCACAGAGGAGAGAGCAGATGGTCAGCGGCATGGGGAGGATGCACAACGACCCGGTCAGCCGGGTGATCATCGTTGGCGCCGTGTTCGCCGGCTACGTCCTGCTGATGAACCCGCTGTCCCAGGCGATCGGTGGCGGCGCCCTGGCGCTGGCGATCGTGCCGGTGCTGGTCGCCGGTTGGTTCGCCGGCATGTGGATGGGGCTCGCGGTGGGCCTGCTGGCGGCGCCGATCGGTGGCCTGATCCTGGCCGCCCACGACGCCGTCGGGGGTGACGGGTCGCTTGCCAACATGGTCGTCCCGTCGATGCTGGCGCTGGCGCTGGTCGGCGTGGTCGTCGGCCGGCTGCGGGACGTCTCTCGCCGGGCGGGGATCCAGGCCGTGATGCTGATGGCCGAGAGTCGCCGGCGCCAGGAGGCCGAGGCCGAGACCCGGGCGGCCCAGGAGGACGAGCGCCGCCGGATCGCGGAGGACGTGCACGACGACGTGGTCCAGGTGATGACCGCGGTGGCCTTCCGCCTCGGCATCCTCAGGCGCCGCCTCCACGAGCCGGCTCACCTGGCCGGCGCCGAGAGCGCGCTGGCGACCGTGGAGCAGGCGATCATCAGGCTGCGGGCGCTGATCTTCGATCTCAGCCCGCCGGCGCTGGATCGCTACGGGCTGGCGGCCGCGGTGCGCATGAAGTTGGAGCAATTCGAGACCGAGGGCGGGTTCGAATGCCGCCTCATTGCCGACATCGACACCGAACCCGAGCCGGCTGTGCGGGTGCTGATGTACCGGATAGTCCAGGAGGCGCTGGCAAACGTTCGCAAGCACGCCCACGCCAGCAGGGTGGTGGTGACCCTTGGCGAGGACGATGCCGGTATCGTCGCCCGGGTACGCGACGACGGCGTCGGATTCTCCCCCGATGAGACGACCGGGAACCTGCCAGGGCACCTCGGCTTTCGCACCATGAGGGAACGCGCCGAGGCTGCCGGCGGCTGGCTCCGGGTGGAGTCGTCGCCAGGCCAGGGCGCCATGGTCAGCCTGTGGCTACCCAACCGTCCCCAGGGCCCTCGATCGATGGAGCCCGTCAAAGCAATGGAGCCCGTCAAAGCAAAGGAGGTGGCATTGAGATGAGCGGTGTGAAGGTTCTGGTGGCCGAGGATTCGGCCGTGCTCAGGGACGCGCTGGCCGACCTGATCCGGGAGGAGCCGCGCCTGGAGCTGGTCGGAGTGGCGTATGACGCCGAAGAGGCGGTGGTGATGGCCGGCGTCTTCCGCCCCGAGGTGGCGGTGCTCGACGTAAAGATGCCCGGAGGGGGAGGACCCCACGCCGCCAGCGGCATCACGCGGGTCAGCCCCGACACCCGGATCCTGGCGTTTTCTGCCTACGACGACCGGCGCAGCGTCGACGACATGCTCGCCGCCGGCGCGCTTGGCTACCTGGTCAAGGGGGCCCGCATGGACGAGGTCATCGGCGAGATCCTTCGAGCCGTCGAATAGGAAGGGTCTCTGCCTCAGTTAAAAAGAGAGAGGCGGCCCTTACGGGCCGCCTCTCCGCGGGGTGGGAGGTGTGCTAGCTCGCCTTCGCGGCGGGAGTCTGCAGGGTCAGCGTGGTCTGCCGGACCTTGCGGCCACCGGTGGTCCGGCGGCGGCGCGAGACCCGCGCCTTGGGGGTGCTGCGGCGAACGGTCGCCTTGACTTTGGCCTCAGCCTTCTCGGCGCGGCGCTCGGCAAGGCCAAGCGCGCTCAAGGATGTGACGCGAAGCTCTTCAATAGCGGACTCGACCTGCTTGGTCACCGGACGAACCTGGGCCTGGCTGGTCTTGGCGAGCCGGCTCCCGCGGCGCTCGGCCTTCTTGAGCCAGTTGATCTGCTTCTGGGGGCTGGTCACGAAATCAACCGCCAGCGCAGCCGCCCCGATGGACGTGTAAAGGGTCTCTCTGATCATGGGGGGCCTCCTAACCTTTCGACCGTACCGATCGACAATGCGACTTTGGTGTCACCCCATTTATAACACACTGCGTCATAACTTTCAACACAGTGCGTCATGAAGTGACGCGGTGCGCTAGGAGGGTGGCTTTTAGCTCTCCCGGAAGTTAGCCAGGATCTTGGCCACCAGGGTTGACGGTGCCTTTTCCGGGCAGCCCTTGTTGTGGACCAATATCTTCACCTGCGAGTTGAACTCGAAATGCTTCTCGCATGGCGGGCAGTCGTCAAGGTGCTTCTTGACCTCGCCCATCTCGAACGCGTTGAGCTCGCGATCAACGTACGAGTGCAATCGCTCCATGGTTTCGTTGCAGTTGAAACAGCTCTCGCTTGTCATTCCACCACCCCGCTCTCCTTAGCGTAGTCATAGAGGCTCTCCTGCAGGCGCTGCCGGCCACGGTGCAGCCTCGACATCACGGTCCCAACGGGCACCTCCAGGATCTCCGCCGTCTCCTTGTAGCTGAAGCCTTCGACGTCGGTCAACAGCACCGTTTCGCGGTACGCCGGGGGGAGGTCTTCGATGGCCTTGCGCACCTCTTCGACCCCCAGCTTGTCGAGCACGTCGGCGGCGGGGTCGTCGCCCTGGGGCACGTCGGCGCCGAGGTGCTGGTAGAGGTAGAACTCCTCGGTGTTGTCCAGGCTCTGGGGCGAGTTGTACTGCTTGCGGTAGCGCGAACGGAACAGGTTGGTCTGGATCTTGAAGAGCCAGGCTTTGAAGTTGGTGCCCGGCTGGAACTGGTGCTGGAACCGGTAAGCGCGCAGGAATGTCTCCTGCACCAGGTCCTCGGCCTCCTCGGGCTTCCGGGTCATTCGCAGGGCGCCGCGATAGAGGGCGTCGATGTTCTCCGCGACCGCGGCTTCGAAGTCGAAGTCGGCGGCCGCAGCTGGGGCCGGCTGCTGGCTCATTGATGCCAACGCTAGGCTCTTTGGCTGCACCGGCGCAACTGGGGGCGCCAGCATCGTCTCCATAGAATTCCTAAACGTGGAACAGCGGCGGTTTAGTCCCGGCGGCGAGGCCGGGCCGGCATCATCGTCGCCGCCACTGCAGCCGGACGAGGTGGTGGTGGCCCAGGCCGATGGCGTTGTGCTCGGCTGGCAGGCCCGGACCATCCTGATCTGGTGGCTGCCCGGCGTCCTTTTTGTGGGGCTGGCGTGGCTGGAGACCCGGTCCCTGGTGGTTACCGCCGGCCTGGCCGCCTTCTGCGTGGGCCTCTTCCTCTTCTACTCGTTCGACCGTGAGGTCCGACCGCGGAGCCGGCGGCGGCGATACGTCCTCACCCAGCGGCGCCTGCTGATCGCGTCCGCGGGGGAGCCGTCCGACTGGCGGCCGCTGGAGCTGGCCGAGGTCGCCGCCACGCGCATGGAGGAGGGGCTGGCCGACCGCGCGGTTCGCCGGCTCTCGGGGGCGGCGACGATTGTGCTTCAGCTTCGCCTGCCCGGTCCCAAGGGCGAACCGCGGACGCTTCGAATCGGCCCGATGCGCCACCCGGAGGGTTTCCGCAGCTCGATCGACGCCCGGCTGGCGTAGCGCCGGCACGTGCTCGGGCTCAGCTCACCGGGTAGAGCAGGGTGATCTCGACCAGCTTTCCGCCCGCCAGGAACACCCGGCCGATCACCGAGTAGCTGCCCGCCACCGGCGGCCCGGTCATCGCCCCGGCGGTCCATTCAACCGTCAGGTCGAGCTCTTCGCCGGGCTTGAGGGTGCGGCTGGTGCCCTCCGACCCGGCCAGGCGAAGCTGGTTCTGCCCCTGGGCGGCGAAGATCTCCATCCCCGGGGGCGCGAGGTTGGTGCCCTTGGGCCCGCCAACCACGCGCAGCAGCAGCTGCACCGCGTGACCAGTGGTTCCCCTCGGGGGGGTCGCCAGCATCGTGACGATCGTGCCGTCGGATGCGACGGCGGTGCGCTGGACGGAACTGCCCGACACCGGAGCCACAGCGCTGCCCGCGGCTGGTGCGACCAGGTCGTTCAGGCTGCTGTCGCCGGCCGACGGGCTGACCTTGCCGGTGGCGGTCGTCCTCAGCGCCTGGCGGCTCGAGCTGCCCGCGGTAGAGGCGGGAGCGCTCGGAACAAGCCGCGGCGCCCAGGTGATGGCCAGCGCCAGCACCGCCGCCGCGGCTACCGCCGTCGGCGCCCAGGTGGAGACGCGACCGTGAATGACGCGCGCCACAAAGCGGCGTCGCGCCTCGCCCAGCGGCACCGCCGGCGCCGGCCCCTGGTGCAGGAAAGCCAGGTCCAGGGGTCGCGGCGGCTCCGTGTCGGGCAGGCTGGCCACCGCCTGGCTGGTGGCTCGGAGCAGCTGCAGCCGTTGGGCGCAAGCCTGGCACTCCTCGAGGTGGAGGTGGGCCTCCGCATCGGCGGTGCCATCGGCGTCGCCGTCGAGGTAGGCGGAGAGCTGCTCGTCGCTCAGATGTGCGATCGACATCACGCGTAAGCCTCGAGGATCCCAGGATCCTGGCGCAGCAGCTCGGCCTGGAGCCCGGTGCGGGCCCGCGCGATCCGCGATCGCACCGTGCCGATCGGCAGGCTGAGGCTCTCCGCGATCTCCTCGTAGCTGAGGCCGCTGAGGTCGCGCATCAGGATCACGGCCCTGTGCTCGGGGCTGAGGCGCCCCAGCGCGGTCTCGATCGAGCGGATGCGATCCCGGCTGAGCGCGGCCAGCTCCGGACCTGGGCTGGGGTCGGGCAGCGCGATGACCCGGTCATCATACTCCAGCGCCGTGGTGGGCCGCCGGCTCCGGATATGGTCCACGCAGGTGCGCGCCACGATGCTGTTCATCCAGCTCCGGAAGGCGCCACCGCGCTGATTGGCGATCCCACGCCAGGCCTTGACGCAGGCGTCCTGGAGCGCATCCATGGCCTCGTCGTGATCGCCGAGGATGCGCACGGCGAGGCCGTAGAAGGCCGCCTGGTGCCGCAGCAACAGCGCCTCGAAAGCGTCACCATCGCCGTCCCGGCATCGCGCCAGCAGCTGATCATCATCCATGTCACCTGCAGCGTATGACGGATCTGGTCCCCAATTGGTTCCAGGGCGGCCCTGACACCGATATCGCTCTGGGCTAGGCTCCCTTGATGGCGCGATCAGAACGGCGGCCGCTGGATGCGGAATTCGTGGCCAGGTACACGCGCGTGAACCTGGTCGCCGATCCCATCTACGGGTACGTCGAGATCACCAAGACCCCGCGCGGCCAGCGCGACAGCGGGTCCGCGACGGCCGAGCAGGACATTCTCGACAGCCGCTGGCTGCAGCGCGCCCGGCGCATCCACCAGCTGCAGAGCGCCTGGTGGGTGTTCCCCGCCGCCGAGCACTCGCGCTTCCAGCACGCGATCGGCGCGATGCACCTGGCGGGCATCTGGACGCAGCACCTGTATCCGTCGCTGAAGCTCGCCGCCGACGCACCCAGTGAGTTCCTAGTGGAGGAGACGATGCGGCTTGGCGGGCTGCTCCACGACATCGGCCACGGTCCCTTCGGGCATTTCTTCGATGACCATTACCTGGCCCAGTTCGGGATCACCCACGAGACCATCTCCCAGCGCCTCATCACCGGGGACCTGGCGCCTCTGATTCGCGGGTTGGAGGCCAGCCCCCACGGCGCGTTCGCCGACGGCGAGTCAGTCGACCCCGCCTGGGTCGCCTACGTCATCTCCAAGGAGGAGCTCCCCGGCTTCACCGCGCCCCGCTGGCTGGAGCTGCTCAAGCCGGTCCTCTGCGGCAGCTTCGCGGCCGACAACATGGACTATGTGCCGCGCGACGCCTACGCCTGCGGCGTCAGCATCGGGCCGGTGGACGTGCGCCGGATCATCCACTACACCTTCGTGTCGCCGTCGGGGATGGCGTTGCACCAGCACGGCGCGGAGGCCATGCTGCTGTTCCTCAACTCGCGTATGTACCTCTACACCAACCTCTATAACCACCGCACCGTGCGCCGGATCGACCTCCATATGCGCGAGATATTCCACGACACCATCAGCGAGCTGCTCGGTGGCGCCAACCCCCTGGACGACCTCGAGGCGTACGCGCAGCTCAACGACTGGCACCTTCTCAACGAGGTCGACCGGTGGCTGACCCAGGAGCCGGCGGACAGCGCTCGCCACCGGCTGGCCGATGAGTGGGCTCAGATCACCGGCCGGGGCCGGCTCAAGTGGCGGCTCGCTTTCGAGGCGGTCTTCGAGCAGCGCGAGCGGGCCGCCGGCATGTTCAGCCTGACGTCTAACGAGCTGCACCGGCGGATCCAGGAACGCCTCCCCGAGGACATCCGAGAGATCCCCTTCGAGGTCGACGTGGCCACCCTCGACGCCCGGCCCCACGATCCAGCCGCCGACCGCTATGCGGTGCTGCTGTTCGACCCCCTGGACGGCAGCCTGCGCCCCGACGCCGGGGCCGAGATCCTGGCGCGGCTGCCGATGCGCAACTCGCTGGTGCGCGTCTTCACCCTGGACGAGGGCCACGCCGGCGCTCTCCGCGACGCGGCGGAGGCGATCATGAGCGGCCAGCTGGAGCCGGCCATCGCAACCAACACCTAGGCGGGCTCGGCCCCCGATCAACATTTCTTTACAAGGATTTGCCGCACCTTGTGCGCCCCTCTCCGGCCTCGCTCTAACGTTGTCGATGACGGCCGGTGACCCACCAAGCTGGGCCGCCTCCAGCGGGACACCGGCCCTCCACTAACAAACCAGCCTCGAGAGGCTGGGGACGGATTCTAAAGAACCAGCCTCAGGAGGCTGGGGGACAAATTCCGTGAGCCGCCCGCCAGTCGAGCGGGCGGCGCCGGACTTCCCTGAGGATCATTGCAGCGCCTGACTCTGGCGCCGGCCTCGAAAGCTCTTGACCTTGCGTCAAGCCTCGGCCAGCAGCCGCAGCATCTCACCGGGTCGGTTGCTGTAGACGGCGTCCACTCCAAGGTTGCGGCTGCGCTCGAGGATGTCGGCGTCGTCTACGGTCCAGACGCCGATGACGGCGCCGCAGCCGTGCACCTCGGCCACGGTCTCGCTGTCGACGAAGCTCCAGTGCGGCGAGTAGACCTGCGCGTCGGCCCAGCGCAGCATCTCCGCGAGCATCAGCGGGCGGCCCGCCACCAGCACCCCGCCGACCACATCCTGGTCCAGCTCGCGCACCCGCTTGACCGAGCGGTGGTCAAAGCTGATCGCCGCGCACTCCCGCGACATTCCGGCGTTCCGTAACGCCTCCACCAGCTTTGCCTCGATTCCGGGGTACGTCACCGGGAGATTCTTGATCTCTACCGCGACCCCGACCTTGCCTCGGGCGAGCTCGAGGACCTCGATCAGCTCCGGAATACGCTCCCCACCGCCGGCGTCGAGTTGCTTCAGCTCGGCCAGCGTCCTGCGGCCGACCAGGCCGGTGCCGCTGGTGGTCCGCTCCAGGGTGTGGTCGTGGATCACCGCCAGGCGTCCGTCGGCGGTGAGATGGACGTCGCACTCGATGACCTCAACCCCGAGCTCGATCGCGGAGGCGAACGAAGCCAGGGTGTTTTCCGGGTGATCGGCGGGGTTGCCGCGATGGCCGCCGAGCAGCAGCCGTCCGGGAGTGAAGCGATCGCGCACGCGCGGCGTAGGAGGCGGCTTAGCCCGGCTCCGGGATGGCGGCGTCGGCGGCTGCGTCAGGCTTCTCTTCCGCCGGCGCGGGGAACTGAACCGTGACCTCGAGGTCCTCGCCGGCGCGCCATGCCCGCAGGTCGATGCTGTCCCCCGGTCTCTTCGCCGCCACCACTCCCTGGAGCTGAGCCAGGTTCTGCAGCGTGTAGCTGCCGATGCCCACCAGGACGTCTCCCTCCTGCAGGCCTGCGCCGTCCGCCGGGCCGCCCGGACGCACCGGTCCCACCACCACCCCAAAGGCCGACGGCAAACCCAGCTCGTCGGCCTTCTCCTGGGTCAGCGACTGGGCCGCCATGCCCAGCGACAGCTTCTCCGCGGAGGTTCCGCCGGCGCCGTTGCCGTTGCCCGCGTCGGGCAGCAGCTTGGCCAGCTGCAGGGGGTCGAAGCCGATCATCACCTGGCCGCCGATGCGGATCACCGGCACCGATCCCTGGCCCGTGAGGCGGTACATCTCGGTTGCCTTGACCGGGTCCCGGCTCACGTCGTGTTCGGTGTACGTCACGCCGTGGTCCTTGAACCAGCGTTTGGCGGCGGCGCAGTAGCTGCATGTCGGGGTGGTGTAGATGACGACTTCGGGCTGCATGGCTCGATTCTAGGATTACCCAGCCTGGGCCGATCTCCAACCGCCCCGGTATCTTTCAGGTGCGATGGGGATAGTGCTGGCTGTTGCTGCTTTTGTTCTCGTCCTGCTTGCGCTGGTGGCGGCGTCGTACCACCTGATCTTCCGCCGGCCGCTGCCCAGGACCAGGGGCACGATAGCAATCGACGGCCCGCGGGCACCCCTGGAGATCCGCCGCGACCACTGGGGGGTGCCGCACATCGTTGCCGCCGACCGTCGTGACGGCGCCTTCGCGGTGGGGTTCGTGCATGCCCAGGACCGGCTCTGGCAGATGGAGCTCCACCGCCGCATCGCAGCCGGGCGGCTCAGCGAGATCATCGGCGACCGCGGTCTTGCCAACGATCGGCTGATGCGCCGGCTTGGATTGCGCCGGGTCTCCGAGGCGGAGTGGCATGTCACCCACGCCGCCAGCGAGCTGCGCCCCCTGGTGCAGGCTTATGCCGACGGCGTCAACGCGGCTATGCGCGATCGCCCGCTGGCGGCCGAGTTCACCATCCTGCGGCACCGTCCCGAGCCCTGGCAGCCCGAGGACACGATCGCGGTCGCCAGGCTGCTCAGCTTCATCCAGGCGGGCAACTGGGAGGCCCAGCTGATCCGGATCCGGATGCTCAAGGAGCTCGGCCCCGAGTTGACTTCAGCTCTCGACCCGGCGTATCCGGCAGGTCATCCGCGGATCGCCGAGGCCGGCGCCGGTGAAGCCGCCGGTGACGAGCTGCTGGAACAGCTGGCGGAGGCGCGCGAGCTGCTGCAGCTGAGTGCCTGGGGCGCCGGCAGCAACACATGGGTGCTGGCCGGCTCGCGCACCAGCACCGGGCGACCGATCCTGGCCAACGATCCCCACGGCGCGTTGACCACCCCTAGCTCGTGGTACCAGGTTCGGGTCGAGACTCCCGACGACGAGATCGCGGGTCTCTCCTTCCTGGGCACGCCCTTTCTGGCCTTCGGTCACAACCGGCGGGTGGCGTTTGGCCTCACCAACGCCCAGGTTTCGATCCAGGACCTCTTCGTGGAGCGCTTCAATCCCGACAACCCGCTCCAGTTCGAGGAGGAGGGGGCCTGGCACGACGCCGTCCGCTTCCGCGAGACCATCCACGTCAGGGGCAAGCCGGCGGTGGTCGAAGACGTGCTGGTCACCAGGCGCGGCCCGGTGATCAGCGGCGCGCTTCCCGGCGATCAGCCGCCGATCTCGCTGCGCTGGGTGGGGTTCGACTCCGAGGTCGACAGCATCAGCTGGGCGATGCGCCTGAACCAGTGCCAGGACTGGAAGGGCTTCCGCTTCGCCATGGGGTCGTGCGCCAGCCCGGCGCTGTCGGCCAGCTACGCCGATGTCGACGGCAACATCGGGTTCCGGCTCTCCGGGTTCATTCCGCTGCGAAAGGCGGGCGGAGGGCGGCTGCCGGCGCCCGGATGGGATCGCTCCTGGGAATGGCGCGGATACATCCCGTTCGAGGAGATGCCCGAGGCGTTCAACCCGCCATCGGGACTGATCGTCGCCGCCAACAACCCCATCGCCTACTCGCGGTACCCCCTGGTAACAGAGCCCAGCACCGGTTATCGCGCGCAGCGGATCCTGGATCGGATCGGGGCGGCCACGTCGATAACCGTCGAGGACTGCGTCGCGTTGCAGTCGGACGTGCTCAGCCTGCCTGGACTTCGGCTGGCGCGCCTGCTACTAGACCGGCTGGGCCACCCGGCCGACGCCGACGTGGCGGAGGCGCTCGCCGAGCTGCGCCACTGGGACGGCCGGGCGTCGACGGAGAGCGCCGGCGCCGCCATCTACGAGACCGTCCTGCAACGCCTCGTCGAAAACTGCATCGGCTCTCAGCTGAGCCCGGCGCTGCGGCTGCAGCTTCTGGGCCGGTCGGTGCATCCGTTCTTCCCTGTCGGCCCATTCTCGGGCCGGCTTCACCCAGCCTTGATCGAGGCTCTGGAGTCCGGGCGCACCGCGCCGGCGGCGCCGGTCGACCCAGCGGGCCGCGATCGCGTACTCCGCCAGGCCCTGACAGAGACCGTCGCCGAGCTGGGCCGCCGCCAGGGCGGATCCGCATCGACGTGGAGATGGGGGCGCGAGGCCCGGATTCTCTTCGAACACCCGCTGGCAGCGGCGGTCGGCCTGCTGTCTCCGATCCTCAATCGCGGCCCGTACCAGGGCCGGGGCGACACCGACACCGTCCGCCTGACCGGGCGCGGCTACGGCGACGGCGTGGTCAGCCCCACGACCTCGGCGTTCTGCCGGGCGGTCTACGACGTCGGCGACTGGGGCCGTTCCGTCTTCAGCCACGCCCCCGGTCAGTCGGGCCACCCGGCCAGTCCGAACTACGGCGACATGGTGCCCGGCTGGCTTGACGGCCGGCCCCTGCCGATGGCGTTCGGCGATGGCGCCGGGAGCGTCAATGACTCGCCTCGAGTCCTGCGCCTGGTTCCGGCCAGCTCAGGGCCGTCGATCTAGGTCCGGCTAGTAGACCTAGACGTCGGCGGCGCCGGCCCGCATCGCGTCGACGAGATCCTTTGCCTCGCGCGCGAAACCCTTCAGCTTCTCGCGCACCACGGCTCCCGGCCACGGGGTGTAGAGGATCGCGATCCCCGCCCCGATCAGAAGTCCGTGACGCAGTCCTCTGCCGTATCGCACTGTGGGTTGAATTATCTCCTCGCCGATGGTCTCGATCAGCTCACCCACGGCCTCCCCGGCTGACTCGGCAGCGACGCCGGCCGCCGAACCCGCGGCTTCGACCGCCTGACCGGCGGCCTCACCGACAGCGGCTGCAGCGCCTGGCGCCCGGGTGGCGAGGTCGGCGGCCAATCGTCTGCCCACCTGGCCCAGCACGCTGGCGTTCTCCTCTATGAAATCGATCAGGCGAACGACCTTCTCGCCGATCTCGGCTTCCCGCAACGTCTCCGCGATCGCGTCGCCCGCGTCGCGGGCCGCCGTGCCGGCGCTCTTGCCACCCTCCTGGCTGCGCGCCTTGAGCTCCTCCATCACGGCGTCGACGACCGACTCCACCTGCTTGCCCATGCCGTTCTCTTTCACCTCAGCCACCTCCAGGTCATCGCCGCGATATGTGGCAACTTACCACTCGCGACCCCACCCTCATTGACTCGCCATCGAGGTTCGGCGCATACTCGCGCCAATTCAGGCCTTACCTCTGCGTACGTCTTTTAGGAGGCCTCATGATGGACGACAAGTCCCCAAGCCGGCAGCGCGCCGAGAGCCGCGCCGCGATGCGCCGGCTGCAGCAGGCGCTGCGCATGGAGATCAAACGCAAGGGCGTCGATTGCCGCTATGTCGCGCGCTGTCCCGTCGCCAAGGCCAACGCCTGTCCAGGGATCTGCTAGGCGCCGGTTGCTTTCGCTCTAGCTAGATCTTGATCGAGGGGCGCCGGGGGATCTTGAATCCGCGCGCCGTCAGCCCATCCTCGATCTCCTTGCAGACGGTTTCAAGGACCTTGACCCGCGCGTAGCGTTTGTCCTCCGCCTCGACCAGCCACCATCGACCGAGTGGATGGTCGGTGCGGTCGATCATCTCCTCGACGGCGCGCTCGTACTGCCGTCGCTTGCGGCGATTGCGCCAGTCCTCATCGGTCAGCTTCCATTGGCGTAGGGGGTCCTTGCCCCGCGACTCGAACCGCCGGAGCTGCTCCTGGTCGGAGACGTGCATCCAGAACTTGATCAGCACCATGCCCTCTTCAGCCAGCGTTCTCTCGAATTCGACGATCTCGTTGTAGGCGCGCCGCCATTGTTCGGGGGTCGCGTACCTCTCGACCCGCTCCACCAGGACCCGGCCGTACCAGCTCCGATCCAGCACCGCCATCCCGCCCCAGCCCGGAAGCACGGGCCAGAAGCGGCGCAGGAAGTGGTGCCGTTTCTCGTCCGCGGTCGGCGCGGCAAACTGGGCGACCCGGACATGGCGCGGGTCCATCGGCGCCACCAGCCGTTTTATCGCACCGCCCTTGCCCGAGGCATCCCAACCTTCGAAGAGGACGCATATCGGAGGCCCCAGTCGCTTGTCGCCGATCAGCCCCCCCGACAGCAGCCGGAGGTGGAGCAGGTGGCGCTGCGCAGCGTCCAGGCGGGCCGCCTCCTTCTTGGTCGACAGCCGGAGGCTGAGGTCGAGCTCGTCAAGCCATGCCATGAGGTCTGCATCGTACGCGCTGCCTGCTTCGTGCGGCCGCCGCGATTTGCAAATCCGGGGCGCTCAGCCTAGACTCATAAACAATCCTTTATTCAAGGATTCTTTATGAGTGCTCTGACCAGCTCCCGCGACCTGAAGGCCCACTTCGTCGGCCTCGCCAACCCCACCCGGTTGGCTATCATCGCGCTCCTCGTTTCCGGCGAGAAGACCGCGTCGGAGATCGCGCGCAAGCTCAAGCTCAGCCAGCCGCTGATGTCCTGGCACCTCCGGGTGATGCGCCGGGCGGGGCTGGTGGACACCCGCCGTTCCGGTCGCGAGGTGCTCTGCTCACTGGATCGCAAGTCGATCCGTGAGTTCCAGGAGCGCTTCAACCAGCTCATCCGCGAGCCCCAGCCCGGCTCGCAGCCATCCCTGTCGGTGGCCCCCCCGATAACAGATAAGGAGATAGTCAATGCCATCTAAGAACGGAAAGGCCACCGGCGCCCCCAAATCGTCGGCCGGCCGCAAGAAGGTCCGGGTCGCCATCGTCGGCGTCGGCAACTGCGCCAGCTCGCTGATCCAGGGCGTGCAGTACTACAAGAACGCCAAGGAGACGGACAGGATCCCCGGTTTGATGCACGTCAACCTGGGCGGCTACCACGTCCGCGACATCGAGTTCGTGGCCGCCTTCGACATCGACAAGGAGAAGGTGGGTCGCGACCTCAGTGAGGCAATCTTCCGGGGCCAGAACAACACCGTGAAGTTCGCCAAGGTTCCCAAGCTCGGCGTCAAGGTCAATCGCGGCATGACCCACGACGGTCTTGGCAAGTACCTCAAGGAGGTCATCCAGAAGGCCCCCGGCCACACCGACGACATCGTCAAGGTGCTCAAGGACAGCAAGGCCGACGTGCTCATCAACTACCTTCCCGTCGGATCTGAGGCGGCCACCCGCTGGTACATGGAGCAGGCGCTCACGGCCGGGGTTGCGGTGGTCAACTGCATGCCCGTGTTCATCGCCCGCGAGGAGTACTGGCAGAAACGCTTCGAGGAGAAGGGCCTGCCCATCATCGGCGACGACATCAAGTCCCAGGTCGGCGCGACAATCGTCCACCGCGTCCTCACCCGGCTTTTCGAGGACCGTGGCGTCGAGCTGCAGAACACCTACCAGCTCAACTTCGGTGGCAACACCGACTTCCTCAACATGCTGGAGCGCGAGCGACTGGAGTCGAAGAAGATCTCCAAGACCAACGCCGTCACCAGCCAGCTGGACGAGCCCATCGATGCCAAGCACGTCCACGTCGGACCGTCGGACTATGTGCCCTGGCTGAGCGATCGCAAGTGGGCTTTCATCCGGCTCGAGGGCAAGTCCTTCGGCGACGTGCCGCTCAACGTGGAGCTCAAGCTGGAGGTCCACGACAGCCCCAACAGCGCCGGTATCGTCATCGACGCGCTGCGGTTCTGCAAGCTTGCCCTGGACCACAAGATCGCGGGCTCGCTCTTCGGCCCCAGCTCCTGGCTGATGAAGTCGCCGCCGGCGCAGTACCACGACGACGTGGCGCATCGCCTGGCGGAGGAGTTCATCGCCAAGCCAATCGCCAATCCGCTGGCACCGGCCGCTCGGCGGCGCCCCGCCTCGAAGGCGTCCAAGGCGGCAAGGGCGTCCAGGACCCCCAGGGTCGCCAAGGCGGCCGCCGCCGGCAAAACGGTCGCAGTGGCCAAGCCAGCCACCGTGAGCAAGCCGGTCGTCGTGAGCAAGCCGGTCGCCGCGGCCAAGACGGCCACCGCGGCCAAGCCGGCACCCAAGCGCGGCGACGCGGCCGCACGCAAGAGGCCGGCCACGGCGGTACCCGTCAGCGCGACCAAGGCCCGCTTTACGGCGGCGGCCGCCGAGCCCGCCTCGACACCCGCCCCAATCGCGGCGCCGGTGTCCAACGGCAACGGCAACGGCAAAGGCAAGAGCAAGAAGGCAGCGCTCTCGGCCAAGACCGTGGCGCTCGTGGCGCCGGCAACCACCGGCGCGGCTGCTCCCAAGGCCAGGCCATCGAGAGTCGTCGCCCGCTCGCGCGCCAAGGCGGCCAAGAGCTGAAGCCGTCGAGTCGGCTGCGAGGACGCCCGTAGGCGGCGGGCGGTGAGCACGGAATGAGCGACATCGGCGGCGCCGTCTTCGTCACCGGTGGCGCCCTCAGCCGGTCGCTGCCTTCCGCCGTGCGCTACGGCATCGCCCGCGCCGGCGGGCTGGCCGGCTATCAGCTGCTCGGCCGGATGCGGCGCCAGGCGCTGGAGAACTACGCCGGCGTCCTCCATCAACCCGAGTCGTCGCCCGAGGTGCACAGGGTCGCCCGCGAGGCGATCGTCGGCTACACCAAGCTGCTGGCCGATTTCGTGCTCCTGCCCGGTCTGACGCCGGACCGGGTCCGGCGGATGGTCGACTGGGAAGGCATCGAGCACATCCACCGGGCCCGCGATCAGGGCCGTGGGGTGATCGTGGTCACGCCCCACTTCGGCAACTGGGACATCGCCGCCGCGGCCACCACAGCGGTGGGCCTGCCGCTGACCGCCGTAACCGAGCACTACGGCACCTCCGACCTCAACCGCCGTGTGGTCGAGGCGCGCGAGAGGATCGGGATGAAGGTGGTCCCGGTTGGCATCTCGGCGGGCAAGGCGGTGATCACGGCGCTGCGCCGCAACGAGCTTGTGGCTCTGGTTTGCGACCTGCCGCCCAGGGAAGGCCGCTCGGTCAAGGTCACGATCTGCGGCCAGGAGGCGCTGGTTCCTGCCGGGCCGGCGGTACTGGCGCTCCGATCCGGCGCGCCGGTGCTGCCCTTCGTCTGCCGCCGGCTGCCCGACGATCGCTACCGCGTCGAGGTGCAGCCTCCGGTGCGACTCGAGACCAGCCAGGGCAAGGACCGCGACGTTGAGCTGCTGGCGCAGGCGATCATGGACCGTTTTGACCCCATCCTCCGCGCCGCGCCCGAACAGTGGTACCTCTTCTCGCCGATGTGGCACCGGACGGCTGAGCCGTCGGCCGAGTCGCAGCTGGCGGCGGTGGGATGAAAGCCCGGGTCGAGCGGGCGCGCCGGGTGCTGGCCTTTGAGCTCGCCGATTTCTTCTTCGGCCTGCTGCCTCGGCGTTTCTCGTACGTCCTGATGACCACCGTCGGCTGGATCGTGGCCACCCTCTTCAAGGGACGGGTGGCGGGGTTGGTGGACAACCTCCGCACCGTGTTCCCCGACTACGACGAGACCCAGATCACCGACCTGATGCAGCGCAACGCCAAGAACTACGGCAAGTTCTGGGTCGACCTGTTCAAGATGCCCCACCTCGACATCGAGTACCGTCGCTCGCTGGCAGTGATCGACGGCAAGGAGTACCTCGACCGGGTCCTGGCCGAGGGCAATGGCTGCCTGGTGGTCTCAATCCACATGGGCGGCTGGGAGGGATGCGCCGCACTCTGGGGAGCCACCCAGGACTACGAATCGGCGCTGATCGCCGAGGTCCTCGAGCCGCCGGCGCTCTGGCGCCGCGTTCTCGAGCTACGCCAATCCAGCGGGGTGACGATGATCCCGCTGGGCCGCGCCGCGCCTCGCGAGATGCTCCGACGCCTCAAGCGCAACGGCCTGGTCGCGGGCGCGTTTGACCGCGACATCCTGGGGACCGGCAAGCCCTACCAATTCTTCGGCAAGACGGCACGGATCCCCAACGGGATGCTGGCGGTGGCCCAGCACGTCGGCTGCGGCGTGATCCCTGTCATCTGCCTGCGCGAGCCAGACGACACCTACCGGCTGGTTGGTTTCGAGCCTGTCTATGTGGGCCCCGGCGACCGCGGCATCGATGAGGCCACAGAGCACCTGCTGCGGGTCTTCGAGGGCTGCATCCGCAAATACCCCGACCAGTGGCACGTCATGGAACCGATCTGGTCCGAGCCGGGTGTCGCTGCCGCGGCGGCGCCGGCGATGGCGCCCATCGACACCCGCGCGGAGGAGGCCAACGTTGGGTAAGGCCGACATGCACGTCCACACCTCCTGCAACGACGGCACCGCCAACGTCCGGGAGGTCCTCGACTTCGTGCGTGACAACACCGACCTGGACGTAGTCGCGATCACCGACCACGACCGACTGCGTGGGGCCCAGGAGGCAGTCCAGCTCCAGGACGAGTATCCCTTTGAGATCGTCCCAGGCGTAGAGATGACCACGCTCGAGGGCCACTGCCTCTGTCTTTTCGTCGAGAAGCCGATCAAGATGTGGCGCTCCCTGGAGTGGACAATCGGCCAGGCCCACGAGCAGGGCGCGATCGTGGTCGCGCCTCACCCGATGTCGATGCTGACCCGCAGCATCGGCCGCTGGTCATTCGAACGAGTGATGAAGAACAAGAGCCCCGAGATCTACTTCGACGCGGTGGAGACGCTCAACCCCAGCTACGCCGGCCGCATCGCCGAGCCCAAGGTCCGAGCCCTCAACCGAGAGAGGTGGAACCTGGCCGAGGTTGGCAACTCCGATGCCCACCACCGCGAAGGGGTCGGCAGCGCTTACACGGTGTTCGAGGGAACCACCGCCGCCGACTACCGCCGGGCCCTGGGGGTGCACGCCACCCAGGCCGCCGGGGAGCACTGGGACCTGGGCACCCACATGCTGGTGGCGCGACGCAAGTTCAATTCGTTTCGAGGCAACGTCAGGCAGGGCCCCGCCCACATGCTGCGCAGGCTTCGGACCGAGGCCCGATGATGGGAGAGATGAAGGTCGGCCTGGTGTCGCCGTACGACTTCTCCCACCCGGGCGGAGTTACCGAGCACATCAGCCACCTGGCCCGCGAACTACGTGTCCGCGGAGCCACGGTCAAGCTGATGGCGCCGGCGTCGAAGGACCTGCCGGCCGAGTACGAGGACCTGGAAGGCGGTGACTTTTACCGCATCGGCAAGGCCTTCCCGATCCCGGCCAACGGCTCCATCGCGCGCATCACGATGAGTTTCCACCTGGCTCGCTGGATCAATCGAATCCTGGAGGCGGAGCGGTTCGACATCATCCACTTCCACGAGCCGCTGATGCCGGCGCTGCCGATCACCACGCTGCGCGCCTCCAAGACCTGCAATGTCGGCACCTTCCACGCCTACGCCAAGTCGAGCACCGCCTACTACTACAGCCGCCGCCTGGTGCGGCGCTACTTCCGCAAGCTCCACGGCCTGATCGCGGTCTCCGACCCGGCGCGCGATTTCGTCAGCCATTACTTCCCGGGCGACTACAGCGTGGTTCCCAACGGCGTCGACCTGAGCCGCTTTGCCGACGGGGTGCCGGCATTCCCGCAATACCGGGACGGCAAACTTAACCTCCTCTTCGTCGGCCGGCTGGAGAAGCGCAAGGGCCTGGGGATCCTGCTCCGCGCCTACGTCCAGCTGAAGCAGCGGCGGCCGGAGCTGCGCCTGATCGTCGTCGGCGACGGCCGGATGCGAAAGGGCTACGAGAGCTACATCCAGGCGCACCGAATCCCCGACATCGTGATGGCCGGCTATGTCAGCCCCGAGGACCTACCGCGCTACCACGCCAGCGCCGACATCTTCTGCGCCCCCAACACCGGCAAGGAGAGCTTTGGCATCGTCCTGCTGGAGGCGATGGCGGCCGGCCTGCCCGTGGTGGCCACCGACATTCCCGGCTTCACCCAGGTGGTCAGCCCTGGGCGCCACGGCATCCTGGTTCGCCGCGATGATCCCGTGAGCCTGGCCTCGGCCATCAACCTGCTGGCCGACGACGCCGGGCTTCGAGCTCGCCTCGGGAGCGAAGGTCGCGCCACCGCCGCGGCGTACTCCTGGGACCGTGTCGTGGACCAGGTTGTCCAGGTCTACGAGACCTCGCTTTCTAAGTTCAACCCCAACCGCAACAACAGGGAGGAAGAGCGTGTTCACTACGCGATTCCAGGCCTGGGTTAGGCGCCTCGCGATGCGGGCGATGGCTCGCGCGCAGAGGCTGCCGATCACGCCCAACCAGCTGACCATCACCGGGCTCGCGATCACCTGCCTGGCGGCGGCGCTGGTGGCGCTCGATCATCCCTTCACCGGCGGACTGGTGCTGCTCTTCGCCGGTGTATTCGACATCTTCGACGGCGCCCTGGCGAGGGCATCCAACCGCTCGTATCCCTACGGCGCCTTCCTCGACTCGACAACCGACCGGATGTCCGAGGGCGTGATCATGATCTCCCTGGCGGTGTACTTCGAGAGGCGGGGTATCGCCGTCGGGCCCGTGCTGGTGGTGCTGGCCACCGCCGGCTCCTACCTGGTCAGCTACGTCCGTGCCCGGGCCCAGAGCCTTGGCTTCACCTGCGAGGGCGGCCTCCTGGCCCGCCCCGAGCGGGTCCTGCTGACGGTGCTCGGGCTGCTCCTGACACCGATCCATCCGGGTGGTCTGTTGGCGGTGGTCGCGATCCTGGCGGTGTTCACAAACTTCACCGCGATCCAGCGGGTCTGGATTGTCTGGCGCCAGTCACGGGCTGGGATCGAACCGCAGCGGCCGCAGACGCAGCCCGAGCGCACGCCGCCGCCGGAACCGGTGCGGTCCAAGGGCGAAGAGATCGAGGTTCGACCCGGTCCCGAGCCCGCGGGTGGCTGAGCCGGCGGAACCGGTTGCGGCGAGCCGGTCCTGGTGGGGCCGGCTGCGAGAGGACCTGGGGCGGCGGATCGAGCAGCGCGGGTTCGTCATCTGGTACCTGATCGTCGAGCGCGGTCTTCGCGGGGTGGCGGTCTTCGTTCTGGGGTTCTACCTGTTCACTGTCCACGCCGGTCAGATCCCGTCGGCGGTGGATGCCTTTGAAGCCCAGTTCGGCCTGACGGAGGGTGGAGGCGGGTGGATCGACCAGCTGGTGCACGACCTGCTGGGTTGGATCGAGGGGTTGTCAGCCAACGGCGTCACCCTGATCGCCATCGGCAGCGTCCTCTACGGCATGCTTGAGATGTTCGAGGCTGCCGGGCTGATCCTGCGCCGTCGCTGGGCGGAATACGTGGTCGTGATCGCGACCGGCTTTGGCATCCCGATAGAGATCAGGGAGGTGCTGATGCGGCTCACCTGGTTGCGCCTGGCGCTGCTGGTCATCAATATCGCGATCGTGATCTACCTGGTGGCGCGTAAGCGGCTCTTCATCTTCGACGAGGGCGCCAACGCGTGAGTGACGCCCAGCTGCCCCTGGATCACGCGTCGTCGAAGCCGCGCCGGGTTGCCGAATCGCAGATGGTCCTGAGCCAGCAGATGAACCCGGAGGACGCCAATCCCTCAGGCGACGTCCACGGTGGCACGATCATGAAGCTGGTCGACACCGCCGCGGGGATCTGCGCCATGCGCCACTGCCGCACCCGGGTTGTCACCGCGACCGTGGATTCGATGAGCTTCCTCCACCCGGTCTACGTCGGCAACGTCGTCACCTTGTCGGCGTCGGTCAACGATGTTGGCAACACCTCGTTGGAGGTCGGCGTGAGAGTCGAGGCCGAGAACATCCGCACCGGCGAGGTCGTTCACACCAGCAGCGCCTACCTCGTCTTCGTGGCCCTGGATGACGCCGGCAAGCCGACCCGGGTGCCACCGCTGCTAGTCGAGAGCGACGACGAGCTGCGCCGCCAGGCTCATGCCAAGATCAGGCGCGAGAGTCGCAAGGCACGCCAGGAAGCCATCAAGAAGACCATGGACCCGGGCTACATCGCCTGACGAGCCAACCGCCGGCCTGACCTGGCCGGGCTAGAGAGCCTCTGCCGTCACCCCTTCGGCGGCCTCGGGCTCCTCTACCATCGCTGCCACCTGTCCCGCGATCGCCTCCAGTTGCGCGATCTCCGCATCGGTGAAATGGTGTGTCTGCTCGGTTTGCACGTTGACCACCCCCACCAGGCGAGAGCCGGCCAGGACTGGCACCGAGAGCATCGAGATGAAGCGCTCCTGGTCGAGGCCCGGTATCCAGTGGAATCGCGGCTCCTCGCGGGTGTTGGGCACCGCGAGGGATCGCCGGTTGTCGGCGACCCAACCGGTCACGCCCTTGCCCAGCCGCATGCTCACGATGCCGACCCCCTCGGTGGCGAGGCCGTTGGTGGCCGCCAGTACCAGGCGCCGGCTCGTTTCGTCCCAGAGATATACCGAGCAGACCTGGGTGCCGGTGACCTCACGGGTATTGTCGACGAATCTCTTGAGCACCGCATCACGATCCACCGTCCTGGGGGTGCCTGCGAGCATGATCGACCCAGGTTGACCTGGATACGAGATATTCTCGCCGGTCGTTGGTGCTGAATTAGGACGGCGCCTTTGGTGAAGGCGTCACAAACTCGAGCTAGTCGCGGCCGGCGATCTTGAGTCCGGTGATCGAGGGGAGCATCTTGGAGTACCGGCGGGTGAGGCCTTCCTCACGCCGATGCTGTGCCCTGTAAAGCGCCCCGGCCAGGATCATCGAGATCAACGGAGCGACGACCAAAAGGATCTGCAGTCGAAGCTGAAGGCCAACCAGGGCGCTCTGTGCCAGGACTGCCAGGAGCAGACCGACGGACGAGGCCACCGACGCCACCTGCGAGGAATCTTCGCGAAGCGTCGTCCAGGCCGCCAGCAACGCACTGCCGCCGATGAGAAGCATTGCCACACTGGAGAGGATGATCGTCCGCGGTACCGCAACACGCACCGCGTGAGGGGCGAAGTCCGGCGCAAGAAGCATCGTGACAGCGGTGGCGATGGCGCCTATGCCGACCAGGAAGTGCAGTTCGGCGAGGGAGAGACGAAGCTTCATGTGGGACATTGGGTCTCCTACTCAGTGCGGTTCAATAAGTTTGACTCACCCATCTTTGCGCGATGCACCGTCCGGCGCAACCGGGCAGTGAGATGGTCCCAAGCCCCTATATATACGGGGTGACCCTGGCGATGACGGTCTGGTGGCTCAGGGGCTGAGCAGCACTCCTGGGTTGAGCACGCCCGCCGGGTCGAGGGCCGACTTGGCGGCACGGAGGGCGGCCGCGAACACATCTGGTCGCTGACGGTCATACCAGGGGCGGTGGTCGCGGCCGGTGGCGTGGTGGTGGGTGATGGTGCCGCCCGCGCCGGCGACGACCTCGGAGACAGCCGCCTTGATCTCGTCCCATTGGGCCACCTGGTCGCCCCAGCGTCCCGGGGCGATCACGCTGAAGTAGGGCGCCGGGCCGTCGGGGTAGACATGGGTGAAGCGACAAGTAACGATGCCTCCGCCGCAGACCTCGTCGACCACGCGCCGAGCTTCGGCCATCACACCGCGGTGCAGCTCGTCGAAGCGGTCCCAGGTGACCGCGGTTTCGAAGGTGTCGACCACCAGGCCCATGCGGATCAAAGCGTCGCGCGTGTACGGCGCTCGGACGAAGCTGCTGCGCCAGGTGCCCGCAGCGCCCTCGCGGCTGGACTTGCCCTCAATCTCGCTGTCGGAGACGCGCGCGCCCTCGCCGGCGTCGCCGGCGTGGTCGCGGCAGACCTCGAGCGCGCGGTCCATCCAGGCCGATACCGGGTGGTCGGCCGACTCGAAGCCGAGCACGAGCAGAGCGCCAACCCCGCCGGTGCCGGCGGAGATCATGGCCTCGCCGCCGTCCAGCAGCCGGCAGTTCGAGGGGAATAGTCCCGACTGGCTGAGCGCGCGTGTCGCCGCCACCCCGGACTCGAAGCCGGCGAACCGCACCGAAGCCGTCGCGCGCCAGCGAGGCCGTCGCTGCAGTCTCATCCAGGCCTCGGTGATGATGCCCAGCGTTCCCTCGGAGCCGAGCAACATGCGGTCGGGCGAAGGGCCCGCGCCTGACCCTGGCAGCCTGCGCGATTCGGTTATCCCGATCGGAGTGACGGCGCGGATCGACTCGGTGAGGTCGTCGATGTGCGTGTACACGGTGGCGAAATGGCCCCCGGCGCGGGTCGCCAACCAGCCGCCCAGGCTGGAGAACTCGAATGACTGCGGGAAATGCCGAAGCGTCAGGCCGTGCGGCTTGAGCTGCTCCTCGATTGCCGGGCCCAGCCCGCCGCCCTGGATCCGCGCGGAGAGGCTGATCGGGTCGACCTCCAGGACGCGGTCCATGGCGGTGAGATCGATGGATACCGCGCCGGGGTACTGGTCGCCCAGGCGCGCCTCGATGCCACCGACCACTGACGACCCGCCTCCAAGGGGATCGCGGCCACGCCGGCGTCGGTGCACCAGTCGAGTAGCTCGACGACCTCGGCTTCGGTGCCCGGCCGGGCGACGACGTCGGGGGGATTGTCGATCTGACCCAGCAGGTTGCGGGCGATGTCCCGGAAGGCTTTGCCGTGGGCGTGCGCGACCCGCTCGGGCGGATCGCTGGAACAGATTCGCTCCAGCGATCGAGGCGCCTTGACCCGAGGTTGGCGGAGCGTGAGCGACCCGATCTCCGGAGGGGCATGGTCTTGCAGGCTCTCCAGCCCCAGCAGGGCCGCGACGGCCGAGCCCAGCTCGGCCCGCTCGGTGTCCGCGAGCGCCGACTCCTCCCAGCCCCAACCCCACCAGGACCGGGTCGGCCCGCTCGGCATGGCCGCCGGACTAGGCCTTGGTGTAGACCCAGTCGGCGATCCGGCGGCGGTGCCAGTCGGAGTCGCCGTATTGCGCCTCCAGGGCGCGTCCGCGCTTGAGCCAGAGGTGGAGGTCGTGCTCCCAGGTGAAGCCGATGCCGCCGAACGTCTGCAGCGACTCGTAGTTGGCGCGTCGCTCGGCATCGCCGGCGTAGGCCTTGGCCACCGACACGTGGATGGGGGCATCCTCGAGCCCCTTGGCCAGCGCGTAGGCAGCGTAGTAGACAGCGCTCTTGGCCGACTCCACCAGCAGGAAGGTCTCGGCGAGCTTGTGCTGGATCGCCTGGAAGGAGCCGATCTTGTGGCCGAACTGCTCGCGCTCCTTGGCGTAGGCGATGGCACTCTGGAGCATGGCGTCGGCGACGCCCACGAGCTGGGCCGCGGTCGCCGCGGCGGCGTGGTCGAAGGCCCAGGCGGCGTCGCCGTTGGCGTCGCCCATGCGGGTCTCCGCGTCGAGCTCGGCGGTGACCTTGAAGAGTCGCCGGGCGCCGTCAACCGACTGCACCGGCGTCAGCGTGAGCCGGTCCTGGGTGGCGGCGTGGAGCTCGCCGTTCTCCTCGAGAATGACGACGTCGGCGGTGGCGTCCTGGACGTAGGGCGCTCCCGCCAGCCCGATGCTGATGGTGGCGTCGCCGTGGGCCGCCTTGGTCAGCCACTCCGACTTCTGCGCCTCAGTGCCGGCCTTGGCCAGCAGCGGCGCCCCGACAGCGGTGTGCTCGAGCAGCGGCTCAGGGAGGAGGTTGCGTCCCGCCTCCTCGAGCACCAGCACCAGGTCGATCTCGTCCATGCCCGCGCCGCCGTACGTCTCGGGCAGGGTCAGTCCCAGTACGCCCATCTCGCCGAGCTTCTTCCAGCGCTGCGGGGAGCGACCGGTGGGGTCCTCCCAGATCCGCCTGATCTCGGCGGGGGTGCAGTCCTTCGTAAGGAAGTCCCGCACCGAGTCGCGGAGCATGTACTGCTCGTCAGAGAAATCGAAATCCATCTGCCTTTGGCCTCCTAACCCCGCTTCCCGCTATTCCTTGGGGAGGCCAAGGACGCGCTGGGCGATGATGTTCTTCTGGATCTCGCTGGTGCCGGCGTAGATCATGCTGGCGCGAGCGTAGAGGTACTCGGAGAACCACTCGCCGCCATCGGGCGAACCGGTGGCGAGCTCGCCGCGGGGGCCGAGGGTGTCGATCTGCAGCTCCTCGAGCCGCGCCTCCATCTCCGACCAGAACAGCTTGGACAGCGACGCCTCCGGTCCCAGCTGCTTGCCCTTGCTGAGCTGGCTGAGGACGCGCTTGTTGGTGAGCTCGAAGACGCGGGTCTCGATGAAGCCCTGGGCGATCCGCTTGCGAATGTCGGGGTCCTCGGACGCCTTGTGGTCGTAGCGCTGGGTCTCCTTGGTCAGCTCCACCAGCTCCTTCCACTGCCGGTTGAAGACCATCGGGCTGCCCAGCCCGGTTCCGCGCTCGAAGCCTAACGTGGTCATCGCCACCTTCCAGCCGTTGTTGGGCTTGTCGATGACGTTGGCGGCGGGGACGCGAACGTCGGTGAAGAAGGTCTCGGCGAAGCCGGACTTGCCGTTGATCTGCTTCATCGGGCGCACCTCGATCCCCGGCGTCTTCATGTCCGCGATGATGAAGGTGATGCCCTTGTGCTTGGGCGCCTCGGTGTCGGTGCGGACGAGCACGAAGATCCAGTCGGCATAGCTGGCCTGCGATGTCCACACCTTCTGCCCGTTGATGACATAGTCGTCGCCATCGAGCACGGCTCGGGTGCGCAGCGAGGCCAGGTCGCTGCCGGCGCCGGGCTCGGAGAAGCCCTGGCACCAGATCTCGTCGCAGCTGAGGATCTTGGCCAGGTGCTCCTTCTTCTGCTCCTCGGTGCCGTAGACCATCAGGGTCGGGCCGATCAGGCCCAGGCCCAGGCGGTTGATGCGTTCGGGGGCGCGGGCACGGACGTACTCCTCGGTGAAGAGCGCCTGCTGGAACAGGCTGGCGTCCCGGCCGCCGTGCTCCTTGGGCCAGGCGACGCCGGCCCAGCCGCCGTTGTAGAGCTCCTTCTCCCAGACGCGGTGCAGCTCCAGCGCCTTCTCTCCGCCATACTCGGCGGTCTGCGCGCGGGTCTTCTCGATCAGCTCCCGCCGCTCCTCCAGCCAGGTTCGGATCTCGTCGCGAAACGCCGCGTCTTCCGCTGAAAGCTCAAAGTCCATTGGCGCACCCCTATGTGCCTTGTGCCCCCATCACGACAAATGTGACGGGTCGTTCAGGTTTTAGGACTAGAAGGATACGCCGTGGGGCCGGGCTCCTGCTGACCCGGAGGCGCCTAATCGGCGGTGGCTATCCCCGGCGCCGGGAAGGCGCGGCAGAACTCCGCGATCTCGGCTGCCGTCTGTACCGCCAGTGCCTCGTCGCCGGGCGCCGAGATCAGGCGATCCATCCAATCGGCGATCCTGACCATGTCGGGCTCACGCATGCCCCTCGAGGTCACCGCCGGCGTGCCCAGCCGGATCCCGGAGGGATCGAACGGTTTGCGGGGATCGAACGGCACGGTGTTGTAGTTGAGCTCGACGCCGCCGCGATCCAGAGCCTGGGCCGCGATCTTGCCGGTGACGTCTTTGCTGGTGAGATCGACCAGGATCAGGTGGTTGTCGGTTCCGCCCGAGACCAGGTCGTAGCCCCGCTCCAGCAGCGCGGCCGCCAGCGCTCTGGCGTTGGCCACGACCTGGGCGGCGTAGAGCTTGAACTCGGGCTGGGCCGCCTCCTTGAGGGCGACGGCGATGGCCGCGGTGGTGTGGTTGTGGGGGCCGCCCTGGAGGCCCGGGAAGACAGCCTTGTCGAGCACGGCCGCGTGCTCCTGCTTGGAGACGAACATCGCGCCGCGCGGCCCGCGCAGGGTCTTGTGGGTGGTGGTGGTGACCACGTCCGCCAGCGGTACCGGGCTTGGGTGCGCCTCCCCCACGATCAGCCCGGCGATGTGGGCGACGTCGGCGGCGAAGATGGCGCCGACCTCATGAGCGATCTCGGCGAAGGCGGTGAAGTCGATGATCCGGGGAATCGCGGTGCCGCCGGCCCAGATCAGCTTCGGCTTCTCGGTACGGGCGATCTCGCGTACCTGGTCGTAGTCGATGGTGCCGGTGTCGTGGCGGACACCGTATTGGACCGACCGGAAGAACTTGCCGGTGATGGAGACGTTCCAGCCGTGGGTGAGGTGCCCGCCGGCCGGCAGCGCCATCCCCATCACGGTGTCGCCGGGCTGCAGGAAGGCGAGATAGACCGCGAGGTTGCACGGCGAGCCGGAATAGGGCTGGACGTTGGCGTGCTCGGCGCCGAATAGCGAGGTGGCGCGCTGGATCGCGATCTCCTCGATCGGGTCGACGTTCTGCTGGCCCTCGTAGTAGCGCCGTCCCGGGTATCCCTCCGAGTACTTGTTGGTCAGCACCGACCCGGTAGCCTCCAGAACGGCGCGAGATACGTAGTTCTCCGATGGGATCAGGCGGATCTTGTCGGCCTGGCGCCGCTCCTCGGCCTCGATCAGCCGCGCGATCTCCGGATCCTGGGTGCTGAGATCGGGCTCGGCGGTGCGAAGCGTCGGCGTTTGGGATTGCATGCGAGGATTATCAGCCATGCAGTTGGATGGGATAGCCGGCAACCAGAGGGCCCGGGCGTTTCTCAAACACGCCGTCGATACCGGCCTGCCGTCGCACGCTTACCTGTTCACCGGCCCCGCCGGGGTGGGGAAGACGGCCACCGCGCTGGCGTTCGCCGCGGACCTGCTGGCGGCCGCCGGAGCGCCGATCGGGACCGGGCTCCATCCCGATCTCTGGGTCGAGGACAGTGACGCCGAGCAAGTCAGCATCGAGACCATCCGCCGCGACGGCAAGACCGGGCGCGCCGCGGGCGACGGGTCGGAGATTGCCGGCGCCCCGGCGCAGCCGCTGCAGGCGTTCCTCAGCCTCAAGGGGATGCTCTCGGACCGGCGCGTCGCGATATTGGCTCGCGCCGAGCGCCTTCGCGAGACCGCGGCCGCGCCTCTCCTTAAGACCATCGAGGAGCCGCCCCCGGGCGCCGTCCTGGTCCTCTGCAGCGAGGCCGCCGAGCTGCTGCCGCCAACGATCCGTTCCCGCTGCCAGGAGGTCGAGTTCCAGCGCCTCAGCGACGCCGACATCGCGGACTTGTTGGCGGCCAGGGGCATGGCGTTAGAGCCGGCCCTGTTGCACCTCGCCGGCGGCTGCCCAGGCCGTGCCTTGCGACTCGCGGAGGATCCCGACGAGGCCGCCCGGCGCCTGGAGTGGGCGGGCGCCCTCGCCGGCCTGCTCGGCGGTTCGTGGCTCGACGTCGTAAGACTGGGCGCGCGCTTCGGCACCCCCGACACCGCCCGCAACCGCCTGCTGGCGCGCGAGGCGCTCGACGTCTGGGAGACCCAGGTGCGAGACCTGTCTCTGGCATCCGCGGGCGCGCCCGAGTTGACCGGTGGAGCGCCGGGCGCCTGGCCGTCGATGTCGCTATCCCATCTTCTCGATGTTTGGGCCAGCCTCCGGGAGGCGGCCGACCGGGTCGAGAACAACGTCAATCCGCGGCTCGCGATCGAGGTCTTCCTGGCCGACGTCCGCCGGGCGCCCGCGGCTTAGCCCCGGTCATGTCGCGCTACCGCAAGCCGTCGCTCCAGGGGTTCGAGCCCTACGTTCCCGGGATCCAGCCGGCCGATGGCGAATCCTGGGTCAAGCTCAACACCAACGAGAGTCCCTTCTCCCCGGCGCCCGGGGTCGCCGCTGCCGTCGCCGAACAGGTGGAGCGCCTGCCCCTCTACCCCGACCCGGCGCAAACCGCGCTGCGGCAGGCAGTGAGCGAGCTCTACGACGTCACCCCCGACCAGGTTGTCGGCGGCAACGGCGCCGACGAGGTGCTGGCGATGGCGGTCCGTGCTTTCGTCCCGCGCACCGGTCGGGCGGCCTACCTCGAGCCCTCGTACACCCTGCTGCCGAAGCTGCTGGAGATCAACGACGTCGAGGGCGAGGAGCACGCTTTTGCCGAGGGCTATCGACTGCCGGAGGCGTTCATCGACTCCACCGCGACTCTCAAGTTCGTGGTCAACCCGAACTCGCCCACCGGCACCCTGTTGCCCCTGGAGGACATCGCGGAGCTTTGCGACCGCTCTGCCGGGGTGATCCTGCTCGACGAGGCGTACGTCGATTTCTCGCCACGAAGCGGGCTGGAGATCCTCAACCGTCACCCCAACCTCCTGCTGGTGCGGTCGATGTCCAAGTCGTATGGGCTGGCCGGCTTGCGCGTCGGCTTCGCCATCGGCGCCCCCGACCTGGTGGCCGACCTGTGGGCGGTGAAGGACGTCTGCAACCTGGGACGGCTGCCGCTGGCGGCGGCCACAGCGGCGCTGCAGGACCCGGAGCACTGGCGCCACAACGTGGAGAGGGTGGTGGAGAACCGTGATCGGCTGGGCGCCGCCCTGGCCGCCCGCAACTGGACTGTGTTGCCGTCGGGGGCCAACTTCATATTCGCCACCCCGCGGCAGCCGGCCGCCGAGGTCTACAAGCACCTGCTGGCGCGGCATGTCCTGGTCCGCCATTTCCCCAAACCCTCGGTTTCCAACGGCCTCCGAATCTCGATCGGCACCTGGGATCAGTGCCAGGCGATGCTCGACGCCCTGGACGGCTCCGACTGACCGAATCCGTCTTCGTCACCTATCCGATCCCGGGCCCGGGCATCGACATTCTTCGCGCCAGCTTCGAAACCCGCGTTCGCGAGACCGAGATGGCACCAAGCGCGGATGAGATCGCCGAGGGAGCCGGCGGCTGCGCCGGAATCGTCACCCTTATTCGCGACGCCATGGACGCGCCGCTGCTGGACCGCCTGCCGGGACTTAGGGCGATCGCCAATTTCGGAGTCGGCTTCGACAACATCGACGTCGCCGCCGCCACGGCGCGGAAGGTGATGGTGACCAACACGCCCGACGTCCTCACCGAGGCCACCGCCGATATCGCGTTCGCGCTGCTGCTGGCCAGCGCCCGCCGGCTGGGCGAGGGGGAGCGGATGGTGCGGGCGGGGCTGTTCCACGGCTGGACGCCAAAGATGCTGATCGGCGCCGACATCGCCGGAGCCACCCTGGGGCTGGTCGGATTCGGCCGCATCGCGGCAGCGGTGGCCCGCCGCGCCGGCGGGTTCGACATGCGGCTGCTACACACCGCCAGGGGGGAGCACCCCGAGGCGGCGAGTCTCGGCTCGCGCAGAGTCGACCTCGACCATCTGCTGTCGGAGAGCGACTTCGTCAGCATCCACGTCCCTCTGAGCGACACCACCCGGCACCTGATCGACGGCAAGGCGCTCCGCAAGATGAAGCCGACCGCCCACCTGATCAACACCGCCCGCGGCCCCATCGTTGACGAGGCGGCGCTAGTGGACGCGCTTAATAAGGGGATCATCGCCGGCGCCGGCCTGGACGTGTACGAGCGCGAGCCGCAGCTGCATCCCGGCCTGCTGGCCCGAGAGAACGTGGTCCTGCTGCCGCACCTGGGCAGCGCCAGCGCCGGCGCCCGCGCGGGGATGTCCCGGCTGGCCGCTGAGAACATGGTCGAGGCGCTCAGCGGCGGGCGGCCGCCCAACCTGCTCAACCCAGAGGTCCTCGATGGCTGAACCGCCGGTGGAGCGGACCGCCTCACCCGGGCCGTTCAAAGCGCTGGTGCTCGACATCGACGGCACCCTGGTCGACCGTAGCCTGGAGATCACGCCCGCCAACCTGGCCGCGCTGAGGACCGCCATGGAACGCGGCTACCGGCTGATCCTGGCCACCGGGCGGATGTACTACTCGGCGCTGAAATACGCCGAGCAGATCGGCACCGACGAGCCGGTGATCTGCTACCAGGGCGCCGTGGTCAGGTCTCGCTCCGGCGAGCTGCTGCGCGAGTGGCCGGTGTCGCCCCACGACTCGATCGCCGCGGTCGAGATGGCCCGCGAGCAGGGGTTGCACATCAACCTCTATCGGGATGACGTGTTCTACGTCGAGTCGATGGAGTGGGGCGCCCAGCGCTACGCCGAGGTGGCGCAGATGAAGCCCCGGCTGGTCCCCGACCTGATGGACCTGGCGAAGCTGGGCTCGACCAAGGTGGTGCTGGTTGACCGCCCGGAGCGGCTGCGGGAGCTCGAGCCCCTGGTCCGCGCGACGGTGACGCCGACCTCGCGCGTCACGTTCTCGCTGCCGGAGTTCCTGGAGATCGTCGACGTCGGCGTGAGCAAGGGCGCGGCGCTGGCCTTTGTCTGCGAGCTCGAAGGTCTGAGCCTCTCCGAGGTGATCGCCGCCGGCGACGCGCCCAACGACATCGAGATGTTCGCCGTGGCGGGCCTGGCGCTGGCGCCCAGCAACGCTTTTCCCGAGGCCCTGGCGGCGGCCGACGCGGTGATCCCGCCACCCCAGGAGGACGGCATCGCCGCCCTGGTCGAGAGGTACCTCGGCCAACCGGCTGCCGATATAATTCGACGGCCGGGTTAGTCCGGAATCATCGCGCGGCCCCGTAGCGCAGCTGGTTAGCGCGCCGCCCTGTCAAGGCGGAGGTCGCCGGTTCAAGTCCGGTCGGGGTCGCCATCTCGTTCACCGCGCCGGACGAGGGTGAGAATAGACAGCGTTTTGGGCCCGCTGGAAGGCGTTGACGCCACCGACATCAACCAGGTCATGCTCGCGGCATACGTAGCCGACTCCCCGTCGACCCTATTTCGTACCTGGGAGGAAGCCCACCAGCGGTTCCTGGATCTCGGCGACGTCGCTGCCGCCGTGCGCTGCGCCATCTGGGTGAGCATGGCCTACTTCGACCGTGGAGACCTGGCTCGGGGCGGAGGCTGGATTGGCCGGGCTCAGCGGTTCCTGGACAGCTGCGGCGAGTGCGTCGAGCAGGGTTACATGTTGATGCCTGCTGCCCTGCGGGCATTCGCGGAAGGGCGGTTCGACGACAGCATTGCCCTGGCGGAGCGGGCGATCGAGATCGGGAGCCGGTTCGAGGACCGGGACCTTGTCATCCTGGCCCGCCACGGAATGGGGCGGGCGATGGTTCGTGCCAAAGACGTCGACAGAGGCCTGGCGCTATTCGACGAGGTCATGACAGCGGTCATCGCCGGCGACACGTCGCCGTACGTTGCCGGGATTGTCTACTGCAGCGTCATCGACGCGTGCAACGAGATTTTCGACTGTCGCCGCGCCCAGGTGTGGACAGACGCGCTCGAGACCTGGCTGGAGTCGCAGCCTGACCGAATGCCATTCCGGGGGCGTTGTCTACTGAACCGCGTCGGGATCATGCAGCTGCATGGCCAGTGGCCTGACGCGCTCGATGAGACACGGCGTGCCCGCGAGCAGCTCGCGGTGCCGCCGCCGCACCCGCTGATCGGCGAGGCTATGTACCAGGCAGGCGAGCTCCACCGCGTGCGCGGTGAGCTCGGGGAGGCTGCGCGGGCGTACGCCGAGGCCAGCGTCGCCGGTCGCGATCCACAACCAGGGATGGCACTGCTGCGGCTGGCGGAAGGGCAGGTCGACAGCGCGGCGGCGACAATTCGTAATGTTGTCGAGCAGACGCCGGACCCGTTCGGCCGTGCCAAGATCCTCGGCGCCTTCGTCGACATCATGCTCGCGGCCGACGACATCCCCGCGGCGCGCGCCGGCGCCGAGGAGCTGACCGTGATCGCCTCGGACCTCGACTCGGAGTACCTTGCGGCTGCGGCCGGACTAGCACTGGGAGCTACGCTCCTGGCCGAGGGCGAGACTCAAGCAGCTCTGGGACAGCTGCACCGGGCCCGCTCCGGCTGGAGCAAGCTCGACGTGCCGTTTGAGCTGGCGCGGGTCCGTCTCCTAATGGGCGTGATCTATCGGGAACTCCGCGACGACGACAGCGCCACGATGGAGATCGAGGCTGCACGGCAGGCGTTCGAGAAGCTGGGCGCCGCCACCGAGCTTGGCCGGGTGGCCCGGCTGACTCACACAGGAGCGCCCGCCTCGGTCGGGGGGCTGTCGGGCCGTGAGGTCGAGGTCCTGGCACTCGTTGCCACGGGCAAGACCAACCGCGAGATCGCCGATGCCCTGGTCATCAGCGAGAAGACGGTCGCCCGCCACATGAGCAACATCTTCACCAAGCTTGATGTCTCGACTCGGTCGGCCGCCACGGCGTACGCCATCAAGCACGACCTGGCGTAGTACATAGAAATACCCATCGCGGTGCGTTCCGCGATTTGGCGATTTCGCCCGATGCCGGGTCGCAGGGTCACCTCCTACGGTGGTCATCGACGTGATCAGCCCTACAAGGGAGCGACGACGATGACCGAGAGGATCGAGACCGTAGTGATCGGCGGAGGCCAGGCAGGGCTGTCGGTGGGCTACCACCTGCAGCAGCGCGGCCGCCCGTTCGTGATCCTGGACGGCAACCCGCGTGTTGGCGACTCGTGGCGCAACCGCTGGGATTCGCTGCGCCTCTTCACGCCGGCCCGCGCCAACGGACTGGATGGCATGCGCTTTCCAGCCAAGGGGGACGCGTTCATCGCCAAGGACCAGATGGCCGACTACCTCGAGGCTTACGCCAGGCGATTCAACCTGCCGGTGCGGAACGGGGTGCGGGTGCGCCGGCTGTCGCAGCAGGGTGACGGCTTCGCCATCGAGGCTGGCGACACGACTTACGAAGCGAGCAATGTCGTCGTCGCGATGTCCTCCTACCAGGAGTCGTGGCGCCCGGCATTTGCCGCAAATCTGCATCCGGGAATACTCCAGCTCGACGCCGCCAGCTACAAGAACCCTTCGCAGCTTCAAAAGGGTCCGGTGCTCGTGGTGGGGGTCGGCAACTCGGGCGCGGACATCGCGCTGGACGTCGCCCGGAGCCACAAGACAATCCTCGCGGGCACGGAGAGCGGTGTGATCCCCGGCGATATCGAGGGATTCTTCGGGCGGCAGATCATGTTCCGCCTGGTCCGGTTCTTCGGTCATCACATACTCAGCCTGAAGACACCGATAGGCCGAAAGATGCGGCCGAAGATGATGCACCGCACGGTACCGCTGATCAGGGTGAAGCCAGCTCAGCTCGTTGACGCTGGGGTCGAGCGGGTGGAGCGGATGGCGGGGGTCAAGGACGGCCTGCCACTGACGCAGGACGGCCAGACCCTGGATGTCGCCAATGTGATCTGGTGCACCGGCTTCCGTCCGGGCTTCATCTGGATCGACATCCCAGTACTAGGCGATGGTCAGGAGCCGATGCACCACGCCGGCATCGTCGGCAACGTGCCCGGCTTGTACTTCGTCGGCCTGCAATTCCTCTACGCCATGACGTCAGCAACGGTAACCGGTGTCGGACGCGATGCGAGGAGGGTCGTCAAGCACCTGGTCGCTACGCGGTCCGACGGCGCCCGCCAGCGCCGGAGCCAAACTTGGCTCGAGATGTTGACGGCGGTCGGCGCGCCCTACGCTCACTCCCTCGCAGCAGAGCCAGACGGGCAGGGTCTGGATTGAATACGACGGGCCTGAGCGGACCGCTAGTTGACCCGGTGCGCCTCGTACTTATGCCCGGCCGCCCGTAGGCGCTGCACCAGCGGCAGCCCCATGGCGGTCGCCGGCGTGAGGACGCCGGCGCGCTTGGGCAGGCTCGCCTGGTCCAGCGCCAGGCAGAGCGCGGCCTCGCCCAGCATCACCGACGTCGCCGCGTAACCCGGGTCGCCGGGCGCGGCGATCTCGGCGACATAGCGTGCGCCGGTCGACGTCCGGGTGTGGATCTCGATCTTGAAGCGGCCCTCGCGCTGCACCTTCTCGCTCGGCCCCTCGCCGGGCTTGGGCAGCGCCCGGTCGAGCAGAGGCCGCATCGGCGCAAACCCCAGGGCCGCCGCCATCGTGCCCAGCCCTGCCGTCATCGCGCCGGCCTTGACCGCGCCCATCGGGCCATCGCCGAAGCCCGTCACCTCGCGATAGCGGAAACGGCGGCCGTACTCCCAGCTCTGCAGCGCGTTGCTGCGCCGCACGGCCCTGGTGTTGATCGTCGCCATGATGAAGGGGCCCACCCAGGTCCGAAGCTCGGAGTCGTACTGAGCCGTAACGAACGGCTTCTCGGGCCCGAGGCTTGGCTCCTCGGCGCGGTCGGGGCTGAGGGCGTAGGGGTCGGCGATCACCCGGCGGTGCTCGCGGCTGCTCTTTGCCAGGTCGGCCTCCAGCTTGCCGGTCGCAATCGTGCCCCCGCTCAGACTGCCGCGGAGCGACTTGACGACGAGGGTGGTGTCCTCCATGTCGCCGGCGCCGTCGGCGCTCACCGCCTGGTGGAGCAGGAGCACGCCGAGGTCGGACGGTATGGAGTCGAAACCGCAGGAATGCACGATCCGCACGCCCGCCTGCCGGGCGGCGTCGTCGAAGCGGTCGATGCTGGCGCGCTCGAAGAGGACTTCGCCCGTTAGGTCGGCGTAGTGGGTGCCGGCCTCGACGCAGGCCCCCACCAGGTTGAGGCCGTTGGTCCAGAAGGGCCCGACTGTCGTGGCGACCACGTGCGTGGACTGCGCCATTGCGAGGAGCGCGCCGCTGTCCGCGGAGTCGGCTTCGATTAAGGCAATGTCGGCAGCCTTCGGTCCAAGACCCCTGCGGACCTCGGCGAGCTTGGCCGCGGATCGCCCGGCCAGGCCAACGCGCACGTCCTTCGGTGCGTGCTCGACAAGGTATTTGGCGACCAGCCGGCCGGCAAAGCCGCTGGCGCCATAGACCACTATGTCGAGGTCACGCTTCCCTTCTCGCGCCACCCATGAAGGCTACCTGACACCTGCTGGTGGGCCGCCCTCCCAGACGCTCTGTTAGTCCTCCGTGTCTGGCGTTTACCGCCGCGACACCATGCCTGGCCAAGATGGCTCGCAGGCGCGTCGGATCAACGGCCGAAGGCGGATGTGAGGAGAAATGAAGGGTTCGATATTGGTCACCGGCGGCGCCGGGTTCATCGGGTCGCATACATGCCTCGCCCTTGTGGAGGCGGGCTACGAGGTCAGCGTGGTCGACAACCTGCGCAACTCCCACCCGGGCGCGGTGGAGCGCGTCGAGCAGCTGTCGGGGCAGCCCGTCCGGCTCCACGTGCTGGACCTCCTCGACGTGGAGGCGCTGGAAGGTCTATTCCGCGGATCGCACTTCGACGGTGTCATCCATTTCGCGGGGCTGAAGTGCGTCTCGGAGTCGATCGATCAGCCGCTCGACTACTGGTACACCAACGTCGGTGCGACCACCAACCTGCTGCGCGCGATGGAGCGGCATGGGGTGGGGAGGCTGGTGTTTTCGTCATCGGCCACTGTCTATGACCCAACGTCCGCTCTGCCCTTCCGCGAAGACAATCCACTGAGTCCGATCAACCCCTACGGCCGCTCCAAACTGACGGTGGAGCGGATACTGGGCGACCTGGCGACGGCCGGGTCGCCGACCCGATCGATCAGCCTGCGTTACTTCAACCCGGTGGGCGCGCATGAGAGCGGGACGCTGGGAGAGGATCCGCTCGGGACACCCAACAACCTGATGCCGATAGTGATGCGGGTGGCTGTCGGCAGGCTGCCGTACGTGACCGTTTTCGGGGACGACTATCCCACCGCCGACGGCACCTGCGTCCGCGACTACATTCACGTGATGGACGTGGCTGACGCCCACGTCAGGGCGCTCGGGTTCCTGGAATCCGCCGAGGGCCACACCGCGGTCAACCTGGGCACCGGCCAGGGCTCGTCGGTCTTCGAGGTCCTCGACGCCTGCGCGGCGGCCGTTGGCCGGCCGATCGCCCACCGCGTCGGTCCCCGGCGTCCCGGCGACGCGCCGGTCAGCTTCGCGGACCCATCGCTAGCGCTGAAACTCCTGGGCTGGCGGGCGGAGCGCGACCTGTCTGACATGTGCGCCGACAGCTACCGGTGGCAGGCCGCCAACCCGGCTGGCTTCGGCAGCCCGTTCCCCGAGCTCAGCTCCAGGTCGAACTCCTAGGTCGACCCAGCTCGGGCGGGCTCGGATTGTTCACGGGCTTACTCGGAGTCGTAAAGACTGAGCTTGGCGACGGTTGCCTGGAGCGTCCCGGTTGTCGGCAGCCTCACGCCGATGTCGACAAACCAGGGCAACCTCGGCTGGGTCAGCGGCGTCGCCGCCAAGGCATCGGAGAGACCGGGTGCGGCGACCGCGGCGAACTGGTATCCGTTGGCGTTGAATGCCAGCGTCGTGTTGGCGCCCGGCTGCCCGCCCTGGCATTTGAAGTCGACAGTGTTCAAAGCGTCGAGCTTGAGGTGCGGCCGCATCGCCTCCACCTGTGCCGCGGGGACCAGCGGCTTGGGTTTGTGGACGTCGCTGGCGTCATCGATGTTCCAGTGCCCGTCGCCGGATATCCAGAACCAGTAGACCGCTCGCGGGTCGAGCCGGCAGGCCACCAGCACCCTGGAATAGGGAGCGCCCTTGAGCCCCATCTGGGCCTCACCCACGACTTTTGAGACCGAGTAGTGGCTGTTGTCGGTGGCAAACAGGTCCTGCGGCTGGTTCAGCGAGAACTGGCAGCCGTTGGCCACCGGCAGCACGCCCTCCCCGGTACCGATGGCCTGTAGGCTGGGGCAGTAGGTTCCCAGGTGCAGGATGCTCCCGCCTCGGGTCAGCGGCAGCGCCGTGGGGGCGCCGCCGGCGTCGCTCGACGAGCATCCCACCAGGCAGCACATCAGCAAAAAGGTCGCGCCGACCTGCCGGGCGATCACGCGGGCGAGTGTATCCGGGCAGCCTCCTCGCGGCAGCCCCGAAAGGGTCCAAATCGCCTAAAACCATCAACCGTTAATCGGGCTATCGCATCTCGTTCAACTGGCGTTCACCGCCGCTGTCAATACTCGGTTCTGGTCGGGACCCAATCTCTGGAGCGGGAGGAGTAAGTGATGAGGGCTGGTTCCCCTGCCTCCGCCAACCGGGTGAGGGTGGATGGGAAGTTTTTCTCCCTGGACGGCCGGCGGTTCAATATCCGCGGCGTCACCTACGGCACGTTTCGCCCGCGATCCGACGGCGCTCGTCTACCCGAACTCGACCAGGTGCGGCTTGATTTCGCGGCGATAAGGGACGCCGGCTTCAACACTGTCCGCACCTACACCTCACCGCCGGACGACGTGCTAGATATCGCCGCGGAGCATGACCTGCGTGTCCTGGCGGGGCTCTTCTACGAGGATTGGCGCTACCTCGTGGGGCACTCGCGCCGCCAGCAGCGCCATCTCGCGGTCGAGGCCAGACGATGCGTGGAGACCGAGATGGCGCGCCTGGCTGGGCGGAGCGAAGTGCTGGCTGTCTGTGTCGGCAACGAGATCCCGGCCGACACCATCCGCTGGGTCGGTCAGCGCCGGGTGGCGGCCGAGATCGAGGAGCTTGTCGACCTGGCGCACCGGATCGACCCCGAGATGCTGGTCACCTACGGGAATTACCCCACCTCCGAATACCTGACGCTGGACCGGCTCGACTTCCTGATGTTCAACCTCTTCCTGGAGCGAGAGGAGGACTTCCGTCGCTACGTCAACCGGCTCCAGAACCTGGCAGGTGACCGACCGCTGGTACTTGGGGAGCTGGGACATCACGCCGAACCGGGCTCGGCTGGTGAGACGGCCCAGGCAGAGGCGATCGACTGGCAGCTGTCGACGGCGGTGGAGCGAGGCGTGGCGGGCCACTGCGTGTTTGCCTGGACCGACGAGTGGCATGTTGGCGATGCTCCGGTCGATGGCTGGCGATTCGGTCTGACGCGGCAAGACCGAACCCCGCGCCCTGCGCTGCAGACGGCTGCTCGGTGGAATGCCAAGACCGTCTCCGATGTCGACTTCGACTGGCCGTCGATCAGCGTGGTGATCTGCGCCCACAACTCGGCCGCGACCCTCGACGAGTGCCTGGACCAGGTGTCGCGGCTCGACTACCCGGGCCTGGAAGTCATCGTCGTCGACGACGGGTCGACCGATGCGACCGCCGCAATTGCGGGCGGCTACGAGCGGGTGCGGCTTGTGAAAATCGCCCACGGCGGGCTCTCCGTAGCCCGCAACGAGGGCGTCGCCGCGGCGCGCGGAGACCTCGTCGCCTTTCTCGACTCGGATGCCTTCCCGCCGCCCGAATGGCCGTACTTCCTCGCCCTCGGACTCGACCGCGCCGACGTGTTCGGCGTGGGGGGACCGAACCTGCCGCCCCCGGGCGACTCGCTGGTGGCCCATGCGGTTTCGCGCGCCCCGGGCGGACCGGTGCACGTTCTTCTGACCGACGATCGGGCGGAGCACCTGCCCGGGTGCAACATGGCCTTCTGGCGCGACACCCTACTCGAGGTCGGTGGCTTCGACCCCGCCTACACCGCCGCCGGCGACGACGTCGACCTGTGCTGGCGGGTGATCGATCGCGGTGGCGACATCGCCTTCCACCCGGGGGCGATGGTCTGGCACCATCGGCGGGCCGAACGTCGCGGATACCTTCGCCAGCAGCACGGCTACGGGCGTGCTGAGGCGTTGGTGGCGGCCCGCCATCCCAACCGATTCACCGCGCTCGGCTCGGCCAGGTGGCACGGGCCGATGTACGACGGTTTCGCTCCGCTGCTCTCGCGCCAGCCGATCTATCACGGCCCCTTTGGCACCGCCGCCTACCAGTCGGTCTATCGCGGCCGCAGCCACGCGCTCGATTTCGCGCACCAGGCGGGCGTGCCGCTGGGCCTCGCCGCGCTGCCCTTCAGCCTCAGTCCCATCATCTGGGCCAGGGCGACCGGCGTGCTGGCGCTGCTCCTGCTGGTCGCGCTCTTCATCGTCGACGCCGTCGCCGCCAGGCCGCCGCGCGGCGCGCGAAAGTGGAGCCTTCGGTTCCGTGCCGACGTCGCGCTGTTGAGCCTGCTGCAGCCCCTGGTCCGTACGGTGGGCCGGTTGACAGCGTCGGCGGACGCCGCTCGCGAGTTGGCTCAACCGACGCGGCTTCCCGGTCCGGCGCTTCGTCGCGCCGGCGGAACCGTGCTGGTATCCGTCCAGGGCACGCGGGCCGAGCTGATGAACAACCTCGTCGCCCACCTTCGTCACCGCGGTCTGCAGGTGACCCCGCCGACGGGGTGGGAGGACCACGACTTCACGGTTGTCGGCTCGGCGCTGGTGTTGGGCGACGTCGTCTCGACCTCCCAGGTCGATGGCTTCGTCCAGGTCCGGGTGCGGCTGCGACCCCGGGCGGCGGCATTCGTCGCGCTTTTCGCGCTGATCCTGGGGATGGCCTTGGCCGCTCCGGCGGCCGCCGGGATCGTGGCCTTCGCAGGTCTTGGGGAGATCGCGAGGGGGTTCTGGAACGCCCGCCATCGTGTTCTTGGAGTGCTGGTTGAAGGCAGCGCCGGTCAGGCGTCCGCGTCCCAGCGCCTGGCGCCGCGAGCCGTCGGCGAGGGCCAGCGATGAGACGACGCTACTGGCGCGCCGCCTGGACCTTCGTGCCCTACCTGCGCCGCTACAAGTTCCTGGCGGCTTCGTCGATCACCACCACCATCCTGGGAGCGGTGCTGACCCTGGCCCAGCCGTGGCCCTTCGCGTTGCTCATCGGATACGTCCTGGTGCACAGGGCGCCGCCGCAAATCGTGGGCCAGCTCTTTGGACTGAACACAGAGTTCCTGGTGGCTGCGGCCGTTGCCGGCGGTTTCCTGCTGGTCTTTTTGATCCACGGTATCGCCGTCATCAACGAGTGGGTCAACACCAGGCTGGACCTGTCCATCGCGCTCGACTTCCGCAGCGACCTGTTCGCCCACTGCCAGGAGCTGACCGACTGCTTCACCGACGAGGCCGCGCCGGGCGACTTCATCTACCGCATCAACTACGAGGCGTACGCCGTGGGCGCGATGGCGGTCTCGATTCCACCGCTGGCCCAGAGCCTGCTGACCCTGCTTGGTTTTTTCGTGATCGCGCTGACCCTTGACCCGCTGCTGGCCCTGCTCTCGCTGACCGTCATGCCCTTCATCTATTACTCGACCAGCTACTACGCCCGGCGGATTGAGCCTCGACTGGTCACGGTCAGGGGACTCGAAGCGCTCTCCCTGACGATGGTCAACACCGCGATGACCATGATCCACGTCGTCACCGCCTTCAACCGCCAGGAGCACGAGCACCAGCGCTTCCGGCGCCAGGGCGAGATGGCGCGCGACGCCCGGGTCGGGGTGACCGTGCGCCAGACGGTCTTCTCCCTGGTGGTGGCGCTGATCACCGCGGGTGGCACCGCCGCGGTGCTGAGCGTCGGAGCACACCACGTGCTCTCGGGCCAGACCTCGCTGGCGGCGCTGATCGTGATGATGGCGTACATCGCGTCGATGTATCAGCCGCTGGAGCAGCTCTCGCACACCATCTCCCAGCTGCAGGTGAACTGCGTCGCGATCATGTTCTCGCGCAACCTGCTGGAGCGCCAGCCGGAGATCCAGGACCGGCCCGACGCGCGGCCGTTGCCCAGGGTGCGGGGGCACCTCCAGTTCGAGGACGTCAGCTACGACTACCCGCGCCGCCAGGGCACCCTGAGTGACATCAGCTTCGAGGTCCAGCCGGGCGAGGTGGTGGCGGTGGTGGGCATGACCGGCGCGGGCAAGTCGACGCTGATGCAGCTGCTCCCACGCTTCCTCGACCCTTCCGGCGGGCGGATCCTGCTGGACGGCCAGGACCTGCGCGATGTCACGCTGCGCTCGCTCCGCGACCAGATCGCGCTGGTGCGCCAGGAGCCGCTGCTGTTCCCCCGCAGCATCGCCGAGAACATCGGTTACGCCCGGGCCGACGCGACCATGGAGGAGATCGTCGCGGCCGCCCGGGCGGCCAACGCGCACGACTTCATCGAGGCCCTGCCCGAGGGCTACGAGACTGTGCTGGGCGAGCGCGGCGCGCGGGTGTCGGGAGGGGAGCGCCAGCGCATCGCCCTGGCCCGCGCCTTCCTCAAGGACGCGCCGATCCTGATCCTCGATGAGCCGACCTCTTCGGTCGACTCCAAGACCGAGGCCGTCATCCTCGACGCCCTCGATCGACTGACAACTGGGCGGACGACGTTTATCGTCGCCCATCGCCTCTCAACCGTGAGGGCAGCGGCGCGTGTGCTGGTGCTCGACCACGGTCGGCTGGTCGAGGACGGCTCCCCGGCCGAGCTGCGCACACGCGGCGGCCTGTACGCGACCATCACCCGGCTTCAGACCCTCGACGGCGCGCACCCGCAGGCCGAAGGCACCCCTGAGCCTCCGGTGCCGCGTGCCGCCGAGCGACCCAGGTTCATGCTCAGGCGGAACACGCTGGTCCAGCTGATGGACCGATCCCGTGAGCGGGGAAACAACTTCACCGGCGCGATCCAGCTCGTCCACCGAAGCGGTCGCGGCCGGATTTACGCGACCGGCGGCGAGCTTCACAGCGCCACCGGATGGGTCGACGGCGACGAGCTGGTCATCCAGGCGATGTCTTCGACCGACGAGGAGTTCACGTTCAGTCTCGACCGGGATGCCCGCCTCCCGGGCGAGCGCAACCTGACCATGTCCTACAGCGACCTGGTTGCCGAGGCCGCCCGCCGCCAGGCCGCCGAGCGCGCACCCTCGGAGCCGTCCGACGTTGTGCCTCTGCTGGTCGGGGATTCTCGGACAGGCCCCAACGGGCAGGCCGGAGCCTCGGCTGTGGCACTGGATCCCATCATCGCGATCGCCCCTGATCCGGCACCGGCCGCCAGTCCCGCTCCACTGCTGTCGATCGTGCCGCCGCTGCAGCCCGACGTCCCGCCAGGGTCGGCCCTCGAGCCCACGCCTGACTCCGAACCAGAGCCGGAACCACGGTTCGCCTCCGAAGCTCAACCTGGGTCCGACTCCGGGCCCAACCTGACCCCGGGCGGTGCGGCCCTTTCGCGACTGCACCAGCGCAACCGGCTCGCCCTCCTGATGGAGACCGAAGGCCGCCGACCGGGAACTTTCAACGCCGCCGTGGTGCTGGAGCACGTCCAGGGCAAGGCCGTGATCCATGCCAAGTCGGGCAGACTGCATCACGCCAGCGGTCCGCAGGCTGCCGGCGACGAGCTCGTGATCAGGGCGCTGGGATGGCCCGATGCAGACTTCGACCTGAGCGTCCTGGACGGGCTTGCGCAACCCGACGTCTCGAATATCACCCTCACCGCGGCGCAGATCCTGGAGGAGGCGGCCCGCCGCCAGGGCGACGGCACGGGCTCTCCAAAGGCCGTGCCTCAAAGGACCTCGCGCCGCCCCAGCATCGTGCTGCTGGGCAGCATGACCGCGATGCCGGTTGGCGGAGTCATATGGCAGACGGTCCAGTACATCGTCGGGTTCCAGCGGCTCGGCTACGACGTCTTCTACGTCGAAGCTCACGGCCGCTACCCGCGGATGCTCGCCTCCAATCCCGGCCAGGACGGCACCAACGTCGCCATCGACCTGATCCGAAGGGTCATGTACGGCATCAACATGTCGGGTCGCTGGTGCTTCCAGGCGCTCCACGAGGGCGAGCGCTGCTACGGCATGAGCTGGGCCCAGCTGCAGGACGCTTACCGCGACGCGGCGATGATCGTCAACCTCCACGGCGGCACCATCCCCCGCCCTGAGCACACCGAGACGGGCAGCCTGGTCTACCTGGAGACGGACCCGGTGCAGATCCAGACCTACGTCGCCGAACAGCGGGCGGGCGACGTCGATTTCCTGTCGAAACACGACGCCTTCTTCTCCTACGGAGAGAACTACGGCGCCGCCGATTGCCTGGTGCCCCAGAGCGATCGATTCCATTTCCGGCCCACCCGTCCGCCGGTGGTGATGGAGTACTGGCCGGTCGCGTCTTCTGACCCCTCCGCCTTCACGACCATCGGCAACTGGAGCCAGCACCAGGACGTGAGCCTCGGAGGCGAGACGTACTCCTGGAGCAAGAAGGTCGAGTTCCTCAAGTTCCTGGACCTGCCCGGCCGCACCGGCGTGCCCATCGAGCTGGCGCTTTCGCAATGCGGCCCAGAAGACCGCGATCTGCTGCTCAGCAATGGATGGCGCGTCAGGGACGCCCTCGAGTTTTCGTTCGACGCCGGCCGCTACAGGCAGTACATCGTCGACTCACGCGCGGAGTTCACGGTGGCCAAGGACCAGAACGTGCGGCTTCGCAGCGGCTGGTTCAGCGATCGGAGCGCCACCTACCTGGCGTCGGGTCGCCCGGTGGTCACCCAGGACACCGGGTTCGGCAACATCCTTCCCACCGGCGCGGGGCTGTTCTCGTTCTCATACATCGAGGAGGCTGCCGCCGCGATCGAGCGCATCGACGGTGACTACCAGAACCAACGGCGCGCGGCGCGAAGAATCGCCGAGGAGTGGTTCTCGTCCGACGTCGTCTTGGGCCGGCTGCTGCGCGAGCTCGACCTGCCGGTGCCGGGTCGGCGCATGACCATCGGGTAAGCCGGCGTGGCCACCCCGTTTCCGCGGCAGCTGGTGCTGGAGCCGACGTCGAGGCGGCCCACGGTGCTTGACGCCGACACCGTCGATCGCGTGCTTTCGGCCCCCATCCCGCCCCGCCGCGGGCTCACGCCGTTCGTGGTGCCGCGCGTCTCGATCGTGGTCGTCACCCACGACAACCTGGTCTTCACGCGTCTTTGCCTGGAGAGCCTGCTTGCTTCAACCGGCGCCCCGACGTTCGAGGTGGTGGTGGTCGACAACGGGTCGACCGACGGCACCGTCGACTACCTGGGCCGGCTCGCCTCCGCCGATGCCCGGGTTGAAGTCATCAGCAGCAAGGCCAACCTGGGATTCGCCGCAGGCACCAACCTCGGGTTCAAAGCTGCCCGAGGCGAGCGCCTGGTGGCGCTCAACAACGACACCATCGTCGCCGCCGGATGGCTCGCCGGGCTGGTGCGCCACCTCGAGGACCGCACCGTCGGAATGGTCGGACCGGTCACCAACCAGGCGCCAGACGAGTCGCGGGTGATGGTGGATTACACGACCTACGGCGGGTTCCTCGAGGCTGCCGCGGCCCGTGCGTCGGTCGACCGCGCCCGCGACGTGGCCGGTCTGACCCTGTTTTGCGTAGCGCTCCGCCGGGACGTCCTCGACCGGGTCGGTCTCCTCGACGAGCGCTTCCAGGTGGGGATGTTCGAGGACGACGACTACTGCCTGCGACTGGAGGCGGCCGGACTCCGGCTGCGCGTGGCCGAGGACGTCCTGGTCCACCATTTCGGTGAGGCATCGCTGGGCAAGCTGGCTGCAGACGGCCGCTGGATGCGGATCTTCGAGGCCAACCGCCGGCGTTTCGAGGAGAAGTGGGGGCGGCCGTGGGGCGGCCACAAGCCGGCTGACGAGGCCCTCTACCTGGAGCTGCTGGAACGGGTACGCAACACCCTCGACGCCTCGCTCCCGGCGAGCGCCCGGGTGGTGGTGGCCAGCCGTGGCGACGAGCGGCTTTGCGCCATCCCCGGCCGGGTGGCCGGGCATTTTCCCCAGCTTCCCGACGGGCGCTTTGCGGGCAGCTACCCCGCGGGCGACGAGGACGCGATCCAGCAGGTAGACCTGCTCAGCCGCGCCGGCTGGACCCACCTGGTCATCCCCAGCACGGCCCGCTGGTGGCTGGACCACTATCCCGACTGGCGCGATCACCTCTCCGCCAACGGCGGCCTGCTGACCGACGACCCCGAGTCCTGCGTCGTCTTTCGGCTTCCGGCGCCGGCGGAGCCCACCCGATGACGCTCTGCGGGCCGCGCTGGTGAGGATCGCGATCGTCGCCAGCCCGCTGGCCAACAAGCCCCTGAGCGGGGGGCACGCCTGGGTCCCTTTGTCGTTCGCGGTCGGACTCCGGCGCCTCGGCTTCGACGTCTACCTGGTGGAGCAGATCGATAGCGGCGTGTGCGTGGACGCCGGCGGCGGCCCGGCATCCTTCGCCGAATCGATCAACCGCTCCTTCTTTATCGACGTCACCGACGAGGCCGGCTTTGCCGGCCGCCGGGCGCTGATCTCCGACGGGGGTCGCGAGAGCGAAGGGTTTGACCTCGAGCGGCTGCGGGAGATCGCCGCCGACGCCGACCTGCTGGTCAACATCAGCGGTCACGCCAGGCTCGACGGCCTGGTCTCCGGTCCGCGGGCGCGTGCCTACATCGACATGGATCCGGGTTTCACCCAGCACTGGAATCGAAGCGGCCTGCTCCCGGAGGGAATCCGCGACCACGAGTTCCACTTCTCGGTGGCCGCCAACATTGGGGCTCCGGATTGCGGCATCCCCGCCGACGGCCTGGACTGGAAGCCGATCGTGCAGCCTGTCGTCCTTGACGACTGGCCGACGGCCGAAGGCGGCGGCGCCACCGAGGCGGGTCGATTCACCACGGTGGCGACGTGGCGCTGTCCGTCAGGCCTGGTCAGCTTCGATGGGATCACGTTCCCGGACAAGCTCCACGAGTTCCGCCGGCTGCAGGCCCTGCCGTCGGTGGTCGAAAGGCGGTTCGAGATCGCTCTCGACATCCACCCCGGCGACGTCGCCGATCGCGACCGCCTGGAGGCGAACGGCTGGCAGCTGGTCGAGCCACGGGTGGTGGCCGGGGACCCCGAAAGGTTCCGCGACTACGTGTTGGGTTCGGGGGCCGAGTTCTCTGCGGCGCAGGGGGTTTATGTCGGCACCAACAGCGGATGGTTCAGCGACCGAAGCGTCCGCTACCTGGCCGCGGGGCGCCCCGTCCTGGTCCAGGACACCGGCTTCGCCCCCGCCATCCCGGAGGGGGAGGGGGTGGTGGCCTTCGCGACGTTTGAGGAAGCCAGGTTGGGGGCGGCCTGCATCGCTGCCGAGTACGCCGCGCACGCCGCCGCGGCCAGACGGATCGCCGAGACCGTGTTCGACTCGGACATCGTGCTGGGCCGGATGTGCGACCAGATGGGGATCAGCAATTGACAACCGTTGCAGGCGCGGGTCGGTGACCTCCAGGGGCCGGGTCGTCATCGCCGGAGCCGTGGCGCAGCGACCAGCGCGGGCGGGCCATGCCTGGGTGTATCTCCAGTACCTGCTGGGTTTCCGCCGCCTGGGCTGGGAGGTCCTCTTCATCGACTGGCTGGAGCCCGAGATGTGTGTCGACGCCTCGGGCCGAGCCTGCCCCGTGGGCAGATCGGAGAACCTTCGCTACCTGGACGCGCTGATGCGCGAGTTCGGGCTGGGCCGCAGTTATGCGCTGCTGGACCCTTCAGCCGGGACCATCTTCGGCATCTCGCGACTGGAGGCCCGGCGCCAGGTGGCCGATGCCGATTTCCTCATCAACGTCATGGGTTATCTCAAAGACGAGGATCTCCTGGCGCTGTCGCGGCGGCGGGTGTTCCTTGACATCGACCCGGGCTTCACGCAGATGTGGCGCGAGCTCGGGCTGGCCGACCTGCTCGACGGGCACGACGCCTTCGTCACCGTGGGCGAGGCGGTCGGGACCGCCGGCTGCTCGATCCCCACCTGCGGGATCGACTGGATTCGCACGCCCCAGCCGGTGCTGCTCGATGAATGGCCGGTGGCGCAGGGCGAGTCGAGCACGATCACCGGCATTGGGTCCTGGCGCGGCAACAACGCTCCCATCACCTACGAGGGACGTCATTACGGGCTCCGGGTCCACGAGTTCCGCCAGTTCGCCGACCTACCGAAGCGCTCGGGCAGGGACTTCGAGTATGCCCTCGACATCCATCCATCGGAGACCGCCGACTTCGAGCTGCTGAGGGCGGGGGGCTGGCGCCTGGTCGACCCGTTGGGCGCGGCCGCCACCCCGAGCGCCTACCGCGATTACATCCAGGGCAGCTTTGCCGAGCTGATGGTCGCCAAGGGGATGTATGTCAGCTCGCGCAGCGGCTGGTTCAGCGACCGAAGCATCTGCTACCTGGCCAGCGGCCGGCCGGTGCTGGCGCAGGACACAGGTCGCTGCGAAACCTACGACGCCGGGCTGCTGACCATCGACACCCTCGACGGCGCGGTCGCCGCAATCGAGGAGGTCTGCTCCGACTACCCGCGGCACCGCCGCGCGGCGCGTGAGATAGCCGAATCCCGGTACGACTCCGACGTCGTGTTGGGGCGGCTGCTGAACAAGGTCGGCGCGACGTGAGAGCTGCGGTGGGGGAGCCGACGGCTCGCGACGAGCTGAGGTTGGCGATCGACGAGTGGACGCGGCGTTCCGGGCATGCAGCGGTGACCGGCCTTTCGCTGCGGCGCTCCAATTACGCCACCAGCGCCGCGGTGCTCAACGTGCACGTCACGCTGGGCGACGGGCGGCGCCTGCGCATGGTCTACAAGCGCACCGACCCGGACGCGCTGATCCCGGCGGCTCGCGGTGTGAAGGCACTCTTCCTGCACGACCCGGAGCGCGAGATCTGGGTCTACCAGAACATCCTCGCCGGCGACTGCGACCTGGCCGCGCCGGCTCTCTACGCCTCCGGCGGGAACAGCAGCGGCCGGCGCTGGCTCCTGCTCGAGCGGGTGCCGGGTATCGAGCTCGCCCAGGTCGGCGATCGCCGGGTCTGGTGTGCCGTCGCCGCCTGGCTCGGCCGGCTGCACGCGCGAAACGAATCGCGCGTACAGGCATTGCCGGCCGGTGCGCCGGTGCGGTGGAGCGACCCCGCCTTCCAGCTGCGCTGGGCCCAGCGCGCCGAGCGCTTCATGACGCGGTCCGCGGCCGAAGGCAACGGCCTGCTGGCAGCACTGGCACCGCTCTGGCCCCAGTACCCGGCGGTTGCGGAGAGCCTGGCGGCGCTGCCCGCAACCATCGTCCACGGTGATTTCAACGCATCGAACGTGATGGTCTCGCGCGATTCCGGGGCGGTGGAGATCCGCGCCATCGACTGGGAGATGGCAGGAATCGGTCCCGGTCTGATCGACCTGGCCGCGCTGGTCAGCGGTGGTTGGTCGGACGCTGAGCGGGCAGCGATGGTGGCGGCGTACCGGTCGGCGCTGGGTGACAGCCAGATCGGGCGGATGGACGACGCCGCTTTTGCCAGCTCCCTCGACCTCTGTCGCCTGGCGCTGGCGGTGCAGTGGCTGGGCTGGTCGCCGAACTGGGCGCCGCCGCCGCGTCACGCCCACGGCTGGGGGCTTGAAGCGCTCCAGCTGGCGCGACGGTTGCGGCTTTTGGGCTAGCTATTGGGCACGATTGGGTAGGGATTTGATGTCGGGGGCGTCGTTCGCCTCCAGAGCGTGAGCTGCCGCCCATTCGGAAGGGACGTCGTGGTCACCCGGAAGAAGCCGGCTGCCCTGGCCGCTTCTTCGACAACTCCCTCGTCAACCGCAGGTGGGATCTCGCTGCGACTGGGGCCGGCGGTTAGCAGTGCGGTCGAGCCCTTCGCGGCCCCCGCCACCAACCACAGGTGCACGTCTGCAACGGTTGATCCATCGCCGAGTGGTTCGAGCCAGAGCGCAGGGGTCCGGGCTCCAGTAGCGAGGTCGGCCTCCAGGCCCAGCGTGTTGGGGTTGAAAAAGCGATCTCGGAACCCGAACGCGCAGACTGTGGGGGCTCCGGTGCCCTGGCTGAAGGAGGCCAGAGTCAGGGCCAGTTGACGTTCCTGTCTTCGCCAGGCAGCGTCTTCAGTAGGACGCGAGAGACCCGCGTCGCCAAAGCCTCCGCCTTGTTCGTAGAGCTGGATCGGGCCGGCGGGGTCTGCGATCACGGCGTAACCGTAGAAGGGGACCTGTACGGTCGTGGCGGCGCCGTCAAACGGCGGCAACCCACTCTTCGCCGCTATGCCGAAAACCCCGATCGCAACAGCACCGGTCAAAGCCCATCGGCGAATCTGCAGCCAGGGCAGCTTGGCGAGAGCGACGACCGCCAGGACCACAGCTGCCGGGAGCAGAGGGGCGATGAAACCCGTGCCTGCGTTTCTGGACGACACCAGCGCCAGCAGGCCGGCTGCCGGCGGTATGGCTACCGGCACGTGGTCCTGGTCGAGGAACCAGCCCAACTTGGCTGTCATCGACTCCGAGCGCCGCAGTAGCCGGATCACCGTCAGCGCCCCGCCTGCCAGGACGCCGCCCAGGAAAACCAGCCCCAGTGGGAGATACAGGTATTCATTCATGGTCCGATGCAGAAATTCGACCAGTGCGTCGGGTGAAAATGGCGTGCCTGAACCGTACTGGCTGCTTTGGGCGCCGTACCCGGCGGTCGTCAGGTAGAAGAACACTGCCTGCCAGTTACCCAGGTACCAGGTGCCCGAGACGGCAGCGATCATCGCGAGGCCTCCGGCCAGGTTCGCAATGGAGCGGACCGGTCTTGGGGAACGCGTGGCAACTAGCAGCCCAGCCGCAATCAGCCCCGGAAGAAATGCGACTGTCATCGTCCTCGACAGCAGCATCAACCCGATCAGCCCGCCCCACGCAAGCGACCACCCCACCCCCTGCAGGGACCGGGACATCACCAGGCAGAGCACCGCGGCGGTGAAGAAGGCGGTGACCGGAACCGCGAATTGGAATGTTCGGGTGTAGTCCAGGAGTGCCGGCGTGCCGGCCACGACAACCGCCGCAACCGCGCCTGCGGCGGGCCCGGACAGCCGGCGAGCCAGCGCATAGCTGCACGCGACCGTGACCGCGAGGGCAAAGATCAGGACACTGAAACCGAGATATACGTTGGCACCCAGCAGGGCGAGGACACCGGCTGCCGCCAGCGGCACCAACGGCGCCGACGGAGCGTGAGCCTGGAAGACTCGCCATACCCCTCCCGGTCCGCCCGCTCCGAGATGGTCAACCGCGGTGCTCAGGTAGCCGGCCTCGTCAATATCCAGCGGGCCACCGCCTCGATAGCGGGCGATCCACCACGCGTTGACCGCGACCAGGACCAGGACCGTGGCCGCCAGCGCAGCGACATGAGTACGGCTCCAGGCCTGTTGCCGCACGCCTCCAGATGGGTGCACCGCCGAGACGCGGGTGCCCACCGGGGCGGCAGTCTCTGTCAGGGGACGGCTTTGCGCAGCCGCGATCCGATTCCTATCGCGGCCAGGCCAATCACGGCCGCCAGCAGCAGCACCGCCGCCGTCAGCCAGGTCGTATCGGAAACCGGCGTGCTCTCAGGTCCCAGTGTGGGCACCAGGACCCTTGGCGGCGCCGCCACCTCGAGACCGCCGGCTACCGTCGCGATGCACGATACCTCTACGTAATCGCCCCCCGCCACGACCGGTATGCCGGCGATGCATTGGGCCGGGTCGGCGGGAGACCCATTGGATTTCTTGAGGGGCACGCCAACTGATGTGTAGCCACTGCCTTTGCCCCCGTGGTTGAGGAGAATCATGTGCACCTTGCATTGCGAGGCCGCCGTGGCGCTACCGACGGCTTGAGCGCAGGGGCTGTCAACCCAGCCCGAAGCTTCGCTCATCAGGGGTGCGAGCGCGGGCTCGCCACAGCCCGCCAGCATGACGGCCAGCGCTCCACCGGCGGTGAGACCTTGGCCCAGGCGGACCCTTGTCGTTCTGAACTGCGTCAGCGAGGGAGCGCCGGTAGCGTGTATGCGTCGTCGGCCGGCCGAGGCTGCGCGGCGTTGGGCCGCTGGCCCGGAGATTGAGATCGGGACGCCGCGGTGGCGGCCCGTCGAGCCGCCTGAGCCACGGTGAAGGTGCCCAGCGCCAACAGCGCGGTCGCAACCGCCAGCACCAGCACGGCGATCCCGGTCAGGTCGCTGCCGCCGGCGCTGCCCGTCAGGGAACCCGTGGTGGGTGCGCTCACGGTGATATCGGACACGTTAGGCGGCGTCGCCAGTTGCGCCCCCGGCGGCATGGCGAACTTGCACGAGACATCGACGAAATCGCCCGCGCCGGTCGGTGGGATAACCGCCTGGCACTGGGCCGACTGGGCCGCACCCTTAAGGGGTACGTTGAGCGTGAGGACGCCGCTTCCCTGGCCGCCCGTGTTCTCGAGGTCGACGTGGGCGATACAAGTGCCCGCGATCGCGGTGTTCGGCGCGCCGGGGCAGGGCGGGTCCACCGAACCGAAATGTTGCTTGAAGACAGGGCCGGTTGCCCCTAGGGCGGTTCCAGCGCTGGCCACTACCGCGAAAACGGCCAGCGGCATCGCGAACCGGACGATCGAAAGCAGCCGTCTACCCATCAGCTCGATGCTAGGCATGCGCCCCCCTCGGTCGCAGCCAAAACCGCCTCGAGACGGGAATGTTAACCAACTCTTCGCCGGCCCTTATCCGCGCCGCCCGCCCCGGGGCAAAGTGCGTCTACATACTCGTTTGAGCCGTGAGCGAACCTGTCGCACCCACCTCCTTCCTGTTTCTGACGCTGGACTCGTGCCGCTACGACACGTTCGCTGCGGCGGTGACGCCGAACCTGGATAGCGTTGGCGAGCTGCACCTGGCGATGGCGCCCGCGAACTACACGTACGCCTCTCACGCCGCGATGTTCACCGGCTTCACCCCCGGCGTCTTCGCGATTACCGAGCCTTTCGTCAATCCCAAGTTCGGCCGCATCTTCAAGATGTCCCGCCCCGAGGCGCTCAACACCAGGCGCAACTTCGTCCAGCTCGACGGCGCCAACATCGTGGACGGGTTCCGCCGGCTGGGCCACCACACCATCGGGACCGGCGCCGCCGGCTGGTTCGACCCGGAAGCTCCTACGGCCCAGGTCTTGACCCGCTTCTTCGACCGCTACTTCTATCCCGGCAATCCGTACTCGCTCCGGCGCCAGCTGGAGTTCGTACACGGTGAGTTGGACGCGGCGGCGGATCGACCGGCGTTCGTCTTCATCAACGTCGGCGAGACCCACGTCCCCTACTACCACGAAGGCGCCAACTGGTCGCCGGACGTCAACCCGTGCGTGCCGTTCGCGACCGACAACGACGCCGCCGAATGCCGCCGCCGCCAGCAGGCTTGCCTAGAGTGGGTGGACGCAGAGCTGGAGCCGCTGCTGGGCCGTTTTGCCGGCGCCAACATCCTGGTTTGCGCCGACCACGGCGACGCCTGGGGCGAAGGTGGCCTCTGGGAGCACGGCATTCACCATCAGAAGGTGCTCGAGGTACCGCTGCTGCTGCGGTTACCCAACCCTCCGGTGCTCGCGTAGAGGGACCCTCTCGAGCTCAGTTCCTTGGGCTGTCGCAGCTGCCGATGGTTTCGGCGAAGAAATCGTAGGTGACGGTGTCGTGGAAGAGGCTCGGCGCATCCGGCCAGACAGCGATGGTGTCGATAGGCACGGTGTCGCAGCCGCTATAGAGGCGTGCCAGGTCCGCGTTGGCGCTCACCATCGATGACACCAGCACGCCATCGGTCGCGGTTGCGGGGACCAGGCTGAACGTCCGCGAGCTTCCTCCGCCGGCCAAAGCCAAATGGACCGCGCCTGGGTCCAGGAGAAGGTTGGCCGCCCGCCCCGCGGCGGTGTAGTCGACGTGAATCCGGACGAAGACGCGCGCCCCGGGCGCCCGTGGGACCGCCACTCGCTGAGCCAACGCCGCGGTCGTCGATCCCAGCTCTCGGATGTCGCACGGACAGGGCCCCGCCGCCCGCTTCAAGAGTGTCCAGCCTCCGTGGGAGGCGACGGTTCGGTAATTCTCGAGCAGCGTGCGTTGGTAGGCAGGCTCTTCGACCATCGGGTATCGATCGTCGAGAGGGTGGACGGAAATGAGTACGTACCGCGGAGCGTCGCCTGACCGCAACGACGTCGCGTCGATTGAGTCGAGGTAGGGAGTGAACGCCTGATACGACTGGATCGACGGCCGGGGTCGCCAGTTGAGGTGGTACCCGTAGGCCAGCTGGGCCTGATACGGCACGACGTCAACGGGTGCGCCCCCGATCTCCGCAAGCCACGCCGGCGGTAGGGGATCTGCGGCAACCACGTCTCGCCGCACCGTCGCCACCACCTGGTTTCGCTGCGCCTCGTCGGTCATGATCCCCGCGGCGGTGCCATAGCTGGCGAGCCGGTCGGCAATGGTTGCGCTGGGCCACGAGAACGTGATCCCAGGCGCGGCGAAGAGCGCCAGCCAGATCGGAATGACGAGCAGCAGGCTCAGCAACATCGGAGCGACCCCCGCGATGCTCGCGGAGAGCCCTCCCCAGAGCGGTCGGAGCAGTAAGAGATCCAGGTCCGAGTACTCGATCTCCGGACGCAAGCGGCGGGCATCCCGGTCGCCGTCGGACCGCCATGGCTGCAACAGGCCAAGGAGGATGAGCTGGAGAAATACGACGGTGACGACGAAATAGTCGACGTGCCACCTGACGAATCCCTCCTTGAACGTCAGGAAAGTGAGTGGTGCCGCTGCCAGCGCAAGCGCGAGAAAGCTCGGGTCGCGGCGCCGGACCGCGGTCGCCAGGTTCAGGAAGCTGAGCAGGACGATCGCGATCCCCAGGCTGCGTATCAGGCCGGGATTTATCTCGGCCGGCTGACGCGCGAACGTGGCGTTGGCCGCGGTGTAGCCGGTTACCGTCTCGTACGCGCCGCGCCAGAACGCGGGCAGGTTCGCATAGGCCTGGCCGGTGAGGCCCCAGAGCACAAGGAACCCGGCGAGCGCGGCAGTCGCCGCGGTGGCCGCGATGTCGTAGCGGCGCCAGAGCAGGGCCACGGCGGCAAACGCGCCGACGACGGCGCCCCCTGAGATCAGCGAGGTCTCCTTGGTCATCACCTGCAACGCCACCAACGCCCCTCCCACCGAGGCCAGGAGCACGGCTCGGCGCCGGCGGCGGAGGGCCAGCGTGAAGGTCAGGATCGTCAGCAGCATCATCTCCACCTCGCTGCGCGGCCAGACCTGGAGGGGGAGAAATGCCGCCCCGAGCACTGCGGCCCACAGCCACCATGGTGCTTTGACCTCGCGCAAGAGCAGCCCCATCGCAAGGGTCAGCGCGAGGTGCACAGCGACAGCGAAGGCCACGCTGGCGGCCCACAGGCCCGGATCGATGAAGATCCCACGCCGGAACTCGAGGAAGCCGAGGGGGCCGTAGTTCTGGATAATTTCAGTACCGAACTGCAGGTGCCCCAGCGTGGCCAGGACGATGCCGAAATGCCAGGCGGGGTCGGGGTCATGCAGCGGCAGCTCGAAGGCGCTGGGCATCCCGATCACGGCGAAGGCCGCGACCCAGAAGATGACGGCGGCGCCACGCAGCCGCCCAGCGACTCGAAGCCCGGCTCCCGAGATGGCGCTTCCTCCGGCCGGCGCATCCAGCCAGGTGGGGTCGGACAGCTGCCGGGTTGAGTCAGCCAATGGCGATATTCGCTGCCGCGATGGTGTCGAAACCCACCGCATCCCAGGTCGTAAGCTCGACACCGGCCTCGGCGAGCGCGACCTTCAAGCTCGGGTCGCAGAGCGTGCCCACCTCTATCTCGCGCTCCGCGAGGTAGTCGCTGTCGAGCCCGTCGGCGTAGCCCGGGTGGCAGGCAAGCTCGGTCCAGCCGAGGGGCAGCTCGCGGATCGCCGCGATGTAGCCATCAGGGCTGATGTAATCGGGCAACGGGCTGCCGTCGCGATCCTGCCCGTACATCCCCAGGTAGCCGACGTCGGGGTGCCGGCTGCGGACCCCGACGCCGAGGCGGCGCGCCGCCGCCATCACAGCGTCGCTGACGCTGGGGCTGGACAGGTGGACGTGCTGGTGGGAGTCGATGTGGTCGGGGGCGCGACCGATCAGCTCGGTGAATCGCGCGACCTGGCTCTCGACTTCGGCCTCCTCAGCGTCGACGTCACCATCCTTGACGTACTGGTACGCGGCGATCCATTCACCATCCCGGTAGATCCACTCGCCCAGGTCCAGGTGAAGCCCAAGGCCCAGCGCGGGGTTCGCCATCGCCAGATCGGCGGCCTCCTCGGCGCACGCGGCACGCACCATCAGGCTGGCGCTGGTGACGATGCCCCGCTGGTGAGCCTCGATGATGCCGCGGTTGACGCCGGCGGCCAGGCCGAAGTCGTCGGCGTTGACGATCAGACAGCGCCTGCCGGTCATGCTCCGCCGCCCACCAGGTCGACCATCCGGCCGAGCACCAGGTCCGAGTCCAGGTGTTGTTCGGCGATCCGTCGCGCCGCCGCGGAATGGGCGGGGTAGTCGGCGTTCACCCGCGCGATGCACTGGGCGGCCCCGGCGGCGTCGCTGTAGGCGAGCAGCCCGGTGCCGGATGGGAGGTAGTCGCTGAAGCCGGTCTCCTGGACCACTACCGGGCGTCCACTGGCGAGGTAGCAGGCGCTGCGGTCGCTGAACCATCCGCACGCCGACTCGACATAGCCGCTCTTGGGCACTCCGAGCTCCGCCCGCGACTCCCGCACGAAGCTGCGGTAATCCTCCGGGGACGCCGCCACCGTCGCTGGCTCGACCAGGCGCCATCCGCTGGTGGCCAGCGCCGCGATGTCGGCGCGTTCGTCGGGGTGGATCGCCAGGGCCAGGAGGAGCGGCTGGTCGGTCAGGCTCGGCAGCTGCATCAGCCGGCGCAGCGAGTGCGCCCTTTGGCCGTACAACACGCCGCCATGGTCGATCGACCCGTACCCACGCCAGTGGCCGACGGTGGTCATCTCGGACCTGGTGGGTGCATCCGCCGCCGGCCACTCCTCCAGGACCACCGGGGGTGGGATGGTGATCCATTCCCGGCCACAGGTTGGCACCGCGCAACCCGGCTGCCCGATCGCCATCCCGACGGTCACGAACCGGTCGTGCCCCGCCAGGTGCATGTCGATTCCCTCCACCTCCTGCCAGAGCTGGGTGAAGGCCGGGTCCAGGTCGACGTAGACGTTGGTGGCGGTCCCATCCAGCAGGTCGCCGCCGGCAAGCGTGCCCGAGATGTCGAGGACCATGTCCGCGTCCCGGCAGAGCTCATCGATCCTCGACCGCGACAGCCCGACGGACTCGCGCGTCCCGCGCGACAGCAGGCTCCAGCGCTGCTCCAATCCAAAGCCGGACATGGTCGCGGCGAGGTAGGCGGCGTTGACTGACAGATCCAGCTTTGCGCCCGCCGGCTGCACCGCCGCGGGGTCGATCAGCTCGACGAAATACACCTCCCAACCCAGGCGGCGCAGCCCGAGGACAAACTGGAGCACGGCCCAGGTGGCGCCGCCCTGGTTCGGCTGGGAGCAGATCATGCCGCTGACGACGGCGCGTCCGCCGCTGGCGCGGCCAATCGTGCTCACCGGCCGGTGGGCGTCGCCCCCGCCGCCTGTCGTTTGGCGGCGCTCGAGGCTTCGGGGAGCCGGTCCTCGAGATCCACCAGCTCGCCCGCCTCGAGGTGCCGGCGCAGCACCCGGCGACGGGTCTTGCCGCTGCTGGTTACCGGGATGGTGCGGGTGGCGACGAGGTAGACATCGATCTCGGCGATGCCCAGGCCTCGCACCAGTCGGGTGCGGATTCCGGCGCGCAGCCGGCCGAGCTCGTCGCCATCGACATGCGTTTCCGCAACCACCGCCAGGCGTTCGTCGGTCTCGCCCCGGGCCACCACCGCACAGCGGCCGTGGTGCACCCCCTCGACCTCGCGAACCAGCGGCTCGACGTCCTCGGGGTGGTACTTGGTGCCGCGAACGATGATGGTGTCCTTGCTCCGGCCGACGATGAAGAGGTCGCCGTCGGCGATGAATCCCAGGTCCCCGGTGGGCAGCCAGCCGAAGCGGGCGGCGGCGGCGTGGCCGCGGTATCCACGGGTCACCGCCGGCCCTTTGACCAGGATCTCGCCGACCTCTCGCTCGCCGAGCGTCTCGTCCAGCTGGTCCACGATTCGCAGCTCGATGCCGGGGACCGGGCGACCCACCGATACCACGCTGCGGGCGTCCGGATCCCCTTCCGCCACCGGCTCGGCGTGGCCCCGCGCGGCCAGTGCGCGGCGGCTGACGCTGAGCACCCGCGGGCCAGCCCCCAACCGCGGAACTGTGACCGCCAGCGTCGCCTCCGCCATCCCGTACCCGGGGACCATCGTCTCGGCACTGAAGCCGTGGCCGGCGAAGCGCTGGTGGAAGCGGTCCACCGTCAGCGGGTTGACAGGCTCCGCCCCGTTCACGGCGACGCGCCACGCCGACAGGTCGATTCCATCAAAGAGATCTGGCGCATAGCTCTCGCGCATCAGGTCGAAGCTGAAGTTGGGGCCCGAATAGTGCGTCAGGCGCCTGCGGCCGAAGTCCGCCAGCCACCGTCCGGGGTGTCGCAGGAACGTCGCCGGCGGCCAGACGCACGCCCCGGCCCCGACCGAAAGCGCGGTCAGCGTCGAGACCAGGCCGAAGTCATGGAACAGCGGCAGCCAGACCCCCCAGCAATCGCCCTCGCCAATCCCGGTCGCGGCGGCGTAGGCGGCGAACCCCGCGGTGATGTTGGCATGGGTGAGCTCCACGCCCTTGGGGGCCGAGGTGCTGCCCGAGGTGTACTGGACCACCGCCAGCGCCTCCCCCTCGACGGGCCGCTCCGGCGCATCATCTTCGCCGTTGCCCCCATCGCCCACCGCGATCCAGCCGGCGCCTGGGGTCGCCGCCATCAGCCGCTCGAGGTCCGGCAGCGGCCGCGGGTCGTAGACGACGTGCTCGATGCCGCCGTCGGCGACCATGGCGCCGATATGCCCGGCGTATGCGTCGGAGGATGCGAACGACCCCGGTATGGGCATCGGGGCCACCGCAGCGCCGGCCCGCCAGGCGCCGACGATCAAGGGGATGAAGCGGCTCTCATTTCCCAGCAGGACACCGACCAGCTGCCCGCGCCGGACTCCGGCGCCGGCCAGGGCGGCCGCCCACGATCGCGATCTCGCGGCCAGGTCGGCCCACGACAGCGCCACCTGGTCGGCGGGGAACTCCAGCGCGATGGCACCCGGACGGCTTGCCGCCAGCAAGTCGATCGTCTCGACGATCGACCGGGCTGGCACCCCCCCTGGCGGCGGCGCGTCGGCCGGGATCACCGCACGGATGCCGCGTCCGGGATTGCGCCGGCTGTCTTGGACTCCACCAGACTGGCGACCGCGGCGATTGTCTCGAAGTTCTCCCAGGCCAGCTCCTCGTCGGCGATCTCGATCCCAAAACGTGCTTCGAGGAATGCCACCAGCTTGAACACGGCCAGGGAGTCGAGCACCCCGGCATCGAGCAGCGAAGTCTGGTCGTCGAAGTCTGACGGGAGTTCGGCCTCGATGTTTGTCGCGCGGATGTGGTCGCGGACCGCGTCCGAGACGCCGGTTGGACCGTCCGGTGCGACACCGGCCGGACCGGTCGCTGCGGCGGCGCCGAGCGCGCCGATCCACTCCATCACCATGTCGCTGCCGGCCTGCTGGCCGGAAACAGTTAGGTAGCCATGAATCCGCTCATCCGTCAGGCGGACTTGGGCCCGATCCCCGGCGCGGAGCAGCAGGTCCCGCAGCGGGGCCTGGCGAGCGCGGTCGAAGTCGGGGAAGACCTCGTCATCCGTCCCGTAGAGCAGCAGCAATGGGATGCCCGCGTCGACCACCTGGCGCATGGCGTCAAGGAAGCGCGCCCCGACGGCGCCGTCGCCTCCGGCCACCGTGGATCCAGGCGTGCAGATTTCCTCGCCCTCGAGGACAGGCGCAGCCAGCAGGGCCAGCCCGACGGGGGAGGGGATGTCTGTCGCGGTGTAGAGGGCGGCGACCGCACCCTGGCAGGAGCCGATCGCCACCACCCGGCCCAAACCCTTGCCCGCGAGCCAGCGGTAGGCGGATCGCACCGACTCGAAGAGAGCCAGCTTCGCAGGCTCGTCGATGGGCTCGGTCTGAGTCGGACCGGGGCTCTCGCCGCACCCGGGGTAGTCGAGCTGGAGGACGTGGTAGCCGTCCAGGGAGAGACGCTGCGCCAGCTTGGCGGCGACCTGGTTTCGGCCGAATGACGGGATCCCCGCCCCGCCCCAAAGAATCACCGAAGTCACCCCGTTGGAGGGAACGGATGGCGGCGTCAGCAGTCCGAACACGGTTTGGTCATCGGCCGGTATGAAGGCCGGGAGTCGCGCGCCGGTCGAGAGCGGCAGGTTCAGGTCGGACGGCCCGCCCTGCTCGAGCCAGGGCCAGACCGCGTCGGCAAGCCGGCGCCCGACCTCGGCGGCGGGTAGGCGCTGCATGCGATGGAACCACCAACCCTCGGCCAGTCCCACTGTCGCCGCGCTGACTGCGACCCCCCGGTCGCGCAGCGCCGGAGCGAGCGTATCCGCCAACGCTGCCCCCTCGTCGGCCTGGCTGCGGACCAGGAGCACCCCGGGGACCTCGGAGGCGACCTGGTCGACCAGCCGCAGACCCACCAGGCTCTCGTACAAGCCGCGGTGGAGCGTGTAGCCGACCAGCTCCGTCGATCCGCCAACGGTTATCTCGTCGACCATCCGGGCGCTGGTCGGCGGCCGCCGGGCGAGCTGGCCGCCGTCGACGATGATGCGCGCGCGGAAGCCCTCACGCAGGTATGTGGCGCCCTCCTCGACTGGCTCCCAGAACACCAACTTCACGCGCGACTGCTCTCCCGCCGCCGCGGCCACCAGGGCTCCGCAGCGTGTGCCCATCAGCGCCAGCGGCGCCGACGAGGCCGCAGAGGCGGCGGCGATCACGGTGCCGGCGTCGGCGACCAGGCTGCTGAAGCTCATCCCGGCGGCATCGCCCTCGCTGTAGCCGGTGCCGCTGTAGTGGAAGCGCCAGACGGCGGCGCCGCGACGGGCCATCTCGGTCGAGAAGACCAGCTCCCGCCGGTAGCTGAAGGCGAAGTCGGCCAGCAGCGGTGGACAGACCACCAGGTTCGCTGTCGCGCCGTCGACAGGGGCCACGACCGAGCAGAAGATTCCGCCACGCGACCCCGCGAGGTAGAACGCGCTCTGCTCGATGCCCGGCTCGGGCCGGGTCCGGGCCCCGGCAGGACCTGCCTGGGCCTGGGC
>DATMMS010000002.1:0-656383 GCA_035569605.1 Candidatus Solibacter sp. | reverse complement strand
AATACAAACCTAGGCTCGCCGCTGAGTAGCTCAGTTGTAGAGCACTTGACTCTTAATCAAACGGTCGGGGGTTCGAATCCCTCTGCGGGCACCACTCCGTTTGTAGAAGTTCGGCTGACCTGTCCCAGAAGCGGGTCGGCTGATGCGTCTCAGTGTTTCGGGTGAAGTGTCCCACCGGCTTCGGTTGATGTGTCTCACTCCCTCACATGGGGGAAATGACCGTCTTCCCACTCTCACCTGTCACCGCTGCTCGGATCCTCCTTTCACCGCGAGTTCCAGCAGCAGCGGCGCGACCCGTCGATGGCCGACCAGGATCGGTGTCAGGAGTTGTCGCCACAAGGCCCTTCGGCCCTTCACGAATGTCGCGAAGGTGAGCCATCCGGCGTTCGCCAGGATGACAAGGCGTATCCGATACCTGGCGCTGTCTGCCGCCAGAACCGCCGCTCCGCGGTCAGGTGAAGCCAGCCGAAAGACAGCCAAGCGCCTTCCGGCGGGAGGGCGCTGTACGCCCATAACAGCAGTCCAGGCGCCGGCAAATGCCAATTGCGCGGTATTGCGCGGCGAGAGCATCGCCTTCGCCCAGGCCTCGGCCGAGCGCCCTTCATCCGGCGATATCCGTATCGCGAACGCATCGCTGTAGTCGAAGTCACCCGCGTCAACCAGGTCCCGCGCTCGGTCGGGAACGGTACAACGGACCGCCTGCTGACGAGGGTTCGCCAGCGCCGCGTCGGTCATCTCCTTAGCCATGGGCGAGAGCCATGTCGGCATCGCGCTGACGCCAGGCCGCCAGACCCACCACCCCAGTAGCGATGCCCCCCGCTATCTCGATGCTGACAACGATCCAAGCGAGGGCGTCCGGACGAAGCGCGAGAAACGAGTTGCTAAACACGCCCCACGGTGGTGCCAGGTGGGCCGCTGAGACCATGACCGCACCGGCAAGGCCGGCGGCGGTGGCGGCCGGAGGGGCCCACGGATGCCCCTTCCAGGTGAGCCACAGAACCGAGAGGGCACCTGCGCTCACGATCACCCCTCCCACGAGTACCTCGGGGGTGACACCAAACAAGGGCAGTCCCCAACCTCGACGCCAGTGATCAGCTGTGTGCAATGCGTTTCCGATCACGAAGACGATGCTGCACAAGAGCAGTCCGGGGTATCGATATCTCGTCATCCACAGCCTCCTTCTCAACCAATTGATCCGATACGCGAACGCAAGCTCGACAGACCTAGCATTCAGCCGGCACAGGTTGAGCAGTCCGGTCGCTCCAGACCCGCTCCACCTGTCGCATCAGGGCCGGGTAAACAACCCAGTATCGGAAGGGCTTGATGAGAGCCATGTATCCCTTTCCGAGGGGGCCGCGGGGCTTGACGTAGACGGCCATCTGCCCCTGATAGCGTCCTTCGCCCTGGTCTACCCAGGCCAGGTGCATCACGCCGTGCACGGTCCGGTTGGACACTTCCGCCGCAAATTCGACGTCCGTCCGGTAGAGGGGCATGAAGGGCATGGCGTCGAAGTGAAGATCCGCGACCGTGTTGCGCAGATCGTCCGGCAATCGGCCGACGAGTGAATGCTCGACCGTGCCGGGAATCGCCAGCGCGCCCTGGGCATGGCTCCGACCGTCGTCGACCAGCGCGGCAATCCGGCCGAGGCCGCACCTGCCGAGCAGGTCTCGAACGCGCCAGAGGGTACGGGCCGCGACGGACCGGGGCTTTGTCGGATCGAAGGCCAGCACCAGGTCGAGCCAGGTCTCGAAATCCGTCGCCTCACCGTCTATCGGGAGAGCCCACACATCTTCCAGGGTGAAGTCGGGCGCAATTTCGTGGATGCGCCAGGGCCGGGATTCGTGTACAGCGTTGGGAAGCCTCATTCCTCGCCTCAAGCCGACGTAACCGCTCAGCTCACTCTTTGGCCCCGAGGTTCGCAGTCGGCGGTACCCGTTTGTCCGACCGGGTTCCGTCCTCGATCGGGATCCGGCTGACCACGCTGTCCCGCATCGCCTCAGGTGCCATCGGTTCACCGCGACTGAACGCACTGAGACCAACGTCGACCGCAATGAAGTAGTCGCGCAGCGCGGTAAGTCGGCCACGCTCGAAGTCGCTGGCGTCGCCGCGCTCGGCCTCTGCCACCGTGGCCAGGACCTGGCGAAGGTTCCAACGGAAGCGCCTCTCCAGGATCTCCTGCATCACCCGCCAGAAATCGGTGGCGGCGACATAGTGGTCTCGGCGCGACCCGGCCACTCTCACCTGCCTGACCAGCTGCCAGTCGACAAGTCCCCGGATTTGGACGGAGACATTGCTCTTGCTTTGCTGCAGCTCGTCGGTGATCTCGTCGAGCGACATGGGCTCTGGCTGGAGGTACAGGAGCCCAAATATCCGGCCCTGGAGCTGCGTCAGGATCCCGGATGTTGCGGCCGCGGCCCCGATTCCGTCGGCGAAGATCCCTGTCAGCCGTTCCACTGTGCTCGCATAGCCTCCTTTTATGAAGATTCTGCGCTTTCAGAAACTATAGCATACCAGCACGATCCTCCCCGGCACACCGCGACTCCACGCTCACACGGATCGCAGCGCTTCGGTGGGCGCCAACCGAGCCGCTCGGAGCGCTGGATAGACGCCCGAGAAGGCGCCAATCCCGACAGCCCCTCCAACGCCGGCGCCGAGGGCCTGCATCGGGATCGAGACCAGCCATCCCTGGGTCAGCGCGTAGACGCTGGTGGCCAAGGTTCCGATGGTGACGCCCAGCACGCCGCCGAGCGCCGCCAGCATCACGGCCTCGACCAGGAACTGGGCGCCGATTAGCGCCCGGGTGGCCCCCAGCGCACGGCGCAGCCCGACCTCGACCCGGCGCTCGAGCACCGAGATGATCATCACGTTGGCCACGCCGACAGCGCCAACCAGCAACGCCACAGCTCCGAGGCCCAGCAGCAGCGAGGTGAAGGCCTTGTTGGCCACCGCCCTGGCGGCCAGGGCATCGGATGGCCGGCTCACCTGCACCTCCTCGGGGTGGGCCGGGCTGGCCACCGCGGCCAGCAGACTCTGCACGGTGGTCACGGCGGAAGGGTCCGTCCGCACGTACTCGGTGGTCGGATGCCCCTCGAAGCCGAGCAGGTCCTGCGCCACGCCCCAGCCGACCAACGCCGAGGTGTCTATCTCCGGCGTCAGGGTGACGTCGTTGAGGATGCCGACAACGGTGAACCAGTGGCCGCCCAGCCAGACGGCAACGGGCTGCTGCAGACGGTCGATGCCGAGGCGCTGGGCGGCAAGGGACCCGAGGACGACGGCCGGGTATTTGGAGTTGGCCGCGTTGAGGAACTCACCCGTGCGGACGGTGGCCCCTAGCGCCGAAAGCAAGTCCGGACGGGCGGCCAGCACCCCGATGCCAGAGCTCTGGGAACCCGGGATCTGGTCGGTTCGGTAGACGTTGGCGGTAACGGCCGCGGTGGCGGTCACCTGCCGGACGCCTGGGGTCCGGCCTATCATCCCGGTCGCTTCCTTAGGTAGCGTGGCGGTCGCACCGCCGAATGACTGGCCTGCGGTGACAGTCAGTAGATTGGTCCCCAGGCGGTCCAGTTGGGCCAAAACGCCGGCCCGGCTGGAGTCCGATATGCCTGCCACCGAAACCATCGCCGCTATTCCGATGGCGATGCCCAGCGCCGACAGCACCGAACGCAGCGTGCGAGCACGGAGACCGTAGAACCCAAGCCCCAGGATCTCCGTCGGACGCGGCTTCATAAGGACCTCCAGTCGCGGACGATCTGTCCGTCCCGGATTTCAACCCGCCTCGGCATCTGAGCCGCGATGCTGTCGTCGTGCGTGACGACTGCGATGGTGGTGCCGTCGCGGTTGAGGTCGGCGAGGAGCGCGACGATGGACGCCCCGGTCGTGGTGTCGAGGTTGCCCGTCGGCTCGTCCGCTAGGACCAACGCCGGGGCGCCGACGATAGCTCGGGCGATGGCGACGCGCTGGCGTTCGCCTCCCGACAGCTTGCCCGGGCGGTGGTGTATGCGATGGCTGAGCCCGACACGCTCCAGCGCCGCCGCCGCCCGCTGCCGGCGAGCTCTCGGAAGCACCCCCTGGTAGAGCAGCCCCGCGGCAACGTTGTCAACCGCACTGAGCTCCTCGAAAAGGAAGAACTGTTGGAAGACGAAGCCGATCTGCGAAGCGCGCAGGGACGAGATGGACCCGTCTCGCATCCCGGCCAGGTCGCGGCCGGCGATCCGGACCACACCCGTCGTCGGCCGGTCGAGGGTGCCCATGATGTGAAGAAGGGTGCTCTTGCCCGACCCGCTGGGTCCGATGATGGAGAGCATCTCGCCGGCCCGCACGACCAGGTTGACGGAACGCAGCACCTGCAACGGCGGGTCGCCCGGGTAGCTCTTGGTGACGTCTGAGAGGTGCAGCACCTCATCGGCGATGCCCAGCCGGTCAGCTGCCGGCGCGACGGCAATCATTCGGCCGGCACGACAACTGTCATGCCCTCGGAGATACCAGACCCGCTGATCTCGACCATGCCCTGTGCGAACAGCCCGATTGTCACCGGCACCTGCTCTCGGGTCCCATGGCTATCGACCTCGACGGCGTAGGTACCGTCCGGCCGCGCCATCAGCGCGTTCACGGGCACCGCGAGGACACCCTTTCGGCTGCCGCGGGTCAGGCCCACCTGCACCGGCGCCTGGTCGACCTGGCCGCCGGCCTTGGGATCGTCCAGGGTGGCGTAAACCTTCACAGTTGCCTGGCCGCCGCCGCTGGGCTGGGTGGCCACGTGGCCAACCTCGGTTATGTGGCCCGCGACCGAACTACCGTCGGCGAGTGTCACGGTGATGGCTGAGCCGACGGTCGCCAGGGCCTGCCGGCGGGCATCAAGGTCCATCGTCACGGTGGGGCGCACGCCGGTGATGTCCCCGATCGGCGCGCCGGGACCCGCCTGGTCGCCGACGGCTGCTTTCCAGTCCGCTACGCGCACCGCTGCCGCTTCGAAGATGACCTGTCCGAAGGGCACGTTGCCATCCGTGGTCACACCAATCGCCTTCTGCCAGCGCTCCACCGCCGCTTGGGTATACGAATCGAAGTGGCCGTCAACTGTCAGGTTGTAGGTGGTCGCGAAGCCGAGGGCGATGAGGTTCTGCTTCAGCTCCTTGATGTCCTCGCCATCGCTGACCCCGACATGGAGGTCGCGATACGCGGGCGTGGCGCCGAACATCAGGTAGACGGCGCGGCCGTCCACGGCGTAGAGCTGGTGGCCGCGGTCAACCGTGCTCCCAGGGCTGGCTTCGGCGGTGACGGTGCCGGCCAGGTGGTTTGCGAGACCGGTGGCGGCCCCAAAGCCGAGCACCGCCGCGAAGTCCTGGCGGTCAACGAGGTCTCGACGGACGATGGCCGTGGTCGACGTCGGCACGGATGAGCCGGCCGCCGCCGCGGTCGGTGCGGCCCTGGTACCGAAGATGAAGGCCGCCCCGGAGGCGATCGCCACCACGGCGACGACTGCGAAGAGAAACAGCGCTCGCCTCAACCTAGTTACCTCCCGATCCGGGCGGCGGTCCCCCGAGACCACCCTTTATGCCCAGGATCGAGCTGCAGGCCTGCTGAGCCTTCTGGAAGGCGGGGTCGCTGGGATCGAAAGTGAACGTCTCGCCGTTGATCGATATGGCTGCCCCGGAACCCGTTCCGGGACCACCCTGCTTGGCTCCGGGACCAGTGGCCTGGTTGAACGTCGATCCGCCGCTGGAGTTGGATTGCGGATCGGGGAAATTGGGGAGCCCATGGGACCGCATGCACTGCGAGAACTTCAGGCCCTTTGCCTGGTTGGCCTTGATGTCCTGGGAAGTGGCGGTGGTCTTGCCGCCATTGGGCGCGTACTTCTGGCAGGCCGTCTGCGCGGCTTGGAAGGTCGGGCTGTTGGGGTCGAGGCCGCCGGGTCCGGAGAGCGAGGGGCCTCCGGAGTCGCCAGTCCCGCTCGCGCTGCCATGGATCGTGATCGACCCATCGGCGCTTGGGTCGGGCAAGTCGACTCCGTGCTGGCGCATGCACTGCACGAAATGCAGCGACTGCTGGCGCTGATCGGGGCTGTTGGTTGCGCTGGCTTTGGGGCTGCCGAATGGCATGGCGCAGCCGCCCAGCGCCACGACGGCCAGCGCCATTGGAAACGCAAGGGCGCTTATCTTTCGAATCCTGTAGTTCATCTAGCTCTCTCCTTTTGGTGGCGCCAGGACCCGGGCGTCCGAGCCCTGGCAGGACGCACCCTGAAGGAGGGGGCTTATGGCGGGCGTATGGAGGGGCCATAACTCCGCCATAAGTTCCGAGTGCGAGACTGGGGACAAATGCGACTGTTGGTTGCCGAGGACGAGCCGGAGCTGGCCGAGCTGATTGCGACGGGCCTGCGCGAGCACGGCTTCGCTGTCGACGTCAGCCTCGACGGCGAGGACGCGCTGGAGAAGGCGTGGATCAACGCCTACGACCTCGTCGTTCTGGACCGCGACCTTCCCGTCGTACACGGCGACGTGGTCTGCCGCAAGCTCTCACAGGCGGAGCTGCCGCCGCGAATCCTGATGCTGACCGCCTCGGGGGAACTGGATCAGCGCATCGACGGGCTCAACCTTGGCGCCGACGACTACCTGGCCAAGCCGTTCGCGTTTGGTGAGCTGGTGGCGCGGATCCGAGCGCTGGGGCGCCGGCCCAGCCTGGCGACTACGCCGGTGATCGATCGAGCGGGGATCCGTCTCGACCCCGGCCGGATGGCGTCCTGGCGCGGAGGCAGGGAGCTCCGGCTGACGCGCAAGGAGTTCGGTGTCCTCGAGGTGCTCCTTCGCGCGGACGGCGCGGTGATAAGCGCCGAGAACCTGCTGGAGAGGGTCTGGGATGAGCACGCCGATCCCTTCACCAACGCCGTGCGCATCGCCGTCGGGACGCTGCGCAAGAAGCTAGGCCAGCCACCGGTGATCCAGACCGTGGTCGGTGCCGGGTATCGCATCCCGGAATGACAAAGCTGTCGGTTCGCGCCCGGTTGACCGCCGTCTACGCCGGTCTATTCATGCTCATCGGCGCAGGCCTGCTGGTTCTGAACTACACCCTGCTGGACCACTATCTGCCCAATGCCCCAAGCCAGAGCGCCATCGCCCACGCCGGACTTAGTACCACTCAGGACTCAAGCGGCTCGGTTACCGTCGTCGGTCCGGGGCCGGACGCCGGCAGCGGGCAGTTCTTCCAGGCGCTCCAGATCAACACCAACGACCTCCGGGACGCCACCCTCCACCAGCTGTTGGTTCAGTCGAGCCTCGCCCTGGTTCTGATGGGTGTCGTGGCGGCGTTTCTTGGTTGGCTGATCGCCGGCCGTGTCGTCAGCCCGATCAAGGCGATCACGGCGCAGGCGCGCCGGCTGTCGGAGCGCAACCTCCACGAGCGGATCGACCTGGATGGGCCGGACGACGAGATCAAGGATCTTGCCGACACCTTCGATGCCATGCTGGCGCGCCTGGATTCCGCGTTCGACAGCCAGAAAAGCTTCGTCGCCAACGCCTCTCACGAGCTCCGCACGCCGTTGGCGATCACTCGGGCAGCGGTCGAGGTCCAGGTGCAGCGTCAGCGTCCATCCGAGGCCCAATGGCGCGCGATGTCCGACCAGGTCCTCTCGGCGACCGAGCGGAGCGATCGGCTGATTGGCAGCCTCCTCTTGCTGGCTCGAATCGAGCGGGGCAGCCTGCTGCGGGAATCTGTTGACCTGGCGAGGCTGGTGTCCGCCGCTGTGGACGAGGTCAGACCCATGGCCGCCGCCGCAGGAGTGCGGCTGGAATCGTCGGCGGAGGCGGCATCGGTGTTGGGCGACCCCGACCTGCTGCGCCGGCTAGTCGGCAACCTGCTTGAGAACGCGGTCCGGTACAACGTCGACGGTGGCTGGCTGACGGCTACTCTGACTCGCGACGACGCGCAGGCGGTGATTACCGTCGCCAACAGCGGCCCCGTCCTGTCGCCTCAGATGGCGACGGAGATCTTCGAGCCGTTCAAACGCGGCGCGACACCCCGGACCCGATCGGCGGAGGGTTCCGGCCTGGGCCTATCGATCGTGGCCACAATCGCGTCCGCGCACGGAGGTCAGGTCCATGCTCTGCCGCTCCAGGACGGGGGACTGGAGGTCAGCGTGACGCTGCCCGCACTCTCCTGACCGCGTAGCTCCGAACCACGCGCATCAGCGCGCGGTGAGTTGTGAAACACAACTGTCACCGCCCCCACCGGATACTCCAGCTGCCTCGAGCGTCGTCTCAATGGCGGCCGATCAGGTCGCCCGCCAGTCAGGAGAATCCCCTCGCCGATGCATCGCCGTTCCCCATTGCTGGCTCCCGTCCGTTTCGCCGTCTCCGCGGCCGCGGCGGCTGTCCTCGCTGTTGCCGCAGCCCTACCGATCCTGGCCGCAGCGGCATCCCTGGTTGCTTCGCCTCAGTCAGGCCTGGCCGGCGCCGCTTTCAGTGCCACGTACAGCTTCTCGGCGAACCGCTGCAACAACCAGGTCCTCCAGGTCCGGTGGAACTCGCCCACTGGAAAACTGCTGCAGCAAGTGCCTTATCCATCGCACTGTGGCGCCATCACGGTAAGCGGGCTCTACCCTCCAGTGGGGACCACCCCGGCGCAATATTCGATTTGGGCAGCCCTGGTTCAGAACGGCTCCACCGTGGCTGGAACGCAGGCATCGGCGCCATACACGGTGAGCGCCCCACCCCCGTCGCCTTCTCCCAAGCCCTCATCGAGTCCCGCGCCACCGCCGCCGACGAAAGCGCCCACGACCACCACCAGCGGGGGTTCGACCTCGGTCCCCGCGCCCAGGTCAGCCGTAACCTCGTCCGGCAGCGCCGGAGCTGCCACGTCGTCGTCGGGCTCAGCCAAGGGTGGGCCGACCATCGCGGGGCGTGGCGCGACAGCTTGCAAGCCGGCCGGCTGCAATGCCGCCGCTCAGAGGGCCGACGGCTCGCTCCCTCTGCCGCTGCTAGCGGCAGGGCGCTGGGCGTTGAACTCGCCGATTCCAGCGGTGGCCATCGTGGCCGCGCTGTTGATCACCGCCATATGGTGGGGCTACGGCACGCCGCTCCCTGCTGGGCTGGCGCCTCGCCGTCAGAGCCCCGAGCCAGCTACTGCCGCGCCCGCTGTTGTCGATGTCGCCCCCGACCCGCCGGTGGAGCGCCAGATCTATCGCGCCGTACCATCGACGCTGTATACGTCGGCCGCTTCTCCAGCCGGGCCGATCAGCCCGGCGTGGACCCTGCCCGCCAAGAGCCCTGCGGCACCGGCCTCGACAGTTCAAACGACACAAGCCTCTACTGCCGAGGCGCCCGGCGACACTCGGGCCGAGCTTGGTGAGGATGGCCTGCCTCGGATGGCGCCGCCTCCCCCGCACTGAGCGACCCGATACCGGTCAGGCCTGAGAGGCCGTCGACCGAACTCGTTAAGTAAGGTGGGCGCATGAGCTACGAGACTGATCCTCGTGTCGACGCCTACATCGACGGCCTGCCCGACTGGCAGCAGGCGATCTGCCGCGAGGTTCGCGATATCGTCCACGGCGCCGATCCGGAGGTCACCGAGACCGTCAAGCGCAGGGTCCAGCCGTACTTCGAGCTGGAGGGCAACATCTGCGCTCTGCTGGCGGCCAAGGACCACGTCAACATCTTTCTTTACGACGGAGGCATCGTCCCCGACCCCAACGGGATCATCACTGCGGGCCACGACAACAAGACCGCCCGCACCGCAGCCGTGCGCCGGGGCGAAACCCTGAACGCTCCGGCGTTGACGGCGATGTTTCAGCAGATAATCGCGAACAATCGTGCCGGCGGCTGGCGCCGGCTAAAGCCTCCCGGCTGATCCCCCGCGCGCGCGACTGAGGGCCGATTCAGCTTCCTCAGAGCCACTTGCCGCGCTCGAGGCACCGGACCCCGCAGCGATGCCGTTACGCGGTTGGCACGAGATTGGCCGCCAGTCAAGTGTTCTTCGTGCGACGTGGCTGTTACACCCATATCAAGAGGACATGCGGGCCATTTCGAATTCGTCGACCTCGGGCGTTCCTGCCCGGCGAAAGCTCTCCCACCGGCGACACCGGCAGCGAGGACAGAGCATGGTCGAGTTCGCCCTCATCGCTCCGACGGCCTTGCTGCTGCTGTTCATGGTGATCGAGGGGGCGCTCTTCATAAACGCCCAAGCGACCATCGACAACGCCGCCCGCGAGGCGGCCCGGGTGGCAGCGATGTGCGGAGGCTCAATCAGCCAGCCGGGCCCAACCTACAACGGCGTCCCCAGCACTGACTGCACGGGAGCGGTCCAGTCCGCGACCACCAGGAACCTGGGATTGCTCCGCTTCGTCGGCACCATCAACCCCGACGTCCTGGTGTGCTCGCCGCCGCCGCCGTCCGGGCCGTGTGTCGTCGGGACATACAACCCGACCCAGGGCTCATCGATCCAGGTCACGGTCATCTACCGCTACGACTACTACTTTGGCGCCCTCATCCAGCCGTCACCGTTTGCCACCAACATCGAAAGCGACGCGATCGTGGTGAGCCAGCAATGAGACGGCGAGGGCAATCCACGCTCGAATTGGCGTTGATCCTGCCCTTCGTGGTCGGCCTGCTGCTGCTGGTCCTCCAGGTCGGCCTGCTGGTATCGGACCAGGTCAAGCTGGACCACTTCGCATACGAAGGTGCGCAGTGGGCGATCGCCAACCCGGGCACGGCAACCGCCGACGTGAACGGCGTGGCCGGGACCGGCACGATAAGCCAGCACATCCTAGGGCTGATGTGCGGGGGCGGGGGATTGACGCCGCCATCAAGCGCCGGCTCCCGTTTCTGCACCTCGCAACCGAGCGGGGTGCCGGCGCTCAAGGTCAAGGTGGAGTCTCACGGCACGCCCACCAGCCTCCTTCCACCGGCGGTGGCTCCAACGGGCCAGGTGATGGGAAGCGCCACATGCAAGCTCTACTCCCTTTCTGTGAGCCCGGTCTCAGCCGTGATCAACCAGACCACGTCACCAACAAGCGTCACCTTCACGATCACCGACACGTCGATGGGTGGGGTGGGTCCCAACCCTCACGTGCAACTGAACGCCACCGGCTACCCCGGGTGGGTACAGGTGCCGCCCGTCTTCAGCCCGAGCAAGATCACGGCCGGGCAGAGCGCGACCGTCACCGTTCAGGCCGGCGGCTCGACGCCTGCGGGCACGTACTCGCTGTCGTTCAACGGCACCGACGACTGCACCGGGTTGACCGCGTCAACCGGACCAGCTCGCGCCACCCTCACGGTGCTGGGCGGGGCAAGTCCGAGTCCCACCGCCACTCCGGCGGCGACCGTCGGCATCACCGGAATCCTTCCCGGCCTGATCTGCCTCAACGTCAGCTCGCCGATCACCCTCAACGGCTTCGGGTTCCAATCCGGCGCGACCGTGACTACCGGTACCATCAGTGCGCTTAGCGTCACGGTGGTCAGTAGCACCCAAATCAACATCAATACGGCGACCCTCTTGGCGGGCGTTTACAACCTCGTCGTGACCAATCCTGACAACAGCACCGCAACCCTCAACAGCGGTCTTAGCGTCAGCGCCAGCTGCGCCGGCGGCGCCACCCCAACGCCGACAACTTCGGGCTGCTGCTTCAACGGTCTCGTCGGCACCCCTGGGACGACAACCCTGACCGACCTGACGTCTTCATGGACGACCAACCAATGGGTCGGAGCCACCGTATCCATGGGCGGCTCCACGGCCACGGTGATCAGCAACAACGGCACCACTCTCACGTTTAGCGCGTGGACCGGTGGGACGCCGTTACCCGGTCCATACACGATCACTCTGGCCGCAGGGTCCTCCGCCGCCACCAACGCGTGCGCCAGCAACTCCGCCCAATATCAGACGATCGTCACGATCACCTGGTACGAGCCATTGGTGATCCCGATCTTCGCGCCCTCGGGAAGCGCAACACCGTACTTCACGCTCCAGTCGGTCCGGTACGCGTTTTGCCAGTGAGGCGCGCTCGCCACTCGCAGCGAGGGCAGGTCCTGCCGATATTCGCGCTGATGTCGTTCTTTCTCATCGGCGTCTCTGCGCTGGCGGTTGACTACGGGCTGCTCACCAACCAGCATCGCGGTCTACAAGAGGCCGCCGACAGCGCGGCGCTGGCGGGTGCAAGCCAGTTGACCACAACAAGCCCGCAACCCAGCGACTACACCAAGGCCCGCACCCAGGCGTACATCTACCTGAGGTCGGGCATGCTGCCGTCCAGTGCAAGCTCAGTGGCAAGCGTTAGCAATATGCTCAGCGGCTGCGGCCATGCCGACTTCAGCAGCGATGTCGACAACTGCCACCTACCGAGCCCGTACAACAACTACGTGATCTCGATCGACAGCCCAGCGCACGGCGTCATCCCGAACGTGACCTCCGAGACCAACACCGTGTCGGTCAGCGTGACCGAGACGGTGGCAACGGTCCTGGCCAGCATCCTGCCCCAATCGAGCGCGGCTCCAGGAGCAACGGCTGTCGCTCAGTACAACCCCGCCGCGTACGCGGCTTTCAGCCTCTGGTCCGCAGGGCAGGTGACTGTTGGCAACGACCTCCAGATCGTCGAGGGTGACGTCTTCATCGCCAGCGGCGGAATGTCGATTCAGAGCAGCGGCCAGGCCGGGTTCTGCGCCGAGCAGGGGCCGGCGGGGGCTGGCAACATCATCTTCGGCAAAGGCACCCTACCCGCCTCCATCCCGACGATCTCGATCAACCAGACCCGGAGCGCCTGCCAGAACGCATCCAACGGAGCGGTGCTGGCGATGGGTAATTACAGCGTCTCGACCACCACCGTCAAGCCTCCGACATTCACACCTCCCCCAGGCATCCCGACCTGCTCCGGGTTTCCCGGCCAGTCCCCCGCACCCGCCAATCCCTGTGGCGACGCCAGCGCCGTCAACCTGTGCAAGAACCACACCGTCAACAGCACGCCGGTAGTTCCCAGCAACTGCTTCAACCCGGGTGCCTACCGCAACATCACAGGGATCGCCAACAACCTGAACCCAGGTATCTATCACATCGAAGGCGACCAGGACCCTTCCAGCGGCAGCTACCTGCAGGGGCAGGTCAGCTTCACCAGCAACACCCTCAACGCCAACTACATCGATGTGCGGGATTCGTGCTGGGCGGCCCCCAACGGCTCGGGATCTTTCACAGCACCCTGCCCGGACGGCTTCGCGTTCTCGCCCGTTGCGCCTACCGACCCGCAATGCGGTGGATCCGGTTCAGCCCTGGGGACGCCCAACTTCAGCCTTGCGGCATCGGCAACCGGGGGATCGCTGGATCCCAGCGGCACCGGGACCACTTACTACGTCCGGGTGTCGGCCACCGATGCCTACGGGGAGACCGCGACCACCGAGAAGTCGGTCGTGGTGCTGTCGCCGGTGCTGAAGGCGGGATCGATCGCAGTGACCATAACCCCGGTCGTGGGGGCCACCGGATACCAGGTCTACGGACCCTCCACATCCAGCAACACCGAGCTCAATCAGGCGACGGCGTTGACCGCCCCGACCGTGACCCAGTCTCTGTCCGCCCTCGCCACCGGTACCACGCCATATCCGCGTTTCGACACCAGCTCCTGCCATACCGGGTTCCACAACATCCCTAAGAACCAGTACGAGAACAACGGGGTCACTTTTGTCCTCGACGGCCAGGTCAGCTTCAACGCCGGCAACGGCAATGTCGTGCTCCTCAGCCCCTATTGCAGTGTGCTGCCAAACAACGACCAGCCGCCGGCGACCAACGAAAGCTGCTTCCCGGCGACACAGGTCGGCGACCCGCCCGGCCCGTACGCCAACTCCGGCGCCAACATCAACGATGGCGGGTTTTCGGTCTACGGGCCCACCTCGGGGACGCTGTCGGTGACCAACACCAATACCAAAGTGGGCGTGACCGGGACCCTCGATGTGCCCTCCATGACGATCGCGATCGGCCAGAACGCGTTCTGGGAGGTGATTCCCGGGCAGGTGATCGCCCTGACCTGCACGGTTCAGAGCGGCAACCATTTCAACCCCGCGATCCTCTCGTCGCACACCATTGGTGCCCGCATGGCGCCGATCGTCCGACTGGTGGAGTAACAGCCCGCGGCGCCGCACCCGAGCGGTGCTCTCCCCTCGGCTGCCCAATTGAAAAGGGGAGCGGCAAATGCCGCTCCCCTTCGGGTACCAGCCGTCCGGTAGGTCGGTCTCTACTTGCACCCCATGTCGGTGTTGCTCCACAGCGCCTGCACCGCGAAGTGGTGCCCGCCTGCGTCCGGACCGATGTTGTAGGCGCCTCCCGGCGTGCCCGGAGTGATCCAGGCACACTTGTCGCCCGTCTCCTGCCCGTTGGAGTCGAGCCAGGCGGTGGCGGCCGACGGGAATGGATCCGTCTCGGCTTCGGCGAACTCGTGCCCGGCGACAATCGAATAGCCGTCGAACCACCCGTTGCCATAGGCGTTGTTGGAGTTGACGAAGTTGACGCCACAGCCGGAGTTCAGGTCCATGACGTAAGGCATGTTGGTGAAGGTGACGTCATGGCCGTTGCCGTCGATGACCTCCGAGTGGTAGGCGCAGTACGCGCCGTAACCCGGGGTGGCGGTGGCCTTTGGCAGCATGATCATGAAGTTGGCGTTGGCGTTGTAGCCTCCAGCCCCGAGGAAGTGGGACTCTGCCCGGATCGCCTCTTGAGCCAGCAGGTTGCTCTGGTTGGCCGCGCCACCATTGGTGTTGAGGCAAACCACGGCGGCGCAGTTGTCGGGGACAACCGGCGGAGGTGGGGTGCTGGTGGTGTCGACCCAGCTACCGCCGAAGGCAACCGGGGAGCTGGCGACGTGAGTGCCCGCGCTGCCGCAGTTGATGGTCCCGACTGGTACCCCGGAGCAGTACTGCTGCTGCGAGCTGTTCCAGGCCGTGGCGGTGCTCCCCACGTACTTGAAGAAGTCGGTGATGTACGTCTGCGCCTGGCCGCTGGAGTACGTCGACAAAGAACCGGTGGCGACGTCGCTCCAGCCAACCTGCCATTGCGGGCCCCAGAAGACCAGGTAGACAACCGGGCTGCTCTCGATCGGAGCCCCGGCCTTCTGATACGTCAGGGGCACAGCGGTGGCTGCCGTAGCGGCCTGCCCCGACGGCAGGCTGGCGGCGAAGATCGACAACACGACCGCAGCCACCCGCAACGTCCGCGAGAACGTCCGACCCATCAACTTGCTACCTCCTAGAACTGGCCCTGGCACCAGCATTTCGGGTAACGCGAGACGAACGGCTCAACTCCGCGCGGTGCACCCCCCCGGTGCCCGACCACCTTTGGTGGTCGAAGCCAACGCATAATCGCGGCCTCGTGACTCGCTCCTTCCTGCCGGGAAACCCGGCCCAACGCACACTTTAGCAACACCGACCGGCGTGTGCGCGTTTTGATCTGCTGGCAATATTGCGGGCCCGGCCGGTGACGAGGCGGCCGGGCCCACTCTGTTCGCTACGGAGTCGGGTCTGGGTACGACCCCCCGTAGATATCGGCGTTGCCGAAGGCCAATGGGCAGTCCTGCTCCGGCGCCGGCTTGGCAACTGACGTGTCGCCGGTCTGCAGCGCGTTCCGCCAGTGGTCCACGGCGGGGCAATCCGCCGCGTTTCGGGCGTCGTTCCATACACCGGCCCCAAACGTTCGAGTGGCGATTGCATAGACGTAGTCGCCGAGGAACTCATCGGTCAGGGAGTTGGCGCTGGAGCCGCGCGGGTCGCCCGAGGCGCCTCGATTCAGCTCCGCGAACGCCCCCGTCGCCGTGGCGGCGTTGGTGGAGGAATCGGCGTGCAGGAACACGCCGACGAGGCTGCGAGCCGTAGTGGTGTCGGTGCGGAACGCTGTGGTGAAGGCGTTGTAGGTCACGTAGACGTCCGTCCCGTTCGGCGATATCGCGGGGGCGGCGTAGTAGCCGCGGTCGCCCGACGTCTCAATGGAGCGCGGCGCCGTCCATGTCCCACCACCGTTGGTTGACTCGGTGAAGTAGACGTGCGGCGTGTCGATGGTGCCGCTCACGTAGCTCATCACCATCCGGTTGGTGGCGTCCGAACCGGTGGGGGCGCCGTTGGCGATATCCACGCTGGGCGCGATAGCCAGGTCGCTACGGGCGCCCGCGATGCCGTCGATCACCGGGCGTCCCTGCACCGGGTCCAGGTTGCCGGGCTGGGTCACCGGGCCCACCACGGGCGCGGCCGTCGACCAGGTGTTGCCTCCGTCGGAAGAGCGCGACATCAGCTCGAAGACCTGGCCTCCAGCGCTCTGTACGGTCCCATCCCCGAAGACGAAGGCGTTGCCGTTGGAGTCGGTCCGCACCGTGCAGCCGTCCATCGGGTTCCGCTGGCTGTTATTGGCTGCTGCCGTCAGCTGGTGCAGGGTCCAAGTGTCGCCGCCATCGCTGGAGGCAGCCACCATCAGCGGCGCAGGGGTGCCCTTGCCCTTCTCCTGTCCCCGGAATGACGCCCAGCAAACGTAGACGTTGCCGAAGAACCGGCTGGATTTGGCATTGTCGGCCCACACCTGCTCCTTGTCGGAGAAGGTCGTCGAAGACTGCTTGGAGATGACCACCGGTGACATCCAGGCGCTGTTGTGGCCGGCGGCGGCCCCGCTGACATCGTCGGTGCGGGATACGGCGATCGCCTCGAAGCCCCTGAACGTGTCCAGCTGGCGGGTGGAGTTGAGGTTGGAGGTCAGGTTGGCGTAGTACAGGCGTGAGCCGCTTGCCCAATCGAACTGCCCTTGCGCGTTCCTGCGCGGTCCGAATGCCAGCGCCGGGTCGCCGTCCGAAACCAGGCCGGCCTCGTAATAGCCGGGAACCGTCCCGATCGAGCCGACCTGCGGCGTGCAGCCGGGGTCGGAATTACCGACCACGCCAAGGCAGCCGCGCGCCGTCAGGCCGGAGTAGGTGGGCTGAGTCCAATGAGCGCCGGAATCGGTGGAGAAGTAGACGCCTGACACTCCGATACCGGGGGTGAACGGGCAGGTGTTGTCGGCGCCGGCGTTGCAGGCTTCCTCGTCGATCTCTTCGTTGGCGCCCGCGACCAGGATGTTTGGGTGATTGGCGTCGACGGCCAGTGCGGGCTCGTTCTGCTTGTTCTGGCTGAAAGGCGTCGTCGGACTTCCGTTGGTCACCAAGACGTCGCCGGCAGCAAGCGCAGGCACGGCAAGCCACAGGGCCACCGATCCCGCCGCACTCAAGGCAGCGAGCTTTGCAAAGCGCATCTTCGCCATCTCTCCTCCATGAAACCCAGATCGGGATACGATCCGCCCCGCAGGGGTGTCGGTTCAGGATATATCCCAGCACCGTCATGCGAGGCAGACCATGGCCAACCGCAGCCTCAGCGATCCCTCTGCGTCGCCTCAGCGCTGCAAGCGGAATCTCAGACGGCCTTAAGGTCTCGCGTCTAGCGTTTGCCTCCTCAACTAGGAGGTCCGTGTGAATCGATTCAAACTCGCCGCCGCGGGAGCAATGCTGACGGCATCGGCAGTAGCCGGGGGGTTCATCGCCGGGATATTCGCGCCAGTCACGGTTGCGGCCAACGCGGCGACCGCCGCCACGACGCCCGATGCAGCGAGGGCAACACCAAGCCCGGGCGCTTTCAAGTCCAACGAGGACCCCACCCACGAGAAGTCAGAGGGCGCTGCGAGGGAATCCAACGAGAACTCTGGCAAGATCCACGCCAGCCGGGGTAGGCACGGGAGGCACGGGTCAAACGAGACCACCAGCCACGAGTCCTCGGAAAGCGCAGCTCGCGAAGCCCAGGAAAACGCATCGCCTTCCCCCACACCCTCGCCTTGATCGCAGCCGGCTTCGCATGACGCACTGAGGGGCACCAGCGTTGGTGCCCCTCATTGCGTCGCGTTGGGAGATGTCGTCGCAAACGCCCAACAATGTGAGTCGCGAGGTCATCGTCATCGCGCGGGATTAGCCGTGCATGAAGGCCCGGTGAGAATCCGGTGAAGCCGGGCCTCGGACGCGTAACCTCACGCACACGATCGGGTAGGATCGCGACTGCGATGCGACCATCGCCGGGGGGGGGTTGATGAGGCAGGGGATTTCACGGACGTACCTGGTCGGGCTGGCGCTGGGCTTGGCCGTGGCGGGGAACCTCCCGGCGGTGGCGACGGCACACGGCACCACAGGCGTCGCCCCAGCTGCTGGACGCGCCGCGGGTGTCTCGGTGGCGCCGCCGATCTGCCTGACTCCGACGACCGGTCCGACCGGCCTGGGCCCGCCGCAAGAAGTGTTGCCCGGCCGCGGCGAAGTCCGCGTCTTCGCGATGCAACACCACACCGTACTCAGCGACGCCACCAGCTACGAGACCATCTACCAGTCACTCGACCGGGAGCTGAGGGCCCAGGTCGATCCGTACCGGGCACCGGACCGGCCCAACATCGTGGTCTTCAACGAGCTCAACGGGCTCACCTATGCGGTGGAAGGGAGCCGCGCCAAGCCGGCCCGGGACAACGCCGCCAGCCTGACGCATATCGATCACGTGCTGGGCCAGGAGGGAGCGGCCGCGATCGGGGCGGTGGCCCCGGCGTACGCGGGCCCCATCTCTTATTACGCCACGCTGCCGGGCTTCCCGATCCCAACCGGCCAGGCCCAGGTCGTCGAGAGGCTCTTTACGGCGCTGACCGACACGCTCGTGAGGGCCGTGGTTGAGAACTCCGCCTGCCTGGCGCGAGCCCACCACGCCTATGTAGTAATCGGCACGCCGCTGCCGGTCCTGGAGGGGAGTGCCTGCCAGGGCTGGTACGCCGGGTGGCCGGCATGCCCCGGCTGGCACGCCAGCACGCGCCCCCAGGACACCATCGCGCTCGAGGATCCGGACCTTGCTCCGGCTCCCTCCGTCTACGTCGCCGACACCCCCAACGTTGACAACGTCGAGCTGGTCTTCGCCCCCGATGGGAGTCTCTACGACATGCAGCCAAAGGTGAACCTGACAACGACCGAGCTCACAACGCTGGGATGGAACCAGGCATCACCATCGACAATCCACGCGATCGGACTGGCGGGAGCCGATGCCGTCCGGTTCCCCGAGGTGAAGATGGGGATCGGCATCAGTCTCGACGCCTTCGAGGTGGCGACGTCCACGGTTCCATGTCCCCCGGGACGGGGCGGACTGACCACCGCCAATCCATATCCGCAGTTCATGCAGTGCCTCGACAGCAAGGGCGTCAACCTGTTCCTGCAGCCGGAGTGGAACTCCGCCGCGACTGATTGCATGAGCTGGACGGACTACGCGGAGGCGGGATCCACCGGGGGACCGACGGTGTGCGGAGCCGGCTGGTCATGGCAGCCACTCAGCTGGATGCGCTCGGCGTGGTTCAGTGTTCAGGGTCGGAACCCGGATGGCAGTTTCGTATTCAAAAACTTCCGATACGCCGTGAACCCATTCATCGTCGGCCACCTCTTCGACGTGGCCGGCGACGGCCAGACCGCGATCTTCTCCAGGTTCGACCCGCGCGCGGTCAGCGGCTGGTACGCCGGCGACAGCTCAGCCGACCTCTATAAGGTTGCCGGGCCCTTCACCGACAGGGCCGACTCGCCCGAGTTCGCCCAATTCGAGGGACCGCAGCCAGGATTCCTGGCACTCGCCTCATGGGTAATCCCGGAGTCGAGCCCGGCAGCGCGCTACCGAACCAGGACGCCGGCGCTGGCTCCGGGAGACCCCGGCTCGCTACAGAGCTGCGAGCACGGCCTCGCCCCTGACTCCGGCGTCACCCCTGCCGCCGCGATCAGCCGCTTCGGGACCGACCGGTGTTCCGAGAACAATTACCACTCGACATCGCTCGTAGCCGACCTGGACCTGAGCTCAAGGTCGACGTCGGTGGCGGCGCTGGGCGCATCGCTGCCGCTGACATCACCAGGCGACCCGCGATGGGCGGCCCTTGGCGGGGTGCTGCTGCTATTCCTGCTTGGCGGCGGCCTGATACTGACCGAGCGCACCCTTCGCGCCAAGCACGCTGACCCCTAACCGGTAACGGTTATCGGGGCGCCGTTGTAGTTGCCGTAGGCATCTCGGATCCCGCCGACGGGTATGACCAGCGTCTGCCCCGGGGCCAGGTGGAAGTCAGCCGGGTACGTGCCGTTCACGGTCGCGGTCACGGCGAGCTTCTCGCGGTACCGGTAGGTGATGCCCGGGCTCGGCGCCGGGTACTGGACCTCGAAGTTGCCGGTTCCGACCTTGACCAGCTGAAGGTTGGCGAACGGGATGATGGCGAAGGTCGCGGAGTCCAGGGTGTACGGCGCCTTGGTCGCCGGTCCGGTGGCGTAGTGGCCGGTCACGTGGAACCGGTAGCTGCCGGCGGGCCAGTCCTTGGTTGTGTCGAGGAAAGCCTCCCAGTGATTCAACCCGCCGTTCTTGACGTAGTGGAGAAGGACCTCGGTGTCCATGTCGCTGGCCACCGTGGTCCAGGCGCCGCCGACCAGGCTCTGCACCTGGACCATCGGCTGTCCCTGGTTCCACTCCGCCCCCGGTCCTCCGCCGACCCACTGGAAGTTGGTGCCGCCGAAGCGTTGCATCGACGGGGTGGGTTGCGCCTCGACAGTCCCGGCGTTCAAGTCCGGGACCAGGGGCTCCGGTGTCAGCGCCAGGAATGAGGTGTCTGGCGGTGTGACGCAGGCCCGGTCGATGGTGCAGGCCTCGACCGGCTGTCCGCCCTGCATCAGCTGGGCCAGGTGCACCAGTCGCGCCTTGAGCACGTTGCCGGTCTGCTGGCCGAACAGCGAGAAACTCCCCTCGTAGTGGTAGGCCTCGTACTCCTGGATGGTCGGGAAATACGAGACGTAGTCGTTGGCCAGGCCAATCGTGAGGGCGTTGTGGAAGATGTTGGGCGCTGCCTTCAGTATTGAGCGCTCGATCCGGCGACCCATCTCGATGGTGGGCTCACCGGGCATCCCGGCCAGAGCCAGGTCGTTGATCCGAAGCACCTGGACGCGGGCGTTGTACGGGCTTACGCCTGCCGAGGCCATCAGTGTCGGCCGCTCCAGGTGGTGGCTCGGGACGACGGTGGTTGGGAAGCAGTTCAAGCCGCAGGGGCCGCTGGGGTAGGGCGGCGTGACCGGCAGGCCCGGAAGCGTCGGGGCGTCAGAGATGCCGCCGCCACCGAGCACCGCCTGCACCGAGACCCGGTCGTACGCTGGGTCGTCGTTGGCGGGCACGTACGGCACGTGGCTGTACGGATCAAATGGATCGTCGGGCACTTGCTGGGCGCAGAAGCAGACGTAGTCGAAACGCGCATCGAGAGTGACGTCGTCGCTGAGCGACCTCCCCAGGCTCTGCCACACTCGGACCGCTTCGGGGGCCTGGCGCATGCCGCCGTTCTCCATCCGGGCGAACTGCATGTAGTTGGGATCGTCGAAGCTGGAGGCGTCACCCCAGGTCTGGAACGAGCTGTCGGGCCAGCCGCCGTCGTCCGCCACCGGGGTGATGTCGCCGACGGCGCCGTTGATCATCGAATCGACAACGGTCCAGCCGGCCGGGAACTTGACCCCCGCGGCGGCTGCCGCGGCCCGGATCCCGCGCGAGGCCATCCGGGTCGTCGAGCCCTGGTTGTCCCCGGAGTAGTAGTAGTTGAACGTCCCATGGATGACGCCGTGGTTGGCGTAGTTGCTGATCACCCCGAGCGGCACGCCGTCGGTGGTGTCGATCCGCATCACCATCAGGCGCGGCGCGTTGGTGGTGTCCCCCAGTTTCGCTTCAGGGTCCAGCGACCAGGAGCCGGTGTCGCGGTTGTGGTTGGCGTTGTTGACGCTGCCGAACCCGTAGGCCATCCTGGCCGGGGTGAGCCGCAAGTTTGCCTGGGTGATGGCGGTGACGATGCCGGTCCCGACAGCGTCAAAGACCCTCGGGTCGTACTCGTCACCGCCGAGCAGGGCGTAGCCCTGGCCGATCCACATCCCACCGACCGAACCGTGATCGTGGGTCGCCGAAATCAGCAGATGGGACTGATCGATCCCCATGGACGCGATGGCCTTGGCAACGAAGGTGTGGAGCTCTCCCGGGATGCCGCCAAGGTCCGCCTGGACGATCGCGATCCGCTGGCCCTTGCCGTCGTCAAGGACGTAGGCGTTGGCCTGGAGGCGGCCGAAGGTGCCGTCGGTGGGAGGCCAGGTCTTGGCGTAGAGGTCGGTGTCCGGGCTGACCTTGCCGGCGACGCAGCTGGGGCCCCCATGCAGCAGGTACACCTGCCCTTCCTCGATGTGGTTCTGCGGGTCCTGGGTGTGACCCGAGAGGTCGACCGCGGTCGCCTCCGGACAGTTGCGTGCGGTGTAAGCCCACTGCGGCGAGGTGATCGGTGGGGTGATGTCGCCCGTAGCCGCGCCGGCGCAAAAGACTCCGCCACGACCGCAGCGCTTGGGACGGCCGGAGCCGTGCACACCGCCCGCGGCGGTCGCCGAAGCGGCGGCGGCAGCGGGCGCAATGGCGGGACTGGCGGCTATTGGTCTGGCGATCGCGCTCATGCTGGTGGAGCCGACCGAAAGCCTCGGCACCAAAAACAGACCAGCCACCCCGACCGCCGTCAGGACCACCGCCACCCGGGCGCGTATTTCCCCCACTGAATTTCTCCCCACGAACCCCAACCCCATCGAGGATCCCTTCCTCGCTGACAGAACGATACCCTTTCCGGCCTCGCGGCCGCCCGTCGACTCCGGTTGGCCCTACAAGAAGATCTCCGCGGCGGTCCTGATGTTGGTTGCGTCACCGCTGACGATCAGCGTCGTAGCCAGCGACCGGGTCCAGCGGTCCTTCTCCTCCTTGATCTTGGCCGCCGGCCCGATCATCGCCATTGCCTCGACCAGCTGGGTGGGGACGGCGGCCGTCGCCTCGGCCTTCTCGCCGGCGAGATAGAGATCCTGGATCCGGTGCGCCTCGGCCTCGAAGCCCATGCGGGCGACGACGTCGAAGTGGAAGTTCTGGCCGCGGGCGCCCATGCCGCCGACGTAGAGCGCGATGAAGGGACGGATGCGATCAGCGGCGGCCTCGACGTCGTCGTCGATGGCGATCGCCACCGGCGCCGCGACCTCGAAGGTCTCCTGGTTGCGCCGCGCCCCAGGCCTGGCGAATCCCTCCGCCAATGCCTCGCGGTAGTACTCCTCGTGCTCCGGCGCGTACAGAAAGGGGAACCACCCGTCGGCGATCTCCGCCGCCAGGGCCACGTTCTTGGGCCCTTCGGCGCCCATGAAGATGGGCAGGTCAGCGCGGAGGGGGTGGACGATGGGCTTGAGCGCCTTGCCCAGCGGCTCACCGTCGGGGTTGGTGGCGGGCGCCGGCCGGCCGGGCCCGCCGGCGTAAGGGATCGGGTAGTGCTCGCCCTCGAAGACCACGGGGCCCTGGCGGGCGAAGACCTGGCGCATGATCGCGAGGTACTCGCGGGTCCGCGCCAGCGGCTTGGCGAAGGACTGGCCATACCAGCCTTCCACCACCTGCGGGCCGGAGACGCCGAGCCCGAGGATGAAACGTCCGCCGGAGAGATGGTCCATGGTGATCGCGGCCATCGCCGTGGCCACCGGGGTTCGAGCCGACATCTGGATGATCGACGTCCCCAGCCGCACCCTGGAGGTGCGCGAGCCGTACCAGGCCAGCGGGGTCAGGGCGTCGGAGCCGTAGGCCTCCGCGGTCCAGACCGAGTCGTATCCCAGCCGCTCGGCTTCGAGGACCAGGTCGAGAGCGTCGGGGTTGGGGCCGGCGCCCCAGTAGCCAAGCCCCAGTCCCAGCTTCACTCGGCCGCGACCTTGATCATCAGCTTGCCCAGGTTCTCGCCATTGAACAGCTTGAGCAGCGTATCGGGGAATGTCTCGAGGCCGTCGACGATGTCCTCGGTGGACTTGAGACGGCCCTCGGCCATCCAGCCGCCCATCTCCATAGCCGCCTCCATGTAGCGGTCGGCGTAGTCGAAGACCAGGAATCCCTGCATCCGCGCCCGGTCCACCAGCAGCGCCATGTAGTTGGATGGGCCCTTCATCCCATCGTGGTTGTTGTACTGGGACACCGCGCCGCATAGTGCGATGCGGGCGCCGCGAGCCAGCCGCGTCAGCACCGCGTCCAGGATGTCGCCGCCGACGTTATCGAAGTAGACGTTGACTCGATCAGGGCACTTCTCCTTGAGGGCGGCGCGAACGTTCTCGGACTTGTAGTCGATGGCGGCGTCGAAGCCCAGCTCCTTGACGATGAAGTCGCACTTCTCTGGACCCCCGGCGATACCCACGACCCGGCAGCCTTTGATCTTGGCGATCTGCCCGACCACCGATCCCACCGCGCCGGCGGCACCCGAGACCACCACTGTGTCGCCTTCTTTGAGCTCGGCCACGTCGAGCAACCCGAAATAAGCCGTCATGCCGGGCATTCCCAACACGCTCAGATACACCGGCAGCGGAGCCAGCGCCGGGTTGGCCGGGGTCACGCCACGTCCGTCGGAGATGGCGTATTCCTGGACACCGAACAGCCCGGACACGAAGTCGCCGACGGCGAACTTTGGGTTCTTCGACTCCAGCACCTTGCCCACGGCCCCCGCGCGGAACACTTCGCCGATCCCGATCGGGGGAACGTAGGAGCGGCCCTCGTTCATCCATCCTCGCATCGCCGGGTCCAGGGAGATGTACAGGACCTTGACCAGGATCTCGCCGTCAGCGGGGTCGGGAAGGGTCTCCTCGACGTAGTCGAAGTCGCTCCTGACCGGCATCCCCACCGGGCGCGAGGCCAGACGAAACACGTGGTTGGTGACGCTCATGATCAGACTCCTCCCCGAAAATCGGCTAGCTAAGGGTAGCCGTCACCAGTCGACTCCGAGGGCGGACGCCAGGAAGGCATTGAATGGATTCGCGAGGCGACAGGCTGCGAGGTAGCTGTCGAGAAACTCCGGCGAGCAGACCTCCGACTCCGTGAAATCCGCGTGCCAGACGAAGCTCTTGCGCTTGAGGTCCTCGACCAGCGGGTGATCCGCGTCGTATCCCTGTGGGGCGCGTTTGAGGGTCTCCCCCTGGTTGGCCACGGCCGTGCTGAAGCTCGGGTCGCTGACGATCTTGGTCCACTGCGACGGCTTGGCCACGATGGCGTCCCTGATCTGGGTCAGCGAGCGGCCGCCAGGCATGTGCACTCCACCGCCGGACCAGGACGCGCCCGGCCCGAGCTGCACATACATGCCGGGTGCCGCGGCCGAGCGGCCACGGTCGTGGTGGAACGAGATACCGACGGCGGTCTTGTACGGGCTCTTGTCCTTGGAGAACCGGATGTCCCTGTTGATCCGGAACAGCGAGCCGCCAACGGGTTTGGGGTCGGCCACAATGTGGGGGCTGATCTTGCGCAAGCCCGGGCCAATAGCCTCGATGAATCGCAGCGCCGGGTCGCGCACGTCAGCCTCGTAGCGGGCCTTGTTCTCCTGGAACCATTTCCGGTCGTTGTGCTTCTTCAGCTGGCGCAGGAAATCGAAGAGCGCGGGCGTGAAGTAGACCTCACGGGTGGCCATCTACGTCATCGTATGAGATCGGCCTCGATGGCCCGTCGCACCAGTTCCGCCCGGGAGCTGACGCCGAGCTTCTGAAATATGTGGGCCCGGTGGTTTTCGACCGTCCGGACCGACAAGAAGAGCTTCTGCCCGGTCTCGGCATTGGTGAGGCCGGCGGCGAGCTCACCGAGGACCTCTACCTCGCGCTTGGTCAGCTGACCACCGGGGCCAGAGACGAGCACGCCCGGGGTCGAGCCGGCCGCCAGCTGCTCGGCCATCGCGGCACCGGCGCTGGGGTGCACATAGCTCCCGCCCGCGGCCAGTGTCTCGACCGCCAGGATCAACTCTGCCGGGGATGAGTCGTTGACGACATAGCCGGTCGCGCCTGCTTCGAATGCCGCCCTCAGAAGCGCCATCCCGCCCTGCTCCGCCACCACCAGCACCGCGGTCATGGAATGCCCCGAGCGGATCCGGCGGATCACCGCGATCCCGTCGGCGGCGGGCGATCGGACGTCGACCAGCACCACGTCTGGCCGCAGCACACGGGTCAGCTTCACGACCTCCTCGCCGCCCGGCGCCTCGCCGACCACGTCCATCAGTGCGTCCTCGAGGATCAGCCCCATTCCGGCACGCATCAGGCGATGCTGGTGACTGACCAGGACCCGGGTCATATCCGCACCTCCAGGCCGATTGACGTTCCCTTGCCTTTTCCACTCTCCAGCAGCCGCGACCCGCCGACATCGGCGGCCAGCTTCTCCAATCGCCTCAGGCCGCCGCCCGCCGTCCCCGGCGACGCAAACCCCACGCCGTCGTCCTCGATCAGAACCCTGAGCACCCCGCCGCTGGATCGGACGAAGACGCTAGCGGTGCCGGCGGAGGCGTGCGCCGCGATGTTGTTCAGCCCCTCAGCCACGAACGCCTTGACCGCGGCCTGCACCGGCGTCGAGATTCGCTGACCGACAAGCCCGTTGCAGTGAACCTCGACGGCGACGCCCTCGCGCTTGGACCAGGTGGCGACGCTGCGGCGTAGCGAGGTCTCCAAAGGGCTGACCGTGTTACTCACTGACACCCGTCGTGCACATCGTCGTGATCCGGCTGGGTGAGTGGTTTCTACTCAGGCTCTGATCTCGGGGACGGCCAATTCCCGCTCGGAAAACTACCCGACGTGGGGACAAATTGACCGCTGCTTTTAGGTAGCTGGGCCCACGACCGGGCCGTAGTCCTACCCGATGGATCAACGACTCCAGGCTGTGAGTGTGCTCCCCAGGCGCCCAATCGGGCGCGCCGACAAGACCGAAGGGAGCGCACGTGGCATCGAATTTCATTCGCCGGACCCTCAAGAGGACAGTCGTCCCAGCGATTATCACAACACTGGCGGTCGGCGGCATCGTGGCCAGCACCGGGCTCGCCAACGCCGGCGATGAGACCATCTCCCGCGCTGCCGCGACCGTTCACGACCAGCTGCCGATTGCGGCAAACGCCGCCCCGCCGGTGGCCGTCGCCACCGATCTTCCCAAGCCCCCGCCCCCGCCGCCCGCTCCGGTCGCGCCTCCTCCACCGCCCGCGCCTGCTGTCAACCCCTTCGATCTGCCTCACACCAACTGGGTGATGGTCCCCTCGGTCGGCATCGACGTGGCGGTCGGCTCGTACACCGACTGCAGCGGCGCCGCCCCCGTGCCCCACGGCATCGCCGCGCGAGACTGGTGCTCGGTGGCCAGCACGGTCTACCTCATCGGTCACAATCCAGGCGTCTTCACCCCCCTCCCGGGCGTACGTGTAGGTGCCCTGGTGCGCTACTGGGACGCCGCCGGTCACGCCTTTACATACAAGGTGACGTCCGTCACGCTGCAGTCGCGCAACAACGACAGCGAGATCATGACCCCGGGCCCGCCCCACCTCGACTTTCAGACCTGCGCCAACGCGGACGGATCGATGATCTGGATCGTGACGGCTTACCCCGTCTGAGGCCCCCTCGCCCCTCAACCGGGGCGGCACAAACCCCACCGATTCGATCCAATCGAACGGGGGTAATGTCTACCGATGATCAAGGTCCGCGGGCTGGTCAAGAAGTACGGCGACCTCGAAGCCGTCAAGGGGATCGACCTCGACGTCACCGCCGGGGAGGTCTTCGGGTTCCTCGGCCCTAATGGCGCCGGCAAATCGACGACCATCAGCACGCTCTGCACCCTTCTCAAGCCGACGAGCGGCGAGGTGGAGGTGGCCGGGCTCGACGTCGTCAGGCACCCGGATGCCGTCCGCCACCGCATCGGATTGATCTTCCAGGACCCCTCGCTGGACGACCAGCTGACGGCCCGAGAGAACCTCGAGTTCCACGGTTTCATCTACGGCCTGCCCGCCCGGGTGCGCAAGGAGCGCATCAGCGAGGTCCTCGAGATGGTGGGGCTGGAGGACCGCGCGGAGAGCCAGGTGCGAACGTTCTCCGGCGGCATGAAGCGCCGCCTCGAGATCGCCCGAGGCGTGATGCACCACCCTCAGGTCCTCTTCCTCGACGAGCCCACGCTGGGGCTTGACCCGCAGACTCGCAATCACATCTGGGACTACCTCCACGATCTCCGCAAGCGCGAGGGCATCACGCTCTTCATGACCACGCACTACATGGACGAGGCCGAGTTCTGCGATCGCATCGCCATCATCGACCAGGGCAAGATCGTGGCCTTGGGCACCCCCGACGAGCTCAAGGCACGAGTCGGCGGGGATGTCATCACCATTTCCGCGGATGATCCCGAGGCCCTGGCGGCGGAGATCGACCGGGCCTTCGGCGTCGCCACCACGATGGTCAGTGGCAACCTGCGGATGGAGGTCGACGACTCCAGCACCTTCATGCCCCGGCTGGCGCGCGAGCTGTCGGCCCCGGTCAAGAGCCTGACCATGAGCCGGCCCAGCCTGGACGACGTCTTCATCAAGCTCACCGGCCACGCCATCCGCGACGAGAACGCCGGCGAGCTCGACCAGTTCCGAAACATGGCCAAGATCTGGAGAGGAGGAGGTCGCCGGTGACCGACTCTTACGCGCAAGGACCGCAGCTGGACCGCGCCGTCGGCGAGCCACCGGTGATCAGCGAAGCGCCCCAGGCGGCGGCGCCGCCACCGCCCGCTCTGGCAACCGAGGCCCCGCCCGAGCCAGGCGTACTCCTTGCCAGCATCCGGGCTGTCTACATCATCTGGTACCGCGACGTCATCCGATACCTGCGCGACCGCTTCCGCCTGGTCGCCTCGCTGGCACAGCCGATTCTCTACCTCGTTATCTTTGGCACCGGGCTGAGCTCCAGCTTGGGCGGTGGCCGCGGTGGGTTCGGCGGCGGCGCACTCGACTACAAGCAGTTCCTCTACGGGGGCATCATCGGGATGTCGATCCTGTTCATCTCCATCTTCAGCGGGATGTCGATCGTGTGGGACCGCGAGTTCGGTTTCCTCAAGGAGATCCTGGTGGCGCCCATCAACAGGTCCGCCGTCGCCGTCGGCAAGACCCTGGGCGGCGCCACGCAGGCCATGGTCCAGGGCCTGATTCTGCTCCTGCTGGCGCCGGTCGCGGGCGTCAAGCTGACGCCGCTGAGCGTTGTCGAGCTGCTGCCCTTGATGGCGGTGATGTCGTTCGCGCTGACCGCGATGGGCGTGGCGCTGGCAGCACGGATGCGCTCGATGCAGGGCTTCCAAGGGGTGATGAACTTCCTGATGATGCCGCTCTTCTTCCTGTCGGGCGCGCTCTTCCCGCTCAAAGGCTTGCCCGCCTGGATGGACGTCCTGACCCACCTCGACCCGATGGCCTACGGCGTCGACCCCGTCCGCAAGGTGATCCTGGGCGGCTCGGGCGTCCCGGCGCGGGTCACCGACAGCCTCGGCCTCAGCCTGGGCGGCCAGCCCATCCCCGTTCTCGGCGAGTCGGCGCTGATGTTGGCCTTCGGGCTGCTGATGCTGACGCTGGCGATCATCAGCTTCCGGGTCCGCGACTGACCGATCCTTGCAACTGCCCTTCCCGATCCTCGACCTGCCACCGGACACGGCCTCGATCGAGGAGCTGGCCGAGTTCTGGGCCGCCCACGACGCCGAGTTGCGACAGATCTCGCGCTGGCTTTATGTGGTGCGGCGCAGGCTGGCCGACGCCGTCCGTGACGCCGGTCCGGTGATCACGCCGTCCGGTCGCCTGGGACTGGAGGCAGCCGGCTACGAGTACCCGTCCGAGATCGCCCAGGAATTCCCAGGCCTCGGCAAGCACGTCGTGACCGCGATGGTCGACACCATCGAGCAGGCGGAGCGCATCCTCAGCCTGGTTACCGAAGAGGTGCCCGCCGCCCAGGTATCGCACGACCTCAAGGTCGACGGCCGGGCCGCCTCGCGGCTGGTCCAGCAGGGCGGCGACGCCGCCAAGCGGATCTTGGATCTCAGGGTCGCGAAGAGCCGCCTGAAAGTCGACTGATCCCGGCGCGTCGGACAGGCGCTGTCGCGCTATCGTATGGACAGCGTCAAGCTGGCGCAGAGTGGAGGGCGGTACCAATGGCCATGGTGCATATGAACTGGCCGGCGATCGTCGTGTCGGCCGTTGTCTTCTTCGCGATCGGAGGGTTGTGGTACGCCCCGTTCGCGTTCGCCGGCCCATGGATGAAGGCGATAGGCAAAACTCGAGAGGACCTGGGCGACTCCGGCCAATCGCTTGGCGCGTCGGCGGTCATGACGCTGATCTCCACCGTCTTCGTTGCGCTGCTGATCAGCTGGAGCGGAGCCAAGACCCTGTCGGATGGGGTTCTTGTCGGCCTGGTGGGGTTCGCCGCTTTCCTGCTGCCTTACCTTGTCAACAACGTCACGTTCGAACGGCGTCCGGCGCCGATCTTGTACATCAACGGCGGCTATTACCTGGTCGGGTTCGTGATCATGGGGGCGATCCTGGGCGTTTGGCGCTAGCGCTAACCGCTACCTATTCGCAGACCAGGCTGTACCCGCGCCGGGGAACGCTGACGATCTGACAGGGAAGGCCCAGGTCTGACAGCCGTCGCCGCAGACGTGCCACGTAGATGCGGACCTGGTCGGTGCTCAGCCTCGAGCCGCTCCAGGCGCGCTGCGCCAGGACCGACGCGGCAAAGGTCTCGCCGGGGTAGGCCAGCAGGTGAGACAAAAGCTGGTACTCGCGCCTGGTGAGGTGGACGGTGCGCTCCCTGTGCGTGGCCAGGTAGGTCTTGGGATCGATGGCCAGGCCCTGTAGCTGCCAGTGCCGGTCGTACCAGAAGTTGAGCCGGGCGCGGTACTGATTGAGGACCGCCATCGTCTCCAGCGGATCGAAGGTCATCGCCGACAAACGTTTATCGTCGTCAGCGCCGTCGCCGTCGCCCTGGTGGCGGGCCAGCATGTCCTCGTGGAACGCGATCAGCTCCCGGTAGATGTTCATCCAGTGGGCCGCATCAACGGCGTAGGTGGTGCCGGGATCTTCGCCCGCCAGCAGGATGGGCGCCAGGGCGCCAGACGTCGCAATAATAGGAATCGGCCGCTCATCAGCCATGGTCAGTGCCTCCTCTGCCAGGTCGGCAAGAGAGACACCGTGTCCGGTTGTCGGCGGAGCAGCAGCGAAACAGAGGATCCGCCTCGCCGGTCCATCATAGGCCTCCTTCTCGGCTACTGCAGTGTTGTCTTTTACGCCGGCCCCGATGGCCCCCGCAAAATATGACGTTAAAGGGGTAAATGTCGCTGTAAAGCGCGTTTACGGCCCGTGTTGCGTCAGTCGGTTTCGGTGTCGCCACCCTTGGCGATCAGGTAGCCCCGGGCCCGTTCCGCCAGCGGATAACGTGCCACCAGCGACCAGAATCTCTGACCGTGGCTGCGGTAGCGAAGGTGGGCGATCTCGTGCACCAGGACATAGTCGATGACCCAGGCGGGGAACTCGCGCATCCTGGAGCTCAGCCGGATCGCACCGGTATCCACGGTGCAGCTGCCCCATCGACTGCTCTGCTGGTCAGACCAGCGCACTGAGGCGGGTATCAGCTCGCCTGCGAAGTAGCGCCGCGACAGCACGTCGGAACGTCGCATAAGGTCGTCGTCACCCGGAGCCGGCTTTCGGCGCAAACGCCTGGTCATGCGCTCCACCCATTTCGCCTCCTCCTGCGCCGACATCCCGGCCGGAAGGTGGATCTCGATGCCGGCGCCGCGACGGCGTGCGCTGATGGTTCGCCGCCGCCTGACGCTGCGAATTATCGTGATCGTCTCCGCGGTCGAGTTTTCAGGGTCGAAAAGGGCCATCCGGCGCCGAGTATATGGTGACTTGACACCATCGTCTCGACGCCGGGCCCGAGGCGGAGACCCCGCCCCACTGGATGCCTAGTCCGAGCCGGATTCCCCGATTTGGTCGGTGCCGAGGAAAGCCTCGAAGTACCGCCGCGGGTCTTTGTCGGGATCGGTGAGAAGCGCGGAACCAAAACTCACGTGCACCACCTCGGCGGTGATCAGCACGACCCTTCCGTCGGAAACGAAAAACTCCATCTCGGCGAAAGCGTCGAACGGGACACCGCCGTTATTTACTCCGGAAAATTCGGTGGTGACCTCGGCGCGGGCGCCCTCATGATTGCCGTTGCGCGTCTCCAGCTTGAGCGATGGGAGAGCTGCGTAAAGGTCTCCCAGGTACGCATGCAGCTGGTCGGTGCCCTGGACATGCACCGAACGCCAGACATGCTCGTTAGGAGAGCCAACAACGTTGGCGCGAGCGCTGACGCGCAACTCGATCTCGGGGTCGGCGAGAGCATGAAGGCGTTCCCAACTGCGCTGACTGACCGCGTTGAGGACGCTGGCGACAATCTCCGGCGCCTGGGGATCGGGACTGTGGGCTTCGTCGTTTTCCATATCGTGTGAGTAACCGGCCTGGCAACCTGTCGCCATTCCTGCCTGTTGCCCTTCCTGCCCTGCCGAGATTATAACGCAGCGCGTTATAAAGACCTGCGCCGGAGGGTTAAATCTCTGCACTGCGAGGACGGGGCACCTGGGCAGCGCTGAGGTCATGCCCTTAAAACAAAACCGGCCGGGGGAACCCGGCCGGTTCATGTTCTGCACCTCACCCCAGGGCTTTGGTGACTCGTCTCCTTGCGGACTTGGCCTCCCGCTTCACAGCGCGGCGGGCGCGGGTCACATTCCCGCCCAGCGCCTTCTCGATCTTTTTCCAACCTTTTTCTAGCTCTTTGACCTGGTCGCGAAGCGTCTCGTTTTCCTTGACCAGCGCCTGGACCCGTTTGGTCAGCGCCTCGGCCGGGCTCGAGGCTGCGACTCTGCGCGTCTTAGAGCCAACCGGTCGCCCGCGTTTCTTTGGCGCCGTGCTAGCTGTCGCCGGTGACGCGCCGGTTGTCGCGCCCACGGTCGCGGTGCGCCGTCGAGCCGTGGCGACGCCGGTCTTGCGAGGTCGGGCTTTGCGAGTAGCACGCCTCCGAGCCGGTGGTTTTGGCGCTGGCGCCGCAGCTGATTCCGCCATCCAGTAAATCCTCCACAGGACGTCCGGGTTAAGTAGCGCCCAGAATAAACTCTGGCATCCAAAAATGTTCGTGTGACCGCTCGCCGTGGGTCGATCGCACACCCTGGATACGAGCTTGGCACCGCCGTTGGATTAGGCGCCCACCAAACGACTCTGAGGTGGTTGCAGGGGCCCTGGAGGCTGTGCTAAGCTGCGCTCACCGGCGCAGCCTTTCCCACGTTCCGATCACGCCAAGTCCGTGAGCCCAGCGGCCGCGGGTCGCACTGATCGAGGGACAAGGGTTGGAGGGGAGACGAGCCCCGCAGGGACTGGGAGCCGAGGATCGACTGGCTTTTGGCCTGACGGCGTCGCATCTCAGCTACCTGGTTTTCGGCTCCCTCGGCGGTTACGCGTTTCTGGCCAGCGGGCTGCCTGGGCTGGTCAAGTACCCGCTGGGGTTTGTCTTTATCGGCGCCGGCGCGCTTCTGGCGTGGGGCCGCGTCGCCAACCGCTCGATCGATACCTGGGCCTGGCTGGCCGCGCGCTATTACCTCCGCCCGCGGCGATCGGCGCCCTGGGCGCCTGACCGTCCGGCTCGCGTCCTGAACTCGGATTCGGATGGCAGAGACGCCGACCCACCGTCACCGGCCAGTGAAGGCCGTCCCGGCGCCGACGATGCCTTCGAGGGCGAGGGCTTCGCTGAGGACGCCGGCGCCGGCGACGCCGCCGAGGAGGTTCAGCCGCCGGAGACCGCACCTGAGATGCGGATCCTGACGCTGCCCTCGGCTCTACCGCAGGTTGCGGACGGCGCCGGCGAATATCGGGTCGCAGTCGCGCCGATGCCGGAGCCCGACGTGGACGGCGCAGCTCCATCGGTAGCACCAGTCTTCCTTGCCAACACCCAGCGCATCGCGTTCTTCTCCCTCAAAGGAGGCGTCGGCAAGACAACCCTCGCCACCGAAGTGGCGGTAGAGCTGGCGCGCCGCGGACGATACCGGTCGCGACCGGACGCGGCCTCCGAGCCACTGCGAGTTGCCCTCCTCGACCTCGACCTGGGATCGGCCAACGTGTCGATGAAACTGGGCCTGACCCACCCCACGCTTTGGGACCTGGTGGTCGAGCCGGACCCGGACCGCGAGCGGATCGAAGAATGCATGGTCTGGCACGACGAGAGCGGGCTTCGCGCGCTACTCGGGCCTCCCCGGGCGATCGCCGGCGGAGAGGCTCGATCGCTGGCGATGCAGCGCCTGGCGCAGGTTCTCAGCTACCTCGATGACGAGCGCTACCACTTCGTGTTCATCGACCTGTCGAGCGACATCGACGACCTCACCACATACGCGCTGGAGGCCGCCCATCAGGTCTACTACGTGCTCACCCCCACCGCCAGCGCCGTCCAGGACACCTATCGGGGGGTCGAGACTCTGCGCAGGCTGGGGCATCGTCGGAAACTGCGCTTCGTCCTGAACCAGGACCGCGGCGGCTTCAACGCGGACGAGATGATGGCCGACCTCGGCGGCACCCTGGCAGCGGTGATCCCCCGAGACGACGCCTTCAACGCGGCGGAGGACGATCACCGGCCGCTGTCGCTGGCGGGGTCGGGGGCGGGCACCAGGGCAATCAGGCAGCTGGCGTCAGCTATCTACCCGACCCTGGAGGCGGCATCTCCGAAAGAGGGTCTGTGGCGCCGCCTGCGGAGACGTGTTGGCTGAGGTCACCACCTCCACGGTCGGCCCCGTCGGGATCGAGCCGGCAGCGCCGAGTGAGATCCGCAGTCGGGTTCGCGCCTTCCTCTCGATGCATCTCGACAGCTCGATCACAGATCCCTTCGCCAACGCGCCGGACCGGGACGCGCTGATCCGAGCCAAGGTGATCGAGGCGCTCAGCGCGGGCGGATGGGCTCACGACCCGGCTGCCGTGACCTTGCTGATGGACGACCTGGTTGGGCTCGGCCCGCTGCAGAAGCACATGGACGACCCCGATGTTTCCGACATCCTGGTCAACCGCTGGGATGAGGTCTACGTGGAGAAGCGCGGCCGCCTCACCTTCACGCCGACGCGGTTCCGGGACCAGGCGCACCTGGAACAGGTGATCCAGAAGATCGTCGCCCTGGTGGGGCGGGAGATCTCTCTCGAGAAGCCGCTGGTCGACGCCAGGATGAGTGACGGCAGCCGGGCCAACGCCGTCTACGCCCCCGTCGGCGGCCCGACGCTGTGCATCCGGAAGTTCAATCACCTCAAGCTCGACCTGCTGCCGTCGGCCGGCGTCAAGCCCGACTGGGTCGAGGCCGGCGGTATGTCCACGGAGATGGCGGGGTTCCTGGCGGCGATGGCTCGCTGCCGCGCCAACATCCTCATAAGCGGAGCCACCGGGGCGGGCAAGAGCACTCTGCTTCGCTCGCTGGTCGACGCCTTCCCGCGGGAGGAGCGCGTGATCACCATCGAGGACACTGCCGAGCTCGAGCTCGACACCCCGCATTGGGTCAAGCTCGAGTGTGTCCACAGCAAGAGCCTGGGGGACCGCGGCAGCGGCGAGCGGCGGCTTGATGTCGCGGACCTGGTTCAGAACGCGCTGCGGATGCGGCCGGATCGGCTGATCATCGGCGAGATCCGCCACAGCAAGGAGGCCTACTACACCCTCGAAGCCCTCAACACGGGCCACGACGGCTCCGCCACGACCATCCACGCCAGCGGCTGCGACGACGCGCTCGCCAGACTGGAGCTGCTGGTCACGCGCGACTTCCCGGCGCTGGGAACGCGCGAGGTGCGCGGCTACATCGCCCGGGTCTTCAACATCCTGATTCATGTCACGCGGCTGCGCAGCGGCCTCCGATGCATCACCGACATCACCGAGCTCGACGGCATCGACGATGACGGCGCCTATAGGCTGCGGCCGGTGTTTGCCGCGTCTTTTGACGGCGAGGCAGGGATCACGCGACCCAACTTCACCGCCGTCCCGGAGTACCGGCCGGGCGTCCGCCTGCGTCGCCGGCTCGAGCTGGAGGGCGTCAGCTGGATCTTCTAGGCGCGCTGATCGTGGCAGGCGCCGTCACCGCCCTGGGCCTGGCGGTGCTCCCCCGGACCCCGCGACCGGGTGTCGCTTTCAGGCGTTGGTACCGGCACCGGCTGGATCGCCGCGGCGCCGAGTTGGCGCGAGCGCGACTTCGACTCGACGCCCGCGCCTTCGAAGGGCTGGCGCTTTTGGCGCCGATCGTGGGCGCCGCCGTCGGGGCTTCGATCTCGCCCCTGCTTGGCCTGGGCGGGTTGGCGGCGGGGCTGGCCGCCCCCAGGCTGCTGATCAGCCTCCTGACCAGCCGCCAGCGTTCGCGCAGTGAGCGGGAGGCGCCCCAGCTGCTGCAGCTGCTGCTGGCCAACCTGGGCGCCGGGGGGACATACCTGGACGCGCTGCAGGCGGCCCGGCGGGGGATCGAGGACCGGTGGCTGGCGGAGGACCTCGCGCAGGTCGTCAAGCGCTTCCTGCTCGACGTCCCCCTGGCCGATGCGCTTCGTGAAGTGCGGCCGCGGCTGGTGGGCCGGAACCTCGGCCTGGTCTGGGACAACCTGACCATCTGCGTCGACCAGAAGATCCCCGCCGAGCGTGCCCGCGACCTGCTGCTGGATGTCTCCGCGACAGTCCGGTTCAACGTCCAGCTGGCGGGTGAGATTCGGGCCCAAACTACCGGTCAGCGGGTCCAGATATGGGTATTGGCGCTGCTGGTCCCGAGCATCTACCTCTACCTCCGCCTGGTCAGCCCATATTTCCTGAACGTTCTCGACGACACCTGGACCGGCAAGTACGTGCTCCTCCCAGCGGCGGCATTCCTGGAGGTGCTGGGTATCTACCTGAGCTTCCGCCTCAGCCGGGTCCGAATCTGATGTTGATCGGCGCGGTTCTGTTCGGTGCCGCCGCCTACTGCCTGTTGGTCGCCCTGGCGCCACCGCCTTTCCATTCCCGAGCCGTGAAGAGCGGGCTGCCGTTCATTCGCAGCAGCACCGCGGACCAGCCGCCCGCGCCGCCGGCGGAGGTGGCGCTGCTACACGGTGTTTTGCGCCGCCTGACAGCCCGGATGGGAGTGCGCGCGCGGGGAATCAGCGCCCAGGACCTGGTCGAGGCCGGCATCGATCCCGAGAGCCTGACCCCGGCCGAGGTCACCACGCTCAAGCTGCTCGCCGCCGCGGCCGCCGCCGCTGCCGCGTTGGTCCTCAGCTCCGTCCTCCCGGGGTTGCTGCTGCTGATCCCGGCCGCGGCGTGGGTGGCCTTCGTCGCACCCAGCATCTATATCAGCCGGCGCCGGAGCCGCCGCCGGGCCGTCATCCTCGGCGAGCTCCCCGACGTGGTCGGCCTGCTACGCGCGTTCACCAACGCCCAAGTCCCGCTGGAGCAGGCCCTGCATCTGGTGTCACGGCAGCTGGCGGACGCCGACCCCGACAACCTCCTGGCGGCCGAGCTGAGGCTCGCCCTCGGCGACTACGGGCTGGGCGAGACGATCGAGATCAGCCTTGGCCGGATGGCCGATCGTTTGGGGGTCGAGGAGGTCCGGACGCTGGTCACCGGGATCTCGCAGGGCAAGCGGCTGGGAGCAGGGATGGAGATGATCCTGCGCGACCAGGAGCTGCTCGTCCGGATGGCGCAGCGCAACCGCGCCTCCGCGTCGGCGTCACAGATCTCAACCCGGCTGATGGGGGTGCTGGTCGGGGTCTACCTGCCGGAGTTCGTGATCCTGGTGATGGTGCCTCTCTTCTGGGGTGTGATGCTTCGCGCCTTCGGCTGACGCCGGCCAGCCCGAGTCAAGACCGCCGAAGAAATTCGACAAGCCCCCGCAAACCGGGCGTACGCTCGCCCTCGGCGCCGTGCATATATATGCGGGCGAACTCCCGGCCGGGCGTGACCGGCTCGCCCGCCTCGCGAACCAGCACCAGCGCCTCGTCGGCGGCGCCGCTGAGGTCGCTAAGCCATACTCCCGGGCGCAGAAAATGCGGTTCGTCGCCGCCCAGTCCATAGACGCCCGAGACCGTGTTCGCACGCTCATCGGCCGACTTATCCAGGCGATGGAGGATGACCTGCGACGCCGGTGGGAGCGGCTCGGGAAGCGATGGCCGAGCGGCTGCACTGCCCACCCCGGACGGCGCCGCGACCTCGGCTGAGTTGTCGGTCACACCCAGGCCCACGAGCAGGTGCCGCAGCAGCAAGGGCACGAGTCCGCCGGACAGCTCGACCTGCGTCGCCAGCGGCACCGAGGCGACCATCCGCGGGTTGGTCTCGATCACCACCGGACCGCCGGCGCCGAGGACGAAGTCGACCCCGAAAAGGCCTCGGAACCCCGCCCCGCTGAGAGCCGTCCCGATACGCGCCAGCGCCAGGCCGATGTCCTCGAGGCGGGGCTGAAGCGCGGGCTCGCCCCAGGCGTTGCCGCAGGAACCGAGCTGGTGGGGCGTGAGCCAGGGGATCCCGGTCACCTGGCGGGACGGTAGAGACCAGTCGAGGATCCCGTCCGTCCCGGCGACGGCGTTGACGGTGAAGGGCATCCCCCCAACCAGCTCAGCGACTCGAACCGTCGGTCCGGCCTCGCGACGGCGGACGTGCGCCAGGTCCGCCGCGCCGGCGACCATCCAGGTGCGCTGGCCGGCGTTGCCCCGCGCGCCCTGAACCACCAGGCGGGGGCCGAAACGGGAAGCCAGGCCCTTGTAGTCCGCGAGTTGATCGACGCTGAGGTTCTCCCAGCGGGGCGTGGGCAGACCGGCGCTTTTGGCGACCTCGACGAAATTCAGCTTGTTCTCGAAGCTCCGCGCCGCGGTCAACTGCTGGCGCGCCGCGCCAATCGCCGTCCCCCACAGGTTGCGCACGGCCAGGTCGAATCGCTCCGACGGTTTGAAGGTGATCACCGCCAGCGGACCCAGGCGACGGCAGAACTCGATGGTTGCGGGGTGTTCGACGAGGTCAGCCGACGAGCGGCCGGCGACGTCCGCCGGGGGCACGTGCTCGGAGAGGCAGAACACCTCGATGCCACGGTCGCGGAGGTCGTCGACAGCCGAGCTGCGCTGAAGGCACATCACCACCGTCTCGGGCAGGACCGTCTCCAGGCCCGACGCCAGCCAGATGTCGTGGGCCACGACCGCAGGCCGGTGCGGACCCCGGCCGCCCACGTCCGAAAGGGCCTGGCGCGCCGCCAACACCGCCGCGTCGAGGTTCAGCGCAGGTCCTCCACCAGGGCCAACGTCTCCTCCCAGCCGGCGGTCGGCTGCGCCAGCGTCCCCGGCCCGGTGGCGCCGTCGCCGGCCGGCGGGAAGGCCCGCCCTGTGAGCAGCAGACAGACATCGCCCAGGCCCGCCTCGGCGGCGGCCAGCCGGGCGCCTGCGAGCGCGGCCCAACACTCGGTGGCCACGTCGAAGCCGGTTCTGCGCAAGACCTCGCCGGCCTCCGCTATGGCGAGGTCGTCGACCCACCAGGCCTGGCCGCCGCTGCCCCGGACCAGCGCGCTCACCGCCTCCGCCCGGGGAGAGACCTTGACCCCGAGGTCGCCGACAAGGCTGCGCCTGCCGTCGCCCTGACGGCCGAACTCGCGGCTCAGCCCGTTGACCAGGCCGGCCTGGACCGGGTGCAGAGCCAGTCGCGCGCCGCGCTCTACCAGCACCTCGCCGATAGCCTGGTAGGTCGTCCCGCTGCTGGCATAGCCGACGATCGCCGCGCCGGCTGAGAGCTCGGCCGCCAGCTCCTCGCCGAGGGATCGGAAGCCTTCAACAGCCTCTTCGGATTGGGATGGGCGCAGGTCAGGCCAGCCGCACACCCGCGCCAGACGAATGCCGTAGTTGATCGGCTTCTCGGTCACCAGGACGCGGGCCCCGGCCCGGCGCAGCGCCACCACCCGGCCGGGCTCGGTACGCGGCGAGAGCAGGGCGACGACGGTCACCCCGGCGCGGGTGCCGGAGGTGGCCGCCGCCAGCGCGGCGTTGCCGGACGAGGAGATCACCGCGACTCGCTGTCCGCTCTCGACGCAAGCCTTGATCTGCTCGACGGCCCCGCGATCCTTGTGCGACCCGGTCGGGTTGAGGTCCTCGCGCTTCAGCGTCAACCGCTCGACTCCGGTCCAGGCGGCCAGCCCCGGGTGTTCCTCAAGGGGTGTGTGGCCGACCCCTCGGCCCAGGTCGCCCGCCTCCAACTGTCCAGGGCCCACCGGGTCGACGCCTAGACTCGGCCGGCGCATGCTTGCGACGGCGAATATACTTGAGTGATGGGTACCTGTCCTTCCTGTAACACCGTCATAGAAGAGACCGACCTCAGCCTTGGCGAGATCATCCCGTGCCCCGGCTGCGGCTCCGACCTTGAGGTCATCAGCCAGGATCCTCTGACTTTCGAGGTCTACGAGCAGGAGGAGAAGTAGCCGGGCCTTCCTGAGCGGATGGCTGTTCCCGCACCGGCGTCTGTTCCCTCATCGGCGGTTGGTGAAGTGTCGCCTCGCGGACGAGGCGGCGAAACCCGGTGTCCTCGTCGGCGCCGACGTAGTAGCGGGTAAAGAACCCGGGGCAGGCGGGGGACAAAAGCACCGACTCTCCCGGCTGCGCCACCCTCACCGCCCGCGCCACCGCGGCGGGCAGGTCCTCCAGCCGCTCCACCTGCACGCCGGAGCGAAGCAGGTCCGGCACCAGCCTGTCGCTGCCGGGCCCGGGCAGGGCGATGGCGACCCGGACGGCATCGCCGGCGACACCGACCAGGCCCTCACTGTCGAGACCCTTGTCGTCGCCGCCGAAGATCCAGATCACCCCGTTGCCCAGCGTTTGCAGGGCGGCCTCTGACGCGGTCGGCGTGGTGCTGTTGAGATCGTCGTAGAAGCGAACACCGCCGGACTCCCAGATGAACTGGATACGGTGCTTCAGGCCGCGGAACCTTGCGGCCGCCTCGGCGATGGCGCCGGGCGCGACCTCGAGGGCCAGCGCCGCGGCGGCAGCGGCGGCGACGTTCTGGAGGTTGTGCCGACCTGGGAGCGCCAGCGAGTCGGCGGGAAGGTCGAAGGCTGCAAGCTGCTGGCTCGTCATCCGGTCCAGGTGGACGGCGACCCCCGGCTCGGCGGGCTCCAGTCGCTCGCCAAACCAAACCGCACGGCCCGGCGTCAGCCGCGCCATCTCGCGAGTTACCGTAAGGTCGCCGTTGAGCACCGCGATGTCGCCCTCGCTCTGGTACCGGACGATCTCTGACTTGGCGGCGACGTAACCCTCCCAGCCGCCGTGCTCCTCGAGGTGGTTGGGAAAGACGTTGGTGACCACCGCGACGCCGGGGCTGCGGCCGAGGGACTTGAGGTGACGGTTGCTGATCTCCAGCAGCACCACCGTATCCGGACCGGCGGCTACTACCTCCGCCAGAGCTTGGCGACTGTGGCGGTCGTTGCCGGCGAAGATCACCTCCCGTCCACCCGCGATCAGCATGTCGCGCAGCAGCCGGGTGGTCGTTGACTTGCCCTGGCTGCCGGTGACACCGACCACTATCCCGGGCGCCAGCGCCAGGTAGAGCTGCATCAGGCTGAAGAAGCGCTCTCGAAGATCAGGCGAATCGGCGAGCCTGTGGTTGGAGTCGTAGAGGTACCAGCCCTGGGTCACGCCGATCGCCTCGGCCAGCTCCACGCCTTCGAGATAGTGGTCGCGAAAACGGAGAACGACGCCCTCCCGCAGTCTCCGCAGCATCGCCTCCCGCTCCTCCGCCGGCCAGCCCACGTGGAAGCGCTTGAAGGCCCGGTCGAAGCCCTGCTCTTCTGAGAAGTCGTGCCCGACCAGCCGGGAAAACCCGTGGTCGAGGAGGAACAGCAGCAGGTGGGCGCCCTCGACACTGCCGGCGCCGACAACGTGGACCGGACGATCGCGAAACTGCAGCAGGTCGCCAAGGCTCTGGATCCGCCGGCCCAGGTCGGCGACGGCGTCGCTCAAGGCAACAGCAGGACCGGCCGGCGATACCCCTGGTGCTGATAGCGCTCGGCATTGACCTTGAGCGGCTCCTCGATCACCCGCGACTCCGTCTGGCAGGCGTGGATGACCGTGTCCGGGGAGGTGACCAGCATCACGTGGCCAACCGGTCGCGCTTTAGGCCGGGCGAAGAGCAGGTCCCCAGCCCGCGCGCCCGGCGCCGAGACGCGGATGCCGGCGTGGCGCTGCTCGCCGGTGTGCTTGGGCAGGAGCACGCCCGTCTCGGAAGCGAATACCCGCTGCAGGAAGCCCGAGCAATCGAATCCCGCAGGCGTTGTGCCTCCCCACCGGTAGGGCACGCCCAGGTGGGAGCGGGCCGCCTCGATGACGGCCGCGAGCATATCCATTGCGCCGCCCCCAAACGTCAGCATCGACGGGTCGGGCAGCACGGCGGTCGCCTCTTCCGTCCTGTGGATCCCCCGCCATTTCTGCTTCGCGGCTTCGGCGTCGGTCTCCGCCACTCCGGATTCTGCGATCCATCCCACGGTCAAGTCTGGCCCCTGCACCAGCTGGGCCGCGCCGCTTCGGCCGAGCACCCTAAGCGGGCCGTCGGCCGGCAGGTACTCGGTCTGGCGAGCATGGTCGTCCCCCATCAGCCCGGGCTCCCGCCAGACCTCGAGAGCTTCGCCGGTGAGTCCCTCGCCGGTGATGGCGAGCCAGCCCTCTTCCATCTGCTGGGTGGGATCCGCCAGGACGGCGACCTCGACATCAGCCGCGTGCGCCTGGGCCAGGCGCGCAACGGCGCGCGCCTGCTTGGCGGTGACCACCGTGCCGGTGACCACTGCGCCATCAACCCGCTGAACCACGCTCAGCTGGACCGACGGCAGCGGCTGGGAGGAGGCCGCGCGCACGATCTCGGCGACCTCGTCCTCCAGCCGCGCGCCCGTCTCCGACGTCATCGCCGGGCTCACCGCCCGCGGATCACGCGGCCGCCTCTCTGTCCTCGGCCTGCCGCACCATGTCGACCAGCTGGTCGAGCGAGTGCACGGTGGCGCAGTCGGGCCGGGGCACCGCCCGCTCCCGGTCGACCAGGACCGGCGTCATGCCGACGGCACGCGATCCGAGGACGTCGGCCCAATAGTTGTCGCCGACGTGCCACACATCGTCGGCATCGACACCCAGCCGCCGCAGCGCCAGCTTGAAGATTCGCGGGTCCGGCTTCATCGCCCCAGCCTCCACCGAGGCGATGATGTCCTCGAAATAGGGCGCCACCCGGTGCAGGTCGCAGACCGATCGCAGCGTGTCCACGAAATTCGATACCACGACCATCCGGACGCCCTCGGCTCGGAGCGCCTCCAGAGTGTCCATGACTTCGGGGAAGATCTCCCAGTTCTCCGGCTGCCAGGCGGTGGTGTAAATGCGCTCCGACACATAAGCGTGGCGGTCCAATGCGACCCCGAGGTGAGTGAGGATGATGCCGTTGTACTCGGTCCAGAAGGCGACAGCATCCACCATCGAGGCCTCGAAGTCCCGCCCTTCCCGCGTGGATCGCACGTAGTGGTCACGGGCCGGGACCAGCGCCGCCGACACCGCCTCGCTGGTCGCGTCGATGCCGCATTCGGCCAGGACTCGGCGATACAGGTCGGGACCGGTGGGCCGATGCATGAGCAGCGTGTAGCCCATGTCGAAGCTGATCGCTTTGGGCCGTCGCATCAGGGCAGAGCCTAGCAGCGGGGCCGCTTCAGACGGTATTCAGCCGAGGACTGCCTGGGCGGCCCGACGGTAGTTGACCTCGGTGTCCTCGTAGGCCTCCAGCAGCAGGTCCGCGGACGCCGCCCAGGAGTAAGACCTGGCCAGGCGCCGGCCCGACGGCCCCATGACGGCGCTGGCGTCGCGATCGTCGATGACGCGGCGCAGCGCGTCGGCCCAGGCCATGGGCTCGTGGCTGGGCACGGTGATACCAGTGATGCCGTCGAGGACCAGCTGGCGCAGACCGCCGATTCGTGACGCCACCACGGGGGTCCCGCAGGCCTCCGCCTCCAGCGCGACCAACCCGAAGGACTCGCTGTACGACGGGACCGCGCAGACATCGGCCAGCGAGTAATAAGCGGGCAGCTGGCTGTGGTCGACGGGGCCCAGGAAATCGACGCGGTCGTCGACGCCGATCTCCACCGCCAGCGCCTCCAGGCGAGCTCTTTCGCCGCCGTGCACTCCGGCTTCGAGGACGCCGTTGCTGCTGTCGGCGCCGAGCACGACCAGCCGCACGTCTCGGTTGGTCCGGCCTTCGAGGATCGCCGACAAAGCGTGGAGCAGGATCTCGACCCCCTTGAGACGCTCCAGGCGCCCGGTGAAGAGGATCACCTTCTCGCCGTCGGCGATGCCCAGGCGGCGGCGCAGATCTGAGCTATCGCCGCGTGCGAACAGGCTGGTGTCGACGCCCGGCGGAACCACCGATATGCAGCTGCGATCGGCGCCATACAGGAAGGCGAGGTCTTCGACCTCCTGGTTGGTCGGCGCGATCATGCGGTTGGTGCTGCGCACGATCTCCAGCTCCACGGCGACGCGCTGGTCGGCTTCGGGCGCCGCGCCCGCGGGCCGGTCGCGGTCCTTGACCCGAGCCAGAGTGTGGGCCATGTGCGCCCAGGGCACGCCCCAGAGCTGTGACAGCCGGCGGCCGGCCCAGCCGCTGAGCCAGTAATGGCTGTGGATCAAGCGGAACTCGGTGCCGTCGTCGCGCGCCCACTGGGCCACGCCCCGGTAGAACTCGGGCAGATGGTAGAAGAAGGCGTCCTTGCTGATGGGGCCCTCCGGCCCGGCGACGATGTGCACCAGTCGGCTGCCGTCCTCCAGCTCGAGCGTCGCGGGCGCGCCGGGGTCTTCCTTGCGGGTGAAGAACACCGTCGGAATCTCGCGCTCCGCCAGCGTGGCGGCCATCTCGCGGACGTACACGCTCATGCCGCCGTTCTCGCCGGCGCCGATCTCGGAGTGGGGGCAGGCGTGGGCGGCGATCACCGCCATCGTCCGCGCGCTCACACCAGCTCCACGGTCAAATGCACCAGGGTGCGGTCCCTGGCGCCGAGGTCGTACTTGTACTTTTCGTTGCCACGCAGGAAGTCCACCTCGGACAATTCTTCCTCGACCGCCAAACGAACCTCCTCGCTCATCATCACGAACCCCGGACTGAGCGCGTTGTGCTCAGGATCGTACCCAGAGTTGTACAGGAGAAGCCTGCCCCGATAAACGAAGCCCAAAACCGCCGCCACCGGCTGGTCTTTGAAGCGCAGGCTGCGCAGCGACAGCCAGCCCGCCTCCTGCAGGTGAAAGCTGATGTGGCGGAAGAAGGTCTTGATGTCGTCGGTGAGAAAGTCCTCCTTGGCTCGCGAGCTCTTGGCGTGAAGGTCGAAGAAGGACTCCAGGTCCTCGGCCAGCGTCGCCGGCCGGGACTCCACGACGGCCCAGCCGCCGGCCTCTTCGAGGCGCCGCCGCTTGCGCCGAAGCTCGTGCCGATCCTTCTTGCCCAGCCCGGCGACATAACTCTCCCAGTCTCCGCGTATCTCGATGTACGGACTCACCTCTTCGTTTTCGATGTGGTATCGACGGTCCATGTCCCGGGCAGCCGCTGAGAGCATGCGAACGGTGGCGCCATCGGACCGTAGGAAATGGAAATCCATGACCAGTCCGGGCAATTCCAAACATCGCTCGAGAAAGGCCCGACCGACCGCTACCTCGTATCCGGGCTCGACCAGGATGCCCAGGTAGTCGCTGACCTCGAGCCCTCCCCCGAACCGCACCGCCGGGAAGCCGCCCACCTTTTCGTGGTACGTCGGGGCCAGCCCCACCAGTCTCCCCTGGTCGCGGAAGGTCACCAGGTCGAGGTCGCCGGTGCCGAGGTCCTGCCACCAGGCGTGCTGCCAGACGTAGGTCAGGAAGATGTTGTCCTCCGCGGCACGCCCCTCGAGATCTTCCCACTCGTCCTTGAGCAGGGCGAATGACGAGTCGTCACCGAGCGCCTCTACGTCAAGCCCGTGACCTGGGCGCGCACGGTCGGCGGTCGATGTCATGCACAAGTATCGTATGACGGACACTTATGGCGCCCAGGATCATCTTCTTGTTTTCCGACACCGGCGGGGGCCATCGAGCATCGGCAAACGCCGTCGCCGCGGCGATGCAGGCACAGTACCCGGGCCGCTTCGAAATCGAGATGATCGACCCCTTCGTGGCCGGCAGCCGGCCGTTTTTACGCTGGGCCGTGTACCGCTACAACTGGGTCATCAAGCACATGCCGCGCACCTACGGGCTGCTCTTCCACAGCACCGACAACCGCGTCATGATCAAGGCCGCGATCCGGACCCTCGGCCGCCAGCTCCGGCCGGGCATCGCGCGGGGAGTGGGCGACCTTCCGCCCATCGGAATCGTTTCCTTCCATCCGCTCACCAACCACGTCACCGTCGAGACGCTGGATCGCCTCGGCCTGGACATCCCCTTCGTGACCGTGATCACCGACATGACCGAGGTCCATCGCTTCTGGATGACGCGCAAGGCCGACGTCGTGGTGGTGCCTTCGGCCGAGGCTCGCAAGCTTTGCATCAGCAAGGGATTGGACCCAAGACGCGTGCACGTTGCCGGGCTGCCGGTGAATCCGCGGTTTACGGGCGCTCTCCATGGCGCCGGCAAATCGCGGCTCCGGGCACAGCTCGGCCTCAGCGACCGGACCACCCTGCTGCTGGTCTCGGGCGGCGAGGGCGCCGGCCGGCTGGGCGCCCAGGCGCGGGCGCTGGATCGGGCCGGCCTGGGCGTCCAGCTGCTGGTGGTGTGCGCCCGCAACGAAAAGCTCCGCAAGAAGCTGGACGCCGAGCAGTGGCGGGGCGACGTCCACGTCTACGGTTTCGTCGACAACATGCCCGAGCTGATGCAGGCGTCGGACGCCATCGTCACCAAGGCTGGGCCCGGCACCATCTCCGAAGCCCTGATCTCCGGACTGCCGATCTTCCTGACCGGCTACGTCCCCGGCCAGGAGGAGGGCAACGTCAAATTCGTCACCCATCAGAGGGTTGGCTTCTACACGCCGCGGGTCCGCAAGCTGGTCAAGCTGGTGCGGGAAAACCTGACCAGCGACCACGAAGAGTTCGAGCGGATGCAGGGTCGCGCCGAGGCGGTCGGTCGCTCCGACGCGGCCGCGGAGATCGCGCAGCTGATCGCGGCGGCGGTGCAGCCGCAACACGCCGGGCCCTTCTGAGGCGGCGGTACTTCCGCTGGAAGCCGGGCCGTTCTGCTCCGCCGCCGCGGCTACATCGCGGCGTCGCAGACCAGGCGGAAATCGCAGTGGCGGCACTTCCACGGGGTTGGTTGCGGTGAGAACTCCCCGGCGATGATGCCGGCGGCCAGGTCCTCGGCCAGCTCCTGGTCCGCCTGCAGCTGGGAAGTGGTCTTGAGCACCTCGACCTCGTTGGCGTCCTCCAGGTAGCAGATCGCCAACGTCACCGGTCGGAGGCCGAAGACCTGCTCCGCCGCGATCGCGTACAGCCCCAGCTGTAGGTCCTTTTCCAGCTCCCACTCCTGCTTGACGTCGCCGGTCTTGTAGTCGATGACCCGATAGCCGCCGCGGTCGCCGCGATCGATGCGGTCGATGCGCCCGCGTACTTTGAAGCCGGGCAGGCTGAGGCTGAAGGACTGCTCCGGATCGACGTGCAGGGAGGCGCCATTGAGGCGGCCCTTGCGGTGCAGGCTGCGGATGAAGTCGCGGCCACGTTCCTGCCAGAGATCGGCGTTGACCGGGTCAGCGAAGCGCTCGACCCCAAAACAGCGATCGAACAACGCCACCGCCTCCTCCACCGGCGGCTGACGCTCGCGGTTCTGGTCCAGGATCTGGCTCAGTGCCGCGTGCACCGCTATGCCGAACTCCTGCTCCGGGCTGGGCCGGGTCGGCAGGTGATAGACGTGCCGGTACTGATAGGCGCGCGGACACGTGCGGTAGGTATCGAGCTGGCTGTAGCTCAGGATCAGCTCGGGGACGTCGGGATGGCTGATCGGCAGCGCCGCCTGTGCGGCCGGCGGCCCGACCGGTGCCTCGACCGCGGGGATCGGCTCCGGGGACGGCGCCTCCACCACAGTACCGTCGGGCGCGGGCAGGAAGCCCATCTCGGCGAGGAACCGTGACGGTTTCCAGCGCTTGCCGCCCTCGTATCGTTCCGCCGCCGACAGAAACAGGTGACGGCGCGCACGGGTCAGGGCGACATATGCGAGGCGCCGTTCCTCGGCCAGGCGAGGGTCGCGGCCGGGGATCTCCTCGACGATCAGCTCCGGCGGCAGCGGCAGCGCCTCACCCATGTTCCGCGAGGGAAAACGATCCTCGACCAGCCCCGGGCAGAACACCGCGGTGAACTCCAGCCCCTTGCTCTTGTGGACAGTCATCAGGTTGACGGCGTTGGCGCCGCTGTCGATGGTGGCGATCGCCTCCTCGCTTTGGGACGCCTCCACCGCCTCGAGGTAATCGACAAAACCGGCCAGGGTGGCTTCGCCGGTGCGGTCGTTGTCGCAGTAGGTCGCCACCAGCTCGGCGAACTTCTCCAGGTTGGCGCCGGCCTGGCGCCGCTGGATCTCCGATGGGAAGTCGAGCAGGTCGACATAGCGGGTGCGCTCCAGGGCGGAGTAGGCCACCTCATCGGCGCGCTGCCTGAGACTGTCGGAGCGCAGCCCAGAGACGAGCTCCATCAGGCGCGCCAGGGCGGCGACGTCGTCGGGGTTGGACAACTCTCGAGCGGCGGCCGCTTCGACCGTGACCTCATCCCGTCGCGCCGCCGAGCAGACCCGCAGGATGGCGTCGGCCGGCAGCGCCATGCCAGGCATCGCGAGCACGCGAGCCGCCGCCTGGCTGTCGGTCGGGTCCACCACCATCTGCAGGAGCGCCCTGATGTCCTTGATCTCTGGCTGGTCGAGGAAACCCCTGCCGCCGGAGAGCTGGTACGGGATCCCGGCGCGTTGCAGGGCCCGGGTGAACGGCCGCAGCTGGGCGTTGGTGCGCACCAGCACGGCGACATCCCTGGCCTCCACCTCGGCTTCGCCCCCGGCGCCGAGCAGCTCAGCGATGCGCTCCACCGTCCAGGCGACCTCGTGGTCCCGGTCCGGCGCGAGGTACATGCGCGCCACCGGTCCCTCGCGGTCGGACGTCACCTCCTTCTTGATGCGCTCCGGGTTGTGCCCCACCAGGCGCGCCGCCGGCGCCAGCACCCGCTGGGTGCTCCGGTAGTTGGTCTCCAGGCGAACGATGCGGGTGCCCGGGTAGGTCTTGCGAAAGCGCCGAAGGTTGGCCACCGACGCGCCCCGAAACTTGTAGATCGACTGGTCGTCGTCGCCGACGACGGCGATGTTGCCATCCGCGCCGGCCAGCAACTCGACCAGGCGCAGCTGCGAGAAGTTGGTGTCCTGGAACTCGTCGACCATCACGTGTCTGATCCTGGCCTGCCAACGCTCCAACACCTCGGGGTTGGTCTCGAGCAGCCGCGCGCTCCAGTAGATGGTGTCGTCGAAGTCCAGCATCCCAGCCTTCATCAGCTCTTCCTGGTAGGCGGCGTAGACGGCGGCCACCTGGACGTGAACCTCGCTGCCGAGGCGATGCTCGAGGACCATGTCGCCCGCGATGCGGTGATAGTCCTGCGGCCCGGCCATCTCCTGTTTGGCGCGTTCCAGCAGCTTGAGCAGGTCGGGGACGATGTCCCTCGGCCGGGGCAGACGGTACAGCTCGTCGGGCCGCATCGTCTCCAGCACCCGGCACATCACCTGCCACTTCTCCACCTCCGGGGCGATCCGGAACGGCCTGGGGATTGGGAGCCGGTGGCCCTCCTCCTGTAGGAACCGGAGCGCGAAGGCGTGGAAGGTGCTGACCAGCAGCTCCGAGTAGCCGGTCTGGCACAGCGCCGATATCCGCCCCTCCATCTCCCGAGCCGCCTTCTCGGTGAAGGTCAGGACCAGGATGTTCTCGGTGTCGACGCCGCTGAGCCCGAGCAGGTTGAGATACCGGTAGGTGATGACGCGGGTCTTGCCGGTGCCCGGGCCGGCCAGCACCATCACCTGGCCCTGCAGGCTTTCGCAGGCTTCGGCCTGGGCCGGGTTGAGGTCCGCCGGCGACGTGACCGTCACTTTGTGCGGCGCCGGCCGCGGCTCCCGTCGGTGAGGTCCTTGTCGCCGGCCAGCCGGAAGCGGATCTCGACCACGGCCGTGTCGCCGATCTTCTGGTTGAGGCCGTCGATGATGGTCTGGCGCTGGAGGTGGAGCTGGTGCCCCATCGCCGGGCTCTCGGTCTCAACCGTCAAACGCCCTCGAACGAAGTTGGTCGGAGACGTCTGCGCCGCCACCATCTCGCCGACGACCCCGGGCCACGCCGCCAGGATCTGGACGAAGCGGGCGCGCGTCTTCAGACCCAGGCGTGCCAGCGTGGGCACCAGCAGGTCTGACAGTGCCACCGGGCCGGTGTCCTCGCCCCGGCTGGGAGAACGGCGCAGCGGCTTGAAGTCGAGCACAGGGCGGTCTCCGGGATCCTTGGAGTTGTCTCGCCGGGACGTCACCCCGAAGCCGCGACGAGGTGCCCGGAGACGACGCGACGGGTGTGCACGCGGTCGACGAAGCCGGGCGGAAAGTAGCCCTCCTCGGCGGAGGTGATGATCGCCTGAGGTGAGGCTTCCACAAGCTCCACCAGGTGTTGCCGGCGCGGCGCGTCCAGCTCCGACATGACGTCGTCGAGGAGGAGGACGGGGGAGCGCGGTCCGGCCGACAGCACTTCGACCTCGGCGAGCTTGAACGCCAGGATGGCGGTCCGCTGCTGGCCCTGGGAGGCGTGCGCGGCTGCCGGCAGGCCGCCAAGCTCGAACTCGAGGTCGTCGCGATGAGGACCCGCCACCGTCAGCCCGCGGGCGATCTCCTCGCGCTGGCGCCGGGCCAGCTCGGCCGCGATCGCCGCCTCGGGGTCGCCGTCATCCACCACGTTGGGAGCGTAGCGCAGCGCCAACTGCTCACCCGGGGCGACCTCGGCGTACTTGGCGGCGACCACCGGGATCAGCTCGTCGATAGCCCGGCGCCGAGCCCGGACGAGCTCACCCCCGAGCCGGGAGATCTCGGCAGACCACCAAGCGAGCGTATCGATCGGCTCGAGGTCCTGGGCGATCCGCTTGATCAGCTGGTTGCGCTGCTCCAGTACTCGAGAGTAGCGGCTCAGGGTCGCCGCGTAGTCCGCGTCGGCCTGGGTCAGCAGACCGTTGAGCAGGCGCCGCCGGCCTTCTCCGGAGCCCCTGATCAAAGTCATCTCCTCGGGGCTGAAGAGGACCATGCGCAGGCGTCCGGCAAGCGTCTGCGCGCCGACCGGCTTGCCGTCGAGCACCAGGCTGCGCTTGGTGCGCCGGCTCGAGTCATCGCGCTCCAGCCGGACCTCGACGCTGTGTTCGGCGCCGTCGTCGTCGAACTCCAGCCGGACCCTCGCCCCCGCCTGCTCCCACATCACCATTTCGGCCAGAACCGTGGCGCGCGGCGAGCGCCCGGTCGCGCCCAGGTAGACCGCCTCCAGGAGGTTGGTCTTCCCCTGCGCGTTGGCGCCGAGCAGCAGGTTCACGCCGGCGCGCAGCGGGACCGACTCCTTGAGGTAGTTGCGGAACGCGAAAAGGCTTACCGAGGTGATCATTGATCGTCGGCTCTTAGCTGAGGGCGTGCGCCGCCGCAGCGTGGGTCAGGCGAAGGAGCCGGCGAGCACCGAAGCGAGCGTACGTATTTGTACGTGAGCGAGGAGCGCAGCCCGCGAAGCGGGTTCACCGGCGACGCTCGGATGGCCCGCGCTGTGGTGGCGCACCTACATCGCCACGCGGACGGGCATGATCACGTACGTATAGTCGTCTTTCCCCGCGGGCTTGACGACACCAGGGCTGAGGGGGCCGTTGAAGCCCATCGCCACCTTGTCGGAGCCGACCAGGGCCAGCACGTCGAGCAGGTAGCGCGAGTTGAAGGCGATCTGGATGTCGGCGCCGTCGATCTCGGCGCTGACCGAGGCTTCGCTGGATCCCACCTCGCTGGTGTTGGCCGAGATCGATATCTCGCCGGCCTCGGTCTTGATGCGAACCACGTTGGCGCTGTCGCGGGCAAAGATGGAGACGCCGCGGGTGCGGTCGAGCAACTCCTTGGTGGAGACGGTGATGGTGGTGTTGGACTGCTCGGGGATCACCTGCGAGTAGTTGGGGTACGTCCCCTCGATCAGCCGCGACATCACCTCGACGCCCGGGACCGAGAAGAACACGTGGTTCCGCGACCTGCCCAGCGCCATCTCCACGGTGCCTTCTCCTTTGAGCACCCGACTCAACTCCTGGAGGGCACGCGCCGGGATGATCACCGAGTTGGCGCCGTCCTCCGCCGGCTCCCCTTCGGAGCTCTTGGTCTTGATCGTCTTGACCGCCAGCCGGTGACCATCGGTGGCCGCCAGGGTCATGGTTTCGCCCTCCAGCTGGGTCAGCACGCCGGTGAGCACCGGGCGGCCGTCGTCACTGCTGGCGGCGACCACGGTCTGCTCGATAGCTGGGAGCAGGTCTGCCTGCTCAACAACCAGCTTGAGCCCATCCTCGCGCGCCGGCAGCGGTGGAAACTCATTTGCCCCGATGCCCTTGATCTTGACGTCGTGGTACGGGCCGCATTTCACCGCCAGAGTCTGCGTCGAAGCATCGAGCTCCATCTCCAGCTGGTCGTCGTGCAGCTGGGCGACGAACTCTGTCAGCAGCTTCGCCGGCAGGGTCACCGATCCCTCGCTGGAGATCTCGGCGTCGACGTGGTTGACGATGCCGATCTCGAGGTTGGTGGCGGTCAGCTTCAGTCCCTCAGGAGAGGTCTCCAGGAGGACGTTGTTGAGGATCGGTAGGGTGGTTCTGGGGCTGACGGCGCGAGAAACCACCTGCAGGGCGTGACCCAAGGCCTCGGGCGAACAGGTCAGTTTCATTCTTGTGCACCACCCCTTAACTGGAACGCTGTCTGTGTTTTAAGTGAGTAGTAGGAATAGCGCGGTGGAAAGCCCTGAAAACCCCTGCCGCTGAGTTCCAACCGAGGCGAATTATAGGGTTCAGCCCTGTGGACTGAGCCCCTGGTTGATAGACCTTGTGCGCTCGAATCGGTGGGCGTCCACCGCTCCGACAGGATGTGCCCAGTTGTCAACAGCCGGGCTGTGGGAGCAATGCCACAACGGCGCACTCAGTTGAAGAGCAGCTCGCGGATCTTCGCGATGTCGGCGCTGACGCGAGGGTCGTCCTGGCAGTCGGTCAGGATTTTCTCGTAGGAGTGGAGCACGGTGGTGTGGTCGCGGCCGCCGAAGGCCTGCCCGATCGCGGGAAGGCTCGACGCCGTCTCCTCGCGGATGATGTACATCGCAACCTGGCGGGGGAAGACGATGTGGCGATCGCGACGCTTGCCGCACATCTCCTCGACGGTGATGTTGTAGAAGTTGGCGACCACCTTCTTGATGCCGTCGACCGACAGAGAGCGGGTCTCGCTCGAGGGGATGATGTCTTCCAGGACTCGCGCCGCCGTCTCGGTGGTCATCGGCTGGTGGGTCACCGAGGCGTAGGCGAGGACCCGAATCAGCGCTCCCTCGAGCTCGCGGATGTTGCGCTGGATCTTGTGGGCGATGAAGGAGAGAACGTCCTCAGGGATGAGGCGGTTGTGCGGCCCCACCTTCGACTTGAGGATCGCGACGCGGGTCTCGAAGTCGGGCGGCTCGATGTCGGCGATCAGCCCGCCTTCGAACCGAGAGCGCAGCCGCTCCTCCAGCGTGGGGATGTCCTTGGGCGGCCGGTCGGAGCTGATCACGATGTGGCGGTTGAGGTCGTGCAGCGCATTAAAGGTGTGAAAGAACTCCTCCTGGGTGCGGTCCTTCCCCGCCAGGAACTGGATGTCGTCGATCAGCAGCACGTCGCAGTTGCGATACCGCTTGCGGAACTCGTTCATCTGGTTGCGGCGGATCGACTCGATCATCTCGTTCATGAAGCGCTCGCTGGTGACGTAGGCGACCTTGCGCTTGCGGCTCTTCTTCATGACGGCGTGGCCGATGGCGTGCATCAGGTGGGTCTTGCCCAGACCCACCCCGCCGTACAGGAAGAGCGGGTTGTAGGCCTCACCTGGCGCGTCGGCCACGGCGCGGGCGGCGGCGTGCGCGAACCGCGAGTTGTGGCCGGGGACGAAGGAGTCGAAGGTGAACTTCGGGTTCAACTGGCTGGAGCCGGGGTCGTAGTCCGGCTCCTCCATCACGGGAGCTTCCTCGACGCTCTCCTCGTAAGCCTCGTCGCGGTGGGGCTGCTCCGTGACCTCGAAGGTCAGCTCGACGTCGTCGGACATGATCGCGGACAGCGTCTCTTTGATGATCGCGGAGTAGCGGTCCTCGAGCCAGTCTTTGGCGAGCTTTGTGGGGACACCGATGTGGAAGGTCCGGCCTTCAAGAGATAGCAGGTTGGCGTTCTTCAGCCAGGCCTCATAGCTGGGCTTGGCGATCTGGAAGCGCCACTCTTCTTGCGCCGCCTGCCAGATATTGTCCGCTGTTGACTCTTGCAAATGACTCCTCCCGGCAAGCGGGAATTATTCACAGACAATCCACAGATGTGGAAAACCGAGAGTGGTAATTGAGATGGGCTGTGGAAAACCTGTTCACCCGGCCACTTGCTTCCAGCCCCTAGAGCCGGAGGATCATAGCAACGCACCCCTCGCCTCACAAGGGGGGAAAATCCGTTCGTGCCACAGGGCCCGAGGGGTCCAAAAGACTAGGATGAAAGTCCTCGTCCGACGCGATTTCCAGGAGTTCGAAAATGAAGAAGATCCTCTTTGGAGCGTTGATCGCCGCAGCTGCCATCTATTACCTGGATCCCGAACAGGGCGAACGTCGCCGCAACCAGCTGACCCAGCTTTGGGCCGCCCGCAAGGACACCGTTCTGGAGGCGGCACGGGCCACGTCGAGCACCGTCGCCGGGGTCTCGCACGACGTCAGCGACCTGGTTGGCGCCAAGGTGGCCGAGCGTCACGCCGGCAACGGCAACGGCAAGGAGCTGACGGCGGCCGCGGCCTTGAGGCCTGGCGACAACTAGGGTTCCCGCGGCCGGCGCCGCGAGCCATCGATGCCGCCGCATCGGTCCGCGGCTATACTCTTCCGGCTCGTGGGCCCTGGGGGCCCACTATCTTGTCGACCGCGGGGATTCCGCCCGGCCATCGAGTTGAGGACCAGTGAAGAGAACGTTTCAGCCCAAGAAGCGCTACCGCCGCCGTGTGCACGGCTTCCTTAACCGGATGAGCACGCCCGGAGGCGTCCGTGTGATCAAGGCGCGGCGGCTCAAGGGCAGGAAGCAGCTGGCCCCCACCGGCCGCAAGCTCATTCCCTAGGCTCCCGGCGCTCCCATCCCGGCGCCTTGGGGCGGCCGGCGTGACGCGCGGGATTCGCGCTCAAAGTGATGCGATGCAGGACCGATATCGGCTCCAACGGGGTTCGGATTTCCGGCGCGTCTACAGGGCCCGGCGCCGCCGGGACGGCAGGCTGATGTCGCTGTATTCCGGCTCCAACCGGCTGGGTCACCCCCGTCTGGGGTTCTCGGTATCGACCAAGGTCGGCGGCGCGGTGGTTCGCAACGCGGTCAAGCGCCGTCTCCGCGAGGCTTCCCGGGAGTGGCTCGACGCCAACCCCGGCGAGACTGTCGACGTCGTGGTGGTGGCGCGACCGGAGGCCGCCAGGGCGGTTTTCGCCGACCTCCGCGACGACCTGATCGCCCTGCTGGCGACGGTCGCGCCACTGCCCGTGGAAGATCGCGGCCGGACGCCCGGTTGATGCGAATTGTGAACTCAGTCCAGGATCGACCGGGTGATAGTCTTGTGGGGCCGATGGCCCGGGTGTCGTTGCTCCTGATACGGGTATATCAACTGACGTTGAGCCCGGTTCTGGGTGCGGTCGGCGGATGTCGGTACACCCCCACCTGCTCCCAATACGGTTACGAGGCGATCCAGAAATATGGCTTCTTCAAGGGCTGGAGGCTGGCCCTTTCGCGCATCGCTCGTTGCCACCCGTTTCACGCGGGCGGCTACGACCCGGTGCCCTGATCGCCGGCTTACCGGCGGGTTGCTGAGCTGATGCAGCCGCTGTTTGTCGCCGTCGACATTCTGAAGTCCCTGGGTGACGCCTTCGGCGCGCTTCGCTACCCGTTCGAGGCGCTGCTTGGGGTGTTCGTCGGCGTGCTCAAGAACTTCGGGCCGGCCAACTTCATCGGCGCCTACGGGCTGTCGATCATCCTGATCACGATCCTGGTCAAGACCCTGCTCTTCCCCCTGTTCCAGACCCAGCTCCGGCTGACCAAGAAATCTCAAGCCGAGCAGCGCAAGGTGGCGCCGGAACTGGCCGAGCTCCGGAAGAAGTACAAGAAGGATCCGCAGAAGCTGAACTCCGAGATGATGGCGCTCTACAAGGAGCACGGCATCAACCCCCTGAGCCCGATGATCGGCTGCCTGCCCACCCTGGCCCAGTTCCCGATCCTGATCGGTCTCTACCGCGCCATCTACGATCACGGGTTCTTCACCACCCTGGACGTCAGCCCTCATTTCCTGGGACTGGACCTCGGGATCCCGGCGGGGCTGTCCGATCCGGTGACGTGGATCCTGCCCGTCCTCGCCGGAGCCACCACCTACGTGCAGTCCAAGATGATGACCCCGCCGGCTGCCGACCCCGCCGACAGCCAGGCCGCCCAGATGGCCCAGGTCAGCTCGACCATGAGCCTGTTGATGCCGCTCTTCATCATCTATCTCTCGTTCCAGAAGTTCGCCCTGCAGGGCCTTGTCCTGTACTGGATCGTCAGCAACCTCTACTCGATCTTCCAGCAGTACACGGTCAACGGCTGGGGTCAGCTTCCCTTCCTGGGCACGCCGGCAGCCCCGCCGCCGGCGGCGGGCAGGGGCGGCAGGGACGGCTCCGGCAAGGACGGCTCGGGAAGAAACAGCAAGGACAGCTCCCGGTCGGGGTCAGGCAAGCGGAAGGTGCTGGTCGGCCAGACCGAGATGTCCAGCAGGAGAAGCCGCCGGCGCTGACGGGGGAGCCAAAGTCGCTCCCCGAAGTTGCCCGCGGACGAGATAGCGAGCGCCGGCTCGCGTCACACGGAGAAAACAAATGCCATCAATCGAAAGCACCGGGAAGACGATCGAGGAGGCCCTCGAATCCGCCCTCTCCCAGCTAGGCGTTCCGCCGGAGCGGGTCGAGGTCGAGGTCCTCGAGGAGCCCGGGCGGGCGGTCCTGGGCCTGGTCCCGACCGCGGCCAAGATCCGCGTCACCGTGCTGCGCGAGAATGCGCTGGAGGCCGAGCGCTTCCTGATCGAGCTGCTTTCGAAGATGAACATCGAAGCCACAGTGGAGCATCGTCTCGACGCCAACGACGAAGGTCCGGCCATCATCGACATTCGCGGCGACGACCTCGGCCTGCTGATCGGCTGGCGGGGCGAGACGCTGCGGGCGATGCAGCTGCTGGTCAACACCATGGTCCGCCAGAGCCTCCCTGACGCCGGCGCCATCGTCATCGACGTGGAGCGCTACCGGGCCAGGCGTGAGGATTCGGTCCGCGAGCTGGCCCTGCGGGTGGCCGATCGCGCCAAGCGCAACCAGGAGCGCATCGGACTGGAGCCGATGCAACCGTACGAGCGCCGAGTGGTGCACACCGCCCTCGCCGAGGACCCCGATCTCAGCACGGAGAGTGAGGGCGAGGAGCCCGAGCGCCGGGTGGTGATCACGCCCAAGGACGCTCGCAGCAACGCGATCGTCGACTATGGACGTGGCCGTGGACCCGCCGACCGCGGCGACCGCTTTGGTCGCGGCGGCGGGCGAGGGTTTGGTGGGGGACGCGGCCGCCGCTAACCCCGGTCCCCCGAGCGACGATCCGATGCCCAGCGAGCCGGTCGACGGCTGCGTCTTCTGCCACCCGGAGCTGACGCCGGCGCCGCTGGCGGAGACCCGGAGCCTCCGCCTGGTTCCAGACCTGTACCCCGTCGCGCCCGGCCACCTGCTGGTGATCTCGAAACCCCACCTGGCGTGTTTTGGGGCGGCGCCGCCGGCGGTCCTGGACGAGCTCGAGGAGCTGTCGCAGAGAGCCCGCGGCTTCATCCGCGACAGCTACCGGCTCGACCCCGTGATCTGGGAGAACGGTGTCAGCGGCCAGACCGTCTTCCACGCTCACCTGCACCTGATACCGGTGCACCTGGAGGGCCTGATCGAGACACTTGCGGCTGACCCGGAGTCGCTCGAGATCGAGGGTTGGGAAGCGGTCCGCGAGCGGTACCGCGCGCACGGCTCGTACCACTACGCGGCCATCGGCGATCAGCGATGGTTGTTGGAAGGCAACGGCGCCATGAACTGGGAGGTGCGCCGCCTGATCGCGGTGACCGCCGGACTTCGCTACATCGACGGACGGTGGGTGCGACCGACCACCAACGACGATGTCCAGCTGGCGGCCCGGCGATGGCAGGAGTGGACCGCCGCCGAGCTGACGACCTAATCGACGCGAACCGCGGGCGCGGTCCTCGACCTAGCCCAGGCTGACCGCCAGCCGGGCCTTGGCGGCAAGGACCTCAAAGATCACCGCGTCCGGCGGCATGCCGTCGTCGACCAGGTCACAGGCCTCGCGCAGGTGGCGGACCGCCGCATCGAGCTCGCCCAGTTCGGGCGCCTTCGCGGCCGCCTCCTCGACGTCGTTGTGAACCTTGCGCAGGGCCCGGGCGAGCTCTTCGATATCAGCGTTGGCGTCCTCGTCGCCGAGCTGCTCCGCCACCGCATCGACCTCCGCCACCAACCCCGAGACCATCGCCGCCAGCTGCTTCGGTAGCGGACGGTCGCCTGAGCCCACGTCGGTATAGTAGGTGCGATGCCCTCCATCGTGAATAGCCTCGCGGCGTACTCCATGGAGGTGCTCGACGGCGGCGTACGCCTGATCACCGCCCCGCTGGGCCAGCGCAACTCGGCCAGCGTCGCGCTGATGTTCAAAATCGGTTCGCGGTACGAGCCCGAACGGATCGCCGGGGTCAGCCACTTCGTCGAGCACATGGTCTTCAAGGGGTCGCGCCGGTACCCCACCTCCAAGGCCGTCGCGGAGGCGATCGAGGGCGTCGGCGGAGAGCTCAACGCCGCCACCGACAAGGAGACAACGGTCTTCTGGGCCCGCGTTCCCGGCGACAAGCTCGCCACCGCGGTGGACGTCCTCACCGACATCATCCAGGACCCGATCCTCGACCCGGAGGAGGTGGAGAAGGAGCGCGACGTCGTCCTGGAGGAGCTCCGGATGTACCTCGACTCCCCGGGCGACCACGTACACACCCTTTTCGAGGAGGAGCTCTGGCCGGCGCACCCGCTGGGAATCGACATCGCGGGCACCGAGGACAGCGTGCGCGCGATCACCGCGGGCGACATGCGGAGCCACCTCGAGGCCAACTTCGCCGGCAGCCGGCTGGTGATGGCGATTGCCGGCAACGTAGACCACGCCGCCGCGGTCGAGATGGTCAGTCCGGCGCTGCCGGCATGGCCGCAGGGCCAGCCTTCCACGTTCACGCCGGCGGTCCCCCTGGCGGAGGGCGCGCAGGTGCGCCTCCTGACCAAGCCCACCGAGCAGGCGCACGTGGTCTTCGGCACCCGCTCGGTCGACTACCGTCACCGCGACCGGTTCGCCCTGGACCTGATGAACTGCGTGCTTGGCGAGGGGATGAGCTGCCGTCTTTTCCTCGAGATCCGGGAGCGGCTGGGGCTTTGCTACGACATCCATTCGTGGACCGGGCGGCTGGCAGACACCGGGTCGGCGGGCGTCTACCTCGGCACGGAGCCGCGCCGGGTCGAGGACGCCGTCGAAGCCACCATGGCGCAGCTCCATCGAATCTGCGAGGAACCGGTGGAGGCCGACGAGCTGGACAAGGCGCGCGAGTACCTCAAGGGACGCTTGCTGCTGCGGCTCGAGGGCACCGGGTCTATGGCGACGTGGCTGGGCGGTCAGGAGCTGCTGACCGGTCAGATCATGGAGCCGGCGGAGATCATCGACATCCTCGACGCGGTCACGCCCGAAGACATCATGCGCGTGGCTTCTGACACCTATGCCCGGCAGCCGCTGCGAATGGCTGCGATCGCGCCCCTGGAGGACCCCGACGGTCTACAGCGGCTGATCACCTGGGGGTGAGCCGGGTCAGGCGTTGAGCACTGTCCGGTACACGGCCACGGTCATCTCCGCGGCGCGACTCCAGCGGTAGGCTGCGGCCACCGACGGGCCTGCCGCGGCCAGCCTGGCGCGCGCGGGCCGGTCCTTTAGGAGGTCCGACAGCGCCCGGGCCAGGGCACGGCTGTCCCCCGGCGGGACCAGCACCACGGTTCCGCCACCAAGCGCCGGCAGGTTGCCGGCCCGAGCCGCGACCACCGGCGCTCCGCTGGCGAGCGCCTCAACCACCGGCAGGCCAAACCCCTCGTGAAGCGAGGGGACAGCGACCACAGCGGCGCCCCGGTAGAGGGCGGCCAGGTCTGCATCCGAAACGTAGCCGGTCAGGACCAACGGCACGCCCAGCTCTGCCGCTCGACCGAGGAGCCGCTGGCTCTCCTCTCCCTCCGCACCGGTCATGACCAGGCTCGCACCCTCCACCTGGGACATCGCCTCAAGTAGTCCGTCGAGAGCTTTGCGGGGATCGTGATACCGCAGGCTGCCGACCCAGAGGACGTATGTCGCCGGCAGGCCAAGCTGGTGGCGCACCGCGCCGTCGCCGGCGTCGGGTACTGCGGTGAAGATCGGATCGACGCCTTCGGGGACGACGTGGACGCGGGACGGATCGAGCGCCAGCTCATTGATGGCGTCGTTGGCGGCCGCCGGGCTGACGGCGATGATCGCGGCGCAGCGCGGCAAACGCCGGCGTTGGCTCTCGATATGGCGCTTGGTCGCTGAGCTCGGGATGTCCACAGTCCAGGGGATGACGTCATGGATGGTGACCACCTGCCGTTCCGGCGGCCACACCAGGCTGGCGTCGGAGGCCATGCCGTGCAGCAGCGCCCCGCTGTGGAAAGGGCGCGCCAGCGCCAGCCCCGGCTGGGCGTTCAGCCAGCGCACCAGCAGCGCGTCCAGCACCGGCGGCAGAAGCGGCATCACGGTGTGCAGATCGATCTCCTGGTGCTTCGAGAGAGCCGCCAGCATGGACGACGCGTACCTGCCGATGCCGGCGTGGCGGCGGCTGTCCCGCAGCGGGCTGGCGTCGACCACGATCCTCATCCGCCGTCCCGCCTGGGACCAGCTGCGCTGCGACACGGACGCCAGTTTAGCCGCGGTCGGAGGCGGTTCGACCCTGGTGGTCGGATGCTAAGGTTCCCCCCGTAAACGCGAGTTCGCGGTTGTGCCCGCGGCGATCGCGCCCGGAGAAATCCACAAGGAGCGGCCATTTGAGCGAGAGAACCCTGGTCCTGGTCAAGCCCGACGGAGTTCAGCGTGGGCTGATCGGCGAGATCATCACGCGTTTCGAGCGGAAGGGCCTGCGCGTTCACGGCCTGAAGTTGATGCGCATGGATAGGGAGATGGCGAGCCGCCACTACGCCGAGCACGTGGACAAGCCATTCTTCGCCGACCTTGCCGAGTTCATCACCTCGGGCCCCCTGGTCGCGATGGTGCTGGAGGGGCCTGGCGCCGTGGCGTCGGTGCGGCAGATGATGGGTGCAACCGACCCCGCGCAGTCCGCCCCGGGCACGATCCGCGGTGATCTCGGCCTGACCATCGGCATGAACTTGATCCACGGCTCGGACTCGGTCGGCCGTGCGGAGGAGGAGATCGCACTATTCTTTTCTTCGGGGGAAGTGATCGAGTACAGCCGAGACGTCGAGCGCTGGATCTTGGAAGGCTAGCGCGCCAACTTGGAGGGATTGATTTTTGGAACAGATGGTGGCGACCAAGATTCCTGAGGTCGGCGACGATGCGCCCGACTTCACGCTCCGCGATGAGACGAACCAGAAGTGGACGCTGTCCGAGCACCGGGGCAAGAACGTCGTGCTGGTCTTCTATCCGCTGTCGTTCAGCGGCGTCTGCAGCAGCGAGCTGCACCAGATCACCGACCGAGCCGACAAATTCGAGGCCGCGGGCGCCGAGGTGATCGGTATCTCGGTAGACAGCAAGTTCGTCCAGGCCGCGTTCAAGCGGGATGCGGGCTTGAGCGCCACCTTGCTGGCGGACTTCAACCCCCGTGGTGAAGTCGCTCGCAAGTACGGGGTCTACATGGACGAATGGGGCTACGCCAACCGGGGTACCTTCATCATCGACAAAAACGGCCGGATCGCCTCCAAGGTGGTCACCAGCCCCACCGACGCCCGCGACCCGGACGCCTACCTGGAGGCGCTGGCCAACTGCCCGGTCTAGCCTGAGAGGCCGCCGGCCGCGAGCTCGACTCGTACCTGGTGGCGCCGTCTAGCGGTGCTGGCGCTGAAGCCTGGGTAAGCCGGATAGGGCCGTCCAGGCCCTCCGCCCGATCAGGACCGGTTGACGGTGGAGCGGCTCGCGGGGCGTCTCCCCCAGGAGCAGGAGGAGGCGCTGCGGCCATGACTCGGCGAGCGCGTAACGAGCCCGATGCTGCAACGCCCCATCAGGCTTGGCCAGGGGCCACTCCAGCCCGAGAACCGGATCCAGCACCAATCGCCGCCAACCTCTCCGCGGCAAGCCGGCGAGCAGATCGGCCGGCATATCCGCGCCCAGCCGCATCGCGTGGGCCAGTGCGACCGCCAGCACGGTCGAGCAGCCGGCGTCGCGAGCACGGCTGCGGAGCAGCTCCCAATCGAGCTCGTCTCGCGCTTCGGCGGCGGTGATGACTACCACCAGGTCGGCGGACCAAATCAGTCGGTCGAAGCTGTGGAACGGCTTACCCGCGTGCGCCGCCAGCATCAGCAGCTCATCCTCCGGCGTAAGGATGAAGGCATCGGTTCCCAATACCTTCGCCCGGCGACGCCGGCGCCAGAGGCCGGTGCCGTCGAGATGGGTGAGACGGTTGTGCCAGCGGTCAAGTCCAGCGTGGAGCTCCAACTTCAGGGTTGGCAGATCGGGATGAGCCAGCAACGTCTCATGGCGCAGCCGATCGATTCGAAGCGCCACTGTCCAGCCCGCCCGCTGGAGGGCGCCAAGCGCGGCGGCGTGGTCGCGGGATGGGAGCAGCAGGTCGATGTCGCCCATCGGCCGAAGGGGGGGATCAGGGTAGCGCTCAGCCAGGGCCGCGCCTTTGAGGACCACCGGCTCGAGCCCGGACTGCCGCAGAGGGTCGACCGCCAGCGCCACGGCGCCAGCCAGGAAATGGGCCCGGGCGTGCCACATCGCGGCGTTGGCCCGAAGTGCCTGCGCCGCATCGCCGAGCTGCTCCTGGCAACCGGACAGGCTGACACTTTGCCACACGAGGGGGCCGACTCCCTGCTCGATCGCCGCCGCCACCACCAGGTGCGCATCGATCTCACCCTCGCAGGCGCGCCGGATCCGCTCGGGGTCAGGAAACGGACACGCCGCCGCCCATAGCAGCCTCGCGGTTCCCCCCAGCGCCGCCCTGCCTGCCGGCTCGGGGCTTGGCCCCGCGGCGGCGCGATTGTCCATCAGGATTGAGATCCCTTCCCCGCCCGCAGGCGGGGCCGTCTACATCGGGTGCGACTCCCTGCCGCGGCTTTTGCCCAGCCCGTCTTCCTTGCCATGCGGCTCATTCGCCGCGGTCAAATCGACCAGCGACCCGTAGTCGACAACAGTCGGCTTCTCGTAACCGCCAACTGCCGCCGCCCGATCCCCCTGCGGTTTCACCTTTAGACGCGCCCCCATACCAAACGGTCCCCTGAAGGCTGTTCACGCTACACAAGGCTCGGCACCGTGTCAACTGGACAGGGGAGATTGTTGTCCGCAAAGCGACCCGGTCCGCGGGCCATGATCAGGTACCCGTCTGGCGGCCGTTCAACGCCACCAGGTCGTAGTCCGCCGGGGCCAATCCTTGGCGCAGCCTAAGGCCCTGTAGGTACGTTTCGTCGAGCTGGGCTTGCAGCCAGCATTCGGCGAGCACCAGCCGCCACACCTCGATTGCCCAGTGCTGCAGCGATGCGGGGTCGGTTGGCGGATCGTGGTCAAGCATTGTTCGCCGCACCATCTCGAGGTCAACGTAGGCCCCGATCTCCGCGTCGGAGCCGCCGAGGATCCGTCGGATCGCGGGCAGGTCGGGGCCGGCCAGGGCGGCGTGGAACACTGCGTCGAACGAGCTCTTATCGGGTCGCAGACGAACCTCATCGGGAAGCATCCCGGCGAGAGCCAGACGGAGCGTGGGCCTGGTGTGGTCGTTGTCGAAGGCGAGCTCTGGTGGCAGGCTGAGCGCGAGTTCGACCACGTCCACGTCGACCAGGGGGTGGCGGGCCTCCAGTCCTGCCATCGCGGCTCTCCGGCGCGACTGCTCGTAGACCAGCGCCGGGCCGAGGCCGCGGGTCACGGTGTCGACCTGCCAGGCCCACCAGCGCGGCCCCGGGATTGTCTTCCATCGCCACGTGACGTCGGTGTCGAGCCAGCGCCGGGCGGTGTCGGATTGCATCCACGCCGGCGCGTAGTGCCGTAGCCCGCGAGCACGCCGGGCTACACGGTGCGCCAGCATCGGGGCGGCGCCTTTGAGTCCGAAACGGCGAAGCAGAGCCCAGGTGCGAGAGGAGAGCAGCGGACGCACCGGTCCCGGGAAGCGGGTGGCGAGGGTGGCGGCGGAAACCAGCCGGCCCTGGCGGAGCCTGTCGGCCAGCAGGTAGGGCGAGATCCCGAACAGCTCATCGCCGCCCTCGCCGTCCAGCATGACCCTGATCCCGTCCCCACCGGCGCGCTCCAGCAACGGCGCCCAGAAGAACATGTTGGGCGATGTCGGTGGCACTTTCCAGGCGGCCAGGTATCCGAGCGCCCCGGCCAGGGCGCTGCCGCCACGAAGGACGATCCGCGTCGACGGCATGCCGAGGTAAGCCGTCACCCTGTCGACCCATTTCGTCTCGTCAACCTGGGGGTGCCCGGGGAAGACCGCGGAGTACGCGCGCAGGGGCTGTGGGCGCGGGCTCGATCCGGCAGCTAGCGCCGCGACTGCCGAGGAGTCGAGGCCTCCGCTCAGGAGCACACCGACGTCGGAGGTATCAGCGGTTCGCCGAAGAAGGGAGCGGGCGAGGGCAGCTTGCAGCGCCTCGGCCGGCTCGCCCGCGGCAACCCTTGTGGGAGGCTCGTAGCGCGGCGTCCAATAGCGCCTCGTCTGGGCGCTCCCGCTACCCAGCTCGAGGAGGTGGCCGGCCTCCAACCTGTGCACCCCCGAAAACAGCGATAGCTCCGGCGGCGCCTCCGTCGAAGCCAGCCAGTGGGCCATCGCCACCGGGTCAGGCCCGGGCCGCGAGGGCAGCGCCGCCAGCAGCTGGGGGATGTCGCTCGCCACCAGGATGTCGTCGCCCTGCCGGGTCCAGTAGGGGCATCGGCCGCCCATCTGGTCGCAGGCGACGATGCCCCGTGCCTCCCGGCGATCCCAGAGGACCGTCCAGAAGTCGCCTCGAAGCCTGGAGAGCACGGCTTCGCCCCGGCGGCTGAACTCCGCAGCCAGCAGCTCCGCCGCCACCAGCTCGGCGGGCGGCCCCTCTGTGGCAGCGGCACCTCTCAGGTCCACGGCGCGTCCCGTCGCTGCCGCGGCTCGCAGCTCGTCGGGCTCGTAGAGCGTGCCCTCCAGCAGGCACACCACGTCGCCCGAGGTGCCCACAGCTCTCATCGATGACGGGATCCAGGCGAGCACTAGATTTCCGTCGACGAGCGTCTCGCGCTTGAACCCGCCGTCTCGAAACGCTGCCAGCACCCTTTCCGCGCCCGCCCCGTTCGGATCTCCCCGGCTGGACACCAGGGCCATCGCGCCGGGCCCAAGGCTGGTGGTGGTCACCCGGGGCGCGCCAGCAGGCCCGCCGCCTGGGCGTCGGTCAGCAGGCGCCCGGCCACGATCGAGAAATCGACTGCCGCAGGCAGGCTGACCCGAACCATACGCACCGACACCGCCATTGCGGCACAGGCGTCGAGCTGGGCGATCAACCTCCGCGGTGTTCGAAGAGCCACGTTGAAGGTGCTTCCCAGCAGCAGACGCGGGTCGGCCGGGCGTACCTCGGTCAGGCGCACTGACGCCTGGTGGCCCGGTTGAAGGAAATAGATCGCGCCCAATCGAACAGGTCTCTCTTCTCTCTGCACCGCCAATCGGATTGTGTGGTGGCTGCTGCCGACTCTTGAGCCGACTCCGCCGTCGAGGAAGCGATGCTCCAGGCGCGCGGCTGTGACTGGGTTGAGCGACAGCAGCCCCAGGGCCGGATGCGCCACAACTTCGGCTCGGCGGTTCTCAACCACGGTCACGTCGTCCGCCAGTAGCGCGCCTCCCCGCAAGATCAGCTCCACCGCCAGCGAGCTCTTGCCGGATCCCGACGCCCCGGCCACCGCGATCGCCGGCAACCCAGCCCCGAGCACCACCGCGCTGGCGTGGAGCGCCTCCATGCCGCGCAAGGCGCTGACCAAAGGGAGCACCTCTCCCAGCAGGCTCCGTTGCCACAGCCATGCGGCAACCGCGTTGGGAGCGCAGCGGACCAGGTCTCCGCGACTGGAGACCTGGAACAGCCCGTGGCCGGGGGAGCTGATCAAGTAGCCACTGCGCGGGTGAGCCAGAAGCCGCGCCAGGGGTCGCCCTGACGGACCGGGTCGATGGGCCATCACCGAGGTGCCCTTCCGCGCAAAGGCCGCCGTCAACTCGGAGCGACTCGCCAGCTCGAGGCGCACCGGCGGCCTGCCATCGGTCGATCCCGGCGCGCACCCGGCCAGGGGAAAGGCGCTCCTCAGCCCCAGTCCAAAGCCGTGGTTGGTCCACGACCCGGAGGAGCCCGTGGGTCGGGTCACCTGCGGGCGAGCAGGCGGGCGGAGGATTCGACCAGCTCCGCCAGCTCGCTCGGCGGAGTGGCCGGGTCCGCTACCAGACGGCGAACGGCGGTCTGCTGCGCCAGATCGGCAAGCAGCTCGAAACGCGCTCGCCGGCGGTCGGGTTGCAGCACGCTATGAAGGGCTACCGCGTGTAGCTCGACCGGAGTACGGCCCGGCTCCACCCGAGCCGCCGCCGTGCCGGCGCGCCGGTCGAGGACCAGAACCGCCAGCAGACGCGCGGGTTCAGGATCGTCCTGGCGCAGAGCGATCCAGGCTTGCCCGGCGTCGATATCCAGCACCTCGCCCCCGAGCCGCCTGTCCTGCGACCACGCCGCCGGCAGCGTCATCAGCGGCGGGCCCGCGTGGGCCCTCACCGCCCCATCCCGGCCACGCTCGAGGAAGACCAAATCGTCGGCGAAGAGGCGCGCGCCGCGCGCCACCAGCTCGGCGCAGAGGACGCTCTTGCCACCGCCACTTGGGCTCGCGATGGCGACCACCCCTTCATCAAGAACGACAGCTCCGGCGTGAAGCCCCTCGTGGCCGTGGGCCAGCGCGGCCGTACCCATCACGGTGTCGAGGAGGATCTTTTGCCAGCCGGCGGCCCCCGGGTCCGCCGGCGCGCAGAGCACCCGCTCGCCTGCCGGCGCGATGTAGAAGGAGGCCTCCCGACCGGCCGTCAGCAACCGGTCGCCGCCGGTTCCAAGGACGACATCGATGTTCTGGCCGCCCCCCAGCGCGAGTCGAGTGCTGAGCGAGGAAGGCTCGCCGAAGGCCGCTTCGACAACCGCGCGATCGGCCAGGTCCAGCGTCACCGTGATGCGTTCGTCGGCGCCGATCGGCGCCAGGCCCGGGAGCCTGAAGGCGCTGGAAACGGTGATCCCGAAAAGGCGGTAAGTCCACCGTCGTTCCGTCCGTGCGCCCCGCCCTGGGTCGGGCCGGTCCGCCGTCCCCGCTGAGACCAGCGGTGCGTTCATGCCGTCTAAAGCGTCACCAGCCGGCCGTGCCCCGGCCCGGCGGGCGCCAGCAAGGGTCGGCCGTCGACTTCGACCCAGGCGTGGGCCGCGAGCTTCAGCAGCTCCTCGGGGCGAACCGCGATCACCAGCGAGCCCATGACACCGCGGCGGGCGAGCACCCGGAGCAGGACAAGGGAGCGCATCAGGCAGCGCGAGTCCACCGGCATCGCCTCGAGCGTCCGCACCACCGCTGCGCCGAGCCGCGCCCCTTCGTGCACCGCGTCGGGCAGTACCGGCGCCCGCGGCTTGCGCCGTGGCGACCTGATCGCCTCCACGGTCTGGCGCAGATCCTGACGCCCCAGCTCGCGTCGCACGATGGCGTAGGCCACCACGATCTCAGCCGCCAGGCTTGCTTTGGCCGGCAGCGGAAGGGAGCGGAATTCTCCGCTCAAGATCGGGCTGCCGGTCGCCGCCCGGATGGGACTCTCTGGAGCCTGCACCGTCAGCCCTCGGCTCCGGCGTCAGCGTCGTCACCCGGCCGAACCGGCCCGACCGGGTCGATCTCGACCAGGGCCCGCTTGGCGAGTGCCTCGCAGAGCTCCGCAAGGTCCTCAGAAATTCGCGCGACCGGGTGAGCGAACTCTTTCGCCAGCATCCTCGCCGCGGTGTTGAAATCGCCGACCTCCGACAGCACCTCGAGCATTCTGCTGCCACTGTGGTTGAGGCCGTGGTACTGGCCGGATTGGAGATTCAACACCACCATCTCGTTTCCGAACGGACGGAAGACCACGTGCTCGGGGATGCGAACCTGGCCAATCGAAGGGCGGTCTGCCACGTCAGTACTCCAGCACCGTACCGCGCCGGCGGCTGTACTGGAGCGTCAGCGAGACGGCCCCAACCGCCAGCGGCAGCATCAGCGCCGCGAATCCCACCATCTTTAGGACCTCGATCCCAACGGCCTCGTGCAACGGGGTGTCGACCATCACATGGCGCAACAGATCAACAGCCGGCGTGAACGGCTGGATCTCGGAGACCCAGCGAAGCCAGTCCGGCAGCAGCGAGACCGGGAAATAGAGACCAGAGACCAGGCCGATGCCTGCGATGAGGTAGCTGGCGCCGGTCAGACCCTGTCTGGTGAGCAGCGCTATGGCCAGGAATAGGATGCCGAAGCCCGCGAAGCTGAGAGCGCCAAGCACCCCGATCGGGATCACCAGCGGCAGGGTCGCCCAATCGAGGCGAACCCCAAAGACGACGCTGGCGAACAGCAGCATGGCCAGGGCGGTTACGACCGAGTACGCCAGCGGGAAGAGGGTCGTCGCCAGCAGGCTTCGCACGGCCCCAAACGGCGACAACAGCAGCCGCTCGAAAGTCCCCCCAACCAGCTCCTGCCGTAGTGAGCCCTGGGGCACGCTGAGGGTCGACGTCAGGACCTGCAGGATGATGAGCCCGATAACCGCGTACGCGAAGTAAGAATCAGGGGTCGGGAAGCTGGCGACGCGCACCAACCGAGAGATGAAATGGAACAGGGTCAGGGTGAGGAACAGGGAGATCAGCTGCGCCAGGAAGCGAGTGCGATAGCTGACAGCGATCAAGAAATCTCGCCTGACCACAGCCGCGGCCGCGGAGAGGTCCTGTCGAAGCGCGCTCACGCTGTCACCACGCGGCCGTCTTGGAGCCGGTAGGCGGCGTCGGCTCGAAGCGCCGCGGTTGGCGCCGGCGAGCACCACAGCGCCGAGCCGCCTCTACCCGCCAGCGCGTTCAGGGCGGCATCGAGCAGAAGCAGGGCGTGCTCGTCGAGGCTGTTGTGAGGCTCGTCGAGCAGGACCAGGGTGGGCTCGTGGAGGAACGTCATGGCGAGGCGCACCCGCTGCCTCTGGCCGGTGGATAGACGGTCGACCCGAGAGGTAGCGAGGTCGCCCAGCTCGAATCGCGACAACGAGGCGTCGATCAGCTCCGGGCGCCGGCGCGGCTCGACCAGCGCGACCGCTGCCCAGAACTCGAGGTTCTGGGCCACCGTCAAGCGGCCGTACAACGCGCGGTCCCCGGCCGAGAGGTAACCGAGCCGCCGGTGGCAGGCCCGCCGATCGCGTGCCGGGTCGAGCCCGGTGATGGCTACTGCTCCCGAGTCGGGCACAACTATCCCGGCGGCGATCCGGAGCAGGGTCGTCTTGCCGGAGCCATTGGGCCCACCCAGCCAAGCTATGGTCCCGGCGGGAACGCGAAGATCGGCTCCGGTGAGCACGGTGCGTGACCCAAAACGGCGAACGATGTTGGTGAGCTCCAGCTGCGCAGGGCTGGTGAGATCGATCTCGAGCGTCGTACCGGTAATGGGCCGAGCGGCCATCGCCGGCGCCTCAGAATGCATCCCGCGACTCCCCCGAATCGTCTTGGCAGCTTCCTGCCCTACCGTCTCTGGCAGCCCCTCGTCCCACCCGCGATGGAGGCGGTCGCCTCTCAACTTCGCAGTATACGTTGAGGCCGGCGCCGGCTAATTGACGGCGGGCCTCAGCTGAGTCAGGTCGCGAAGTCGGACTGGGGCTGGAAGACCCGGAACTCACTCAGCGGCCAAATCCGCACCCATGCCTTGCCCAGGAACTGGTCCTTCTTCTGGTAGCCCAGGAACCGCGAGTCGGTGGAGTGGTTGCGGTTGTCCCCCATCACAAAGTAGGAGTTCGCCGGCACCACGTCCTCGTTGCCCTGGTTCCAGGTGTCCGACCAGGTCCACGGTTCGGGGAGATAGGACTCCACCAGCCGGTGACCGTTGATGAAGACCTGGGCATGGGCGATTCGTAGGTGGTCGCCAGGCACGGCGATGATGCGCTTGATGTAGTCGTGACTGGCGTCGTTGCTGGGCTTGAACACGATGATGTCGCCGCGCTGCGGATCATGCAGGTGGTAGCTGATCTTGGAAGCCACCAGGAAATCATTGTTTTGGAGCGTGTTCTGCATGCTCGGCCCCATGACGTGGATGGTCTGGACCGCGAAGTTGATGATGATGTACAGGGCCAGCGCCAGCACCACGACCTCGAGCAGGTCGCGGACGAAGGACTTCTGCTTCTGCTGCGCGGGGTAGCCCGAGGCTGGCGCGAATACCGTCATCGACGGGTCACGGGCGGGCGGGGGCGCACGGCAACCCGGAGAGGCGCATCGACCTCATTATAGGAACGAGGGGTTCCGCGGACCTTGAACTGAGTTGAACTTGGCGGCCTAACCTCGGGCATCGATGCCGTAGTCGCGGCACATCTTGCGAAAGCGCTCCGCGGCGTAGCTGTCGAGGTCCTGGAGGCGGGCTCCGATCAGGGGCGCCAGTTCCTGTCGCAGGTACTGGCCCCGCGCCATCCATTGGTAGTAGCTGCGTCCGCCGTGGTGGTAGGGCCCGTAAAGTCGCCCCCCCGGGAAATTTGTCTGCAGCCACCGGAACAGGGTCTCGTGCCTGGTGTGCATCCGCAGCGTGACCTCCGGTTGGCGCCCGTCACCGCCGAAATGGCCCTCGCCGGCCAGGATCCCCAGCAGGAATCCGATCTCGAACTCTCCCGGATGCCCGGGCTGCTGGTCGCCGACCTCGTCGGCCCCCGCTTCTCGGCGCGCCTCGCTGCCCTTTTCTACTTCTCGGCGCGCCTCGCTGCTATTCCCTGCTGTTTCACCGTCAGCCACGCTTGGATTCTGTCACACTCGGCCTCTCTTCAGCGTGTTTCACCGTCGAGATTCACGTGGTGGCGGTACCGGGTCGTGGACGTTGGCAGCGCATTCGGCCCCGATATGCCCGGATCCGTCGGCGCCTGCAGCGACTACGTCCCGAGCGCGGTCGGAGCGTCTACGGTGCGTCGGTTCCCACTATGCGTCGATAGAGCCCGTCCAGCTCTTCGTCGGAGTAGAACTCGACGACAAGGCGTCCCCCTTTGCGTTTTCGCTGCAGGCTCACCCGGGCCTGGAGGGCGTCGCGGAACCGCGATTCGAGCTCACGGGTCTGCGGATCCTGCTCCGAATTCGTGCGCTTGCGGGCCTTCACAGTGCCTTCGGCCGCCAGGCTCCGCGCCAATACCTCGGTCTGCCGAACGCTGAGCTCATCGCGAAGGACCCGGCGCAGGCCCAATTCCTGGGCGTCGGCCGGGAGCGAGGCCAGGGCTCGGGCATGTCCCGCGCTGATCGAATCGCTCTGGAGGGCAGCCTGCACAGCTTCGGCAAGGCCCAGCAATCGCATGGTGTTTGAGATATGGGCTCGTGTTCGGCCGACCTGCCGGGCCATGTCCTCCTGGGTCATCTGGAACTCGTCGATGAGGCGCCGATAGGCCTCAGCCTCCTCGATGGCGTTGAGATCGTGGCGCTGGATGTTCTCGATCAGCGACAGGGCCAGCGACCGGTTTGACCCCGGCTCCTCGTGGAGGGTGACCGGTACTTCCGTGAGGCCGGCCATCCTGGCGGCTCGAAGGCGCCGCTCGCCGGCGATCAGCCGGTATCCGCTCTCCTCCGGCACAACCAGAAGCGGTTGGAGTACGCCGTGCTGGCGGATCGAATCGGCCAGGGCCTCGAGTGCCGCCTCCTCAAAGCGGCGCCTGGGCTGCTCGGGGTTGGCGTGAATCGAGTCGATCGGCGCCCGGCCGCTGGCCATCGGACGCGCCGGAATCGCCTGGCTTCCCGGCATCAGGGCGCCAAGGCCTCGACCAAGCCCGAATTTCCGCGCCGATTGCTCGTTTTCAGCCATCGATGATTCCCTCTGGCGCTGCCGCGCCCATTTGAACTGCGAGTCCGCTCGGAGCCTCCGTCGCGACCCGGCTCAGCAGTTCCCGAGTGAGATCGGCGTAGGCGATGCCGCCGCGTGATTTCGGGCTGTACTGGCCGATCGTCATCCCATAGCTGGGTGCCTCGCTGAGGCGCACATTGCGCGGAATCAACGTATTGAAGATGACTTCTGGATATATCCGCCGAACCTCTTCGACAACCTGGGCGCTGAGAGTGGTGCGCTGGTCGTAGAGCGTCATCACGATGCCGGCCAGCTCGAGCCGCGGATTGGACTGCTGCCTGACCATGTCCAGCGTGTAGGCCAGATGACCGAGGCCCTCGAGAGCGTAGAACTCGCACTGGATCGGCACCAGCAGGTGGCGCGCCGCCACCAGGGCGTTGAGAGTAAGCAGCCCGAGCGAGGGGGGGCAGTCGACCAGGATGTATTCGTATTCGTTCCGAAGACCTTCGAGCGCATACAACAGGCGGCTTTCGCGGCGCGCCATGCTGATCAGCTCGATCTCGGCGCCCGCCAGCGCAATGTCCGACGGTAGGAGGTCGACTCCAGGGGCTCCCGTTGTGATGACCGCGGACTCAGCCGGCTGGCCCTCGACGAGCACGGAATAGACGCTGGCCCGACTCGGGTCTCGCGGGACCCCGAGGCCGCTGGTGGCGTTGCCTTGCGGATCGAGATCCACGAGTAGGGTGCGATGTCCCCATTCGCCGAGGTAGCCGCCAACGTTTACCGCTGTGGTGCTCTTCCCGACGCCGCCCTTCTGGTTGGCGATGGCGTATTGCCTGGCGGTCATTTGGCGTACAGGGAGATCAACAACAAGATCATGTCGTACCCGGTATGGGCCACGATCGCCGAGGTGGTCCCGGCGCGGCGCCGGAGGACCCCGAGCGCCAGCCCGAGAATGAAGATCTCCAGCGTTGCCAGGCTGATCGCGTATTGCGCGTGCAGGACGGCGAAGAGAAGGGCGGCCGAGACGTTGCCAAGTCGGGGAAGGAGCGCCCCGCGAAACAGGATCTCCTCTCCGATTCCAGCCGCCAGCGCGATCGCCACGGCGGGGATCAAGGTGTTCACGTTCTTGAGCAGCTGGTCCGAGACCTGCTGAATGCTCCTACTCTGCTCCGGAGTCACCCGGCTCATAAACGAGTCGAAGAAGGTGCCGAAGATCACAAGCGCGACGGCGACGCCCACCGAGCCCAGGATCCACCTCCAGCCGGGCCAGTACAGTCCGAGACGCTGCAGAGTCTGCCCCAGACCTCGGCGGGTGAACAGCCCGACTCCGATCACGGCCACAACCAGGAAGGGGAGCTGGTTGGTTCCGATGATGAACGCCACGGAAGGCGACTGCCCGGCCTGCGCCAGTTGCTTTAGCTGGTCGGAGGAGACCTGGAGAGAGACGTAGAAGAGGAGCACCAGGACGTAGAGGGAGAGTCCGACCGCGTTTATGGCGGAATCGCTGCGAAAGCCCCGAATCAGCCTGCCAACCCCCCGGCGCACCCTTGGCACTAGGGCGAACCCGGCTCCGACGGCCGCACCCAGCTCCAGCCAACCGCCGGCGGCGAGTCGCCCGGTCGAGACTCCGGCGTTCTTGGCTGTCTCCGCCGCCGCTTGCGGGTCAACAGCGATCACGATCAACCCGCTCAGGGCAATGATCCCGACGAGAGCCGCGGCTCCGACGGTGAGGAGATACGACGCCATGCGCCAAGTTGGGTTCGACTCGCCCAAATTCGCGGCAACCAAGATCGCGACAACGCCGACAACGACCAAACTCAGGTAGATAGCCTGCGACTGGTCGTCGGAAAGAGCGTGCACGATTGTTTCCAGGGGGCCCTCCGAACTGTCGGAAGTCAATTGTGCGGCCTGGGGGGTAGGCGCCGCCATTCCACGTGAAGCATGACGGTGAAACAAGGCGTGGAGGGGCGAGCGGGGCGTCACGGCGCGTGTTCCGGTGGTGCGCCCTGCGGCGAGGATTCCGGTCGAGTTCCGCCTGAACCTAGAATCGAATCGTGTCGAATACCTTCGCCCGGTGCGACGAACCGATCTTTTTGGTGCAGCACCCGGATCTGAAAGACGATGCCTGACCCGACAAGCGACGGCGGTATCGAGCAGTCGCTGCGCCGTCAAGCCGGCTCGCGACCGGTTCTGGCGCCGGAGGCTGAGAAGGAGCTGCTCGGCCGCCTGCCCGACCCGGGCGCCAGCCGCGACCTGGTGGAGCACAACCTCGACCTGGTCGTAACCCAGGCGGAGCGGCACGAAGGCCGCGGGCTCAGCTTCGCCGACCTCTACCAGGAGGGCACGGTGGGGCTGCTCGATGCGCTCGGCGCCTACCAGGGGCAGGGCACGTTCCGGGATTTCGCCAGCCTCCACATCGGTCTGCAGATGGACTCGTTGCTCGAGGCGGAGGGCCAGGCGCGCACCGAGGCCGAGCAAAATGTCGCCGACTGCCGCAGTCTCGACCTGGCCCAGGTGATGTTCAAGCAACAGAACCGGCGAGACGCCACTCCCGAGGATCTCGCCGAGCTTCTTCGCTGGGACCCCGCCCACGTGGCGAAGGTGATCGGTATGCTCGACCTCGCCCGCGAACGAAACGACCTGCTGACGCTCGAGTTTCTCGACGATGCCGACGACGACGAGACGGCCGAGCGCGGTTCGGAGCCGGAGCGGGACCCCCGCCGCCAGCTCCCCGGCCACGGGCCGGATGAGTAACGTGCGGTTCCCGTGGCCGCCGCCCACTCTACGGCGGCCCGCGCTTTGGCCGTGCCCGCTATGACGGTGCCAGGCGTGGAGGCGCTCCGGACATCGCTGTACGACAGGCACCTGGCCCTGGGCGGCCAGATGGTCGAATTCAGCGGCTGGATGATGCCCCTGCAGTACACCAGCATGCGCGACGAGCACACCGCGGTGCGAGAGCGCGTCGGGCTCTTCGATGTGTCCCACATGGGGGAGTTCCGGCTTAGCGGCCCAGGCGCCGAGCAGGCGCTGGATCGGGTCGTCTCCAACCGAATCTCGGACCTGGCCATCGGTCAGGCCCGGTACAACGTGGTGTGCGACGGCGGCGGCGGGATCATCGATGACTGCCTCGCGTATCGCGACGCGAGTGACCAGTTCACCATCGTGGTCAACGCCGGTCCACGGCTGCGCGACCTCGAACACTTCCGACAGGTTGTGGGCGGCGGCTGCGAGATCGAGGACCTGACGCTGGAGACCGCCTTGATCGCGGTGCAGGGCCCACGCTCGCTGGACCTGCTCCGGCCGATGGCCGACTTTGCGATCGACGACGTCGGTTACTACCACTTCCACCCCGGTCGGTTGAACGGCCTGGAGGTGGGTTTCAGCCGCACCGGCTACACCGGTGAGGACGGCTTTGAGCTGTTCTTGCCGTGGGGCGAGGCGGCGGCGGTATGGGACCGGCTGCTGGAGGCGGGGCGGCCGCTGGGGATCCTGCCTTGCGGGCTGGGCGCTCGCGACACCCTTCGCCTGGAGGCGTCGATGCGCCTCTCCGGCCAGGACATCGACGAATCGACCAACCCTTTGGAGGCTGGTCTGGGGTGGGCGGTCAAGCTGGACAAGGGTGACTTCGTGGGTCGCGACGCGTTGGTGACGGTGAAACAAGAAGGGCCGCGGCGCGCCTTTATCGGGCTCGAGCTCGAGGGGCGCGCCATCGGCCGCCACGGCTACGCCATTAATGACCGCGGCCGTCAGGTGGGCGAGGTCACCTCGGGCACCTTTTCGTTTACCCTCGGCAGGGCGGTGGCGATGGGCTACGTCGAGACCGCCAGCCGGGACTCCGAGAACCTCACGGTCGAGGTGCGCGATTCGATGGTGCCGGCTCGACCGCGGCCGCTGCCCTTCTACAAACGCCAGAGGAGCTGAATGGACCTTTCGACTTATCGCTTCAGCCAGACCCACGAATGGGTCGCCGACGAAGGTGGCACAGCACGGGTTGGAATATCCGATTACGCCCAGAGCCAGCTTGGCGACGTCATCTACGTCGAGCTGCCAAAGGTCGGCACCGAGGTCACGGCGGGCGGCAAGTTCGGCGTGGTGGAGTCGGTCAAGGCGGCTTCCGACCTCTACTCGCCGGTAGGGGGCAAGGTCGTAGAGACCAACCCCGCCCTTTCGGACCACCCCGAGCTGCTCAACTCCGATCCCTACGGCGAAGGCTGGATGCTGCGGCTGGAGCCAGCCGGCGCCGCCCCCGACACGCTAGTCGACGAGGCCGGCTACGCAACTTTCACGGAGGGGCTCTGACGGCCGTCGAGCACCGCTACCTGCCACTGGCGCCCGCCGACCGGGCGGAGATGTTGAAGACGATCGGGGTCGATTCCCAGGAGGACCTGTTCGCCTCTCTCCCGGCAGGCGTCCGTCGCGCTCCCGAGTTGCCCGAGGGCCTGTCGGAGCAGGAGCTGGTCGAGTACTTCACCACGATCGCCCGCGAGAACCGCGACCTGACCCAGCTCGACGGCTTCCTCGGCGCTGGCGCATACCGGCGATTCATCCCCGCGGCGGTCACCCAGGTGATCAGCCGGCCGGAGTTCTTCACCGCCTACACGCCGTACCAGGCGGAGGCCAGTCAGGGCTGGCTGCAGTCGATATTCGAGTTCCAATCGATGATCGCGGAGCTGACCGCGATGGACGTCGCCAACGCCTCGATGTACGAGGCGGCGACCGCTACCGCCGAGGCCGCGGTGATGGCCGTGGTGCATACCGAGCGTCACCGTATCGTGGTCGCCGGCACCATCCATCCGGAGTACCTGGCGGTGCTGCGAACCTACGGCGCCGGACGAGATTTCGAGGTCGTCGAGCTGGTCGCCGACAGCGGGCGGATCGACCCCGAGCGCGCCGCGGCGGCGCTTGACGGCGCGGCCGCGCTGATCATCCAACAGCCCAATTTCTATGGCGCCCTGGAAGATGCCGCCGCCCTCTGCCAGGCGGCGCACACCGCCGGTGCCCTGGCGGTGGCGGCGTGCGATCCGATCGCCCTGGCGCTCATCGAAGCGCCCGGGGAATTCGGCGCCGACATCGCTGTCGGCGAATGCCAGCAGCTGGGGATCCCGCTTTGGTACGGAGGGCCCTACTGCGGCTACCTGGCGGCGTCCACCGAGCTGCTGCGCAAGATCCCCGGCCGGCTGGTGGGCGAGACTGTGGACGAGCGCGGCCAGCGCGGATTCGTGCTAACCCTGCAGGCCCGCGAGCAGCACATCCGGCGCGAGTCGGCGACCAGCAACATCTGCACCAACCAGGCGCTGATCGCGCTCGGCGCCACCGCCTACATGGGCGTGATGGGCGCCGCGGGACTGGCTCGGGTTGCCGAGATAAGCGTCCAGCGCGCCCACCACCTGGCGGGCGAACTTGCCGGCGTCCGGGGATACTCGATCGGCTTCGACGCACCTTTCCTCTGGGAGTTTGTCCTCCGATGCCCGGGCCCGGCTTCGGAAACCCTGGCCAAGCTTCGAGACCGCGACATCCTCGGAGGTCTCGACCTGGCCGCCAGCGGTTTGCCCGACTGCGTGCTCGTCGCGGTGACCGAGATGAACAGTCCGCGCTCGCTGGCGAAGTACGTCGAGGCGCTGTCGTGACCACCGACCAGACCGTCGGCCAGTCGGTTGACCAACCCGCTGAAGCGCCCGTCGACGGGCAGCCGGCAGTGGCGGCGCCGTCCGATGGCGCCAACATCGACGCAGCGCCCATGGCGGACAGCGTCGCTGCCGGCGACGTGCCGGTGGCAGTGCAGCACCCCAGCGGCAGCGGGCCGGAGCGCCTCATCAACGAGCTCCGCCACCATCCACACGGCGGCCCCCAGCTGCCCCCGGTGGGGGTGCCCGAGCAGGACCTTGACAGCCTGATCCCCGCGAACCGGCGCCGGCGCTCCAAGCTCGGCCTGCCGACAACCAGTGAGCCCGAGATCCTTCGCCACTTCGGCCGGCTGGCGCGCCGCACCTTCTCCCTGCAGGAGGGGCTCTATCCACTGGGCAGCTGCACCATGAAGTACAACCCCGCGATCAACGAGGCCCTGGTCCGGCTCGACGGCTTCGCCCAGATCCATCCCTACCAGCCGGAGGACACCGTCCAGGGTGCGCTGCGGCTTCTCTACGAGCTCGAGGAATGGCTGAAGGAAATCACCGGCATGGATCGCATCAGCCTGCAGCCGGCGGCGGGCGCCCATGGCGAATGGACCGGGCTCCGCATCATCCAGGCCTATCACCGCGACCAGGGCGAGGGCGCCCAGCGCGACACCGTCCTGGTGCCGGACTCCGCGCACGGCACCAACCCCGCATCAGCGACACTGGCAGGGCTGAAGTCGGTGACCGTCAAGTCGACGGCGCAGGGACTAGTCGACCTCGACGACTACAGATCCAAGTTGGGTCCGCACGTCGCCGCCATCATGCTGACCAATCCCAACACCCTCGGTCTCTTCGAGCGCGACATCGCCGAGATCGCAAGCCTGGCGCACGCCGCCGGTGCGTTGCTCTACTACGACGGCGCCAACCTAAACGCCATGGTCGGTGTGGCGCGCCCCGCCGACATGGGATTCGACGTTGTGCACCTCAACCTGCACAAGACCTTCTCGACACCGCACGGAGGCGGCGGTCCGGGCGCCGGCCCGTGCGGGGTGCGCGACCGGCTGGCCGCCTACCTGCCGGTCCCCACAGTCGAGAAGCGCGAGGACGCCGCCGCGTCGCGATATTTCCTGGACTGGGACCGGCCCCAAAGCATCGGCAAAGTGCGCAGCTTTGTCGGCAACTTCGCGGTGCTGGTGAAGGCGTACGCGTATATGCGCGCGTACGGCGGCGACGGTCTCCGCCAGGTCGCAATGGACGCCGTTCTCAACGCCAACTACCTCAAGGCGTTGCTCGGCCGCACGTTCGACATCGCGTCAAGTGAGCCCAGCATGCACGAGTTCGTGCTGACAACCAAAAAGGCAAAGGACCTGGGCGTGCGCAACATCGACCTGGCCAAGCGGCTGCTCGACTTCGGCTTCTACGCGCCCACCGTCAGCTTCCCGTTGACGGTGCCTGAGGCCTTGATGGTGGAGCCCACCGAGACCGAGTCTCGCGAGACCCTGGACTCGTTCGTGGCCGCGGTGGAGCAGATCTGGGAGGAGGTCCAGACCAACCCCGACGTGGTACGCCACGCGCCCCATGAGACCCCCGTGGGGCGGCTCGACGAAGTCCGCGCCGCCCGCCATCCGAAGCTGACGTGGCGGAGTTGAGGGCGTCAGCCAGCTGACAGGACGGTTCCTCCTGCGGTAACCGGTCCGAAAAACAGCTCGCGCATTTTCGGTTCGGTCGGCGGAGTGCTGAGCTACACTGGCCTCAGAAGCAGGACAAATGCGTTCGGCACACGGAGCCGGAATCGCAGTTGATTGGTGGACAGAATTTGGGACCGATAGCGGGGCGGGTGTACCGACGTCTGATCGTCGTCTTCGGCGTGTCGGCGGCGCTGGCAGCCCAGGCGCTGATCGCAGGCAGCGCGCCCGCGCTGGCGTACGAAGGATGTGAAGGCGAGACCAGCGCCAGCGCGTCCGTAACTGCGGCTGACGCCACTGTCTCATTCAACGTGACCGTCGATGTCCGGGACTGCACCGGTAGCGGCGTCGAAGGAGCCCAGGTCGTCTTTGGGACCCAGAGTGCCCCGCAGGCGACATGCCAGGCCTCATTCAACCCGGGCCAGGCGCCCACCGATACCAACGGGGTGGCTTCCACCCAGGCCAGCCTGCCGGCAGGCTGTCCGTGCCAGTACGTGTTAGGAGCGAAAGTCCCCACGTCAAGCGGGGGGTTTACGGTCAGCACCACGGTGAGGGAGAACGGGTGTCTGCCGTTCACCTCCGCGGCAGCGGCTCAGACCCCCCCGCCGCCGCTGGGTGGGGTGCCAGGGCCACTCGCAGGCGCCGTGCTGGGAACCGTCGCGTTGATGGTCCTGGTGGCGGCCGGCGTGGCGACTCGCCGCCGAGTCTAGGCAACAGCTCGGCACGACGCGCCGCGGCAGAGCGCCGCGGTCACGCCACGCAAGGATCAGCAGGTGCTGGACGTTGCTGTAGTGAAATGGGGGAAAAACGTGGTGCGCATACGCCTATGCAGCGACACCAGTGCTCTGTTATCCTGCACTCCCAATCGGTTCCAGGGATGGGACCAGCAAAGGCTCGGATCAAGGCTCAGATGTCGTGCGGGGACCATGCATCGATGACGGCTAGCGGGGAAGTTCGAAGCACCCATTGCGGGCGTGTTCGCGCGCCGTGGGCGGGAATCTGATGGCGGCGGTTGAGCCTCAGGCGCTGGCCCTGGACATTGGACGCGAGCTCCTGGACGGCCCGGCAGTGCCCTCCGACCCGTTGGTCGCAGAACACAGCACCATCGGAGCGCCGTGGGAGATGGCGATCAAGCGAGGCGTTGATGTGACCATCAGCCTGCTCGTCCTTATTGTCCTGGCGCCTGCGCTGCTGCTGCTGGCGCTGGCTATCAAGCTGACCAGTCCGGGGCCGGTTCTCTACCGACAGACGCGCCTCGGTGCCTACGGCAAACCCTTCACACTGTTGAAGTTCCGCACCATGGTCGAGGGCGCCGACGACATGCTGGACAAGGTCCACCACCTCAACGCCGCCACCGGCCCGCTCTTCAAAGCGCCCAGCGACCCCCGCCTGACTACGATCGGCCGGCTCGTCCGACGCGGCTTCTTCGATGAGCTTCCGCAACTCGTCAACGTCGTCCGCGGGGACATGAGCCTGGTGGGCCCGAGGCCCTGTCTCCCGGCGGAGTCGGCTCAGATGCATCAGTTCCGCTTCGACGCGCCCCAGGGGGTCACCGGGCCATGGCAGGTTAACGGTCATCACGCCCTAACGTGGGAAGAGCTGGCCGAAGTGGAGCTCCGCTATGTCCGCGACTGGTCGCTGCTGGGCGACTTCGTGATCCTTTTCCGCACCGTGTCCCTGGTGGTCCGTTTCCGGGGGATGTGAACCCGAGCCGGCTCAGGCAGCCGGCTCTGCCACCGCCAGGATGCGCGGGCCGTTGGGATCGAAGCTGGTGCATGTGAGCAGGACCAGTTCCTCGTGGTCGGCAGGCTGCAGGTAGCGGGTGTCACTGGGCGGCCAGCCGGCAAAGAACTGAGTAATCACGTAGTGGAGGGCGGGGTGGCCCGACCGGTCCACCTCGACATGCTGGCCGACCTTGCCTCCGGGATGCAGCAGCGGTCCGAACATCCCTGCCTGGGCGTGGGCGTAGAGCATCGACCGGCCGCCCTCGCCGGGCAGCTTCATCCCCGGGTAATGGGCTGCCTGATAGAGAGCGACGGTCCAGCCGTCGCCTTCGACCACCGGCAGGTTGATTCCGAGCTCGATGACCTTTACCCGGAACCCCAGGTCTGGGCCCGGTGAAGGGAACAGCTTCTGGTTGATGATCGGGTAGGTACCAGGATGCGAAGGCTCCGGCCTGGAGCGGTTGAGCAGAAGCAAGGCGCCTGCCGCGGCAAGCGCCAAGACGACGAGCCCGACCAGAACCGGCCGCAGGCGATTTCGGGGCGTGTCGGCGCTCACCAGGCAACCCTAACGTCGCTGTCGGTGGCCAGGCTCAGATGTTGCTGGCTCAATCCACCCGGGTAGCTGGTGAGAGTCGTGGTGGGTAAGCCTGGAGAGCCGGCCTGCTTTTGAATCGTCATCAGGTAAGACGACGCCGGTTGGACGGGAACCTCGTACGTCAGCGTGAGAACGATTTCGTGTCCCCTCGGAACCCGGAAGTACGCGCCTACCACCTGCCGGCCGTGGGCGAATGAGATGGCATCCACGGCGCCCTCTCCCTGGCTGTCGTCGAGGTTGGATTTGAACCCGGCGACGATTGCGGTTTGAGGGATGTAGAACCTGACGTAGTCGCGGTAGCTGCCATCGCCGGGGTTGAGCGCTGTGTCGACGGCATCGACGGCGGTGGGCATCTGGTAGTGGACTCGGACCTCGTGCCGTACCAACCCGTCGGGATTGACTTCGGTGTTCAACTGCATCGACTTGTGGACATAAAAGTCTTCCTTGCCGAGGCTGACGTTCCCGTCGGAGACCATCAGGTAGTCCTGGCCGTCGCCGCGAACCTGGCCGTCAAGGTGCACCTGGGCGGCGGCCGCCGCGAGGTGCGGATCGTGGAAGTAGGCCTGGATGTGCCTGCTCTGCGCCTGCTGCTGGAAGACCAGCAGCAAGCGTGGCCAGAGGCTGGCCGGGGCGGCGAGCACGTGGCGCAGCACCTCCTGCCCGATCGGGGTCAAGGCGCCCTTCCCGGACCCCGGTGCGGTGCTCGCGTTGACGATGAAGTTGAGCTTTTTGAAAAAGTCGTCCGACGAAAAGGTGCCGTAACCAGCGACGTCGACGGGTCCTGTGACCTGCAGCATTGCCGCCAAGGCGTAGGGATCGATCGAGACCGTGTTATCCGGCTGCCGTTTCGTGGCCGCGCTGTAAAGCGATTCGCTGAGCTTCGCGGTGGTTGGGAAATCGGGGTCCCAGCCTGCGTCGCCGATCTCGAGCGAGTTGTGGAAAAAGGTCAGGTAGCGGCCCATCGGATAGGGCGGGTCCGTGCGTCTGCTGATCAGTGGATTGAAGTACTCCTGCGGCTTGACCTCGACGCTCACCGGGGCCCCCTTGTCGACGGTCACCCACCCGATGCTGCCGTTGAAGCCGCCGGCAGGGCGCAGCTCGGACGGGTTACTGAGAAGTACGAGGTAGTTTTGCGGACTGGTCGCCCCCAGCGCCGTCGGCCCGAATCTCGCGGCGACGGTGCCGACCTTGGCAAGATCGTCGACCGGCTGCAGGATCGTCACTGCTCGCTGCGCGCGACTGGCCAGGGGCGGCAGGAGATTGTGAGCAATATCCTGGCGCAGCCGGTCAAGAACAGGCGACAGTCGCGAGTCGGCATCCGCCCATGGGCCGGTCGCCTGGCTGATCAGCCTGAGCAGGCGTGTGCCCGGAGGGTCGGCCGATGTCCGGGACTGATTGACGGCTTGCGCGATGGCGAGAGCGTCGTCGAAGGCGGCGCTTCCCTCGGCAGCGCTGTTGGAGAGATCGACCATTGCCGTCAGCTGCTCGCCGACAACTGGCAGATGGCGCAGGGCGCCGATCACGGGATCGCGACTGAGCCGCAGGTCGGCCTTGACCACCAGCGCGCGAGCCTCGCTGTTCAACCCTTGGGCGCTGTTGATCCTGTCAGTAGTCCATTCGGCAGGGTTGGTGCCAAGCGCGGCGTTAGCGTCGGTCAGCTCCACACCACCGTGGCTCAGGTCGCCCACCGCCAGGGCAAGTGTCACCGCCTCTATCCCGGCGGCGATGACCAGGCCGGCGACAACCACGCTGGTGCCGATCCGAATCCGCCGGCGCCTCCGATGTGCCGCATTTGGCGGCGTTGAAATCCATCGCCTGCGTTTGGAGTGGCGACCGGGCGTCCGACCTGGAGACAATCCGGCACGGCGGATGGAGATGGCGACGACCAGCAAAATCGCGCCCCCGCCGGTGGCCCAGGTCAGAAACAGGAGCACGGCGCAATTGTAGGCAGAGCCTGTAACGTAAGCTGAAACATGGACATCGCGGTCTTATCCCGAGCCCTTCGGCGCTGGAAATACCTGATCGTCCTGATTGCGCTGATCGCAGGAGCGACCTCTGCGATCGCCAGCATGGAATCGCCCAAGACGTACCTGACCGCGGCGGTGGCCCTGGTCACTCCCAAGCCGGGGATTCTGCCCAGCTCTGGGACCACCGACTTCACCCAGGTGCCGAGCCTTGACTCCCTGGTAGAGACCTACGTTGGACTGGTTAACACAACGCCGGTCCGGCAGCGCCTGGTTTCTGGTGGGATACCTCGGACCGCCTACGAGCTCCAGTTCAACATTTCGGCGGTTCGCGTGCCCAACACGACACTGATCGATATCACCGTGACCGACCGCGATCCGACGGTCGCGGTGGCAATCGCAAGGAACGTGGTACCTGCGTTCAATGCTGCCCTGGATGACCTGCAGAGCCAGGTGGGCGCCACCACCTCGAGTCGGTTGGACGCCCTCGTCCCCTGGGATCTTCCGAGCGCTCCGCCGGCATCTCCATACAGCCCGGACATCAGCAAGAACGTGCTTTTGGCGGTCGTCGGAGCGCTGGTGTTGGCCGTCGCGCTGGCATTCTTCCTGGAGCGCCTCGACAACACCGTCAAGAGCGAAGCCGACGTTCGGACTCGGCTCGGGCTCACCCTCCTGGGGACCATCCTGAACCGGACTCCGAACACACAAGGACCTGTCGAGACGTTGGCGGCGACGAATGCCCACGACGCCTTGGCCGAGCAGTACCGGGCCCTTCGCACGAACCTCCTCTATTCAAGGGTCTCGCACGCTCTCGAGACCTTGATCGTGACCTCCACCATTCCAGGCGAGGGGAAGACCACGACCGCGTGCAACCTTGCGGTGGTGATGGCCCAGGCCGGAAACAAGGTGATTTTGGTGGACGCTGATTTCCGCCGCCCGGCATTGCACCGCCTCTTCGGCAACCGCGACAACGTCGGCTTGGGCAACCTGATCTTGGAAGACCGCCCCGAGTCCGAGTGCGTTCAGCCGACCGCGATCGCCAACCTGAGCCTGGTCTGCGCCGGCCAGCCCCCGCCGAACCCGTCGGAACTGCTGGGGTCGGCCCGCATGACCAAGGTGCTGCAACGCCTGGCTGTGCTCGCCGACATCGTGATCCTGGATACTCCGCCGCTCAGCGCGGTGACCGACGCCGCTGTCCTCGGTGCCCTCGTCCAGGGAGCCGTCCTGGTTGTTGAACGAGGCGGCGCCAGAATTCCGGACATCATGAAGTCGATTGAGACCCTTCAGGCGGTCGGCTCGGATATCCGGGGGGCGGTTCTAAACCGGGCGCGCGCCAACGAAGTGACGACTTACTACTATTACGGCACCGAACCAGGGCCAAGCACGGTCATCGGTCAAGCCAGCTGACGGTACAAGCCGTCGTAGCTGAAGGCGGCCTTCGTCCAGCTTCGATCGCGCACCGCAGCCACTCCCAGCACTGACAGCTGACGACGCAGTCCTTCGTCCTCGACCACGCGAAGCAGCGCGGCGGTCCAAGCGTCGACCTCGGTGGGCGGGAGTCTCAAGCCGGCGTCACCGACCACCTCCGGCAGTGAGCCAGAGTCACTGCACAGGAGTGCCGTTCCGCACGCCATCGCCTCTAAGGCGCTGAAGCCGACCGACTCGTGCAGCGAAGGCAGGACGGTCGCCATTGCCCCCGAGTACAGCGCTGGTAACAACCTACCGGGCACCCGTCCAAGCACGCGGAACCGATCGCTCTCGACCCAATCCGGAGCGGTCTGCCGAAGTTCCTCAGGGGTCGGTCCGGCCAGGACCAGTGGAGGCAGGCCGGGCTCGTAGGCTCTCAGCAGCGTGGACAGGTTCTTGTGCCACTTCGCCGTGCCTGTATACAAGACGTAGGGACGGGAAACGTTCAGCTCCGCCAGGGCGGCGGCTATCTGCTCTTCGCTCCTGGGGAACCAGTGACCGTGGTCGATCCCATGTTCGATCACCCGGATGTGTTCGGCCGGCTGTGGCAACAACTCCTGCACCATCCGAAACGTGTACGGCGAGACCGCGACCACGGCGTCGGCCCGTGCCAGCGCCCGGGGAAAGACGGCCCGGTAATAGGCGGCGGCCAGCCCGGAGCGGGCGTGCGCCGGCCACCTTATTGGAAACAGGTCGTGCACCGTCAGCACGATCGGTCGCCGAGCTCTATACGGCACCGTGAGGTGCGCGGAATGGTAGATGTCGTATCCACCGCGCGCCAGCACCTGCGGGATGAGCAGCTGCTCCGCCGGCAGGAAGGGGCGCGCGCGTGTCCTGATCACATTTGCGCTAAACGGCCCGACCTCGCCGCGCCAGCCACCGCTATCTCTCCGCCGCGCCAGCGCCGTTACGTCTGTTCCGATCTCGGTCAGACCCGAGAGCAGCCCATCGACAAACCTGCCGATGCCGGCATGCCCGGAGAGCCGGGCATCGAAAAGAACCTTCATCTGCTGACGTCGTTGCTTCTATTGGCGCGGTCATACAGCGGTGCCCCAACAGCCAGCGCCGCGAGCTTGACCAATGCACGCGAGGCAATCAGCAAGGCGAGGAAGGGGCGCAGCACTGCAGCAGTGTCGGCGCTGAAGTACCGGTACATCCCGGTGTGGCTCGAAACCACCCACCTGGCCCGGTTCTGTTGGATGCTCTCACCGCCAAGGTGAACGACCTCGGCACTGCTGCAAAGCCAGATTTCCCAGCCGTGTCGGGCAGCGCGTCGACTCCACTCGATTCCCTCCCAGTCGAGGAAGAATCGGGGGTCTTGCGGACCGATCTCGGCGAGCGCCGAAGTTCGCACGACGTAACACGACTCGGCGCCGTGCCCGATCGGGAGCTCCTCATCGTGCGCCCACCCATCCCACCAGAATCCGCTACGTCCACCTACGGCGGAGCTCCTCGATTGGCTCGCCGAGCGCCCGGCAAACGCCTCGGCAAAGCCTGGGAGGTCGCCGGCGCTGGTCTGGAGTCGACCGTCGGGGTGCAGAAGTCTCGGTACCGCAAACGCCGCGCGCGGGTGCCGGTCGAGAGCATCCCGAAGCGCGTCGATGGCGCCGGCTGAGAAGAGGACATCGGGGTTGCTGATCACGATGGCCTGACCGCGACTGGCGGACAGCCCCTGGTTGTTGGCCGCCGCAAGACCGACGTTGTGTCGATTGGCGATTACCCGAGCCCACGGGGCCTTCTCGGCCAGCATCGTCAAGGTGTCATCCGTCGACGCGTTGTCGACGACCACCACCTCCCAGGACCCGGACGGCGGATGTAGCAGCAGGGACTCGACGCATCGCTGAAGGACAGGGCGGGCGTTCCACGTGACGATGACGATCGACACCAGGATGGCCTCCCTCTCCCCTGAGTCGCCTCGGTCCGCCATCACATGAAGGCTAAGGTATGGCCCGTGCGGTTCCGCCCTACCATTTGACCGTGCTTCGATCTCGCACAGTTCGCCGTGGGCCCGACTGGGCGCGCCTTTCGGCCCCGCCAATTGTCATCGGCACCACGTTGGCCTCCGCGCTCCTCGGACTGACTGCAGCCTTTGAGCCCGTCCTGCTGCTGCTCGCGGTCGGGTTGGTCCTGACCGTCACCGCCGCGTATGTGACGTGGAAGCATCCGGGTCCGGCGCTGGTGGTCCTGGTGCTGATGCTGCCGTTCTATCCGATCGTCTTCGGTCAGCTCGCGAGGCTCGGCGTGCCCGTATCGGCGCTCGGCTACATGCGCTACTGGAAAGACTTGATCGCGGTGGTGTTGATAGCGCGTGCCGCCTCCACACTCCGTGCTGATCAGCTGCAGAGCGTGGACTGGACGGCGATCCTCTTCCTCGCCCTCGTGGCGGTTTACGTGGTCCTGCCCATAGGTCCGGACTTCTATGTCCGACTGCTCGGAGGACGTCAGCTGGCGTCCTTCATCCTCATCTTTCTCGCTGCCCGTCACCTGGGCCTCACCCCGGCGACGGGCCGGGCGACCGAGGTGGCCATGCTCGCGGCCGGCGCCATCGTTGCCGCGATCGGTCTTTGGAACTATTTCCTGCCGGGTGACTATGCCACCTGGATCGTGTCGACTGGTGCCTTCCAATGGCAGGCAGAGGTTCTCGGGGCCGTCGGACCCACGGGCATCGTCCTGTATCACACCATCCTGGCCGGCCACGTCGTGGTCCGCGCAGGGTCGATTTTTCTCAATCCGCTCAGCGCCGCCTTCTTCCTCCTGGTGCCGCTGGGAATTGTCATCGGTAGGGCGGCGGGCGGAGGTCTACAGCGGTTGGAGCTGGCCGTCGGGGCGCTGTGCGCGGCGGGCTTACTGGTAACGGTGACACGCACTGCCATCGTGGCGGTCCCCGTCATGATCGTTGTCGGGCTCCTGGCTGGGAGGAGCCCGGGGCGGGTGGCCGTCTGGTGCCTCGTCGGTGCCACCGTGCTATACCCGCTCGTCGACTCGATTGGCCTTGCCCACCAGCTCTCCTCCGCACTCGATACCGGATCGGTCAGTACCGCGGGCCATCTGTCTGCTCTCCAGGCAGATGTGGCGGCGACCTTGCGCCACCCCCTTGGAACGGGACTGGCGACAGGGGGTTCCCAGGGTCAACGCTTTGAGGTGATTGGGGCCATTACTGCGGAGAGCTGGTTCTTCCAGGTTGGGGTTGAGGTCGGGATCCTGGGCGCGATCCTTTTCGTCGCACTTCTTTGGCAGCTGTTGTCGGCGCTCTGGCGGCGGGCCTCGACTGATGGTGCGGCGCCGGTCGCGGCCCTATGCGCGATGTCTGGACTAGCGGTCGCGGGCCTTTTCCTCCACTCCTTCGGCGACTTGCAGACGTCATACCCGGTGTGGGCGCTGGCCGGCCTCGCCGCTTCGGCGACGGTTAGCCCCCTGGCAACGGGCCGGCGGACTCTCTCGCCGGCCGTCGACGCCACGCGGCCATGACCAATCCGATGAGCAGGACCAGATAGCCGAGGGTCGACCGCACCGTTCCAATCGCTGGTCCGACGCCGAGCAGTTTGCCGGCGCGGTAGAACACAAATAGGTCAGCGCCGTCGACTAAGTAGACACCGGTCCAGCCCAGCCATCCAGACATCCAGGCTCCTGGCAGTCCGGCAGACAGGACCAGTGGCAGCAAGTACAGCGCAAAGTACTGTGACGAAAACGAGAAGCCCGCAAAAGCCATTAGCAGAGCGACAGCGGTGACGTGGATAAGCCCCAGCTCGCCGACGCGCGGCGTCCGCAGAATTGCCGTACAGCCGGCGGCGACGACCAGGATGCGCGCCAAGGTCGCGGACCACATCGGCAGTTGGAGCAGGGCGAAGGCGCCGGCGATGGTGGTGTTCCCGAGCGCGTTTCCAGTCTCGCCGCGTAGCAGGTAGGGAACTGCTTGGGTAAGGAATGCAGTGCCATCCCGAAGCAGCGGAAAGGCCAGGATCGAAAGTCCGATGGGCACCACCAAGGCGAGGAGGAGGGCGTCAAATCGGCGCCAGAGAATGGGCACCACCAACAACGGCAAAAGCAAAGGCTTCACCAGTAATGTCAGCCCTAACGCCAAGCCCGCTGCGGCCCACCGGTTCCGGCTGGCGAGCAGGAGAAAGGCACCCTCTCCCGCCAGCAGCAGACCGTTGACGTTGCCCTGGATGAGCGTGATCAGTACGGGTGGAGTCAGGCTCAGGAAACCCAGCACCAGGGGCGTGAGTGGAGAGCGGAGCCGCAGCCGGCAGAGGCGCATGCACAACAGCGTCCCCAGCCCCAGGCAGAAGGTGTTGATCACGAAGAACACGCGGTTGGCGAGGTGGAAGTCCAGCATCCCCAGGGGCAGCATTGGCATTAGAAACCCTGGTGGGTACAAGTACGGGAACGGCCAGTCGTACCTGGCATATGCGGGCATCCCGTCGAGGACCGCGCGAGCTGCTCTCCAGTTGGGGTAGAAGTCCCCGCCGTCGGCGTGGAAGACGAAAACGTAGGCAAGCACGGACCCGCAGATCCCGAGGCCGATGGCCCAGGCAACGTGAGGATGGCGATCAGCCTCACCCCTCAGTCGAGCCCAGAGGTCCGTCAAGGACGCGCCACGCAGGCCTCCTCCACAGCGACGCAGTCTACCTCCAGCAGAATGCTGGTAAGGTCATGCGATTTTGAGCCGCACCCCGATCCGGGTGCTCGTCGACGGACGAGCCCTGAGCGATGACAACAGGTACCGCGGCATCGGCGTCTACGTTCGCTCTTTGCTGCCGGAGTTGGCCAGGATTCCCGACCTGAGCGTGTCCGCGCTTGTCACGTCGAGTGATGATGCCCCCACCGGGGTTCGGCCGGTCCGGATCGTCCGGCGCGCCCCCGGCCGATTCAGCCGGCTTGAACACGCTCTTCTCCTGCCGCATGACATACGCCGAGCGCGACCGGATGTCTTCCACAGCCCCGCCCTGCAGCCCCCGCGCCGCTGCGCCGTACCCTGGGTCCAAACAATTCACCACTCGATCCCGCCGACGATCTACCACCCCGAATTCGCCAAAGACCGGTCATTCTGGCTCGAGTGGGCGAGACTAATTCGGTCGGCGTCCGGATTGATAGCGGTATCCGAAGGGGTTGCAGCGGATGGTATCCGAGTGCTCGGGTTTCATCGCGATCGGGTTATGGTCGCGGGTCATGGACCGGGTCCTGGCTTCCGGCCGCCGGCGACACGGGCGTCGCCCGAGCCGCCATACATCCTCTATGTCAGCGAGTTCGACCCGCGGAAGGGCTTCCGGCAAGCCTTCGAGGTGATCAGCACTCTCGCCGCCCGAGGCCATCCGCATCGCCTCAAAGTGGCAGGGCGCGTTGCGCCGTGGGTTGAAGCAGAAGTGAACAGCTTGCGTCAGTCCACGTCGCACCCTGAACGCGTGGACCTTCTTGGGTACGTCCCCCATGCGTCGCTGCCGCCTATCTACCAGTCCGCCGCGGCGGTTGTGATGACCAACCGTGATGAGGGCTTTGGTCTGCCCGCGATCGAGGCGATGGCGTGCGGCACCCCACTGGTAGCGTTCGCGAACGGCTCGCTGGCCGAGGTCATCGGCGCCGGCGGCGAGCTGGTGCCGGACGGTGATGTCGCCTCCATGGCTGACCGGCTGGAGGCGATCCTCGGTGACTCCACGGCCTGGAGCCGCCTTTCAGCGCGTGGGCTGCGACGGGCGGCTGACTTCTCATGGCAACGCTCCGCCGAAATCCACGCTGAGATGTTCCGTTTGGTCGCCGCATAGGCCCTGATATGTGGGCCACCGTCCTCGGGTCCACTCAGCCGCGGAAGGGCCGCCGCGCGAACCGGTGAGGGTCGCGCTCGACGTAACCCCTGCTCTTGCCGGTAGTGGAGGCATGCGAACTTACGCCAACGAGACATTACGGGGGCTGACTCAGCGTCGCGACATCGAGGTTCGGGCGTTCGCTGCCGGGCGTCACGGACACCTGGATGGGAGCGTGCGACGGATCCAATTCCCTCTTCGGGCTTTGCACGCCTCGTGGCGGATCGCCGGCTGGCCCTCGGCTGAAGCGATCACTGGCCGCGTCGACCTCGTCCATTCGCTGGACCTGGTAGCTCCACCGACCCGACTGCCGCTTGTCGTGACCGTGATGGATGTCATGACGTCCATCCACCCAGCGTTCTTTTCGGCCGAGACGCGCCGTCATCAAAGGGCTCACCTCGAGGGCGCCCGAGCTGCCGCAGTGGTCGTGACGGCGTCGGCATCGACCGCGGACGACATCGCTCAGGTTGCTGGCATTCCTCGGGAACGCATCATGGTGACACCCCTCGGCCACCGTCAGCTTCCGCCCCCGCGTGAGCCAACGGGTCGACTACCCCCGGAATACCTTTTGGCAGTAAGTGTCGTGGAGCCTCGCAAGGCGTACGACATCCTGGCCGAGGCTGTCAACATGGTTCCTGGATGCCCTCCGCTGATGGTCGTTGGCGGGGACGGGTGGTCTGGGGCCGCGATCCGGCGCAAGGTGGCGGAGATCGATCGCCTGGGCCTTGTCGAGTTCCTCGGCCACGTCGAACCCGAGGTCCTCTCCGCCCTCTACGCCGGCGCCAGGTTGGTGGTGCAGCCCACGCTCGCGGAGGGGTTTGGCCTGCCGCTACTCGAAGCGCTGTCGGCGGGGGCTGCCGTCGTGGCCACCGACATCCCGCAAGCCCGAGAGGTCGCGGGAGACGCCGCCTGGTTCACTCCCCCGGGCGATCCCGAAGCCCTTGCCGGCGCCATCGAGCGCCTTCTGGCCGACGACGGCGCCAGGGCTGACCTTGGCAGCCGGGCGGCGGTGAGGTCTCGAACCTTCACCTGGGAGCGAACCACGGAGCTCCTGGTCGCCGCCTACCAGCGGGCCTTGGCTTGATCCGACCAAGGGTCGCCCTGGACGGCCGCACCCTGCAGGCTAGACCCCTCGGCGGAGTTGGGCGTGCCATCTCCAACCTCATCGAGCCGCTGGCCGGCCGCTGTGACCTGACGCTGCTCCTTGACGCCAGGCTCAGCCCAATCGAGACGGCGGTGCCACACCGAGCCCTGCGGACGCCAGTCGTTCCCGGCAACGTGGCCTGGCTACAGCTGGCCGCCGCCCCATGGCTCAGAGGCTTCGACGGGGTCTTCCATTGCCCGTTCTACGGTCTGCCCTACCTTCAGCGCACGCCCATGGTGGTCACCTTTCACGATCTCTCATTCGAGCTGCACCCGGAATGGATGCCCGCTGCCAAGCGGACGGCGTTTCGAGCCCAGGCGCGCCACGCCGCGCGAACCGCCCGGGTGATACTGACCGACTCAGAATTCGTCCGCCGGCAGGTCGTCGACCTGTACGGCGTTGGCGAGGAGCGAGTCGTGGTGGCGCCTTTGTGTGTGGACCCGGTGTTCACGGGCCCCTCTGACCTGGCCCTGCGCGAGGAATTTCTCACCCGACTCCAGGTCAAGGGGCCTTATGTAGTGGCGTTTTCGGGGGCGCGCCGGCGGCGCCTCGAAATGGCACGACAAGCCTGGCTCCGGTTGCGCAGCCATGGCTTCCAGGGGCAGCTGGTGATCATCGGCCGGGAGCCCGTGCGGGACGCGGGTGTGGTGTCGGCCGGGAACCCGACAGACAGGGAACTGGCCGAGCTGCTCCGCGGGGCTGCCGCTCTCTGCTACCCGACTGAAGATGAGGGCTTCGGGATGCCTGCGCTCGAGGCCATCGCCTGCGGCTGTCCGGTGGTCTGCTTTCCGGTGGGGTCGCTGCCGGAAATCCTGGGCGACGCCGCGGAGTGGTGCGACGGAGGCGACCTCGATGCCCTTGCGACCGGCCTGCAGCGCGTCGTCGGTGACACCGAGCACCAACAGGGCCTACGCGAGCGCGGCCGGGCCTGGATCGCTGCATCGCCCGGCTGGGATGACTGCGCCGCCATCCACGTCGAGGCGTATCGCGCCGCCATCGATCAGGCTTGAGTGGCGGCGCCCACTGTTCTCCATGTGCTCGAGGCCCTTGGTGGTGGCACATCCAGGCACCTGATCGACGTCGTGAGCCACACCCCCGACGTCCGTCATGAGGTCGCGGTGCCGAGACGACGGGTTGGGTGGCTGAGTGACGACAGCGCCGTCGAGAGGCTTGGCGAGGCGGGGGCGCGGGTCCACCTGGTCGAGATGCGACGGTATCCGCTGCATCCGCGGAACGCCATCGCCCTGGGTGCAGTGCGCCGGCTGCTCGCCAGCCGCCGCCCCGACATCGTCCACGGGCATAGCGCCGTGGGCGGGGTGCTGGCACGGGTTGCGGCATTGGGTCAACCCGCACCCGTCGTGTACACGCCCAACGGGCTGCACCCGGGACGTCTGGCACTGGCGGTGGAGCGCCGGCTAGGTCGGGTCACCGACCGCCTGCTGGCGGTGTCCGAAAGCGAGGGCCGGCTGGCCGTCGACCTGGGCATCGTTCCATCCCAGAGACTGGTGATCATCCCCAACGGCATCGACCTCGAACAATTGGTGGAGCCGTTCGACCTTCGAGAGCGGCTCGGTCTGGGCCCCCGCGTGCCACTGGTGGGGACGCTGGGGCGACTGGTCCCGCAGAAGGCGCCGCAAGACTTCATCCGCGCCTGCCGGCTCATCGCCGACGTGCGAGCCGACGCGCACTTTGTGCAGATCGGGACCGGCGTGCTGCTCCCCGAGGTAGAGCGCGCTGTCGTCGATGCCGGGCTCGCCGCCCGGTTCCACCGGATGGACGATTTCGACGCGGCCGCGGGGGTTCTCGGGCAGCTCGACGTCTACGTCCTCGCGTCGCGATACGAGGGCGGGCCGTATACGCCGCTTGAGGCGATGCGTGCTGGGTCACCGGTTGTGCTAACGGATGTCGTCGGCAGCCGTGACGTCCTGGTAGATGGGGAATCCGGGCTGCTGGTTCCACCGGCTGATCCGCCGGCGATGGCGCGGGCGGTCCTGGCATTGCTCGAGGACGCCGGCGCCCGGCGCCGGCTGGCGGCCGGCGGCCGGCAGCGGCTCGAGGAGCGATTCGATGTGAGGGCGATGGGGGCGGCCCTGGCCAAGCTCTACGCCGAGCTGGCTGGGCGCGATTAGGCGGGGCCCGACATCCGCCCGCGCCCCGCCGCGACGCGCTCTACGTGGTCGGCGAATTTCGATCCGATAGCCGACCAGTCGAAATGCATCTCTGCATGTCGCCGACCCGCCCCGGCCATCCGCCAGGCGGCCGGATCACGCAGGAGCGTCGTCACCGCGGCCGCGAACTCGGCCGGCGCGTCGGCCACCACCGCCTGCACACCGCTCTCGATGCGGAGCCCCTCCAGACCGACGGTCGTGCCAACCACGGGTCGTCCCGCTGCCAGCGCCTCGAGCGCCTTGATACGGGTGCCCGAACCCATTCGCAGAGGCACAACCGCAACGCGCGCGGCGCGCAGATGGGGCTCCACGGAGGCCACGTCCGCGACGACCTCGACCCCGTCGATTTCTGCCAGGGCGATCACCTGCGGGATGGGCGCCTTGCCTACCAGCTCCAGGGTGGCGTCGGGCACTTGCTGTCTGACAAGGGGCCAGACCTCCTTGCAGAACCAGGTTGCGCCGTCGACGTTGGGAAGGTAGCCGAGGGTGCCCGTGAGCACCACCCGATGCTCGGGCGGCAGTGGCGTGGACCTGAAGACGGTGGTATCGACGCCGTTTGGGATCACCACGGCCGGCACTCCGACCGCTGCGGCGTCTTCGTCGGAGCAAACGGTCAGGCCGTCGCAGCGCGCTGCTGCGGCGTGCTCCAGCCTTCGCGCCCGGCGGGCGTTGGTGCCCTGGACCCAGCGTCCGCGCCTGCGGCTCGATATCGACGCGTTATGCGCGGACAGTCGCGATGGCAGGTGATGGAGATCCAGGGTCCAGCGCGCGCCGGTTGCGCGATCCACCAACGGCGCGAGCGCCAGGTGCGATATGCAGACCACGTCGTGGGTCGGCACCGAGGCCAGTGCTGCCTGTATGGGGGCGAGGAACCGGGCGATGTCGGTGATCTCGAAGGGCGAGCGGGAGGCGAGCATGTGGTTCAGGATGCTCAGCCGTCGCCGCCAGTGACTTTGCTCGACGTATCCGAGAGGCAGGTTCAGCTCGGTTACCCGACCCAGCCTGGCCGCGATGGTCTGGTCTTTCATCGATGTCGCGACGATCAGGTCGACGTCCATCTTTTCTGCGAGGCCCTCGATCAAACAGGCCTCGCGAAGGCTGCCGCCGCCGAGGTTGCGATCGGGGCTCTGAAGGGTGAGCCATAGGACCCTGGTCATCCGAACTGGCGGACGCGGGCCGGAATCAGCGTGATAGCAGCCGGCGCGACATCTTGCCAACCAGCGACCGGTATTCGCGCTTTCGCAGCAGCTCCCAAGCCTTGCGAAGCGAGCCCGGCTCGGGGAGGTCGCTTCGTGAAGCGACGTAGGGCTGGCCGAGCCACTCCTTACCTGGACCGCCGTCCGAATTCTTGCGGAAGATGGCGCTGCGTGGATGGAGATCGCTTTGGATATCCCACTCGGGCTCCGTCATAAGGAACTCCTTGAGAACGTGCCCTGTCCACAGCTGCGTGTCGTCGACGATCACATAGCCTCCAACTTTGAGCAATTGAGCCGTGTAGTGCCAGTCGAGGAACGGAATCGGAAAGCCGTGCCCGCCGTCGATGAGGACAAGGTCGAGCTCAAGCCCCTTTAACTTCGGCAAGGCAATATCCGATGGCGTCATCGTGAACTCCACGCGATCGGTGCTGATGCCGTGGGCGTCGCAGAAATCTCGGATTCTCTGCACTGAGTACTCGTTCGGCGAGACGCAGACATGGCTGGCTCCCTTCAGAGCGAACAGGATCGTGCTCACGCCTTCACCCGTCTCGAGCGTGCGGCTGTCAGCGGTCACGTTGCGGTCGAGAAAATCAAGCACGTCGTCGGCGAGGCGCCAGGAAGTGGCCCTGCCGGTCTCATCCAGGTGAAGGCTAGGAGGATCTCGCAGAAGCTCGGCTACGTTCATGTATGTCCTCTCGCGGCGTCTCGGCCGATGGCTCGGTCAGGACGTGATGCCGTCGAGCCGCCTCGGCGTTTCGGTGCGCCGCCCCGTTCCGGCGCGGTTCTATTCTCCTCCAGCCACTTGCAGGATCTTGCCATTCAGACCAACAACGACGCGAGACGGAGGCATAAAGCAGGGCGCTCGCCGAACAGCCATTCGAGGTGCCTACCTGCGGTCAAGAGAGCGAAGAATTCGGCTTCGGCCTGCTCCGGCGTTCTGCCGCCGCGCATCGCATGCTTGGCGCGCAGAAATTGCGCGCGGGGATAGCTTCGGGCGAACATCGCCGCGCCGACCCAGGGCGAAGGCAGGCGGTTGCCCGCCAGCCGATCATGACGACCGGCCCCGACGCCTCGCTGGAAATACATCCGTCGCATCCAGTGCCAGTCCAGGCGAGCCGCGTCGATACGATGCCTGACGATCGCGCTGGGCGCGTAGGCAATCCGGTGGCGTCCCGCCAGGAGGCTTATCAGGTGATACTCCTCATAGTCGACCTTGACATTGCCGACCGGCCCTAGCGACGTCTCGAAAGGCCCCTTGATGTCGCGCAACGCCGCCCGGCGCAAAGCCATGTTCACCCCGACCACATCGAAGGGCTCAAGGCTTCGCGGCGCATCCCCGGAGTCTCTCAGCCCGAGGTCCTCGGCGATCCGACCGCCCAGCCACGGTGGAGCTTGCCCCGCGGGCCAGACCGGTAGGGTGCGGCCCCCAACCACCGCCACCGAGGCATCGGCAAACGGCGCCACCAGGGCATCAGCCCAGCCGTCGTCGACGAAGACGTCGTCGTCCGTGAAGAGAAGATAGGGCGCCACCGTCTCGGCCACCGCCAGGTTGAGCGCCCGCGACTTGCCCGGGGCCGGCTGGCTGAGGCCGCGCACGCTGGCGATGCCCGCCGAGGCCGCCGCCTGGGAGATCACGTCGGGTGTGCTGTCGCTCGACCCATTGTCGACCACGATCACCTCACGTGGCACTACGGACGAGTCCGAGAGGATGGACGACAGGGTGCCGGCAAGGACGTTGGCGCGATCGCGCGTGCTGATGATGATCGCGGCCTTGATGTTGGGATTGCCTGCCGGATTGGCCCCCTGCAAGGGCCCGATCATGTGGAGTTCAAGTGCTGCAGATCACTGAGCCTCCTCGGCCATCGCCGCGGCGGCTGACTCGCCGAGCTCAATCGAGTAGTTAATCCCACGGTCCCACGGATATATCTGAGCCATGTTGGCGACCATGAGGCCCCTTACGCCCGATCGGACGGCCGGTCTAGCTTCAGCCCATCCCGGAGGCACGATTGGTTGCGCATTCGGTGCCCGAAAAACGTGCACCGCCGCCGGGCTCAGGAATGATGACGAGAATGCCCTCGCCGCGGCCTCAAGGAACAGTTCCGAGATCTCGGTTTCCGACGCTTTCAGCAGCGCATCATCGGGCTTCACATACCTGCCCAGGTAGACGATGGTGCGGCCAGAGTAAGCACTGGTGCCCACCATCCGAGTGTGTTCCACGGCGACGGTGAAGGGCAGATCGTCATCCCCCACGGTGACCCAGTAGTACGGCAGTGCGGGCTGCTCCAGCTCGACAACCATGACGACCGCGTGGTGGTACATGACACGCTCGCATGAGGCGCGATAGCTGGCTGGCAGCTCCGGAACGGCACGCGCCAGCGCGGTGAGCGCCGGTGTCCACACCACTCCCGCGACCTCGCGCTCCCGTCCGTCCTCGGTCCGGATCGCCGCCACCGAGCCGTCGCGGATGGTTATGCCCGAGACGCGTACTCCGAGGGCCAGTTCGGCGCCGAGGCCGGAGGCGCGGGACGCCATCGCGTCACCGAGCTGCTGGAAGCCGCCGCGCAGGTATCCCAGCCGCTCCGACCGGCCGGCGCTGTCGCCGACGCGGGCGCGAAACCGGGCCCAGAGCCAGGCCATCGAGACTTTGTCGCGGTCGTCCCCAAACTTGGCGGAGAGAAGGGGTTCCCAGAAGACTTCAAGCTCGGCTGCCGACGCCCGCCGCTCCAACCACGACACCGCCGTCAGGTCCTCGAACTCCTCGGGGTCGGGCGTGTTGGCCAACGATCGTATCCGCAGGCCGAGGCGAATTCGGTCCAGGACTGGGAGGGGGGAGAAACGCATCAGCGAAAGCGGGGTCCCGAACCGGTGGAGTCGGCCCCCCGAGTAAAAGCCCATGTCGGCCGGGAGGAACTCCAGCCGGTCGCCCAGCCCAAGGTCCGTAATCCAGCGCGCGGCGGTGGCGTCGCTGCGGAAGAGGTGGTGGTAGAAGCGCTCCACCGAACCGCCGCCGACGCTGAAGCCACCCGCCAGTCCCCCCGCCTCGCCAGACGGGTCGATCACCGTTACGTGGTACCCGGCCTCGGATAGCCTGACGGCCGCAGCCAGGCCCCCGACACCCGCCCCGACCACGGCGACGGGCACACCGGACCCTCCCGCTTTCCCGCCATGCATGGCCAAAAGCTACCCGACCGCGGTAACGGCCGCTGTCTGGTCGCCAACTACACTCGGGCCTGTGTCCGACCAAGCATGGAGCTGCCCGGTCTGCGGCGGGACGCAAAACGCACCCGCATTTCGTTCCGGACCGCGTGTTCGGCAGGCATCGTCCGACGCATTTCGGCCCAGCGCCGAGCTGTTCGGATGGGTGGTTGCGGACCTCGTGCGGTGCCAGTCCTGCGGCCACACATCTGTTGGGCGGTACCCTGACGACGACCTGATCATGTCCGCGTACGAGTCGGCAGAAGACCTGGTCTCGATTCGCGAGGAACGCGGCCAGGTGGAGACGGCGCGACGTGCGCTCGAAGGGATCGAGAGATACGTCGCGCCGGCACGGATGCTCGACCTAGGAGCTTGGACAGGTTCCTTCATGTTCGCGGCGCGCGCCCGCGGCTGGTCCCCGGTGGGCCTCGAGCCGTCTGAATGGGCGCGGTCGAGAGCGGTGGCGCGAGGCCTCGACGTTCGCCCCGGGGACCTCTTCGCTCCTCCGGTCGACCCACACTCGTTCGGACTGGTGGTGCTGGGGGACGTGCTCGAGCATGTCCGCGAACCGGTCATGGCACTGACGATCATCCGCGATCTACTTGAGCCGGGTGGCGCCCTCTACCTGACGATCCCCAACGCGGGCAGTACGCTGGCTCGGACCCTCGGGCGGCGCTGGTGGTCTGTGCTGCCGATGCACCTGCAGTACTTCACCCCATCGTCTGTGGCGCTGGCTTTGACGCGCGCAGGTTTCTCGGTGCTGTTCATGTCCACGCACGCCAAGGTCTTCAGCGCCCGCTATTACGCCGAGCGCCTGGCCGGCTACTCCGACCTCTTGAGCCGACCCCTGGTTCGATCGGTCGAGCTGCTGGGCGTTGCGGATCGTCTGGTGGCGCCCAACTTCGGCGATCGGCTGGCTGTGCTGGCGATGCCTAAGTAGGGATCCGTCGGCAGCGAGCCAGTTGCCTGAGCGTTCTTCGCTATGTCGGATAATCTCGAGATGCGAGGGCGTTTGGGATCTAGTCTTCGCCGGCGTGGGCAGCTTATGGTTGCCAGGGGACGGGAGCGGCTGAACGACACAGAGCCGGACGGCATCAGCGATGTGGATCGCGCCATCGTGGAGCGGGCGTTGCCGTACACCATGACTGGCCCAGCTCGCCTCCAGGCGCTTGTTGACTCGGTGCGCTACGTCGAGTCGAGGCAGATACCTGGCGCATACGTCGAATGCGGTGTATGGCGTGGAGGCTCCATCCTGGCCATGGTCGCCACTCTCCAAGACCTCGCCTTGGAAACCCGCGACATCTACCTCTACGACACTTTTGAGGGCATGACCGCGCCGACTGATGATGATCTTTCGGTGTCGGGCCAGCCGGCTCTGGAGGAATGGGAGCAGGCGCGGCGCGATCGGTCGCACCCGTGGCAGGAGCACTTCGGACCCGAGGTCTTCAGCGAGGATTCGGTGCGTGCCACCTTGGTCGCAACCGGATATCCCCAAGACAGGGTCCATTTTGTACGAGGCGACGTGTTGATGACCATCCCTCAGAGCGCTCCGGCTGAGATCAGCGTGCTCCGCCTCGACACCGACTGGTACGAGTCGACCAGGCACGAGCTGGAGCACCTCTACCCTCGTCTGGCAACCGGCGGCGTGTTGATCATCGACGACTACGGGCACTGGCGTGGCTGCAGGCGCGCGGTTGACGAGTACTTCTCGACGAGGGAGCAGCTCCTGCTCCACCGCGTCGATTACACCTGCCGGGTCGCAGTCAAGGGTTAGTCAGACCAATATCGTCGAGAGCCGCTCAGACAGCCGGGGCAGTTTGACGAATAGCGACTCGAGGTGCATCCCGGCCAGGATGAAGGAGGAGGCCTCCTCCAGGGCTTCGGTCGCGTCGCGCGGCCCGGAGCGGGGGTGCGCCAAGCCCAAACGCCAAGAGTGCGTGTAGCTACGCGCCAGCAACCAGGCGCCGCCCTTGACGCTGGGTACCGGTTTGCCGACCATCCGCCAATGCCGAGCGCGACCGATGCCACGCTGGAAATACATCTTGCGCATCCATTTCCAATCGAGCCTGGCGGCGTCCACCCGGTGATGGACGAGAGCTCCGGGGGCGTAAACGAGCTGCGCTTCGGCGGCCAGAATCGATGCCAGGTGGAACTCCTCGTAGTCGATCTTTACCCCTCGCCGGGGCCCAAGGGATGTCTCGAACGGGCCTTCCAAGTTCTCGACTGCGCTGCGCCTGAGCGCCATGTTCACGCCGATGATGTCGTACGGCTCCAGCGGCCGGGGCTCGCTGCCGAGGTCCCGCAACCCGAGGTCCTCGGCGACGCGAGGGCCGAGCCAAGGCGGTGGCGGGGTGTCCGGCCAGGCAGCCACGGTCCGGCCACCGACAACCGCCACCGCATCATCGGCAAAAGGGGCAACCAGTGCATCAGCCCAGCCCGCCTCGACGAGCGCATCATCGTCGGTGAAGAGCAGGAACGGCGAGTCAGACTCGCTGATCGCGGCGTTCAATGCCCGCGACTTGCCGGGTGCCGTGTGGGCGAGACCGCGAACCGAGACCTGGCCCGACCTCGACGCGTCGCGGATCACGTCGTCGGTTGAATCGGTCGATCCGTTGTTTACGACGATCACCTCGCGAGGCGTGCGAGAGCCTTCCGTCTGCAATGAGTGAAGCGTGTCGGCGAGCGTGCGCGCCCGGTTTCGCGTGCTGATGATGATCGTCGCCTCGAACTCCGGATGAAACATGACCTGTTGCGACTCGGCTGAAGCTAGAGGATCACGCGGCGCCACTTGAGGCTGCCGTAGACGAGCGCTGCCAGCTGGACGGCATCGAAGGTGGCCCGGTCCGCGATGTCTGTGAGCACCGGGCGCCAGGGCGACAGGTAGCCACCGATTCCCAACGCCGCGATGCCGAGCGCGGTTCGCCGCCGTCCCCCGACGGCGGCTATCCCAGCTGACACCAGGCACCCTGCTGAAAGCGCCACCAGCACGTGGTGGCGACTGATGAAGTAGCCACCGATGTAATGACGTCGAGCTTCCGGCACTGTGCGGACCAACCAGGGAACATTGCGCAACCGGAGCTGGTGCCGCAGCGCCCGCGAGCGTGTGCTCGCCTCAACCGCATGCAGCACCAGAGCCTCGGGTGCGAAGACGGCGCGAGCGCCGGACCTGACCAGGCGCCAGCCCCACTCGATATCTTCCCCAAAATGATTGCGCGGGTCGTCCGTCGGGTGAACGCTCTCGTCGAAATTTCCGGCACGGTCGATCATTGATCGACGGACCATAAGGTTGCATGTTTCCCACAGCCACGATGGCGGCTCAACCTCAAGGCTGCGCTCATGCAACCCGGGGGGCCGCTCCGGTGTGGTGCGACCCTGCACTAGGTCGGCGTCGACAAGGTTGGCGAGCCCGCTGATGAGCCAGCCGTCCTGCGCCTGACAGTCGTCGTCCAGAAACGCCAGCACCTCGCCCGCGGCGGCTCGAATGCCGGCGTTGCGCGCCGCAGCCGGGCCCGGAGCGGTGGCAGCGACGACGCGCACGCGCGAGTCTTTGGCTAGGGCTGCGGCGACCCGTCGGTCTTCTACGTCGCCAGGGTCGCTCAGGCAGACGATCACCTCGAGGGCGGTGTCGGCCGGCAGCTCCTGGCCCAGCGCCGACTCGACTGCCGCAGCAAGCCGAGCTGGCCGGTGGTACGTGGGGATGATCACCGAGACGGTGGTCATGCTCGTTCGCCGGCCTCTGAAAGCAACGACGCCGATGAGCTCGCCTCCGAGGTGGCGGTGCGAATGATGTCGGCCAGTGCCTCTGCGTAGCTCTCGAACGAGTACCGCCGGGCGGTGGCGTAGCCCCCGGCCCTCAGGTGCGCGACCAGATCGGGCTCATCCGACAGCCGGATGATCCCGTCCGCGAGCGCTGAGGCGTCCTCCGGTTGGGAGAGGATTGAGTTCACGCCGTCGTCCAGGTACTCGCCGGAACCGCCTGTCCCGGTGGCACATACGACACAGCCTCCGGCCATCGCCTCGAGTGCCACCAGGCCAAACGGCTCCGCCCAGATGGTCGGGAACACGAGTACGTCGTGCGCTGCGTAAACCGAAGGCATCGAATCGCGTGGCACCGCATCCCGCCATGTTATGTGGCTGCTCTCTCCGAGCGCCTCCGCCTTGAGCACCAGGTCGTGGGCGTACTCGGGTTCCCGCCATCCCACGACTGTCAACTCGGTCGACAGTCCCCTTTGGCGAAGCTGAGACATGGTGTCGAGCACGGTATGGAGTCCCTTCCGCCGCTCCACTCGGCCGGCGTAGAGGAGCTGGATTGGCTGACGCAGAGGCGTGTCGTTTCGGCGGGCATTATCGAACCGAGCCAGGTCGATGCCGTTTGCCACCACGACCCCTCGCATACGCCAGGCAGGGAGCGACTCTTCGATCGAGTTACGGATGCTGGCGCTGGCGTAAACCGGGGTTAGCGCCGCCATCGCATCGTCAACCGAGATAGGCGCCACTAGCCGCGAGGCCAGCGGCGCGGCGAAGCGCCACGATGGCTGTCGCCATATTTTCAGCCAGCTGTCAGGCTCGATGTCCCAAAGTGCCCAGCTCTCGCCCACGACGGCCACCATCGGTATCCCGGCCTGGTGGACGCTGGCCAGCGGTGACTTGGAGACAAGGGCCATCCCCCAGACGAGACAGACCTCGGGCCGGAATTGCCGGATCAGCTGCTTCACGGCCCTGTGGAGTCGCCTCTCCTCAATCGCCGCAGCCATCGGCCCGGGACGGCGGTGGGCGAAGTCAGTCCAGGACCAGTGCAGCGGAAGCAATCGGAATATGTGCTCGCCGCAGTCTCCTCTGCCCTCGCGCGGCAACGGCGGCACTCCCTCGCTGGATGTCATCACCGCCACCTCGTGGTCCTGCGCGCGAAGCCAGCGGACGTGATCCTGGCAGAGAAGCTCGTATCCACCCCGTTCTTCGGGTGGGTACATGTTGGTGATCACAAGAGTCCTAGGCATTGTCAAACAGGCGCCGTGGCGAGCCCCCGAAGGTTACCTGACTATCCTTCTCGTATGGCTATGGCCGAGGCGGGATCGGGTTCGCTGATGCAACTCGATTCGCATCCAGGATCGTTGCGGGCCTGGACGGGGGAGATATGGGAACGCCGTAGCGTGCTCGGGGTGTTGTCACGGGCGGACTTTCAGGGACGATACAAACGCACCTCGTTTGGGATTGCGTGGTCGGTGGTCGTGCCTTTGGTGCAGGCCCTCGTCCTCACCGTCATCTTCGCGCGCATCACCGGCGTGCTGCAAAAAGACTTCGGTGCCTACGTGCTGGCCGGGGTGCTGGGGTGGACGTATTTTTCCCAATCCGTGCAGAGTGCGGCCACATCCATCGTCGACGGCGCCGCCCTGACGGACAAGGTGTGGTTCCCGCGGGCGATCCTTCCTACGGTGCCTCTGCTCTCCAATCTGCCCGGGCTTTTGGCCACGATGACGTTTCTTGTGGTCGCCCTGCCATTGCTTGGCGGCAGCATCAGCGTGCGCTTGCTGTTGCTCCCTGCAGGCGTCCTCCTACTGATCCTTTTCACGTGGGCATTGGCCCTGGTGCTGTCAGCGCTTCACGTCTATTTCCGTGACGTCCGCTACCTGCTGCAGGCCGCCCTTTTGATGTGGTTCTACATAACCCCAGTCGTCTACCCGCAGCGCATGGTCGGAAAATTCTCAGCTCTGCTGGACCTCAACCCACTCACTGGAATCGTGGCGCTTCTGAGGTTGGCGACCGTGGGCGCCACCGATTGGGTCCTTCCTGTGACCATCTCAGCCGTCTCAACGCTGGTGCTGATCGCCATCGGTATCGAAGTCCACCGGCGCCACGACCGCCTCTTCGTAGACCTCTTGTGACGGTTGAATCCTCGGAGGTCTCCCCCCTGTCGCTGGACTACCAGTCGGAGGCGGGGCGGCAGCCTCCTCCAAATCCCAGGGGTGCCGATGCCGCGATCGAGATGGCGCAGGTGGGGAAGCGCTACTGGAAGCTCGAGGACAGGCCCACCCTGGTCCGCTCACTCCTGCCCTTCAACCGCCCTGTGCGCAGCGAGCTGTGGGCCCTCCGTGACGCCGACCTGCGGATCGAGAAGGGTGAGGTTGTCGGGGTGATCGGGAGAAATGGCGCCGGCAAGACGACGCTGCTTCGGCTGCTGGCCGGGGTCACACGGCCGACCGAGGGACGCATCGTCGTCAACGGCAGGGTGGCGCCACTGCTGAGCCTCGGGATCGGCTTCCAGCGCGAGATGTCCGGTCGCGAGAACGTCTTTCTCAACGGGATGTTGCTGGGCCTCACCCAGCAGGAGTTGAGGCAGCGATTTGACGACATCGTCGCCTTTGCCGAGCTAGGGGATTTTATCGATGTCCCGGTCAAGTTCTACTCGTCTGGGATGTACGTCCGACTTGGGTTCGCCATCGCGGTGCACACCGAACCCCGGGTGCTCCTCGTCGATGAGGTCCTGTCGGTGGGAGACTCGGCCTTCCAGGTGAAGTGTCTGCAACGACTGGACGAGATCCGTCGAACCGGAGCTACGGTGCTGATGGTCAGCCACCAGATCGCGGCCATCCACTACCTCTGTCCACGGTCGATAGTGATTCGAAAGGGGCGCGTCGAGTTCGACGGGCCCACTGATGACGCGGTCGCGCTGCACCACGAAATGCTGTCCGTCGACGCCGACGCCGACGCTAGCGGCGAAGGCGGCGCCCCGTCCGACTCCCATGACCCCCAGTTCATCGGTGGCGCGAGCATCGTGGGGCGGACGTTGCTTCGCGATGGTAGAGAGGTGCGCACGGTGAAGCCGAACGATCGACTGAAGTATCGGATCCGGATTCGGTTCGAGCGGCCAGTCGAGGACCCCGGGTTCCAGTTCCGACTGGTGGGGCCGGACGGGCGATGGATCTACGCCCGGCACACGCCCCTGGGGCTCAAGCACCGGAGCATCAGGGCCGGTGAGGAGGTCGAGGTGGAGCTCGAGTTCAGCGCCCGACTGGGCCACGGAACTCACCTGCTCCAATGCGTGGTCATCACGCCTGACGCTCGGGGGACGTTCGCCACTGATGTCGAGGGGCTCCATTTCTTCGTGGAGCCGCTCGTGGACCGCTGGGGGAGCGTCGAGCTCGATGGGGACATTTCGGTGGACGGAATCCCGGTGGCGTCGCTGCCGCAGGCCGATCGTCCGGACTCCCCAGCGAGCGAGGTTACAGCTACAACGGTCTAGTTCGCCGCGTGCTCACATGGCGTGGGCCAGGACAAAACAGAAGAGCGTCCCCTCGCCGTTGCGACCGTCCAGCATCAGGCCCCCCTTCTCCAGCGCGTCGTCGACCTGGGCCTTGGGGACGTGGACGCCTGCCCATTGCGGTTCTGAGCACCCGCGTGGTCCCCGGCCACTTGGGGAACCGGCAGACTGTGGGTTCCCTTCCCAGCCCTGTCGAGCGGCCTGGTGTACCGACGGATCGTCGCTGTGCTGGAAGAGGGCCCATCCGCCAGGCTTCAAGACACGACCCATCTCGACAATGTAGGAGCAGATGACGTCGGGGTCGGGTATGTGCTGGAAGGTCACGAAGGAGTACGCGACGTCGAAGCTATCGTCCTTGATGTCGCTGAGGTCTCGCCCGTTGCCCAGCACCAATTGGACGTTTCTCACGCCGGCCATTGCGCGACGACCTTGCTCGATCATCTCTGCCGAGACATCCACGCCGACCACCGCTTCGACGCGGTTGGCGATTGCCCGCGTCACCCGGCCGATTCCGCAGCCGAGATCCAGGACCCGGTCAGTCGGTTTCAGAGCCAGGTCGAACATCGCCAGGGATTTGTCCAGGACGTCCTCACCCGCGGCCCAAAACTCCGCCTCGTCGGGTTCGCGATAGTCGAGTCGGGAGTCGATGTACCACATTGCGCTCTCCCGAGCCTTCGCGTCCCAGAATGCTCGCATCGACTCGGTGGAGGCGGGGTTGTCGGCGGGTTTTCGATCCGGCATCCCGTTAGGGAGTGGCGGCAAGGACGGCGTGGTGGTAGCCGTGGCCGGGCACGGTGCGGGCCAGCTGGTATGCGTATTGGACTCGCACGTCGGCAAAGCCCGCGTCCAGCACCATCTGCCCGAGGGCGCTTAGCGAGGGAAGGTACCAGGTCACGATTTCCCAGCCGCCCCGGTACTCGACCAGCTGACGACCGTCGTCCGTCTCCAGGTCCGGCTGGTAAACGTCCGCGATCAACGCGAAGCCCTTGGTCACCGATCTCAGACGGCGGAGCGCCTCGATCGGTCTCTCCAGGTGCAGCAGCAGGTCTCCCATGTGGACCAGGTCGAATGTGCCCATTCGACCAGGGTCGATGTCATACACTGCCTGCTCCAAGCGTTCCACGCGTGAGCCGTACGCTTCACGTGCCAGGCGGAACCCAGAGCCGAGTCCGAGGTCGACGCCCCGTTGTTCCAACAGCTGGCGGGCGGGACCGGGAAAGTCGAACATCGACGCGCGCGGGACGTCCACGGCGGTCACCGCCGCGCCGCGCCGCTCGAACTCGAAGGCCCAGAAACCGTCGAACGTCCCCACGTCCAGCGCCCGCTTGCCGGTTAGATCCGCCGGTATCCCATAGTTGGGCACCAGCTGGCGATGGTCAAATTCGCCGGGGGTCACAACGCCCCCGGGAAGCTCCAGCGTGTGATACCAGGTCATCTGTCCGACTCGCTCGACCAGCTCCGGGTTGGCGTCAGGGCCGGCCTGTGGTTTGCGAGGCGCGCCGGTTGCGGCTCCGTTCTGCGATGGCTGAAAGAAGGAGATCGCCTCCTCCAGGTCGCGGCTCTTGAGCTGCATCCGAGGGGGTTCGACGGTGCGCACCTCTCCGGCTGTGAGCATCCAATCTGGTTCGGACTCGGATCCGGACGGAGCTGGGCGGTGCCGACGGTACAGTCTTCGGACAGAGTCGGGCACGTCTACCGCGACGGCGAATCCCCCCAGTCGTAATTCCCGCCGGGCCATAACGGCAACATGCTAGCGCACGACGGCGCTAGCACCCCGCCGCATTGGAGATAACCCGTCCAGGCTAAGCTGCGTAGCTGTGGCACGCGACTTGTCGGCCGGCGAGACTGCCGCACCGCCGTCGCCGTCTGGCTTTAAGACGTGGTCTGCTCCGAAGCTGCACCCTACGATTTGGCGACTGGTGCTGGCCCTGGTGGTGCTCGGGACGGTCGCCCGCATCGTCGTGGGATTCCTTGCCGAGGGAGTTGCCACCGACATCGCCGCATATCGCAGCGTCCTGAATGTGCTGACAAGCGACCCCTTTCACGTGTACTCCATCGTCAATTCCCAGCAGGTGCTGCCGGGCATTTTTGTCTTCCGCTGGCCCTATCCACCCGGCTTGTTCCCGTGGATCCTGGCCAGCGGCGGGCTGGCGGGGCTGACTGGCTTGCCCCTCTACGGGTTTCTCAAGCTCCCCGCCATCCTGGCGGATGCCGCCCTGGCGCTGGTCGTCCAGGACTTCCTCGGGAGTCGTGGCTTCGCTGAGCGTCAGCGTTTGCTTGCTACCGCTCTGGTGGCGGTTGGTCCTTCGTTCGCCGTGATCTCCGGTTATCACGGTCAGTTCGACTCGCTGGCGATACTCCCCGCGGTTCTCGCCACCTGCTATTGGGCCACAGCGGGATCACGATCTCGCGGCCCGGTCGCAGGGCTGCTGATCGGCGTTGGCGCCGCCCTGAAGACGGTGCCGGGGCTGACGGTCATGGTGCTTCTGCCGTCGGCTCGGAGCTGGCGGGAGAGGGCGACCCTGGTGGGTGCGGCAGTAGCGGTTCCGGTGCTGACGCTTACGCCCTTCGCCCTGGCCGATCCGCCCGGGGTGTTGCGCCTGAGCAAATACACCAGCCTGCCCGGCTTCGGTGGCCCCAGCCTTTTCGTGCAGCCCGGATTCGCGCGAGTCTGGCTCGACGGCGCCACGGTCCAGCTAGGCGAGCCGACGCTCTGGCTCGTCCGCCATGGCGCGACCGTCACGCTTGTGGGTCTGCTCGGACTCACGGCCTGGATGGCGTACCGCCGGACTCCGCCTCTCGATGCCGCGGTCCTGCTCTGGCTCTCGTTGTATGTGCTGGGCCCCGGGTTCGAGCTGCAGTATCTCTGCTGGGGACTGCCCTTCCTCCTGTTGGCCGGCCATCTGCGGCTGGCGGCGGCGATAGAGGCCCTATTTTTGGTGCCCACATTGATCCTGTACGGTCATCCCAACTTCGCGCACAAGACCGCGGTTTACGTCGCCTTTATGGCCGCGGCATGGCTGCTCTTCCTGGCGGCCGCCGCCGTCGGTCTGTGGAGGTCGGCCCGGGACAATGGCGGACCGCCGCCGCGCCTACTTGCGAGGGCAGCGAGCGGCTAGGGCGCAAGCCGTCTTCGCCACCAACGAGTCGTCGCCACGGCGACGACAGTGGCAACAAGGGGATCTGCGACGAATTGCAGCCGGTTGTTCTCGACGCCCTCGAACACGTTTCCAACCAGCACGATGTACGCCACGGTGGCCAGCATGAAGAGAATTGCAACCCGGTCCGCGCGGCTGAATCCGGCAAAGTGCGACCAAAGGAGCTTGGCTGCGTACGCAAACAGGAACAGGTAGACGGCGACCGTGAGCCAGCCGGTTTCAAGCGCGCGGTTGCCAAGCTTGGCTAGTGCGAAGTCGGGCGGGAAACCGTAAGCAGTCGACACCCGCGGCTGCCCGTACAGGACCTTGTTGGACACCGACACCACCGTCGTGGTGGCCGCACGATTGGCGGTCGAAAAGACGGGATAGTCCGACGGTGGGCGGAAGAACAGCAACCAGGCCGCCACCTCGTGCTTCAGGAACGTGGTTGGCTTGAATCGAAAGACGGCGACTGCATCCGATTCGTACTTGGGCCAGATCTTGAGGAAGCCGAGGTTGTTCATGTTCTCGGCGCCGGTGGACTTCACCAGCTGGTCGGTGACGGGGACTCCCATCGTCGGCGCGCCGCTGAAGAGGTCGGCTCTGACGCTTAACGTGTAGGGGTTCAGTGTCGCGAATTCGGAGAGCCTGCCCTCGCGCACAAGTCTTTTCACCTCAGCGTCGGAGAGCTGCTGTGTCGTCATCTGCAGCGGCTGCAGTCCAGCCGGTGGCGTCGCAGTCGTGAAGGCTCCGAAGAGGTAAAAGTTCTTGCCATACAGCGCCAACACGAGGAAAAGCGGGACGACCGCGGCGAGGGCCAGGCGGCGAGGCCTGGGGACGCTGACGAGCACCACCCCAAGCACCACGATCATCCAGTAGATGCTGAACAGGCTGCGAATGTAGACCACCGCTGCCAGAAGGCTGCAAAAAGCCAGCGCGATCCAGAAACGGTCCGACCGCGCATAGCGATGGAGCGCCCACGCCGCGGCAACGAGCAGCGCCGCGACCAGGTAGTCGCCGTAAAGCCAGTTTTCGAACAGCAGTGTCGCCGGGCTGATGGAGACGCCGATCGCCACCGCCAGGGCCAGACGCGAACTGACTCCCAGGGCTTTCATGAGCGCCAGCGACGTGACGGCGAGGACTGCACCGAAGCCCAGGAACAGCGCCTGCATCGCCAGGTCGAAACGGGACCCGAAGAGCTTCAGGGCAAGCCCGATGGCTAGGTTCAGCAGCGGTGGGTTGACGTGAAGGTAAAGAAGTGTCCGGGCTAGGTCGGTTCGGAGCAGAAGTGGGTCGGCGTATTGCTCGAAGGAGCGGATCGGCGTGGCATCAAACCGCAACCCGAGGAGGTGGTAAAGAAGCCGGGACGCCGCGAAAACCGCGACGATGACGAGATAATCGCCCCGGCGTGACATCTTGGTGCCGGCGGGAACCTACCTACCGGATGTCATCTTCGGCGACGCAGCCATCCGTCCGGACTGTGCGTCAAAAGGTAGCGCGACGAGCGCTCTTCATCGATCTCGAAGCGGTCATCCGTCGCAAGGAAATCTCTAATCGCAACCAGGGGTCCTGGCCGTGAGTCCGCAAACAGTTCGAGCTCATCGATGACCCCGTCCTGGACCATCATGTAGCAACCGACGGGAACGAATTGCGAGTACGCGCGAAGCTCCGCAAGAACATGGCCAGCGGAATGATCGCTGTCGAGAAACACCATTGGCTTCTTGGCGCCGTGTTCCGCGATGAGGTCGGGGATCTGCGTCAGGATCTTCGGATCAGTCGAGGAGCCGTGCAGGAAGGTGATCCTCGGGTGAGTGAACGTGGCCAATTGTTCGACGTCGATCGTTACCACGTGGCCTCTTTGCAACAGGTCGAAGATCGACGCGAAGAAGAATGCCGACCCACCCATGTTGGTTCCACACTCGATGACGAAGTCGACGCCGTCCGCGCAGATTGCCTCCTGGAGCGTCCAGATGTCGGTAAGGTTCTGCCACACGGGGCGCCCCAGCCAGGTCACCCTGCCGAAGTTGTCGGTGTGGATGATCATCGCCTCTTTAGCCGCGCGCCCCAGCGCGTTGGAGATCAGTTGGGCCTCCGCGTCGGCGCCAGCCACGCCATCACTGCTTGTCGCCCGTTTGCCCGACCGACCCGTGAAAGCCTTCAACTTGTTCACCACGGCGTGCCAGCCCTCATAACGCATCTAAGTCCAAGAGATTCCCGCCGAGTCTACCCCCCAGTAGAATCTGAGCCTCGTGACAGACGAATTGGCGCGGATGGATCGGCCGATGTTCAACAGTCAGCGGCCCAAGGATCTGAGGCTCGCCAGACCGTGGCACCGCTTCGCCTATCTGATCCGCCGCCTGCCCCAGTTGATCGGCTGGTTGGCGCCGGTGCTCGAAGTGCCCGCTCACGGCCGGGTCCTTGATTACGGCTGCGCTGAACTTCCGTACCGCTACCTGTTCGATCCGTCAGTTGAATATGTCGGTGCCGATCTACCGGGGAACCCTGACGCGTCGCTGGAGCTAAGGGCAAACGGTAGTGTGCCCGTGGCAGACGCCACATTTGACGCGGTCGTCTCTACGCAAGTGCTGGAGCATGTCGGCGACCCCGGCTTGTACCTGTCCGAGTGCTACCGGGTCTTACGGCCGGGCGGGCGTCTACTGCTGACCACACACGGCGTGTTCTTTTACCACCCTGATCCTGTCGATTACTGGCGCTGGACCTCGGCTGGACTGCAGCGGATCGTAGAGCAGGCCGGCTTCGAGGTGATCACGTTGGAGGGCATCGTCGGCCTGATGGCTACCGGCATCCACCTCGTGAACGACGCCGTGTACTCCACGATGCCGCCGCCGGTACGCACCCCGATATCCCTCGTCCTGCAGTTCCTGATGCGCGTGGTCGACCGAGTCTTCGACAGCAACGAAGGCCGCCGCCAGAACGCGCTCGTCTTCGGGCTCGTGGCAAGGAAGCCCTAGCCAGGCCGTCCGGTGACCACACTCCATGTCGCGTGCGCTTCCGACACCGCGTATGCGCCGCACAGCGCGGCAACCTTGCATTCGGTGATCAGCCATCGAGATGGCCTTGACGTCCACGTTCATTACCTTCATGGCCCCGGCTTCTCGGAAAGCGCTATCACGCTACTCCGCCGAATGATTGAGGGCGCCGGTGCCCGGATCGATTTCATCTGCATCCCTGACGAGAAGATGGCCGGTCTGGCCCGCGTCGGCCATCAGACCCCCCCCACCTGGTACAGGATCTTCCTGCCCGAGCTCCTGCCCGACGTGGACACGATCCTCTACCTCGACTGCGATTGCATCGTCGTGGATTCGCTCCGGCCGCTCTGGGAGACCGACCTCAGGGGCCACTACCTCGGAGCCGTGACGAACGTATTCGAACCTTTCTACCTGGAGCGAATCGAGGTACTAGGCCTGCCCGCCCCGGATGCATACTTCAACGCAGGCGTGCTGCTTCTGAACCTCGATTTGATGCGGCAAGACCACTGCTCTCAAGCGTTACTGGAATACGCGACAACCGAACGCGACAAGCTGATGTGGGTGGATCAAGACACCCTCGTTGCGGTGCTTGGCGGGCGGCGCTTGGCCCTTCATCCTCGCTGGAATTGCATGAATAGCGTCATGCACTTTGCCTGGGCAGGGGACACCCTTGGCGCCTATCTGGTCGCAGAGGCGCGCCGGAATCCTGGTATCCGGCATTTCGAAGGGCCGCCGATATGCAAGCCCTGGCACTACATGTGCGAGCAATCGATGCAGGAGGTCTATTTCGATCATCGTCGCGAGACGCCGTGGCCGCGGGTGCGAATCGAGGGCGTGAGTGCACGGAATGTGGCCTCTCGTCTGGTCCGCCGGGCCAGAGCCCGAATGGCCGGAAGGCCAGTGAGTGCGGGGGCGATCTGAATGGGTATCAGGCGCCGACTGAAGAACCGTCTACGACCGGTGCTTCCGCCATCTTTGCCAGACGGCGGTGAACAGTCGGAGAACTTCCAACAGAACCGAAAGCTTTGGGATGAATACGCGTTCGGGTGGACGCCGGAGTTTCGCGGCTATGAATCACGCCAGGGCGAGAACGCACCGCTGCACTACCGACACCTGGGCGACGAGTGGGGGCACCCTGAAGATGTCGAATCCGTTGTCGCCGAATTCATTTTGCCTTTTGTAGGTCCCGGCGCGTGCGTCGCCGAGTTGGGATCTGGCGGCGGTCGCGTCGCCGCCAGGGTGTTGCCGCACGTGCGCGAGATGTGGTGCTTCGATATTTCAGAGCAGATGCTCGCCCGTGCTCGTGACGCATTGGGAAATGATCCTCGGGCTAACTTCGTGCTTCTCGATCGCCCTGAATTTCCGGCTGACCAGCACGAGCGATTCGATTTCGTGTACTCGTTCGACGTCTTCGTTCATCTCGACCTCCACATGATGTGGCGGTACCTTCAGGAGTTCGTGCAGCTGGTGAAGCCGGGTGGGGCCTTCATGTTCCACACGTCCAACATCGCTACCGCGGAGGGCTGGCGGTTCTTCGCCTCACAGGAGCGATTTACTATTCCCACCCACTACTTCGTTCACCCGGGCCAGATCGAAACAATGCTCTCTCACCTCCCGGTGGAGGTGGTCACGCGATCTGACGAGGATCCCTCGAACTTCTACCTGGCGCGTGATTACTTAGTGGTCTGCCGGCGAAACGATCCGCGCTAACGAGCCCGAGATCCTCAACTGGATTGTATGGTTGCGGGCACAATAGAATCGTATTTAGCAGCCCCCCAAATCTGGTAAAATGTAAGCCACTTGGAGGCATCAACCTACTTTGTCTGAAGCCGCCGCCAAGCTCCCTCCGAATCGGGGTAAAGGCGCGTCTTACGACGCCAAAAATATTCAGGTCCTGGAGGGGCTTGAAGCGGTCCGGCGGCGTCCCGGGATGTATATCGGTTCCACCGATACCCGGGGCCTGCACCACCTCCTCTACGAGATCGTAGACAACTCCATCGACGAGGCCATGGGCGGCCACGCCGATGAGATCGTCGTCACTCTCCACAAGGATGGTGCTGCTTCCGTGTCCGATAACGGGCGCGGGATCCCTGTGGGGATCATGCCCAAGCAGAAGAAACCCGCGCTTGAGGTGGTGATGACGGTGCTTCACGCCGGCGGCAAGTTCGGCGGCGGCGGCTACAAGGTCTCCGGCGGCCTCCACGGCGTCGGCATGTCGGTGGTCAACGCTCTCTCCGAGAAGGTCCAGGCATGGGTCTACCTCGACAGCAAGATCCACTACCAGGAGTACGCACGGGGAAAGCCGGTGGCGCCGTTGGCAACCCAGGGCAAGACCACCCGGCGGGGCACCACGATCAAGTTCTACCCCGACCCCGAGGTCTTCGAGGAGATGGACTTCCACTGGGAGGTGGTGGCCCATCGCCTGCGGGAGCTCGCCTTCCTCAACAAAGGCACCACCATCAAACTGGTCGACGAGCGGGGCGAGAGTCCCGCCGGCCCCGTCGGCACCGAGTACTGCTTCTACTTCGAGGGCGGCCTGAAGTCGTTCGTGCGGCACCTCAACCAGGGCCTGGGCCCGATCAACATCCCGCCCGTTTACGTCGAGAAGGGTATCGAGGGCAACATGGTCGAGGTCGCCCTTCAGTACAACGCCGGGTTTTCCGAGAACATCCTGGCGTTCGCGAACAACATCAACACGATGGAGGGCGGCAGCCACCTGACCGGCTTCCGGAGCGCGCTGACCTCGGTACTCAACCGGTACGCCCGCCAAGCCCAGCTGATCAAGGAATCCGATCCAAACCTGGGTGGCGACGACGTCCGCGAGGGTCTGACCGCGGTGATCTCGGTCAAGATCCAGGAGCCTCAGTTCGAGGGCCAGACCAAGACCAAGCTGGGCAACTCCGAGGTCGCCGGCCAGGTGCAGGCGGTCTTTGGCGAAGGCCTGATGGAATACCTGATGGAGCATCCCTCCGAAGCCCGGCGGATCATCGAGAAGTCGGTCATCGCCGCCCGCGCCCGGGAGGCGGCCCGCAAGGCGCGCGACCTGGTCCAGCGCAAGTCGCTGCTGGAGTCGTCCACCCTGCCCGGCAAGCTGGCCGACTGCTCCGAGCGCGACCCTGAGCGATGCGAGATCTTCATCGTCGAGGGCGATTCCGCGGGAGGCTCCGCGAAGCAGGGCCGGCAGCGCACCTTCCAGGCGATCCTGCCCCTGCGCGGCAAGATCCTCAACGTCCACAAGGCCCGCGAGGACAAGGTGCTTGCGTCGGAGGAGATCCGCAACCTGATCACCGCGCTGGGCTGTGGCGTCGGCGAGCGCTACGACCCCGACAAGTTGCGCTATCACCGCGTCATCATCGCCACCGACGCCGACGTCGACGGCTCTCACATCCGGACCCTGCTGCTGACCTTCTTCTGGCGCTACATGCGCGAGCTGGTCGACCGGGGCCACATCTACATCGCCCAGCCGCCGCTCTACAAGATCGAGAAGGGCAAGGCGGTCGAGTACGTCTACACCGAAGAGGAGAAGACCAAGGCGATGGCTAAGCTCGATGGCAAGGGCGGCAGCGAGCCCAAGGTCCAGCGCTACAAGGGCCTCGGCGAGATGAACCCCGAGCAGCTCTGGGAGACCACCATGGACCCGGAGAACCGGATCCTGCTGCGAGTCGACTCGGACGATGGCGCCGCGGCGGAGCGCCTCTTCGAGACGCTGATGGGTGTGGACGTGGATCCCCGCAAGCAATTCATCAAGACCCACGCTAAGAACGTCCGCAACCTAGACATCTAGACGGTCCGGCTCATGACTGAAACGAACTACAAAGCCACTGCCGTCGCGCGACCCACGGAGCGGGCCGAGCATGCGCCGCTGGTGCGCGTGGCGGTCGACGCGATGGGTGGCGACAACGCGCCTGGCGAGATCGTCCTCGGTGCGGTGCAGGCGGCGAAGTCCGACCCCAACCTCGAGATCCGGCTGGTTGGCAAACCCGACGCCCTCGACACCGCGATGGCGGCCGGCCTGGTCTCGGCCGACGCCGGCGTCCGCCACCGGATCACGACCCTGATCGCGTCCGAGGTCGTCGAGATGGACGACCACGCCGCGGCCTCGGTCCGCCGCAAGCAGGATTCCTCGATCCGGGTTGCGGCGCGGCTGGTGGCCGATGGCCGCGCCGACGCTGTCGTTTCCGCCGGCAACAGCGGCGGGGTGATGGCGGCGGCCATTTTCGAGCTGAAACGGATCCCCGGCCTTGAGCGGCCGGCGATCGGGACCCTGATCCCGGGCAAGACCGGCTACACCTTCATGCTCGATGCCGGCGCCAACACCGACGTCAAGCCCGAGTGGCTGGCGCAATTCGCAGTATTGGGCGACTCGTACGGGCGGCGCATCCTCGGGCTGGCCAGCCCACGGGTCGGCCTGCTCTCCAACGGCGAGGAGGAGACCAAGGGCAACTCCATGACGGTCGAGACGCACCCGCTGCTGAAGCGGCTGCCGATCAACTTCGTGGGCAACGTCGAGGGCAAGAATCTCTTCGACGGGTCTGTCGACGTCGTCGTCACCGACGGATTCACCGGCAATGTGGCCCTGAAGACGATCGAGGGCGTGGCCGAGTTCCTGTTGACCACGATTCGGGACGAGGCCAAGAAGTCTCCCGCAGGGATCGCCGGAGGGCTGCTGCTGAAGCCGACCATCGGTCGGATTCGGGCCAGGGCGGACTGGCGTCAGATTGGGGGCGCTCCGCTGCTTGGAGTCAACGGTGTGTGCATCATCGCCCACGGCCGCTCCGACGCCGAGGCGATGAAGAACGCGATCATCAGGGGGGCCGAAGCGGTGCGGGGTGGTGTGGTCTCGGCCATGACCGACGCGATAGCCTCGACTCTTGCCCAACCGGGAGCGGGCGCAGCCGAACCGGCCCTGGCCGGGCTGAGCAAGGGGGAGGAGACAGCGTGAGCAACGGCAAGCCAAGAGTCGTGATCACCGGCATAGGCACGGTCAACCCGATCGCCAACGACGCCGACGCCTTCTACGACGCTCTGATCGAGGGCAAATCGGGGATCGCGACCCTCCAGGGCTACCCCACCGACAACATCACGAGCAAGATCGCCGGCCAGATCAAGAACCTCGACATCGCGGAGCACATCAGCGCCAAGGACCTGCGGCGAACGGCGCGTTTCAGCCAGATCGCCATCATCGCGGCGCGGCAGGCGGTGGCGCAGGCCGGCCTGGCGCTCAAGAGCTCGCCTGACGGCACCCCCGACGGCGTCGATCGCGACCGCGTCGGCGTGGTCAACGGCACTTCGCTGGGCAGCTTTACCGACACCTACCAGCAGGTCGAGAGCGGCGGCCCGACCCACGAGCGCATCTCGCCGTTCTTCGTCGCCAAGATGCTGCCCAACATGGCGGGCGCCTCGCTGGCGATGGAGTTCGGCTTCCGCGGCCACAACGACACCTCGGTGACCGCGTGCGCCGCCAGCACCCAATCGATCGGCAACGCTCTCCGCGTCCTCCAGTACGGTGACGCCGACGCGGTGCTCACCGGGGGGACCGAGGCCAACCTCTCGGACTGGGGCATCTCGCTGTTCTGCGCCATGAAGGCGCTCACCACGCACAACCACGAGCCCGAGAAGGCCAGCCGCCCGTTCGACCTCAACCGCGACGGCTTCGTCGGCGCCGAGGGCGCCGGCTACCTCTTCGTCGAAACCGAGGAACACGCCCTGGCGAGAGGCGCCCAGATCATCGCCGAGATCGCGGGCTTCGCCTCCACCGACGACGCTTACCACCAGGTGATGCCCGAGGACAGCGGCTACGGGGCCGCCCTGGCGATGGAGCGTGCCCTTCGCGACGCCGGCGTCGCCCCCGACGAGGTCGGCTACATCAACGCTCACGGCACCTCGACCCAGCTCAACGACAAGGCCGAGACACTGGCGATCAAGAAGGCCTTTGGGGCACACGCCCGTAATGTGCCGATCAGCTCGACCAAGTCGATGATCGGTCACACCCTCGGCGCCGCCGGTGGCGTGGAGGCGGTGGCCACCGTCCTCTGCCTGACCCGCGGCACCCTCCATCCCACCATCAACTACGAGACGCCTGACCCGGACTGCGACCTCGACTACATCCCCAACCAGGCTCGCCAGGCCGACGTCGATGTGGCCATCTCCAACTCCTTCGGATTCGGCGGCCAGAACGCCTGCCTGGTCTTCAAGCGGTACGACGGATAGGTAAATGGCTGACGACAATCGCACCACCACCGAGGGCGGCCAGCTGATCGGCGTGATCCACGGTCGCGAGATCGAGACGGAGATGTCGAGCTCCTACATGGACTACGCCATGTCGGTCATCGTGTCTCGCGCGCTGCCCGACGTCCGCGACGGCCTCAAGCCGGTGCAGCGCCGGATCCTGTACTCGATGTACGACCAGGGGATGACCCCGGGCGCCCGCTTCCAGAAGTGCGCCGCCATCGTCGGCGAGGTCCTCAAGCTCTACCACCCCCACGGCGACGCCTCGGTCTACGACACGCTGGTGCGCCTGGCCCAGCCATGGAACATGCGCTACCCGCTGGTCGCGGGACAGGGCAACTTCGGCAGCCAGGACGGGGACTCGGCGGCAGCCTATCGGTACACCGAGGCCAGGCTGGCGGCGCCGGCAATGGAGATCCTCAACGACCTCGAGAAGGAGACAGTCGACTGGGTCGACAACTACTCGGCCACCACGCTGGAGCCGTCGGTGCTGCCCGCGATGCTGCCGAACCTGCTGCTCAACGGCTCCACCGGGATCGCCGTCGGCATGACCACCAACGTGCCGCCGCACAATCTGCGTGAGATCTGTGACGCCACCGCCGCCCTGATCGACAACCCCGAGATCACCACCGAGGAGTTGCTCAACTACGTCCAGGGCCCTGACTTCCCCACCGGCGGCATCATCGTCGGCTCCGAAGGGATCAAGGCGGCGTACGGCACCGGCCACGGCCGCATCATCGTGCGCGCGCGCCACGTTTTCGAAGAGAGCAAGGCCGGCTACGAGCAAATCGTGATCGAGGAGATCCCCTACCAGGTCAACAAGTCGGCGCTGGTGGCCAAGATCGCCGAGCTCGTCGGTGAGCGCAAGCTCGAGGGCATCCGCGACCTCAGCGACCAATCCGACCGCAACGGCATGCGCATCGTCATCGAGCTGAAGAAAGACGCGCGGCCGATGACCGTCCTCAACAACCTCTACAAGCACACCGCCCTGCAGTCCACCTTCGGCGTGATCATGCTGGCGCTGGTCGACGGGCGGCCGGTGACGCTGAACCTCAAGTCGATGCTGCAGCACCACATCGACTACCGCCGCGACGTCATCACGCGGCGGACGCGCTACGACCTGGCCAAGGCGCAGGACCGGGCCCACATCCTCGAGGGCCTCAAGATCGCCATCGACAACATCGACAAGGTGATCAAGATCATCCGCGGCTCCGACAACGAGGCCGCCGCCCAGGCCAACCTGGAGAAGGAGCTCAAGCTCTCCGAGCGCCAGTCCAAGGCCATCATCGACATGCGGCTGGGCCGGCTGAGCAAGATGGAGGCCGGCAAGGTCGCCGCCGAGTACAAGGAGGTGATCGAGCGGATCGCCTACCTCGAGGACATCCTGGCCAACCCGCGCAAGGTGCTGCAGCTGATCAAGGACGACCTCGAGGACCTCAAGAAGAAGTACGGCGACAACCGCCGCACCACGATCGCGTGGGACGCCTCCACCGACATGGACGACGAGGCGCTGATCCCCACCGAGGACGTCGTCGTCACGCTGACCGACAAGGGCTACATCAAGCGTGTCCCGGCGCGCACCTACAAGCCGCAGAAACGCGGCGGCAAGGGGCTGATGGGTGGCAAGGTCCGCGAAGAGGACTACGTCAAGCACGTCATCGTCGCCAGCACCAAGAGCGACCTGCTGTTCTTCACCGGCAGCGGCAAGGTCTTCCGGGTGCGCACCCACGAGGTGCCCGACGCCTCGCGCCAGTCCAAGGGCATCCCGGTGGTCAATATGATCGACATCTCGCAGCACGACGTCATCACCTCGCTGGTGGCGATCCGCGAGTGGTCCGACGATCACTACCTCTTCAGCGCCACCCGCGACGGCATGATCAAGAAGACTCCGGCGAGCGAGTTCCGTTCCGTCAACAAGAACGGCAAGATCGCAATGGCGCTGCGCGGCGACGACCAGCTGCAGTGGGTGTCGCTGACCAGCGGCAACGACGAGGTCATCTTTGCCACCACCGACGGCAAGTCGGTGCGCTTCCACGAGCGCGAGGTGCGGCCGATGGCGCGTGACACCATGGGCGTCAAGGGCCTGACCCTGCGCGCCGGCGCCAAGGCCGCGGGCATGGAGATCGTCAGCCCCGACGCCTGGCTCCTGGTCGTCAGTGAGAAGGGCTACGGCAAGCTCACACCGTTGTCCGAGTACCCCACCCATCACCGCGGCGGCCAGGGGGTCTACACCCTGCAGGTCACCGAGAAGACGGGGACGCTGGTTGGCATCCGGATCGTCGCGGACACCAGCGAGGAGCTGATGGTTGTCAGCGCCCAGGGCCAGGTCATCCGCACCGACCTGTCAGAGGTGCGCGTCACCAGCCGCCAGACCCAAGGCGTGATCATCATGCGGCTCAACGAAGACGACACCGTCGGCTCGATCGCCGGGGTCGGGGAGCGCGAAGAGGTCGACGAAGAGTCCGACTGAGCAAGGGTGTCGCCCGGCAAAGGGTGCCCGACTCAACCCGCGTCGTCCCAGGTTCCAGGATCACGGATCCTGACAGCAGCTTCGTGTCGACGGGCACCGCTGGAATGCCGGGGCCGATTCATTCGTCCCGCACCCTTCGCCGGGCGCCACCTGGCGCAGCAGGCCTCGGTCTAGGACCGCAGGACGCTGGCAGTTAGGGGAGATGCTGGCGGGTAGACGCGTCTGGTGACATCACACTTGCCCGCGCGGAGGGGAGTCGCCTGGACATTCACCGCGCTTGTCACTGAGGTATCGTGCCGGGATGCGGAGTGCCGCCAGCAGGCAGGAGCGCGTACTTGCTGCCGCCCTCTATGCGTCCGTTTACTCGATCTGCGTATTTAGCCTGCCGATAGTTGCCTACTTCAGGTCCGCGGAAGTGGGCTATGTGCGCCGACATGCGAAGAGGGCTTTCCTTCTCCAGTTCGCCGTTCTCATTGGAGTTGGGCTCGGAGGGGGCTGGAGCTCGTCGGCGCTCATCCGGTCGGTACTGTACTCGCCTTCGGTTCATACGCAGCCGGCATCGGCGCCATGGGGGTGCTAAGCGTCGGTAGTTTGCTAGGAAGGTACTGACCCTATCCATAGATTGGACCCCCTAGCTGGCCGGTCATTCCTGGTCCTCAGGCTCCTCCGTAAACCGTCAAGAGTCATTCCGGCACTCTCGCGTGAGCGACGGTTAACACCCCCCGAATTGTTCGGTGCACCATGCTGGGTGCGAGCCCTTGGTGGCGGCGGTGGCCGGCGGAGGTGTTGCAGGACGTAGCGACGCGACCCTTGAGGGCCTCCGTCGTACTACTACATGGCGAGGGTCGCCAAAGCTCCAGGCCCACAGGCCGTGTCCAGCAACACCTTCGCCGGCCGGCGCCGGCATTGAGGGACCGCTGGTTTGCCACCAAGGCCCGGCGGTGCCTAGACTTGGGGCTGCCAACCGTCGAAGGAGGATCCTTTGGGCCCCACCGCCTCGTTCTTGCTGTTCATCCCCGGGATGACGATCCTGGCCTTTCTCACCGGCGCGGTGATTATGACCATCGCCATGAGCGACAACGTCGAGCCAGCTGACGACGAGCCCGCCGAAGGGCAGACCTCCCACTAGTGTCCCAGGACGGCTTCTACCTTCTCTTCATACCCGGCCTGACCCTGGTTGCCGTTGCGCTCGGGTTCACCCTCTCGGTCTTCGCTTTCAACCAGGGCGAGTTCCAGCCGGGCACCCGCCGTGGCCTGTTCTCATTGGTGATGGTGCTGATCGTCCTGGTGGTCTTTGGGGTGCTGGCTTTTCAGCTCGACCACTTGAACCTGCCCAAGCCCGGCGCTTGACCGTTCTTCGATCCCCCGCCGAGGTTCGCCTGGATCCCAACAGCCTGGCGCCCTTGGAGGCTCGCAATCCTGAGCTGCTGGCCCCGCTGGCTCGCGGCGTCTACAACGGCAAATGCCCGTCATGCGGAGCCGCTGTCTATGGCGTGCTCGACGAGGCCGCTGATGGTCACCCCGTCGTCCAGATCGTTTGTTTCGGCAACCCGGCGCACGCGTTCTTCTTCGATGCCACCACCGGGCACATCGACAACCAGCCCGCGTCCATGGGTGAGGTTCCCGGATGAGCGATCGATTGCCGGCACTGGTGCTGGTCCACGGTTTTCCGCTGGATGGACGAATGTGGCGTGAGCAGGTGGCAGCGCTGAGCGACATCCGGAAGGTGATCGCGCCCGACCTGCCAGGGCATGGGGAGAACCCGTCGGGCTCGCCAATGGGTTCGATGGACGCCCTCGCCGAGAGCCTGGGCGCCCTCCTGGACGACCAGGGACTCGGCGCTGTCGATCTTGCCGGCTTTTCGATGGGCGGTTATGTCGCGCTCGCAATCTGCCGTCGCTTCCCGGGTCGGGTCCGCAGCCTGGCTCTGATCGATAGCCGGACCGCCCCCGACACCGACGCCGGCCGGGCTGGACGAGACCAGCTGGCGGCAGCGATCGACGAGCGGGGACCGGAAGCGGCCGCTGACGCGATGCTGCCAAAGATGTTCACCGAGGGAGTCGCACCGGAGCTCCGCGACGAGGTTCGCGGCTGGATGCTGGCTCAGCCGCCGGCTGCGCTGGTGGCCGACGTGGTGGCGATGCGAGACCGCCTCGACTCTGGCGATACGCTGGCGGGGCTGAGCGTGCCGGTGCTGGTGGTGGCGGGTGCCGAGGACCCGATCATCCCCGTTGCCGAGGCCGAAGCCATCGCCGGTGCGGCCAGAAACGGGAAGCTGGTCGTCGTGGCCGGCGCCTCGCACCTTGCTCCGCTGGAGCAACCTGGCGCCGTCAACGAGGCCCTGAGGGTGCACCTGACCAGCTGAAATTTGGGTGGAGCCTCCCGCACGGTGAAAGCTGGCGGTTCGAGGCTCGTCGCACTAAGATGCCCCAAAGGATCGGAAGCAGGAGCTCACAATCGAACTTCCTCGACGCCAACGCTCTGCAATTGACCTTCTGACCCATCACTTCGAGGTCAACTTCGACGACGTGGCCGAAGAGCTTGCGGCGTCGAACTCAGAACTCGAGAGCGTGGATCCGGGGGGCACGGTTCGCGCGCGCCAGGAGGCCGCAGCCCACCTTCGCGAGTTCATTCGTGGCCTGATCTCGCTGCGGTCTCAGAACCACGGTGTCGACGAGGTTGACGCCCTGGTCGACTCCCAGCCCGGGCTGGCCGCGGTGCAGCGGTCGCGCCTGCACATCCGGGTGCACGCGGTAGCGGAGCGAATGGAACCGTCGCCCGCGGCCACGGACAAGGGTGCCAAGAACGGCGCCGGAGCCGAGAACCCGCTGTCCGCCTACGAGATCGCCTCGCCGGCCATCCCGAGTGACCCGGCAGCTGCCGCCGGCCGGGGACCCGAATCGGGCGTCCTTATGGTGAGTCCCGGGACGCCGCGCATGGCGGTCACAACCGTGCTGCATGTCCTCGTCGCCAAGGCCCTCGAGGAGGTCGGAGCCGACCTCTGCCAGATCTACATCGAGGAGGACAGCGCACTGACCCTTCGTGCGGAGGCGCCCGCCGAGGGTTCGGCGATCTCCGGCCCGCGCACCTTGAACCGCCGGAACGGGGTGGCGATCCTGGTGTCCGAGCCGGCAAGGGCGGTGGCTGCCGATCCGCGGTCGCTCACCGGCGCGGAGGCGGCCTGGGCCCAGCGAGGCTTCGATCGGATGGCCGTCGTGGGCGTCGGCAGCCCTGGCGATGATGGCAGCGGGATCCTGGTGGTGGCGCGGAGCGGCATCAGACCGTTCACCGACGTTGACCTGGCCGTGCTCGATCGCCTTGCGCTCGAGGTCTCGCAGGCCATCGGCAGCGCTGATCTGCTCTCCCGGGCCGAGGAGCTGGCGGTCCTCAAGGAGCGAATGAAGCTGGCGCGCGAGATCCACGACGGCCTGGCCAGCGACCTCTCCGCGGTCGTTGCGCTCTTCAAGTACCACGACCACCGGCGGAGGAGTGACCCCGCCGAGGCGGACAAGTTGCTGGAGCAGATCCGGGACCTGGTCGATGGCTCGCTGCGGAGCGCGCGCGACATCCTTGCCACGCTACGGCCTCGCCACCAACCGCCCGCGGATCTCGCCGAAGCTGTCCGACGGCAGGTGGAGGACTTCGCCAACACCTACGGCATCACCGCGGTCGCGCGCATCGACGGCTCCGCGGACGACGTCGGCGCCGAAGAGCGCGACACCTTGTACTCGATACTGCGGGAATCACTGACCAACGTTCGCAAGCACAGCCAGGCGACCGCCCTGGAGGTCCGTCTGGACCTGCGGGCGCGGCCTTATGTGCTCGCAGTGGAGGATGATGGTGTCGGGATCGACATGGAATCGCTCGACGACAAGTTCGGTTCCTTCGGTCTGGTGGGGATGCGTGAACGGACGGAGCTGCTGGGTGGGTCAATCGAGATCGGCAACGGTCCGATGGGCGGCGCACAGATCGTGGTGAGGGGCCCGGAGGCAGCGCCGCGACGCGTCTGATGGACCGCATCCGTGTCCTGATCGTCGACGATCGACCGATATTCCGTGCCGGCGCCCGAGGGATGCTCGGCGAGTACGAGCACATCAATGTCGTGGGCGAAGCGGTCAGCGGCGCCGAAGCGGTCCGGCTGGCCAAGAGCCTCAAGCCGGACGTCATCCTGATGGACATCTCGATGCCGGAGATGGACGGCATCCGGGCTACCCGGGAGATCCTCCAGGACAGCCACGAGGTGGCGATTCTCGGTCTCTCGGTGTCGGACCACGAAGACGACGTCTCGAGCATGCTGGAAGCGGGCGCCTGCGGCTACATCCTCAAGGACAGCGGTCCCGAGGACCTGGCTCGCGCCATCGAGGATGCCCACGCCGGGCGTTTCCCGCTGGACCGATCGGTAGCTCGCAAGATGGTCCAGCGGCTGGCCGCCGCCCGGCCCCGCCCCCAGCTGCGCACAGCCGAGCCCCTGGCCCCACGGGAGCGCGCTGTGCTGCGGTTGGTGCTCGATGGCCGGCCCAACAAGGCGATCGCGGTGCAGTTGGGCATCAGCGAGAGCACGGTCAAATCGAGCCTCCGCGACATCTTCCGCAAGCTGCAGGTCGACAGCCGCGCGGCGGCGGCAGCGCGGGCGGCACAGATGGACCTCGACCTCGAGCCCGAGGAGCCAGGGACCGCCTAGCCGCCGTGGGATGACCAAGTGGTCATCCGAGCCCGACCAAACGGTCATTTTCCGCCGCCCACATGGACGCGTCATTCGCCCTTTTGAGGGGCTGTGCGGCAGCGTCCCTGACCCTACCTTGGGTTCATGCCTCCCCAGTTAGGGGGCCTGATTCGGGTCCTTCTGGTGGATGACAACCCAAATGTCATCGCTACCACCAGGCTGATCCTCCTCACAAGTGAAGACATCGAGGTCGTCGGCGAAGCCGGCGATGGAGAGAAGTCCCTGGAAGCAGTTCAGAGGCTGAGGCCCGACGTGGTGATCATGGACGGCCGGATGCCGAGGATGGATGGCGCGGAAGCCACTCGAAGAATCTTGCGGGAGTTTCCAGAGACGAAAGTGGTGGCCCTGAGCATCGGCGACGACAACGAGCTCATTCGCCGGATGGAGCGCGCGGGAGCCACGAACACAGTTTTCAAGGGCGCGGGCCCTGAAGAACTAGGCCGTGCGATCCGCACGGCCATCAAGCAAAACCCTCCGGCGGCGGAGGGGTAGTAGGGAGAATCTTCATGCTTACTCTTAACTGGCAGTTCTAGGAACCGGCTGAGAAGCCCATGCGTAAAATGATTTCAGTTCTCACCGGCTTGGTATCGGGCGCAGTTGCCGGCGGGACAAACCTAAGCTTCTAAGTTCGGCGCCGCGCTCAGCGGGCGCTGAGGTGACCGGTACTTGAATAATGGGCGCGGCTGCATGCCGCGCCCATTAGCTCTTAAGGGCACGTGCAGACCCCGCGACCCTAGAATGCATGCCGATGGCCACGCCACGTCCGGCACGCATCTATCTCTCGGCGGTCACCATAGTCGGTGTCGCTCTTGCGGTGGCCCTCTTCGTTTTTGACCCTCATCCTCTAGGGGCTGCCACCGCCGGGCCGGTGGACGACCTCAACCTATGGATATTTCTCACCCTATTCGCGGCATTTGCCTCGATAGCACCGGTTCCGCTCGCGTCAGGGCTAACCGTGTCAGTGAGCCTCCCGCCCCTCTTCGCTGCCGTTGTGACTCTCCATCCTGGCCTCGCTGCGCTTGCGGCCGTGGTCGGCACCTTGGACACCCGAATACCGGGCCGCCAGATTCCGTGGGACCGCTTCCTCTTCAACAGAGGCATGTTCGCCATCGTCTACGGTGTGGGCGCCCTAGTGTACAGAGGCTTAGTCGACATCGCTCCGGGATCGACCTCCGCGCTGAGTGGCACCTTTACGGTAATCGCCGCCGGAATCATCGCGCTGCTTGCTATGGAGATTCTCAACGCGCCCCTGGTTATTGCCGGCATCGCCCTGGTGACCAGGGAGTCATTTCGGAAGGTGGCTTATCGGTCACTAACCGGCGTGGTGCTCAGCGTCGCTGGCTTGGCGCCACTTGGTGCCCTTGTGGCATATCTCGTCCAGCCGCGGCAGGTGCAGGGGCTCCTGGTGGCGGGGCTCATCTTCTTGTTGCTCTTGGTGTACCGCGAGATAAGTCGCCGGTCGATAAAGCTGGACTCGGTCGTGCGAGGTTCATATATCGCCCAGAGCCGCCTGATCGACAAGAAGGATCGCTCAACTTATGGCCACTCCGAGCGCGTAGGAATTCTTTCCGAGGCAACGGCAACGAAGATGGGACTGGCAGCCGACCTGATTGAGCAGATACGGATCGGGGCGACTCTGCACGACATCGGCAAGATTGCGATCCCGGACGCCATCCTCCACAAGACGGGCAAGCTGACAGACGAAGAATGGATGATACTCAAGACCCACCCTGAGGAAGGCTGGGAGGTCCTACGCGAGCAAGAGGTCCTGTCGCGAGCGGCCGATATAGTCCGATCGCATCACGAGAATTACGATGGGACCGGATACCCGGACAAGCTCGCCAAACGGGCGATCCCCGTCGGTGGGCGCATCACCCGCGTCGTCGACTCCTACGACTGTATGACGAACGTTCGCGATTACCGCGCGTGGGTCCGCGAGCCGTTCGAGGCTCTGAGCGAAGTTCACTCACTTGCCGGTAGCTGGTATGACCCTGCTGTCGTTGAAGCGTTCACGCAGGTGCTCCTCGAGCGCGACGCGAAGCTAGCGAGTCAGCTCGCCGGAACGCCTAGTCTGCCGAAGCCTTCAATGAGAAGCGCAGTTGGCCACGCACCATTTGCCACGCTCCTGACGGCCCATGGGTTATCAAATTTCGGCGACATGTTCACGACGACCGGCCTCGCACTGACGGCATATACCGCTACCCACAATGCCTGGAGCGTGGGAGCAATTTTCGCGGCACGCGCTGTGCCCAATCTGCTGTTCGGCCTGTTCGCTGGTCAACTCGTAGACCGATACGACCGAAAGGCGCTGATGATTGTGATGGACCTCATCCGAGCTGTCTTGATCGCATCAATACCCTTTCTGGTGCATACGGACTTTCTGCTGTTGCTGGGGATCGCCTTCTTGGTGTCCACGGCATCGGTGGTGTTCAATCCGGCTAGGTCGGCTGTGACCCCGGACCTGGTGCCTGCGCATCTTCTACAGTCGGCAAACTCGGCGATCGCTTTCGTTGAGAGGATTACGGAAATTGGGGGATATCTTTGCGCAGGTGCTCTGCTTGCACTAAGCGGAATCCCCCTCGTCTTCGCCATCGATGCGGTCACGTTCATGATTTCGGCTGGGTTCATCCTCGGCATCAGCGTCCCCGAGATGATCATGGATCGGTCGCGCGCAGTCGTGAGCTTGGCTGCCGTCGGCTCAGAGATCCTGGCTGGTCTGCAACTGATTTGGAGATCTACCCTACTTAAAGTCCTGTTCTCATTCAGCTTTTTGATGGCTGCCGGAGGCTCTGCCCTGCTACCGCTGATGGTGCCGTTGGCGCTGGATCATCTTCATGCCGGCAACTCTGGGTTCCCCGTGCTGGAAGCCTCCTTGGCGGTCGGAGCGACCCTCGGCGCGCTACTGACCGGCTTTCTTCAGACCTCGCGCAGGGGGGTGATGATCATTCTTGGAGCCTCCGGCATGGCAATCGCCACGATCTTTGTCGCGCTCTCAAATTCGTTCGTCCTCACGGTGATATTCCTCGCCGGTGGAGGAGTCGCGAACATGATTTATGTGATCCCAATGGTGACGCTTCTTCAAGAAAACACTGACAGCGAGATTCGCGGGCGAGTCTTCGCCGCGAGATTCACCGTCATCCAGATTGGCATCTTGGTGGGCCTCGCCTATGCAGGGATTGCTACTTCGGGATCATCGCCTGGCAATACGGTGGGACCGGCACTTCTGATCAGCGGCGTGTTCATGCTGGTGATCACATTGATGCTCTCATTGCAGTCGTCTCTGCGCCGGAGCTAGCCGGAGTCTAGTCGTCGACCCCAGCGACCTTCCCTAGCACCCTCTCTTCGGCGCCCATCCTCTTGCCGAAGTAGTAGGCGAGGCCCAGTAGCGCCAGCGCGACGATGGCCGCGGGGATGGTGAGTTTGCCCAGAAGGCTCTCCACCTTGGTCCAGTTCTCGCCCAGCTTGAGGCCGGCATACGCCAGCGCGAAGTTCCATGGGATCGCCCCCAGGATGGTGGCTGTGGTGAATGGGGCCGTCCGGATGCCTGAAAGCCCAGCTGGGAACGAGATGTATGTGCGGATGACTGGCAAGAGCCGGCCGCCGAATACAGCCAACAGGCCCCATCGATCGAAGAAACCCTGTGCCAGCGCGAGATGGCCCGCGTTCAGACCGATTCGCCGGCCCGGGCCCAGGATGAAGCGCTCGCCGTACGCGCGAACCAATAGGTAGGCAACCAATGACCCGAGCAGGTTCCCCAGGCTGCTGGCTGCTACCACTCCCAAGAAGCTGAGATGGGCCTCGCCGGCGAGGGCGCCGCTGGCCAGCGCACCGCCGAGCGGCACCACGATCTCGCTCGAGATCGGGATTCCGGCGCTCTCGGCAGCCATCAGCAGGAAGATGGCGATAAGGCCGCCGCTGCTCACCAGTTGGATCAGGGCGTGCGACACGGAGCCGAGGCTAGCAGACGGCATAATCCGTCGAATGACACGCGTCGCTTACATGGGGCCCGAAGGCAGCTTCAGCGAGGAGGCGTCGCGCCAGGCTTTCCCCGAGGGCGCGGAGCTCGTCGGATTTCCTGATGTCCCGGCGGTGATCTCAGCGCTGGGCCACCGGCTTGTCGACGTCGCCGTGGTGCCGATCGAAAACTCGATCGAGGGCTCGGTCAACGCCACCCTCGACCAGCTGATCCACGATGAGGTGCCTCCCCCGATGGTGGCGGAGTTGAACCTCAAGGTCCGGCACCACCTGATCGGCAGGCCGGGCACGGGCCTAGATGAGATCGAGCGGGTTGTCTCGATTCCGATCGCCTTCGCCCAGTGTCGGAAGTACATGTTCCAGCACCTGCCGCAGGTTCAGCTGCTTCCGGCGCTCTCGACGTCAGCGGCGGTGCAGAGCCTGGTCCACTCGGTGCGAATCGCGGCGATCGGCAACGAGCGGGCCGCCCAGCTCTACGGGATGGAGTTGATCGCGCGCGACATCCAGGACGGCGACGACAACACCACCAGGTTCGTGGTCCTGGGCGGCGAGCCTGCCGGCCCGACCGGGAAGGACAAGACCTCGATCTGCTGCTCGATCGCCGAGGACCGCCCTGGCAGCCTGATGGCGATACTGAGCGAGTTCGCGGGCCGGTCGATCAACCTCACCAAGATCGAATCGCGCCCCACCCGGAGCGGACTCGGCAAGTACTTCTTCCTGATCGACCTCGAGGGACACCAATCCGACAGCGAGGTGGCGGCGGCGCTGGACGGCGTCCGCCGCAGCAGCCTGGTGTTGAAGATCCTGGGCTCCTACCCGGCCGCAACCCCTTCCTAGCTTCTGGGATAATGGTCGCGCCCGGGGGGGCCGGGCCGCGGCAGAGGCTGAGTTCTGGGAGGGTTCGAGCTTTGGCGATTCGTCGAACGTTGGCCGCGGTATTGACCGTGCTCTCGGCGGCGCTAGGCGGGGCGATGGCCGGCGCGCAACCGCTGCCGGCGCTGGCTGAGGATTCCTCCAACTTCGTCCTGGTCGGCCACAGCGACCTCTACTCACGAGGTATGAACGCCGCGTCGGCGATCTATGACCACTACATGTACATCGGCAACCGCACCGATGCCGCCGGGATCCACGCTGCGGCGCATCCAGGCGTGCTGGTGGTGGATATCGCCAACCCGGCCAATCCCACGGTCGCCGGCGAGATCGCTCAGCCGCTGGAGATCGCGGCGGGCTACACGTCCCGCGAGCTGCGCGTGTGGCCCCAGCAGAAGATGCTGGTGGTGATCTACTTCGGGTGCAGCGTCATCCTGCATGCCTGCGCCTCCGCAGCGGACACCGGGCTCCAACCGCTGCAGCACATGGCGTTCTTCGACCTCTCGGTCAACCCAGCCAACCCTCGCCTCGTCGCTACTTACACCCCCAGCACGACACCGCACGAGATGTACCTCTGGATCGACCCGGTGCACGCCGGTCGAGCTCTGATGTACTGGACCTCGCCCAACAACTCCACCCATTCGCTGGTCGTCACCGATATCAGCCGGTGGAAGCAGGGCATATTCCCGGAGGTCGCCACCTTCACCGCCAACCCCGACTTTGTCGCGGCTCACGTCGACGGAACCAAGTACGACCTCCGGTTGCACTCGCTGAGCATCAGCGCCGACGGGACCCGGGGCTACCTCGCCTATCTCGGCGGAGGATTCATGGTCGTCGACACTGCCGACCTCGCCAATGCCGTGGCGGCGCCCCAGATCCACCTGGTCACCCCTGTCGCGAACCGCGTCTTCTGGGACAACCAGGGCGCGCACTCCTCGGTAATCATCCCCGGAACCCACTACGCGCTGACCACCGAGGAGATCTACGGCAAGATGCTGGTCGGCGCCCAGGCCATCAGCCCGGCGCTGTCCGGCTGTCCCTGGGGCTGGGTGCGAGTGATCGACATCGCCGATGAGACCCATCCGGTGAAGGTTTCCGAGTACAAGATGCCTTCCAACGACCCGGCCTCATGCGCCACCGTAAACCCCGTCCTCGACAACTTCAGCAGCTTCGCCTCGCACAACCCGAGCATCGTCGGCAACCTGGGGTTCATCGACTGGCATTCGGAGGGGCTGCAGGCCCTGGACCTGTCGGATCCCCTCCACCCCAAGAGCGCGGGCCACTTCAGCCCCAGCCCGCTGCTGGCGGTGGTCCAGGACGACCCCGCCCTGAACTTGGGCCCGCTTCAGCAGAACAAGGTCACCGCCTGGAGCTACCCCATCATCAAGAACGGCTTGATCTACATCGTCGACATCCGCAACGGCCTCTACGTCCTCCGCTACACCGGGCCGCGGGCCGCGGAGGTCGCGCACATCGGGCAGTTCGAAGGCAACTCCAACGTCGGCGAAGGGGCCAAGATGCACGCTGCCGCAGCTTCCCTGAGTCTGCACACGCTCATATCGGCCCTGCCGGCGACACCCGTTGTATCTCGATCGGCGCTCCCGGCCAGCATTCTGCTGTTCCTGGGATCCTGTGTCTTCCTGGTCAGGTCAGTTCGCGGTTCTCGCCGGCGCAAGCCCCGAGGGAGCGCATAGGCCGCCCTGACGGCGGTCCAAAAAGAAAGAGGCCGGGATCTCTCCCGGCCTCTTGAGTTCCAGGCGGCGCTCTAGCCCGCCGCGGTCAAGGTCAGGCCTTGCCGATCTTGTAGATCTTGGTACCGCAGACCGGGCAGGTTCCCGTGGTCGCGGGCTTGCCGTTCTTCATCGTGATCGCCTGCGGGTTGCTGATCTCGCGCTTTTCCTTGCACCTGAGGCAGTATCCGGTAACGGCCATGAGCACCATCCTTGTAGTTTTGCGACGGGCCGTCTTTCAGCTCGTCTGGGCTGCCCGCGAAGGGAATCCCCGCGGGGTCCATTCGTATTCGGCTCCAATTCGGAACCGGCGCTGATTCTAACCGTGCGTTTGCCCTATTGCAAGCAAGGTCGCTGAATACGAGCTGATCTCAGGACGGGTGCCTCCGCCGGGCCGGCGCTGAATTCGAGCCGCCTCCGGTCTGTATTCGAGCCGCTCTCTGTTCTGAATTGGAGCCGCCGACCGGGCTGAATTCCGCCCCGCCGACGGCTCGATCTCACCGCATCTCACCGCGATCTCAGCCTCGCCCAGGGCATCATCGCTACCCTTGCCGTTATCGTGTAGACCGCTACCGGTCTGGGACCCACCGACCTGTTAGATAAGGAAGCCCGCCATGATCTTTCTGAGCGACTTCCTCCGTGCGGAGATCGTCGACAACCAGCAGCGCCGGATCGGTCGCGTTGGTGATCTCGTGGCACACATCGCCGAGCCATTCCCGATCGTCCACCACGTCATCCTCCGGGGCAAGGGCGGGCGCTCGATCCCGTGGTCGGAGGTCCGCACCTTCGAGGCCAAGGAGCTCGCCCTCAAGAGCTCGCGTGACGACCTGCAGTTCGGCGAGGCGACCGACAACGACATCTGGCTGGCTCGCGATGTCCTCGACAAGCAGATCGTCGACACCGACGGGCGGCGGGTGGTGCGGGTGAACGACCTTCAGCTCTCGCCGATGCGCGGGAACCTGCTGGTGGTCGGCGTGGACGTCGGCGGTCGCGGCCTGCTGCGCCGAATGGGCGCTGAGGATCTCGGCAAGGGCCTGGCTCACCTGGCACGGCGCGATTGGGCCCAGAAGCTGATCGCATGGGACGCCGTCGATCCGATCCACTCTGACCTCGAATCGGTCAAGCTCCGGATCGCCCACCAGAAGGTGGCCAAGATGCACCCGGCGGATATCGCCGACATCGTCGACCACCTCAGTCCCCGGCAGCGCGACGCCATTTTCGCCTCCCTCGCAGATGATGTGGCCGCAGACGTCGTCGAGGAGATGGACCCCGAGGACCAGGTGGATGTGATCGAGGGCCTCGACGACGAGCGTGCCGCCGACATCCTCGAGGAGATGGACCCTGACGAGGCCGCCGACCTTATCGCCGACCTGCCCGAGGCGCGCGCCGAGATCTTGCTCGACAAGATGGACGAGGAGGACGCCGAGGACGTCGAGGAGTTGCTCGCGTATGAGGAGGACACCGCGGGCGGCCTGATGACCACCGAGTACGTGGCGATCTCCAGCGATCTGACTGCCGGCGAGGCCATCGACCGGCTGCGTGAGCTGGAGCCGGAGGCGGAGCAGGTCTACTACGTCTACGTGGTGGACCATCGCGAGGACCTTCTCGGCGTGCTGTCGCTACGAGACTTGATCGTGGCCAAGCCCGATACCCCGATCACCGCCATCATGATTCGAAGCGTCGTGAAGGTCCCCCTCAGCGCCAGCCATGGCGAGGTCGCCGAGGTGATCCGGAAGTACAACCTGCTCGCGGTTCCGGTGGTCGACGTCGACGGCCACCTGGAAGGCATCGTCACGGTCGACGACGTGATGGAGGAGGTCCTCTCACGAGCCTCCAAGCGGCGGCTGCCGCGCCTGTTCGGATGAGCTAGCGGAGATGGATGGCGATGGCGAACCCGAGCCCGACCCCGACCCAGGTGCAGACGGCGCGACCTCGGCGGCGGCCACCTGTCCCGCCCCTGCCCCGCTTCCTGCGTAGGCGACGCACCCAGCTTCTACTCTTCCTCGGAATCCTCGGCCCGGGCCTGATCACGTCGGCGGCGGACAACGACGCCGGCGGCATCTTCACCTATGCCTCTGCGGGGGCCAAGTACGGCTACGACATGATCTGGCTGCTCGTCCTGGTCACGCTGGCACTGGTGGTGGTCCAGGAGCTGAACGCCCGCATGGGGGCGGTCAGCGGCAAAGGCCTGGCAGACCTGATCCGCGAGCGTTTCGGGGTGCGCATCACCGTGCTCGCGGTCCTGTTGCTGCTCGTTGCCAACGTCGCCACTGTGATCGCAGAATTCGCCGGCATCGCGCTTGCCGGCGAAGCGTTCGGTCTCACCCGGTATCTCACTGTGCCCCTGGCCGCCCTGCTGGTCTGGTTCGTGGTGCTGCGCGGCTCTTACGCCGTGGTAGAGAAGGTTTTCCTGGCGTTCGGCCTGGTCTACCTGACCTACGTGGTATCCGGCATCGCTGTGCACCCGGCTTGGATGGACGTCGTGCACCACACTGTCTTGCCCCACATCCAGCTGACCAGCGACTACCTGCTGCTGTCGGTGGCGCTGGTGGGTACCACGATCACGCCGTGGATGCAGTTCTATCTGCAGGCGTCGGTGGTTGACAAGGGACTTCGCCATGATGAGCTGGCCTACGCCCGCGCCGACGTCTTCGTCGGGTCGATATTCACCGACGTGGTCGCCTTCTTCATCATCGTCGCCACGGCGGCCACCCTCCACGCCGCCGGCCATACCAACATCAACGACGCCAAGGACGCCGCCCAGGCTCTGGCCCCGGTGGCGGGCCAATTCGCCAAGGCCCTTTTTGTCGCCGGGCTCGCCGGGGCATCCATGCTGGCGGCGTCGATCCTGCCGTTGTCTACCGCCTACGCCATCACGGAGGCCTTCGGCTGGGAGCGCGGTGTCGGCCATACCGTCCGCGAGGCGCCGGCGTTCTTTGGAATATTCACCGGCCTGATCGTGCTCGGAGCCCTGGCAATCCTCTTTCCCGGTTTGCCGCTGACGGCGACCGCGCTTCTCAGCCAGGACGTCAACGGGCTCATCCTTCCCGCGATCCTCGTCTTCATGTTCATCCTGATCAACGACAAGCGCGTGATGGGGAAATACGCCAACGGCCGTTTCGCCAACATCTCCGGCGGGCTCACGATCGGCGCGATCATCCTCTTGACAGTCGCCCTCTTGCTTTCGACGATCCCAGGCTTTCCCTGGGTCCACCTCTGACCCCGCGGAGGTCTCAGCCGGGGCGGGGGGTCTCCCTGCCGTCGCGATAGGCCGCCAGTCGCTGGGCCATGTCTTCGCGGGTGGCCGAGCTCAGCGCTGACACACCGACGCCGCTGATCGCGAATGACGCCGCCACGACACCCCACTCGAGGGCGTCGATGAGGTCGTCCTCGCCCTCCGAGTCGGCTTCGCTCAGCCGGCCCAAAAAAGCGCCAGCGAGCGCGTCACCGGCGCCGGTCGGGTCGACCACCTCGACCTCGACCGCCGGTACCTGCCGGTTGTCGTTGGCGGTCCACAGAACAGCCCCCGCGGCGCCGACCTTCACCACCAGGGCGACCAGCGGGAAGAGATCCAGGACCCGCAGCGCGGCGGCGGCGGCACCCCGGGTCTTGGCCAGCATCTCCAGCTCGTGCTGCGTCGCGAACAGCAGGTGGCACTGGCTGATCACCTTCTCGACGGTGCCGCGTTGGCCCTCGATGAAGATGTCCATGGTGTCGCAGCCGATGAAAGCGTCGGGCGGGCATCCCTCGATCGCCGCCAGCTGCGATACGGGGTCGGCGCTGCCGAGAAATACCGTCCGGGGCAGCGATTCGCGGGGTCCCAGCTCCGGCACATAACCTTCGAGGGCGCCGGTGAAGCGCGCCACGGTGGTCGCGTCCCCGTTCACCGCGGCCCGGCGGGCCTTCCAGCTGTACGTCGGCAGGTCGAAGGGCAGCAGTCGCGACATGTCGGCGAACTCCAGTAGCCGCATCACCTCCGCCGCCCTGTCGCGGCCCATAGCACCGGCCACCGCTACCCGCCCGAAGGGCCTGGCGGCGAGGGCAGCGTACGTCGCCGAACCTCCCAGCTCGCCGTCGAGAGTGATCCCGGGGCTGTCGACGAAGTCCTGGGTGATGGTCCCGACCACCAGCACTCCTTTGTGGTCCCGCACGGGTGCAGTCTACTTCTGACTGCCCCGTCATAAAGCCTCCCGGCGCCGGGCTTCGCTGGAACTGCGCTCCGTTAGAATTCGCGAACTATGGCCGAGGCCACGGAGTTCGGAGTCGGCCTGCTCGGCCTGGGCACCGTCGGTTCGCAGGTGGCTGAGCGGCTGGAGATGAGCAGCGACCTGGTCAGCCGGCGCACCGGTGTGGACCTCAAGCTGCGTCGTGTCCTGGTGCGCGACGTTGCCAAGGCCCGCCGCTACTCGCCCGCCGCGCCGGTCACCGCGGACGCGGCGGAAGTCCTCGCCGATCCATCCGTCGACATCATCGTCGAGGTCATCGGTGGCGTCGAGCCGGCCCACGACTACCTGCGCCGGGCGATCCAGGCGGGCAAGCACATCGTCACCGCCAACAAGGAGGTGATGGCCAAGTACGGACCCGACCTGCTGGAGCTCGCCCTGGAGAATGAGGTCGACATCTATTTCGAGGCCGCCGTCGGCGGCGGCATCCCGCTGATCTCCACGTTCAAGATCGACCTGCTGGCGAATGAGATCACCTCGATCGAGGCGATCATCAACGGCACCACCAACTACATCCTCGACGGCATGGCCGCCGGCAAGACCTACGACGTCGCCCTCGAGGAGGCGCGCCAGCTCGGCTACGCCGAGGCCGACCCGAGCTCTGACGTGGACGGCCATGACTCGGTCTACAAGCTCTGCATCATGAGCTCGATCGCCTTCAGCTCTCGCTTCCACCCCCACCAGATCTATCGTGAGGGGATCACCGAGCTCGACCCCAAGGACTTCGGCTACGCCGCCGAGCTGGGCTACTCGATCAAGCTCGTCGCCGAGGGGCGCAAGCGCGAAGGCGCGGTCGAGCTTCGGGTCCATCCAACGCTGATCAAGCACAGCCATCTGCTCTCCCAGGTGGGGGGCAGCAACAACGCCGTGGTCGTCGACGGCGACCTGGTTGGCTCCGTGCTGCTCTACGGCGAGGGCGCCGGCGGCCGTCCCACCGCCAGTGCCGTGGTGGGCGACCTGATCGACCTGGTCCACTCGATGCGCAAGGGCGTCAACAACCGGATCCCGATGTGGTTCGACCGCAACTACCCGGTGCGGCCGATGGAGGAGGTGATCAGCCGCGCCTACCTGCGGATGGCGGTGGAGGACCGGCCCGGAGTGCTCGCCGACATCACCCGCGTCTTCGGGGTCCACGGGATCTCGATCGACTCCATCAACCAGAAGAGCATCGACGCCGAAGCCACCAGCGCCGAGCTGGTCATCCTCACCCACCCGGCCGTGGAGGGCGTGCTTCGAGCCGCCCGCGCCGAGCTCGAGGCCCTCGACTGCGTCCGCCGCGTCCACGCCTTCCTGCGGGTTCAGTGATGGCGCGCCCCGCCCGGACCGCGGCCGGTGGCGCTGACGGTCGAATCGTTCCCGGCGGTGTCATCGCACGTTTCGGCGATCGCCTGCCGCTGACCGATCGGACCCCCCGGATCAGCCTCAACGAGGGCGACACCCCCCTGATCCGCTCGCTCAACATCGGCCCCGAGCTCGGTGTTCGGGAGCTCTACTTCAAATTCGAGGGCCTGAACCCGACCGGGTCCTTCAAGGACCGCGGCATGGTGGTGGCGGTCGCCAAGGCGCTGGAGGCTGGCAGCCACACCCTGATGTGCGCCAGCACCGGCAACACCTCGGCCAGCGCCGCGGCCTACGCGGGCCGCTTCGGGCTGCGGTGCGTGGTGCTGATCCCCGAGGGCAAGATCGCGCCGTCGAAGCTGGTCCAGGCCCAGGTCTACGGCGCCAGAGTGGTGGCCATCGAGGGCAACTTCGACGACGCGCTGGAGGCGGTCAGGCTGCTCAGCGAGAGCGCCGGAGTGACGCTGGTCAACTCGGTCAACCCCAACCGCATCGAGGGCCAGAAGACGGCGGCCTTCGAAGTCGTCGACGCCCTCGGCGACGCCCCCGACATGCTCTTCATCCCCGTTGGCAACGCCGGCAACATCACCGCCTACTGGAAGGGCTTCAAGGAGTACCACGCCGACGGCCTCAGCACCCAGCTGCCGCAGATGATCGGCGCCCAAGCCGAGGGCGCCGCGCCGATCGTCCGCGGCGAGGTCGTGGCAGATCCCAGGACGGTGGCGTCGGCCATCCGGATCGGCAACCCCGCCTCATGGGAGCAGGCGACAACGGCTCGAGACGAGAGCGGCGGGGTGATCGAAGCCGTCACCGATGGCGAGATCCTGAGCGCCCAGCGCCTGCTCGCGGCCAGCGAAGGCATCTTCGCCGAGCCCGCCAGCAGCGCCTCCCTGGCGCTGCTGGCGAAGCTGTCACACGCCGGCCGGGTGCCACCCGAGTCGACCGTGGTCTGCGTCCTGACCGGCAGCGGGCTCAAGGACCCTTCGGCCACCGAGGAGCACCTGCTCCCGCCCCTGCGGCTGCCCGCCAACGCGCGTGCCATCGCCAAAGCCCTGAAGCTGTGAGCGGCCCCAACCCGACCCCGACCCGGCCGGCCGGAGTGCGCGTCAGCGTGCCCGCCACCTCCGCCAACCTGGGGCCCGGTTTCGATGTCCTCGGACTGGCCCTCGACCTGGTGGACGTCTTCGAAGTCTGGGAGACGGGCACGGACGTGAGCATCGAGGTCGACGGCGAGGGCGCCGGCACCGTGCCGACGGATCGCAGCAATCTCTTCCACATGACGCTGCAGAAGTACTTCGACGCTGCTGGCTACGAGACCCGTGGTCTGCGCATCCGCGAGCACAATCGGATCCCGCTCGCGCGAGGTTTGGGCAGCAGCGCCGCCACCATCGTCGGCGCCCTGGTCGCCGCCCGCGCCGTCTCTGGCAGCCCCATTGACGACGACCGTCTCCTCGACATGGCGGTGTCGCTGGAGGGACACCCCGACAACGTTGCCGCGGCGCTGCGCGGCGGCTTTGTGATGGTCGCCGACGAGGGCGACGGCCGGTACCTGGCGCGCGACCTGGCCTGGTCCGACCGCCTCGGCGCCGCGCTCTTCATTCCCGACCTGTTGGTCGCGACCGAGTCCGCCCGGCAGGTGCTGCCCGAGCAGTACAGCCGCGCCGACGCGGTCCACAACCTGGGCCGGCTGGCGATGCTACTGGCGGCCATCGGGGAGGCCCGGATCGAGGACCTTCGCATCGCCACCCAGGACCGGCTGCACCAGCCGTACCGCTCAAGCCTGGTGCCCGGCCTGGCCGAGATGATCGCCGCCGCGAACGAGGCCGGCGCCGGTGGGGCTTTCCTCAGCGGCGCCGGGCCCACCGTTTTGGCGCTCCACGACCGCACCGTCGAAGGTCTTGGGGATCGAGTCGCCGCGGCGATGGCCGGGGTGGCGTCAGGCTTCGGACTGCACGGTAGGACCCTGGTCCTCGACCTGCGCAGCCGCGGAGCCGAGGTCGAGGACATCGATGGCGAGCCGGCCGCCGAGGCAGGGGCATGAGCCCGGCCCGCAACCGCCGCTGGGTGGTGCAGAAGTACGGCGGCACCTCGGTCGGGTCGCCGGCCAAGATCCGACGCGTGGCCGAGCGCGTCGCCGGGATCGCCGCCGAGACCGGCGTGGTGGTGGTCGTCTCCGCCATGGGCGACACCACCGACCGGCTGGTCAAGCTCGCTTCGCGTATCACCAAGGACGCGCCCGCGCGCGAGATGGACAGCCTGCTCTCCGCCGGCGAGACGATAACGGCGCCGCTGATGGCGATGGCGCTGCAGGCGCTGGGGGTCCCCGCTCTGTCGCTGTCGGGCGCCCAGGCCGGCATCCGCACCAGCCACTCCCACACCCGCGCCCGCATCCTCGACGTCGTCCCGACCCGCGTGATCCGGGAGCTGGAGAAGGGCATGACGGTGGTGGTCGCCGGGTTCCAGGGAGTCAACAGGACGCTCGACGTCACCACCCTGGGGCGGGGCGGCTCGGATACCACGGCGGTGGCGCTGGCGGCCGCGCTCAAGGCTGACGAATGCGAGATCAACACCGACGTCCCCGGCATCCTGACAGCCGACCCGCGCGTCGTCCCCGAGGCGCGCCTGCTGCCGGCGATCAGCTACGACGAGATGCTCGAGCTCTCCTCGCTTGGCGCCAAGGTGATGCATCCCCGGGCGGTGGAGATCGGCGAGCTGTACGACATCCCGATCCGGGTGCGAGGCACCTTCGACGGCGGCGCGGGTACGCTCATCACACGGAGCCCTGAGGTGGAAGAGAGAAATCGAGTTCGCGGAATCGCCTCGGAAGAGGACGTCGCCAAGCTGACCCTGGTCGGCGTGCCCGACAAGCCGGGAATCGCCGCCCGCATCTTCACCCCGCTTGCCGACAAGGGCATCAGCGTCGACGTCATCATCCAGAACGTGTCCCGGGAGGGGGTCACCGACCTTTCGTTCACTGTGGGATCCGACGACCTCACGCAGGCGGAGAGGCTGGTCAAGAAGACCAGCCGCGAGATCGAGGCGGAGGGCATCCTCACCGATTCGAAAGTGGCCAAGGTGTCCATCGTCGGCACGGGCATGCTGGGCCAGCCGGGCATCGCCGCGCAGATGTTCAAGACCCTGGCCGACGCCGAGATCAACATCGACATGATTTCGACCAGCGAGATCCGGATCACCTGCATCGTGGCCCGGGAGCGCGCCAAAGACGCGGTTCGGGCGCTCCACAAGGCGTACCGACTCGATCAGGAGTGAGGCGCGGTGGCACGCCCGCCGATGCCTGACGCGCAACCCTCGATGCGTGTGCGGCTGCGCAAGTCACACGCCTGCGGCGGGCAGAGCTTTGTCGTCAGCGCGATCGGCGCCGACATACGCCTCTACTGCGAGAAATGCGGCGCCAAGATCTTCATCGACCGTGCCCGCTGGCGCGCCCGCGCGGTCGAGGTCCTGCCAGTCCAGCCCGCGGCAGGCTGAGCCCTCGGAATTGGAGCGAACCTAGGTGGGCCTCAGCATCGGGATCGTCGGCCTGCCCAACGTGGGCAAGTCGACGCTGTTCAACGCCATGACACGGGCCGGCGCCCTGGTGGCGAACTACCCCTTTGCCACGATCGAGCCCAACACCGGCATCGTCGAGGTCCCTGACGAGCGGTTGGAGGCGCTCAGCAGGCTGTTCAAGCCACCCAAGACCATCCCCGCGACTGTGACTTTTGTCGACATCGCCGGGTTAGTCAAGGGCGCCTCCGAGGGAGAGGGCCTGGGCAACCAGTTCCTGGCCCAGATCCGCGAGTGCGACGCCATCGCGATGGTCGTGCGCTGCTTTGAGGACCCCAACGTCACCCACGTCAGCGGCCGCCTCGACCCCGCCGCCGACATCGCCACCGTCGACTACGAGCTGATGATCGCGGACCTCGACACCGTGCGCCGGCGCAAGGATCGAACCGCCAAGCTGGCGCGCCAGCAGAAGGAGGCGCAGGCGGAGCTGGAAGTCCTGGAGCGAATCGAGAAGGCTCTCGACGAGGCCGTCCCGGCCCGCCGCCTGGGGCTCACGGAAGAGGAACGTCAGCGCGTCAGGGAGCTCAGCCTGCTCACGCTCAAACCCGTGATCTACGTCGCCAACGTCGCCGAGACCGACGCCGCTCGCAGCGACGGTCCGGGCCTCGACGAGGTCGCCGCGGTGGCCGCGTCCGAGGGTGCCCACTGGCTGCCCATCTCCGCGCGGATCGAGTCGGAGCTGCAGGACATCGACGCCGGCGACCGCCTCGAGTTCCTGGCATCGCTGGGGCTCGAGGAGTCGGGCCTGGGACGCCTGGCTCGGGCTGCCTACGAGGTCCTCGGCCTGATCACGTTCCTGACCGCGGGGGAGACGGAGTGCCGCGCCTGGACAATCCGGCGCGGCGCGCGCGCACCGCAGGCCGCCGGGGTCATCCACGGCGACTTCGAGCGAGGCTTCATCAAGGCCGAGGTGATCGGCTGGAAGGAGCTGGTCGACGCCGGCGGGTGGACCGAGGCGCGGGCGCTGGGCAAGGTGCGCATCGAGGGCAAGGAGTACGTTTTCCAGGATGGAGACACCACGATCTTCCGTTTCAACGTCTGATCCGGCTCTCGGCGCTCTGACCACGCCGGAGTGGTCATTGGTCATCGACGGCCCCGCAACCGGCGCCGAGAACATGGCCCGAGACCGCGAACTGCTGGACCAGCTGGTTGCCGGTCGGCGGCCCGCCACGCTGCGCTTCTACTCATGGAAGCCGGCTTGCATCTCTCTGGGGCTGGGCCAGCGGGAGGAGATCCTCGACCTGGACGCGGTGCGCGCGGCGGGGCTCGACGTGGTGCGAAGGCCCACCGGTGGGCAGGCGCTGCTGCACGACCACGAGGTGACCTACTCGGTGGTCGCCTCCCAGCAGGACCCCGCCGTAGGCGGCACCCTTATGCAGAGCTACCACGCCATCTCCGAAGCCCTGCTCGCCGGGCTGGCGACGCTTGGGATCAGCGGTGAGGGCGCCCCGTGCGAGCCCCGTCCGGCGTCAGGCCTGACACCGATCTGCTTCGCGTCGGCCTCGGCTGAGGAGGTATTGGTTGATGGGCGCAAGCTGATCGCCAGCGCGCAGTGGCGCAGCCGCGGTGCTTTTCTGCAGCATGGCAGCCTGCTGCTGCAGGATCGCCAGGGCGACCTGCCCGCCCTGATGACGGACCCGGCGGCGCGTGAGGCCAAACCCGTATCGATCAGCCTGGATCAGCTGTTGCCCAGGGTGCCGGGTACCGGCGAGTTGGTGGAGTTGCTGGTGGCCGGGTTCTCTCAGGCGCTGGGAATCCGGTTCGATGGGCGGGAGGTCAGCTGACAGCCGCAATTTGACACCACCGGGCCAGGCTGTTACGTTGCGGTACGCCAGCGTTCTTTAGGGGTGGCGCCCGGCTGCGGCCGGGTCGCGGGGTAGGAATTGACGGCAAGCGAAAGACCCATCGCTGTATCTGTGCGGCTGCTCAGGGGGCTGAGGCACGGCCGTAGCGTCCCAGCGCGCGACGACGAGGAGGGCTGGGGGTGCTGATTGCTTTCCGCTACGCGCCATTTATGGTGCTCGTATCCGCCATGCTGGTGCTGGTGGTGGTGGCGCCCTCGAAGGCCCCCACCGCGGCTACCTCCCCATTCGCCAGCTACGCCGGGCCCGGTGGCGCCAGCCCTGGCGCGACCGCGTCAGCGGCCCCTAATGGAAGCGTTCCCGGCGCAGCTCTGGGCCCGGCGGCGCTGGGCGGCCCCGCCTCGGGGCAGGCGCTCTCCAACACCGGCAGACCCGCAGGCGATACCAAGCACTGCGTCAACGGACGCCAGTTCGGCGAGTTGGTCCAGGCGCCACCCTGCACCCCTGCGTTCGTGGGCAACAACGGCGGCTCGACCTGGAGTGGGGTGACCGGCAACTCCATCCTGATCCTCTACTACCGGGAGAAGGACAACCCGGCCGTCAAGGCCATCGAGGAGGGCGTCGGCCTCTACTCGGACCCGGCTGACCAGCAGCGCTTCATCCCCGTGGCGGAGCAGTTCATCAACTCGCACTACGAGCTGTATGGACGCAAGGTCCACCTCCAGTTTTTCCAGGGCAACTGCTCGCCGGTGCCGCCGGACCCGACCTGCTTCCGCACCGACGCCGACGCCATGGCGCAGCTGCATCCATTCGCTGTGGTGTACGACAACAACACCAATACCCCCGAGTTCTTCGATCAGTTGAGCAAGGACCACGTCCTCAACTGGGGCGGCTGGCACTTCACGGATAACTTCAACACCGCCCACCGGCCCTGGCACTGGGACGTTCTCATGGGCGGCGATTTCCAGGCCGAGATCACGGGCGAGTACTGGTGCAAGAAACTCGCCAACAAGCCAGCGCGCTTTGCCGGGGATCCCACCGGGGTGCTGCAGACACAGACCCGCAAAGTCGCCATCGTAGTGCCCCAGTACGACGTCACGGTGGAGTCGGCCAACCACCTGGCCGCGATCATCAACGCCTGCGCACCCAACAGCGCAGAGATCGTGTCCTACTCGTCGGACACCACCACCGCCACAGCGCAGGCGACCAACGACGTGGCCAAGGAAAAGCAGCACGGCGACACCAGCATCCTGTGGTTCTCCGACCCCATCGCGCCGGTATATGGCACGACCGCGGAGGCGCAGCAGAACTACTACCCCGAAGAGGTCCTGGTGGGCAGTGGGCTGGTCGACTACGACGTCCTCGGCCAGCTGTACAACCCCAGCGAGTGGAAGCACGCCTTTGGGCCCAGTGACCAGTACGACAACCTGCCCTTCACCAAGACCGACGCCGCCACCGTGTGGCATACCGAAGGTCAGTCCGGCGACCCCTACACCAGCGCTAACCTCCCCTGGGGTTACTTCTCGGCGATCTCGTACATCCTCAACCAGACTGGACCAAATCTGAATCCCGGCACCTTCGAGGCCGCCGCCTTCCGGGGCCCGTACCGGAGTCCCTACCTGGCTCTCCACGACGTCTATCACCAGTACGTCAAATGGGGTACCGATCCCAACCTGCCTGGCTCGTATGCAGGCATCTCGGACCAGCGCGAGGTCTATTGGGACGGCACTACGAACTCGGCCACCAACAACAAACCCGGTTCGTACATCCCCCTGAACGGCGGGGCTCGCTACCAGCTGGGTCAGTGGACCACCGGGGAACCGAGCCTGCCGCCGGGGGTCTGATGGCCCACAGAGCGTGGGAGTTGCTCCAAGAAGTCTGGCGCGATAAGCGCGTGGGGGGGACCCTGCGGCTGGTTGGGAGCGCGCTCCTCACGGTGACGCTGGTCGAGCTGGTCTTCGGCCGTGCCACCTACGGGCACCTGGGGCCGATCCCATATCCCCTCGGAGTGCCACTCGGGGTGATCCTCCTGGGGGCGATCGCGGGGATCCTCTACGGCCTGGTCGGCATGGGCCTGATCCTGGTCTACCGCGCCAACCGCATCATCAGCTTCGCCCAGGTCGGACTCGGGCTGGTGCCGGCGCTGGCGGCGCTGCTACTGGTGACGAACCATCACTGGCCTTATTTCGGCGCCGTGGCGCTGGCTCTGGTTGGGGCGGCCGCGCTGGGGGCGTTGGTCGAGGTCCTGATCATGAGGCGGTTCCTGACTCGGGCCCGGATCATCGCCACGGTGGCCACCATCGGAGTCGCCCAGCTCCTCACCCTTCCCGAGATCTATTTGCCCAAGTGGCTCGCCAACCAGTCCGTTCTGCCGGGAAACTTTCCAACGCCGTTCTCGGAGTTCAAGGTCGAGTTCGAGGGCGTCATCTTCAACGGCAACCACCTGGTGGTGGTGCTGGTCGGGCTGCTGGTCCTGGCGGGGCTCACGATGTTCTTCCAGCGCACCGGGATAGGGGTGGCGGTCCGGGCCTCGGCCGAGAACGCTGACCGGGCGCTGCTCCTGGGCATCCCTGTCGCGTCGCTGTCCACCATCGTCTGGGCGATCGCGGGACTGTGCTCGGGGGTCGCCATATTTCTGCGCGCGTCGGTGATCGGACTGCCGACCGGCACCGGGCTCAGCCCGCTGATCCTTCTCTACGGCTTGGCGGCCGCGGTCATCGGCCGGATGGAGCGGCTCCGGTTGGCGCTGCTCGGCGGAATGCTGGTCGGGGTGGTGGAGCAGGCTTCCTTCTACGGGACCAACCGCCCCGACCTCGCCTCGGCCCTGCTCCTACCCATCATCCTGGTGTCGCTGGTCCCTCGCTCGGGCCAGGTCGTGCGGGCGTTCGAGACCGGGATGCAGAGCTTCCGCACGCTCCAGGAGTTCCGGCCCATCCCGGTCGAGCTGCGCCGCCTGCCCGAGGTCCGGGTCCTTCGGGTCGCCGCCGCGGCGCTGGGTGCCGGGGTGCTGCTGGCAGCCCCGATCTACGTCGCCCAGCGCTTCATGGGCTTCGCTGACATCGTCATCATCTACGCCATCGTCGGGGTTTCCCTGGTGATCCTGAGCGGCTGGGCCGGTCAGATCTCCCTGGGACAGATGGCCTTCGCCGGTCTGGGGGCCGCCGTCGCCGGAGGGCTGTCGGCAAGCCACGGTCAGGACTTCTTCGTCTGCCTCGCATTGGCCGGACTGGCCGGCGGCGTGCTGGCAGTGATCATCGGACTCCCAGCGCTGCGCACCCAGGGGCTGTTCCTGGCGGTGGTCACATTTGCCTTCGCGGCCACGGTGGAGAACATCGTCCTGGATCGCCACTACACCGCCTGGCTGTTGCCCGACCCCGACAGCCAGGTGCTTCGGCCCATCCTCTGGCAGCGGCTCGACGTCCGCGGCGCCTACGGTTTCTACTACCTGTGCGTCGCCTTCTTGCTTCTCGCCTACCTCTCCGCGCGCAGCATCCGCCGCAGCCGCTCGGCGCGGGTGATGATCGCCACCCGCGACAACGTGCGCTCGGCGCAGTCATTCGGCATCAGCTCGACTCGCACGCGGCTGGCCGCGTTCGCCGTCTCCGGCTTCATGGCGGCGGTAGCGGGGGGCCTGCTGGCCTTCCTGACGGGAGCCGTCGACAGACAGGCGTTCTCGCTCGGGATCAACGTCGAGGTCTTCATCTTCGCCGTGGTTGGCGGCCTCACCTCCCCTGCGGGCGCGATCGCCGGAGCGGTCATCTATGAGGGGCTCCATTACGTCGGCCAGACGTACGGGCTGGCGGGGCTGGACACGCTCGGCATCTCCACCGGAGCGCTCTTCATCCTCAACTTCGCGCCGGGCGGGCTGGCGGAGGTGGGCTATGGGATTCGCGACGCTGTTCTCCGGCGGGTGGCGCGGCGACGGGGGATTCTGGTCCCGAGCCTGGTCGCGGATCGCGATTCGGAGCGGCCGGCAACAGCGGCCCGGACTCCCGTCCCACCGAAGACCCCGGTCCGGAGCGCCGCCGACGGACTGCTCGTCTGCCGCGGCGTCGACGTCGAGTACGACCATGTCCAGGTCCTCTTCGGCGTCGACCTGGAGGTGCGCGCCGGCGAGATCGTGGCGCTTCTGGGGACCAACGGCGCGGGCAAGTCCACGCTGCTCCGGGCGGTCTCCGGACTAAACCCGGCGAGCGGCGGCGAGATCTTCTTCGACGGCCTCGACATCACCAAGCTCCGCCCCGACCAGCGCCTGCGCCTGGGTATCGTCCAGGTGCCCGGGGGCCGGGCGATCTTCCCCACGCTGACGGTCGCGGAGCACTTCCGGCTGGCTCGATGGGATGTCCACGACGGCGAGGCGGACCAGCGGCAGGCCCAGATCCTGGAGCGCTTCCCGTCTCTTCGCGATGCCCTCCACAACCTCGCCGGGAACCTCTCCGGTGGAGTTCAGCAGCAGCTCGGATTGGGGATGGCCTTCGTGGCGCGCCCCCGGCTGCTGGTCATCGACGAGCTCTCCCTGGGGCTGGCGCCCTTGATCGTCGAGCAGCTCCTCCGCCTGGTCCGCGAGCTGCGAGACCAGGGAGTCACCGTCTTGATCGTGGAGCAGTCGGTGAACATGGTTCTGCCCATCGCCGACAGGGTCTATTTCATGGAGAAGGGGGAGGTCCGCTTCGAAGGGGCGGCCAGGGACCTGCTGGAGCGTGAGGACGTGCTCCGTTCGGTGTTCCTGTTGGGTGCGGCGCGGGAAGGCGGCCAACCCACCGAGGAGGCCGACGGTCACCCTCAGATGACGCAGCCGCGAGCCAAGCCCAGCGGCATATCAACCAACCCGCCGTCGGTCGCGGAGCCGACCCCGACCGCGGCCGCCGTCAGCGACAACGGCTATGCGCGACAACGGATCGACCTCGCCAACCGGGTGCAGGGCCCGGTCCTCGAAGCGCATCACCTGGTGGCGGCGTTCGGCGGCATCCGGGCCGTCGATGACGTCAGCTTCGAGGTGGCGCGAGGGGAGATCCTTGGCATCATCGGACCCAACGGGGCTGGCAAGACCACCGTGTTCGACCTCCTTTCGGGCTTTGTCCGGCCGGTGTCCGGCCAGGTCCTGCTGGCGGGCGTCGACGTCACCGATTGGGCGCCCGACGACCGCGCCTGGGAAGGGCTCGGGCGGTCGTTCCAGGACGCCCGGATCTTCCCCTCGATGACGGTCGCGGAGAACCTGGCGACCGCGCTGGAGCGGCATCTTCCGATGCGCGACCATGCTGCCGCCGCGCTCTGTCTGCCCGAGGTTCGTGCTGTCGAAGACGACGTGGCATGGACGGTCGCCGACCTGGTCGAGATGATGGGGCTGAGCGCGTTCCGGGACAAGTTCGTCCGCGAGCTCTCCACCGGCAGCCGCAGGGTGGTCGACCTGGCCATGGTGCTGGCTCATGACCCGGCGGTGCTGATCCTGGACGAACCCTCGTCGGGCATCGCCCAGCGTGAGACCGAGGCGCTGGCTGACCTGCTGGGCCGGATTCGCAAGGAGACGGGATGCGCCATGGTCGTGATCGAGCACGACATCCCTCTGGTCACTCACGTCTCCGATCGACTGCTCGCGCTCGATCTCGGCACGGTGGTGGCCGAAGGCGCCCCCGATGAGGTGGTCCGCCATCCTCGGGTTGTTGCGGCGTACCTGGGCACCGACGAGACCGTGGTCAGGCGTTCGGGCGCGGCGGTCGACCTGGGTGCCCTTGTGGAGGTGCCCGGATGAGGCGCGACCTTCTTGGCACCGGTGCGGCGCTGGCGGCGATCAGCGCAGCCGTGGTCTCGGCCCTGGGTGCCAGCACGACGGCGGTGGCGGACACCACCGCCCCGGCCGTGACCGCCTGGTGGAACGTTCAGAACCAGGGCATCGTGGCGCCTCCGGCTCCTGCCGGCGTCAACGCTGGGGACCTCTTTGTGGAAGGCGCGGGGGGCGACCAGCAGGCTCCCGCCACGCCACTGCCGCCCTTCCCCTCCGGGGTGGGCACCAAGGGTGCGGCCGACGCCATCTCCGGGCTGTCTCTGACCATCCCCTCGGGTGCCAAAGTGGGACTGCTGACCCTGCACTTCGACGGCAGCGCGCCGGCCAGCCCCAGCGTCGAAGCCTGCCGGGCCACAGCTCCGTTCGGCCCCCAGCAGAACGGACCGTGGTCGGACGTCCCGCCGTACGACTGCACCACCACCGCGGTGGGCAAGCTGGCGCCCGATGGCAAGTCGATCTTGTTCGCCGACATCGGGGCGCTGGTCAAGGACGGAAGGCTGACGGTTGTCCTGGTGCCGCAGTTCTATGACCGCGAGGTCTGGCTCAAACCCGGTGCCGACGCGATCACGTTTACGCCTCCGCCCCCGACTTTTGATCTGGCCCCGACCGCTCAGCTGACTTTCCCGGCCCCGGCAGACACCGGCGTGGCGGCCTTGCCGCCCGCCTTCGTGCCGCCGCAGACCACCCTCGCGCCGCCGGCCGGGTCCGGTACCGCACCCCCCACGCAGCGACAGCCGATCGTTGCCCTGCCGCCGGTCGAAACGCTGGGCAGCAAGAACGATCGCCTCATCGCTGCGGTGCTCCTGGTCGCGGCGTTGTGTCTTTTCGCGCTCATGATGGGCGCCAACACGACGCTCATGCGCCGGCTCTTCGGGGCCCGGGTTGCTCATGCGATGCCGGGGCATGGCAGTGGCGTCCAGGGGCTGGGGCGCTTCGCCCGGCCGCGAGAGGGCAGGCCAGACTCGATATAGGCGACGGCGTAGGCGCTACCGCCATCAGGCCGTCCCGGCCCTTGACAGCCCGCTATATAGTGGGGTAGTATGCCGGGCGAGGCACAAGATATGGGTGTTCACACCCGGATCGGAAAGCCTTCATCGCCAGGCAACAGGCGTCCAGAGTCCTCCTCGCGGTCTTGCACTTCGTCCCTACAGAAGTCCCGCAGCTGGCGCCTGTTGCCTGATTAATCGCCCTCGAGCTGATCCGTTCGTGCTTCGCGGCGCCTCCCGGGGCGGTGCTCAGACAGCGGCTAGAGTATTGGCGTGCCGAAACAGCAGATGCGCGTTCAGCAGCGCAAGATCAAGCCCAAGCAGCGCCAGGCGCAGTTCGCGCCGCCTCCGCCCCCCAAGGGCGCCAATCGAGCTCTGCAGGCCAGGATGCTGGAGGGCTACAGCCCCGCCCGCGTGATCCGGCTCTCGCTCTACCTGGCGGTGTTCCAGGTGGCGCTGCTGATCGTCGGGGTGATCCTCTTCCTGCTCTTCAAGGACCTGCCCCTGCGGCTCGAGGATGCGCTCGTGTTCCTGGTCGCGATCGTGGTCCCCGGCACCCTGATCTGGCCGGCGCTGGTGCTGGCGCTCAGGGATAGGAAGGCCAGTCCCGACCTCGTCCAGGGCCAGATGGTCAGCGCCGCGCCGGTCTCAACCGTTTACGGCCTGGGCATGCTTCAGATCCGGACCCGGCAGAAGGACGCCTACCTCAACGTCGAACGGAGGCTCTTGAAGCAGATTCCCCAGAACCAGGTCCAGGTGGCCGCTCGTGTCACGCCCAACCTGCACCACGTTGCCAGCTTGCAGGTGATGGGGCCCCGGTACGGCGGCAACGTTCCAACCGAGATCCCGGAGCAGTTCCGATATGCCGAGCGCTTCCCGCTGATTGCTCTCGGGGGCACCTACGCGGCGGTGTTTGGACTCGGGCTTGTGATGCTGGTGCTGCCTCTTTACGGCTCGGTGCTCTGGCTGCACCTGCTCCTGGTGCCCGGAGTGATGGCCGTCGCCGCGGTCGCGGCGCGTTTCATCCTCCAGTTCCTGCAGAAGCGCCTGGAGGCTCAGCTGCAGCCGGCGACCTAGGGCCGACCAGAGGCCGGCTCGCGGCAGGTCTATCCCGCGATCGCGGTCGTTCGCAAGGCCCAGGACCACAGCAGCCCGGCCCCCGCCGCCAGCAGGCCGGTGAGCCCGAACTGGGCCACCGCCGCGCTCAATGCGACGGGGTTCGCGAGGAAGGGGGCGATCCGTGCCATGGGTTCCAGTCTTGGTCCTCCGGCTAAGGTGCGTCTGAGAGCAGCCTGAAGGTTGGCTGAGAGGCGCCGCACCGGCGCAAGAGCACGAAATCAGCCATCGCTCCCTCGGTCGCACTCCATCACGCCGGGCCGTCCGGTGCGCGCTCAACCTGACTGCTCAGTCATGTTCGACGAAACGGAAATTCGTTGTTATGATGCAATCCCGCCTCGAAACTTCTCCCACCATACACACAGGCGTGGGCCCGTCCGACGTATTGGAGGCGATCTTGATGCGACCCGTCCCCGCAGAGGAACAGCGGGACCTCCTTCTCGATGAGCACGACGCCTGTGCGCTGATCGCCAACGTCCGTAAGAAGGGCGGCGCATCTCACGGCAACGTCAAGCGCACGATCGAGGCGCTGATGATGATGGCCCACCGTTCGGGCATCGTCGACGGCGAGGGCGACGGGTGCGGAGTGCTCACCGACATCCCCCGCCGGATCTGGGCCAAACGCCTGGTCCAGGCCGGGCTCTTCGAGGCCGTCACCACCCATCCGCGCTTCTTCGTTGGTCATTTCCTGGTGCCGCGCGACCTCGAGGGCGCCGGCAGAGTCAAGGAGTGGGTCGAGCAGCAGTTCAAGGCCGCCGGCGCGGACATCCTCTGGAGCGGCGCCGGCTTGGTCCAGCCTTACGCGCTGGGCCCGGCCGCCCAGCTGGAAGAGCCTGAGTTCTGGCAGCTGGCCGGGTTCCTCAACCAGGGGCTGCCGGAGGAGGTCAACACGCGCCTGTTCCAGGTCCAGCTGGCGATCGAGCGAGAGACGGTGATACACGTCGGTTCGTTGAGCGCTGACTCCTGCGTCTACAAGATCAGGGGCAGCGCCGAGACCCTGACCCGCTATTTCCCCGAGCTGCGGCAGCCCGACTTCCTGTCAGCCATCACCATCGGCCACAACCGCTACTCGACCAACACGGCGTCCTCCTTCGCCCGGGTCCAGCCTTTCAGCATGCTGGGCCACAACGGCGAGATCAACACCATCGCCAGGCTCCGCGACGAGGCCCTTGCGGTGGGCACCCAGCTGGTGAGTGGCGGCTCCGACAGCCAGGATCTCAATCGCACGCTCGAGACCCTGGTGCTCAGGTACGGCATGACCCTGATCGAGGCGCTGGAGATGCTCTTCCCGCCGATCCTGAGCGAGATCAGGCAGCTGCCTCCCGTCCTCCAGGACACCTACATGTTCTTCCGCCAGATCTGGGGTCCGTACTCGCAGGGCCCCGCCGCCATCGTCAGCCGCTACGGCGACGAGTGCGTGTTTGGCGTCGACGCGATGGGGCTGCGCCCGCTCTGGTTCGGCGAGACCGAGAAGGAGTTCTTCTTCTCGTCGGAGAAGGGCGTGATCCCGATCGAGGCGATGACCGCCGACCCCGAGCCGCTGGCCCCCGGCGAGCGCATCGCGGTCCAGGTCGAGCGCGGCCATCGTGTGCGCGTGCTGCGGCACCCCGAGATCCAGCGGCGGGTCAACGAGCTGGCGCGCCATCGCTGGCCCGGCATCCGCGGCTACCGCCAGCACCTCGAGGGGCCGGTGCCCACCAAGGCCACCAAGCAGCACGAACGCTACTACCGCGAGTACCTCTCTGACGGCGGCTCAGCGGCGCCCGACCACAGCCGCCTGCTGGCGGCCTTCGGCTGGGACCGCGAGGACCTCGACGCGGTCGAGCGGCTGGCCGGCACCGGTAACGAGAAGATCGGCTCGCTCGGTTACGACGGCGCCCTGGCGTGCCTCAACGACCAGCGCCAGAACCTGGCCGACTACTTCAAGGAGACGGTAGCGGTGGTCACCAACCCCGCCATCGACCGTGAGCGAGAGATCGAGCACTTCTCCCTTCGCAGCATCCTCGGCCGCCGCCCGCAGATGCAGACGGGCAAGCAGGTCCGGCCTCACAAGCGCATGGAGCTGACCCACCCGATCATCCTCGGAGGGCATCTCAAGGAAGACGTGATGCCCCTCGAGGAGTACCAGGCGATGGCCCAGTCGCTGGGCACCTACAGCCTGGAGGCGATGCTGGCCGAATTCGCCGAGGATCCCGGAGCGGTCAAGATCATCACCGCCGCCTATCGCCCCGAAGAGGGCCTCCGCCGCGCCGTCCAGCGTATCGGTGAGGAAGCCGCCAACGGTGCCATCGACGGCGCCCACCTGATCCTGGTCGACGACGGCGGCGCCTTCCGCGACGGTCGCCACCCGATCGACCCGCACCTGGCGCTCTCGCGGATCGACACGGCGCTGCGGATGCAGAAGGACGACCACGGCGAGGGCTACCGCCGCCGGGTAGCGCTGGTGTTGCGCAGCGGCGCGCTGCGCAACCTGCACGACCTGGCGATGGCGATGGCTTTGGGCGCCGACGCCATCAACCCCTACCTGATGCTCGACATCGCGATGCACGCCGAGAACCCGGAGGCGCTGAAGAACCTGGTCGGGGCGCTGCGCAAGGGCTTCGAGAAGGTCATCAGCACCATGGGCATCCACGAGCTGCGTGGCTACGGCCGATTCCAGGCGAGCATCGGCTTCGAGCCGGAGCTGGCGGCCTATTTCCGGATGCGCAACTTCTACGGGTCTGAGGGCCGGGGCCTGTCGCTGGCGGACCTCGAGCGTGACGCCGCCGAGCGGTTCCGGGTCGCCCACGGCGAGTCAGACGGCGCCCTGGGCAAGACCTTCCACTTCAACCCCTTCGTCTACAAGCTGGCCGGCCACGTCGCCGAAAGCGGGGAGGGCTACACGGACTTCTCCGCCAGGGTCCGTGAGCTGGAGCTCGAGCACCCCGTGTCGCTACGCCACGTGCTCGACCTCAAGCTGCAGCCGAACGCCATGGGAACCACCCTTTTCGGGCTCGAGGTCGACTGCTCGGTGGGGGACCACTCGCTGCCGCTGAACATCAGCTCCATGAGCTTCGGCTCGCAGGGGGAGACCGCCTACCGCGCCTACGCCGAGGCGGCCAAGCGGCTGAACATGATCTGCATCAACGGCGAGGGAGGCGAGCTGCCCGACCTGATCGGCAAGTACCCCAAGTGGCGCGGCCAGCAGATCGCCTCGGGCCGCTTCGGCGTCACCAGCGAGCTGCTCAACTCCTCCTACCTGCTGGAGATCAAGATCGGCCAGGGGGCAAAGCCCGGAGAGGGAGGACACCTGCCCGGGACCAAGGTCACCGACCGGGTGGCCCTGGCGCGCAACGCGCAGGCCGGGATCGACCTCATCAGCCCCTCCAACAACCATGACCTCTACTCGATCGAGGACCTGGCCCAGCTGATCGAAGAGCTCAAGACCGGCAACCCCGACGCGCGGGTCGCGGTCAAGCTGCCGGTGGTGCCGGGCATCGGCACCATCGCCGTGGGCGTAGCGAAGGCGGGTGCCGACATCGTGACCCTGTCCGGGTTCGACGGCGGCACCGGTGCGGCCCGCTCTCACGCGCTGCGCCACGTCGGGCTGCCGGTTGAGATCGGCGTTCGCGAGGCCCACCTGGCGCTGCAGGCGTCGGGGCTGCGCGACAAGGTCGAGGTGTGGTGTGACGGCGGCCTCAAGGGCGGCGCCGACGTCATCAAGATGATCCTGCTGGGCGCCAACCGCTGCGGCTTCGGGACGATGTCGATGGTGGCGATCGGCTGCACCATCTGCCGCGGCTGCCAGCTGGACACCTGTCACGTCGGCATCGCCACCCAGGTCACCACCCAGGAGGAAGCCGACCACAAGGGCATGAAGCGATGGGTGCCGCGCGAGTTCGACCTGGCGGTGACCAACCTGGTCAACTACTTCAGCGCCGTCGGCGAGGAGGTCAAGGAGCTGACCGCCGCGCTCGGGGCGATGCGTACCCAGGACCTGGTCGGCCGCTGCGACCTGCTGGTCCAGTCTCGCGGCCACGACCGCGTCGACCTCACCGAGCTGATCACGGTTACCGCTCAGGACTACTCGATCGAGGACTACTTCGCGCCGGTGGGTCCGATGCGCCGGCCGCTGAACCACCTAACCAAGGTCATCGCCGGGATGGCGGTCGAACAGATCGAACGAGGCCAGACCGACGTGGTCTACGAGGACGACAAGGTCACGTCGATGGACCGTGCTCTGGGCACCTATCTCTCAGGCGAGCTGACCCGCGGCCGCATGACCTCACGCTGGAACGGCAACGTCTCGACCGACCTCGTCTTCCACGAGGGCACCATCCCCGGCAACGGGCTGGCGGCGTTCAATGTCAAGGGCGTCTCGGTGAAGGTGGAGGGTGGGGCCCAAGACGGTGTCGGCAAGGGATCGCTGGGAGGTCGCGTGTCGATCCTCAAAGGCATGAACTGGCAGGGCAAGCGCCTTGACGGCTCTGTCGGCAAGTCGCTGCTCTACGGCGCGCAGGGGGGCACCTTCTACATCCAGGGCGATGCCGACTCCCGCGCCTGCATCCGGCTTTCGGGGGCAGACGTCGTCATCGGCGGCCGGCTGAAGGCGCCCATCGATGACGAGCAGGGGAACATGGCCGGCCGGGCCAACCTCAAGGGCTTCGCCTTCGAGTACATGACCCTCGGCCGGGCCGTCGTCCTCGGCGACCCGGGACCATGGATGTGCTCGGGGATGACCGGTGGCGTCGTCTACATTCGGCTCCAGCCCGAGCTCGGCATGGATCTTGCCGCGCTGGAACGGCGTCTGGCCAAGGGTGCGGTGGTGGCGATTGTCGATAAGCTCGACGCAGCCGACGAGACGAACCTGGCAGAGCTGCTGGGCGGCTACGCCGACGCTCTTGACGAGGGCAACCAGCCCGAGGAGGCGGCCGAGGCCAGGGAGCTGGCGGTCGCCCCGCACGGACAGTTCGCCAAGGTGATCGCCCGCAACCAGCAAGTGGACCCCTCGGTCAGCACCGAGTAGCCGGCGGATCCCGGCTGACCTCGGCAGCGGGCGCCAAACGGCGCCGTCGGAGACCAGGATTCCGCTAAAGTGTCCCGTGATGCGGCCCAAGGACACCCTGCGCTTCCTCTTCCCGGCGGTGTTTGCCGTACTGGCAATCGGCGCTCTGGTGGCAGCCAGTGTCTTCCAGAGCCACATGCTCGGGACCGGCGGCAGCCAGGCGTTTGTGCCCGCACCGATCCCAACCGTCGGCCCGCCATCGCCGTCACCGATCGTTGTCGAGCCGAGCCCGGTAGCGGTGCCGAGCCCGACCGCCGCCCCCCCAAGTCCGCAGCCGACCGCTGCCGCCAGTCCCACCGCTGCCGCCAGCCCGAGCGCCGCCGCCAGCCCAGCGTCGTCGCCAGCCGGCACCGGTGGCACCACCGCGCTGGCCGGCAGCCCCGAGGCGATCGCGGCTGTGGGTGCGCCTCTGTCCGGTGAGATCACGGTGAAGCCGGTTGACACCTTCCCGTTCGGCCCGATCCTGGGCGGAACGATCATGATCCTGATCATCTTCTGCGCCCTCTGGCTGCTGTACGCCAACCAGCGGGCTCGAAGCGCCGCCGCCGCTCCGCCACCTGTCCGCCCGACGCCGGCACCGCGCCCGGCCGCTGCCGCGCCGCCCAAGCCCGCCACGCCGCCGGCGGCTGCTCCCGCCGCCGCCGCCGCGCCCGCCGCTGCTGCTGCGCCCGCCGCTGCTCCTACGCCGGCCCCGGCTCCTGCGCCCGAGGCAGAGGACAAGCCAGCTGATGCCGCTGCGCCCGCCACCGAGGAGAAGCCCGCGGAGGCTCCGGCGCCCGCGGCTGAGAACAAGCCAGCTCAGGCCGCCGCGCCACCGGCCGAGGAGAAGCCCGCTGAGGCTCCTGCACTCGCATCCGAAGAGAAGGCTGCCGAGGCGCCTGCACCCGCGACTGAGGAGCAGCCCGCTGAGGCCGCATCGCCTGCGGCTGACGAAAAGCCCGCCGAGGTGCCGGCACCCGCCGCTGAGGCGACGCCCGCGGAGGAGGCTGACGACAAGATCGGGCATCCCACCACCGAGCCTCCGCGTGATGGCACGCCGGTCAATGAGCCGCCGCTGACCCAGGATGTGCAGCCCTCCGCACCTGACGCGGCGGACGAGGGCGACAAGCCGGCATAAGCCGTCCAGTGCGTGATCGCCGATGAGTGAGAAGCGAACGGAGATCACGGCAGAACTCGAGGAGGTGCTAGCCCCCTACTGGGACGAGGTCGATCCGCTGATCGCCTCCATCCAGGAGGACCTTCACCGCCGCGAGAAGTACCCGATGCAGATCAGCCGCGAGCAGGCTCGGTTCCACGCCTGGTTCTGCCGCGTCATAGGTGCCCGGCGGATCCTCGAGGTCGGCACATACCTGGGCCTCTCAGCCGCCGCCTTCGCGCAGGCGATCGGCCCAGACGGCCACGTAGACACGGTCGAGATCGATCCCGAGCATGCTGACATCGCCGAAGGTTGGTTCCGGACCGGCGGGATCTCGGACCGGATCACCGTGCATCGCGGCGCGGCGCTGGAGGTGGTCCCCAACCTGGCCGGCCCCTACGATCTGTGCTTCCTGGATGGCGCCAAGGAGGACAACGTGGCCCTGCTCGAGCTGTGCATTGATAGGACCCGACCGGGCGGCGTGATCCTCATCGACAACGCCTTCCGGGGCGGCAACCTCAGCGCCGAGAGCATGGATCCCGCCGACCTGGGAACAATCGCCGCCCTCGACTACGCCAGGACGTCAGATCGGCTCGACAGCGTGGTAATACCGATCGCGGACGGGATTCTCGCCTGCCGCCGCCTCTGAGTGGGATCGATCTCAGGGGCGGTACAAGGCCTGTGCACCAAGCACTAATCCAACTGACCGCAATTCTTTAACCGATTCCATAGCGGTTCTAACCACCGCGTCCTAGGGTGGAGTTATCACCAAATCCCCCCATGAGGACTCAATATGCTCGATCCGATAGAGCTTGAATTCGATTCTCCAACAACTTCATACCGTCCACGTGTCATTGAGGGTGGGATGGACCTCGACCGTTTCGCGGCGACCATCGCGATGCTCGAGCACTACGTCGACAGCCTGATCGTCGCGGACGGCCCGCCCGCGATGGACCCGTGGATCGACAACGACGACATCGACGTTCGGTTGTCCTGCCTCTGACGCAGCCCCGCGAGGCGTGAGCCGGCGGCTGGAGGGAACTTTGGCCGCCGGCCCCACGTCTAGACCTTCGAACCCCGCCCTGGGGCAAGGAGGTCGAGATGATCAAGCGAATCGCCGCCGCGGCCGTGACCGCCGCCAGCCTGGCGTTGTTTGCCGTTCCCGCCGCCGCCTGTGGTGGCCTGGTCGCGCCCAACGGGGCGATCCGCCTCTCTCGCGCCACGACCATGGTCGACTGGCACGACGGTATCGAGCGCTATATGACCAGCTTCAGCTACCAGGGACAGAGCTTCAGCGATTTCGGCTGGATCGTCCCGCTGCCGGCCGTACCCCTCAAGGTTGAGGAGGGCGGCGGCTGGACGCTACAACGGCTCAACCGCGAGACGCATCCGCAGCCGCAGTTCCTCGCCCTGGCGGGTTCCGCCGCCCGCGTCACCGACAGCGCCGTGGTGGTGCAGCAGGTCAAGGTCCGTGCCCTGGACATCACCATTCTCAAAGGCAGTGGCCAGGCGATCGTCGACTGGTGCCGCCAGAACGGCTTCCTCCTCAACCTCGAGACTCGCGACCACCTGATGACCTACGCCAAGGGCAGTCCGGTCTTCATGGCCGCCAAGTACAACGTCGCTCGCGCCGCGGCCACGAAGCAGCTGGTTGGAGACGGCGCGCCGGTGCTGATCACCATGAAGCTGGCCCATCCGTGGGTGCCACTCGAGGTACTCGCCAACGGCGTAGCCGAGGTCAACGCCGACATCTACATGATCACCCCAGGTCGGATCTACACCAGCGACCTCGCCGCGCTGGAGAGCGAGTCGCCCGAGGGCTCCTTTGTACCGCGCGCCCCAGGGCTCGCGGTTCCATACCAGCAACCGGTCAGCGACGAGCTCCACCGCGACCTGTCGAGCGACAAGAACATGGGTTGGATGCAGCCGGGCGGATGGCTGACTTACATAACCCTGACGGCGCCGGCCAACACCGTGACGTACGACATGGGGATCTCGGGCGCCGGAGTCATCCACGTCGCAGCGTACGGAACGCCGCCAATGCAGGTCGCCGATGGGCTGCACGACCTCGGCACCGTTGTCCCGGCGCCGCCGGGCACCCCGGATGGCCCGACCCTTGCGCCAGGCATGCGCACCCTGCTGCTCCAGGTCGCCTCGCTCGTCGTGATCCTGGGCGCGGTGTCGTACGCAACCTTGAGGCAGTGGCCTCGTGCGGTGTCCTGACGTAGCGCCCTGGCCAAAAAGAAAACGCCGCCCGGAGCCACCGGGCGGCGTTCAACTCAGACGGGCGTGCGCCTCAGCGGCAGGTCCACTCGTATGCCAGTCCCTGGCTGAACATCTTCGCCGCGATGTTGGCCTGGTCGGTGGGGTCCCAGATGTTGTGGCCGCCGTGGCCGTAGAAGGTGGCCGGCTTGAACTGGAACAAGCCGGTCGCCCCGGAGCGACTGTTGTAAGCGTTGGGGTTCAGGCCCGACTCGCACATCGCCACCCGAAGCAGCTGGTTCGGATCCGCGCCGTAGCGGGCCGCCGCGGCGCGAATGATGTCGACGATCGGCCCGGTGCCGTAGAAGACATATCGCGGCTTCGGAGGCGCCGGCTTCGGCGTCGGGGCCGGGGCCGGGGCTGGAGGCGGAGTCGGAGCATCCGGCGGGATCTCCTTGATCGTCTCCGGTCTGACATTGGCGGTCGAATCCAGGACGATGCGGTGATGCTGCGCCGGAGACTGGTGAGCCTGCGCCCCGATCACCGTCAGTGGCGGAAGGGCAAGCCCGAGCACAAAGAGGTGGCTCAGCCGGCGCGGATATGAGGTGGGCTTGGCGCTATCCTCTGCCCGCCAGCGCGACCCCAACGAGTCGCGTGCGGACACGACGAATCCATTCTTAATGGCAACTTTCGCTGCCCCGAAGTTCCGGATTGGTGACTCCTTTGGCCGAGCATGGAGCACCGCTACGTACCAGGCGAGATTTCCCCTAACCTCGAAGTGATTGCCTGGAGCCGGCGCCCGACCTGGGAACAACAGCCGCTGACCGCGATCCCGTGACGCACTGCGTTAGAGGGCGTCGAGAAGATACATTACATGACGCACGATTCACATTTCAAGCGCGCCGCCGTCAGGCGCGCGTTTTCGTATTCGAAAACAGGTCCTAGCGGGTCACCGGCAGCGAGGCGTCCTGCGCCCATTCCTCCCATGACGCAGCGTAAAGACGGGCATTGCGATGGAGCAGGACGTCGAGCGCGAACCAGGTCAGCGAGGCGCGGATCCCACCCTGGCAGTAGGTCACCGGCTGGCGTTCACTCTCGAGGTACGGCGCCAGCACCTGGGTCAGCTCGGCGTCGTCCCGGAACCGGCCGTCAGGACCGATGCACGCATCCCAGGGGATGTGGATGGCACCGGGTAGATGGCCACCGCGGCCTGACATCGCCACCTCGCCGGTGTATTCCTGAGTCGTGCGCACGTCGCACAGGGTGATGCTGTTCGCGTCCAGGCCTTCAAGGATCTCGCGCGGCGTCACCCGGATCGACTCGTCGGTCTGGGTCGGCACGGGATAGTCGGACGGCCGGGGCGTGACGAAGTCGTCGGCGGTGGCTTCACCTGATTCCAGGTATGCGCCGATGCCTCCATCGAGGACTGCCGTGTCGCCGGGATGGCCGAAGTAACGCAGGATCCAGAAGGCTCGGGTCGCCCAGCGATTGCCCATGTCGTCGGCCAGCACGACCGAGGATTGTGGCTCGATCCCGAGCCGCCGCATCGCAGCGGCGAACTCCTCGGCGGTGGGAAGGTCATATGTCAGGTTCCGATCCGGGCGCACCTGGGCGAAGCCGTCGTGCAAGTTGACCCATACCGATCCGGGGATCTTTCGCTTGCCGTCGTTGGCGTCCTGGCGAAGGTCCACCACTACCAGTTGGGGCTCGCCCGCAAGCAGCTGTCGCGCCAGGTCATCAGTGCTGATCAATCCCGGTCTCGAGCTCAAAGCAATCCCTCGGCGGCCTCAGAAGGCATATCGCTTACACCACCTCCATCCTAGTGGGCCTTTGCTAACCTAGTCCCCCGTGGCGAACAAGAAAAGGAAGAAGCAGCGCAGTCGCCAGAGAACGTCCTTCACGCCCGCCCCGCCGGCGGCGGCCAGCGGCGACGCACCCGTCTTCCCGGCAGCGGCCGGAATGCCATCTTCAGCGTCCGCGGCGGCGCGACCTTCGGCTCCGGCTGCGGCGCCCAACTACGCCTCCGGGATCAGCGGCCCCCGCCGGGGGGCGGGCGGCGCCGTCGCCGGCGCAGCGGCCATCGACATCGACGCGCGGGTGCCGTACTTCTCATCCGACCTGCGCAGGGTGCTCATCACGGCGGCGGTGATGATCGTGCTGATCGTGGGCGGCTCGCTGCTGATCAAGTAATCCTTTAGGTGACCGGCCCCGAAATCGGCCTGGCCGTCGCCATCGTGCTCCTGGTCATCTGGCAGGGCACAACCAACCTGCGCCTCAATCGGACCATGCGGCAGTTCCGCCAGCTGGCCACCGGGGCCGAGGGCCAGCCGTTTGACCAGCTGCTCCAGAAGATCCTCGATCGCTCCACCGCCGATTCCGAGACCCTGGTTCGGCTGCAATCGGAGCTCAGCGAGCTCGGAGCCGAGGTCCAGACCCACGTCCAGAACGTCGGCCTGGTCCGCTACAACGCCTTCAACGACACCGGCGGCGACCAGAGCTACGCGCTGGCGCTGCTGGACGGCCATGGCGACGGCGCCATCATCAACGGCCTCTTCCATCGCACCGAGTGCCGCGTCTACGTCAAACCGGTGCAGGAATGGAAGTCGACCTACTCGATGTCCGACGAGGAGGCGGAGGCCATCCGAAGGGCCCGGGAAGGACGCTGATCACAGCGCTTCTCGCCCCCCTCGCGGAGCCGATCGAGGCCGGGGGCAGGCGCCTGAAGCTGGCCGCCTGGCTGCTGCTGATCGAGACCGTTCTCGCCGGTGCCGCCCTCCTGCTCGACTCGGCCGAGGCGCAATCCGCCCTCAACGCCTCCTCGGCCGATCTCTCCAACCCCAGCACTCCCGCGTTCGCGCTGATCACGGGACCGCTTTTCATTCTCCCGGTGCTGTTCCTGCTGGTCCTGGCGGCGATGGCCGTGGGAGCCTGGCCGAGGCGCGCCCGCTGGTTCACAATCCCGGCGCAGCTTTCCGCCCTACTGGTGCTCCTGATCTCGCTACGAGGGGTGCTGGAATTGATCGCGGCCCTCGCAATGACCGTGGTGGCGGTCTACGCCGAACTCCTGCTGTTCAAGCGGCCCCCGCGCGCGGTCGCCGGATAGGATGATGGCGTGCGAGTCATCCTGTATACGGGAAAGGGGGGCGTCGGCAAGACCTCGGTAGCCGCCGCCACGGCCCTGCTGGCCTCGCGCCGGGGGGCGCGGACGCTCCTGCTCAGCACCGACCCGGCCCATTCGGTGGCCGATGCCTTCGATATCGACGACCACGGCAGCCGGATCAAGATCAACGACAACCTCTTCGTGCACGAGGTCGACGCGCTGGCCGAGCTGGAGGCCAACTGGAACGTGATCCACGGCTACGCCACCAAGCTGTTGGCGGCGCAGGGCATCGATGAGATCCTGGCCGAGGAGCTCGCCTCCCCACCTGGCATGGGCGAGGTTGCGGCGCTGATGTGGATCCGCAAGTACTACCTGGAGGACCGATACGACCTGCTGGTGGTCGATTGCGCTCCCACCGGCGAAACCCTCCAGCTGCTGTCCTTCCCCGAGGTAGCCCGCTGGTGGCTGAACAAGATCTTCCCGCTCGAGCGCCGCGTCATGAAGGTGGCCCGGCCGATCTTGCAGCCGATGATCGACATCCCGCTGCCCAAGGACGAGGTCTTCGCTTCGATGAAGGACCTCCTCCTCGACCTTGGCGGCACGCGCGACATCCTCGCCGACGCCAAGACGACTTCTGTACGGCTGGTTCTGAACCTCGAGAAGATGGTCATCAAGGAGGCGCAGCGCGCCTACACCTACCTCAACCTCTACGACTATCAGACCGACGCGGTGATCGTGAACCGGGTCCTGCCCGCCGACGGCGAGGGCGAATTCCTGGCCGGCTGGCGCAGGTCGCAGCAGCAGTACGAGGGCCAGGTGGTCACCTCCTTCGGATCGATCCCGATCCTTCACGCCCCCATGTTCGAGAAGGAGGTGGTGGGCCAGGAGATGCTGCGACGCCTTGGCGAGGAGCTGTTCGCGGAGGTCGATCCGCTGGCGATCCTTGTCGATCACCGGCCGCAGCGGGTCGAGAAGATCGGTGACGACTACGTCCTCAGTCTCGACCTGCCCTTCGTCAGCAAGGACCAGGTTGACCTGATCCAGCGCCAGGACGAGCTCTTCGTCAGGGTCGGGCCGTACAAGCGGGAGATCAGCCTGCCGCGGGTGCTGGCCAAGCGGCGCAATCGGACAGCGCGGTTCGACCCCAGCGGGCGCACACTGAGCATCCATTTCGCGCCCGAGGTGCCGGTTGCCACCCGCTGAGCCGCGCCGACCGCGCAAGAAGCGCGCAGGCTCGATCCGTGACGCCGCGGCCAGCGCGGCCGGGTCGGCCGCCGTCCCGCCGCCACCCGGGCCAGAGCCTAAGGTCTCCAGGCCCGTGCCCAAGCCGAAGGCCGCCGCCCCGAACCGGTCCCGGGCATCCGAGCCGGCCGGCCGCCGCCAGCCGGCGCCGGAACAGACCCCCGTGCGGCCCGCCTTCCCGGACTTCGAAACCCCGAGCGCGGGCTGGGACCCCTGGGACCAGACCATCGAGGCTCCGCCCGGCGATGAGTTCGATCCCAACCGGACCCTCGGGGACTGGCTCGAGGCCGTCATCCCGCCTGAGGCGCAGGTCCATTTCATCCGCGCCGGGCAGGAGTTCGCGGCGGGGGTGCAGACCACCGTCGACCACCACCTTGGCCGCCGCGACGGGGACTCCGGCCCGGACGGGGCAACCCGCATCGAGATCGAGTAGGGCGCAAGCACGGTGTTCGGGGATCCCGTCGCCTTCCTCCTCCGCGTCCTGTTCCTGATCCCGGCCCTCCTGCTGGGATTCGTCCTACACGAGTTCTCCCACGCCGCTGTGGCCCTCTCGCAGGGCGACCCGACGCCCCGCAACCAGGGTCGCCTCAGCCTGGACCCGCGCCGCCACCTCGATCCCGTGGGGGCGCTGATGGTGCTGTTCGTCGGAATCGGCTATGCCCGCCCGGTGCAGATCAACCCATCGCGTCTGCGGACCGAGTTCTCGCGCCTGCTGGTCGCGCTGGCCGGGCCCGCCGCCAACCTCGCCATCGCGCTGGCGGCCTCGGTGGTGCTGAAGGTGATCATCGGCAGCCAGGCCGTCCTGGGCTCGCCCGTCTTTGCCTTTTGCAGCATCTCGACCTCGCCGCTGGAGATCGCCAAGACCGCGCTCTTCTACATCTACACCATCAACCTGTTCCTGATGCTCTTCAACCTGGTGCCGATCCCGCCGCTGGACGGCTTCGAGCTGATTCGCACCCCGCTGCGGCGCAACAATCCGCGGCTGCTGTTCCAGATCGAGATGAACAGCCAGCAGATCTTCTTCGGGTTCATCCTCGTGTTCTTCCTGCTGCCGGCGTTCGTGCCCAGCTTCGGTTTCCTCAGCTTCTTCCGGATCATGGTGCTGATCCTCAACCCCCTGGTGACCATTCTCGGGGTGCCCCTCCAGCTGCCGTGCGGTTGAGGGCCGGCCGGACCGCGCTTGGGTTGCTGCCGTTGCTGGCGCTGTGCGCCGGTGTCGCCGGGTGTGGCAGCAGCGAGAGCCTGAGCGCCCAGCAGGTGCTGCAGACCGCCGCCACCACCACCGCCAACTTGAAATCCGTGAAGCTGGACATCAAGTTCGGCGCGGGTTTCGCCGTCCAGGGCGTGGACCTGGTCTCCGCCACCGGAGTCTTCCGTGCCCCGGGCGACAGCGATCTCCTGGCCAAGACCAGGACCGTCGGTGGGTTCCTCGAGCCGGAGCTCCTGACCAGCGGCGGGAAGATCTATTTCAAGGCGATCCAGTTCCAGGCCTTCCAGGAGCTGACGCCGGAGCAAGCCCTGCAGTACCCCGATGTCGCCCGGCTGCTGGACAGGGACCACGGCCTGGCGCCGGCGATTGCCCGCGGTCGCTCCGCCCGCCTTGACGCCGACGAGGCGGTCAACAGCGTCGAGTGCTACAAGGTCGAGGCTGCCTACGGTCCGGCCGAGCTCAACCAGGCTGTGGCGCCGCTCCACCTGACCGACGACATCAAGGTCACACTCTGGGTGGGAAGGAGTGACCACCTGGTGCGCCGGGTTCGCCTGGAGGGCCATCTCTTCACCCCTGACCAATCGACATCTGCGGAGGTGCATCTCCACGACTTCAACGGCCCGGTCGACATCCCAAGCCCTGCCTGACGCGACCCGCGACGGCAGCCGCCCGCGTCGGGGACTGATCCTGGCGGCGGTGTCAGCCGGGCTCTTCCTGGCCGCGCTCGACACGTACGTCGTGGTCACGGTGCTGCCGCGCATGATGTTCGACCTGGCACTGCCGCTGGACCGCATCGAGCAGGCCACCCCGATCATCAGCGGGTTCCTGGTCGGGTACATCGTGACGATGCCGCTCACCGGCGCCCTCTCCGACGTCTACGGCCGTGGCCGGGTATACCTCGCCAGCCTGGCGGTCTTCGCCGTCGGCTCCGCGCTCACGGCAACCGCCGGGCTGACGACGTTCCCGTCCGAGAGCCTTGCCGGTCTGCCCTGGCTGGTGACCGGCCGCGTCCTCCAGGGGCTCGGTGGGGGAGCGCTGGTGCCGGTGGCGCTGGCCCTGGCCGCCGACCTCTTCCCGGCTGGATCGCGGGCGTTGCCCCTGGGGTTGGTCGCCGCCGTCCAGGAGTCAGGCAGCGTCATGGGGCCGCTCTACGGCGCCGCCGTCGCGGGGGCGGCCTCGGGGCTGGGAGGATGGCGGGCGATCTTCTGGATCAACATCCCGCTGACGCTGGCCTGTGCGGTTGGCCTGGCGATGGCGGCACGCGCGGGCGGCTCACGGCCGGCAACCAGCAGCGCCACGGCCACAGTCGACTGGACCGCGGCCGGGCTGCTGGGCGCGGGCCTGGCCCTGCTGGTGCTGGCGCTCTATCCCGACGACCCATCGCGGCGTGCCGTGGGGTCGCTGTTCATCCCGCTGGGTCTCGCCGCCGTGGTGGCCCTGGTGGGGTACGGATGGCGGCAATCGCGTGAGGCTGACCCCTTGATCCCGCCGGCCCTCTTGCGCAACCGCACCTTCATCGGCGCCAACGCCACCAACCTGCTGGTGGGCGCCGTCCTGATCGTGGCCCTGGTCGACGTCCCCATCGTTGCGCGCGGCGTCTTCGGGCTGGGTGAGATCGACGCCGCCCTGCTGCTGGCGCGCTTCATGGTCGCGATCCCGGTGGGCGCCGTCGCCGGGGGCTGGCTCGCCGGCCGGATCGGATATCGCTGGGCGGCCACGCTGGGACTGGCGGCGGCGGCAGTGGCGTTCCTGCGGATGTCCGGCTGGCAGCCCGACGAGCTCGGGCGAATCCTGCTCGGGCTGCCCGACGCGACTGCAACGCTGGCCCTCTGCGGCCTCGGCTTCGGACTCGTGATCGCGCCGGTGGCAGCCGCCATCCTGGACCGCGCCCGCGACCGCGAGCACGGCCTGGCCAGCAGCTTGGTGGTCCTGGCCCGGAGCGTGGGGATGCTGCTGGGGCTCTCGGCCCTGGCTGCGTTCGGCATCCGGCGCTTCTACGAGCTCTTCAACCGGGCGCCGCTGCCGCTGGGCAGTGACCCCGCCGCGGCGGCCGCAGCGCTCCAGGCACGCTTCAGCAGCGCGCTGCTCGAGGAGTACCACGAGATCTTTTTGATCGCGGCCGGGATCTGTCTGCTGGCCGGGGCCGTGGCCCTGGCGACGCTGTCGGGCGGCGGTCGCCGCGCCTCGACGGTGGCGGCAGCGTGAGCCTCCGGGGGCGCCACGTCGTCGGAATCGACGTGGGCGGCACCAACCTGCGGGTCTCCCTGGCGCGGGAGGATGGCGAGATCATCGATCGCCGTCATCGCGACACCGAACCCGAAGGGCTCGCGGCCGACGGCATCAAGGCGCTCGGCGAGATGATCGAGGAACTCGCCGCCGCCAATGACCTGCGGCTGTCGGGCATCGGCTCCTGCGGCGTAGGCGTGCCCGGGCCCACCGATCCCGACAAGGGAATCCTGTACGACCCGCCGCACCTGCCCGGGTGGCACAACGTCGAGGTGGCCCGCCTGCTCGAGGAGGCCACAGGCATCCCCACCCACCTCGAGAACGACGCCCAGCTGGCTGCCTACGGCGAATTCCATCGGGGCGCCGGGCGGGGGAGCAGGCACCTGGTCTTCGTCACCATCAGCACCGGCATTGGGGGCGGGATCGTCATCGACGGCAGGCTCTACAGCGGCGCCTCCGGCAGCGCCGGCGAGATCGGCCACGTGATGGTCGATCCCGATGGGCCGGTGTGCAGCTGCGGGCGCCGCGGCCACCTGGAGGGGCTCGCCTCGGGCACCTCGATGGCGCGCATTGCGCGTGAGCGGATTGCCGCCGGCGAGAATTCGTCCCTGGCCTCGCTGGACACGTTCACCGCCCAGGAGATCGGCGAGGCGGCCGGCGCCGGCGACGCGCTGGCGATCTCGGTGCTGACCAACGCCGGACGGCTGCTGGGCCTGACGTTTGGCGGGCTGCTGAACATCCTCGACCCGGAGGTGCTGATCCTGGGGGGCGGTGTCGTCCAGATCGGCGCGGTCCTGCTGGACCCGTTGTACGCGGCCATCAAGGAGCAGGCCTTCGAAGCCAACTACAGTCACGCCCGCATCACCACCGCGGGGCTGGGCCAGGACGCCGGCCTGGTCGGCGCGGTGGAGTGGGCCATCGACCATCTTCCGGGAGGCCGCCCCGGCCCATCCGCCGCCTCCCCGGGGCGCCCGGGCTAATTTCTGGTTGATGCGCGTCAAGCACCAACCCGGCGTGGAGCCGCTGCTCGAGGTCGTCGAAGCCGAGGCCGCCGTCCTGGGCGTCCGAGCCCTGGTGGTGGGCGGCTACGTGCGCGACCGCATCCTCGAGCGCGACTGCAAGGACCTGGACATCGTCGTCGAAAACGGCGCCGGCACCGAGCTGGCAAAGGCCGTCGCCGCCCGCATCGGGAACCGGCCACCGGTGATCTTTGAGCGCTTCGGGACGGCGCAGGTGGGGAGCGGCGACTTCCTGCTCGAGTTCGTCTCCGCGCGCGCCGAGAGCTACCTCCCCGAGAGCCGCAAGCCGGACGTCCGCCCGGCAACCCTGGAAGAGGACATCCAGCGGCGCGACTTCACCTGCAACACCCTCCTCTGCGGCCTCGACGGGGAGGTGCTCGACCTCACCGGTCGGGGGCTACCAGATATCCAGGCGCGGCTGCTGCGCACGCCGCTGCCCGCGGCCGAGACGTTTCACGAGGATCCCCTGCGCGCGGTCCGTGCGATCCGCTTCGCGGTGACCCTCGATTTCAGGCTCGATGACGAGATCCCGCCGGCGATAACCGGCTGCCTTGACCGGCTCGGCACCGTCGTCAGTGTCGAGCGCATCAACGACGAGCTGCGCAAGATGCTGCTCTCGGACCGACCCGGGATGGCCTTCCAGCTGATGCACCAGACAGGTGTCCTGGCCAGGCTGATGCCCGAGGTCGAGGCGATGGCGGGCGTGGAGCAGAGCGGCTTCCACAACCTCGACGTCCTCGACCACAGCCTCGCCGCCCTGGATGCCACGGCGGCGCGCCTCCGCCCGCCACTGGAGCCCGAGGTCGAGCTTGCCCTGCGACTGGGCGTGTTACTCCACGACTGCGGCAAACCGGCGACGGCGGCGCGGGATGGCGAGCGGATCACTTTCCTGGGCCACCCCGACGTCGGCGCCCGGACGGCGGCGAGCATGATGCGAAGGCTTCGCTTCAGCAACGAGGAGATCGCTGCCGTCAGCAGCCTGATCTCGCTTCACATGCGCCCGATCCAGTACGACCCCGACACCTGGAGCGATGGCGCGGTGCGCCGGCTGGTGCGCGACGCCGCCGACGGGCTGCGCCCGCTGCTGGAGCTGGCTCGCGCCGACATGGCGGCCAGTGACTACCCCCCCGAGGAGGCCGGCCGCAAGCTCGGCGACCTGGAGCGGCGGGTTGACGGCCTTGATGTCGACGCCGTCAGGCGGGTCAGGCCTCCGCTCAACGGCAACCAGCTGATGGCGCGCTTCGCCCGCCCCCCGGGAGCGTGGATATCGCGGCTCCAGGACGCCCTCCTCGAAGCCGTCCTCGACGGCGACGTGACCGAGGGCGACGAAGCCGCCGCCTGGAACTTCGTCGAGGCACACCCCGAGCTGCTGGTCGACGGATGAGCGAGGATCAGCCGGAGGTCGCTGTGCTTGGCGCGGGGATCGCGGGACTCTCGATCGCCTGGCAGCTTCTCCGTCGAGGGGTTGCCGTCTCAGTGGTCAGCGGCGTCGAGCCGGCTGCCTCCGCGGTCGCGGCGGGGATGCTGGCGCCGATGCCCGAGACGGAGATCAACCCTGCCATCGGCCGCGTCGCGGTGGCCGCGCTGCGGGCCTACCCCGAGTTCCTCGACAGCCTGGCGGAGGACACCGATCTGCGCACCGGTTTCTACCGCTGCGGCCTGATGCGGGTGGCTTACAGCGACGAGGAGGCGGTCGCCATACGTGACAGCGTCGGCGCCTATGAGGCCGCCGGGATGCCATCGCGGTGGCTGGACGCCCGCGGCTGCGTCAGCGAAGCGCCCGGCCTTGGCGGCGCCGGACTGCGGGGCGGCCTGGTCTCGTACGAAGAGGCGCAGGTGCAGGCCGACTGGGTGCTGGCAGCGCTGCGGGACGCCATCAGCCATCGTGGCGGCACTTTTGTCGAAGCCGAGGTCGCGGCTGTGACGCCGAAAGGAACCGGCGTCGCGGTCCGGCTGGGCGCCGCCGGGTCCACGGAAGAGCTGACCGCCACAACGGCGGTCGTCGCCATGGGCAGCTGGAGTGGGATGCTCGCGGGAACTTCGCTGCAGGTGAGCCCGGTGAAGGGCCAGCTGCTGACGTTCGACGGGCCGCGGGGTCCCCGGCCGATCGTCTACTGGGGGCACAACTACTTGCTGACCAAACCCGACGCCACCGTGGTGCTGGGAGCGACCATGGAGGACGCCGGCTACGCGCTCGACGTCGACGCCAACGCCGAGTCGCTGCGCGATGCTCTCGACCAGCTCTGGCCGTCGCTTCGAGCGGAGCCCGCGCTCGCCCGAGCGGGCCTCCGACCGGCCGCCGCGGATCGGCTGCCGGTGATAGGTTGGGCGGGGCCCGGGGTCTACGCCTTCACGGCTCACTTCCGCAACGGGTTCCTGCTCTCGCCGATGACGGCGGCACTGGCCGCCACGGAAGTGGTCGGAGGCGGGAAAGAGGAGGCGCTGGCGCGGTTCCGGCCGGACCGGCTCAGCGCCGAGGGCAGCGCCGGCGCCTAGCCCGCGGCCGGCACCGCCGGCTAACTCCGCTGGGAGCTGACCTCGCCGCGCGAGGAGCTGACCTCGCGTACCACCTCGCCGACCGGGATCCCGATCTTCTGGAAGCCGCGCACCCCGCTGCGCCTGGCCGCGCTGTCGAGCACCACCGGCTCTGCCTCAGAGAGCAGGTAGAAGGTCGCGTCACCCAGCTCGCGCATCCGGTCGATCGCCTCGGTGCCGACCATGTCGCCAAGGATCAGGTCGACCAGCACCGCATCCGGATGCTCCTCACCGAAGATCTGCACCGCCTGCGTCCCCGAGGCGGCCGTCAGAACCGTGTGGCCGTGCATGGTGAAGGCCAGCCGGTAGAGCTCCAGGTCGGGGAGCTCGTCGTCGACCAGGAGCACCTTCATCGGCCCGGAGTCCGCTGCGCCCATGAGCACAGCGTAGGCCTATCCGGCGGTCGGGGCGACAGGCAATTTGCACCTGGCCCGTTACGGCATATCGAAGCCCGGTCACGCTTCGGTGACGGCCCACAAGATCCGCCGGGCGAGGGCGTTGGAAGGGGCATGCGAATCCTTGAAATGATCCTGCCGCGGCTCGAGACCCTCGCCGACCTTGCCGGAAACCGGTCCGTGGTCCGCGACCCCGTGGGAATGGCCGAGCTGCGCGAGGACTACCGCTACATGGCCAACGTGTGCATGAGTCTGCTGCCCGACCTCGAAGCGGACCTCGCCGAGCTGCCCGCCCCGATCGCCCATGATGCGCCGATCGAGGTGAAGGTGGCCTACCAGATGGCCCTCATCCGCCGCACCAACCGTCTCCACCGTGCCGTCAACGCCACCCTGGTGGCGAAGCGGGTGATCCGCGAAGAACGTCGCCGCCGCGCCGGCGCCGGCAGCTGACAGAACGGAGGCTCAGCGCCTCCAGGGATAGCTGGGCTCGATCACCTGGTTGAGAGGCGCGAGCACCTTGGGCACAACGGCGGGCAGCTCCAGCGGTTGAACCGGGGCGCCCAGGACCCGCGCCTGGTAGATCCGGGCCAGCGTCGCGCCGACCAGGTTTCCACAGGCCACGATCCTGTTGCTTTCGGCCAGGAAGCGGTTGCCCAGCTCAAACCCGGTCTCCGACGGGCAGAGGTCGAACATCACCAGGCGGGCGGTGACCCGGATGCCGGCGTTGGCGCCGCCAAAGAAGGCGCGCTCGCCCATCTCCGCGGCCCACTCGCCGTTCTTGAGCAGCTGGCGCACGCGGAAGTGACCGAGGCCGCGCAGCAGGTCATCGCGGTCGGCGTTGAAGACGTCTCGGAAGCGATCGCCACCCATCGGCATCGAGCTCATATCGATGACCAGGGCCAGGACCGACGCATCTTCCTCGTCGCCGAACTGCGCCACGGCGTGAAGCTGGACCGGCCAACCTTCCTTCTTGGCCCGGATCCCGCCCCAACCCATCGCCACGTGCCAGCCTCGGGCCCGCAGGTCCTGAGCGAGGTTGTGTGCGGCGGCTTGCTGGATCGCGTTCACCTGCTCTGCTTATACAGCGCGTTCGGTCGCGCGCCACGCGCAGCGACGGAACCGTTGCCACCGTGCTACCGGCGCGCAATGGCAGGCGGGTTCTAGCCGGGATGGACCAGCACAAACACCCCGGCCGCGATCAGAACCAGGCCTGAGAAGAGCTCGCTTCGCTCGCCCACGCGGCTGCCCAGCTGGCGTCCAAGCTCCAGGCCGATGACCGTCAACGCCAGGCTGCACAGACCCATGAACGCGGCGGCAACCACGATGGGCGCGTTGAGAAGGCCGAGTCCGAGACCCACCACGAGGTTGTCGAGGGACAGCGCAGTCGCGAGCAAAACGATGGTCCGGCGCCTGACCGGGATCTTCAGGTCCTTCGCCTCACGTCTTGTCTCCAACAGGGTGTACCCACCGATGGCTATCAGCACCAGGCCGGCGACAAACTGTCCCCGGCTGCCGATACTGCCCGACAGCCGCGAGCCCAGCAGAAGCCCGAAGACCGGCATCAGTATCTCCATCAGCAGGAAGCTGGCGACGATCTCCAGTCGCAGCCGCCGGGTCAAGGGCAGCACCCCGAGGCCGACCGCGCCGCCGAAGTTGGAGAGCCCGGCGGAGAAGCCGAGGAAGATCAGGGGCAGGACCCAGGCCGGCATCCGCAGAGTCTAGAAGCCAATGGCGTTGAGAGGTCTCTAATCGGACGTGGCTAGACTTTTCGGCGACATGCCCCGGCTGAGACGGTTCCGCACCGGCTGGAGGACGATCGCGGTGGGCGCCCTGGTGGCCCCGGCGCTGTCGCTGCTCGCGGCAATGGCGCTGGTCTGGCTCGATCGGGCGCTGGGTATGGGTGCTCCGCTGGGGATACACACCCTGGTGCCGCTCGTCGTGGTGCTGCCGTTGCCCGTTTTCGCCGGCATCGCTGTTGCTCTCCTGCCAGCGGCGCTGCTCCTCGCACTTCGCTCATCCGGCTTCTCGGGCCCTCAAAGACTGGGGGCGACCGCTGCGACCCTGGTCGCGGCCCAGCTCGTCTTCTACGCGGTCCAGCTGCTGGCGGTCGAGCAGCTCCACGGTGTTCCCGACACCACCGCTGTGCTGTTGGCGGCCGCCGCGCTCCAGGTCCTGCTGGTAGCGATCGGCGCGGCCGGGGTCGGCGCGATCGCGCGAGCGCTTCGGCCGACGGCCACGCCCGTGTCCGTCCGGCTCGTGCTCACGGGACGGGCCTGCCCGGCGCACGGCCTGCCTGCCGTCGCCAGGCTCAACGTTTTCTCGATCGGCTCCCGGCGCGGCCCGCCCGCGCTTCTCCTGACCGACTGAAAAGTTGACCCGGCCGTTCGGCCGGGGTTAGGCCGGCGTTTGAGCGCCGGCGTTAGGAGAAGAAATTGAAAGCTCTCATGGTTGGCGGCATCGCCGCCCTCATCCTCGGCCTGTCCGCCTGCGGCAGCTCGAGTGTGCCCAGCGCCATCACCATCAACTTCAAGGTCACCGGTAGCACCATCACGCCCGCCAATCCGACCGCGGTGAAAGGGCAGAAGCTGACCATGGTGATCACTACCGACAAGGACGAGGAGGTCCACTTCCACGGCTACGACATCCACTTCGACTGCAAGGCCAACACGCCGCTGAGCAAAACCCTGACGCTGGACAAGTCAGGCAGCTTCGAGATGGAGCTGGAGGCAACCAGCACCCATCTGACCAACTTCACCGTCAACCCGAGCTGATCGTGCTCGGCCGAACACCAGCACCGGCGGTCCTGGCCCACGGGTTCGGGATCCGCTACGACCTGCCGGTCCCGCTGTACCTCTACGTGATCGCGGCGGGGCTGGTCGTGGTGCTGTCCTTCCTGCTGGTTGTTGTCTTTGTAGGCGCCCGGGCGGAGGAGCGGGACTATCCCCGCTTCTCCGTCGATCGCATCCCCCTGGTCGGACCGGTGGCGCGAAGCCGCGTTCCCAGAGTGGTCGGCGCGACGATCGGGGTCCTCGTTCTGGCGGCGATCATCGTGACCGGTCTGCTGGGGGCACCCGACGCCACCGGCAATCCCGCCGAGTACCTGCTCTGGATCTACTTCTGGGCCGGGACGGTGCTGGTCTCCAGCGTTGTCGGAAACCTCTACGCCCTGCTCAACCCGTTCAGCGCCATTTACGATGTCGCGACCCGCCTCCTGCGGTGGTCCCAAGGGGGTCTGCGCTCCTACCCGGAGCGGCTCGGCGTCTGGCCCGCCGCGGCGGGCTACTTCGTCTTCGCGTACTTCGAGCTGGCCTCGGGTCAGTCCGCCCACCCGCGCTCGGTGGCGGCGGCCGCGATCATCTACACCGTCTACACCCTGGCGATGATGGTCGTCTTCGGACGCGACGCGTGGCTCCGCCACGGCGAGACGTTCTCGGTGCTCTTCACCTTCATCGAGGCCTTCGGGCCGGTGGAGAAGCGCGACGGCAGGATCTATCTGCGTCCCTGGGCGGTTGGGCTGACGCGGCTGGACCTAGAGGGCTGGGACGTGATCAGCTTCGTCATCCTCACTCTCAGCTCGCTGGCGTTTGACGGCTTCTCGGCCACACCGCTCTGGTCGTCGATCTACCTTGGCCTCGGAGGGCTCACGGATGCCCTTGGGTCAGTGGGGCCGCCGCTGGTGAAAGGCGCCGGCCTGCTGGGGCTGACGCTGCTCTTCGCGATCGTATACATGCTTTTCATCAGGCTGGTCGACCGGGCCGGCCGCCGCCGCGGGAAGCTGGTACCGGTGGCATCGGCGTTTGCCTTCACCCTGATCCCGATCGCGCTGGTCTACAACGCCGCCCACAACTACTCGTACATGGTTGTCCAGGGCCAGGGACTGATCCCGCTGCTGGCGGATCCGCTTCACAACGGCGCCCACCTGTTGCCCACCGCGGGCTACCGGCCGAGCTTCGCCCTCGCTGACGCCGGCTTCGTCTGGTACCTGCAGGTGGTGCTGATCGTTGTTGGCCACGTAATCGCCGTCTACCTCGCCCACCGGCGCGCCTTGACCACATATGAGGGTAAAGCCGTCATCCGCAGCCAGTACCCGATGCTATTGCTGATGGTCATGTACACCGCCGTCAGCCTGTGGATCCTGGCCCAGCCGATCACGGAGGCCGGGTGAGGCTTCGTCTACTGGCAACCGGCGCCGCCATCGCGTGTGCCCTGGCGGGGTGCGGCTCCAATCTCTCCCTGTCGCATTCGGAAACGCCCTGCATCACGCCAGGCCAGGTGGTCACCCTGAACACCCAAACGGCTGCCGGCTCGCAGCTGAGCTACGACGTCCAGGACGACTTTGGCGGCGAGGTCGGCTCCAAGATCGCGCCCGTGACGACCGACTCCAGCGGCAAGGCGACGGTCACATGGCAGTCGCCGAGCCGGCTGTCGACAACCACGCTCCACTTCCTTCTCACCGCCAAGAACGGCGACAGCCGGACCAACCGCGACATCCACGTCGTGGTTGGCGGCAACGGACGCAGCTGCTAGGTCGCGGTTGCGGCGGCCGGTCGCCGGCGGGTCAAGAGAGTTGACAGGACATAAGCCGCGAAGCTGAGCCCGACGACGAAGAAGCTGACCGGGTAGGAGATGTAGAACCCGAGCACCAACCCGAACCACACGAAGGTGATGGAGAGCCCCGCCGCCAGGAGCAACCCGACGTAGGGCCGGGCGGTCATGTTCTGGGCGATGGCGGCCGGCGTCACCAGCAGTCCGAAGATCAGCAGCGCGCCCACCGCCTGGACCGCTTCGGCCACGGTTGCTCCGACGAGCACCAGGAAGGCAAGCGTCACAAAACGGACGTGTACGCCGCGGGTGACGGCTACCTCAGGATCGATCGCTGCGAACAGAAGTGGCCTGCAGATCACCAGCAGGGCGAGGCTGGTGAGCAGCCCCGCAGCCGCCGCCACCGCCGCCTGCGAGGTCGTCAGGGTGAGGATGGAGCCGAAGAGCACCGTCACCCCCACCACGCCGCTGGCGCCGCTGCGCAGTGTGGTGTAGATGCTGAGGAAGAAGACGCCCAGCCCAAGCACCCAGGCGAACACGGTGCCTATGGCCACGTCCCGTCCCCGTTCGCGGCCTCCCAGCGAGCCTATCGCCAGGGCCGACAGGATCGTGCTCCCGAAGACGGACGGCAGCAGCGGCAGGCCGATGATGAGACCGCCCAGGCCACCGGTGAAGGCTACGTGGCCGAGGGCGTCGCTGGTGAAGACCTGGTTGCGCAGGACGACGAAATATCCGACCAGGCCGGCCGCCACGGCGATGCAGCCACCGGCCATGAAGGCGTTGCGCATGAAGTCGTGGCTGAGGATTTCGACGAGGTCCTGAACCAGGTTGGGCGAGAAGGGGGGGATGGCGGCGGCGATCACCGCGCCGCGCCCAGGGCTGGGGTGAGGCCGGGCCGGGCGATCCTGGCCAGCGTCGGCGCCGCCCGCGTCAACAGGTAAATCGCGAACGCGAAGGTGGTGATGAAGAACCCGACGGGGTAGCCGGTGAAGTAGGCCACGGCCAGGCCGGCCCAGGTCACCACCACCGCCAGCAGGACACTGGTGCCGAGTGCCCGGTAGGGTCTGGACGTCATCCGCTGGGCCGCCGCCCCAGGGGCCACCATCAGGGCAAAGATCAGGAGCGTGCCCACGATCTGCACCGTCTCCGCGACGGTTACCGCCACCAAGAGCAGGAAGACGACTGACAGCAGTCGTACCGGCACTCCCTTGGCGTCGGCCACGGCCGGGTCTATCGAGGCGAACACCATCGGCCGGAACATGAACGCCAGCGCCGCCAAGCACACAGCCGCGGTCACCAACGCAACCAGCACGTCCTTATCGTCGATGCCCAGGATGGTCCCGAAGAGGAAGGCGTAGATCGCCTGGGCGCTCCCCGAGAAGAGCCGGAAGAAGAGCAGCCCGAGGCCGAGCGAGAACGCCAGGATGGAGCCGACCGCCGCCGACTCGCGGCGTCCGCCACCGCCGAGCCTGGTGCCGAACACGCTGATGCCAAGGGCCGCGCCGACGCAGAACACGAGCAGTCCGAGCACCGGGGAGACGTGGACAAGAACGGCTCCGGCGGCGCCGGGGAAGCCCACCTGGGAAAGCATGTGGGCGGCGAAGCTCTGCCCTCGAAGGACGATCAAGTAGCCGATCGCCCCACCGAGCACAGCCACGATCGTGCCCACGATAAGCGCGTTCTGCATGAAGTGGTACTGGAGCAGGAGCTGGAGGTCCGCCAGCAGGTCCCAGGAGGGACCGATGTCAGTGCTCGGCGTCATGGGCGTGGTAGCTCACCGGCTCGTTCTGGCCCACCACGATGACGCGCCCGTCCGTCGTCCGAAGGACCTCGACCGGGGTGCCATACAGACGGCTTAGCGTCTCCGTCCTGATCACCTCGGCCGGCGCCCCGGACACGACCTGTCCCTGGGCGACGTAGACCACCTGGTCGACGTAGGGAAGGATCGGGTTGATGTCGTGGGCAACCAGCAGCACGGTCACGCCGCTCTCGCTGCAGATCCTCTGGACAAGGCCGGAGATCGCTTGCTGGTTGTTGAGGTCGAGGCTGTCAAGGGGCTCGTCCAGCACCAGCATCCGGGCGCCGGATACGAGGGCCTGGGCGATCAGGATGCGCTGCTGCTCGCCCCCCGAGAGCTCTCCGATCGGACGATTTGCGTATGCCTCGGCCCCGACCATCTCGATCACGGCGTCGACCCTCCGGGCCCGGGCGGCGGGTCCGGCCATGAACCTGCTCAGGAAGGGCAGTGGCATCCCCCAGCTGGCGCCGTCGAGGCCCAGGCGCACGAGGTCGACGGCTCGCACTCGCAGGTCGGCGTCGAAGTTGCGTCGCTGGGGCAGGTATCCGACGGCGTCGTTGCCCCGCCGGACCGGCTTCCCGAAGACGGAGATGGCGCCCTCACTGAGGGGGAGGACGCCGAGGATCGCCTTCAGCAATGTGGACTTGCCCGCGCCGTTGGGCCCCAGGATGGCGACGAACTCGCCCGGCGCCACTTCCAGGTCGACGCTGCGCCAGATGTACCGCCCGCCCAGGTCGATGCCGGCGTTTTGAAGCTGGACCGCGGGGGGCAGACCGGGCTGGACGGGTGCGGAATCTCTCATTCGGTGCCCAGTCTGCGCCGCGATCGCCAACCTGGTCAGCCTCCCAGCGCGGCCAGCAGGCTCCTGAGCTGCGCCGTCTGCCAGTCCTGGAAGGAGGCGGTGGCAGGCGACAGGGTCTCGGTCACGGAAGTCACCGGGATGTTGTTAGCCCTCGCCTTGTCGACGTACGCGTTCACGTCGGGGGTGGTGTTCTGGGAGTTGAAGACGAAAACCTTGATCTGCTTCTGGGCGATCTGCTGATCGATCGTCGCCTTGTCCGCCGCGCTGGGGTCGGTGCCCTCGCTGATCGCCTTCATGTACTCGGGCGGAGTGATCAGCTTCAGCCCCAGCGGTTCGGCGATGTACACGAAGATGCTTTCGGTGGCGCCGACCGGCGTGCCCGAGTACTTCTGCTTGATGGTCTGGATGATCGCCTTGTAGTCCTTCAGGCCGACCGACTTGAAGTTCGCGCTCTGCTGGTCGAAGTAGCCGGCATCGGCTGCGTCAAGGCTCTTGAGGTCGGCCGTGATGCGGTCGATGACCTGGTTGACGTAGCTGGGCGAGTACCAGAAATGCGGGTTGTCGCCCTCCTTCTTGCCGAGCAGGTCCCCAATCATCAGCGTCTTGCGGCCGGCCACCGGGTTGGCGTCCAGCAGCTTGCCGATCCAGGGGTCGTAGCCGGCCGCGTTGCCGATCACGTATTGGGCCTGGGCAACGGTCTTGGCGTCATCGGGCTTGGCTTCGTACGCATGCGGGTCGGTGTCGGGGTTGACGATGATGCTGGTGACGTGGACGTGGGAGCCGCCAACCTGGCCGGCGATGCTTCCCCAAAAGTTCTCAGCCGCGACGACCTGCACAACCGACGACCCGCCGCCGGAAGCCGAAGAGCTGAGGCCGCAACCGGCGAGCACGGTTGCGATGCCCGCCAGGGCGCCGAGCTGGAGTCCGCGGCGGCGGATGCTGACCGAGGTTTTGCCGAGTCGATGAAGCATGAGATCCTCCCTGGTGCTGGATTACCGGCTGGCGGCTGGCCAGCTGCAAGGGCGGATCATAGGGTAGCGCATGTGACTTGCGCAACTTTTATGCGCAACCAGTTTGCTTGCGACTAGACTTGGAAGATGCCAAGGCCAAGCCCTGTCACCGACGCCGTCCGTGCCCTGATCACCCGCTCAGGCCAGCACCTGTGGGCGCTGGATGAGCTCCACGACCGGGTGCGCGAGCAGGTGGCCAGCGCCAATTTCTCCTCCGTTCTGCGCGCGGTCGGGACTCTCGAGACAGCCGGGCTGCTGGATCGTATCGACGTGGCCGACGGGAAGGCCCGGTACGAGCTGCGGCAGGAGCACCACGAGCACGTGAAGTGCTCCAGCTGCGGGCGTATCCAGCAGGTGCCCGGTTGTGTCCTCGAGGAAGCGGCGGCGACGGTCAAAGCGAGCACAGGCTTTGTCGTAACCGGCCACCAGCTGGTGTTCTCCGGCCTGTGCGGGGAGTGCGCCCAAGTTTCGACCTAGGCCCCGCCGTGCGACGATTGGTGGGTGAGCGAACTTGCCGTACCGTCGAAGTCGGGGCTGCTGGCGCAGGCTCGTGTGGCCCAGCTCCTGACGGTGGCTTGGATGCTGATCGAGGGAGCCGTCGCGGTGACGGCCGGGATCGGCGCCCGATCGGTGGCATTGACAGCGTTTGGGGCTGACAGCGCGATCGAGCTGTTCACCGCCCTCATTGTGCTGCGCTCGCTGAGGGCTCCTGCCGGCGCTGACGACGGGAGGCTCGGCCAGGGCGAGCGTCAGGCGTCGCGCGTGGTGGGATGGGCCCTCTACCTGCTGGCGCTGTATATCGTGGTGTCGTCGGCGTGGACCCTTGTCGGCGGCGTGCGCCCGGAGCCGTCCGCCATCGGGCTGTTCCTGGCATTGGCGTCGCTGGTGATCATGCCGGTGCTGTGGCGATGGCGGCTGGGGCTGGCCGACCGTATCCCCAGCGCCGCGCTGAAGGCCGACGCGGCCTGCTCCGCCGTCTGCGTCTACCTGGCGGCCGCGCTCCTGGCCGGCCTGGCGCTCAACAGGCTCGCGGGTTGGTGGTGGGTTGACCCGGTCGCGGCAATTGCGATGATCTGGTGGATCCGGGGCGAAGCCCGCGAAGCGCTCGAGTCCGCGGCGACCGGCGAGCGCTGCTGCTAGCTAGAGGAGCCGGTGGCTCCCTGAGCCGTGCGGGCCTTGGCGCAGACCGCGCAGAGGCCGTTGACCATCACCTGGATATCGGTGACCTCGAACCCCGACTTCCGAGCGCTCCGGCCCAGCAGCCGGTCGACCTCGACCGCGTCGAGGTGGACCATCACGTTGCACTCGATGCAGCGGAGATGGTGATGATCGTCCCCGTCCTGGCTGAGCTCGTAATGGATCGCCCGGCCGATGCGGGTAGCTTTCACCACGCCAACCTCGGCCAGCGTCTCGAGCGTCCTGTACACAGTGCTGCGATTGAGGGCCAGCCGCCGCGCCTCGACCTCCTTAGCGACCTCCTCGGCGGTCATATGTCCGCCGGCCGACTCCAGGATCTCGAGCACCACGGCTCGCTGGATGGTCCGCTTGTAGCCGTGCTGGGAAAGCTCGTCGAGGCGGCTGGCAGGAATCGTGGGGTCCATCACTCCTCCTGCATCAAGGCCGACCAGCGCTCATCGACTTTGCGGACCTTGAAAACCGTGAAGGCGATCGCCCAGGTGGCGACGAAGGCCCCGACGATGAAGAACCCCATGTTGGCGAAGCTCAACCCGGAGACCAGGCTCCAGAAGCCACCGCTGAGGTTGGCAACCTGGGCAAGGATCTGGAGCAGCTCGACGGTCCCCACGAACAGCGCGACAAACACCGACAACCCCGTGATGGTGAGGTTGTAGAAGACCTTTCGTATCGGGTTGGAGAAGGTCCAGGCGTAGGCCTTGGCCATGAAGGCGCCGTCGGTGGTGTCCATCAGCGTCATCCCGGCGGCAAAGATCACCGGCAGCGACACCACCGCCACGAAGGGGATCCCCTGGGATGCCGCCCCGGCGGATATCGCCAGCAGGGCGACCTCAGAGGCGGTGTCGAAACCGAGCCCGAAGAGGAAGCCGATGGGGTACATGTGCCAGCTCTGGCTGACGACGCGGAAGAGGCGGCCGAAGACGCGTGTCATGAAGCCGCCTCCGGTCAGCTCCTGGTCCAGGCTCTCACGGTCGTAGTGACCCAACCGCATCTTGCGGTACACGCGAACGATGTCCAGCAGGATGACCAGGTTGAGGATCCCGATCAGGACCAGGAAGAAGCCCGAGATCGAGGTGCCCACCAGCCCGCCGACGGCGCGCAGCTGACCGCCGCTGCCGACGACCCCGGTCACCACCGCGTGAACCGCCAGGCCCAGTGCCAGCGCGATCAGCAGCACCACGGTGCAGTGGCCGAGCGAGAACCAGAACCCGACGCTGACCGGCTTCTGCTTCTGTTGCAAGAGCTTGCGGGTGGTGTTGTCGATGGCCGAGATGTGGTCGGCGTCGAAGGCGTGGCGGAGACCGAAGGTGTAAGCCAGCCCCCCGAGCCCGAGGAACGCGGGGTGGCCGACTCCGTAGGTCAGCAGCGCGCCCCAACCCACCAGGTGGATGAGGACGATGGCCCCATAACAGGCGGCCAGCCGGAGGCGTTCGCCGCGATCGAAACCTCGCGACAGCCTCTCAACCATCGATGCCAAAAGCGGTCTCCTCGTCGCTCAGGTGGGTGCTGATTGCCTCTAATGCACGTTACACGCAGTTGCGTCTTTGTCGCAACTGCGAGATCGGCGGCCCCGGCGCGGGAGGGCTCAGCCCTGGTTGGTGATCGGTTGGGCCAGGACCCAGAGGGACGTCGCGGTGTAGATCAGCATCGCCGAGAGCCAGCCCAGGTCGGCCCGAATCGCAAGCTCCTCGCCGGCCTTGCTGTGGCGCAGCCGCGCATGCGCCATCACCACCGCGATCACGTGGCCCAGCACGATTGCGCTCACCTGGACCAGGAAGATCAAAGGTGGGTTGAGATGGGACGCGTTTTGCTGCAGCTGGAAGGCAGCGGTTCCGACGTCGGCGCCCGAGGCGCTGAACAGCAGCGGCCCGATCGCCAGTATCTGGGTCAGGTTGTGCGCCAGCAGGTAGGCAAGCGCGATCGGGATCAGCGATGGCGCGACGATGCGCGCGATCTCGCCGAGTGGCCGCCGCACCAGCCGGGCAGCCAGGTACGCGAAGGCCCAGAAGAACGCCGCGAACGCCAGCCAGGTGACGACGATCTCGGTGGTGTCGAGTAGCAGCGCGCCCAAATCGATGCTGCCCACCTGCCCGATCGACGCCGAGAAGTCCTGGCTGGCAGTGCTCACGGCCCGCCATATCGGAGTGGCCTTGACCCCGTCGGCCAGTACCCCGGCGAGCCAGAGGGTGATCAGAGCTTCGCGGCCGCGCGCCGCCGGCAGGAAACGCGCCGGCCGGAACCCGAGCTTCAGCCGGACGAAACCGTCATTGTCGCGGGTCACCGCGACCGCCGCCACCGTGCTGGCGAGAGCCGTGATAGCGGCGAAGAGGTCGCCACCCCGGTACCACTCCTCGCCTAGCCAGGCGCCCATGGCGACCTGGAACAGGGAGTAGACGACGACCAGGATCCCCAGCGCTCGGGGCGAGGATGGCACCACCCTCAGGGCCAGCTCGAACCAGACCAGCAGGAAGAGCATCACCACCGCCGGCCAGTAGCCGAGCCGGTCTAGTCGAGGGTCTCGCTCCCGCCGCGCCGACGCACCCGAGGTGACCAGCCTGGCGCCGAGGGCGAATGGATTGGCCACCTCGTAGGCGCCGCCGAGCAGGCAGTGCGCCAGCGGCAGCAGGGGTATCAGCAGGACCCAGAACAAGATCACGGCGCCGTTGAGCACCGTCACCTGGTTACCTGCGATGCCCACCGCGGCGAGGTACAGCACGATCAGCACCGCTACCGTCTGCAGCCCGATCACCACCGGCCTCGGCACCACGGCGCCGCTCCTCTCCGGTCGCGATGGTCGCGGCGGCAGCAGGTAGATCAAGCCGAAGGACGCCGCCACCACCGCCATCGCTGCGATCAACACCGTGGACAGCGGCACCGCCAGGTCAAAGCGGCCGATGAAAACGTGGGCCAGGTGCATGACAGTCGTAAGGGTATAGGGCCTGGTGTGAGCGAGACGTTAACCGCGGTTGGCTATCCTTTTCGCTCTGATGGCAGATCGACCAAGGCGTCGCAGCGACGAGATGCTGGCCGGACCCGACCGGGCCCCGGCGCGGGCGATGCTGCGCGCCATCGGCTTCAGCCGCGAAGACTTGGGCAAGCCGATCATCGGTGTCGGCCACAGCTGGATCGAGACGATGCCCTGCAACTACAACCACCGGGAGCTGGCGGAGCACGTCAAGGCGGGCATCCGGGAGGCAGGCGGCACCCCGATGGAGTTCAACACGATCTCGGTCTCGGACGGCGTGACCATGGGCACCGAGGGGATGAAGGCGTCGCTGGTCAGCCGCGACGTCATCACCGACTCCGTCGAGCTGGTTACGCGCGGACACTCCTTCGACGGCCTGGTCATGATCGTCGGCTGCGACAAGACCATCCCGGCGGGCGCGATGGCGCTGGCGCGGATGGATGTGCCCGGCCTGGTCCTCTACAGCGGCACCATCGCTCCGGGCAAGTACAAGGGCCGCGACCTGACCGTGCAGGACGTCTTCGAGGCTGTCGGCGCGCACGCCGCCGGGACCATCGACGACGCCGAGCTGGAGGCGGTCGAGGCCGCCGCCTGTCCCGGGCCGGGGGCCTGCGGCGGGCAGTTCACCGCCAACACCATGTCCTGCGCGCTGGAGTTCCTGGGCATCAGTCCGGCCGCCGCCAACGGGGTGCCGGCGATGGACGAGCGCAAGGCCGAGGTCGCCCGCGAGTCGGGCCGGCTGGCGGTTCGGCTGGTCGAGCAGAACGTGACCCCGCGATCGATCATCACCCGGCCGGCGCTGGAGAACGCGATTGTTTCGATGGCGGCCACCGGAGGCTCCACCAACGCCGTGCTGCACCTGATGGCGATCGCCAACGAGGCCGAGGTCGACCTGAAACTGGACGACTTCGACCGGATCGCACAGAAGACGCCGATCCTGGCGAGCCTCAAGCCGGGAGGGGCGTTCGTCGCCACCGACCTCGACGCCGCCGGCGGGCTGTCGGTGCTGCTCAAGCGCCTCGTCGACGGCGGGTTGGTGGACGGCGGCACGCGCAACGTCGACGGTCGCACCCTCGCCGAGATCGCGGCGGGCGCGCACGAGGTCGAAGGACAGAAAGTCGTGCGCTCGCTGGACGACCCGCTCAAGCCCAGCGGCGGAATCGCGATCCTGCGAGGCAACCTCGCCCCCGACGGCTGCGTCGTCAAGCTCGCCGGCCACGAGCGACTCAGCCACACCGGCCCGGCCCGGGTTTTCGACTCCGAGGAGGCCTGCTTCGCGGCCGTGCAGGCGCAGCAGATCCAGCCAGGCGACGTCGTCGTCATCCGCTACGAAGGCCCCGCCGGCGGCCCTGGGATGCGGGAGATGCTGGGGGTCACGGCCGCGATCGTCGGGGCGGGGCTCTCTGACAAGGTCGCGCTTCTGACCGACGGCCGTTTCTCGGGCGCCACCCACGGGTTCATGGCGGGACACGTGGCTCCGGAGGCTTTCCGGGGCGGGCCGATCGCGGCGGTTCGCGAGGGCGACACCATCACGTTCGACGTTCCCGGCCGCGAGCTCAGGCTCGAGGTCAGCGATGAGGAACTGAAGTCGCGGCTGGCCGCCTGGAAGGCGCCCGAGCCGAAGTACCGGCACGGGGTCTTCGCCAAGTACGCCGCCCTGGTCTCCTCGGCGAGCGAAGGCGCGATCACAAGGCCCAGCCGGGACTAAGCCCCGCCCCACGGGCCGTCGGCAGGCCGCGCCCCGGGGCGATACCGGCCGGTTTGGGCCAGAATGGGCGGATGGGACGGCTCACGAGGGCCGGCTGCCGATGACCAGGCAGGCGGAGCGCCCGTCACGGACGGACAGCAACGGACACGATCCCGTGCGCCCCGACGGCGCCGAGCCCGAGATCGCCGAGATCGACGCCTCGATCGGCGCCGACATCTTGGCGGCGACATCGCCATTCCCACCGATCGCCGACTACGGGTTCCTCTCCGACTGCGAGGTCACGGCGTTGATCGCCCCCAGCGGCAATGTCGAGTGGATGTGCCTGCCGCGTATGGACTCGCCGAGCGTCTTCGGCGCCATCCTGGACCGCGGCGCCGGGGGCTTCCGGCTGGGACCGGCCGAGGTCATGGTCCCGGCGTCGCGCCGCTACCTGCCCGGGACGATGGTGCTGGAGACGAGCTGGGAGGCCGATGGGGGCTGGATCATCGTCCGCGACGTGCTCCTGATCGGGCCCTGGCACCACGAGACCACGTTGTCCAAGACCTATCGGCGCTCTCCCACCGACTACGACGCGGAGCATGTGCTGCTTCGCACCGTACGGTGCGTGCAGGGCGAGGTGCAGCTGGTGCTCGACTGCGAGCCGGTGTTCGACTACGGCCGTCATAAGGCGCACTGGAGATACGGCGAGGCCGGCTACAACCAGGGCATCGCCATCGCCGAGGGCGTCGATACGGAGCTTGTGCTCACCACCGACCTTCGGCTGGGCCTGGAAGGCCAGCGGGCCACCGCCAGGACGCTGATGAAGGCAGGGGAGACGCGGTTCTGCGCCCTCTCGTGGAGCGAGCACCCGCCGCCCCGCACATACGACGAGGCCTACAAGCGCCTGGTCTGGACCGCCCACCATTGGCAGCACTGGCTGGCGCGGGGCAGCTTTCCCGACCATCGCTGGCGGAGCTACCTGCAGCGCAGCGCGCTAACCCTCAAGGGCCTGACCTACGCCAATACCGGCGCGGTGGTCGCCGCGGCGACGACATCGCTGCCCGAGACGCCCCAAGGCGAGCGCAACTGGGACTACCGCTACAGCTGGATCCGGGACTCCAGCTTCACCTTGTGGGGGCTCTACGGACTGGGCTTCGACTGGGAGGCCAACGACTACTTCTACTTCATCGCCGACGTGGCCGAGCGTGACCCAAACCTTCAGATCGTCTACGGCGTGGATGGCGAGAGCGAGCTGGAGGAGCACGTCCTGCCCCACCTCTTCGGGTACGAGGGCGCCCGCCCGGTACGGATCGGGAACGCCGCCTACAAGCAGCGCCAGAACGATGTCTGGGGCGCGGTGATCGAGTCGGTCTACCTCCACGTCACCTCCAGGGACCACCTCGACGATCGTTTCTGGCCGATCCTCAAGCACCAGGTCGAAGAGGCGATCAAGCACTGGCGCGAGCCCGACTGCGGAATGTGGGAGGTGCGCGGCGAGCCCAGGCATTTCACCTCGTCGAAGCTGATGTGCTGGGTGGCGGCGGACCGTGGCGCCAAGCTGGCCAAGATCCGCGAGGACACGAAGATGGAGCAGCGCTGGCAGGCCGCCGCCGACGAGATCCACGCCGACATCTGTAAGAACGGCGTCGACAAGCGTGGCGTCTTCACGCAGCACTACGAAACCAGCGCGCTCGACGCCTCGCTGCTGCTGATGCCGCTCTTCGGCTTCCTCCCCGAGAACGACCGGCGCATCCGGGCCACGGTGCTGGCCATCGCCGACGAGCTGACCGCCGACGGGCTGGTGCTGCGCTACCGGGTCGATGAAACCGACGACGGACTGAGCGGCGAGGAGGGCAGCTTCGCGATCTGCTCGTTCTGGCTGGTGTCGGCGCTCTCGGTGATCGGCGAGCACAGGCGCGCGCGCCAGCTGTGCGAGAAGTTGCTGTCGTATGCCAGTCCTCTGGAGCTCTACGCCGAGGAGATCGATCGCAAGACCGGTCGCCATCTGGGCAACTTTCCCCAGGCGTTCACTCATCTGGCCCTCATCAACGCGGTGATGCACGTCATCCGGGCGGAGGAAGCGGTTCGCGAAGCCGGCCGCCCCGCCCCAGGGCGGCTGCTGCTCTAGGCCGCGCGGCTACTCAGCTAATCGAGTAGCTGAGGCACTCGACAACCAGCGCCGCGGCGCGCTTGTCATTGGCCTTGACAACGACGACTCACGAGATATACTAGGGACAGTATTTGTGATCACAAATACGCAACAATGCGTAAGAGAGGGGACATCGTGGAACGGGTCGGCTTGGCCGCCCATCGCTGGCGCCACGGGGTGGTCCTGGGGGAGCTGATTTTGGCTGCGGGTTGCGCCTACCTCGGCTGGACCGCGGTGGCCCCCAAACCCGACGCGGCCCCGATCCGTGTTCATCACGCGACCGCCGCGCCGGCGCCGGCGAGCGGCGGTCTGGCGCTCCCGATGGCCAGCTCGGCGCCCGGCGTCGCCCGCCGCGCCAGGCCGGCACCGGCGTTCCAGGCGCCCAACCTCTCGGCTGACTGGCTCTCCCGAATCAACGCCGACGACTACGACCTCTACAGCCGCCAGTGGCAGGTGCTCCAGCTGCTGATGTCCGGCGTTCGCCAATACCTGGAGCAGCGCGTGGTGCCGCGTCTTCTCGGTCACTAAGACATCAAGGAGGCATCTCTTGAGCGACCTGTCGATCCTTCAGAACTTGCTAGACCGCTGGATCACCATGGGCCAGGCCCTTGTGGCCAGCATCGGCGCCCTCGCCTTCGTCCTGGCCTTTCTCTACAAGATGGTCGCGATCGAGCCGCGCGCGGTGATGGAATCCAAGCGCTGGATCGGTCGGATCGTCTTCGGCACCCTCGGCGTCGAGCTCGCGGGTGTCCTGGTCAAGGTCCTGGTCTCGGCGGGATCGGTCCACTGATTCATGCCGTTCATCGATCCGACCCCGCTGATCCAGATGCTGATCAGCCTCATCTCGGAGGCTCTGAAGCAGTCGTCGGTGGGCGTCGACTGGGTCATCGAGTACTACTTCCTCTGGACCGGCAACTTCCACGGCAGCCCCGGCTGCCTGCTGGCCTACGCGCGTCCCGCTTGCGCTTTCACGGGCAACGACGTCCTCAGAGGCTTGTACCGGCTGACGGCGGTCATGGCCGACAGCTGTCTCGCTGCGATCGTCACCTTCAGCCTCTTCCGCAGCATCTTCGAGCGATCGTTCCGCGCCAAGTACACGCTCAAGGCGATGCTGCCCCGGCTGCTGCTGGTGATCGTCCTGGTCAACAGCGGGCTATTCCTGATGCAGGCTGCGATCGACCTGAACAACGGCGCGACCCACGCCATCTGGACGTACCAACCGGGCCTCGATCCAACCGTCTCCAACCTGTGGGCGCTGCTGATCGCGCCGCCGCCGTACAACCTGCTGCTGGCGGTGCTTTTCATGTTGGTCGCGGTCCTGCTGATCGTGCTCGCCGTGACCTCGGTGGCTCGCAACCTGCTCCTGGTCCTGCTGATCGCGGGTGCGCCAATGGCGTTTGTGTGCCTGCTCCTCCCGGAGCTGCACAGTTACGCCCTCTCCTGGCGGCGACTTTTCCTGACCACCGTGTTCACCCAGGTCGTCCAGGTTCTCGTCTTGCGCCTTGCCCTGATCCTGCTGTTCCAGGACCACGGCCTGATGCAAGCGGTCCACGGGCTGGTGGCGCTGTTCCTGGTCCTCAAGGTCCCAGGCGCGCTGCACGCCGGTAGCAAGGCCGAGTCGAAGCTGATGATGTGGGCTCGCCACGGTGAGCATGCCCTCGAGAAGGGCTTCGAGTCAGCAACGGGTACGCATCACACCAGGGCTCGCGCCCACCCGGCGGCGGACTGATGCCGCTCGGGCTTTTCAGACTCGGCCTTTTTGCGTGGTCGGAGCGCCGCTCTATCGGTCGCTTCGCCCTCGGCGTCGGCATCGCCGTGCTTCTGGTCCCGGTGATCCTGGGTCTGCTCGTCACCAGCGCCGTCGCCAACCTGCCGTTGCCACGTGGATCCGGCGTCAGGCCGATGGCGACCTGGCAGGTCACCCAACCGTTCGGTTGCACAGGTTTCGCCTACGAGCCTGCCAGCGGCGACTGTCTCCATTTCCACTCCGGCATCGACATGGCCGGTCCGGCTGGCGGCGCGGTTTACACCGTGCTGCCCGGGCTTGTCGAGGTGCTGCCGCCCAGCGGCAGCGGCGGCGGCTACGGAATCCATGTCCTCGTCCACCACGACGGGGCGACGGTCACCCTTTACGCGCACCTCTTGACCGCCACCGTTTTGACCGGGCAACCGGTTATCGCGGGCGCCTTGATCGGGTACGAGGGCAGCACCGGTCTGAGCACCGGACCGCACCTTCATTTCGAGGTCCGGCGCGCCGGCGTCCCCGTCGACCCCGCCGCCTTCTTCCCATCGATCTTCGGCGGCACCAGTTCAGCCAACAGCATCTCGCAGGCCGGCGCTTCGCCTCGGCCCAACTGACTCCAGAGGAGGAGGAGACATGATCAATCGAGTCACCCTGGTGGGCCGCCTGACCCGCGACCCCGAGGTTCACGACACCGCCACCGGTGGTCACCTGGTGAACATGCGCCTGGTCACCACCGAGGTCCGCAAGGGCGAGGACGGCCTTCGCAAGGAGGAGGTCCAGTACCACTCCGTGATCGCCTTCGGCCGGCTCGCGGAGGTGTGCGCGGACTACTTGCGCAAAGGCCGGCTGGTCTACATCGAGGGCAAGCTCCGCACGCGGGAATGGGACGGCAAGGACGGCCTGCACCGATACACCACCGAAGTGGTCGCGGACCACATGCAGATGCTCAGCCCCAAGCCCCCGGAAGAAGAGGGCGAGGATGACGCCGCCAACGGCAAGGCGGCCGACGGGATCATGGCGGGCGCCGGCGCCTGACGAGCGCAGGCCGTCGAGGGCCAGCCATCGGGAGGGCCGGGGGGACCTCCCGATCTAGCAATCGACGCCGTCATGGGAGTCCGGTCGAGGGTGCCCACCACCCGCAGGTGGGCACCCAAGACTGGGCGTTAGCGGTCCCTGCACGCCGGCGGCGACGGGCGAAGGTTCTTGCGATCCCTCAATGCCGGCGACGGCGGGCGGAGGTGTTGCTGGACACGGCTTGAGAGCCTGGAGCTTTGGCGACCCTCGCTATGGAGTAGCACGACGGAGGCCCGCAAGGGTCGCGTCGCTACGCCCCGCAACACCTCCGCCCGCCACCGCCGCCACCCAGGGGCACGCACCACCCAGCATGGTGCGCTGGGCAGCTTTGGAGTGTCTAACTGCGGCTCACGCCAGCGTGCAGGAACGACACCAGAGCGCAGTTAACTCGGATGAGGGATGGACCTTCGCGCGCGGATGGCGGGCCCGTCTCAGGCCAGCGCCGGCCGGTCTGGGGACATCTGGTCCGCGGCGATCCCAAGCGCCGTGAGGTCAGGTGGCAGTGGGCGGTCCGAGACCACCGCGGCCCCCGCTCGAGCCAGCGCCGGCGCCAGCTGGATGCCATAGCCCCCCTGGCCGGCGAACCAGAAGAAGCCCGGTTCCGAGCCTCGCGCGCCGACGACAGGCGATCGGTCGGCGACGAAGGATCGCAGGCCCGCCCAGGCGGCTCGGACGCTTCGCAGCCCAAGAGTTGTATACGCGTTCACGACTTCGATCGCCGCCGCGATGTCGCTCTCGAGCGGCCGGGCGTCGCCGGGCTCGTCAGGAGTCTCGTCGGCGGGCGAAACCAGGACGTGGTCGTGCTCGGCCTTGAAATAGAACCGTTCCCCGAGGTCGGCGACGAAGGGCCACCCCGTGATCGGCTGTCGCCAGGTTACCGGGCACGTGAAAAGCGTCCGTCGCAGCGGCCGGATCCCGATCGGCCGCGCCCCCGCCATGGCGGCGACCATGTCCACCCAGGCGCCGGCCGCGTTGACCACGACATCAACCAGAGCGCCCGGCGACGCGCCCACCGTCTCGACCTCCCACTCGCCGGCAACGCGCTGAAGTCCCACAACTGGCGACGCCCGCCGGATCTCCCCGCCGCGCGAAACCAGGCCGCGAACGTAAGCCTGGTGCAGCGCCATAACCTCGATGTCCATCGCGCTGGTATCGACGGCAGCACCCCTCAGCCGCTCTGCGCGGAGAACCGGGCACATGCGCACCGCCTCCTCCACCGAGAGCTCCCGCAGCGGGCCGCCAACAGGAACTTTCTGTGGTGCGTCGCTGAACGCCGCCCACAGCAGCGGCTGAGGTTTCAGCAGCGGAGCGGTTTCGAACTCAGCCTGCATCTGGTCGAATCCCGTGCGACTGGCAACCGTCAGCGCGCGGACCAGATCGTTGCCATATGTCTGTAAGTACTTCGCCGCCGACCGCCCGGTGGTGTGCCGCGCCAGCTCAGCCTCTTGCTCCAGCAGCACGACCTCGGCCGTGGCCGCGAGCTCGTAGGCGATCGAGACCCCGGCGATGCCGCCTCCGATGACCGCGACCTTCATCCGCCGCCATCATCGCCCGACCGAGGCCAGGATCGCACCTGGGCCGCAAACGCCGGCCGCGACGGCCAGCGCCGCCAAGGATCTCGCCCGCTACCGCACCCGCATGAGGCTGGCCGCCGTGACAATCAGCACGAGCGCGATCATCACCGGTCCCGCCGGGCGCCAGGTGTCAGGTCCGAAGACCACCAGCACCAGCCCAAATCCGAAGAGGACGGCACCCACAAGGGCGGCAAGTACCGCTGCAAAGATCGTCCAGAACAACTCCCGAGAATCCGGCATGGTGACCGCATTATGCCGAAGATCGAAAATCGCCCCACACGCCGACGGTTCGGGGTGTCAGCGGCAACTGGCCGGTCGGTCCGCAACGCGAGGCCCGCCCCATAGCCCTGCTAGGAGCGTCCGACCGCACCGAAGATCTCATAACCGGGCCACGGCCGGCCGCGGAGAGCCCCGGTGCGAATGAATCCACCCGAAGCCGTGCCCGTAACCGGCGAAGCTTTCGTCATCCCCGGACCCTCGGCGAGGGACGGCGCGGGTTGAGCAGCCGGGGCTCTACGCCGCCAGCCGCGGCCTAGCTACGACCCCTTAGGTGCGATAGCACAGCGACTTCCAGGCCCCCTGAACGTTGATCAGGTGGACGTCGCGGGTCACCAGCATCTCCCGCTGGCGCTGACGGACGCGGTAGTCGACGACCAACTCGGCGACCTCGTGGTAGGTCTTGCGCGATTCGTGGTCGGTCCAGATCGGCAGCAGCCGGACCTGGCGGACGCGCGATCCGACCAGGTTCTTGTTGGGCTGGCGGGCTGCCATCTCCTCGGCGAAGGCCTCGCGTCCGTGCCACGACTCCTGGGAGTCGGGCGTCAGAAGGTCCCAGGCGATGTCGAAGCGGCCGTCAGCGATGTTTCGGGTGAACGCCTCTTCTGTCGCCGCCGGGTCCCCGTGGACGCTGGTGTCAAGCTCCAGGGGAGCGACATTGGTGATCGGCGGCGCCTGCTCGCCACTGCCGCCCAGGGCTCCCAGGGCTGAGCTGCGGAAACGGTCGAATTCGACGGTGCTACGAGTGGTGAAGACGTTTAGGAAGGCTTCCCACGAGCGATATGCGAAGAGTTTCAGAATCGGTGGCATCTAGGCTCCCAAGCGGCGAATGTTGAAGTGGTTGGTAGTTGCTGGGCCACTAGATATGGTGCTATGTACGCATGCTACACACAACTTACTGTTAGTCAAGCACTAATCCCCACTTTGGTTGAGGTGCGCCGCAAGACCTCGGTGGCCAGGTCTCGGTAGGCCTGCGCGCCGGGATGGCTGGGGGCGTACTCCAGGATCGACCGGAAGCCGGCGGCGGCCTCGGGGAAACGCACCGAGGTCTTGATCACGGCCTTGAAGATGGTGTCTCCGAAGAACTCGCGAACGCTCTCCTCGACTTCAGCGGAATGCAGTGACCGGGCCCGCGCCATTGTTGGCAGGATACCGAGAAGTTCCAGGTCATGGTTGGTGCTGGCCCGAACTTCGGAGATCGTGTTGAGCAATAGCTGCATGCCTTTGAGGGCCAGGAAGTCCAGCTGCAGCGGGATCAGCACGCTGTCGGCTGCCGTCAGCGCGTTCACTGTCAGCAGCCCGAGGTTCGGGGGGCAGTCCATGATCGTGAAGTCGTAGATCTCGCGGACCGCCTGGAGTCCCTCTCGCAGCCGGTACTCACGGTTGGAGCGGCGGCTCAGGTCGACCTCCCCGGTCGCCAGCTGGATGCTCCCGGGGATTATGTCCAGCCCGGGGTCGATCTCCTGGATGGCGTCCGCCGCCATCACCCCTGTCATCAGCACGTCGTACGCCGACATGTCACCGGCTCCCAGCTCCACACCTGACATCAAGGTCAGATGCGCCTGCGAATCGAGGTCCACCAGCAGGACCTTCTTGCGCTTTTCGTGGAGGGCGTGGCCAAGACTCAACGCCGTCGTCGACTTGCCGACGCCGCCCTTCTGGTTGGCGACCGCGATTACGTTGCCCATCTGCTCCGAAGGTTCAGGAGGGGCCTCTCTTCCCGTCGAGCCCGTCCCATGGTGGCCTGCTGAGGGCGCGCGACTACTGAATTTGGCGCGCCTCCATCCCGTTGCCCGAGGTTAGCAGACACCCCCAGATGGGGAGTCAAACAGTTCAGACCTCGGCTGCCACCTTGCCGGCGTTCTCCTTTTGGAAGGTCTCGACCAGCGGCTGGGCGACATGCGCCGGGACCTCTTCGTACCGTGAGAACTCCATCGTGAAGGTGCCGCGGCCCTGGGTCATCGAGCGCAGCTCCTTGGGGAACTCGTACATCTCCTTGAGAGGGACCTGGGCGCTGACCTGGGTCTTTCCGCCCGCCAGCATGTCGGTCCCGCCCACCTTGCCGCGCTTGCCGCTGAGCAGCGACATCACGTCGCCCATGAACTTCTCGGGCACCGTCACGACGACGTCCATGATCGGCTCCAGCAGCACCGGGTGGGCCTCGCGGCAGGCCTCCCGCATGGCCATCGCGCCGGCGATCTGGAAGGCGATGTCCTTGCCGTCGACGGGGTGGGTGGAGCCGTCGACCAGGGTGACCTGCACGTCGACGATCGGGCTGCCCACCAGCACGCCCTCCTCCATCGCCTTGCGGACGCCTTTCTCAACCGACGGCCGGAAGTTCTGCGGGATGGCGCCTCCGAAGATCTTGTCCTGCCAGACCAGCCCACTGTCGCGCTCCGCCGGCGCCACCTCGATCACGCAGTGGCCGTACATCCCCGCCCCGCCGGATTGCTTCTTGTGCTTCTTGTCGACCCGGGCGGTCCCGGTGATGGTCTCGCGGTAGGGCACCCGGGGCAGCTGGAGTTGGGCCTCGACACCGTACTTGCGCTTCAGCTTCTCCAGCGCCACATCAAGGTGGACGTCGCCCATGCCCCGCAGGATCTGCTCCTTGGTGGTCTCTTCCCGGGTCAGCTCCAGAGTGGGGTCCTCGTCCAGCAGCTTGTGGAGGCCGGCGAAGACCTTCTCCTCGTCGCCTTTGTTCTTGGCCACGATCGCCATCTGGTACGTGCGGTTGGGCAGCTTCGCCGGCGCCACCGTCACGGGCGCGTCCTTGGCCGCCAGGACATCGCCGGTGAGGGTGGCGGCCAACTTGCTGACAGCGCCGATATCCCCGGCCACCAGCTCGGTAACCGGTTGCAACGTCTTGCCCTGAGGGGAGGTCAGCGACGCCAGCCGCTCGCTCTGGTTGCGCGCCGCATTGTTGAGGTTCTGGTCCGGCCTGAGGGTGCCGGAGATGACCTTCAGATAGTTGATCCGGCCGACGAACGGGTCGGCCGTGGTCTTGAAGCAGAGCGCCGCCACCGGGCCGGCGGGATCCGGCGTCAGGCCCCCGTGCTCCTCGGCCTCGGATGCCGGCTGCTCCGCCGCCGACGGCATCAGCTCGTTGATGGCGTGAAGAACCTCGCGCACGCCGACGCCGGTAACCGCCGACGTACACAGCACCGGAACCACCGAGCCGGATCGGATGCCTTCGTGGGTGGCGCGGACGATCTCGTCGTCGGCGATGTCCTGGCCCTCGAGGTAGTGCTCCAGGAGCGTGTCATCGGCCATGCAGGCGGCCTCCACCAGCTGCACCCGGTAGGTCTCGACATCGGCGGCCATGTCCGAGGGGATCTCCTCCTCGTGCGCCTGGCCGGGGCCGTCATAGATGTAGCAGCGGCGGTGGAGCAGGTCGACGACGCCCTTGAATCCCGCCTCCGCCCCAACCGGGAGATGGAGTGGTACAGGCTTTGGCTCCAGGTGCTGCATCGCCGCCAGGGTGCCGGCGAAATCCGCGTTTTCCTTGTCGAGCTTGTTGATCACCACCAGCCGCGGCTCACCGCGCTCCGCCAGCAGCTCCCAGGCCGCCTCGGTGCCCACCGCGACGCCACTGCCGGCGCTGACCACCACCATCGCAGCTTCGGCGGCGCGAAGCCCACCGATCGCCTCGCCGGTGAAATCGGCGAATCCGGGGCAGTCAACCAGGTTGATCTTGGTGCCTTCCCAATCGAGGTGGCCGATCCCGGCGCCGATCGAGATGTTGTGCTTCTGCTCCTCGGGCTCGAAGTCGAGGGTCGCGGTGCCGGCGTCGGTGCTTCCCATCCTCGGGATCGCTCCGGCTGCCACCAGCATTGCCTCGGCCAGCGTCGTCTTGCCGTCGTGGCTGTGTCCCAGGATGGCGATGTTGCGGATGGTCTCCGGCGTGTAGCTCGACATATTCACCCCTGTTGAAGGATCGACCCGCGCGCGGCCCGCGTTGGGCGGCGAAGGGTAATGCTAGCCCGTTGGCTCAGCCCGGGGATGGGGTGGCAAACGGACCCAACCAAAAGGATGCCGCGATCTTGTCGAACAACTGGGCGTACTCGGCGATTTCGCTGCCCATTGTCAACTCGTACTCGATCCGGTGATTGTCACGGTCGACGACCAGCAGATGGGTCACCACGTCAACGTTGCGGGACCCGGACTTGAAGACGTAGAAGAGCCGCCGGGCGTCATTGCCGGCCAGCTGCACCGACCGCTCATCGATGATGCCGCTGATGGTGCTGTCCTTGTCCAGGGCCTGCAGCTTGCCCTCGGTGATGGCCCCCAGGTCGGGAGCGCTCGAGGACGGGCCGAGGTCGATTCGAAAAACCGCGGCGTTGGTGGTGAAGCCGGAGCTGACTGACTGCGGGTCAGCGCCGAGCAGCGCCAGGCCCGTGGGAACGCTGGCGGCCATCGCCCTGGTGAGGTAGCCGCCGATATCTGGATTCGTGGCCGAGATGGCGGCGAGGTCATCGTTGATGGTGCGAGAGTCGCTGACCGCGACCAACCAGGTGGTGGGCAGACGCAGCTGATAGCCGGCCGCCGTGTCGGCGTGCAGCGTGTAGTTGGCGTACGAGGCGGGGGCAGCGGAGCCATTTGGGGACGGGCTCGCCTGCGCCGCGGGGGCCGGGCCGGCGCACGCGCCCAGGACCAACGCCGCGCCCAGGGCCACGGCGGCCCGCAGCGCCACCGGCGCATTGGCACCGAGTCGCCGCCCCTGTCGTCGCGGCCAGGGTGGCATCACCACGGCGGCGCCAGCGGATGGTCCACCAGGATCGCGGTGACGGGCGCCCCGGCTGCGACCGTCTCGCTCTCCTCCGCGATGTCAAGCAGAGCGTTGGACTGGGCCAGCCAGCGCACCTGGTGCGAGCCCTGACCGGACGCCGGGAACGCCAGCGGCGCCTTGCCGGCCCGGGTCTCCAGGCGCGCTCGCGCGAAGGTCCGGAGCCCGGCGGGGGTCGACAAGGGCGATGCCAGCTCGGCGACCACCGACGGCCGTAGCCAGCCCGGGCGCCCTGCCATCGTCAGCAGCGCCGGCACGACGAAGATCTCAAAGCCGACCAGCGCCGAGACGGGGTTGCCGGGCAGGCCGACGAAAGGCCGTTCCAGCACCCTGCCTACGGCAAGCGGCTTGCCGGGCCGCATCGCGACTCTCCAGAAGTCGAGCTCGCCGAGCTCCTCCACGGCCGGCCGGACAAGGTCGCGATCACCCACGCTGACCCCGCCGATGGTGACCACGAAATCGGCCCCGGCCGCATCTCTCAGCGCCCGCCGGACGTCGTCGATGTCGTCGGCGGCGCGCCGCACGATCAGCGGCCGGCCACCCGAGGCAAGAACCGAAACCGTCAGCGCCGGAGTGATCGCGTCAAAGAGCTGGCCCGGGCCAGGCTCGACACCGGGTGCCACAACCTCATCCCCGGTGGGCACCAGCGCCACCACCGGCCGCCGCAGGCATTCGATCTCCGCCATCCCCAGCGCCCCCAACAGCGCGGCCTGTGCCGGCCCCAGCACGGTGCCGCCGACCAGAGCGGGCTCTCCCAGCTTCAGGTCGCCCCCGGCGCGCCGGATGTTGCGGCCCTGCTCCGGCGCCAGACGAACGAGGACGTCATCGCCATCAGCTCCGGTCTCCTCCAGCTCGACGACGGCGTCGGCGCCCGCCGGGATCGGCGCCCCGGTCATGATTCGCACCGACGTGCCTGGCTCGACGACCCCGGCGAAGGCGCTGCCGGCGGGTGCTTCGCCGGCGATCCGAAGGCGGGTCGCCGCGGTAGCCGACGCCCCCGCGAGGTCGGAGGCCCGAACCGCGAAGCCGTCCATCGAGGAGTTGTGGAAGCCGGGCAGGTCGCGGCCGGCCGCCACCTCACGGGCGAGCACGCGGCCACCCGCATCGGCAATCGCGACAAGCTCGATTCCAACCGGCTCGACCATCGCGGTGATCCGCCGGCGGGCGTCGTCAACGCTCAGCAACCGCACTCCAGGCAACGGAACGCGATCGGTAGAATCTTGGCGTGCTTGTGGATGACATCATCGCCGCCATCGAGGCAGCTCGCGACAAGGTCATGGCCGACGAGGTTCGCGCCTTGACCAAGCTGGGGCTGCCCCGGAACATGGCGCAGCAGAATGTCGCCACCCGTTTCCATCTCAAGGTCGACGACGAAGAGGGCAGCGGCTCGACCGAGTTTGGCAACGGGCACTGGCACGATATCTCCTGAGCCTCTAACCCGACCGGCGGGTCAGGGCGGGGCGGCTGGGGTGCCGCTTGGAGTCGGGGGCGGATCGCCCCGAATGAAGGCGCTGACCAGCTCAGACATTGCGGCCTTGTCGGGCACCAGGACGGCTCCCAGCACCGAGTAGGGTCCGAATGTCGGCTGGCTGACGAAATTCGGCCCCACGGCGTAGCTCTGCAGGTGGCCTTTGCCGACCGAGACCATCGATTGGGCCATCGACAGGATTTGCGCCGGCGACAGGTTGGTTCGGATGTTGATCTTGACGATGTCCATGAATTGCTGGAACTGGCCGATCCTGGACGGTTGCAGCAGCTTCTGGGTCAGCGCACCAAGGAACTTCTGCTGGCGCTGGTTGCGACCGAAGTCGCCGAGCGGGTCGTCGTGGCGCGAGCGAACGTACTCGAGCGCTTTCTCGCCACCCATCACCTGGGGGCCGGCGGCGACGTATACGGGTCTGAAGTCATCCCCTTCGCCAGGGTAATCGTGGTCCGTGATCGGACGATCGACGTCGATCGAGACCCCGCCGACCGCGTCCACGGTCTGCCTGAACCCCTGGAATGTGGTGACCGCGTAGTAGGGGATGTTGATGCCGGTCAGCTGCTCCATGGTCTTGACCGCAAGCGCCGGCCCGCCGCCCGGGAGGTGCTTGGTCTCGCCGATGGTGTACGCCTCGTTGATCCGGTGCAGCGGCCCGTAGCCGGGGATCGTCGCCACCAGGTCTCGCGGCACACTGAGCAATCGCACCCGTTTGTGGTCGGTGTCCACCGCCGCCAGGATCATGGTGTCGGAATGGGGCACCTGGCCGCTCACGATCTTTCCCTGCGCGTCGTGTCTTTCGTCCGAGCCCATCAGCAGCACGAAGATGGTGCCGCTGACGGTGGTGCCACCGTTGTTGGGCAGGGCGCCTGAGCCGCCGACGCCACAGTTCGAGCTGATGGTGCACAACGTCGACGCGATGTTGAAAGCGAAGTAACCCACCGGGAGCGCCAGCAGCACGGCCACTCCGAGCAGGATCCATGGCCACACCCGCCGGGGCTGGCCTGATACCGGCCGGGGCTGATCGGGTGCCTGCCGGGGCCGGCCCGCAACCGGTGGTACCGGCGTCGGGGAGCCAGCCGGCCCCCATTGGGCTTTACCGCCGCGCTTGCCGGAATAGAGCCCGGAACGACGGCGTCGCTGAGACATACCGGGCCTAGTATGCCAGCCGCTGCCGGTGGCCCCCGGGAGATGCACGGCGCTTAGAATCGGCTCTGCCCGGTCGGCTAGCTCAGCTGGTTAGAGCGCTCGGTTCACATCCGAGAGGTCAGGGGTTCGAGTCCCTTGCCGACCACCACGCCTGCCAGCAGCGAGGATTCCGGTGTCCGAAGCAATCGTCCTATTCGGCGAGTCTTACCATCATCCGACCATCTTCTGGAGGACCGGCTTCCTGGCTCCCGACCCGGTTCTCTACATCGAGGTCGACGGCGCCGGAACGCTCTTCGTCAGCGGCCTGGAGCACGGCCGGGCTCAGAAGCAGGCGCGGGTCGCGAAGGTGGCCCGGTTCGACGACGCCGACTTCCGTAACCGCCGCTCCGGCGCCGGCGAGTGGGCCGCGTTCGGGGCGCTGACCGCGGCCAAACTGCGCGAGGCCGGGATCGACCAGGCGCGCGTCGAGCCCGAGTTCCCGGTTGCCCTGGCGCGGGCGATCGAGGCGGAGGACATCGTCGTCCTCAGCGACAGGCCGCTGTTTGAGGACGAGCGCCGCGCCAAGACCGACGCTGAGGCCGAAGCCGTGCGCAACAGCCAGCAGGCGGCGCAGGCGGCGATCGACGGCGTGCGCGAGGTGCTGCGGTCGGCCGAGGTGCGAGACGGGATGCTCTACGCCGACGGGGAGCCACTCACCAGCGGCCGCCTGATCGGCCTGATCGACGCCGAGTTGCTGGCGCGCGGTTGCGGCGCCGACGGCACCATCGCCGCTGGTGGGTCGGGGGCCGCCGATCCCCACATGTCCGACAGCGGACACCTGCCGGCGGGGATGGGCGTGATCATCGACATCTTTCCCCAGAGCAAGACCAGCCGTTATTACGGCGACATCACCCGTACGTACGTCGTCGGCGAGCCCACGCAGACCTGGCAGCGAATGTTCGACGCCGTCAAGGAAGCGCACCAGAAGGCCCTCTCGATGGTCCGGCCCGGGGCCAAGAGCAGGGACATCCACACCGCTGTGTGCCAGACCCTCTACGACGCCGGCTTTGGGGCATCGATGAAAGGCTTCGAGCGAGATGGTGTTCCGGCGATGATCCACGGCACCGGCCACGGCGTCGGGCTCGAGGTGCACGAGGCTCCTCGGGTGAGCGATGTCGACTCGGTTCTTCGCGCCGGCGACGTGATCACCATCGAGCCAGGCCTGTACAGCGCCGAGGAGGGTGGGGTCCGCCTGGAGGATACCGTCATCGTCACCGCCGACGGCTACCGCAACCTCACCGACTACCCGATGGACTGGCGGCCGTGAAGATCGAGGGCGCCGGCGTCCTGGTCACCGGCGCTTCCCGGGGAATCGGCGAAGCCACCGCCATCGAGCTTGCGGCTCGGGGCGCCCGCGTCACCATCGCGGCGCGGAGCCAGCCTGAGCTCGACCGCGTCGCCACGGCAATCTCTGCCGCCGGCGGGACCTGCGTCGCGGTCATCCCCACAGATGTCTCTGACGAGGCCCAGGTAAAGGCCATGGTTGGGGCTGCGGATGAGGCGCTCGGCGGCGTCGACATCCTGGTCAACAACGCCGGCCTCGGTCTCAACGGCCCCGTCGCCGAGATCGACCCCGCCGATCTCCACTACGTGTTCCAGGTCAACCTCTTCGCACCCCACGTCGCCACGCTGGCGGCGCTCCCGGGAATGTTGCGGGGCCGCCGCGGCCACATCGTCAACGTGGGATCGGTGGCCTCCCACATCGCCACCCCGGGGCTGGGCGGCTACAGCTCCACCAAGTTCGCTCTCAAGGCGCTCAGCGACGTCCTGCGAGCCGAGCTGCAGGGCACCGGCGTCCACGTCAGCCTGATATGTCCCGGCCCGATCGCCACCCATTTCGTCAAAGGCGCCCGGGGTGACCGCGGCGGTCTGCCGCAGAAACCGGTTGGCGCCCCGGCCTCGGACGTCGCCCGGTGCATCGCGCGGGCGATCAGCCGCAACACCGCCGAGGCCTTTGTGCCGGCCTACTACCAGGCCCTGGTCGGCGCCAACTCGGTGGCGCCCCAGGTTATGCGGGTGGCCGGCAAGCGCGGCATGGTGCTGGCCAGCCGGTTCGCGGAGCGGTTTCTCTAGGAGGGTCCGGCCGGTGACCTGATCGGCGGCCAGGGGCGAGTGGCGGGCGGCCTTCGATCCGGGTCTAAGGTCTTAACCGTGAGTTGGGCGAGAGACCTTCTCAGAGGCGACGGCGCCCGTGCCGGCCAGCCCCGGGACCTGCTGATCGATCGTCTGCGGCGCGATCCAAGGATCAGCGAGGACGCGGTTGAGGCGATCGCCCGGGTCCACCGCGAGTTGTTCGTACCGGAGCACCATCGGGAGCTGGCGTACGAAGACGTCGCCCTGGAGATCGGGCCGGTGGCGACCATCTCGGCGCCGTCGATGGTGGCCGAGATGCTCACCGCTCTCAACCTTCGGGCGGGCCTCTCGGTGCTAGAGATCGGCGGTGGCAGCGGTTACGCGGCCGCGACCATCGCCGCGTATGGCGACCGCGTCGTCAGTCTGGAAGTCCAGCCCGAGCTGGCCCAGCAAGCCCGCCAGAACCTGGATCGAGCCGGGTTCACAGACCTGGTCAGGACCGTCACCGCCGACGGCCGCTGGGGGTGGGCGGAGGCGGCGCCCTACGACCGGATCCTGGTCTCCGCGTCTGTCGACGCCATACCTCAGGCCTGGCTGGACCAGATGGCGGACGGCGGAATCCTCGTCTATCCCGAGTCGGGTCAGGGCGAGGACCTCCTGGTGCGCCTCACGCGCGCCCCAACCGGGCTCACCCGCGAGGTCCTGGGCCGCTGCCGCTTCGTGCGGATGCAGCTCTAGCGAAACCACCGGTCGCGGGCGCCGGCCGCGGCTACTTCTCCGCCATGTGGAGGTGGCGGTAGCCGGCTTCGGCTACTCCTCCGCCATATGTGGGTAGCGATAGTCGGTGGGCGGCACGTACGTCTCCTTGACGGTCCGCGGACTGACCCAGCGGAGCAGGTTGAGGTATGAGCCGGCCTTGTCGTTGGTGCCCGAGCCGCGGGCGCCGCCGAAGGGCTGCAGCCCGACCACCGCGCCGGTTGGCTTGTCGTTGACATAGAAGTTGCCGGCGGCGTTGACCAGGCGATCCGCGGCGGTCTTCACGGCAGCCCGGTCGGTGGCGAAGATGGCGCCGGTGAGCCCGTAGGGGCTGGTGTTGTCGCAGATGTCGAGGGTGGCGTCGAACTCCTTGTCGGGGTAGGGGTAGACGGTCAGGATGGGACCGAACAGCTCCTCGCGCATGGTCCGGTAGTCCGGGCTCTGGGCCTCGATGATGGTGGGGCGGACGAACCAACCGTCCCTGCCATCGGTGTCTCCCCCGACGATGACCTCGGCCTTGGTCGATCGCTTCGCCTCCGCGATGGCCGCCTTGTGGCGCTTGAAGGCCGACTCGTTGATGACCGCGCCCATGAAGTTGCGGAAGTCGGCGACGTCGCCCATGGCGATGCTGCTGACCTGCTCGGTTATGTCCCTCTTCATCCGCTTCCACATCGACTGCGGGATGTACGCCCGGGAGGCGGCGGAGCACTTCTGGCCCTGGTACTCGAATGCGCCCCGGACCAACGCCGTCGTCAGACCGGCGACCTCGGCTGACTGGTGGGCGAAGATGAAGTCCTTGCCGCCGGTCTCGCCGACCAGCCGCGGGTAGGTCCGGTAGTTGTGGATATTGGCTCCGACCTTGCCCCACATCGACTGGAACACCGGGGTCGAGCCGGTGAAATGGATGCCCGCCAGCTCCTTGCGGCCGAGCACCTGGTCCGCGATCTTGGCCGAATCGCCGCTGACCATGTTGATCACGCCGGGGGGGAGGCCGGCCTCCTCCAGCAGACGCATCAGGAAGTGGCAGACGAGCATGGTCTCGTGCGACGGCTTGAAGACGACGGTGTTGCCCATCAGCGCCGGCGCGGTCGGCAGGTTGCCGGCGATCGACGTGAAGTTGAAGGGCGTGACGACGAAGATGAAGCCTTCCAGGGGCCGGTACTCGAGCCGGTTCCAGGCGGTGCCGTCGCTGAAGGGCTGCTGCCGCAGGATGTGGTCGCCGTAGTAGACGTTGTAGCGCCAGAAGTCGACCAGCTCGCAGGCCGCGTCGATCTCCGCCTGCATCACGTTCTTGCTCTGGCCCAGCATGGTGGCGGCGTTGATTGTGTCGCGCCAGGGGCCCGCCAGCAGTGCCGCTGCGCGGAGAAAGACGGCGGCGCGATCCGCGTACGGAAGCGCGGCCCAATCGTGGCGGGCGCGGAGCGCCGCCTTGATCGCCGCGTCGACCTCCTTCACGCCGCCGACGGCGTGCTCGCCGACCTCCAGCTCGTGCCGATGCGGCGGCCGGATCGAGACCATGCCGTTGCCGCTGACCGGCCTACCGTCGATAACCAGCGGCACCGCGGTGCCGGCGTCGCTGAGCTCCGCCAGCCGAGCCTTGAGCCGCAGCTTCTCGGGCGTCCCGGGAGCGTAGGAGCGAATCGGATCGTTCACCGGCGTGGGGATGTTGGGACGTGTGTCGGCCACCGTCAGAGGTTAGCGCGTATTCGTATCCTCTCCCTGTGGCAGAAGCGGTAATCGTCGCCGCCGGCCGATCGCCGATAGGTCGTGCCGGCAAGGGGTCACTGATCGACGTACGGCCGGACGACCTGGTCGGCTATGTCGTGCGCAAGGTCCTCGACAATGTCCCCGAGCTGCCCGACGAGGACATCGACGACCTGATTTGTGGCTGCGGCTACCCGGCGATGCAGCAGGGCATGAACATCGGCCGCCTGGCGGTCTTTCTGAGCGGGCTGCCGCTGAGCGTGCCGGGCACCACTGTCAACCGCTTCTGCGCGTCCAGCCTGCAGGCGATTCGGATGGCCTTCCACGCCATCAAGGTCGGTGAGGGCGACACCTACGTGTGCGCCGGCGTCGAGTCCTACAGCCGTGTCGGCCGTGGCGGCATGACCGACGAGGACCGCAACCCGCGACTGATGGGCGACGATGCGTGCGCCCAGGGTTACATGGCGATGGGCGTCACCGCCGAGAACGTCGCCGAGCAGTACGACGTCTCTCGCGAGGACATGGACCTCTACGCGCTCGGCTCCCAACAGAAGGCGACCCGGGCTCGCGACACCGGGGTTTTCGCTCGCGAGATCATCCCGGTGCTGACGCCTGACGGCACAGAGGTCACCAGCGACGACGGCATCCGCCCCGATACCACCCTGGAGAAGCTGGCGTCACTGGCGCCGGTCTTCCGCGAAAACGGCCGGGTCACCGCCGGCAACGCCTGCCCGCTGAACGACGGCGCAGCCGCGGTAGTGGTGATGTCGGCGGAGAAGGCGGCCGGACTCGGGATCAAGCCGCTGGCGCGGATCGTCGCCTCGTCGGTCAGCGGTGTCGACCCGACGATCATGGGCGTGGGCCCGATCGAAGCCGTCCGAAAGGTGCTGGCGGCCACCGGCATGACAGTCGACGACATCGACGTCTTCGAGCTCAACGAGGCGTTCGCGTCCCAGGTGCTGGCGGTGTCGCGCGAGTTGGGGTGGGACATGGAGCGCCTCAACCCGCATGGCGGCGCGATCGCGCTGGGCCATCCCTTCGGCATGACCGGGGCACGCATCATGACGGCGCTGATCAACGACCTCCAGACCTTTGACAAGACGTACGGGTTGGAGACGATGTGCGTCGGCGGCGGCCAGGGGATGGCGATGATCATCGAGCGGCTCAACTGATGCGGCGGCGCGATGGAGCGCCGGCCGGGCCTGCGGGGCAGCCCGCACGTTTGGTCTCCGGCTAACCCAGCTCCATCCGGCGGAACGCCAGTCGCGGGCCGCGGCGGGGCGGACCAACCCCCCCGGCGAGGAGCAGGCGGAGCACCCGGCCGCGGTGGCCGCGGTAGGGCTCCAGCAGCTCCAGCATCATCGCGTCGTCGCCGACTCGCTGGCCGGTGAAGGCCCACGCCACCATGTTGGGGTGGTGGTAGTCGCCCACGGGAACGGCATCGGCGTCGCCCAACGCCACCATCGCGACCTGGGCCGCGGTCCAGGCGCCAATGCCCGGGAGGGTGGTCATCCGGAGCCGGGCCTCTTCGGGCCTGAGGTCGACGCAGGCCTCGAGCCAGCCGGCACGGCGCGCCGCACGGATCACGGTCTCGGCACGCCGGCGTTCCAGCGCGAAGGAATGGAACTCGAAGTAGGGCGTCCGCGCCAGCCGTGCAGCGCCGGGCGGGACGATCATTCCCGCAGGGCCCGGAGCCGGTTCGCCCAGGGCCTTGATCAGCCGCATATAGCCGTTGCGGGCCTCGGCGCCGATCACCTTCTGCTCGAAGACCGTGTGCACCAGCGCCTCGAAGACCGCGGAGGTCTTCGTGATCCTTAGTCCCGGGAACCGCCGGTGGAGGTCCGCGATCAGCGGGTGAACTGGGGTGAAACCGTCGAGGCTGTCGGCGCCGCCGAGCACGTCCGGGGCTCGCTCCAGCTCCAGCTCCGCGCCGGGGCCCCACGCTTCAACCACGATGTCGGCGCCGTCGGCGGCATAGCGCACCGTCGCCAGCCCGTCCTGGTTGCGCGTCGCCCGCCATGCCTCTCGCGCGTCGACGCGGACCGATGGGTCGGCGCCGCCGGCGCGCTGCAGGGCGCGCATCGTCAGTCCCAGGTCGACGGGCAGCGCCGGGCGGAAGCGGCGGAGCCGCCCGGTGTCGGGGGTGGCCGTCAGCGGTCCACCAGCCTGATCACCACTCGCATCGCCGCAAGCTCCTCGGAGAAGGCCACGATCTTGTTGTCGACCATGCGGGCCGCGAGGCTGGCCTCGATCACGTCGGTGTCCTTGATGGCGGCGCCTTTTCCCTTGCGTCGCAGCACCCAGATCGCGCCGTTGGGCTTGATGTAGCGCCGCAGCTCAGCCAGCCGTCCCAGTTCGGACGGATCCCGTGCGTAGAAGAAGATGATGTCCGACTCCCGCCGCAGCCGGCGGCTGAGGCTGGCCCCGGTGGCCTCGAGATCTTGCGTGAAGTCCGGCTCGTCCAGGCCGATAAGGGAGATCCGCTGGTCCTTCTTGACTCCCAGCTTGACCAGCCGGGGGCGCATCGAAAGGGGGCGGTCGTAGATTTGCTCGGGTGCCACGGGAGGAGCTTATGCCGCCGCCGGGCAGCCGGCGACGGCGCCGTCAGATGCTCGCCCGCAGGTACAATCGTCGGCCGATCCACCACTGAGGTTTTGAGATGCCTGAAGCCGTAATCGTCGCCACCGGACGCTCGCCCATCGGCCGCGCCGGAAAGGGTTCGCTGATCGGCGTCCGGCCGGACGACATGGTCGGCTACATCGTCCAGAAGGTGCTGGAAAAGGTGCCGGAGCTTTCTCATGATGAGATCGACGACCTGATCTGCGGCTGCGGCTTCCCGCAGGGCCAGGCCGGGATGAACGTCGGCCGCCTGGCGGTCTTCCTCAGCGGGCTGCCAAACACCGTGCCCGGCACCACCGTCAACCGCTTCTGCGCCTCCAGCCTGCAGTCGATCCGGATGGCCTACCACGCCATCAAGGCCGGCGAGGCCAACGCCATCGTCGCCGCCGGGGTGGAGTCATGCTCGCGCGTCAAGACCATGCCCGACGCCGAGGACATCAACATGCGGCTGTTCGGCCCCGACGCCATCGCCGACGCCTACATCACCATGGGCATGACCGCGGAGAACGTGGCCGACAAGTACGGCGTCACCCGCGAGGAGATGGACCAGTTCGCCTACGAGAGCCAGATGAAGGCGACCAGGGCCCGCGACGAGGGCATCTTCGGCTACGAGATCATCCCGGTGACCACACCGGAGGGGACCGAGGTCTCCAGCGATGACGGGATTCGGTCCAACACCACGCTCGAGGGCCTGGCCCAGCTGAAGCCCGTGTTCAAGGAGGACGGACGCGTCACCGCCGGCAATGCCTGCCCGCTCAACGACGGCGCCGCCGCGGTGGTGGTGATGTCGGAGGACAAGGCCAAAGAGCTCGGGATCAAGCCGCTGGCGAGGATCGTGGGATCCGCTGTCAGCGGACTGGACCCCGCGATCATGGGCGTCGGCCCCATCGAGGCTTGCCGCAAGGTCTTCGCCCAGACCGGTATGACCGTCGACGACATCGACGTGGTCGAGCTCAACGAAGCCTTCGCGGCGCAGGTCCTCCCGGTGTCGCGCGAGGTGGGCTGGGACATGGACAAGCTCAACCCGCACGGCGGCGCGATCGCCTTGGGGCACCCCTTCGGCATGACCGGAGCGCGGATCATGACAACCCTGCTCAACGACCTCAAGACGCTCGACAAGACCTACGGCCTGGAGACGATGTGCGTCGGCGGCGGTCAGGGGATGGCGATGATCGTGGAGCGGCTCAACTAGCGACCGCTCAGCGCGGCGCCGGGGGCGGCGATAGCGCCAGGGCGCCGATGGCCCCAGCTGCCGACTCTAAAGCCAGTGCCGGTTGGCGACCCCAAAGCCGTGCCGGCTGGGTCAGTGCCGGCTGGCGACCCTGAAGTAGAAGAGGGCGCCGTACCCGGCGGCGGCGCCGACGACGGTTGCAGCGGCCAGCAGCCACGGCGCCACGTCGGCTCGGAAGGTAAGGCCCAGGATTGAGTACACCCCGGTTGCGGGGTCGGTCGTGCGGGCTGCCAGGACTCCGGACACGGCCGGGGGCGGGTCGGCGGGCGACGGCGTCGGGTCGGGCGAAGGCGAATCTGACGGACTCGGCGACGGTGCCACTGGCACGGCCGCCGGAGCCTGCGCCGGCGCGGCCGGTGGGCGGGCTTTGGGCGACGCCGGGCGGACTGGCGGTGCGGTTCCCACGCCGGCGCCGGCGGCACCGGGCGCGCACGTGGGTGCGCTGTCGGCGAGGCCGAGTGCCTGCGCGGCATCCGCGGAGGGCCAGTTGGTCTGCGTCACCGCGGTGTTGAGGATTTGCTGGCGTGCTCCAGCCGCCGAGTAGCCCTTGGCCATGAGTAGCGCGGTGATGCCCGCCACCTGGGGGGCCGCGAACGACGTGCCATCGCCGGCCGCGTAGGCGTTGCCCAGGGTCGTAGACACGATGCTGACGGCTGGCGTCATCGTGCCTCCGCTGTCGCCGCCGGGTGCGTAGATGTTGCCCATGCTGGAGTAGCTGGCGACGGTTCCGGCGCGACCGAGGGCGCCGACGACCAGGGCCTCACCCTGCTTGCTGGCGTAATCGCTCTGGGCGCCGGAGGTATTGCCGGCCGCGGCCGAGACCATGACGCCACGCTGGATGGCGCGATCGATGGCGGGGAGGATCGGGTTGGGACCGCCGAGAAGGCTGTTGAGGATCCCAGGCGTGTCCGATCCGATGCTGAGGTTGATCACCTTGACGCCCGGATATGTGGAGGCGTAATCGATGCCTGCGGCGACGTCGGTGGCGCTGCCAGTGGCGGTGCCCGAGGAGTCGTTCTTGAGCACCTTGACGATCAGGGCCCTGGCTGCCGGCGCGACCCCGGCGATACCCACGCCGTTGTTGGTGTCCGCCACCATGATCCCCGCGGTCATGGTGCCGTGGCCGTTGTCGTCCTGCACCGCGCCCGGGCCGCTGCCGGTTTGGGCGCCGTTGCCGCCCAGGAAGGCGGCGCCGGGGACCAGCTTGCCGGCGAGGTCGGCATGGTTGAAATCAGCCCCGGTGTCGACGTCGGCCACCAGCACATTGCCGACGCTGGCGCACCAGGCCGGGCCTATGTTGATGCTCGGTGTGCTGCCGGAGAGAGCCCACTGCTGGGAGTACAGCGGGTCGTTGGGCGTGGCCGCGAACGCCAGCACTGGCGCGAACGCCAGTGCCAGGGCGCAGATGCCCGCGGACAGAACAGCCTTCCCCGCCTTCATTTCCCTTAACACAATATTGCCGACTTACCCCGCCCCTTGCACTATCCCATACGAATCCGGGATCTTCTTCCTTGCGAATCGAGTTGGAACCAGCCCAGCGAATCGAGTTGGAGCTAGCCCATTTGATAAGGGATGCCGATCCGGTCCAGCCGTTCGCGGGTGACGGCGATGGCTTCGGCTGAGCTGTCCACGAGGGTGAAGCTTCTGCCTGCCTGGGCCGCGGCGACACCGGTGGTACCCGAACCGGCGAAGAAATCCAGCACCCTGGCTCCGGGCCGGGATGAGGCTCTTACGATCCGGGTCAGGATCGCCAGCGGCTTCTGGGTCGGGTAGCCGGTGCGCTCGGCCCCATTGGTGGGGACGATCGTCTGCCACCAGGTGTCGGTGGGGGTCTTGCCGGCGGCAGCCTTCTCGGCCGTCACCAGGCCGGGGGCCATGTACGGGATCCGGTCGAGGTCGTCGTGATTGAAGACGTAGCTTTTGCGGTCCTTGACGTAGACCAGGATGTTGTCGTGCTTGGCGGGCCACCTCCGCCTGGCGCGCCCGCCGTAGTCGTAGGCCCAGATCACCTCGTTGAGAAAATTCTCCCGGCCGAAGATGCCGTCCAGCATCACCTTGCAGTAGTGGACCTCGCGGTAGTCGACGTGGAAATAGAGGGTCCCCTCGGTCGCCAACAGCCGGTGGGCCTGCGCCATCCGAGGTTCCAGCCAGCCGATGTAGTCGTCGAAGCTGTCGACATACGAGCGGCGGTCGCCGCGCGTGGCCTCGTAGCTGCGTCCGCCAAAACCGACACGCTTGCCGTTCTCCGACTGGCGCACCGTCATTCGGGCGAGCGATCGCTCCTGCCCGGTGTTGAAGGGCGGGTCGACGTAGATCAGCCCGAAGCCCCCGTCGGCCAGCCCCGGCAGCACGTCGAGACAATCTCCCTGGATCACCCGGTTGACGGCGGTCATCGGGTCCGGTAGCGGCGCCGGCCGCGGCGGTTGGCCTCGCGCCGGTACAACGCAGCCAGCACCAGGGGCAGGGCCAGCACCAGCCCCGCCAAACCGCCCAAGGCCGTCGAAAGGTTGGGCAGCTGCCGAGGGTCGCTGAGACCCCGATAGGTCAGCTCGCCGGCCACCGCGGCGGCGAGGACGAGGATGAAGATCGCCTCGACCATCACGGCCCGCCGCCGCTCCGGCGCGAACAGCCACAGCATCAGACGCGGAACCAGGGGTTGGCGGCGGGTCTCCTGGTGCAGCTCCGGCCACCTGGCCACGCCGTAGCGGTAGGCCGCCGTCGCCGCGATAGCGTTGAGGACGACGGTGCTGACCACCGCGCTGGCGGTGATGGCGACCCGGAAGGCCCCCATGTGCGCCATCACATAGGCCGCCACGTTGACGGTGATCAGACCCACCGGCGTGATCAGAGCCAGCGCCGCCAGTAGCCAGGCTCGCGTCGAGGTCACCGCCGGCCTGGGTTTGCGGGCGCTCTCCTCGGTCGCCGAGCTCATGCTCGCATTATCCCGGCGCACGGCTGGCTCAGGGGTGGGCGCCGCGATTTGGGAGGGCTGACCTCCAAGCGGCACCTGTTGGGGCCGGCGGGCGCGGTTCCAGACAGTATCCTTACCCGGTCTTGAGCGCGGCTGAGATCTCCACCCTCGATAACGGCTTCACGGTCCTGACCGTGCCCGGCGGGACGGGCTCGATGTCGGCGATGCTCTTCGTGGGCGCCGGGTCCAGGTACGAGACAAGGGAGGTCGCGGGCACCGCCCACTTCCTCGAGCACCTCTTCTTCAAGGGCACGCCGCGGCGCCCCACCACGCTCCAGATCGCCACCGAAATCGACTCCCTCGGCTGCCGCTTCAACGCTTTCACCAGCGAGGAGTACACCGCCTACTACGTCAAGGGCGCGGCTGACTACACCGCGGACGCTGTCGACGTGATCGCCGACATGCTCCGCAACGCCCTCATCCCCGCCGACGAGGTGGAGCGAGAGCGCGGCGTCGTCCTCGAGGAAATGAAGATGTACGAGGACAATCCCCAGGCCAAGGTGTACCAGCTGATCGGCAAGGCGATCTACGGCGACACGCCGTTGGGCTGGGGGGTGATCGGCTTCCCCGAGGTCATCAAGGCGGTGTCCAGGGACGAGGTGGCAGCCTACCGGCAGCGTTTCTACGCGCCCGGGCGGATGACGCTGGTGATCGCCGGCAACATCAACCATGCCCTTACGCTGAGCCTGGCACAGCAATATTTCGCCGACCTGCCCGCGCAAGACCTGGGGACGGCGCTTCCAGGAAGCTTTAACCCGCCGACCAACGAGCACACTGAGCGGGACATCCAGCAGGCCAACATCTGCCTGGCGCTGCCGTGCCTGTCGCACGCCCAGCCTGAGAGCGAGGTCACCGCGGCGCGGATGATGAGCGCGATCCTGGGCGGCTCGATGAGCAGCCGGCTGTTCATCTCCGTGCGCGAGCGGCAAGGCCTCTGCTACAGCGTCAGCTCCTCCCTGGACCTGGCCGCGGACATCGGCACGATGGTGATCTACACCGGCACCGATCCCGGCAAAGCTTCAACCGCGGTGGCTTCGATCCTGGAGGAGATGGAGAAGATGGTCTCCGGGGGGGTGACCGCCGACGAGGTCGCCAAGGGCAAGGCGATGCTCAAGGGCCGCTACGTCCTCGACCGCGAGGACTCGATGGCGCAGGGCTACCTGGCGGCCGCGGAGTTGCTCTATCGCGGCAAGGTCAGCGACCAGCAGGAGCAGTTCGAGCTGATCGACGCGGTCACCGCCGACGACATCAACCAGGCGGCCGCCAAGTACCTTCGCCCCGAAGAGATCCGTGGCGCCCTTGTCGGCCCGCCCGGACTGGAGGTCGAGCAAGTCATTCCCCTGGCTGCGCACGCGGCCTGACCGCGGCGGCGTGGCCACCGATCATCCCCGGGACGAGCTCCTTCTCGATCGATCGCGCCTGGCACTGCTGTCGGGATTCACCGAGGCCGAGGTCGCCGAGTGCGAGACCGCCGGCGTCATCCACGCCACCGACGACGGCTATCGCGGCATCGAGCTGGTCAAGCTCCAGATCCTCCGCCAGGTCGCGGAACAGCACGGCGGGCTCGAGCGCGTGCTCCAGAAATTCAGGGAGGGCGGCTACTCGCTGAACCTGCTGGAGATCGCCCTGCCGGCGGCTCAGCATCTCTCCAACCTGACCTACGCCCAGCTCTACGAGAAGCTCGGCATCCCTGCGGATGAGATCCACAGCGTGATGCGAGCCGCCGGCCTGCCGCTTCCGGACCCCAACCAGCCGGCCCGGGTCGACGAGGTCGAGGCGTTCGAGAACTACGCCGTCATCCGGGTCCTGCCGATCCCCGCCGACGCCCGTCTGCACGCGCTCCGCATCACGGGCGAGAGCCTTCGACGCGCCGCCGAGGTGCAGTCGCAGCTCTTCCGGGAGCACGTCGTCCACCCCTTGCTGGAGCGATTCAAGGACGACCCCCAGGAGGCCAACACCTTGATCAGCGAGATCAGCAGTCGCGCCAACCCGACGGTGACTGCGGTGACAGGGTGGCTTTTCCAGCGCTACCTCGAATATCAGACGCTGAAAAACGCCACCGAGCTGATGGAGGACGCGGTCGGCGACGGGGTCGGGACCCATCGCGCCGGCGACCCGACGGTGGCTTTCGTCGACCTGGTCGGCTTCACGGTGCTATCGACCGAGCTCGGCGACCACGATGCCGCCGACCTGGCGGGCAAGTTCAACGACCTGCTGATGGACATCTCGCTGGACCACGCCGGCCGCGTGATCAAGACCATGGGCGACGGCGCGATGCTCTTCTTCGACAGCCCGTCGGGCGCGGTGAAGGCGGGGTTTGAGCTGCTCGAGAAGCTGCCCGCGGTCGGTCTGCCACCGCTGCGAGTTGGCATCCACCGCGGCCCGGTGGTGGCGCAGTCCGGCGACTACTACGGCAGCACCGTCAACCTCGCCGCCCGGATCACCGACTACGCCCGGCCCAACGAGGTCCTGGTCTCGGCGTCTGTCCTGCCCGAGCAGGTCGAGGGCATCGAGCTGGAGGAGATCGGCGAGGTGACCCTCAAGGGCATCGCCCAGCCGGTCCATCTTTCCAGGGCGCGACCCGCGCCCTAACGCCGAGGACCGGCCGGCCCGCCCTCGCCCAGCGCTGCGGACGGCGCGGCCTGCCCACGCCGTGGCGCCAGCGGCAGGCCGGCCTAGAAGTTGACCACCCCGGCGAGCGCCTCGTCGATGGCGTCCAGCGTCGCCTGGTCGAGCTTCACACCGGACGCCTTGACGTTCTCGTCGACCTGCTCCGGCCTACTGGCGCCGACCAGGCAGGCGCTGACGTTGGGCTGACGCAGGATCCAGGCGAGCGCCAGCTGCGACATCGTCAGGCCGGCGGCCTCGGCGATGGGGCGCAGCTTCTGCACCGCGGCAAGGGTCTCGTCGCCGAGGAATCCACCGATGCTGTTGTTGACCCGCTCATCGGCGGCGCGGGTGTCCGGGGGGAGCGGCTCGCCCGGCTTGTACTTTCCCGTGAGCACCCCCTGGGCCAGCGGTGACCAGACGATCTGGCCGATGCCGGCGGCCTCGCTGAGCGGGATGACGCGTTTCTCGATGCGGCGGTAGAGCAGGTTGTACTGCGGTTGGGAGCTGACGATCTGGTCGATGTCGTGGGCCGCGGCGAAGTCGACGGCCGACTGGATCTGCTCGGGGCGCCATTCGCTGATGCCGGCGTAGAGGATCTTGCCCTGGGTGATGAGGTCGTCGAGGGCGCGGAGCGTCTCCTCCAGGGGAGTCTCGTCGTCGTAGCGGTGGCACTGGTAGAGGTCGATGTAGTCGGTCCGCAGCCGGCGCAGGCTGGCCTCGACCGACTCGAATATGTGCTTGCGCGACAGACCGCGGTTGTTGGCGTTGTCGCTCATCGGCCAGAAGCACTTGGTGGCGAGCACGTAGTCGGACCGCCGGACGCCGTCGAGCGCCTTGCCCAGCTCGGTCTCGCCGGCGCCAAGGTGGTAGATGTCGGCGGTGTCGAAGAGGATCACGCCCAGCTCCAAGGCGCGCCGGACACAGGCGGTGCTGGTGGCGCTGTCGACCTGGTTGCCGTAGGTCAGCCAGGAGCCGAGCGCGATGCTGCTTACCTTCAGCCCACTGCCGCCGAGGTGCCGGTATTCCACGCGGCAGACTGTACATTGAGCCCGTGCCCCGCCGCCGTCCCCGGCCGTGGCAGGCCGAAACCCGGCCCCGTCCCGGTCCCAAGAACCCAGGCCGCGTCCGGCGCGTCGATCTCCACGGGTACGACGTCCGGACGGCGCTCGAGGTCGCCTTTCGAGCGGTACAGGACGCCTACGCCAACGGTTACGAGGCGGTGGAGATCCTCCACGGCGCCCGGGACGTGACCAGCCACGTGGCTGCCGGCGAAGGCCGTGGCGCCATCAAGTGGCAGCTGCGGGCGATGTTGGAGCGGGGCGAGTTCAACGCCCACGTAGCCTCCAGCGAGGTGATGGAGGCCAGCCTTCGGCTGGTCCTCCGGAAGAACCCTAGGCCGCGACCTGAGCGGTGGAGTCAGCCACCTCCGCCTTCGCGGGGGTAGCCGTGACCTCGCGCTGGATCAGCTTCTGGCGCCAGTCCAGCAGCAGGTCGCAGAACTCCGAGACGCCCAGCTCGTGGCGCTCGAACCTCTCGCTCCGATCGTCCAGCAAATCCAGCGTGATCAGCCGGCCGCTCACTTCAACCAGACGCCCCGGAAGACCGAGGTCTTTGATGACCTTCTCGATCGTGCCGCTGTCCATCGTGCTCATGTCTCTGTCCTTATAACTTCGCAGGCGCTGGTTTCTTTCTCCCGAGATAGTGATAGCCGGGCGAGGTGACCAAGATGCCAAAGAACCGGTTAAGAGTTGTTTGTGACTGTGGCTTACCCGGCACATCCTGTTTCAAACCCGTGGCACGCGCCATCCCCATCCGGCGACGTCGCCGGCACGCGCCAGGGCGCGCCCTGACGCCAGCCGGTACGGCGCAGGGCTTGCATCGCCGCGCAGAATTGCCAGATGCCGCGCGCCGCCACCCCAGCCCCCCGATCCGTCGCGTCCCGCACCCGGCGACCCAAAGCCCGGCCGGCGAAAGCTCCACGGATCAAGCTGGGCACCCGCGCCGATATCTACCGGCGAGCCACCCTGGCCCAGGAGCGCCTGGCCCAGGAGTACCCGGTCGCCGAGTGCGCCCTGGTGCACGAGAACCCGCTGCAATTGCTGATCGCCACCATCCTCAGCGCCCAGTGCACCGACGAGCGCGTCAACATGACCACCCCCGCGCTCTTCAAGCGCTACCCCGACGCTCGCGCCTTTGCCGAGGCCGACCCGGCGGAGCTGGAGAAGCTGATCCAGCCGACCGGCTTCTTTCGGGCCAAGACCCGCTCCATCATCGGCTGCACCAAGGCCCTGGTGGAGCGATTCGGCGGCGAGGTGCCTCCGCGGATGGAGGACTTGGTGACACTGCCGGGTGTCGGCCGCAAGACCGCCAACGTTGTGCTCGGTGTTGCTTTCGGGCTGCCCGGGCTGGCGGTCGACACCCACGTCACCCGCCTCAGCGGGCGCCTCGGCCTTACCCGTCAAAAAGACCCGGTCAAGATCGAGAGCGAGGTGACCAAGATGCTCCCCCCGGAGCAGTGGTCGGACTTCGGCCTGCGCCTGATCATGCACGGCCGCCGGGTCTGCAATGCCCGCAAGCCCAACTGCCCTGCCTGCGTGCTCAACGACTTCTGCCCCAGCTCCACGGTCCTGCGCCCACCCGGCTGATAGAATCCCCGCTCGACCTTTCTGACCGCCCTGGCGTGCTCGAATTTGCGAGCGGGAGGCGGCCAAACCCAAAGGAAGGAGGTTCCATTTGGCGTCCTACGAGTTGATGTTCATCGTCAAGCCAGAGCTTGACGACGAGCAGGTGGCCACCGCCACCGACCGCGTCCACCAGCTGGTGGTGGCCAACGGCGGCAACGTCACCAAGACCGCGGCCTGGGGCAAGCGGCGTCTCGCCTACCGCGTCGGCCAGTTCCGCGAAGGCCACTATGTGGTCTCCAACTTCGACATCGGCAGCGACAAGATCATCGAGCTGGAGCGCGTGCTGAAGATCTCGGACACGGTCTTCCGCCACCTGCTGGTGCGTCGGGACACCCCCGCGATCGGACAGAACGAGGTCGTCGTGCCGGAAGCCTCGGCCGAGGACATCGCCGCTATCTACACGCCCGCCAGCGACGAAGGGCCGGCGACATACAACGAGGAGGACGTCGAGGGAATCGACGCCGACGCCGAGCTAGAGTCAAAGAAGGTCGAGCCACCGACCGAGCCCGCCGTAGCCACCGCGCCTGCTGACGCACCCCAGGAGGAGCCCGCCAATGAACCTCAATAAGGCAATGCTGATCGGCCGCCTCACCCGCGACCCGGAGATGCGGTACACCCAGTCAGGTACCGCCATGACCCGCTTCGGTATCGCCACCAACCGCTACGGCACCGGTCCCGACGGCGAGCGCAAGGAGTTCACCGACTTCCACAACGTGGTGGCCTGGAACCAGGGCAAGCGCAACCTCGCCGAGATCTGCGCCCAGTACCTCAAGAAGGGCTCGCTGGTCTACGTCGAAGGCCGGCTGCAGACGCGCTCCTGGGAAGGCCAGGACGGCCAGAAGCGCACCACCACCGAGATCAATGCCAACGACGTCCAGTTCCTGGAGTCACGCGGATCCGGCGGAGGCATGGCTTCCAGCGAGGCCATCTCAGACGACGAGTTCGCTCCCACCCCGGGCGCGGGCGCGCCGGCGACGGCGGCCGCTCCGGCCGGGGCTTCCGCCCCACAGGACGGCCAGGACATCGACCCCGATGACATTCCCTTCTGAGGCTGTAGATGGCTGATTTGGATCGCGGCCCCCGCCGCCAGCATCGCAAGGTCTGCAGCTTCTGCGTGGAGAAGATCGAGGAGATCGACTACAAGGAGGTGGCGCGGCTGCGCCGCTTCATCTCCGAGCGTGGCAAGATCCTGCCGCGCCGCGTGACCGGCACCTGCGCCCGCCACCAGCGCCGGCTGACGATCGCGCTGAAGCGCGCGCGGCACATCGCCCTGCTTCCCTACACCTCCTAGAAGCGGTCATCGCCGAGCCAGTCCTGCTCGACCACTTCGCGGTCGGCGTCCAGAGCATCGACGAGGCGCTGGCGCGCGTACGTCGTGACGCCGGCGGCCGCGAAGTCGCGCGCTTCACCGAGAGGAGCTGGCGGGGCGCCCAGGCGGCCTTCGCCGGAGGCATCCGGCTGGAGGCGCTGGAGCCAATCGACAACCCCGACGATGACTTCCTGGTGCGCTTCCTGGAGCACAACGGGCAAGGCCCCCACCATTTCACCTTCAAGGTGCCGGACATCGAGAATCGCATCTCCCGCCTCCGGGGGCTTGGCATCGAGCCGGTCAAGATCAACCTCAGCGACCCCAACTGGCAGGAGTGCTTCCTGCATCCAAAGTTGGGGCTTGGCGCCGTGATCCAGCTGGCCCAGCCGGGCGGCATCTGGACAGCAGAGCGCGAGCCTGAGCCCGCCGATGGCACCCTGATCGAGGCCGAGTTCCTTGGCGCCGAGCTGCGCTGCAGCGATCCCGCCACGGCCGAGACCGTCTTCTCCAGGGTGCTCGACGGCCAGGCTCATCCGGCCGAGGGCGGCGTGGCTTACAGCTGGCCCGGCTCGGGAACGCTGGTGGTGCGTCCAACCGATGGCCGCGCGATGGTGGAGGCGGTGGTGTTCCGCATCCTCAGCCTGCCTCCCGGCCGGGATCTGCCGGAGCGCGACGGACTGCTCTACGACGGACCGACGAAGGTCCTCAGCATCGGTGCCGGCGAGGCCTGGCCGGCGGCTGAAGCAGCAACAGATGAGGCTCCGGCTGAGCCGGGGGCCGCCGGTGACCTTCCACTAGAATCCCTCCTGCCATGAGCTACCAGCTTCGCGTGCCCGGACCGACGCCAGTCCCGGAGCGCGTCCGGCAGGCCATGGACCAGCCCATGATCAACCACCGCGGGCCGGCCTTTGCCGCCCTGATCGGGGAATGCCGCGACGGCCTGAAATGGGCCTTTCAGACCCAGAACGAGATCGTGATCTTCCCATCCTCGGGCACCGGCGGGCTGGAGGCGGCGGTCCAGAACCTGACCAGCCCCGGCCAGAAGGCGCTCTTCGTGACCATCGGCGCGTTCGGCGACCGTTTCGCCAAGCTGGGCCAGGCCTACGGCGCCGATGTCGTCCGGCTCGAATACCAGTGGGGGCATGCCGCGGACCCCGCCGAGATCGGTCAGAAGCTCGACGAGAACCCTGACATCAAGGTCGTCTTCGTGACCCACAACGAGACCTCGACCGGGGTCACCAACGACCTTGCGCCGATCGTGGCAGCGATCAAGCAGCGCGGCAGGCTGGTCGCTGTCGACGGCGTGAGCTCGGTCAGCTCGATCAACGTCCCCACCGACGAGCTCGGCCTCGACGTGGTAATCAGCGGCTCCCAGAAGGGCTGGATGCTGCCTCCGGGGTGCTCGTTCCTCAGCGCCAGCCCGTCGGCGCTGGAGTTCATGGCCACCACCACCTGCCCGCGCTTCTACTTCGACGTCGCCAAGGAGCTCGACTACGAGCTCAAGGGCCAGACCTTCACGACGCCGGCGGTGTCGATCCTTTTCGGGCTGCGGGAGTCGCTCAAGATCCTCAGAGACGAGGGCCTGGAAGGCGTCTTCGACCGCCACGCCCGGATCGCCCGTGGCGTCCGCGCAGCCGTCACCGCGCTCGAGCTCGAGCTCTTCGCCGACCCGCTCTTCTTCTCCAACACCGTCACCGCTGTGCGCGCGCCGCACGGCGATGAGGACCTCAACAAGAAGCTGATCGGCACCCTGCGAGACAAGTACCAGCTGGAGCTGGCTGGCGGCCAGGCCTCGCTCACCGGCAAGATCTTCCGCATCGGCCACCTCGGCGACATCACCGAGAACGACGCGATCGAGATCATCGATCGTCTCGAGCAGGGCCTGATCGAGGTCGGCTACATCGACGGCAAGGTCGGGGCGGTCGACGCCCTCACCTCGGCGATGCGCAACCAGCCTGCCGCAACCCCGGCGTAAGTGATGGGCCGCCGGCCCATCACCAGCCAGCTTCGCCGGCGGTGAGCGGATGAGCGCCCACGGCGGGCGCGTCCTGGTGGCCGACCCGATCTCAGACGACGGCGTCGAGGAGCTTCGCCGGCATTTCGAAGTCGACGTCCATACCGGCCAGACCAGCGAGGAGCTGCTGGACCGGATCGGGGACTACGAAGCCCTGGTAGTGCGCTCCGAGACCAAGGTCCGCGCCGAGCACATCGAGGTGGCGCGACGGATGCGGGTGATCGGTCGCGCCGGCGTGGGTGTCGACAACATCAACGTGGAGGCCGCCAGCCGGGCCGGCATCCTGGTGGTCAACGCGCCCGCCGGCAACACCATCGCCGCGGCCGAGCACACGGTGGCGATGATGATGGCGCTGGCGCGCCACATCCCCCAGGCCAACCGGTCGCTGCTGGAAGGGAAATGGGACCGCAAGAGCTTCATGGGCTTCCAGCTGCGGGGCAAGACACTCGGCGTGGTCGGTCTTGGCGCGATCGGTGGCGAGGTCGCCAAGCGGGCCCAGGGGCTGGAAATGGAGGTCATCGCCTTCGACCCGGTGGTCACGCCGGAGCGGGCCGAGCAGATCAATGTCGAGCTGGTCGACCTCGATGGGCTCTGCGCCCGGGCCGACGTCATCACCGTGCACGTGCCGCTGGTGGCGGCGACGAAGCACCTGTTCGACGCCAAACGGATCGCGTTTTGCAAGCCCGGCGTGCGCCTGGTCAACGTAGCCCGTGGCGGCGTTTACGACGAAGCCGCCGTGCTGGCGGCGCTGGACAGCGGCCAGGTTGCCGGCGCCGCCTTCGACGTCTACGAGACCGAGCCCCCACCGCCGGATTCGCCGCTGGTGCGCCATCCCAATGTGGTCGCCACGCCTCACCTGGGCGCATCCACGGAGGAGGCGCAGGTGGGGGTGGCCAGCGACGTGGTCGAGCAGATCATCTCCGTCCTCCAGGGCGGGCCCGCCCGCTGGGCGGTCAACGCCCCCACCGTGCTGCCCGAGGAGATGCACGCGCTCCAGCCGTACCTGCTGCTGGCCGAGAAGCTCGGCTCGCTCTACGCGCAGGCGGGCCCCGGCGGCGGTGACAAGGTCGAGGTCGAGTTCACCGGCGGGTTGGCCCGCCACGACATCTCGTACCTGACGGCTGAGGCGATCAAAGGGATGCTGTCGCCCTTCACCGAGGACCGCATCAACGTGGTCAACGCCCGCATGCTGGCAGAGGCCCGTGGCATCGAGGTCGTCGACCGGCGGTCGAGTGAGCGAGGCGAGTACCCCGACCTCCTGACCCTGCGGGTCAGCGGCAAGTCGGGCGACTTCACCGCCGCCGCCACGGTGTTGCCGATGGGTCCTCGGCTGGTACGCATCGGCGAGTTCCGCATCGACATCGAGCCCGCCGGCCGCTTCCTCATCACGTACCACGACGACCGGCCGGGGGTCATCGGCAAGGTCGGCGGCACCCTGGGCGAGGCCAACATCAATATCGCCGCGCTGCAGCTGGGCCGTGACGCCCCGCGGGGCCGGGCGGTGATGATCGTCGCCGTCGACGAGGAGGTGTCCGACTCGGTCCGGGCGCGGCTGGGTGAGATCGAGGGGATGTCGAACATCAGCTACGTCGAGCTCTGACCCGATGGCCGACGTCCGGCCGTTCGCCGGTGTCACCTACGACCCTGCCCGCGTCGACCTGGCCCGCGTCCTCTGCGCTCCCTACGACGTGATTTCGCCGGCCCAGCAGCAGGCTTACCTGGACCGCGACCCCCACAATGCCGTGCGGATCGTGCTCAACCCGGCACCGGGTGAGCAGCGGTACCCGGAGGCGGCGCGGGAGCTGCGGTCATGGCTGGCCGACGGAATCCTTCGCCGCTCCGGCGGCACCGCCCTTTATGTCCACCGCCACACCTTCACGTCTCCGGTGGGCGGGACCCTGGGTCGTACTGGCCTGATCGCGGCCGTGCGGCTGGAGCCGTGGAAGACGGGGGCGATCCGACCCCACGAGCACACCATGCCCGGACCCAAGCAGGACCGCCTGGAGCTGATGCGGGCGACCCACGCCGACACCGAGCCGATCTGGGTCTTCCACCCGGACCCGACGGGCGAGATGCGGCGGCGGCTCGAGTCCGCCACCGCCGGGGAGCCCGTGGTCGACGCAGAGTTCCGCGCCGAGCCCGACTCCGGCGAGCCCGGGCCTGCGGAGCGTCACCAACTCTGGGCTGTCAGCGATGCGGCTCAGGCCCGTGGGCTGGCGGCCGTCGCCGGTGCCCTGCCCCTGTACATCGCCGACGGGCACCACCGCTACGAGACCGCCCTCTTCCACGCCGACGAGGCCGGCGGTCCCGACGACGCCGCCACCCGATTCAAAGTGATGTTGCTGAGCGCCGCCGAAGATCCCGGGCTGCTGGTGCTGCCGACCCACCGCATGGTCCGCGCCGACCCGGAGCTGATGCATGGCGCCATGACGCGCCTGGCAGATGACGGCTGGACCAATGAGAATATCGCCGACCTTGGCGGGATGACCGCCCGTCTCGCCTCGGCGGGCCCGGCGGGCAGGTTCGGATTTGGCGTCTTCACCAGGGGACGCTTCGGGTACCTCGAGGGGACTGTCCCGGACCAGGCCATCGCCCAGCTGGCACCCTCGATCTCGGCGCTCGACGTCGGCCTCCTCCACGAGGGCATCCTGCGGCCGCTGCTCGGAATCGGACCAGAAGAGCTGGCGGCGGGGGAGCGCATCGCCTATGCCCGCGACGCCGCCGATGTGGAGGCGCGAGTGCGTGCTGGGGAGTTCGACATCGGCATCCTCATGCGCCCTCCGACGCTGACGCAGATCCAGGCCGTCGCCGATGCCGGCGAGAGTATGCCCCAGAAATCGACGTACTTCTGGCCCAAGCCTCCGTCGGGTCTGCTGATGGCGCTTCAGGAGCCGGGACAGAGGCTCGATCCGGGAGCTTGAATCCGGCATCTCCCGGGTAGAATCCGGGCAGCCATGCCCACCTATGGATACCGATGCGAGAAGAACGGCCACGAATTCGAGGTCGTGCAGTCGTTCTCGGACCCGCCCCTCAAGCGCTGCAAGATCTGTGGGTCCAAGGTGAACCGGATCTTCTACCCGGTCGGCATCGTCTTTAAAGGCCCGGGCTTCTACGCCACCGACAACCGCGGCGGATCGGCCTCGGTCGGCAGCGACAAGTCCGAAAGCGAATCCAAGTCGGACGGGGTGGCCGCGGCCAAGGCCGAGACCAAGACCGAAGCCAAGTCCGAGGGCAAGGCGAAGCCCAAGAGCGACTCCAAGAGCAAGACCGGGAGCGCGGCCAAAAAGAGCTGACCACGCGAACGCGGCTTCGTATTCGGAATACGGAGGGCAGGAGATCGGTTGTACGTCATACCTGCTAGATTCAAAGTGCGGGCTGTCCCCGGACCACCGGATGACTGAAACCAGCTGGAGAAATTGAAAAACATGCCTGAACTACTGCACTTGACCGATCAGAACTTCGAATCCGAGGTACTCAAGTCCTCGGAGCCGGTGCTGGTCGACTTCTGGGCCGAGTGGTGCGCCCCATGTCGCATGGTCGCCCCGGTGGTCGAGCAGATCAACGAGGAGTACGCGGGCACGATCCGGGTCGGCAAGCTTGACGTCGACGCGTCGCCGGTGATTTCCGCCCAGCTCGGCGTGATGAGCATTCCAACCCTCATCCTCTTCAAGGACGGCAAGGCGATCCAGCGGATGGTGGGATTTCAGCCCAAGCCATCGCTGAAGGGCAAGATCGACTCCGCCCTGCAGACCGTCTGAGCTCAGCGCAGACACTGGACCAGCGCCGGTCGGGCAACAGCCCGGCCGGCGCTTTCGTTTAGAGCTTCGGCGCAGCGCCGGGTAGACCGCCGTTGTGGCGGGAGCCCGGCAGCCTATGCCGGGCAAGCCCCAGAATGTGCTGATGCCTGACGAGTCGAACGTGACCATCGAACGCGATGGTCACGTGCTCCTGATGGGCCTGAACCGCCCCGAGAAGCGCAACGCCTTCAACCGCGCCATGCTGGCCGACCTGAGCCTGGCCTACGCCGAGCTCGACCGCGACCCCGAGGCGCGCTGCGGGGTTCTCTTCGCGCATGGCGACCACTTCACCGGTGGCCTTGACCTGGTCGATGTCGCGCCGATGCTGGCTGAAGGCGGCTGGAGCTGGCCGGAGGGTGGAATCGATCCCATCAGTCTCGGCTCCGGGGGTGTGTCCAAGCCGGTGGTGATGGCGATCCAGGGCCGGTGCCTGACGATCGGGATCGAGCTGGCCCTGGCCAGCGACGTGAGGGTGGCGGCGTCCGATGCGCGCTTCGCGCAGATCGAGATCAAGCGCGGCATCCTGCCCTTCGGCGGCGCCACCATCCGGTTCATCCGAGACTGCGGCTGGGGCAACGCCATGCTCCACCTGCTCACCGCTGACGAGTTCGACGCCGCCGAGGCGCTGCGCATCGGCCTGGTGCAGAGGGTGGTCGAGCCGGGCAAGCAGGTCGAAGCCGCTCTCGAGATCGCCCACGTGATCGCGGCCCAGAGCCCGCTCGGCGTCCAGGGAACGCTCCGCAACGCCCGCGTCGCCTGGCGCGAGGGGGAGGCGGCGGCGGCGCAGCAGCTGGTGCCGGAGATCCAGGCGCTGATGGGGAGCGAGGACGCCGCCGAGGGCATCCAGGCGTTCATCGAACGCCGCGACGGAGTCTTCTCCGGCCGCTAGCTGGCGGCCAGCAGGCCCTCGCTGACCAGCACTGCTTCGAGCTCGCGGTTGCTCGGCTCCACGATCACCTTGGAGCTGGGAAAGACGATCGTGGGCACGCTGCGATACCCGCCGTTGACCTTTTCGACGTAAGCGCGGGCCTCATCGTCGTGAGCAATGTCGATCTCGTCGTACTCGACGTGGTGCTTGCCCAAGAAGTGCTTGGCGCGGAAGCAGTCTGAGCACCACCTGGTGGTGTACATCGTGATCCGCCCCGGATTCGGGTTCTCCGTCATCGCAACAACTCTAACGAGCCGGACCATAACAACCTTCCATGAACGGCGCGACTACCATTGGCAGTCGCACACGCCAGTCACGTTGGAGACCGACCGGAGGGAAGAAGTTGAGCCAGGAAACATCGACGCCGACCGCGACCAGGGATCTCTTTCAGCTCACCGACCGAGTGGCGCTGATCACCGGCGGCAGCCGGGGCATCGGCCGGTCCATCGCCGAGGAGTTTGCCCGCCGGGGCGCCAAGGTGGTGATCACCGCGCGCAAGCCTGATGAGCTGGAGGAGGCCGCAGCCGCGATTCGGGCCGAAGGCGGGGAGGTGACCCCTATCACCGCGCACGCGGGCCGCGAAGAGGCCGTCGACGAGATGATCGAGACAACGATCGGGAAATACGGCCAGATCGACATCCTTGTCAACAACGCCGCCACCAACGTGGCCTTTGCCCCCTTCAAGGACCTCGACATCGCGGCCTGGGACAAGACCCTTGAGCTCAACCTGCGCGCACCGTTCCTGATCAGCCAGAAGGTCGTCAACCGCACGATGCAGAACACCGGTGGAAGCATCATCAACCTCTGTTCGGTGGCCAGCCTCAAGGCCGAGCCGATGATGGCCGCCTACAACGTCAGCAAGGCGGGCCTGGCGATGCTGACGCGGGTGATGGCCAAAGAGCTGGGCAGTCTTGGCATCCGGGTCAACGGCATCGCCCCGGCGGTGATCAAGACCAAGTTCTCCAAGGTGCTCTACGAGACCGACTCGATCCGCAAAGGCGCCGAGGCGGCTAGCGCCCTGGGCCGCGTGGGCGAATGGAACGAGGTCGCCGGCGCCGCGGTCTTCCTCGCCAGCGACGCCTCCAGCTACGTGACCGGCAGCATCCTGACGGTGGACGGAGGCACCCTGGCCTGAGCCAAAAGCAGCGGGGTAGGGCGCCGGAGAAGGGCCGGAACCGGCCCGGCTCGAAGGCGTCTCCTCCGCCGTCCAACACGCGACGGAACCTGCTGATGTTCGGCGGGCTGATCGCGCTGTTCGTGGCTAGCATCGTCGCCATCTCGGCGCTCGGCTCGCGCCCGGTGGCGACGCCAACACCCGGCTCGACAGACCCGGGTGTGGGCGACACCGCCTCCGGAGGCCAGGGCCAGCCGGTCGACGGCATAAGCTGCGACGCCGGTGAGCAGCTGGTCTACCACGTCCACGCCCATCTCTACATCCTGGTCGACGGCAAGCCGCAGAAGGTCTCGGAGCAGATTGGCATCCCTGCCAAGTTCCCCCCCTGCTTCTACTGGCTGCACACCCACGACACCAGCGGCATCATCCACATCGAGTCGCCGACGCAGCGCACGTACACCCTGGGGCAGTTCTTCGACATCTGGGGGATGCCGCTCAACCGCACCGACGTCGCCATCTACCCCGTGCCGTCGGACGGTCTGACGGTCTTCGTCGACGGCCAGCAATTCACCGATGACCCGCGCAACATCGAGCTAAAGGCTCACACCCAGGTGGTCATCGAGTTGGGCCAGGCCGGCCCGCCGCCACCCTTCCAATTCCCAGCCGGCCTCTGACCGGCCTCTGACCGGCCTCTGACCGGCCCCTGACCGGCCTCCGACCGGACTCCGACCGGCCTGTGACCGGCCTCTAACCGGCTTCTAACCGCCTTCTGACCGGCTTCTCATCGACCCCTCGCGGGGGCCGGGAACCCTAAACTTGAGAACATGACGGCACGGTCACTTTCTCCCAGCACCCCGCGCGGAGAGGCCACTCGCCAGCGCGTTCTCGAGGCCGCCGAGCAGGTCTTCGGCGAGAAGGGTTACTACGGCGCCAGCGTCACTGAGATCACCCGCGCCGCCGGCGTTGCCCAGGGAACCTTCTATCTCTACTTCCGGGGCAAGAAGGAGATCTTCCTCGACCTGGTCGACGCCCTGGGCGAGCGACTGCGCAGCCTGACCCTGGAAGCCAGCGCCGCCGCCGGCAGCTACGCCGAAGCCCAGCAGCTGGGCTTCTCGGCGTTCTTCGATTTCGCCCGCTCGCACCGGCACATCTACCGGATCATCCAGGAGTGCGACCGAGTCGACCAGATCACCTACCGGCGCTTCTACTCGATGCTGGCCGAGTCCTACAGCCGCGCTCAGGCGGAAGCGACCGCTCGCGGCGAGGCTGCCGCGGTCGATCCCGAGGTGGTTGCCTACTGCATGCTCGGCGTCGGGCATTTCGTCGCCCTCCGCTTCCTCTTCTGGGACGGCGAGCTTGCTAAGGAGGCGGAGGAGACCGCCATCCGCTTCGCCCAGAAGGGCGTCAGTCCCGCCTGACCGGCGGTTCGTAGAATCGAGCCATGACCGGCCCGCTTCCCCTGTTCCTCCTGCGCACCGTCCTCTTCCCCCACATGCCGATGTCGCTGCACGTCTTCGAGGATCGCTACCAGGAGATGATGCGTGACTCCCTCGACGCGGGAACCAGCTTTGGCGTGGTCGCGATCCGCGAGGGCAAGGAGGTGGACGGTGACGCCGTGCCCCGGGGAGTCGGCACGCTGGCCCGCATCGTGCACGTTGAGCGCCTCCCGGATGGACGGATGAACCTCCTGATCACGGGCGCCTCCCGCTTCCGGGTGGTGCGACGGGTCGACGGCAAGGCGTACGCCCAGGCCGAGGTCGAGTACCTGCCCGAGGAATCGGAGGGCGTTTCTGAGCGGCTCGTCGTCGCGCTTCAGAATTCGTTCAACCGCTATCTGGGCGCGCTGCGGCAGGTTGCCCGCGGCTACGCCGAGGTGCCCGATCTTCCGTCAGATCCCGAGGCGCTCGCCTACCTCGTGGCCACCACCCTGGAGACGTCGCTCGAAGCCCGCCAGCAGCTGCTCGAGGCCACCGATGCAAAAGACCGGATCGAGCTCGAGCTCAAGATCCTCAGGCACGAGCAGGACTTGCTCTCGCGCAAGGTCCTGCCCAGCGCCGCGCTGCCTAACTCGTTCTCTTTGAACTAGTCCGCAGGCCGGCGCGGCTGGGCACCAGCCCGCCGACCCCGAGCCCGCGGCGCGAAAGCCAGCGGAACACGCTCGGCCAGGCGAAGCCGAGCACGAAGATTACTGCGGCGGCGACGAAGAAAAGCGGGGCGTTGCCCCGAGTGGCTGGCGTGATGGTATCGATCTCGCCGCCATGCCTAGCCCGGCTCAGCTGGTTGGCGCCCGCCAGGGTATCGGCTGTCCACTCGGCGGTGACCGAGCCGGCGACGGCGTCGACGACGTGACGGCCCCGGGTCTGCGACATAGTCAGCTTGACGGTTGCCGCGCCGGAGGCGTCGGTGAACACGCTGGTGGCGTCAAGCGCGGCGTCGGGCGCCGGCTTCTGCTTAAGGGTGACGGTCAGGCCGACTCCCGACACACCGTACCTGTCAGCGCCGTTCTGACCGCTGACGGTGATGATCAGGGTGGCCACCGATCCGGGCTGCGGATCGGCCGGCTCCGAGGTCACCGCGATGCTGGCCGGCAGTACCCGCGGCGGCGCGGGTGGGCCCGGGGCGGCACCGATAGCGCCGCCGCTGTCTGCGCCCGGCGTCGAGGGAGTTGTAGGGGAGGTGCTCGGCGGCTGCGAATGCGTCGCCGTTGGGTGAGGGCTAGGGCTGTGAGAAGGTGTCGGCGAGGCCTTGGGTGGCGTAGCCGTGGCCGTAGGTGACGGCGTCGAACATATGAGACCCAGGGGATCGATGCAGTCCGCCATTGCCGTCGTCGGGCCCGGTCGGCCGTACCCGGCAGGCCAGGACAGCGCGCCCAGAATGGCGAGCGCCGGGATGAAGAACAGGGCGCGCTTCATCCGTGTCTTGGTCAAGTCCCCACTGGCCATCGAGCGATTATGGCAGGCGGTTCCGTCGATCCCGCCGGTTTAGGTGCGAGTTGTGACGCCTATTTGAAGTCGAGGACGAGCCGGTACGGCGAGGGCAGGTAGCCCACCGAGAAGCCCGGGTTGCCGTTGGTGGCGAACCTCAGGCTGGTGCCGTCGGCGCCGGCCTGGCTGATACCGGTGATGGCGCCAAAGGGACCCGCGCTGGAGACCATCGCGGGCGTGATCGACAGGCCGGGGACCACCAGGTAAACGGCTCCGTCGCTGCCGCGTCCCAGCTGCGCCGTGGGCGTTGCGCCGCTGCCGCTGATGTCCAGCACCACCCGCGTGATACCGCTGCCGGGGCTACCCAAGCGAATCCTGGACACGGTCCAGCCGGTGCCGCCGGCGCCGGCGCTGACGGCCTCGGTGAGTTGCCCGACGGCGGGGCTGTTGGCAGTTGATGGCGCGACGCTGGGGACCGGGCTGGTTGTCGCCTGGCTACCGGGGGTGGCGTGGTTGCTGGATGGGCCGGTGGCTGCCGTCGACGAGGGATGAACCGACCTACCCACAAAGAGAGCGGCCGCCGCCAGCACGATCACCACCAGCGCCGCCCCCAGCCCGATCCGGATCCCGAGCTCGGGTGGGAGGGCGAGGGGAGTGCGCTTTGAGGCGGGCTCCTCCCGGGCCCCCAACAGGGCCTCGCGATAACCACTTAGGCTCGACGCGTCTTCGTCAGCATCGAGCTCGTCCTCGGGCTCGGCAGTGGCGGCCGCAGTTGCGGGCTCCTCGTCCGGCTCGGCCTCAGCGGCCCTTCGCGGGGCAATCCACATCAGCCGCTCCGCCTCCGGCCGATCGACGGTTTCGGCGGCGCTGGTTCCGAGCGGCTCAGTCCAGGCTTCCTCAGCGGCGGCAGCGATCGGCTCGCCAGCGTGCGGCACCGGTTCTTCGTCGATCTCGGGCAGGGGCGCCCGATCTGACACGGCCGCTGGCTCTGCTATCGGCGCAGTCTCTGGCAAGGCTGTGGGCTCTGACGAGCCTCCGGGCTCTGACAAAACTGCGGGCTCGGACACGGCGTCGAGATCTGCCATGGCTGCGAACTCTGAATCGACCGCGGGCTCTGAATCGACCGCGGGCTCTGCCGTGGCAGCGGGGTCTGACATGCCCCCGGGCTCTGGTTCGGCTGCCTGGTCGGGCGTCGCTCGGCGCAGCATCGCGCCAAGCCGCGACCATGTGGCGTGGAGCCCCGACGGTTCGCCGTCGGTGGCTGAGTCGGCGGCGGACAGGTCGTCGACCGGCGCTCGGAGCTCGGCCTCCGCGGCCGATGTCGGCCCGAGGGCGGGCGCCGCCAGGCCATCCGCTGCCGCTTCGTCTGACGGAGCGTCGGTGGCGGGCGGTCCGATGGCATCGTCGACCGCCTGGCGCCCCTCGAGCTCCAACTGGGTCTGGGACACCGGGAGGTCGTCCATCCATGCGGGGACGATCAGACCTGGCGGTGCCGGTGGGTGCTCTTCGAGGATGGGCATGGCGTCGACCGATGCGACCTCCAGCGTTTCCTCGGGTGGCGATTCAACCGCGGGGGGTTCCGGCGTGGCCGCAGCCAGGAATTCCGATGTGGGGGCGCTGCCTAAGGCTGCAGCCGTCTCCGGTGTTGCCGGCTGGGCCCACGGCTCCGGCTGCACCCACGTCGGCAGGACCTCGGCCGCCGGCTCCTGGACCTCAGCCGTGGGCTCCTCGAGTTCCGCCGCCGGCTCGACCTCAGCCGCCGGCTTCTCGAGTTCGGCCGCGGGCTCGGCCTCAGCCGCGGGCGCTTCGGCCTCAGCCGTAGGCTCCTCGAGTTCGGCCGCCGGCTCCTGGACCGCGGCCATCGACTCTTCGGCCTCAGCCGTAGGCTCTTGGACCTCAGCCGCGGGCTCCTCGACGTCAGCCGGCGCGGGCTCGGACGACGCCGGTGTCCAAGCCTGGTCGTCGCTGATTGGCGCGATCGGACCGAGCATGCCTGGTAGCGGTGGAATCGGGGGAGGGGCCGGTCGGGCGCGCGCGATCTCGGTCGTCTCGGCGAGCATCGCCTCGGGAGTCAGCCCCGCCCGCGGGGCAATGACGTCGATGGCCGCTCGCAGCGCCTCCTGGGGGACATGGGCCCGCCCCATGCCGCGCACGTGCTGTGAGGCGGCGCTCAGCTCATCCAGCTGGGCGCTGCACGACGGGCAGCTCTGCAGGTGCTCCTCGGTCTCCTGCCAGGCGTCCTCGGTAAGCTCGCCGTCCAAGAACGGGGTCAGGGACCGCGGCTGGCACTTCTTCATCAGTCTTCAGTCTTTCCGGCTGTGCGGTCGCACTAGAACCGGATGTAGTCGTACGCCTGCTTGAACTCGTGTCGCGCCCGGTCGAGATCACGGGCGACCGATGTCCTTCCCGTGCCCGAGGCCCGGGCGACCTCGTCGTAGCTGAGGCCGCAATAGTCATGGAGAAGGAGGATGGCCCGCGCCCCAAACTCGAGGGTGCCCAGCGCTCGCTGGCTGGTGTCGTTTTCGAGGCCGCTGACGTCGTCGAGGGTGAACTCGACCGCCGGCTCCGTGGGCCGCCCGAAGAGGCGCTGCCAGAGCGGCTGCTTGTCGCCCTTGCGTAGATAGTCGCGAGCTCGCGCCGTCGCCAGCAGGTAGAGCAGGGCCCGCGGCTGATTGGGCGGATGGCCCTTGCGGTAGTAGCGGGCCATCTCGTCGAACGCCTCCTCGGTAAGCCGATGCGACACCTCGATCTCGCCAACCAGTCTGTGGACGTAGCTGAAGACCTGGTTGAAGTAGCCCAGGAAGAGGGTGTCAAAGTCGGGCTGGGCGCTGCTCACATTCAGCACCAGGCTGATTTCATTCATTACAAAGGCGCATACAAGACGTGTGCTGTGACGAGGCCAGATTCAGGCCCAGTGTAGTCCCGCCCTCCCGGAGACGCAATACGCGGTTCGCGCCGGCCGCGCAGATCATGAGCCGCCGGGCTCGATCTCGACGATGTCATCGCCGGCGAAGATGCCGTCGATGCTGATGCCGAGGTGCTCGAGCAAGGCGTTCGGCACGCCGATATCGGCGAGGAACAGCCTGCCCACGAACTGACGCGCCGGCGGCGCCAGCAGCCCGGTCTTGGGCAGTGCCAGGGTGACCGTAGCGGTGGCCACGATGCAGGCGCCCAGGGCCACGCCGGTGGCGGCGTCGAGCCCGGATGGGATGTCCAGCGCCAGAACAGGAGCGCCGCTGTCGACGGCGGCGCCGATCATCGTGGCGATGGTGGCGCGGGGAGCGCCGCTGGCCCCGAAGCCGAGCAGGGCGTCGATCAACAGCTCGGCCGCCGGGACCTCGCCGTCCCACTCGGCGACGGGCACCCCGGTGGCCTCGGCCGGCCGAAGCTGGGTGGCCGAGAGGCCTCGGGCCTCATCGATGCGATAGGACGTCAGCACTGCCACATTCGCCCCCCAGCCGGCCAGTCGTCGGGCCGCCACCAGGCCGTCGGCGCCGTTGTTCCCGGGCCCTGCTAGGATGCACACCCGACGGCCGGTCAGCGGTGAGCCGATCAGGTTGCGGGCCACCCGAGCGGTGGCCAGCCCCGCCACTTCCATCAGCTGCAGGGGGCTGATCCCGTAATCCGCCTCGGTGGCTCGGTCGATCTCACGCATCTGCTCTGGTGAGACCCCCGATTTCCAGGAGGTGAAGTTGGCCACGTCGATCAATCTAGTCCACGCCCGCCAGGTCCTGGACTCGCGAGGCAACCCCACCGTCGAGGTCGAGGTCACCCTGGACGGCGGCGCGCGCGGTGTCGCCAAGGTGCCCTCAGGCGCCTCCACCGGGACCCACGAGGCGGTCGAGCTTCGCGACGGGGACGCCGCCCGCTACGGCGGCAAGGGCGTGCTCAGGGCGGTGGAGAGCGTCAACCACGACATCGCCGTCGCCGTCCAGGGGCTTGACGCGATGGACCAGCAGCGGCTGGACGAAGCCCTGATCGGGCTCGACGGCACCACCAACAAGGGACGGCTGGGGGCCAATGCCATCCTCGGCGTCTCGCTGGCCAATGCCCACGCGGCCGCCATGGCGAGTCGGCTGCCACTGTACGCGAGCCTGGGCGGCGATGCCGCCGTGACTCTACCGGTGCCGATGCTGAACGTCATCAACGGAGGCGCCCACGCCGACTCCAATGTCGACTTCCAGGAGTTCATGATCGTCCCCGTCGGACTGCCGACTTTCGCCGAAGGCCTGCGCGCGGGCGCCGAGGTGTTCCACGCCCTCAAGGGGGCGATCAGCAAGGCCGGCCTCAGCACCGGGCAGGGCGACGAAGGCGGTTTCGCGCCCAACCTGGGGTCGAACCGCGAGGCGATGGACCTGCTGCTCCAGGCGATCGTGTCGGCGGGGTACCGGCCCGGCGACGATGTGGCGATCGCCCTCGACCCGGCGACCAGCGAGCTCTACCAGGCGGGTGATGGCGGCGCGCCGGGGAGCTACCGGCTGGAGGGCGAGGGGCGCTCACTGACCAGCGAGGAGATGATCGACCTGTGGGCGGATTGGGTCGACGCATACCCGGTGATCTCGATTGAGGACGGCCTTGCCGAGGACGATTGGGATGGATGGCGGCAGCTGACCTCGCGTCTGGGTGGTCACGTCCAGCTGGTCGGCGACGATCTCTTCGTGACCAACTCGACGCGACTTGAGGAGGGCATCCGGAAGGGCGTCGCCAACTCGATCCTGGTCAAGGTCAACCAGATTGGGTCCCTCAGCGAGACGCTGGCGACGATGCGACTGGCGGTCTCGGCCGGCTATACCACCGTGATGTCGCACCGGTCGGGAGAGACAGAGGACACCACCATCGCCGATCTCGCCGTGGCCACCAACTCCGGCCAGATCAAGACCGGGGCGCCGTCACGGTCAGAGCGTGTGGCCAAGTACAACCGGCTGCTGGCGATCGAAGAGGAGCTCGGCGACCGCGCGCGGTATCCGGGCCGCGCTGCTTTCAAGGGCCAGTAACATTCCACGGAACGTCAACTTCAGGAGGAGAGCTGATGGGCGCGCTTGAGGGTCGATCGGCGCTGGTCACCGGCGGGTCGTCGGGGATCGGCCTGGCAACCGTGGAGCGCTTCATCGAGGAAGGCGCCCAGGTCGGTGTGGTCGACCTGCAGCCGCCGCCGGGCGGACAGGCCGAGCTCTACATCGAGGCCGACGTAGGCGACCCGCGCTCGTGGCCGGCCATCATGGAACAGGCGCAGGCCAAGTTCGGCGGCATTGACGTCGCGTACCTCAATGCCGGCGTCACCACCGGCGAGAACGACATCGAGAAGCTCACTGACGAGCAGTACACGCGGATCATGCGGGTCAACGTCGACCATGTCGTCTTCGGGACCCGGGCCCTGGTCGCCCACATGCGCCCGCGGGGCGGCGGCTGGATCGTAGCCACGGCGTCGATCGCTGGGCTGACCGGGTTTGCCTACGACCCCATCTACACGCTCACCAAGCATGCGGTGGTCGGCCTGGTGCGCTCGCTGGGTCCGGCGCTCGAGGCCGACGGCATCAAGATCAACGCCGTCTGCCCGGGGATCACCGACACCCCCATGACGGCACCGGACAAGGAGGTGCTGCAGAGCGCAGGGTTCCCGATGCTGGTGCCGGCCGAGATCGCCGAGGCGGTGATGCTCGCCATCACCAGCGGCGGCACCGGGCTCTGCTACCCGATCCAGCCCGGGCGTCCGCTCGAGGCTTATCGCTTCGCCGGTATCCCTGGGGCGCGCACCGCCGGCGGTGAGGGAATGCGGCCGCCGATCTAGGTCAGACCTTCGCGGCCGGCGGCGCCGTCAGAAGCCGGCGGCGAGGTCAGAGCGGTGCCGCGCCAACAGAGGAGGCCGTCGACGCCCTCAGCCGGGTGATTCGGGGCGCTTGAGCATGAACAGCCCGCTGGTACGCCAGCCGTGCCGTTCCTGGTAGAAGCGGATCGCGTCGACATTGGCGGTGTGGACCTGCAGGGTCATGAACTCGGCCCCATGCTCGAATGCCCACGCCTCGGCGGCGGCCATCAGCTCGGTGCCCACACCGCTACCGCGCGACTCCGGCAGGACGGCGATGTCGATCTCCGCCGAGACCGCGTCGCGAAGCATCCTGGGCTCGCCATCGGGGTGCTTGAGCTGCACGTCCACCAGGCCGACAACGTCACCCTCGACCACGGCCGCCAGGATCACGCTGTCCTCGCCGGAGGGCAGACGGCTGCGGTAGCGCTCCTCGAGCAGCTCCCAGTCGGGCTGACGGTAGAGGCTTGGGTCGAGGCGCTGGTGGTGTTCGGCGCTGGCCATGTAGATGTCGGCCAGCGCGCCGGCGTCCTCGAGACGGGCGGGGCGGATGCGGACAGCTGACTGCGCCGAGGTGCTCACATCATCAAGCATGGCTTAAAAGGCTGCGGCTGCGGGCGAGGGCTCGACATCTTGACCGGGGGCGCCTTCGATTTCTGCCCGGAGTCGCTCCAGTGAATGTTCAAAATCGGCCCTCATCTGGGGCGGGGCGACCCGGCGAAGAAACGCCCTCGTCAGGGCATTCCCCTCCGGCCTGGCCCGGTAGATCCCGTGGGTGCCGCCGTCGGCGTTGGGAATCAACTCGAAGGTGCTGATTATCGTGAAGCGTCCTTTCTTGTTGCTCTCCGTCACGTAGCGAAACGGCTTCCAGTCCAGCACTTGCTTGACCATGGTGGCGTTGCCGTGAATGCAGTGGTTGACGGTGCCCACCCCGCGCGGACCCTCGCTACCCGGGACGACCTTGTCCGCACCCCAGAGCGCCAGCTTGCCCGGCGAATTCACGAACTCCCACATCACGGCCGGGGAGATGGGTACGTCGAACTCCGTTGTAAAGATGGCATCTTCGGAGCCCACATAAACGCGCTGCTCTTCCTGATGGCGCTGCCACGACGTCTGAAGGTCCATCACCAGTCCTGAGATCTCGCCCACGTCGTCGTACTCCTCCGAGTGCGGCTCGAGCTCGTAGGTGCCGGCGTCCAGAGCCATGTAATCGACCAGTGCCTGGCTGAAGAAGGCGTAGCCGCGCTTCCCCGTCGCCTCGACGATGTGGTTCTTGAGCAGGCGGTGCACGTTGATGACGTCGGCTCCGACAAGCTCGGCGTTGCCCGCTACGTCGTGGATGACGTACTCGCCGTGGTGCAGCACGAACTTGAGGTTGAGGCTGGGCGTCAGCTTGCAGGCTCCGCAATTGCACGTGCTGGCCCGGGCGATGTCCCGGAGCCGCTCGGCGAAGGCGAAATAGCACGACTCCACCAGCGTGATCAGGGCCGGACCGTCGATCGAGCCCTCGGCGGCGTGACAGAAGACGGCGTCACCTTCCAGCTTGGCCAGCTGGAACGCTCCCCGAGCCTGCGCCACGATGGCCCCGATCAGGTCGGAGAGGATGTCGGTGGAGTGCTCCAGCTCCACGGCCGTGAGGAAGTTGGTGTACCCGCCGATGTCGGCGATCAGGAGCGTGCCCCTGCGTACCCCCTGCATGTCGACGATCCTAAACCCTGGATCGGCGCCTCCACCCGAGCAGACTCAATCCGCCGCCGGCGACCAGCGCCGCGACGAGGACCAGCAACCCCGGGGCGAGCGGCAGCCCGCCGGTCGTATTGGGAAGACTGATGGTTGCCGCGGCGACTTTGGAGGTACGTGGCGTCCCGTGGCTGAAGGCGCCGTCTGTCAGCTTGACGACGTAGAAGCCCCAGAACCCATCGCTGTACCAGATCTCGTTGCGACTGGTGTCGAACGCGGGTGCGCTCATCGCGAAGTTGCCGCCGTTGATGCCAAGGTAGGCGGGCGACGCCGCGGTGGACGGCGCGTTGAAGTACGCCATCTCATATGGACGGGTGAGGTTTTCGATGTTGAAAACCCGAAGCCCGCTCATGATGAAGCTGCAGGCCACGTACTTCGGATCAACCTCCGTCGGCACATTGCAGTAGTGGCCGGCGTAACCCTGGACAGGGCTGGTGGCTCCGTAGTCGTTCTGCTGGTCGGTCGCGCGCGCGGCCGCTTGGTTCACCGCCAGCCTCATGTTCGAGACGACGGACGGATGGGTGTCGTCGCCGATGTCGATGATCCGGGCCGCGCCGACGCTGGCGTTGGGGTCGTACCCGCTGCTCTGGCCGGTGCCCTTGCTGTACTCATCGACCTCCGCCAGGTAGGGGTGACCCTTCTCGCTGAACGGGATGGCGTTCTGCGGGATGCTCACCTCCGGCCAGGTCAGCTGGCTGACCACGGGAACCGTGGGGTTGAGTTGGTGGGCATTGATCCCGCTGACATCGAGGATTGTCAGGCCGGGGAGACCGAGGTCGGCGATGTACAGGCGGTTGCCGTTGTCGCTGACGCTCATGCCGTGCGCGTCGTAGTTGGTTGTGAGCCACAGCAGGTTTGGCACCTGCGGGTTGGTGAGGTCGACCGCCGCCACGGTGTGGCCGCCGGTGGAGCTGACGTAGAAGACGGTGCCGTCGGGAGAGAAGGCGCTTTCGTGGCCCAGGATCCCCAGCGGAGTCGAGGAGTCGAGCACCGGGTGACGGCAGTCCTTCGACACGTCGTAGACATCGACGAAGCCCGGGTTGAAGGTCGGGTAGCCCATGTCCGCCGCGAGCAGGCCGCGCTTCTGGTTGAGCCGCAGCGACTCGTGGGGCGAGAGCATTGCGGGGGTGGTCAGGTTGGCGGTGAACGCCGGGTGCGCATGGTCTGTCATGTCGAGGACGTACACACCGATTTCCGAGCTGGCGCCGTTCTTCAGGTTGGTCGGGAACAGCAGCGTGCTGTCGTAGAACGCGCACTCGTGGCCGGCGGCATCGATGTAGCGCTCGACGCGGAAACCCCCGCTGTTGCCCTGCTGCCCGACCAGGGCGGTATTGCATGTGTAGCCCCTGGCGGAGCGGCCGTTGTCCACCTCGGCCTTGGGCACCCGGCCCTGGATCCCGGTTTCCGGCAGCGACTGACTGTCGCAGGGCAGCTGTGGGGTGGGGCCGTTATAGATCGTGCCCGTGGCGTGCGCCGGCGTCGTCAACAGCAACGCCATTGCCGCGAGTCCTGGAATCCTCAACCAACGCCCCGCGCGACTGATCACAGTCATTCTCCCGCCCTAGCCTCCCGCTAATCCTTCTCGCGAAGTCCCCGGCACCTAGTTTAGCCCCGGCGTGCCCCTCAAAAAGAAAACCGCCCGGATCTCTCCGGGCGGTTCCCAGCCTGCATGGTATGCAGCGCGGAGCTTAGCCGGTCGGCTAGTACTCCGGCATCGGCGGCGCCGGCGCCGCGTTCTTCTTCTCCGGCAGGTCGGTGACCAGCGACTCGGTGGTCAGCAGCATGGCAGCGATCGATGCCGCGTTCTGCAGGGCCGAGCGGGTGACCTTGGTGGGGTCGATGATGCCGGCCTTGACCATGTCGACGTACTCGCCGGTGGCCGCGTTGTAGCCCTGGCCCTTGCCCAGGCTGCGCACCTTCTCGACCACCACGGAGCCCTCGGCCCCGGCGTTGGCGGCGATCTGGCGCAGCGGCTCCTCGAGCGCGCGGCGGAGGATGTTGGCGCCGGTGGCGACGTCACCCTCGAGGGTCAGACCATCGAGCGCTTTGACCGCCAGCACCAGGGTCACGCCACCGCCGGGCACGATGCCCTCTTCGACGGCCGCGCGGGTCGCCGAGACGGCGTCCTCCATGCGGTGCTTGCGCTCCTTGAGCTCGGTCTCGGTCGCGGCTCCGACCTTGATAACGGCGACACCGCCGCTCAGCTTGGCAAGGCGCTCCTGGAGCTTCTCCTTGTCCCAGTCCGAGGTCGACTTCTCGATCTCGGCCTTGAGCTGGTTGATACGGCCCTTGATGTCGTTGGCGGAACCGCCGCCCTCGACGATGGTGGTGTCGTCCTTGGTTACGGTGACGCGACGGGCCTTGCCGAGCGAGCTCAGCTGGGCGGTGTCGAGCTTGAGCCCGACCTCCTCGGCGATCACCTGTCCACCGGTGAGGATGGCGATGTCCTGGAGCATTGCCTTGCGGCGATCACCAAAGCCTGGCGCCTTGACGGCGACGGCGTTGAAGGTGCCGCGCAGCTTGTTTACGATCAGGGTGGCCTGGGCCTCGCCCTCGATGTCCTCGGCGATCAGCAGCAGCGGCTTGCCGCTCTGGACGACCTTCTCGAGGATCGGCAGCAGGTCCTGGATCGAGCTGACCTTCTTGTCGGTGATGAGGATGTAGGGGTCCTCGAGGACGGCCTCCATCCGCTGCGGGTTGGTGACCATGTAGGGGCTGATGTAGCCCTTGTCGAACTGCATCCCCTCGACCAGCTCCAGCTCGGTCTCCAGTCCCTTGGACTCCTCGACCGTGATGACGCCGTCCTTGCCCACCTTCTCCATCGCGTCGGCGACGACCTCGCCGATGTTGGTGTCGGCGGCGGAGATCGAGGCGACCTGGGCGATCTTGGCGCGGTCCGAGATCGGAACCGACTGCTTCTTGATCGCGGCCACGACAGCCTCGACACCCTTCTCGATGCCCTGCTTCAGCAGCATCGGGTTGGCGCCGGCGGCGACGTTGCGCAGGCCTTCGTTGATGATGGCGGCGGCCAGCACCGTGGCGGTGGTGGTGCCGTCACCGGCGATGTCGTTGGTCTTGGAAGCGACTTCCTTGACCAGCTGGGCGCCCATGTTCTCGAAAGGATCCTCGAGCTCCAACTCCTTGGCGATGGTGACGCCGTCGTTGGTGATCGTCGGGCTACCGAACTTCTTGTCCAGGACTACGTTGCGACCCTTGGGGCCGATGGTGATCCGGACCGAGTCCGCCACCTTGTCGACACCGCGCTTAAGAGCCGCCCGTGCGTCAGTTGCGTAGAGCAGCTGCTTGGGCATGCATATCCTCCAATTCGAATTGATCTCGAGTTCGCGGGAGGACACCCTCCCATCGCGTCTTGCGAAGGGAAGTTTAGCACTCGCCTATGTCAAGTGCTAAGGGGCGCGAGAGGGCCGATAGGCGCGGCCGCAGTCCCCTCTATTGAGGCAGTTGGACGACCCCGACCACGTCGGTATAGGTGCTGAGCTGCCTCGCGGCTCCGTCCGTAGCGATCAGGTAGGTCCCTGCGGCCGGTCCATCGGTCGGGCCGAGGCTGAACTCGACGAGGCGCCCGTCAGGCAGCCAAGTGGCCGGTTGAAGGTTGGCAGGCCCGAATGCCGAGTGATAGCCAGTCTTGAGGTTCATGAGGTCGGTTTCGAAGTGTTCGTTGCCGGGGTTTGCGCCGGGCGACGTGCAATAAACGAGGTGCGTGGCGGAGGGGTCGAACATCACCCCGCCGGCCTGCCGCGTCCCCGGGATGGGGGCGCTCAGACCCTTGAGGCCTGGCCCGTTGATGGTGAGCATTCTTGCGCCAAACTGCCCGGAGGTATAAGCGATCGCCCCGTTCGAAGCGATGTCGACGGCGCTGTCTTCCGGTGGACCAATCGGCTTCTCCGCCCCCGCCTCCAGGTTCAACTCGTCGGTCTGGCCGAATGTGGTGCTAAAAAGCAGGTACCCGCCGACACCGTTGGCGCCGTGGGCGATGAGCGGGTTGGCCAGCGTCCACCTGTAGGGCCGGAGCGAGTGGTCGTTCTCGATCGCCGTAGCGACGTGACGCGGTGTCGCATTCATGCCCCCCAGTACGATGTGGCTGGTGACCCTGACCCCGCCATTCCCGGTCGGCAGGTTGCTGGTGATCTCGCCCCAAATCCATTGCGTGCCATCGGGGCTGACCTCGGCACGGACGGGGAGGCTGGTCGCACCGCGTGCCGTCGTCGCCGGCATTCCCTGTCCGACGTCGGACTCGGATCCGTCGGGCCGCAACTCGAGGACGTGTCCATCGGTCCGGTAAACGAGGACATGGGTGCCGCCCGCCCCGAGCATCGCCTGGTCGACGTTCAGCGGCCGCGTCGCGACTTCGGTACCGTCGAGACCAACCCAGTGAACGGTCTGCGGTCCCACCAGGTTGGGTGGAGTCGAGACCTCGACCAGAACGGTCCGGGTGCCCGCCGGGGTTGGCGTAGGAAGCGGGGTATAAGGGGCGCTTGGTCGATGCTTCGACGCCGAGGGCGTGCTGGTGATCGCGCCGCGACTCAAAAGGACCAGCGCGGCCACCGAAGCAATCAGCACCAGGGCAGCCAGCGCCATCACGATCCGTGTGGGTCGCGACGGAACGCCGCCGGGAACGCCGTCCGGCACCTCAGTGCGGCTTCAGGGTCGGGGTGTCGTCGACCGGGGTTACCACCGGCGAGCAGAATACGCGCTCGCTGGTAGCGAGCACTATCGGCTGAGTCTGGTCGGGCGGGATCAGCTGCCAGCGGTCGGCCCCGGTCGGCGCCCCGCCGTTGCAGCCGTGTCCAAATGACACAAAGAAGTACGCGTGTCCTGGTGTGGCGCCGGAGCCGTCCTGGCTCGCCGTCGCCTTGGTCGGGTTCAGCGCCGCGGTGTTCGGCGGGAGCAGGACGTCGTGCGGCGGGCTTGCGGTACCGGCCGGAATGTCGATGGCGCGTCTGGCGTCGACGAAGACGTGCCCAGACCCGTTGACAGCGGCAGCTCCGAAGTACCCGTTGATGACGCAGGCAACCTGCGACTTGTTGCGAACCTCGAAGAGCTGGGTGATGGTGCCGGCCGCTCCCCTCGACATCGCCGTGGCCACCTCGAGGCTGGAGGTCTGGCAACTAGCGGTGGGCAGGGATACTTCGGCGAATCCGACGACCTCGGAGTAAATGCTGATCTTGGTTGCCGCACCGTCAATCCCGACGACGTACGTTCCGGGGTTGCCGTCGCCGTCGGAGCTTGTTCGGAACTCAACCAACCTCCCGTCACGGAGCCACGTCGCCGGCCGAAGGTTCGCCGGCCCGAAAGTGGTGCGAGCGCCGGTGTTGAGATCGACGATCGAGGTCGTGAAGCTCTCGTGCCCGTCGTTGTTTGCGGGCGATGTCGCGAAGACCAGGTGGTTGCTGCTCGGGTCGAACATCAGGCCGCCAGCCTGGCCGGTCGCGGGCAGGTTTGCTGTCAATCCTCGCAGTCCCGGGCCGTTGACCTCGACAGTCGGGGCGGCACCTGGAGATGGGCGGTAGATGTCGGCTTTGGCCCCGTTGCCGGCCACGTCTGCTGATCCAGAGTTCGCCGCGCCGATGGGCGACTGCTGACCGCTGGCAAGGTCCAGCTGGTCGACCTGGCCGTGCGCCTGGTTGAACAGGATGTAGCCGCCGACCCCCATCGCGTCGTGAACGATCAAGGGGTTGGCCAGGGCCCATCGGTACGGCTCGAGGGCGTGGTTGGCCTCGACCGCCTGGGCTACGACTCGCTCGACGGCCCCGATTCCTCCCAGCTCGAGCTGGCTGGTGACGGTGTTCCCGGATTGCGTCGTGATCTGTCCCCAGATCCATTGGGTCCCATCAGGGCTCACCAGGACCCGGACCGGGACCTCCGACGAGATTTGAGACGTCCCGCTCACCGGCATCCCGCTACCAACGACATCGGCGGTTCCGTCGGGGTGCAGGTCCAGGACGTGCCCGTCAGCTCTGTAGACCAGGACATGCGTACCGCCGGCGCCCATGACGGCCTCGTTGTCAGGCAGCTGGGTCGCCGCCAGCTCTGTCCCCGTTGGCGCGACCCAGTGGACAGTCTCCGGGCCGACGCCGTTGGCCGGCCTCGAAATCTCGACGATCGCGGTTTGAGCGGGCCCCACTGTCGGGCTCGGCGACGCCGTCGGCGGCGGCGACCCGGCGGGTTGCACAACCTTGCCGGCGATGGTGGCGTGGCCGAAGACCAGGATTCCCGCGATGGCGGCAGCGGCTGCTGCGGGCACGCCGATGGCCCCGATCGTCAGCAGCAGGCGGGACCAATCGCGCCTCGCTCCGCGCGGGTTGTCCCGCACATATCCCTGCACTTTCGCCAGCACCCGGTTCTCTCCGCCAGTGGCCTGGCCGCCATCAGGCAGCAACGCCCTGCGAAGCGTCGATTCCAGGTCGGCCATATCGCTGCGGTTGACGTCGTCTTCGTTCATCGCTCGACCTCGAGTAGGGGGCGCAGCTTCAACAGGGTTCGCTGCCATGCTTTCTTGACGGCTTCCTCGCTTCGGTTCTGGACCTGGGCGATCTCGCCGTGTGACATCCCCGCCACCCTCATTGCCAGCAGGTCGCGCTCGTCGACCTTGAGGGACGCCAGCGCCTCCCGCATCGCCATCCGGTCCACCGTCGCGGTTTCCATGTCGCGCCCCGACGGCGAATCCTGCAGGGTGACAAACGCCATCTTCTTGTTCCTGCGAGCGTGGTCGATGAGGCGGTTGCGGGCGATCCGCATCACCCAGGCGCGCGCCATTTCGTCGCTGCCGCGAAACCCTGACCACCGATCCCAGGCCCGGCAGAAGGTGTCAGCGCTGAGGTCCTCGGCGATTCCCTGGTCGACGACGGCGGCGCGGAAGTAGCGCAGTACGAGGCCGCCGTCACGGTGGTAGAGCGCATAGAAGCTCCGCTCCAGGTCCGACGCGCGGTCGGCGGTCTCTACCATCGCGGTCATCATCTCGCCTGTACAAACGAACGGAGCGCCCAAAAGGGACGCGCCGCATCGGGCTAGGCTATTGCCGATGCGCTCGCTGACCGTCGACCTGGACGGGCCCTACCACTACGTCGACCACGGCGGCGACGGCCCCGCGATGGTCCTGCTCCACGGCATCGGCGGATCGCACATCAACTGGATGCTGGTCGCGCCTGCGCTGGCGGAGCGGTTCCACGTCTACGCGCTTGACCAGATCGGGTTCGGCTTCACGCCGGTGGGCCGGCGCGACTGCAAGTTCACGACGCAGGCTCGCTACATCGATCGCTTCATCACCGATGTAGCCGGTGGGCCCGCCGTGGTCTTGGGGCACTCCATGGGCGGCGTGATCGGGATGTTGCTGGCGGCCCGCCACCCCACCTCCGTCGCGCGGCTGGTGCCGATCGACCCCGCCGCATGCGTGATTCGCAGCAGCGCTCCCGGTGTGCCGACGTGGCTGATGCTCGCGCTGGCGGCTTATCCCCAGGTGGGTGGGCGCGTTGCCGGCGTGATCGCACGCTCACAGGGCGTCGAGGCCCTGGTTCGAGAGGCCCTGGGCCGCGCCTTTGGTCCAGGCTACGAGATCGATCCTGCGTTCCTGGCCGCGCACATCGACGTCGAGAAGCGACGCGCCATCATGCCGGTGCCGTACCGCGGCTACATCGAAGGCTGGGCGTCCATGCGCAACACCCACGCCGAGAGACCGGCGTTTTTGACCGACGTGGTGGCCCGGATTAAGGCACCCACGCTACTGGTTCGGGGGACGGTCGACCCGCTGATCCCACAGCGCTGGTTCGAACGTCTCTCCGATGCCCGGCCGGATTGGGACAACGCGCGGCTTGAGGGCGTCGGCCACGACCCCCACATGGAGGCGCCCGGCGTGTTCCTCGAGGTGGTCGAGTCATGGCTGGACGACCGCCGGCGGGCCGACCCGGCGGGTCAGATTCCTAGCGCTGCCGCGTCACCATCCTGACGCTCGCGCCCTTGCAATCCTGGCGCCGCCTCGTCAGCTCTCTGACGCCGCCGGGGGCCACTCCTCGCTGAGCAGGCTGTAGAGGTAGAAGTCCCGCCGGCCCTGGGGCATCGCCACCAGCGCCCGCAAGGTTCCCTCGCGCTGGAATCCCAGGCGCTCCAGGAGGCGCCGGCTGGCTTCGTTGTCAACGTCGCAGTCGGCTTCGACCCGGCGGATGCGACCGGGGCCGAAAGCGCGGTCGAGCACCTGCGACACGCCGCGTCGACCCACCCCTTTACGCTGCGCCCACGGCGCGATGGTGAAGCCAAGCGTGGCGTTGCGATGGACCCAGTTGATGTTGAAGAGCGACACCCATCCAGCCGCATTGCCGTCGGCCTCCACGATCCAGGTGATGCGATAGCCGCTGTCGGTGTCGAGCGAGGCCGCGCCCTCGCGGCCGAGCCGGCGGCGGAGCATCGCCGGAGCCAGGGGCACCATCGGCTGAAAGCGGCGCACCTCCTCCATGCCGCGCCAGCTCGACAACAGGGTGGCGTCTGACGCGTGGGCGCGCCGGATCGTCACCTCGAGGTCGGCGCCATCGCTCCCGGACATGCCCGCATCTTGCCACCAGCCCGCCTGATAAGTTCTCCCCGTGCCGGCTCCCAAGCGCAAAAGGGATCGCGGGTCACGGCCCAAGATCGCCAGCGCCGTGATCCTGACCGCCGGCGCCCTGGTGGCGCGAGAGCTGGTCAAGCCGCGGCCCAACCAGAGGGCCTCGCTGATCGATTGGGAAAAGGTGCACCGCCGCGCGGTGCGGGGCTCGGGTCAGGACGGGCCCACACACCTCGTCTTCAGCGCCGCGGATCTGGGCCGGAAATACGACCAGATGCTGTCGGAGCTCCGACCCTGGATCGGGGAGGCGCTTGAGGAGCCGCTCCACCAGGAGCCGTTCCCCACCTTCACAGTCCTCGACCGGCGCGGGTGGATCGAGGTCAACCTGGAGATGTTCAAGGCGCTGGTCGAGCCCATCTTAAAGCTGGAGGAGATGGTTCCCGCCAGCATCCTGACCGACTTCGGGCGGCGAGGAATCAGTGAGTACATGGGCCTGCTCCTGGGGTTCCTTTCGCGCCGTGTGCTGGGCCAGTACGACCCGGTCCTGATGGCCGCGCCCGGGGTGGCCCGACCTCCGTCTCTCTACCTGGTCGAGCCCAACATCGAAGCCTTCGAAGCGCGCTCCAGCGTGGGCGGCGAGCAGCTGCGCCAGTGGCTGGTGCTCCACGAGGTCACTCACGCCTGGGAGTTCGAGGCGCATCCGTGGCTGCGCGAGCACCTCAACGGCTTGATCCGGGAGATGATCGCCCACCGCTTGATCTCTGAACCGTCGCCCCGGCGGCTCGACGTGCTTCGGGCGCTGACCATCGGCGCGAGATCGCAGTGGCAGGCAATGAGTCAGATCCAGGCAGTGATGTCGTTGCTGGAGGGCTTCAGCAACGTGATGATGCGTCGGGTCGGCGTCGCCCACCTGCCCGACTACGAGCGCACCGACGCAGAGTTCGACCGCCGCTCGGGCAAGCGCGGCGCCGCCGAGCGGGCGTTCTTCAAGATCACCGGTCTGGAGTTGAAGATGCAGCAGTACGTCCAAGGCGAGCACTTCTGCAACGAGGTCATCGCCGCCGGCGGGATGGCCCGGCTGCGCACCGTTTGGTCCGGTCCCGAGGCCCTCCCCAGCCTGGACGAGATCCGCAACCCACAGAACTGGCTGAGCCGCACAGCCTAACCTGGCCGCCAGTCCAGCTCGGATTCGGCCACGGTGGGCGCTGGGCTCAAGTGCTACGATGCGAGGCCGGAGGAGATGCCGGTGCGGGATGCACAGGACAAGGAGTTTTTCTCCCCTCTGGATGAGGGGGAGCGGCGCGCCGGCTTGCGGCGCCTCGATGACCTGCTGCTTGCGCTCGAAGAGCTCAACATGCGCGAGGCCGGCGAGATCCCCACCACGCTGAAGGACAAGCTGCTGCGCGAGGGCATCCCCGTCAGCGGCAACACCATCACGGAGCTGATCGACGTCGTCCTGGGCACCCAGGACCAGTTCATGCTCAAAGAGCGCCGCACCGGCCGCCGCCGCCGTCGCCTGACATTCGTGCCCACCGACGAGGAGCTGGTCTCCGTAATCTCCCGCCGCTACCAGCAATAGCCCCGCTGAGCCATCAGTGGGCCGCCTATGCCAGAATCCTCCCCCGTGTTCAAGCGCATCCTGGTCGCCAACCGCGGTGAGATCGCCTCGAGGCTGATCCGCGCCTGCCATGCCGCCGGTGCGGAGGCGGTGGCGGTGTACTCGGAGGCGGACGCCGACGCCCCGTACGTAGGCCAGGCCGACGCGGCGGTGGCGATTGGTCCCGGGGCCCCGGCCGAGAGCTACCTGAACTTTGACGCCGTGCTTGGCGCCGCGCGCTCTTCGGGCGCCGAGGCCGTCCATCCCGGATACGGCTTCCTCTCGGAGAACCCGGATTTCGCGGAGGCCTGCGAGTCGGGCGGTCTGACCTGGGTCGGACCGCCGCCGTCGGCGATGCGGGCGATGGCGGACAAGGTCGACGCCCGCCGGCTGGTCCACGCCGCGGGGGTGCCGGTGGTGCCGGGCACCGAAGGGCCGGTCACACCCGAGCAGGCCCACGAGGCCGCCGCCGAGCTCAACTTCCCGCTGATGGTCAAGGCCGCCAAGGGTGGCGGCGGCATCGGGATGACCGTTGTCCGCGACCACGATCAGCTGGGCGCCGCGGTCGAGACCGCCGCCGCCCGCGCCGGAGCCGCCTTCGGCGACCCTTCGGTCTACCTGGAGCGCTACGTCGAGCGCCCCCGCCATATCGAAGTGCAGGTGATGGGCGAGGCCGACGGCAGCGTTTTTCACCTCTTCGAGCGCGAATGCTCGGTCCAACGCCGCCACCAGAAGGTGATCGAGGAGACGCCCTCTCTTGCCCTCGACCAGGCCACCCGCGATGCACTCTGCCAGGCGGCGGTTCGGGCCGCCGAGGCGGTGGGATACCGCAGCGCCGGAACGGTCGAGTTCATCTTCGGGGGCGGGGAGTTCTATTTCCTCGAGATGAACACGCGACTGCAGGTCGAGCACCCGATCACGGAGGAGACCACAGGCACCGACCTGGCCCTGGCGCAGCTCCGGATCGCTGCCGGCGAGCCATCTGGAATCGACGCCGTCCGCCGGCACGGACACGCCATCGAGTTCCGGATCTACGCCGAAGACCCGGTGCGCTTCCTGCCCTCCCCGGGTCTGATCGAGACCTGGGTGGAGCCCGGCGGCGACGGCATCCGGGTCGACAGTGGCGTGGCGGCTGGGTACCGGGTGACCCATCTCTACGACCCGCTGCTTGCCAAGCTCATCGTGAGCGCCGGCGACCGCGACACCGCCATCGACCGCGCCATCAGGGCGCTCGAGGAGTTCCAGGTTGCCGGCGTGAAGAACAACATTCCCACCCATCTGGAGGTGCTGGCATCGACTGAGTTCCGGTCCGGCGACTACGACACCGGCCTGCTCGAGGTCCTCGGTGAGCGCAGAAAGATGGCGGTCAGGTAGCGATGACGCTGAGGTGCTCGATCACGCACATCGGCGGTCCCACGGCGCTGGTCGACGTTGGTGATCTGAGGCTGCTGACGGACCCCACCTTCGATCCGCCGGGCCGACACTACAACTTCGGGCTTCCGTTGATTGGCTCGACCAAGACAGCCGGTCCGGCGGTCGAGCTGGACGGCCTGGGGCGAATCGACGCTGTTCTGCTCAGCCACGACCAGCATCAGGACAACCTCGACCTTCGCGGGCGGGACAGCCTGAGCCGCGCCGGCAAGGTGCTGACGACGATCGCCGGAGCCAGGCGTCTTGGCGGCAACGCCGAGGGGCTGCGCCCCTGGGAGTCGATGGTCCTGGGCGAGGGAGAGAACATGGTCACGGTCACCGCCACGCCCGCCCGACATGGCGTCCCCGGGATCCACCTGCTCTCGGGGCCGGCCATCGGATTCTTCCTGGAGTGGCCCGGCCAGCAGCATGGTGGTCTCTACATCTCGGGAGACACGGTGTATTTCGGCGGCATCGACAAGATCGCCCGGCGCTTCACGATCAGCGTCGCGGTCCTCCACCTCGGCGGCGTTCGGTTCGCGGCGTCAGGCCCCGCCCGCTACACCTTTAACAGCGCTGAGGGAGCGCGCACCGCCAAGACGATGCGGGCTCGCACAGTCGTACCCATCCACTACGAAGGCTGGAGCCATTTCAACACCCCGAAGGCCGACGTCGAGGCTGCGTTCGCCGCGGCGGGCATGGCGGATGCGCTTCGATGGCTCGAGCCGGGCAAGCCTGCCGAGATGGATGTCTGAACTCGACACCGGATTCGGAGGCGGCGAGTTTGAACGGCGATAGGATTCAGCAGTCCATCGCTGCCCACCGCTAGGAGATCGGATGACGGAGACCAAGCAGCCGGCCGACGCCGAAGCGCCCGAGACCGCGCCCGGAACGCCGGCCGGCGCCGAAGCGCGCGACACCGCGGCCAACACCGTACGGCGCGAGCCCGCCGCTGCCGCCGAAGCGCCGGAAGCCCCGCCTCCCGCCGTCGCGCCTCCGACCGAGCAGTCGGGCTTGGAGGCGCTCACCGCCGACCTCCACGCGCGCCGCGCCAAGGCGCTGGCGATGGGCGGCCCGGAGAAGATCGAGCGCCAGCACGAGAAGGGCAAGCTCTCGGCGCGCGAACGTCTGGACCTCCTCTTCGACGCCGGCACCTTCGTCGAGTTCGGCCTGCTGGCGACCGGCCAGAGCATGAAGGGCGAGAGCTACGACCCCGACAAGACACCGGCCGACGGCGTTGTCACCGGGCACGGCAAAGTCGATGGGCGGGAGGTCTACGCCGCCATCTACGACTTCACCGTGATGGCCGGCTCGATGGGCATGATCGGCGAACAGAAGGTGGCCCGGCTGCGAGACCTTGCCCTGCGCAACCGCTGTCCAATCGTCTGGCTGCTGGACTCCGCCGGCGCCCGGATCCAGGACGCCACCGGCTCGATGTTCGCGGGCACCGGGTACCTGTTCTGGGACCAGGTGAACATGTCCGGCGTCATCCCGCAGGTCTCGGCGATGGTCGGGCCCTGCGCCGCCGGCACCGCGTACATCCCAGGGCTGTCGGACTTCGTGCCCATGGTCAAGGACACGTCATCGATGTCGCTCGGCGGCGCGCGACTGGTCAAGGCGGCCACCGGCGAGGACGTCACCGACCACGAGATGGGCGGGTCCCAGGTCCACTGCTACGAATCCGGGGTCGGCGACCTCGAGGTCGAGGACGACGCCGCCTGCATCGCCGCGGTCAAGGAGTTCCTCTCGTTCCTGCCGTCGAACAACCTCGAGCAGGCGCCGATCAAGCCCACTGACGACCCGCCCGACCGCCTCCTGGAGGGCATCGAGAAGATCGTGCCGGCCAACATGCGGCAGGCGTACGACATGCGCAAGCTGATCCGCAAGATCGCCGACGACAATCACGTTTTCGAGATAAAACCGACCTGGGCAAAAAACCTGATCACCGCGTTTGTAAGGCTCGGCGGCCGGTCCGTCGGCGTGGTAGCCAACCAGCCGCTGCACAAGGCCGGTGCTCTCGACAACGACTCGGCCGACAAGGCGGCGCGGTTCATCCGGATGTGCGACGCCTTCAACGTGCCGCTGCTGTTCCTGCAGGACGTGCCCGGCTTCATCGTTGGCAAGGAGGTCGAGAAGCAGGGCATCATCCGGCACGGGGCCAAGATGCTGTACGCGGTTAGCGAGGCGACGGTGCCCAAGATCACGGTGGTCGTGCGAAAGGCCTACGGCGCGGGCTACTTCGTGATGTGCGGTAAGGGCTACTATCCCGACCTGATCGTGGCATGGCCAACGGCCGAGATATCGGTAATGGGGCCCGAGGGCGCGGTGAACATCATCTTCAACAAGCAGGTCGAGGCGGCGGAGGACCCGGAGGCCGCCAAGGCGATGTTCGTCGACATGATCCGCCAGCAGATCAACCCGTACATCGCCGCCAACTGGGCGATGATCGACGACGTCATCGACCCCGCCGAGACCCGCAAGGTCATCATCCAAGGGCTCGAGATCGCCAGCCGGAAGAAGGTGGAGCGTCCCTGGCGCAAACACGGCAACATCCCGGTCTAGGCGCCGAGCAGACCCGGCGTCTGGGCCGGTAGGCTAGCCGGATGACCGGCGAGACTCCCGCGGCAGAGCCCAAAAAGGACCTCGATGAGCTGATAGCCGAGTTCGAGGACGTGGCACGGAAGCGCCCCACCCCGGCCGAGCTCGCCGAAGCCGAGCGGACCGGCGCCCAGGTGCAGCACGAGGAGCCTCCCGAGCCCGAGCCGGCCGAGCTGCCGATAGCACCGGCCGAAGCCGTCCCGGCGGAGGCGATGCCTGCAGAGGTGGTGACACCGGAGCTGGAGGTGGGGGAGTTGGCGACGCCTGTGGCAGCGCTGGAGGCGGCACCAGCGCCCGCATCTGCGGCACCGGCACCCGCGGCACCCGGGCCGGCGCCGTCCGCTACCTCCCCAGAGGGCATCGAGGGATGGTGGGCCGCCGGCGAGCGCGTCGAGGTTCAGCTGCCGGGCGGCTCGAAGTATTCGATCTTCGTTCGCGTGCTGGGCCAGGGGCCCTGGATGACGCTGATCCACGGCTTCCCGACATCGTCGTGGGATTGGGCGCCGATCGCCGGAGCGCTGGCCTCGAAATACCGGCTGCTCACATTTGACCTACTTGGCTTTGGCGACTCCGATAAGCCTTCGGGGCACGACTTCAGCGCCTTTGAGCAGGCGGACATCGTGGAGGCGCTCTGGAGACAGTTCGGCGTCAGCGAGACAAGGCTGGTTGGCCACGACGTGGGGATGACTGTGGCGCTCGAACTGCTGGCCCGCCAGGACGAAGGCAAGCTGGCCACCCGGATGACCGACCTCACGCTCCTGAACGGTGGCGTCTACGCCGCCCACCACCGGCCGCGGCGGGTCCAGGTCTGGTTGCAGCGCCCGGTGATCGGCGCGTTGATCGCGAGTCGCATGAGCGAAGGCCGCTTCGCCAGCGGCTTCGCCCGGATCTTTGCGCCCGAGCATCAGCCCACCCCTGGGGAGCTGCACGAGCATTGGCTTTCGGTGGCGCGGCGGAACGGCTCCAAGAACTACCACCGGCTGATCAAGTACATCCCGGAGCGCCGCGTCAACGCCAAGCGCTGGGAGGGTACGGCGGAGACGTCGACTACCCCGATCCGGTATGTCTGGGGCATGGTCGATCCGGTTTCCGGGGCGCATATGGCGAAGGCGATCAAGGATCGCCGGTCGGGAGCGGACTTTGTCGAGCTCGCGGATGTCGGACACTATCCGCAGCTCGAAGCGCCTGACAGGGTGGCCGCGGCGATCATCGAGGGCCCGCGTGTTGCGGCGGGTAACGGACAGACCAAGTAACGGACAGACCAAGTAGCGGACAGATCTAGGTAACGGGCAGATAGCGAGCAACTACGAGTAACAGGCAAGTAGAGGAGAGCGATGGAAACCTTCAGCCGCCACAAGGTCGTCATCACCGCCGCCCTGACGGGCGCGCTCACCACGCGCAAGCAGTGTGAGTACATCCCCTACACGCCGGTGGAGATAGCCGAAGAGGCCAAGCGTTGCGCCGATGCCGGCGCCGCGGTGGTCCACATCCACGCCCGCGAGGACGACGGTACGCCCAGCTTCAAGGTCGAGAAATATCGCCAGATCATGGACGAGATCCGCAAACGCAGCGACATCATCATCAACTTCTCGACCGGCGCAGTCGGCATCCCGATGGAGCAGCGGGTGGGTCACATCGCCAAGCTCAGGCCCGAGATCGGCGCGCTCAACATGGGCTCGATGAACTACGCCATCTACTCCGAGAAGAAGAAGGAGTTCTACTTCGACTTCGTCTTCTCGAATCCCTTCAAGGACATCAGTTACCTGCTGCAGCGCATGAACGACGGCGGAGTCAAGCCCGAGCTCGAAGTCTTCGACGCCGGGCACATCGGCAACACCAGACCGCTGCTCGACCAGGGCATCCTCAAGACGCCACTCGACTTTTCGCTGGTGATGGGTGTGCTGGGCGGGATCCCCTCGACGACACGAGCGCTACAGTTCCAGGCCGAATCACTGCCGCCGGGCTCAACCTGGAAGCTGGTCGGCATCAGCCGCGACCAGTGGCCGCTGCTGGCGGCGACGTTGACGCTGGGCGGCAATGTCCGCGTCGGCCTGGAGGACAATTTCTACTTCCCCGACGGCGAGATGGCGCATGGCTCCTCGCACCTGGTCGAGCGCGCGACCCGGATGTGCGCCGACGTTGGTCGCGAAATTGCCACCGTGGCCGAGGCTCGCGAGGCGCTGGGCCTGAGCGCCACACCGTGTCAGGTCCCCAGCGACTACGTACCCGACGAGAACGAAGGCGCCTTCGTGCCCGATTTCTCGGCGCTCAGCAGTTAGGCTCCCGAGCGACATCACCACCACCAAAGGAGGATCTCGTGGCTGAAGTGAAAGCCGAGTTGGTCGGCAACCTCTGGAAGATCACGACCGAGGTCGGCCAGCAGGTCGAAGAAGACGACACGATCATGATCCTCGAGTCGATGAAGATGGAGATCCCCGTGCTCTCGCCTATCGCCGGCACCATCAAGGAGTTCCTGGTTAATGAAGGCGACGTCGTCCAGGAAGGGCAAACCGTAGCCATCATCGAATAGCTCTTCGGCGTAGGTCCATCGCGTTGCTCACAGCGAAGCTATCCGGCGTGGCTCCGTAGCGTAGCTCTACGGAGGCACCGCCACAACCTCTCCGTCGCTATCGCGCAGCAGCTTCCAGCCGCCCTCGTGAAGCAGCCGGTGATGCGGTCGGCATACGAGAAGCAGGTCCTTCTTTCGCGTTCGCCCGCCGCGAGCCCAGTCGTCCAGGTGGTGCACGTCACACCAGGAAGCGGATCTATCGCATCCCGGAAAGCGGCACCGTTTGTCGCTGAGCACCACGGCCCGCCGCAATGGTGGCGAGGCGGTGCGCATTGTTCGTCCGAAGTCCAGTGGATCGCCGGTCTCGTCGACGACCATGGGAGTGAGAGCCGCATCGCACGCGATGCGCTGCACAGTCTCCGACGCAACCGGGTAGCGACCGATGAGCTCACCCGCCGGCGCCCCCGGCTCGCCACGCAGCGCCTGGATGGTCGCGGTCACGGTGAGGTGCGGTCGTTGACCGCCGATGCCGCGAACGGTCGGCTCGTCCTCACGCGCCTCTTCGAGAACCCGTCGGCTGAGGTCGACCAGGGCGTCGGCTCGGCGCTGTGCCGGGGTGCGACCATCATCCTTCGACCGCGGTCCCAGCACGGCGTCCAGGGCGGTAGACAGGTACGCGCCGCCCTCCTGGTCCAGCCGCCCGTCGATGATCCACATCCCGTCCGGGCCCTGACCGTAGTCCAGCCGGCGCCGCTCGTGAGCCCGATTCTGGTCGGCCAGGAACGCCTCCTGGTTGAGCTCACAGCTGAGGCGCTCGGCGAACTGGCGCAGTCCGCTGGGGTCGAGCTGCTGGGCCGCCTCAACCGTGCGACGCTCTAGCTCGGCGACCGCCTCGGGGCCAACGTCGCCGGCGGCCCGGGCGACTACTGCCGCCTGTCCGAAGCTGATCCGGCCGGTCGAAAACGCGGTGGCCATGATCGGCAGATCGGCGAGTTTCGACGCGACCCTGACCCGTTCCGCGGCCGCCCCGCCCGATAGCCGCCCGTGTTGCTTGAGCCACGCGACCGGATCGAGCGCACCGTTGGCCTCGAAACCCCTGAGGGCGACGAAGCGCGCCAGCCGGCGACTGCAGTCAGCCTCGAGGCGGTCGATCGCCTTGCGCTCCTCCTCAATCGAGGCGCCCAGCTCAGCGCCCGACAGGGTCTCGACCTTCTCCGTCTCGAGCGCCCGGAGTCCCTCCTCCAGTAACGAACGCATGTACGTATTCTACCACAATGTTGTGTAACTCCATGCGTCCGATAATTCCTCGATGTCGGACAAAGCCCCGCTGCTGGTCGAGCGCCCGCGCCCGGGCGTCCTGCGACTGACGATTAACGACCCGAAGCGTCGCAACCCACTCTCAACGGCCCTGTTCCGGACTCTTGAGACCGAGGTCCGGAGCCTGACCGCCGACGTGCGGGTGGTGGTCCTGACCGGAGCCGGCGACCAAGTCTTCGCGTCGGGAGCCGACCTCGAGGAGCTGGGCGACGCGACGGGCCAAGGCCTCGGCGGTGGCTTCGGCGATGCGATGGAGGCCGCCCAGGCCGCCATCGAAGCCTGTGCCGCGCCGGTGATCGCCCGCATTCAGGGCCACTCCCTGGGTGCCGGCTACCAGCTGGCGCTGGCCTGCGACCTGCGCGTAGCCGTCGACACCGCGCGCCTCGGAGTGCCCGCGAGCCGGTTCGGATTGCTCCCCGGCCCGGTGCACCATCGGCGGATGATCCAGCAGCTCGGACCGCAGGTCACCCGGGAGCTGATGCTGACTGGCCGGTCCTTCTCGGGGGCGGAGGCGACGCGCCGGGGGCTGGTCGACTACTGCTTCTCTCCCGACGATCTCGACGCCGGGGTGGACGCGCTTTGCGACGACATCCTCGCCGGCGCGCCGATCACCGTCCGCAACTCCAAACGGATGATCAACCGGCTGCTGGAGATGGACGCCGCCGGCGCCACCATGGATCGCGACACCCAAGCCGAGCTTGACGCGCTCTCGGCGGAGGCACACGGCTCGGAGGATGTCCGCGAGGGACTGACCGCGTTTTTCGAGCGTCGCAAGCCCGACTTCAAGGGCCGCTAGGCGCCGTGCCGATCTGGGGCTACGTCGTCATTGGCTTCGTGATCGTGGCGCTGGTGCTGCTCACAGCGCGCCGCAACCAGGTGGCCTACCACGAGCTGCCGATCGATTACGGCGTTGACTTCCGGACGGTGCTCGAGACCACCGAGCCCGCGCTGGAAGAGCTCCGCGAGGCGCTGCGGGATGGCGACGAGCAGCCGCTGTCGAGAGCCGCGGCCGCGGCCCGGTCCCGGATCCACGTCAACATCTCCAATCTCGACCGGCTCGGCTTCCCGGACTCGGTCTCGCCCGAGGAGCGCGAGCTGCTCACCGAGCTTCGCCTCAAGCTGCGGCAGGCGATGGAGAACTACGAGTGGGCAGCCCGCATCGCGGAGACCACCGACCTGCTGGAGAACCAGGGCCTGCGACGCGCTTTCGAATCGCTGGTGGCCGAGGGCGACCAGCTCTGCTTCGACTGCCGGCTACAGCTGGTGTCGCTGGGGCCAATTGCCGCCGAGAGTTAAGGCCAGATCGCAAGAAAAGCGCTCCGGCGGCGTATAACGGACCAGGAGAACTACGGCATGTTCCAAAGGTTGAGCTCCAGAAACGTGCGCGCGGCCGTGCTGGCCGTGCTTGCCGTCATGGCCATCGCGGGCACCTCAGCGCTGGCTGCACTAACGAGCGGCCCTTCACCAGCCAACGCTCCAAAGGCCCAACAGGGGAGCCCATCGGCCTGTGAAAACGACGGTCAGGGCGAGAAGGCTGATCTCGCGGCGAAGGCTCAGCACGAAGCCGAAAAGGCAACCCGCAAGGCGCAGCACGCAGCTGATAAAGCCGCTCGCAAGGCGGATAGCGAGCCGGACAAGGCCGCCGACAAGGCAAACCCGACCGCTGATGCGGAAACGGACTCGGCTGACGGCGCCAAGGATGCCTCTGATAAGGGCAAGGACGCTGCCGACAGCGCCAAGGACACGGCCGACGAAGCCAAAGATCAGGCCGACGAGGCAAAGGACGCGGCTGGCGAGGCTCAAGACAGCGGCGACGGCTGCAATGGCACCTCCCAACCCGGATCACATGCGGCGCCAACCGTCTCACCCAGCCCGGGCGTTGCCGTGAGCCCGACGACCAAATCCAGCCCGACGGCTACGCCCAGTCAATCCCCCGCGCCGCCTCTCGGGGCATCGTCCAGCCCGACGCCGAGTGCTTCGGCCCCGCCAACAGCGGAGCCGTCACCAACAGCTCACCCCGGCCACCACTAGCCGGCCGCACAAAGCCGCGAGCGCCGAGATCTAGGCAGCGGGAGGCTCCGCCGCCGGCAGCCGGACGACGAAGCGAGCGCCCTGCGGGGCACCGGCGTCGAGGCTGATCGAGCCGTTGTGGAGGCGCGCGATCACAGCGCAAAGCGCGAGCCCCAGGCCGGCGCCCCCGGTGTCGCGCCGCCGGGCGGGGTCGGCGCGGGCGAAGCGTTCGAAGAGCAGGTCCCTCAGCCCGGGATCCACACCCGGGCCCGAGTCGGCGACGGCGATCTCCCACCACGAGTCGACCGCCGCGACCGACAGCGTTACAGTGCCGCCGTCGGGGGTGTGGCGCAGCGCGTTGTCGATCAGGTTGTCGAGCAGGCGAGTCATCAGATCGACGTCGCCCCAGACATAGCCCTGGGATCCGACTTCGTCGAGGATGGTGACGTCGTGTCGTGCCGCGACCGAGCGCCAGCGCGCGCCCGCTTCGGCGACCAGCCCGGGGATCAGGATCTTGGTCATCTGCGCGTTGAGCGCCCCCGCATCAGCTCGCGCCAGCAGCAGCAGCTGGTCCGCGAGCCGGCCCAACCGCTCGGCCTCCGAGAGCATCGTCTGCAGGCTCGCCCGATACTCCTTTTCGGTGCGCGGCTTGCTGAGGGTGACCTCGGCCTCGGTCCGCATCATCGTCAGCGGTGCGCGCAGCTCGTGGGCGGCGTCAGCCGTGAACCTCCGAAGGCTCTCGAAGGCCGTCTCCATCCTTGCCAGCATCCCGTTGAAGGTGTCGGCCAGCTCGCCCAGTTCGTCGGGCGGCAGGTCCAGCTCCAGGCGCCGGTGCAGGTCTCGCTCGCTGAAGTTGCGCGCCGTCGATGCGATCTCGCGGACCGGGCGGAGCGCCGCACCCGCGAGGCCGTATCCGACGACCGCGGCCGCGACCACCAGCATCGCCATTCCCACCACCAGCACCAGTCCGGCGTTGAACAGCAGCCGGTTGGTCTCCGCCAGCGAGCGCGTCACGACGATCACGACGGAGTCCCCGGAGCGCAGCTCGACCCGGGTCGACAGGATCCTCTGGGATTCGCCATCGATCGTTTGCGTGCTCAGCGCCGGCGAGCTCGAGCTTGCGGCTGTGGTGGCGATTGAGCCCAACGCCGAGCTGGACGGTGCGGTGTCGTTGTGTTGGAGCACGGTGCCTGTGCGGCTGAAAACCAGCTCACCGACGGGGATCTCGCCACTGGCTGGGGGCGGCAATACGTCGTCGCCAGCGCTCGGTGGCGTCCCCCGGGTCACCAGAGCCGACTCGGCCCCCCGGGCGGCGCCAGCGAGGCTGTCGTCGATCGACGAATATTCGGTGCGCGAAAGCGCCAGCCAGAGGGCGGCGGCGGCGACGATCGCGACCACGCTGAAGATCCCCGCGTAGGCCAGCGCCAGGCGCATCCTGGTCCGCCGCAGGAAAGCGGTCAATCTTCCGGCAGCTCCATCCGGTAGCCGGCGCCGCGCACTGTGGTGAAGGCGTCTGGGCTGCCCGCGGCGACCAGCTTGCGCCTCACCCGCCCGACGTAGACCTCGACCAGATTCGACCCGCCGGATTCGTAGACGTCCTCGGGCCAGGCGTGTTCGAGGATCTGCCCACGGCTCAGCACCTGCGCGGGATGGAGCATGAAGTACTCGAGGACCGCAAACTCCTGGCCGGTCAGCACCACAGGGACGTGATTGACGTCGACCGTGCGCCTCGAGCTGTCGAGGCTGATTGGCCCCATGCTGAGCACCGCGCCCCGCCCTGGCAGATGGCGGCGCGCGAGCGCTCGCAGCCGGGCGAGCAGCTCCTGGAAGGCGAACGGCTTGAGCAGGTAGTCATCGGCGCCGGCCTCCAGCCCGCGAACCCGGTCGCCCACCGCATCCCGCGCGGTCAGCATCAGGATGGGAGTGCCGACCTGGCGCCGCCGAAGCGCGGCCGCGACTTCAAAGCCGTCCATGGAGCCGGGAAGCATGACGTCCAGCACGATGGCGTCGAAGGAGCCGTCGAGCGCCGCGCCGACAGCGCCATCGCCCTCGGACGCGTGGACCACCGTCATCCCGCCCTCCTGCAAACCGCGCGTCAGGGCATCGGCAAGACGGCGATCATCCTCAACCAGCAGGACACGCATGCGCCTAGGGTAGTGGTATCGGGCTCTCAGCCCGAAACCGGCCTGTCACACGAATGTCACCGCCGCATTCAGGAAGCTGACATGTTTCCTTGAGACGCTACGGCCCGCATGCACCACCTTCCCGCCAGAGGCAGAGCCGGTAGCCGTGACCTGCCGGCTCGTCTCTACACCGTTTCAACCCAGGAGGATCACGTGTCCATCAAGCGTCTGAGATCAAGGTTCAGCGAGATATGTCTCGAATGGCAAAGCGGTCAGGCGGTGGTCATCATGGCGCTCACCCTGGTCGTGCTGGTCGCCTTTGTGGGTCTGGCGACTGACGGTGGCCACGCGTTTGTAGACCGACGAGCGCTGCAAAGCGGCTCCGACGTTTCGACTGAAGCCGGGTCGACGCTCCTGGGTTTCAACTTCCACAATCCCCCCACCCCAAAGACCGATAGTGATGTCCTCGCCGCCATCAAGGCTCAGGTCAACAGCAGTCTGTCCTCAGGCAACCAGCAGGCAAACTTCCCGGGTACGTCCGCCCAATGCGATCCCGGAGCCGTAGCTGACGGGACAAACATTGGGCAGATAGCCAACAGTCTCACCGCCTCATGCGCCTACTACGTCGACGGCAGCGATCAGACCAGCACAACGACCCAGAAGAAGCTCCTGCTGTGGCCGAGCGGCTTCGCAAACGCCGGGCACCCCGTTCAGGTCGGCCAGCTCTCCAGCCCTGTACTTAACCTGCTGGAGTGTCCGTTTGCGGTGGCAGGCTGGGGCGTCCACTGTGTTGATGGCACCAGTGTCGTGGCTTACTACACCCACCCGACTTATTTCATGGGTGCCCTCGGAGTGCATTCCGCGGCTGAGCGAGCTGTGGCCACTTCGATATTTGCGCCGGTCACCACACTTACAGGGGGCTTCGCCCATTACGCAGTCTGGGCGTTCTGCACTGCCAATGATCCAGTCAACAACCCCGGCGACTCCCCGAAGGATGTCGACACCGCCCACCCCGACAATCCGGTTGATGCTGACGAGCTTCCAACCGCGGTCGATCCAGCCGGAAGTACTGAACAAGAGGTCGACAAGGACGATATTGTCATCCTCCGTGATCCAGGCTGGTCTTCCCTGGCGCCAACTTGCAACCCAGCCAACACCAACTCGTCGAACTTCAAGGGCTGGTTCCACGACCCAGTACCCGCCACTCCTGCCAGTGGGAGCATTCCTCCGGCCCCGGCCTTCGGGTCGATTGCGTGCGGTCCCAGCCCGAACCCGGCCAAGACGACGTTCAAGGAGCTCGACTACTTCTGCGCCAAGGGCGGCACGTCAGCCGGACTAGAAGCCCCGGACATACAGCTTCTTCAAAACGCGTGGGACTCCTGCGTCGCTCACACGGCCTCTCCGTGCACCCCGGTGCTTCTTCCAGTCATCGACTACCTCGACGAGCAGACAGGATCGAGCTTCGTTTTCCATATCAAGAGTTGGGTTGCCGGGTACCCGACCCAGGATCCGTCGACGTACACGTCATCTACCACGGTAAAGGTGAAGGTCGTAGACCTGGTGCCGCAGCGCGGCAGTTGGTGCCCGACTCTCCCGTGTGTGACCCCCCCCTCCAGTGCACCTGTTTCGATCAATCTCGTTCAGTAAGCGGCGCTCCGGCCGCTGTCGAACCCGTTCCCAAAAGGGACAGAGCCTCGTAGAGATGGCTCTGATGATGATCCCATTGCTTATGCTTGCCGGTGTTGCCGGCGACGGAGCGCGGATGTTCTTCATCTCGCAATCGGTGACAAACTCCGCTCGCGAGGGAGCTCTGTTTTTCACCCAGCACGGCATGGAGCAGACCTGGAACACGGCCACGTTGACTAAGCAGATTGAAACAGTCATGGGGGCGGAGGACCAGGGATCCAACGGCGCCTACCACTGTCCGTCCTGGCCCGCGTCGCCGGGGCAAGCGCCGGATACAGCGAACGGCGGGGTTCAGATTGTCTACTCCGCGGGAATTCCCGTCACTCCAGGGACGACCGTGACCGCCACGATTACAACGCGCTGTAACGTCTCGCCCGTGCTGGCCAGCGGATTCTGGCCGCTCCCGAATCCCGTCGTCCTGCTCACTGAGGTCCAGGCGCAGACCCTGGCGCCGCAGTGAGCCGTAATCGTGGGCGATCGCGCGGCCAAACCACGGTTGAGTTCGCCCTGGTGGCGGTCCTTCTGCTTTTTCCGCTGCTTATGGGCATTATCGAGACAGGTCGCTACGTCTACTCGGTCAACGCTGTCACGAATGCTGCACGAGAAGGCGCCCGTTACGCGATCGCCTCGGGCAACTTTGGCTCAGATACAACCGTCACCTGTCCGAGTGCCGGTGGGACCGGCAACGCGCCGGCTGCGGTCGTGACTGCAGCCACCGTGGCCTCGAGCGGCGTTGGACCCTTGGTAATAACCACCGTGCCTGCGCCTACGATTTCAGGCGTGCCCCCTGCGTATTGCCAGGTCTCGGTGACATACACGTTCAAAATTCTGGGCGGTGCGTTCGTACAGCTGCCGGCGCTAGCGATAACAGCTAAGTCGACCCAGTACTTCAACTAGCAGCCCATCCCGGCGACCTCGGGTCAGGACTAGGGCGCCGCGACCTGCCGCTCGATTTGGCTCCTGAAGTACTCCACCGTCAGCGGAATCCCTTCTTCCAGTCGAACTCCCGGCCGCCAATCAAGCCGCTCCGCGATCAGCCCGATATCCACACAGCTGCGCTTTTGCTCTCCCGGCCGTGCCGGTCCGTACTCCGCCGCGGCGCTTGAGCCGGCGGCGCGGGCGATGTGCTGGTACAGCTCGGCGACATCCGTCTCGGTCCCGGTCCCGACGTTATAGCTGCCCTGGATGTCGCTCTGCAGCGCCAGGGCGAACGCCTCGACGACATCCCCCACATACACGTAATCCCGAGTCTGCTTGCCGTCGCCGTTGATGGTCGCTGTGCGGCCCTCCAGCAGCGCCTTGCTGAAGATCGCCACCACCCCGGCCTCGCCGTGCGGATCCTGCCGGGGGCCGTAGACGTTGGCCAGGCGCAGCGCGGCGCTGCTGAAGCCGTAGAGCTCGCGGAAGCAGTGCAAGTAGTGCTCGACGCACAGCTTGCTGGTGCCGTACGGCGACACCGGCGCGGCGGGGTAGGTCTCCGGGGTCGGGACCTGGTCGGCGTCGCCGTAGATGGCTCCGCCGGTCGACGTGAAGATGAAGCGCTTGACGCCGTGGAGGCGGCAGGCCTCGATCAGCCCGATGCTGGCGAGGATGTTGACCCGCGCGTCGAAAACGGGGTCCTCGACCGAACGGCGGACGCTGATCTGGGCCGCCAGGTGGCAGACGGCGTCCGGCTTCTCGCGTTCGACAACCCGGTCCAGCCAGCGCCCATCCAGCTCCATCTGGTAGAAGTTGGCGGCCGCCGGCACCTGCTCGCGCTTGCCGCTGGAGAGGTCGTCCAGGACCACCACGTGGTGCCCCTCCTCGACCAAACGGTCGGCGACGTTGGAGCCGATGAAGCCTGCGCCTCCGGTGACGAGAACCTTCATCTGGTCCCGGTCGATCCTGCTTTGGCCTTCAACTTGCGGCTCGCAGTCTTTGATCCGCCGCCAGCCGCCCTCGACGTGACGCTCGCGCCCTTCGACTTCGCGCCTGTCGCCCGCGGTTTGCCGGTCGCGGCGCGCGGCTTCGACTTGCCGCGACCTTCCCGCTGCCTGACTTTGAAGATCGCTTTGACCGCGGTGTACGGCACGCCGATCCGCCGCTGCTGCTTGCGCTGCGGCTCGATCAGGCTGTAGATGACGCCGTACAGCCCACCGAGCGTGTCGCGGGCAGCGTAGGCGCGCAGCGCCTCGCCATCGGTGAAGTGGATGACCACCTTGCCCAGGTCGCCGCCGCCCACCTCGATCTCGTCCTCGGGGCCGCTCATGACGATGTACTTGAGGCTGCTCAGAGGGATCGTCAGCTCCTCGTTGTTGCTGTCGTCGGCGGCGCGGGCGCGCACCACCGGTTGGCTGAAGTCGATCAGCTCGGTCTCGGCCGCCAGTACCTCGCCGTCGAGAAACGTGAGGCGCACCTCAGGCACGTTTGATCGGCTCCATCTGCAGGGATTATCGCCCGGGACGCGTCGCCGCTCGGCGCCTCGGCGCGGCGACGCGGCGCAATCCGCGAAAATACTGGGCCGTGACGGATCCCCTCGACCACATTCGCAAACTCGCCGAGGGGATCGGTCCCCGGCCCGCGACCAGCAAAGCGGAACGCGCGGCGGCCGAATACATCGAGCAGCAGTTGCAGAAATTCGGCTTCACCGTCAAGGTCGAGCCCTTCCGCAGCGTGCGCAGCTTCAGCCCCACCTACATCGCGATCTTCGTGCTCGCCATCGCCGGGTTCATCGCGGCGGCTGTGTTCGACAAAGGCGCCCTCGGCCTGCTGCTGACAGGCATCGCCGGTGTCGCCTTCATCGGCGAGAACACGACCACGCTGCACCTCGCGCGGACGCTGATACCCCAGGGCAAGAGCCAAAATGTCGTAGGGCGCTTGGCCGCCCGGGACCTGCCCCGTCGCCGACTGGTCCTGGTGGCTCACTACGACTCGGCCAAGTCCGGCGTGATGTGGCAGCCGGGCCTGGTCCGAGACTTCCGCCGGATTTTCGTGCTCCAGGCGATCTCGATGATCGTCCTGCCGATCCTGGTGGGCTTCCAGGGGGTCACCGGTGAGCGCCTCTTCGGCTACATCGCGATCCCCTTTGCGGCCAACATCATCCTGGGGCTGCTGCTGCTGCTCCACCGCGAGGTCTTCTACAAGCACGTCGCCGGCGCCAACGACAACGCCAGCGGGGTGGGCGTCATGCTGAGCCTCTGCGAGGCGCTGGCCGCCGACGTGCCGGCGGACACCGAGGTGATGGCGGTGGCCACCGGTTGCGAGGAGGCGGGGCTGGTGGGGATGGAGAAATTCCTGAGCCGGCACAAGGACGACCTCGGGCGTGCCTGGATCATCAACATCGACAACGTCGGCGCCGGCGAGGTGAGCTACACCACCGCGGAGGGAATGATGCTCAAGCACCGCGCCGGCAAGGACCTCACTGCGATGGCGGCGCAGGTCGCCAAGATGCCGGGGCTGCGCGTCTCGGGGCGGCCGTTCAGGGTGATGAGCCTGGACACAGAGCCGGTGCTGCTGCGCCGGCTCGAAGCGATGACCGTGATCGCGACTCGCGACGGGGTGCCTGTGAACTGGCATCGCGGCAGCGACACTTACGACGCCATCGACCCCGACTCGGTGGATACCGCCTATCGGTTCGTCGAGGCTATGGTTCGGCGCCTGATCGCCTGACCAGGCGCCGCAACCGGCTCAGCTCGCGCTGGGTGTGCTCGGTGGGGTGGTCGCCGCGGCGGCCGGGGCCCGCCGGGTTGTGGTCCGCCGCCGCGCCGCCGGCTTGCGAGCGCGGGCGGGCTTCTTGGCCGCCGGCTTCTTGGCGGCAGCGGGCTTGGCGACGGCGGGCTTGGCAGCGGCTGTCGCAGGCTTACGGGCGGCGGTTGCGCGCGCGCCGGTTGCCCGAGCAGCGGCGGTGCGGCGCGCCGTGGCGGCGGTCTTTCGGGCGCTCGAGGCTGCCCGGGTGGCGCGCCGGCGCGCGCTCTTGGCGGTCCCGGCGGCGGCCTTCCGAGCGGTGGTCGCGGTGGTTGCGCCGAGGCCGGTGGCGCGACGGATCTCGGCCTCCAGGGTGCGGATCCGCTTGTCCAGGTCGGAGGCCTTGACGGCGCGACCGGACAGGGTCTCGATCTGTTTGGTGACGCGCTTCTCGAAGGAGCGGTAGCTGCGCTCCAGGCCGCCGATGTTGGTGTTGAGGTCGCGCAGGCGACCCTGCAGGTTCTTCAGCTCGACGTTGTAACGCTTCTCGGCGGTGGCCACGGTTTCCTGCACCGTCTTCTGCAAACGCTTGGCGGCGTCCTCGGCGCGGCCCTGGGCTCCGGAGATGAGCTGCTGCCCACCTTCCACAAGGTCACGCACGCCGCCCCCGGCCTTCTTGGCTTTCTTGGATGACTTCTTGGCCATGCTGAGCTCACCTCCTATGCCGCGTGAAACAGGCGGCGGCAATCGACGCCCATGATGTCAGCCGACCATACGGGTGTCAAACGCTTGCGTCAAACCGGGCCGGCAGATATCGCCTGAATTCGCGATTTCGTCGGGAACCGTGAGCATATAATCCGAAGATGCTGCACTGCGTCACGGGGCGGGGGCATGGCTGACCCCTCTCCTCGCCGGCCTCGGCGAGCCGCCGGCAAGCCATCCGCGAAGCGCCGGCCGAGCACGATGCGGGCGCGTGCCGCGACGCCGGAGACTCCCGCCCAGCGCAGCGCCAACAAGTGGGTCGAGCTGGTGATGTCGCTGGTGCAGGCGCCGGTCGGCCTCGCCACCAGCCAGGCGGACCGCATCGTCGGCGAGCTGGTCCGGACCGGCAGCCTGGGGCAGCGCGAGGCGGAGCGGCTGCTCGGCGAGCTGCGGACAGCCAGCGAGCGGGCCCAGGGTCGAGCCCAACAGGAGTCCGCCCGGCTGGACCGCTTCATCGAGAGCCGGATCGAAGACGTGCTCAATCGCGTCAACATCCCGTCGCGGTCGGATATCGAACGTCTCAACAACAGCGTCGACCTTCTCACCGCCAAAGTCGCGGCCCTGGTCGGCAAGTCGGAACGGGGAGGCTCGCGCTGACCCCGGCCCCGGCGCACCCGCGGACGCGCGCAACCGCCAAGCCGACCCGGGGCAAGGAGACGCACCCGCCCGAAGCTGCCCCGCGGCTGATCAAGAAGTACTCCAACCGCAAGCTCTACGACACCAGCTCGCGCCGGTACATCACGCTGGAGCGCATCGGAGAGCTGGTTCGCACTGGCGAGAACATCCAGGTCGTCGATCGCGGCAGCGGTGAGGACTTGACCGCGGTGACGCTGTCGCAAGTGGTGCTCGACAACGAGCGCAAGCGCCACGGCGCCGTGCCAGAGCAGCTGCTGCAGCAGCTCGTGCGCAACCCCGGCGAGGCCGTTATCGGCGCCGTGCGGCAGTCGATATCAGCCGTCCAGGACCAGATCCAGAAGGCCGAGGAGCGCGTGGTGCGTCCCGACGTCGCGCTGGAGGAGGCCCTGGAGAAGGCCCTCTCGCGGACGCTGCGCGGTCTCAAGATCCCAAGCCAGAAGGAGATGCAGCGATTCGACCGGCGGCTCAACGACCTTGCCGACCGCGTCGACCGGCTGGCCGGCGCTCTCGGAGTCGACGCCGGCGCCCCCGCCCGGCGCCCCGGCGCCCGCCGAACCCGCACCAAGGCGAAGTCGGGTTGAGCCGCACCGCCCTGGTTCTCTCCGGGGGCGGACTCACCGGCGCCGTCTACCACATCGGCGCGCTGCGCGCCCTCAACGACGCCCTGCTGGATCGCACCGTCAACGACTTCGACATCTATGTCGGCACCAGCGCCGGCGCCGTCATCGGCTCGTGCATCGCCAACGGCATCCGGACCAAGGACCTGTTGCGCGCGATCTCGGGCCAGGCTGGCGAAGCCAACCTGCATCGAGGCGACGTCTTCCGGCCCAACTTCGAAGAGTTCGCGCGCAAGCTGGCGGTGCTTCCATCGATGGCGGCGTGGGCCTGCTGGCACTACCTCAAGAACATCCGAGACATGGACCTGATCGATTTCGGCACCCTGTTCCTGGACGCGCTGCCATCCGGCTTCTTCGACTCCGAGGCGACGGCGGACTACCTGACGAGGGTGTTCAACCTCACCGGACAGACCAACGATTTCCGAAGGCTCAGGAAAGACCTGCTGATCATCGCCACCGACCTGGACAACGGGGAGCGGGTGGTTTTCGGACGCGGCCACAACGACCGCGCCCCGATCAGCCGTGCAGCCGCCGCCTCAGCCGCCATCCCGGTTCTATATAAGCCGGTCAAGATCAGTGGCCGGGAATGCGTCGACGGCGGCCTCCGGGGCACCGCCAGCATCGACCTCGCGATCGAGCGCGGCGCCGACCTCGTCATCTGCATCAACCCGCTGGTCCCCTTCGACAACTCGGCGCGCAGTATCCCCAAGCTCGGCACTGACGCGCGGCGCGTCAGCGAGAAGGGTTTCTCGGCCGTCGTCAACCAGGTCACGCGGACCGCCCTCCATGCGGGGCTGCAGTATCACCTCAAGCAGGTGCGGCGGGCTCACCCGGGGGTCGACATCATCGCCATCGAGCCTAAGCGGACCGACGCGCGAATGTTCTTCGACAACCCGATGCGCTTCAGCTCCCGTATGCACGTCGCCAAGCACGGGTACGAGTCGGTGATCGTCGAGCTGGACGAAAACCACGATCGCAACAAGCAGGTGCTGGCGAAACACGGGCTCACGGTTCGGCGCAACCTGGTGCGCGACCAGCTGCGGCTGATCAAGCGCGCCGCCTACGACCCGCGGGTCATATCTCACGTGCTCCAGAGTCGCGCCGACGCGCCGCTGACGGTGGGGGCGCGCGACGCTCGTTGGGACCAGCTCGAGTCGACGCTGGAGCTGCTCGACCGTGAGGTCGCACTCCGCCGCAGCGACGCCCAGCCGCCCAGGGCCGGCGCCCTGCCGAGGTCCAAGGCCAGCTAGTCGCGGCCGCCGGCCCGCCGGCGGCTACTGACCGAAGTAGCTGTAGACCTGGGGTCGCTCTACCACCACCGCTGTGATGTGGATGTCAGCCTGCTGGTCGAGGCTGACCGACCCCCGGGACTTCAGCTGGGTCAGCAGCTGCGCTGCTCCTGCGGAGAGCTGCGCCGGGTCGCCGACGGCGCGGAGGTCGTAGGGGGCCGCCAGCGTCTCGCCGTCGACGGTGAGAGCGCCGCTTTTCTCGCCGATCACGCTCTTCGCGGTCAGTCTCACCTGGTTCATCGAGAGCGCCTCGGCACCCAGCTGGCGCATCGCGTTGGCCAGGTCCTGGAGCTCGAAGGTCTGCATCGTGAAGCCGATCTTCAGCTCCACGCCGGGGCCGCGCACCGGCGTCGTCCCGTTGATCACCTGGAGCTCCGACACCTGCCGGCTGAGCTGCTGCCGGGCCGAGTTGGGCGAGGTCGCCGACGCCGCCAGCTGCCCCTCCTGGGCGCTGAGATCGCTGCGGGCCTGCACCAGCCGCTCGTTGGACTGGGCCAGCCCGGTGATCAGCAGGCCCAGCGTCACGTTGTCCTGGCCGCTGAGAAGCTGGTCGGCGGTGGCCTGCGACCGCACCTGCACGGTGAAGAAGAAGCCCAGGCCGAGCACGGTCACGAAGAAGATCGCGACCTGGACCCGGTTGGCACGGAGGCTACCCTGCAACCGCGTACCTCACGATGAAGGCGCCGTCGAATGCCGGCAGGGTGAGGTCCCGCTCCGTCTGCCAGCGAAACTTGAGCTGATAGATGTCGCTTCGGTTTTTCAGCTCCGAGAGGTTGCTCGAGCCCGATAGGACGTCGTTGAAATGGTTGCCGTTGCCGATCGCCTCGAGGTGGTACGGCGAGGTCAGGTGGACGCCGTTGAGCAGGACATCGGTGCCGGCGACGTAGAAGCTGCTGGTGCTGACCACCCGCTGGCCGTTCACGCTGACCGCCTCGGCGTTGGCGGACCACAGCAGGTTGACGACGTCCTGGATGTCGAGATATTTCACCAACCAGTCGCGGCGGTTGTCGCCGGTGACGTGAGGGTCGTTGCCGTTGGCCAGGTCGACCGAGATCCCCGGGCCGCTGACCTTGGTCAGGCCGGCCTTCTCCTTGAGGTTGCGCGCCGCCAGTTCGGCCTCCTGAGCCTGCTGCGACGTCTGCGCCAGTCGCTGGTTGTCACGCTTGATTGAGTCCTCGATGGCCTGCAGCTGCCCGCGCAGGTTGCTGTTGTCCTGCTCCAGGGCCCGGGCGCTGTTGACCAGCTGCTGGTCGCGGGCGACGCGGTTGGAGGCGGGCACCAGCGAAGCTTTGAGCTGGGCCGTCACCGCCGCCGCCAGCAAGAAGGTGACCACCACTATGGTCAAGCCGCGGGTCCGGCCGACCCTGTCGCTGTCGCGCGGCAGGCCGACCTCTGGATCAGACCTCAGCACCTTGCGGGTTCCACTGCTGCCACGATTAGCGGATCATATAGAGAGATGCTGGAGAAGGACGAGAGCGCCTACGCCATCGCCCAGGAGCAGTTCGACCGGGCGGCCGACGTTCTCGACCTCGACGACGACCTCCGTCGGGTGCTGCGTGAGGTCAAGCGCGAGCTGACCGTCCACTTCCCGGTTCTGATGGACGACAAGAGCATCGGCATGTTCACCGGCTATCGCGTCCAGCACAACCTGGCCCGGGGCCCGGCCAAGGGCGGGATCCGCTTCCACCCGGCGGTCACCCTCGACGAGGTCAAGGCCCTGGCCATGTGGATGACCTGGAAATGCGCCGTGGTCGGTCTGCCTTACGGAGGCGCCAAGGGGGGCGTCATCTGCGACCCCAAGCATCTCAGCCTGGACGAGCAGCAGCGGCTGGTCCGCCGCTACGCCACCGAGATCTCGATCATCGTCGGGCCCGAGTCCGACATCCCCGCTCCCGACGTGGGTACCACGGCGCAGCACATGGCGTGGTTCATGGACACCATCTCCATGCACCGCGGCTATTCGGTACCCGCCACCGTCACCGGCAAACCGCTGGCCGTCGGTGGCTCCGAAGGGCGCCCCGAGGCGACCGGCCGCGGCCTGGCCTTCTGCGTCATGGAGGCGCTCGAGGAGCTCGGCATCCGGGGGCCGGGCTCGACCGCGGTGGTCCAGGGCTTTGGCAACGTCGGCGCCGTCTCCGCCAAGCTGCTCAACCGCGAGGCGGGGATGACCGTGCTGGCGGTGAGCGACTCCACCTCCGCGATCTTCAACGGGCACGGCCTCGACCTCGACGAGGTGGAGCGCTACAAGGCCGCCAACGGGACCCTGGTCGGGTGCCCGGGCGCCGAGAACATCGATCCCGAGGAGTTGCTGGAGCTGGACTGCACGGTGCTGGTGCCGGCCGCCCTGGAGGGCCAGATCACCCGAACCAACGCAGCCAAGGTGCGCGCCAAGATCGTCGCCGAGGGCGCCAACGGGCCGACCACGCCGGAGGCCGACGACATCCTCCAGGACAAGGGCGCGCTCCTGATCCCCGACATCGTGGCCAACGCCGGCGGCGTCACGGTTTCGTACTTCGAGTGGGTCCAGGACCTGCAGGAGTTCTTCTGGGAGGAGAGCGAGATCAACCAGCGCCTCCACCACATCATGTCGCGGGCCTACAAGCAGGTCAGCGCCAAGGCCGGGGAGCTATCGATCTCGATGCGAACGGCGGCCTACGCCCTGGCGGTGGACCAGGTCGCCCGCGCCACCGAGGTCCGCGGGATATATCCGTAGCCCGGCGATCTGGACCTATCCCGAGGTGACGCCACCGACGTCCGCCGGCGCGGGGTAACTCGACCTCAGCGGCGGCCAGGAAAGGCGTGAAAGACGCCTTCGATGAAGGTGCAGTGATCTTCGAACCCAAGCGCGCGGTAGACCCGGTAGGCCACATCGTTGCCCTGGCGAACGTTGAGCACGACCTCTTCGCATCCCGCCTCGGCCAGCGCCATCGCGACCGCGGTGGTGGTCGCCGAGGCGAGGCCCCGGCCGCGGTAGTCGACGTGGGTCAGGACGTTGCCGATGGCGCCCACGCCGAACTCCGCGGACACGACGTGGGTGCCGGCCACCGAGACCAGCTGGTCGCCCGCATAGATGCCGTAGTAGATCCCGCGCGAGAGCTGCCCGGGGAGCTGGTGCGCGTCGGTCCACATCCCGTAGAGGCGCTTTACCGGCTCCAGGTCGTCGAGACCGAGCCTTACGGCTCGCGGCCCCGGCCGCGGCTCCAGCCGGCCGGGCCCCAGCCGCAGCCGCCGCATCTGGTAGGCGCTGCTGACGTTGAAGCGGCGTTCGAAGGCGCTGAGAGCCTCGCCGCGGATGCTGAACACTCCCGAGCTCGGCGGCGAGGGCAGCGATTCGATCGACGCCCCGATGCCCTCGGGGTCGCCGATCGCGACGATGCTGAGGAGCTGCGGCAGCTGGGCCTGGACCACGACGCTGGTTATCGCGGTGGGCGAAGCGCTGGCGACCAGGCTGGTGGGCACCCCCGACGTGCGCTCCAGGTAACCGAGCCCGTAAGCCGACCAGGGGCGGTCTCGCATCAGGAACTCGACCGCTTCATCGCGGCCTGGCGTGCGGACGGCTAGGTCTGTCGAGAACAGGGTCACCGGACCATGTTAGCGGTGCGGGTTGGGAGGCCCGAGGATAGCGGCTTCACGATGGCGGGCCAACTCGGAAGTGGTAAAATCCGCCAAAATCGAATCTCACAGGAGGCGTCATCAGAGACCGTAGCCCAGTAATTGGAGACCGGGCCGCCCTTCCCCTTCAGATGGGCGCCCGACAGGATGGTGCCCGTGTGCCCCGCGATCAATCGTCGCGGGGTGTTGTTGTTAATGGGGCAAGTTCGTGGCTGTAGAGACGGGCGTCGCCGCCACACCGGGGCCGGCCGACCTGCTGCCCATCGGTCGCTCCAAGAAGGCGCGCCGGGCGTACGGCTTTGACGAGGTCGCGCTGGTGCCAGGCCGCGTCACGGTGAACCCCGAAGAGATCGACATCTCGACCATGATCGGCGGCCACCGCCTCGAGATCCCCATCCTGGCGTCGGCTATGGACGGCTCCGTAGACGTCAAGTTCGCCATCGCGATGGGCAAGCTGGGCGGGCTGGCGGTCCTCAACCTCGACGGCGTCCAGACCCGCTACGAGGACCCCACCGACGTTCTCCAGCAGATCGCCGACGCGGCTCCAGAAGAGATCAACGTGCTGATCCAGAAGATCTACAAGGAGCCGGTCAAGGACGAGCTGATCGCGCGCCGCGTTTCTGAGATCAAGGCCGGCGGCGTCCTCTGCGCCGTTTCGACGATCCCCCAGCGGGCGGCGCAGCGCGCCCCCGTGATCGCCGAGGCCGGCGCCGACCTGATCTTCGTGCAGGGCACGGTGCTGACCGCGCGGCACATCTCCAAGGCCTACAAGCAGCTGTCGTTCAAGGAGCTCACCGAGTCCTGCCCGGTGCCTATCGTGGTCGGCAACTGCGTCGACTACGACACCGCTCTGGAGCTGATGGAAGAGGGCATCAGCGGCATCCTGGTCGGCGTCGGCCCCGGCGCCGCCTGCACCACCCGTGGCGTCCTCGGCGTGGGGGTGCCGCAGGTGACCGCTACCAGCGATGTGGCCGCCGCCCGCAACGACTACTGGCAGCGCAGCGGGCGCTACGTGCCGGTGATCACCGACGGCGGCATGCGCATCGGCGGGGACGTCTGCAAGGCCTTTGCCTCGGGCGCCGACGCGGTCATGATCGGCAGCATCTTCGCCGCCACCGAGGAGGCGGCCGGCCACGGCTTCCACTGGGGCATGGCCACGCCAGACCCCAACCTGCCCCGGGGGACGCGGATCAAGGTCGGCACCAAGGCCACCCTGGCGGAGGTGATGGTGGGCCCGGCGCACGTCGACGACGGCTCCCAGAACCTGTCCGGGGCGATCCGCTCCTGCATGGGCGTGTGCGGCGCCCGATCCATCCGCGAGTTCCAGGACGTGGAGATGGTGATCGCGCCCGCGATCACAAGCGAAGGCAAGCAGGCGCAGACCGCGCAGCGGGTCGGGATGGGGGCCAAGTCTTGATCGCCAGCGGAGGCGTGTGTCGAGGGTAATTGTCCCCGAGCCGGCGGCTCCTCTCGACATGCCGAGAGTCGAGACAACCGAGGAGCCGGGAACAATCGAGCCCGGCGCCGCCCAGCCTGGAGCCGCCCCCACCGCCCCCGAGACCATCCTGGTCCTCGACTTCGGCAGCCAGTACAGTCAGCTGATCGCGCGCCGGGTGCGCGAGGCCAAGGTCTACTGCGAACTGATCCCCGGCACCGAGCGGATCGAGCGGATCCGAGAGCTCAACCCCCGCGGCCTGATCCTCAGCGGCGGACCGGCCTCGGTCTACGAGGCGGGCGCCCCCCACCCGGACCCGGCGCTCTACGAGCTGGGCGTCCCAATCCTGGCGATCTGCTACGGCATGCAGCTGATGGCGGAGGCGCTCGGTGGCGTGGTCGAGCCATCTGACAAGCGCGAGTACGGTGCCGCCGCCCTGGTGGTAGACGAGAAAGCGTCGATCTTCGGCCGCATGCCCGACCAGATGCCGGTCTGGATGAGCCACGGCGACCGCATCACCGCCCCGCCGCCGGGCTTCCATGTGCTGGCGCACTCGGGCAACTCCCCGATCGCCGCCATGGGTGACGACCGCGGCCGGGTGGGGATCCAGTTCCACCCCGAGGTCGTGCACACGCCGCTGGGGAAGGAGATCATCCACAACTTCCTCTACGACGTCTGCCGCTGCAGCGGCAACTGGGAGCCGCGCAGCTTCATCGAGTCGGCGGTCGAGCAGATCCGCAGGCAGGTCGGCGACGGCCGGGTGATATGCGCGCTCAGCGGCGGGGTCGACTCCGCGGTCGCCGCCACCCTGGTGCACCGGGCCATCGGGGACCAGCTGACGTGCGTCTTCGTCAACAACGGGCTGCTCCGCCTCCAGGAGGGGGAGCGGGTGATCGACGTCATGACCAAGGGGCTCAACATCGACCTCCGCTACGTCGACGCCACCGATCGCTTCCTGACCGCGCTCGCCGGCGTGGTCGACCCCGAGCAGAAGCGCAAGATCATCGGCCGCGAGTTCGTCGGCGTCTTCGCCGACGAGGCCCGCAGCCTGGAGGACGCCAGGTTCCTGGCCCAGGGGACGCTCTACCCGGACGTCATCGAATCCACCTCACACGACACCAACCACGCCCACAAGATCAAGAGCCACCACAACGTCGGCGGCCTGCCCGAGGACCTCAACTTCCAGCTGGTCGAGCCGCTGCGCTACCTCTTCAAGGACGAGGTCCGGCAGGTCGGGCTGGCGCTGGGGTTGCCCGAGGACATGGTCTTCCGGCAGCCGTTCCCCGGCCCGGGGCTGGCGATCAGGGTGATCGGCGAGGTCACCCGGGAGCGCCTCGACATCCTCCGCCAGGCCGACTGGGTGGTGATCGACGAGATCAAGCGCTCCGGCCTCTACCGCCAGGTCTGGCAGAGCTTCGCGATCCTGACGCCGATCTCGTCGGTGGGGGTGATGGGCGACTTCCGCACCTACGCCAACGTGGTCGCGGTGCGCGTCGTCACCAGCGACGACGGCATGACCGCGGACTGGGCCAAGCTGCCGTACGAGGTGCTCGGCGAGATCTCGTCCCGGATCGTCAACGAGGTTCCCGGCGTCGGGCGGGTCGTCTACGACATCTCCTCGAAACCCCCCAGCACCATCGAGTGGGAGTAGCTGGTGGAGGGCACGGGGCCTTGCTCCGCAAGATCGCCGCTGTGCCGTTCGAAGCCTAGGAGGGACCGAGCACTCGCAGCGAGCGCACCAGAGGTGCGTGAGTGAGAGAGCGCAGGTCACGACGAAGGCGGCCTGCGCAGCGGCGGATCGGGCCCCACAGTAGGTGAGATTGTGAGTCAGGTCCCCGAGCCCTCCACCATAGAACCGCAGCGGCGCGGCCTTGACCGGCGGATGGGCGACCGGCGCCAGGGCCGAACCCGGTTCAAGGTCCTGGTCCTCGGCGCCGGCGGTCGCGAGCACGCCCTCTTCTGGAAGCTCCGCCAGTCGCCGATGGTGGAGGCGATCTACGCCGCCCCCGGCAACGGCGCCACCCACGCCCTTGGCGCCGCCATCACGATCGACCCCACCGACGTCGGCGAGGTTCTCGGGCTGGTGCACGAAAAGGACATCGACCTCACCGTCATCGGTCCCGACGATGTCGTCGCGGCGGGCATGGCCGATGCCCTCGAGACCGCGGGGCGGCTGGTCTTCGGGCCCACCGTAGCGGCCGGCCGGATCGAGTCCAGCAAGGCCTTCGCCAAGGAGGTGATGGACGCCGCGGGCGTGCCCACCGCGACCTACTGGGTCTTCGACGACCGGCACAAGGCGCGGGCGCATGCGTCGGCCGCCGGTGTGGGGCTGGTGGTCAAGGCCGACGGCCTGGCGCTGGGCAAGGGAGTGACCGTGTGCGACTCGGTCGACGAGACGCTGTCAGCGATCGACCGGGCGATGTCGCAGCAGGCCTTCGGTGAGGCCGGCCGCCGGATCATCCTCGAGGAACGGTTGTCCGGCCACGAGGTCAGCCTGATGTGCTTCTGCGACGGCGCCACCGCCGTGCCGATGGCGCCGGCGCGCGACTACAAGCGAGCCCTCGATGGGGACCTGGGTCCCAACACCGGGGGCATGGGCGTCTACAGCCCGCCGTCCGACACGGGCGCCGAGATGATCGAGAGGATCACCAGAGAGTGCGCTCAGCCCGTGCTTGCCGAGCTGGCCGGCCGAGGCCACCCTTATCGCGGCTGCCTCTACACCCAGGTGATGCTCACCGATGCCGGCCCCAAGGTGATCGAATTCAACGCCCGCTTCGGCGACCCCGAAGCGCAGTGCGTCCTGCCGCGACTGGCGAGCGACCTGCTGGAGCCGATGCTGGCGTCGGCGCGCGGTGACCTGGGCGGTGTCAGTCTCGACTGGAGCCCGCGGCCGACTGTCGGCGTGGTGCTGGCCAGCGGCGGCTACCCGGGCCGGTACCAGGCGGGAAACATCATCGATGGCCTCGACACGCTCGACGACGACGTGCTCGCGTTCCACGCCGGGACGCAGCACACCCACCACGGCTACGTCACCAGCGGCGGCCGGGTGCTCACGGTGGTGGCGCCCGGCGACACCGTCGCGCAGGCCCGTGCCCGGGCCTACGAGAACCTCCGGCGGGTAAGCTTTGACGGCAGTTTCCATCGCACTGACATAGCGGCGATGGAGCCGGCCTAGGCGGCCACCTCAGGCGCGTCGCGGCCACCATGGGAGGAGATCAGTGATCGAGGTCGGCATCGTGGTCGGGAGCAAGTCCGACCTTCCGGTGATGGAGAAGTGCGCCGAGATCCTCACCCAGATGGGCGTCGAATCCGAGACTCGCGTGCTGTCGGCGCACCGGGCGCCGGCGCTGATGTCGGAATGGGCGAGGGGAGCGAGGGAGCGCGGGATCAAGGTGATCATCGCCGGCGCCGGGATGGCGGCTCACCTGCCGGGTGCGGCTGCGGCCTGGTCGACGCTTCCGGTGATCGGGGTGCCCCTGGTCTCGGGTGACCTCGGTGGCATGGACTCCCTGCTGGCGATCGTGCAGATGCCACCCGGGGTGCCCGTGGCGACCGTCGCCGTCGGCGAGCCTGGCGCCAAGAACGCCGCCTACCTGGCGGCTCAGATCATCGGGCTCAGCCGGCCCGAAGTCGCCGAGAAGTACCAGCAGCTGCGCGAGGGGTTTGTGGAGGCGGCCAAGGCCCCCTAGGCGACCTGGCGCTGCTCACGCCGGCGCCGGTCAGCCTACGCTTTCCGCCACCATCGAGGCGCTGCCCGATTGGTCGGCCGCCATCGTCCCGAGGTAGGCGATGTGGTCGCGGTTGATAAGCAGGAAATCGCGGTGGAACTCGGCCAGCCGGGTGCCGGGGGTGGTGGGGGTGACGGTGGCGTTGGTGGCCGCCACGAACCGCCCCTGCGACGCGGCCAGGTACTGCTCCAGCTCGGCGCCCTCGGCCAGATGGATGTCGCCGTGGATGGCGAAATGCTCGGTGTAGACGAGGATCCTGTGGGGCAACTTGGAAACGCTCATCTCCGGCGCCAGTGGAACTTCGGCGGCGACCGATTCCACTTCGGCGAGCATCACGATCATGTCCTTGTTGACCAGGCCACGGGCATGCTGGTCGAGCCCCATCGGGGCCTCGTGCATATACGGATAGGACTGGATCTCAGTCATCACCAGGTAAGGGTCTGACTCGTTGACCTGGTCGGACAGGCGCCGGGCCGACAGGATCGAGCCGTGAAGCAGCATAGTCTTGCCGAACAGCTCGACCGAGAAGCGGCGCACGTTGATCGCCATCGCTTTCACTGTAACCCCCAAGCCCTACGTCCAACGTAAGCGTGTTCATAAATTCACATACCGGTGACAGAGGAGACACAGTTGGAATTCTTTCGCACCCCAGACGAGCGCTTTGCCAACCTGCCGGGTTATCCCTTCGATCCGCACTACACGGAGCAGGAGGGGCTGCGAATGCACCGGGTGGACGAGGGCTCCGGATCGCCCGTCCTGCTGCTCCACGGGGAGCCCACCTGGTCGTTTCTGTACCGCAAGATGGTCCCGCCGCTGGTCGCTGCCGGTCATCGGGTGGTGGCGCCTGACTACTACGGCTTTGGCCGCTCCGACAAGCCCCAGGATGTGCGCTGGTACACCTACGACCGCCATGTCGAGTCGATCCGCCGGCTGGTCGAGGAGCTGGACCTGCGCGACATCACGGTGGTGGTGCAGGACTGGGGCGGACCAATCGGGCTCCGCGTGGCCACCGAGATGGAGGACCGCTTCAGCCGGCTGGTGATCCTGAACACCGGGATCATGACCGGCCACGGCCGGATGTCGGACGCGTGGTGGGCCTTCCACGACTTCGTCGAGAAGGTCAAACCGGACGTCCCGGTGGGGTTGCTGGTCGCCCGTGCCTGCGCCGTCGAGCCGTCGCCCGAGGTGGTGGCGGGTTACGAGGCGCCCTACCCCGAGCCCGACTCCAAATGGGGAGCCGTCGCCTTCCCGCTGTTGGTGCCCACCGGGCCCGAGTCGCCCGGCGCCGCCGAGCAGTTGAAGGTGGGTGAGAGTCTTGAGCGCTGGAGCAAGCCGGCCCTGGTTGCCTTCAGCGACTCGGACTTCGTCTTCCAGCCGAAGGTCGGCGAGCGCTTTGTCGAACGGATCCCCGGAGCCCGGCCCTTCGTCCTGGTGGAGGGGGCAGGCCACTTCCTGCAGGAGGACAAGGGCGAGGTCGTCGCCGGTCACATCGTCGATTTCCTGGGCGCCTGAAGAACTGGAAGGGGGCGATCCGACCCGCACTTAGAATGTCCCGGTGCCGCGGACACGAGTCACCGAGACCGTATTTCGTGACGCCAACCAGTCGCTGATCAAGTCCCGCATGCGGACCGAGGACATGGTGGCGCTGGCGCCGGACCTGGACCGCGTGGGCTACCACTCGCTCGAGGTCTGGGGCGGAGCGACCTTCGAAGCCTGCCTCCGCTACCTCAACGAGGACCCCTGGCAGCGCATCCGCGAGATCAAGAAGGTCGTCAAGGACACGCCCCTGCAGATGTTGCTGAGGGGCCAGAACCTGGTCGGCTACAAGAACTACCCCGACGATGTGGTCCGGCTGTTCGTCGAGCGCGCGGCGCGAGCCGGCGTCGACATCTTCCGGATCTATGACGGCCTCAACGACCTGCGCAACATGATGGTTCCGATCAAGGCCGCCAAGGTCGCGGGACGCCACGTGCAGGGAGCCATCTGCTACACGGTCAGCCCGATCCACACGGTGCGGTCGTTCACCTCGATGGCCAGGGAGCTGGCCGACCTGGGCTGCGACTCGATCTGCATCAAGGACATGGCCGGCCTGATCGCCCCCGGCGACGCCTCCAAGCTGGTGGCGGCGGTACGCAAGGCGACCGACCTGCCGGTGGCGTTCCACACCCACTGCACCTCGGGGATGGGCCCGATGGCGGCGCTGGCCGCGGTCGAGGCAGGCGCCGAGATCATCGACACCGCGATCTCGCCGTTCGCCTGGGGAGCCTCGCAGCCGCCGACGGAGTCGATGGTCGCGGCGCTTGCCGGCACCCGCCGGGAGACCGGACTCGACCTCGCTCTCCTCAGCCAGATCAAGGAGAAGGCGGAGGCCCTGCTGGAGACCTACCGGTCGCAGCTCGATCCCAGCGCCCAGATGACCGACACCAACGTCAGCGCCTATCAGATCCCGGAATGGATGTTGGCCCGCCTGCGCGCCGACCTCAACGCCCGGGGCGCCAACAAGCAGTTGGACGCCGTCCTGGAGGAGATTCCGCGACTCCGCGCGGAGATGGGATACCCGCCGCTGGTCACGCCGGCGAGCCAGGTCGTCGGCGCCCAGGCTGTCGCCAACGTCCTCTCGGAGGAGCGATGGACCGACATCCTGCCCGAAACCCGAGACTATTTCCTGGGCCTGTTCGGCGAGCCCCCCGGCAAGCTCGATCCCGACGTTCGCAAGCTGGCGCTGGGCTCGGAGGAGCCGATCACGGTCCGTCCGGCGGACCTCCTCGACCCCTTGCTCGACCGCGCCAAGAAGGACCTCAAGAAGGCGGGCATCGGCTCCGACGCGCCCGAGGACCTGCTCAGCTTCATCCTCTTCCCGGTGGCAGCTCTCCGCTTCCTTCGGGGCGAGGGCGGCGAGGAGAAGATCGACAAGCGCAGGGCGGCGCGAGGAGCGACTGAAGCCGCGCGCACCGATTCGCCTGGCGGGGCGGCGGCGGAATACTCCGTCGAGGTCGATGGCGAGGTCTTCAAGGTTCGAGTGACCTCCGCAGGAGGCGTAGCCGTGGCGCCCGCCGCAGCACCCGCCGCAGTCGGCTCGGGGGCGACCGCCGGGGCGACATCGGCACCGGCCGCGCCCGCGGTCGTGGCGCCATCGGCCGCCGGCGACGGGGCCCTGAAGGCGCCTATGCAAGGCCTCATCCTGAAGGTCCTGGTCGCCACCGGCGACAGCGTCAAGCTGGGTCAGGCGGTGGCGGTGATGGAAGCGATGAAGATGCAGAACGACATCACCGCGACCAAGTCCGGAACCGTCAAAGACGTCTACGTCACCGAGGGCGCTGTGGTGACCCCCGGCCAGGTGCTGATGGTGGTGGAGTGAGATGTCAGTAGCTCCAACCGCGCCGGTTCGCGCCACAGATGTTCGGGTTTGGGCCGCTGACTTCGCCGCAGGCGGACTACCGCCGGTCTGCGCGATTACTGGTGAACCGACGGACAAGGCATACAAGCGGAGTTTCGCGACGGCGCCTGCTTGGATCTATCTGTTCATCCTCTGCGGCGTCTTGATCGGACTGATCGCATTCTTGATAGTCGCCAAGCGAGCCTCCGGCATGTTGCCCCTCACGGCCGCAGCACAAAAGCGCGCAATGCGTCCGACGTGGATCGGGCTCGGTCTCCTGATTGCGTCGATCGTGCTGTTTTTCGTTGGCGCCGGTGTCAGCGATTCCATCGGCGGCGCCATGATTCTTGTGGCTTCGGTTTCATTTATCGCTGGACTGATTGTTCTGCTGGTGCGGCGTTCCTTTGACATTGGCGCGAAGGTTGTCGACGTCCACTTCCCGGGGTACGCGATGCCGGTGCGCGCCATCGACTTCAAGCGAGCGCACCCGGCGTTCGTTGCCGCTGTGCAGCAGATGTATGTTGCGCGAGCGGTGGCTCCCGCACCCGCCCCGCCGCCGCCTTTCGGTTGAGGCCGGTATGACAGTCAAACGGTCGCAATCGAAGCAGATCCGCAAGGTCCTGGTCGCCAACCGGGGAGAGATCGCGGTGCGCGTGATGCGGGCCTGCCGCGAGATGGGGATCGCGACTGTCGCCGTCTACTCCGAGGCTGACGAGAAGGCGCTCTTCGTGAAGATGGCCGACGAGGCAGTCAACATCGGACCGCCGTCGGCGTCGATGAGCTACCTGGTCAAGGACAAGATCCTGGCCGCCGCCAAAAAGACCCGTGCTGACGCCATCCATCCCGGGTACGGGTTCCTCTCCGAGAACGCCGAGTTCGTGCGCATGTGCGACAAGGCCGGCGTCAACTTCATCGGCCCGCCGGCGTTGGCGATGGAGAAGATGGGCGACAAGGTCTCCGCCCGCAACACCGTGGGCAAGGCCGGAGTCCCCATCGTGCCCGGCACCCCGCCGATCCGCGACCCCAAGCAGGGGGAGGCCTTCGTCAAGGAGGTCGGCCTGCCGGTGCTGGTCAAGGCCGCGGCTGGCGGCGGCGGCATCGGGATGAAGATCGTCGAGAAGCAGGAGGACCTGCTGCCGGCGATCGAGCAGTGCCAGTCGACCGCCAAGCAGGCCTTTGGCGACGACACCGTCTTCATCGAGAAGTATGTCGCCGAGCCGCGGCACATCGAAATCCAGGTGATCGCCGACAAGCACGGCAACTACCGCCACCTGGGCGAGCGCGAGTGCAGCATCCAGCGGCGCCACCAGAAGGTGCTCGAGGAGTCGCCGTCGCCGGTGATCACGCCGGAGCTGCGGCAGCGGATGGGTGACGCGGCGGTGGAGGCCGCACGGGCGTGCGGCTACTTCAACGCCGGCACCATCGAGTTCATCTTCAGCCGCGGCGACTTCTACTTCCTGGAGATGAACACCCGGCTGCAGGTGGAGCACCCGGTCACCGAGATGGTCACCGGCGTGGACCTGGTCAAGACCCAGATCCGGGTCGCCCGGGGCGAGCCGCTTGGCTTCGAACAGGCCGACGTCCATCCCAACGGCTGGGCCATCGAGTTCCGGGTCAACGCCGAGGATCCCAGCAACGGCTTCATGCCCGCCCCCGGCCGGATCACGCGCTACCACGAGCCCGGCGGGCCGGGGGTGCGGGCGGACTCCGGCGTCTACTCCGGGTACACCATCCCGCCGTACTACGACTCCATGATCGCCAAGCTGGTGGTGTGGGGGAAGGACCGCGAGGAGGCCATCGAGCGAGGCCGCCGCGCTCTGCTCGAATACGTGATCGGCGGCGTAAAGACCAACATCCCGCTGCACCTGGCTCTGACCGAGGAGCCCGACTTCGTCGCCGGCAGGCTGTCGACACATTTCATCCCCGACCATCCCGGGCTGAACAAGTCGGTCGCCAAGATGGTGCGCCGCGGCTACGGCCTGGACCTGGGAGGCTCAGACTCGGCGCGGGTGGCCGCGATCGCCGCGGCGGTCCAGCATCACCAGGCCGTGAGCGCGGGCTGATGACGGGGTCGGCACTTCATCTCGGAGCTCGTCGCTGATGGCGCGCAAGCCCTGGTGGGCGGCGCTCGGCAAGCAGGCCGATCCCGGAGCCCTGGCCGATCAGGAGTGCGTCCCCTGCAAGGGCGGCGTGCCGCCGCTGACGCCGGAGGAGTACGCCCCGCTCTTCGACCAGCTTCAGGGATGGGAGGTTGTCGACGAGAAGATGCTGCGCAAGGAGTTCCGGTTCGCCAACTTCGTGGAGGCGGTGGATTTCGTCAACCGCATCACGCCGGTCGCCGAGGAGCAGGGGCACCACCCCGACCTGATGGTGGGTTGGGGCCGTGTCGGCGTCGACCTCTGGACCCACAAGATCGGCGGCCTGACCTCGAGCGACTTCGTGATGGCGGCCAAGATCGACCGGGTGGCGGCGGGCTGATCCGGCTCGAACTCCGGCGGTTGGTAGAATCGTCGGGTCGGTGACCCACTTCCTGCGCCCCTGACCTGGACCTCTTGAGTCAGGCCACGCCGTGATCCCTCGCTACGCCCACCGCCGGGTGAGCGAGATCTGGACACCTACCTCCAAGTTCGATCGCTGGCTGCGCATCGAGATCCTGGCCGCCGAAGCCTGGGGCGAGCTGGGTGTCATCCCTGCCGAGGACGTCGACAAGATCCGGGGCGCCTCCTACGTGCTCGAGCGCATCGACGAGATCGAGGCCGAGGTCGGCCACGACGTCATTGCCTTCGTCACCGCCATGGGCGAGTCGCTGGGCCCGGAGTCGCGCTGGGTCCACCTCGGCCTGACCAGCTCCGACATCCTCGACACCGCCTTCGCCACCCAGCTGGTCGACTCCGCCGGCGTCCTCCTGGAGGAGCTGGACCGGCTGACGGCGGCGTTCGAGCGCCAGGCGTTGGAGCACCGCGAGACGCTGGCGGTGGGCCGCAGCCACGGAATCATCGCCGAGCCGATCACTTTTGGCTTCAAGCTGGCGGGCTACGTGGCCGAGCTACAGCGCGACCGCGAGCGGCTCATTACGGCGCGGGATGAGGTCGCCGTCGGCCAGGTGTCGGGACCGGTCGGCACCCACTCCAGCGTCGACCCCCGGGTCGAGGAGTACGTCTGCGAGAAGCTCGGGCTGCGGCCCGACCCGGCCGCGACCCAGGTGATCGCGCGCGACCGCCACGCCGCCTTCATGTACGCGCTGGCGATGACCGCCGGCACGCTGGAGCGCTTCGCCACCGAGGTCCGGCACCTGATGCGCTCGGAGGTGGCCGAGGTCCGGGAGCCCTTCAGCGAAAAACAGAAAGGGAGCTCGGCGATGCCACACAAGCGCAACCCGGTTATCGCCGAGCGGATCTGCGGGCTGACGCGCGTCATCCGCGGTCACCTGCTGGTGGCGATGGAGAACACCCCGCTGTGGCACGAGCGCGACATCTCGCACAGCTCGGCCGAGCGGATCGTCTTCCCCGACGCCTGCGAGCTGCTCGGGTTCCTGCTCACCGAGTCGACCCGCCTGGTGGATGGCCTGGTCGTGAACCCCGAGAGGATGCGCGCCAACCTCGATCTTGGCGGCGGCATCGTCTTCAGCCAGCGCGTGCTGCTGGCGCTGGTGGAGAAGGGGATGGCTCGGGAGGACGCCTACGCGGTGGTGCAGGCCGCCGGGCTGCGGGCGTGGGACGAGGGCGAGGACTTCCGTTCCCTGATCCGCGCCGACGGCCGGGTCGCAACGCTGCTCAGCGCGAGCGAGATCGAGGCGCTGTTCGACCCCGCCTGGCACCTCCGCAACATCGACACCACCTACCGCCGCCTGCAGATTGGAGAAGAGAAATGACGCTATCGCCGAGGCTGGACCAGCTCAGCCCACCCCTGATGGACGCGACCGTGGCCGGGTTGCCGCTGTACAGCCGGGGCAAGGTTCGCGACACCTTCGACTTCGGCGACCACCTGCTGATGGTGGCCACCGACCGCGTCTCGGCGTTTGACGTGGTGCTTCCCAACGGGATCCCCGACAAGGGCACGATCCTGACCCAGATGTCGCGCTGGTGGTTCGGGCGGACCTCGGAGATCTGTCCCAACCATCTTGCCGAAGGGGCCTGGCCGGCTGAGCTGGCCCAGTACGAGCGCGATTGGGCGCCGCGCTCGATGTACGTTCGCCGCGCCGACCGCATCGACATCGAGTGTGTCGTGCGGGGCTACCTGGCGGGCTCGGGCTGGCAGGAGTACGTCGAGCAGGGGACGCTGGCGGGCCTGGCCCTGCCGCCGGGGTTGGTCGAGTCGGACCGGCTGCCGGAGCCCCGCTTCACGCCGTCGACCAAGAACGACAACGGCCACGACGAGAACATCTCGATCACGCGGATGGCCGAGATGGTCGGCTCGAAGCTGACCGCGGAGCTGCACCAGATCTGCCTCGACCTCTACAGCACCGCGGCGACGATCGCCCTGGAGCGCGGCGTCATCCTGGCCGACACCAAGCTCGAGTTCGGCTACATCGACGGCAGGATCCACCTCATCGACGAGTGCTTCACCCCCGACTCGTCGCGCTACTGGGACGCCGAGACCTACGAGCGGGGCAAGCCGCAACCCTCGATGGACAAGCAGTTCCTGCGCGACTGGCTTTCGCAGCTGGACTGGGACAAGACCGCTCCGGGGCCCGAGCTTCCCGAGGACGTCATCCTCGGCACCCGGGACCGCTACCAGCTCGCCTACCGGCGCGTGACCGGTCAGGAGCTGGAGCTGGGGGCGCGCTGATGGCGAACTTCTCGGTCGAGGTCTTCGTGGTCCTCAAGCCGATGGTCAACGACCCGGAAGGTCTGGTCATCCGCGATGGGCTGCGAACCATCGGCTTCAACGAGGTTGCGTCGGTGCGTTCGGGCAAATACCTGACCATCGAGATGGAGGCGGAGGACCAGCCCGACGCCGAGTCCCGCGTCGCCGAGATGTGCGACAAGCTGCTCGCCAACCCGGTGATCGAGGAGTATCGCTTCAGCGTCCGTGAGGCGTCGCCGACGGCGTGACCGGAACCCGCTTGCGCTGATGGCGTCCTTTGGCATCGTCGTCTTCCCCGGCACCTGGTCCGACCGCGACAGCTACTACGCGGTCCACGACCGGCTGCGCGAGGAGGCCCGCCTGATCTGGCACAAGGACCGCGACCTCAGCGGCCTGGACTGCGTCATCCTGCCCGGCGGGTTCTCCTACGGCGACCACCTTCGCGCCGGCGCCATCGCCCGGATGTCGCCGGTGATGGAGGAGGTGATCGAGTTCGCCGACCGGGGCGGCTACGTGATCGGCATCTGCAACGGCTTCCAGGTGCTCTGCGAGTCGCACCTACTGCCCGGCGTCCTGATGCGCAACAGCAGCCTCCAGTTCCGCTGCCAGCCGACCCACCTGCGGGTCGAGAACGCCGACACCGCCTTCACCACCGAGTGCCAGAAGGGGCAGCTGCTGCGGGTGCCGGTGTCCCACGGCGAGGGCAACTACTACGCCGATCCGCAGACCCTGGACCAGCTCGAGACCAGCGGCCGGGTGGTCTTTAGATACACCACTGAGGCCGGCGAGATCACGGACGAAGCCAACCCCAACGGGTCGCTCAACAACATCGCCGGCATCATCAATGAGGCCGGCAACGTGCTCGGCATGATGCCGCACCCGGAGCGCGCGTCCGAGAGCCTGCTCGGCTCGGAGGACGGGCTCGCCATCTTCCGCAGCATCATCAAGAACTCCGAGCGGGTCTTCGCCCGCTGATGGCGGCCACCATCGATCCCAGCGTCCTACACGAGGTCGCTCTAACCGAGGCTGAGTACGCGCTCATCGTCCAGCTGCTGGGGCGGGAGCCGAATCCCGTCGAGCTGGGGGTCTTCGGCGCGATGTGGTCGGAGCACTGCAGCTACAAGACCAGCAAGCCTCTCCTCAAGGGCTTCCCGACCAGTGGGCCGGGGGTGCTGCAGGGGCCTGGCGAGAACGCCGGGGCGATCGATGTGGGCGACGGCTGGGCGGTGGTGTTCAAGATCGAGTCGCACAACCATCCCAGCGCCATCGAGCCGCACGCCGGCGCCGCCACCGGGGTCGGCGGCATCCTCCGGGACGTCTTCACCATGGGCGCGTTCCCTATCGCCACTCTCAACTCGCTGCGATTCGGCCCCCTGGACCAGGCTCGCAACCGCCACCTCTTCGGCGGCGTGGTCGGGGGAATCGGCGACTACGGCAACTGCTTCGGGGTGCCCACGGTGGGCGGCGAGATCTACTTCGAGGACTGCTACACCGAGAACCCGCTGGTCAACGCCATGGCTGTCGGCCTGATCCGCAAGGACCGGCTGATGCACGCCAGAGCCGAAGGCCGAGGCAACCTGGTGATGCTGGTCGGCGCCGACACCGGCCGTGACGGCATCCACGGCGCCACCTTCGCGTCGGTCGAGCTGGACGCCGGCAGCGAAGCCCGCCGCCCCGCGGTCCAGGTCGGTAATCCCTTCCTCGAGAAGCTCCTGATGGAGGCGTGCATGGAGCTGATCGACCAGGAGCTGGTGGTGGGTATGCAGGACCTGGGCGCCGCCGGGCTGACCAGCTCGGCGGTGGAGTGCGCCCACCGCGGTGGGGCCGGCATCGAGATCGACGTCGCCGAAGTCAGCCGCCGCGAGACCGGCATGGGCGCGTATGAGGTGCTGCTGTCGGAGTCGCAGGAGCGGATGCTGATCATCGTCGAGCCCGAGAAGCAGGTCCACGTCAACCGCGTCTTCAGGAAATACGACCTCCACGCCGACGTCATCGGCGAGGTCACGGGCACCGGGAACCTGGTGGTGATGGACGGCGACCGGCTGGAGGTGGACATCCCGCTGGCGCTGCTGATCGACGAGGTGCCGATGCGATACCCGGAAGTGGTGGCGCCGCCCGCCCCCGACGACGTCGAGATCGAGACCGGCAACATCTCAATCGACGACGCCTTCCGGCGGCTGATGGGCTCGCCCAACCTGGGCAGCCGGCGCAGCGTCTTCCGCACTTACGACCACCAGGTCCAGAACAACACCGTGATCCTCCCGGGAGGCGATGCCGCGGTGATCCGGATCAAGGGCACCCGGCGGGCGATCGCCGTCAGCACCGACGGCAACGGACGCTACTGCCACCTCGATCCGCGAGTGGGCGCCGCCATCGCCGTGGCCGAGGCCGGGCGCAACGTCGTCGCCACAGGGGCGCGGCCGGCGGCCATCACCGACTGCCTCAACTTCGGCAACCCCGAGAAGTCAGAGGTCTTCTGGCAGCTCAAGGAGTCGGTCGAAGGTATGGCGGACGCCTGCCGCCAGCTCGAGGTGCCGGTGGTGTCCGGCAATGTCAGCCTCTACAACGACACCAGCGGGGTCTCGGTCTGGCCGACCCCGGTGGTGGGGATGGTCGGGGTCATCGAGGACATCGACAAGATCACGCGCGCGGGCTTTGGCGCCGCTGGCGACGTCATCGTCCTGGTCGGCCGAACCGCGCACGAGCTGGGCGGCTCCGAGTACGCCAAGACCTGCCTCGGGCTTGTCGCGGGCAGGCCGCCGGTGCTCGACCTGGAGATCGAGAAGCGAACCTGGCGGGCAGTGCTGGAGATGGTCAGCGACGGCGTGCTGCGGTCGTGCCACGACATCGCCGACGGCGGGCTGGCGATTGCCGTGGCCGAGTCGTGCCTGCTGGGCGGGATCGGCGCGGATTGCGGTCAGCTCCAGGCCGCCGGGCTGGACATCGCCGCCGCGCTGTTCAGCGAGAGCCAGTCGCGATTCCTCATCTCCTGCGCCCCCGGGGACCTCGAGAAGGTCGAGAACCTGGGCCGGGAGCACCACGTCGCCACCACGGTGCTGGGCACCGTCGGCGGCGAGGTCGTCAAGATCGGCAGCTTCATCAGCGAGCCCCTCGAGAGCGTGCGCCGGCTCTGGGACGGCGCCCTGGGTTCGCCGGCCGACCTGGGTCACGGTTGATCAGAGCGGGCGCGGGTACACTGGGACTCAGGTGAGCCACTACACCCCGGCGCACGAGGACAAACCGCACGACGAGTGCGGCATCTTCGGCATATATGCGCCCGGACAGGAAGTCGCCAACATCACCTACTTCGGCCTCTACGCGCTGCAGCATCGCGGCCAGGAGTCCGCCGGCATCACCGTCAGCGACGGCCGCAAGCTCAACACCGTCAAGGACGTGGGCCTGGTAGCGCAGGTCTTCGACGATCCCACCAAGATGGCGGCGCTCCGCGGCGACCTGGCCCTGGGGCACACGCGGTACTCGACAACCGGCTCCAACAAGCTGGCCAACACCCAGCCGATGGTCTACGAGCACCCCCAGATCGGACCCATCGCGATGGGCCACAACGGCAACCTGACCAACTACCGCCAGCTCCGCGACGAGCTCGAGGAGAAGGGCGTGGTCTTCGACACCAGCTCCGACACCGAGGTCATCCTTCGGCTCATCGGCCAGACCCCGGGGCCCGACCTCAAGACCGTGCTGCGCCGATCGCTGCCCCGGCTCGAAGGGGCCTACTCGCTTGTCTTCATCACCCGCGACTCGGTCGCCGGCGTCCGCGACCAGCTCGGCTTCCGGCCGCTGTGCCTCGGCCGCATGGGCGAGGGCTGGGTCCTCGCCAGCGAGACCTGCGCGCTGGACACGGTGCGGGCCAAGTTCGAGCGCGAGATCGATCCCGGCGAGGTGGTGATCATCAACAAGGACGGCGTCGAGTCCTTCATCGCCCAGATCTCTCTGCGCAAGGCGGCGTGCATGTTCGAGTTCATCTACTTCGCCCGGCCCGACTCGCAGATGATGGGCAAGAACCTGTACGAGGCGCGCCGTCGCATGGGTCGGGAGCTGGCCCGGCAGATGCCGACCGAGGCCGACGTTGTGATCTCACTGCCCGACAGCGGCACCCCGGCCGCCCACGGCTTCGCCGAGGAATCAGGGATCCCCATCCGCGAGGGCCTGATCAAGAGCCGCTACATCACCAGGACCTTCATCCAGCCGTCGCAGTCGCTGCGCGAGGCCGGCATCCGGCTGAAGTTCAACCCCGTCCGGCCGGTGCTGGAAGGCAAGCGGGTGGTGATCGTCGACGACTCGATCGTCCGCGGCAATACCAGCCGCCAGATCGTGGAGCTGCTGCGTTGGGCCGGCGCCACCGAGGTCCACATGCGGATCGCCTCGCCACCGCTGCACTACCCCTGCTTCATGGGCATCGACATCGGCAGCAAGAAGGAGCTGATCGCCGTCGGCCGGACGGAGGCGGAGATATGCGAGGTGATCGGCGCCGACACCCTCGCCTACCTGCACATGGATGGGCTGGTCAAGGCGGTGGGGCACACCATCGACAACTTCTGCCTGGCCTGCTTCGACGGCGAGTACCCGGTCAGCGTGCCGGTGCAGTTGGAGATGGATAAGCTGGCGTTGGAGCCTAAGGTTCGGGCGCAGCCGGCGGGCCGTCCAGGGGCCTAACTTACTGTCCGGGTCTGTGCTCGGACGGCCGGGAAACGTGTTGCCGGACACGGCCTGTGGGCCTGGAGCTTTGGCGACCCCTGCTCTGCATCGGTACGGCGGAGGCGCTCAAGGGTCGCGTCGCTACGTCCCGCAACACGTTCCCCGGCCGCCCGAGCGCCGAACGGGCCACTAGGTGCGGCTCAGGGTGACGTGCCGGCTGCGGCTCAGGGTCACGTCCCGGCTGCGGCTCAGGGTCACGTCCCGGCTGCGGCTGATAATCGACATTGATGGACCTACCAGAGACCGGACTCGCGACGGCGGTTGCCAGGGCTGCCCACTGGGATAGGAGGTACAGCAAAGCGGGTGCCCAGGGCGTCAGCTGGTACCAGGCGGAACCGCGGGTGTCGCTGGAGTTGATCGAGAGGAGTCAGGTGCCGGCGGGGGCGGGCGCCATCGATGTCGGTGGGGGCGCGTCGGTGCTGGTTGACCGGTTGGTCGAGCGCGGTTTCAGCGACCTGACGGTGCTCGATGTGTCCGAGGTGGCGCTCAGAGAAGCCAGGGAGAGGCTCGGCGCGACGGCGCCGGTGACCTGGCTGCAGCAGGACGTGCTGGAGTTCACACCGTCTCGACGCTTTGACCTCTGGCACGATCGGGCGGTGTTCCATTTCCTGGCTGACCCGACAGACCGGGACCGGTATGGCGAGGTGCTGCGGTCGGCGGTGGCTCCCGGGGGGCTGGTGCTCATCGCTACCTTCGCCGAGGACGGGCCGGAGAAGTGCTCGGGGCTCCCGGTGGTGCGCTACAGCGCCGATGCGCTTGCGCGTGCGCTGGGCGATGGGTTTGCCGTCACCGACACGCGTCGGGAGGAGCACGTGACGCCGGGCGGCGTGGTGCAGCCGTTCACCTGGCTTGCGGCGAGGCGCCTGGGGTAGGTTTTCGCCCGTCCGGGCTGCGGGCCCTTGTGGCGGGTCATCTCTAGAGGTTCTGCGGATCCCAGCGTCATGTCACCCCAGGGGCGCTGCAGGAATGCCGAAAGGAACCGAATCGGGAGTTAGGTCAGCGCTTGTCGCGGACGTAGTCCAGCGATTCCCTCGCGAGATCCGTGGGTCTATATAGTGTCGCCATGTTTTTTGACTCTTTCGGCGCGTATTTCCTGTCGCCGTTCATCTTCGTGCTGATCATCGCGGCCCAGATTGCATTCGTGCTCCTGGTGGCGCGGTTCGCCGTCTGGTATTTGACTCCGGTCGCGTACAGGCGGTGGAAGCAGCTCGAAGACGAAGACTCTCGACGCGGGTAGGAGCAGGCGCCACTTCCAGATCAGCACCGCTGCCGGGGATGTTCCCGGCGGCGTTCTTACCGATGCCAACCAGACGGCTGGCAGCGGCTCCGGCAGCCGGCTCCATCAGGTCAGGGCTCGCTTGTCAGCCTCTAGTTGCGACCGTCGTGGAACATCGCGACGGACTTGGCGATCCGGCGCTGGCGGGTGTCTGCGGCTTTGGCGCCATCAATCGCCAGCACATGCCGGAGCTTGTTGCTGTAAGAGAGGCTCTCGAAGTAGTGCTTCGCGCCGGGGTCGCGGTCCAGCGCCGCGGCCAGGTCGGCCGGCACAGTGACCTCTCGGGGTGCGGTGTCGAGCTCGAGCTCTAAGTCGATCTCGTCGCCGGCGGCGACGCCGGCTGCCGCCCGGTTCTCGTTGCTCACGCCCAAGAGGTAGCGGCCGCCCATCACGGCGATGGTGCTTCGGTAGGTGTGCCCATTAATGGTCACCCGGACCGCCGGTCGCTTGCCCGACCCCAGCGCATCGACAACCGCCGCCGGGATTTCGATCCCAGCGGCGGTCTTGCCGGTGCCCTCGATGGTGGCACGCAACTTCATTCGGGCTCAGTCCGCGTAGGCGGGGGCGGTGAACTCGTCCGGGCTGGGCTCCCGCCACGGCAGCGGCGCCGGCTGAGTGACCCGGATGTTGTTGCCGAACGGGTCGCGCAGGCCCATGTCGGTGCCGTAGAAATGCTCCACCGGCTCCTGGGTGAACTCGACGCCCTTGGCCTTGAGATCCTCGTACGTCCCCCGGCAGTCGTCGGTGGTGAATCCGGCAGCGAACCCGGTCGCGCCTTTGGTGACCAGCTCGCGCACCTGCTCCGCGGTAGCCGGGTCGTGCGCCGGAGGGCCGGGAAGCTCGAGCAGGATCGAGCGGTCGTCGTCGCCCTTGGCGCCCACGGTCAGCCAGCGCATGAACCCGAGGTTCAGGTCCTGGCGGACCTCCAGGCCGAGCTTGCCGACGTAGAAGTCGAGGGCCTCGTCCTGGTCCAGGACGAAGACGCCCGTGATGTTGATTGACTTCAGCATTTGAGTCTCCTTTCTGTCTCTCCACCTGCCCAATCGGAAGGCGGTGTCGTGATGCTAGACGGCCTTCTTTTTGGGCGCTTCTCCGAAACTGCTCGGTCTCATCCAGGTCATCGTGAAACACGTCGGCACCGCCATCGGAGCGCCCCGGAGGCGCCACTCGGTCGGCGATTCGCCGACGATTTCCCGGAATGTGCGGCTGAAGGTGCCAAGGCTGGCAAAGCCCACATCCATACAGATGTCGGTGATCGGACGCTCGGTCTCGCCGAGCAGGAACATCGCCCGCTCGACCCGGCGGCGCTGCAGGTACCGGTGCGGGGTCTCACCGAAAGTGGCCCTGAAGCTGCGGATGAAGTGCGCCTGCGAGACGTGTGCCACCCGGCTCAGCGCCTGGACGTCAAGCGGCTCTGCGTAGGTTCGATCCATCGCGTCGCGCGCTCTCAGCAGGCGGCGGTTTAGCTCCTCCACACCACGGCTCATCGCCTAATAACAGCAGATTGGCGAAGGCGTGGTCAGCCCGTAAATCGAGCACGGCCGGAGACGCCCCGGCCGGAGCCGCCCTCCCCGCCCCGGCTGGAGCCGCCATCCCCGCTAGAATCTCAGCCCGTGCTCAGCGTGACCCCGTATGGGTGACCTCCGCTACATCGACGCCGGCGTGGACATCGACGCCGGCAACCGCGCCGTCCAGCTGATCAAGCAGGCGGTGTCGTCCACCCATACCGCAGGTGTACTCGGCGGGCTCGGGCGCTTCGCGGGAAGTTTTGAGCTCCCCTCCGGTTACGAGAAGCCGGTGCTGGTCTCCAGCACCGACTCTGTGGGCACCAAGGTCAAGGTGGCGATCGCCGTCCACCGGCATCGCGGAATCGGGATTGACCTGGTCAACCACTGCGTCAACGACATCGCCACGGCCGGCGCCGACCCGCTCTTCTTCCTCGACTACTTCGCCACCGGCAAGCTCCGGCCTGAGCTGCTCGCCGAGATCATCGAAGGCGCCGCCGGGGCCTGCCGCGAAGCCGGCTGCGCCCTCGTTGGCGGAGAGACGGCCGAGATGCCTGGTGTCTACGCGCTGGGCGACTACGACATCGCCGGGTTCATCGTGGGGATAGTCGACAAGGCACGACTGATCGAGGCCACCCAGGCCCAGGCCGGGGATATCCTGGTCGGCCTACCCAGCAGCGGCCTGCACACCAACGGCTTCTCGCTGGTGCGCCACCTGTTCCGAGAGGAGAGCTACCTGGAGGTGGTGCCCGAGCTGGGCCGCCCGCTCGCCGACGAGCTGCTGGAGCCGCATCGCTCCTACCTGGCGGAGCTGCGATTGGCGCGGGGCGCGGTGGACCTCAGCGGTGTGGCGCACATCACCGGCGGAGGCCTCCTGGAGAACGTTCCCCGGGCGCTTCCGGACGATCTCGGCGCCGAAATCCACCAGGGCTCCTGGACGGTCCCTCCGATCTTCAGACTGATCGAGTCCAAGGGAGTCCTAGCCGACGAGATGTGGCGCACCTTCAACATGGGCATCGGAATGGTCCTGGTGGTGCGGCCGGCCGATGTCTCAGAGCTCACACGCGCGCTCGACGGCACCGGGGCGGTGGCGATCGGATCGGTGGTGCCGGCCGACGGTCCGGAGCGGGTTCAGCTGGTTTGACCCGCCTCGGCGTGCTGGTTTCCGGGCGGGGCACCAACCTGGCGGCGATCCTTCGGGCCTGCGCCCGCGGCGACATCCCCGGCGAGGTCGTTTTCGTAGCCAGCAACAAGCCGACCTGTCCGGCGCTGCAGGCGGCGCGCGACGGCGGCGTCCCCAACGTGCGCGCCTTCACGCTGGGCGAATACGGCGACTTGCCCGCCCGCGATGCCGCGATGGCGGCGGCGCTCAAGGACGCCGGCGTGGAGCTGGTAGTCACCGCCGGCTACGACCGCGTCCTCGACGAGGCCTTCGTGGCAGCGTTCGAGGGCCGCATCCTCAACGTGCACCCATCTCTGCTGCCGGAGTTCGGGGGCGGCATGGACGCCATCCAGGAAGCCCTCGACGCGGGGGCCGAGAAGACCGGCGTGACCGTGCACCTGATCGAGCCGGGCACCGTCGACGCCGGCCGGATCCTGGCCCAGGAGGAGGTTGAGATCCTGCCCGGCGACACGCTCGAGACGCTGGCCGATCGAGTCCACGCCGTGGAGCACCGGCTGCTGCCGCAGTCGATCAAGGCCTACATCGAAGGCAGCCTGGTTCGATGAAGGCGATCCTCTCCGTCTACGACAAGACCGGGCTGACCGATTTCGCCCGCGGCCTGGTCGAGCTCGGATTCGAGATCTACTCCACCGGGGGAACGCGGAAGGCCCTCGACAGCGCCGGCGTCGCCGTCCACAGCGTCAGCGACCTGACGGGCTTCCCGGAGATCATGGACGGGCGGGTCAAGACGCTCCACCCCGGGGTCCACGCCGGCATCCTCGCGAACCGCGCTATCCCCGCCCACATGGAGCAGCTGGCGGAGCAGGGACTGGAACCGATCGACCTGGTCGCGGTCAACCTTTATCCCTTCGCGGCAACGGTGGCGAGGCCGGGCGTGTCCGTCGCCGACGCGATCGAGAACATCGACATCGGCGGGCCGACCATGATCCGGGCGGCGGCCAAGAACCACGAGTCAGTGCTGGTGGTCGTCAGCCCCGACGACTATGGCCGCGTTCTTGACGGTCTCCGCCAGGGAGCGGTGCCGATTTCGGTGCGGCGCCAGCTGGCCGCCACGGCGTATGCGCACACCGCCGCCTACGACAGCGACATCGCGGCGTACACGCGTGATCTCGAGCCCGCGGAGGGCTGGCCAAGGCAGTACGCGATCGCCGGCACCCGGGCCCAGGAGCTGCGCTACGGCGAGAACCCCCACCAGGCCGCGGCTCTCTATCGTGTCGGCGCCGGCGGCCTGGGGATGGCTTCGGCAGAGCAGCTCCAGGGCATCGAGCTCTCCTACAACAACATCGTCGACCTGGACGCCGCCTGGGAACTGGTCCAGGACCTCCCACGGCCGGGGGCCGCGATCATCAAGCACACCAACCCCTGCGGGGCCGCCACCGCCGGCAGCATCGCCGACGCCTACCAGCTGGCGTACGAGTGCGACACAACCTCTGCCTTCGGAGGCATCGTCGCACTCAACCAGGACTGCGACGAGGAGACGGCTCGGAGGATCAGCACCATCTTTGTGGAGGCCGTAGCTGCCCCCGGTTTCAGCCCGGGCGCCCTGGAGCTGTTCGCGACCAAGAAGAAGCTCCGCGTCCTGAAAGTGGCGGCGGCACCGCCGTCGCCGGTGGTGAAGGTCGTGTCCGGGGGCTTCCTGGTGCAGAGCCCGGACGCCGGTATCGAGGAGCGCTCCGGGATGCGCAGTGTGGGCCGGCGCCAGCCGACCGAGGCCGAGTGGGAGCAGATGCTGCTGGCATGGAGCGTCGTCAAGCACGTCAAGTCCAACGCCATCGTGCTGGCTCAGGACGGGGCTGCGGTCGGGGTCGGCGCCGGCCAGATGAGCCGCGTCGAATCGGTGCAGCTGGCAGCCCAGCGAGCGGGCGCGCGTGCCGCCGGCAGCGTGCTCGCGTCGGACGCCTTCTTCCCCATGACCGATGGGGTGGAGGCCGCGGCCGACGCCGGCATCACCGCGATCATCCAGCCCGGCGGCAGCGTCAAAGACGCCGAGGTGCTCGAAGTGGCGGACGATCGAGGACTGGCCATGGTCTACACCGGCAGGAGGCACTTCCGCCACTGACCCGCGTAAGTCGGGCGGGGCGGTGATGATCTCCCGATGCCTGATTCGGTAATCCACTGGTTCCGGCGCGACCTTCGCCTCGACGACGACACCGCGTTCGATGCGGCGCTGCGTTCCGGCGACCCGGTGCTGCCGGTGTTCGTGCTCGACGACGCGATCATCGGATCCCCGGCCCACCCCCGAGCGATTGAGCCGTGGCGGCTGGCGTTCCTAGCGGCGGCGCTGCTGGACCTTGCCGAGGGGCTCGAAGCCCGCGGCAGCCGGCTGGTCGTTCGCCGCGGCGACGCAGCCCGCGAGCTGAATCATGTCGCCGAGGAGGCAGGCAGCTGGGGCGTCTACTTCAACCGCGATCACACGCCCTACGCCCGCCGCCGCGACGCCCGCGCCACCCGCGGCCTGCAGATGACGGGTGTGGTCTCGCAGACGTTTGACGATCAGCTGCTGGTCAGCCCGCAGCTGATGCTCGATGCTGAGGGGCGGCCGCCGGCGAACTTCGACGAGTTCAGCGCCGCATGGCTTGCTCGTCTCAACGTCGACCCCGAGCCGCAGCCGGCGCTCGAGGGCAGCCTGATGGCAGCGAACGACGCACCGGATTCGGTGGGAGATTGGCGCGGCGAGCTGGCGGAGCCGGATGATCAGCCGGCGCCGCCGGGATCGACGCCCGCCACCGCGCGCGCTGCGCTTAAAGAGTTGACCTCGGGCCTGGGCGGCCGACCCGAGCCCGGCGCCGCTGCCACGGTATTGACGGCTCTGCGATTCGGGACGATCTCGGTCCGGGAGGTGGCCCGCGCGGTCCTCTCGCGCGCGGCGAGCGAAGAGAGCGCCCGCGCCGGGGCCGAGGCGTTCATGCTCGATCTCTGCCATCGGGAGCACGCCATCCACCTGGTCCACGCCTACCCGGCACTTCTGGGAGCGCCCGGCGCCGAGGGCGACTACATCCGCCACTGGGTCCGGCCCAATCCTCTACCCTGAGCTGATCTCGACCCCTCGGTCGGCAGCTGGAGGATGTGAGCATGTGCAATCCGAACGTGAACTACTGGCCGGGCAAGCAGACCCGGGCCGGCGAGAACATCGAGTTGACGGCGGCCGATGGAGCCGGTTTCCAGGTCCATGTGAGCCGTCCTGAGGGGTCGCCGCCGTACCCAACCGTGCTCATAGTCCAGGACTACTTCGACCCCGAGAGCTACTACTACGACCTCGCCGACCAGTACGCCGGCGCCGGCTACCTGGCGGCGTGCCCGGACCTCTTCGCCCGGCAGGGAAAGCTGCCCGAACAGACCCACGAGGCCGCCGGGGCGCGAATCGGCGCCGTCGCCGACGACGTCGCCATCGGCGATCTCGAGACCACGCTCGAGCATCTCAAGGGAGAGGGCCTGGTCGGCAACCTGGCGGTCACCGGGTTTTGCTGGGGCGGCCGGGTCGCCTACCTTTTCGCCGCCCGTCATCCAGAGGTCAAGCTGCTGATCCCGTTCTACGGCCACCTCACGGCCTGGACCGGGCCGGACGGTGCCAAGCCATATTCGCCGCTGGAGGAGGCGTCGAAGATCCAGGCCCGGGTGGTGGGGTCGTACGGCGGCGGTGACGAGAGCATCCCGCTGACCGATGTCAGCCAGATGGAAGAGCGGCTTCAGGCCGCCGGCCGTGTCGCCGAGCTCAAGGTCTACGATGGCGCCCCCCACTGCTTCTTCCGCACTCCGGAATGGGAGGCTGCGTCCAACGATTCGTGGGATCGGGTCATGAGCGCTCTCAAGGAGACGGTGGCCTAGCCCCGAGCGGTCGAGCGGTCGCACTTGGACTAGACCGGCGCCGTTAACCCAAACATGGTTACGATTCGCGGATGCCACTGAGGCCCACCCGCCGGGAGGTGCTCAAGGTGGGAGCCGCGGGGACAGCGGGAACGATGGCTGGGGTCCTTCCAGCGTCGCTTCTCGAGGCGCTCGCAGCCCCACCGGCCTGCGGCGCGATCGGCGATATCGAGCACGTGGTGATCCTGATCCAGGAGAACCGCTCTTTCGACCACTATTTCGGTCGCTACAAAGGCGTGCGCGGCTTCGACGATCGCGGCCCCGGGGCGCTGAATATCTTCCGGCAGGGCTTCACCCAGGCGCAGGCCGGCGGTTGGCCGGACCCGCTCGAGCCCTTCCATCTCGACACCAACCCGGCGCCGCTACCGATATCGCCACGCCAGGGGATGTGCAGCGCCGATATCGACCACCAATGGAAGACCCAGCACTACGTCTACAACGGCGGCGCCCTGGACCGCTGGGTGGACGGGCACGTGAACCCGGCCATCGTCCCGTCCGGCTACAGCAGCACCGACGGGCCCTTGACGATGGCCTACTTCGACCGCGGCGACCTCGAGTTCTACTACGCGCTAGCCGACAACTTCACGATCTGCGACGGTTATTTCTGCTCGGTCATCGGCGGCACGGACATCAACCGTCTGTACACCATGACCGGCACCATGGACCCCGACGCCTGGGACGGCGGCGTCCAGTTCCTGGACACCCAGGTATCAAGTCGACAGAACTACTATGGGGCGCTGGGCGCCTCGGGCGGCTGGAAGACATATCCCGAGCTGCTCCAGGCGGCCGGCATCAGCTGGAAGGTGTACAGCGACCCCACCACCAACGCCGAGGAGAACCCGCTGGCGTACTTCAAGAGTCACGGTTTCCCGTCGGGGGCGGGGCAGCCGCTGTACGACAACGCGTTCCTGCCCACGTTCGCCAATTTCCTGACCGATTGCCAGATGGGCACGCTGCCCCAGGTGTCCTGGATCTTCGCCAACTTCGTGACCGACTCCGAGCATCCACCGGCCCCGATCGAATGGGGCGAGGACGTCGTGCGGATGGCTGTGAGCGCGTTTACGGCGAGCCCTCAATGGTCGAAGTCCGCGATGCTGATCACGTACGACGAGAACGGCGGTTTCTTCGACCACGTTCCGCCACCGGCGCCGCATCCCGCGACCGCCGGCGAGTTCATCCCGCGGCCTCCGGCGTCAAGCCTGCCGGCCTACGCCGAGTCGGGCAACGGCCAATACCTCGACCCGATCGGCCTCGGTTTCCGCGTCCCGATGCTGGTGGTCTCGCCGTTCAGCCGGAATCCGACCCCGGACGGCGCGCCGCTGGTTTGCTCCGACACTTTCGACCACACCTCGACGCTTCGTTTCCTCGAGACGGTGTTCAAGGTGCCGGTCCCCAACCGGAGCCCGGGCTTGGGGACGCCATTGCAGGGCACCCCAGGCCTGAGTCAGTGGCGGCGCCAGACGGTAGGCGACCTCACCTCGGCGTTCAACTTCGCCGGCGGCCCCAAGAGCTTCAACATCGCCGGGCTTCCGGCGACAAATCGGGCTGATCCCCGCGTCCTGGGCGAGTGCATCACAACCGACGGGGCGGGCCACTTCATAACCCCTCAAGCACCAACTACCCCGGTGGCACCGCCGTCGGCGCCGCAGAACATGCCAGTTCAGGAGCTGGCCTTTGGCACGGTGCAGCGCCCCAGCGGGCCAGTCGGCCAGGCGGTATGCCCGGCGAACACCACCGCCGCCCAGCCTTTGGCGGCCCCAACGCCAACTACGTCGACGGGGGTCGGAGAAGGTGTGGCAGCGGTGACGGCGGCGGCAGGCGCGGTGGCGCTGCTGGCTGGATGGTGGTCCGCTCGGGTGCGAGCCAACAGCGTGGCGACGCCGGCCGGCGAGGAGGACAGTTCGGCAGACTGACCCCATCGGGGTGGCCGTGGGCGCCAACTAGAATCAGCGCGTGGAGGAGTTGCCGGTGCTTGGCCTCGACCCATCGGCGTCCGCGGCGCCGCCGATGCCACGCTGGGACACCGACCGCCTCGTCACCTTCAGCCGCTCGGTGACCGTCGACCTCACCTATCGCTGCCTGGCCCGGTGCGGATACTGCGAGTACCGCAGCGACGAAGGCGGCCTGATCTCGCCGGCCGAGGTCGAGCGCCTTCTAGACCTGGGCGAGTCCCGCCACTGCCGCGAGGTCCTGGTGATGGCAGGCGAGCGTCCCTGGGACCTTCCCGACGTGGCCAAGGCCCTCGCCGCGCGGTTCCCCGACCGAGTTCCGCCGGCGGGGACCCTTGAGGACGACGCCGCCGAAGACGCCTTCATCGACCTCGCCATCGAGGTCTGCCGCGCGGCCATGCGCCGCGGACTGCTACCGCACTCGAACCTGGGGGTGCTGAGCCGCCGATCGCTGGAGCGGCTCAAGCCCTGGAACGTGTCGATGGGCCTGATGCTGGAGAACCTCCGCGAGGACCTCAAGGCCCACAGCGGCGCCTACCACAAGGCTCCGGCGGCCAGGCTCCGCCACATCGCCGACGCCGGCGACTTGGGGATCCCATTCACCACCGGGATCCTGGTGGGCATCGGCGAGTCGGCCGGCGACCGGCGCGCCGCGCTGGAGGCCATCGCCGGCGTGCAGCGGCGCTACGGCCACATCGAAGAGGTGATCGTCCAGGACTTCCAGCCCAAGCCGGGCACCCCGATGGCGAGCCAGCCGGCGCCCGACGCCGCGACCATGGCCGAGGCGGTGCGCGACGCCCGCTGCATCCTCCCTCCCGAGGTCAAGGTCCAGGTTCCACCGAACTTGCTGGCGGGCGCTCCAACCGCCACCGCCGACTGGACCGACCTCCTCGACGAGGGCGCTCGGGACCTTGGCGGAATCTCGGTCAACGGCGACTCCGTCTCGCCCCGGCACCGCTGGCCCGCGGTCGAGTCGCTGGCATCCGCCGTGAGCGCGCGCGGCTACCGGCCCATGGAACGCCTCCCGCTCTACGCCGAGACCGCCGCTGACCTGCGTGCCGCCGCCGACAGCCTGCGACAGGAGCTGGTCGGCGACGTCGTCACCTACGTCGTAAATCGCAACGTCAACGTCACCAACTCCTGCGTCGGCAGCTGCCTCTTCTGTGGCTTCCGCCGCAATCCGAGCGACGACGGCGCCTACTGGCACGACCGCCACGCGATCTTCGTCAAGATCGAGGACGCGGTCCGGCGGGGCGCCACCGAGATCTGCATGCAGTCGGGCCTGATGCCCGACCTCGACCTCCGCTTCTTCATCGAGCTGTTCGAAGACATCAAGGCGCGCTGGCCCGAGCTGCACCTGCACGCGCTCTCGCCCGAGGAGATCCGCTGGCTGGCCAGCCTGGAGCACAAACCGGTGCGATCGGTGCTCCAGGACCTCAAGGTTGCGGGTCTCGGCACCCTGCCGGGCACCGCCGCCGAGGTGCTGGTCGAGGAGGTGCGCCAGGTCATCTGCCCCAACAAGCTGGACACGCAGGCGTGGATCGACGTCGTCCGCACCGCCCACGAGGTCGGCTTCAAGACCACCAGCACCCTGATGTATGGGCATATCGAGAACTGGGAGCACCGGATCCGCCACATGCAGGTGATCCGCGATCTGCAGCGCGAGACCGGCGGCATCACGGAATTCGTGCTGCTGCCCTTCCAGAACGAGCACAACCCGCTCTCCAAGCGGTACCCGATCGCGCCGGTGCCGCTGGAGGAGTCGCTGAAGCTGACGGCGCTGGCCCGGCTCTACTTCGGCAAGGACATCCCAAACATCCAGACCAGCTGGGTCAAGATCGGTCCCGAGGGCGTCGCCGAGTCGTTGCGGTGGGGCGCCAACGACTTTGGGGGGACGCTGATGGAGGAGACCATCTCGCGCAGCTCTGGCGCCGACCACGGCAGCAACCTCGAGGTCGACGAGATCATCAGCGCCATCAAGGGCGCGGGGCGCGTCCCCAGGGAGCGATCCACGGAGTACGGGAACCCGATCCCCGTGGTGGACCGCGGGCCGGACCGGATCGATCGGTCGGACGCCTACGATCCGTCGCTGCCGCGCCGCGAGAGGCACCCAAATCTCGCCCGGCTGAAGCCGCTCGACGCTGCCGTAGCCCGCCAAGCCTGATCTAGCCCGCCAGACCTGGCATACCGTCGGGACGCCCCCGACGCGCAACTGTGACTTCTGTGCAAGTTTCGGCGCAGGTCTCCCCCCACGCTTCCGTTACACCCCTGCGACCGGTATATCGCCGGCTTGATTCATCTCTCATAAGGACTAATTCCGGCGGCGCAGGAGCCGCACGGACAACCCAGAGGAGGCAAGGACACACGTGACGAAGACTTTGAATCCCGACCTCAGCCGGTATCGATACCGGCTCATCGCCCTTTCGATAGGCGCCGCATTGGCGCTCTTTGCCGCGCTCGGGCTCACAGGTGGCCGCGCTCTCGCCGCGACCATGAGCCCCTGCTCGGCCACCACCCACGCCCCATGCCTGTTCGGTCCCGCCGCTGACGGCGGCTTCGAGATCGACGGCAATCGCACGGTCGACAGCAGCAACGGCATTGATTGGAGCACGGCATCGTCAGTGATGTCTGTGACCCACTTCACCGACCTGTACAGCTCCCAGCAGGACGACGGTTTCGTCCAGGGTTCGTTCCGCAACAACCAGTCGACCTGGACCTGCGATCAGCACAAGAGCGCTCCCAAGGTCGACATCATCACTGGTGACATTGCCCTTCGCACCGTTAGCGGGCAGCAGTACATGTACGTCGACTTCTCTCGCGTCAGCGGCAGCGGCGACGGTTTCTTCGAGTTCAACTTCAGCCAGGCCACCCACAACCTCACGACCAACCAGGGTTGCAACTCGCTTCCCAAGCGTCAGACCGGCGACCTGAGCTTCGAGTTCGGGTTCACGGGCGGCGGTGCGACCAGGACCATTGCCCTCGAGAAGTGGACCTGCGACTACACCCAGGTGAACCCGGCGCTGCAGTGCTCTTTCGTCGACCTGCCGATCGGATCGGAAGGCGTCGGCTGGGAGAGCGGCTACGACGACACTGGCAACAAGGCGACCTATGGCGAGGCGGCTGTGAACCTGACCCAGGTCGAAGGCCTGGGAGCCATCTCCTGCACCCAGTTCAGCAAGGTCTGGATGGACTCGCATGCTTCTGAAGGCGAGACCGACGAGATGAAGGACCTGGTCGCCCCGATCACCTTCAACGCCTGTGGCAACCCAACCGTGGTCACCACCGCATCGGCGGCAGTGACCCTGGGCAGCAACATCAGCGACACCGCTGCCCTGAGTGGTGGCGTCAGCCCCACCGGCACGATGACCTTCAAGGCCTATGGCCCTGGCGCGACCTGCGGCGGCACGCCGACCTTCACATCGACGGTGCCGGTCAACGGCAACGGCAACTACGGCAGCGGCAACTTCCTGCCCCTCGCCACCGGAACCTACCGGTTCGTTGCCGCCTACTCCGGGGACGCCAACAACAGTCCTGCCAGCGACAGCTGCGAGGCCGCCAACGAGACGGTGGTCGTCAGTCCTGTCGCTCCGGTGGTGGTTCCAAGCCCGCCCGGCGGCGGTACTGAAGGCACCTCCAACGGCACAAACAACGGCTCAAACAACGGCTCAAATCCCGGCGGCGGCGTAGCGCCGGCCAGTGGGGTCGCCCCAGCCGCTGTTGGCCTTCCCTTGACCGGCGCAGGCCCGCAGGGCAGCTCGCCGCTGAGCGGCGCCGCCTTCGCGATCCTGCTGGTCTTCGCCCTGATCGGCCTTCTGGCCGTGATTGGCTGCGTGCTCGACGCCCGGCGCAACGGCGCCGCAGCGGAGGCATAAGGCCGAACTTATCGGGGGGCGCCGGTGGTCACGTGCCGGCGCCCACCTCCCGATTCCCAATTCCGATCTCCCGTTCTCTGATCCGAGAGGCTCGAGAAGCCGTGCCGGTTGCTCCAGGTGACAAGCCTGGGACGCAGCCGGCACAGCTTTGTGTAGGGCCCTTCTGAACTCAAAAACGGCCTTGCGCAAGTTGCGCATCCGAAAACCCGGCAGGTATCATCCGGCGACTCCGTTACACACTTGGGACGAATCCTCGAAGAGGGGAGCGCCCCACCGCCAAGCGGCCAAAATCGAATTGAAGATTTGGGCGCTCCAAACTGTTACTAATACGTATACATAGCGACATTGCTGTGGCAACGTCGTGACCAGTCGGCTACCGGGTTTGCTAGGGACGACGTAATAGGCGGGAGAGCCCGTCACTAATCAACGCTTCGGACTGTGGGGACCGTCGCGAGGAGGGACATACATGACGAACAGGAGTCGGATAACGACTACCTTTTCCGCGCCCAGAATCCGGCTCCGCGCCCTGGTGCACAACCGGATCGCGGCCCTCGTCGCGATCGTGTCAATCAACCTCCTAGGTATAAGTGCGCCCATCGTCGCCCACGCGACCCTCTCCCAGGACTGTTCGGCCACCACCCCTGTCGGCACGCAGCCCTGCCTGTTCGGTCCGGCACCGGGATTTGAGATGGACGGCAATATCACCCAGGAGGCACCGCCTGCCGTCGACTGGGGTATGGCCGCCTTCCCATATCAGCCGCTGGCCATCTTCCCATTGGTATCGGGGACGGGCGAACTCGACTTTGCCGGCGGAGTCAAGTACGGGGACGCAAGCTTCACTTGTACGACCAACGAGACCAGCGAGGCTAAGGACGAGCTGACGAGCGGTGAGGTTGCGATCCATACCTTCGGCAACCAGCAGTACGGCTTCTTCCGCTACACGCGTCTATCCGGTAACGGGGATTCTTTCGTCGACTTCGTATTCAGCAAGACCCCACCTCCGGTTACCCCCGGCTTCCACTGCCCGCCAAACCGTCAGACGGGCGATCTGGTCATAACCCTGACCTTCACCAACGGCGGCGCCGCCAAAGCAATTGACATCGCGAAATGGAACGGCAGCGCCTTCGCCAGCATCAGCGCCGGGACCCTCGGGAGTGACTGGATGGCTGCCAACAGCGCCGATGGCAAATTTGGCGAAGGCGGCATCAATATCACCAAGCTTCTCTTCGATACCTCCGGCGCCTTCAACTGCCATTCGTTCGGCTCGGTCTATATGGACTCCAGGTCATCGCAGTCCACGAGCGCCCAGATGAAGGACCTCAGTGAGTCGATCAGTCCGCCCTTCTGCCAGCCGTCGTCGATCGCCACTGCATCGAGCACCAACCCCACCAACGTCGTAGCACCAGGCACCGCGGTGAGTGATGTGGCGACCGTCACCGGTACCACCGGGGCAGGCGCCCCGACCGGCACCGTCCAGTTCTCTTTGTGCGGTCCGATGGCCGATGCCAGCGGCGGCTGCCCGGCCGGCGCCGGTGCTCTCGTCGGTTCCCCGGTGACCCAGACCTCTTCTAACGCCTTATCAGCTCCGCCCACCGCCACCTACAACTCGCCGCCAACGCCCCCGACGGCCCCGACCGCTGTCGGCGTCTACTGCTGGCGGGCGGTATACACAGGTGGCAGCCAGACCAACTACAGTGGCGCAGTCCCGACCAATTTCGACAACGAGTGCTTCAGGGTCGTTGGTCAAACCACGACGGTGACGACGTCGAGCCCGAACACCGCCTCTGGTTCGCAGCTACCCGGTGTACACGCGACCGACAGCGCGACCGTCACCCTCAACTCGGGGACCGGCGGACCACCCACCGGTTACGTGACCTTCAAGCTCTGTGTCCCGGGACAGACCACGTGCACTGCGATCGGATCGCCGGTACTTCTTGACAACACCGGCTCGGCCACCACCCCGGTGGGGGTCAGTGGCACCACCACGCCGAACACGCTGGCGAGCGGCACCTACTGCTGGCAGGCGACCTACGCCCCCAACAGCGCCAACTTCGCGGCCAGCTCGGACCTCGACAAGCCAAGCACGGAGTGCTTCACGGTCGCCAAGAATCCCACGACGACCCATACCAGTGTGCTGTCCCAGAGTGTCGACGTCCGGTCGCTCACCGCGACCGTTGGTGACACGTCCAGCACCCAGGTCTTCGTGCCGGCATCAAACAGTGCTTTCGTCCCCGGCCAGGTCACCTTTGACCTTTACGGCCCGAGCGCGACGTTCAACTGCAACGCCGATCCCATATTCGAAAAAGTCGTCTCCCCTGGCACGTACACGGCCGGGGGCCTTCTTACCCCGCCGGCCACCGGAGTCGTGAGTGCCAGTACCGGCACGATATCGCTGAGCGATGCCCATATCACGACCACGGGCACCTATTGGTGGGTCGCCACGTATGCCGGCGATAACTACAACGTCGGTTCGCGTAGCGGATGCAGTGAAGAGCCCATCCAGGCCGTCGATGCCAACATCTCCATTGCGCCTCTCACCGCTACCAACGCCGTGGGGACACCGCACACGTTCACGGCGACGGTGAATGTGAACAACGGCTCCGGCTACGTCACGGCGCCGAACGGGACTCATGTCACCTTCTCGCTGACAAACACCGGCGGCGCCAATGCGGCCTTTGTCGGCGGCGTCAGCACCTGCACCACAACGGGTGGCAGCTGCTCGGTGTCAATCACTTCAACCAAGGCGGGTCAGACCACGGTCAAGGCCAGCACCACGCTGAGCGTCCTTGGAGTGTCCATGACCAGGTCCACTGGGGACGGCCTTCCGGGTGACAGCGTGAGCGCGGTCAAGACGTGGGTCGATGCCTCGATCACAATCGGTCCGCCCAGCGCAACCAACGTGGTCACCCACGAGCACGTTTTCACGATCACCGTGAACGCGATCCCCTCGGGGGCGAGCCCAGTGGTCTTCGACTCGGTGACTGCAAGCGTCACCCCGACGCCGACCACGATGAGCACCACATGTGCCAACCCGGTCCTCAGTAACGGTGGCAACACCGCCACCTGCACGCTGACGATCAACAGCGACGTCGTAGCGACGTACACGGCCAACGCCACAGCCGATCTCGACATCGGAGGCGTGGAGCTGACGCGGACTACAAGCCCGGACGGCAGCCAGGCAGGGCCTGGTGGGTCCGGACCTGCGATCAAGCACTACGTCGCGCCGGACTCTTCGCTGGTCAAGGCGGAGGAGGACCTGAGCGTGCCCGATACCACGCAGAACGGCGGAGGCTTCGCCGCGGGCCCGATCACGGCGCACCCTCTGGACATCCTTGAGTACCAGCTGACGTACACCAACAACGGCGTCGGAGCCGCCAGCAACGTGACGGTCACCGACGTGGTGCCTGTTGCGCACAGCGCCTACGTGGCCGGCTCCTGCACCGGTGGTACGAGCTGCACCTACGACGCGGCGACGCACACCATCACCTGGAACCTTGGGTCAGTCAACGGCGACGGCACACAGAAGCTGTTGACGTTCAAGATCCAACTCTCCAACGACTTCCCACTCGGTACCACAACCCAGGTGACCAACGCCGCCGTGGTTACCACGACTGAGGAGGGCTCGAAGCCGTCCAACACCGTGGTGGCCAACGTGACCATTCCTGCCCAGCAGGTCCTCGCGGCTGCGATAACCCTGCCCAAGGCGGGCATCGGTGGTCCGACGCTGCCGATCAACTCCGTCTTCGGAGGCCCGCAGTCCGAGGTCGCAACCTTCGCAGCGGCGCTTCTCATGGCGATGATCTGTGTCGTCGCCTACGAGTCACTTCGCCGCCTCGGCGGGGAGGTCGAAGAGACCGACGCCTGATACGCGGCGCCCTGACGGGCGCCGCGAACTCTAGCCGGAGGGCGGAGCCAGATGAAGGCTCCGCCCTCCTTCTTTTTGTCGGCTTGACCGCGGAGGTGGAGGGTCTACCATGAGAGCTAAGGAGGCCGCCAAATGACGCAGACCGCCCCGCGCTACGAGGCCCGGGTCGACCACATGCCGATCGAGGCCATCGATCACATCGCTTTCTGGGTCGGCAACGCCAAGCAGGCGGCGCACTTCTACCAGACCGCGATGGGCTTCGACCTGGTCGCTTACGCCGGTCCCGAAACCGGCATGCGTGGTTTTGCCAGCTACGTCCTCCGGCAGGGCCAGATGACGTTCCTGCTGACCAGCGGGATGGGTCCCGAGGACGCCATCACGAGGTTCGCCCATCAGCACGGCGACGGCGTGCGGCGGGTCAGCCTGCGGGTGCCTGACGTCCGCGCCGCCTTCACCGAGGCGGTCTCGCGCGGCGCCACCCCGGTCGAGGAGCCGACCTTCGGCGAGGACTCCAGCGGCCGGGCGGGCAGCGCCAGCGTCCAGCTCTACGGCGAGGTGCTGCTGGGATTTGTCGAGCGCAAGGACTACCACGGCGCCTACTGGCCCGGTTTCGAGGCCGTCCCCGGGGCCCCGGCCAAGAGCGCCGGAGTCGGGCTGGCGGCAATCGACCATGTCGTCGGCAACGTCGAGCTGGGCAAGATGAACGAGTGGGTGGACTGGTGGCAGAAGGTGATGGGCTTCGAGCTGATGCAGCATTTCACCGACGAGGCCATCACCACCGAGTACTCGGCCCTGATGTCAAAGGTGATGCAGGACGGCTCGGGCAAGATCAAGTTCCCCATCAACGAGCCGGCACCCGGTAAGAAGAAGTCGCAGATCGAGGAGTACCTGGAGTTCAACCGCGCCCCCGGGGTGCAGCACATCGCCATGATCACGGGCGACATCTGCGCCACAGTGGACGAGCTCAGGCGGCGCGGGCTGCGCTTCCTGACTGTGCCGGCCGAGTACTATGCCGACCTCTGGGAGCGGGTGGGGGAGATCCGCGAGGACGTCAAGGAGATCGAGCGGCTCAACATTATGGTGGATCGAGACGACGAGGGTTACCTCTTGCAGATCTTCACCGAGCCGGTTGAGGATCGGCCGACGCTCTTCTTCGAGGTGATCCAGCGGCGCGGCAGCCGTGGCTTCGGGGAGGGCAACTTCAAGGCCCTGTTCCAGGCGATCGAGCGCGAGCAGGCGCGTCGGGGCAACCTCTGAGCCAAACCACCGTTTACGAGCCGCTCCCAATCGAGCGGCTCTACCTGGGCCCGGGCGTCTACCTGGGTCTGGCCGACGAGTTGCAACGACTCGGAGTCGAGCGCGCTCTCCTGGTCACCGGACGGACGCTGTCGCGCGGGGGCCTGCTGACTCGGGTCCGGGAAGCGGCGGGCGGTCGGGTCGCATCGGTTTTCGGTGAGGTGGCAGCCCACACCCCAACCACCACCGTCGACGCGACCATCGCCGCGTTCAAGGCCGCGGGCGCCGATGGCCTGGTGGCGTTCGGCGGCGGCAGCGCGGTGGACTGCGCCAAGGCGGTCAAGTACAGCCTCGCCGCCACCGGCGCGCGGGACAAACGGCTCCCCATCGTCGACCTGGCCACGACCCTGTCGGGGGCGGAGTTCGCGTGCAGTTTCGGCCAAACCGACGACGCCACACTGGTCAAGCTGGGCGGGCGCGACAAGAGCCTGACGGCGAACGCAATCTTCCTCGACCCGCAGCTCACCGCCGAGACTCCCGACTGGCTTTGGGCGGCCACCGGTATGCGCGCCATCGACCACGCCACCGAGACGATCATGGCGCGCAATGCCATCCCCTACCTGGATGCGCTGGCGTCGGCGGCGCTGGAGGTCTTCTCCAGGAAGCTGAAGCTCTCGCTGACCGGTGACGAGGAGCCGCGACGGCTTTGCCTGGAGGCGGCCTGGATGGCCCACACCGGCTCGTACCACATCGAGTGGGGTCTGAGCCATCAGATGGGCCGGCAGCTGGGCCCCCGGTTCGGGATCCCCCACGGCTTCACGTCGGCGATCCTGCTGCCGGCGGTGGTCGAGCTCGAAAGACCGTCGAAGATGACCCAGGAGGCGTGCGTGGCGGAGAGCCTGGGGGTGGAGTCCGGCCGTGCCGCCGACGCCCTCCGGCGCCTGGTAAGGGACCTGGGCCTGCCCTCCAGCCTGGTCGAGGCCGGCATCACCGATCGCGCCGCGGCGGACTCGCTGTTCGCCGGCAACCCCGCCGCCGTGGCCGTTGTCGACCGCGCCTGGCAGTAGACGGCCGATCTCCGGCCGACCGGCCCGGCGAACACTAAACTTGAGCGCGCGCCGAAAGCCACGGAGGACATGACCTTGCTCGGAAGCCGAACCCGCCTCGAGGGCACCGATCTCGATTTCTACCGTCTCGGCAAGATCGGCGACGAGGGTATCGGCGAAATCGACAAGCTGCCCTTCACGGTCAAGATCCTGCTCGAGGGTGTGCTTCGCGACTTCGAGCACGATCGCGCCACCGACGTCAGCCTCAAGGCGCTGGCCAACTGGCCGGCCGCGCCGCCACCCGAAGCGGAGGTTCCCTACACGCCGTCCCGGGTGCTCCTCCAGGACTTCACCGGCGTGCCCGCGGTGGTCGACCTGGCGGCGATGCGCGCCGCCATGGAGCGCGCCGGCCGCGACCCCCAGCGGATCGACCCGCTGGCCCCCGCCGACCTGGTCATCGACCACTCGGTGCAGGTCGACGCCTTCGGCTCGATCGACTCCTACAACGCCAATATCGTGCGCGAGTACGAGCGCAACTTCGAGCGCTACGCCCTCTTGCGGTGGGCGCAGCAGGCTTTCAAGAGCTTCAGCGTCGTCCCGCCGGGGATGGGCATCTGCCACCAGGTCAACCTGGAGCGCCTATCGCGCGTGGTCCAGGTCCGCCAGGAGGATGGCGGCGGCATCGCCATCCCCGACACCCTGGTGGGCACCGACTCCCACACCACCATGGTCAACGGCTTGGGCGTGCTGGGCTGGGGCGTCGGCGGCATCGAGGCGGAGGCGGCGCTGTTGGGCCAGCCGATCTTCCTGCCTCGCCCAGTGGTGCTGGGCGTCCGCTTCCACGGTGCCCTGCCCGTCGGCGCCACCGCCACCGACCTGGTGCTGACGCTGACGCAGATGCTGCGCGAGCATGGCGTGGTCAACAAGTTCGTCGAGTTCTGCGGCACCGGACTGAGCAGCCTCTCGGTCGCCGATCGCGCCACGATGTCCAACATGTGCCCGGAGTACGGCGCCACCGCGGCGCTGTTCCCGGTCGACGCCCAGACCCTGCGCTACCTGGAATCGACCGGGCGCGAGCCCGAGCTCATCGCCATGGTGGAGCGCTATACCCGCGAGCAGGGCATCTTCCGCACCGACGACACGCCCATCCCCGAGTTCAGCGAGATGCTGGAGCTGGACCTCGCCAGCATCGAGCCGTGCCTGGCCGGCCCCAAGCGACCCCAGGACCGGGTGCCGCTGGACTCGGTGCGGCAGAGCTTCTACCTGGCGTCGGCGGTGCCCCTGAAGACCCGCGACACCGACCTCGGCCGGCTGGATTCCGAGGGCGGAGCCGTCGACGAGCTCCACGCCACCCGCGGCGCCCGTGTCAACGGCCGCCACGCCGAGCTCCACGAGGGGGCGGTCGTGATCGCGGCCATCACCAGCTGCACCAACACCTCCAACCCCTCGGTGATGGTCGCCGCCGGGCTGCTGGCCAAGAAGGCGGTGGAGAAGGGGATGGTGGTGCCGCCCTACGTCAAGACCAGCCTCGCGCCGGGGTCGAGGGTGGTCACCGACTACCTGACCAACTCCGGCCTGCTGCCCTACCTGGAAAAGCTCGGTTTCTTCGTGGTCGGCTACGGCTGCACCACCTGCATCGGCAACAGCGGACCGCTGGCCACCGACGAGGTCGAGGCCGCCGTCAAAGCTCACGGCATGAACGTGTGCGCGGTGCTCTCCGGGAACCGTAACTTCGAGGGCCGGATCCACCCCCTGGTGCGTTCCAGCTACCTCGGTTCGCCGCCCCTGGTGGTGGCCTACGCCCTGGCCGGCAGCGTCGACACCGACCTCACCACCGAGCCGGTCGGGTTCGACTCCGACGGCAATCCGGTGATGCTCTCGGACCTGTGGCCGGCGCCGGAAGAGGTGGCCCAGGTCGTCGAGGAGTGCGTCAGCGTCGACATGTTCCAGAAGGAGTACGCCCGCGTCTTCGCCGGCGACGACCACTGGAAGGAGATGGAGTCGCCCACCGGTCCCACCTACCACTGGGACCCCAAGTCGACATACGTGCGGGAGCCGCCGTACTTCGAGAACCTCCAGTCCGAGCCCGAGCAGATGGGGGACATAGTCGGGGCCCGCGTCCTGGTCATGGTCGGAGGCTCCGTCACCACCGACCACATCTCGCCAGCCGGGTCGATCCCGATCGACAGCCCGGCGGGGCGGTACCTGGTCGAGCACGGCGTCGGCTGGTCGGACTTCAACAGCTACGGTGCCCGCCGCGGCAACCACGAGGTGATGATCCGCGGCACCTTCGGCAACATCCGGCTCAAGAACCTGCTGGTGCCAAACCACGAAGGCTTCTGGACCCGTCACCTCCCCAACGACGCCGAGATGACGATTTTCGACGCCGCCGAGCTGTACGCCAACGAAAAGGTCCCGCTGATCGTCTTGGCGGGCAAGGAGTACGGCGCCGGCAGCTCGCGAGACTGGGCCGCCAAGGGGCCGAACCTGCTCGGCGTGCGGGCGGTAATCGCCGAGACCTTCGAGCGCATCCATCGCAGCAACCTGGTCCAGATGGGCATCCTGCCGCTGGAGTTCATGCCCGCCGAAAGCCGCGAGACGTTGGGCCTCGACGGAACCGAGAAATACACCATCAAGGGCATCGCCGATGGCCTTAGCCCACGACAGGTCCTCAAGGTCGAAGCTCAGCGCGGCGGTGGCGAGATGACCCGCTTCGATGCGCTTTTGCGGGTGGACAACGCCACCGAGGTGGAGTACGTCCGGCACGGCGGCATCCTGCCGATGGTCTTGCGCAACCTGATCACCGCCTCCGACCCGGTTCCCGCGTAGACATCGACGGCACCGAGGTAGAGAATTGAGCCAGGAGAGAACGGCTGGATTGGACGACCAAGAAGACATCGCAGAAGAGATCCCAGCGGTCAACGACCGAGGCGCCTCCGATCCGAAAGGTGACGGCCGACAGCCGTCCGACGCCGCCGCGTCGCCGGAGCCGGTCAGCCCCGAGAGCCCCGAAACCCCTGAGGAATCGCCCGACGCCCAATCCGCCGGCGACCAGAGCGCACCCCGGCTCTACCGGCTGAGGCCCCCAGGGCTTCGCCCGGTAAGGCGCACCCTCCACCGCCACGGGCTCCGCAACGACTGCCCGCCGGACCGCCGAATCCGCCCCCGGTCGCCCTTCTCGCGTAACCGCCTGCGTTGACCGCCGGGGTGACCCCCCAGAGGCCGGCGCCCGGACGACCGCGACGGATCCCTCGCCAGTGGCAGCTGGCGTCTGACGCGCCGCCAGCGGCGTTCGAGCCGGCGGCCTCGCCGCTGCTGCGGCGGGTGCTCTGGTCGCGCCGCGAGGCGATCGTCGATGTCGACGCCTTCCTCAGCGCTGAAAACGCTCCCCTCCACGATCCCAACTTGATGAAGTCGCTCTCCCCGGCGGTGGAATTGGTGGCGGCAGCCATCCGCCAGGGCCAGCGCATCGCCATCTTCGGCGACTACGACGCCGACGGCGTCACCGCCACCGCGCTGCTCCAGCGCGGTCTCACCGCCGCCGGCGCAGAGGTCGTCACCTACATCCCCCACCGCGTCAACGACGGATACGGGCTCAGCCCCGAGGGGCTGGAGGACCTCCACCGGCAGGGGGCCGTCCTGGTGATCAGCTGTGATTGCGGCACCAACTCCGTCGAGGTCGTGGAGCGCAGACCGGCGGGCCAGCGGCTGATCATCACCGACCACCACCTGCCCGCGGCCGAGATCGCCCGCCCCGACGCTCTGCTCAACCCCCACCAACCCGGCGACGGCTACCCCTTCAAGGAGCTCTCCGGCGCCGGCGTCGCCTTCAAGCTGATCCAGGGCCTGGCCGAGACCGGCGTCGGGGGCCTCGACGGCGTCGCGCTGGAGCAGCTCACCCAGCTGGTCGCCATCGGCGCCGTCGCCGACGTGGTGGCGCTGGTAGACGAGAACCGCACCCTGGTCCGCCGCGGGCTGCAGGCGATGGAGGAGCAGCCGCTGCCAGGGATCCGGGCGCTGGTCGAGTCGGGCATGCTGAAGCGGCCCCTGAACTCGACCGCCATCGCCTTCCAGCTGGCGCCCCGGATCAACGCCGCCGGGCGGATGGACGACGCCCGCCTCGCCCTCGACCTGTTGGTGGCCGACGACATGGAGGTTGCCCGGCCGCTGGCGGAACACCTCGAGAGGCACAACCTGGCCCGCCGCGAGGCCACCGACACCGCGCTGGCCGAAGCCGACGAACGCCTCGAGGTCGAGGGCGTGCCCGACTCGGCGATCGTGCTGGCCGACCCGCGCTGGTCGCTGGGCCTGGTCGGCCTGATCGCGGGGCGGCTGGTCGATCTCCACAACATGCCCGCCTTCGTCCTCAACCAGGGTCAGTCGGAGAGCCGTGGCTCCGCCCGCTCCGTCGACGGGTTCAATGTTGTCGACGCCCTGGCCAGCTGCTCACCAGTGCTCAGCCGGTTCGGCGGCCACCAGGCGGCTGCCGGTTTCGCCTGCGCCAACCAGGACCTGCCGGCCCTGATCGAGGGGCTGCAGGGCTATGCCGCGAGCCTCCAGCCACCGGGCGGCTGGAGCCGGCTGATGCCTATCGACGCCGAGGTCGGCTTTGACGAGCTCAGCACCGAGGCTGTCGATGACCTGGCCCAGCTGGAACCCTTCGGCCAGGGGAACCGCCCGCCACGGTTCTGCGGGCGCGGCCTGGTGCTCAAGGCCGCCAACGCGTTTGGCGCCGATCGAGAGCACCTCAAGCTCTGGCTGGAGGGGGCCGACCGCGTCATCGAGTCGGTCGCCTGGCGTCGCGGCGCGTATATCGACGACTACCGCCGCCTGGCCCAACAGGGGCGGCGCCTCGATGTCCTCTTCAGCCCCGAGGTGAGTCGCTGGGACGGCGACGCTGCGGTACGGCTGGAGCTGGAGGATGTCCGGGCCGCAGCCTCCTGAGCTTCACAAACCTCGCCTAGACATCCCTAACCGGCTCTGTTAGGTTGGCCAGGGGCGCTCGCCGCCGACGTCACACCACCAAGCCCCGCCGTCTTCCAGGGAGAACCACCGGTGACGTCTGGCTTCGACGAGGTCCACACCCCCAGGCTGGTGCTGGCGGGCGCCGGCAGCAGCACCGGTAAAACCACTCTGACCGCCGGGCTGCTGGCGGCTTACCGGCGTCGCGGAGTCAGGGTCACGCCCTTCAAAGTCGGTCCCGACCACGAGGACGCGGCGCTACTGGCGAAGGCCGCCGGCAGCCCTTGCCGCAACCTCGATCCCTGGATCCTGGGACGTGACGCCATGCTGCGCAGCTTCCACCGCGGCTGCGTCGACGCCGACCTGGCGATCGTCGAGGGCATGCTCGGCCTCTACGACTCGTGGGGCGCCGGCACCGAGGGCAGCACCGCAGAGCTGAGCAAGCTGATCGAGGCGCCGGTGGTGCTGGTCCTCGATGTCGCCAGCACCGTCCAGAGCGCGGCGGCGCTTGCGCTGGGCTTCAAGTCGATGGACCCGCGCGTCGGCATCGCCGGGGTGATCCTCAACCGGGTCGCCGACGACAACCACGCCCGCTGGGTGGAGGAGGCCGTCTGGCAGCAGGCCAAGATCCCCGTGCTCGGCGCCATCCCGGCGTTGGGCGCGCTGTCGCTGGCCGACGAGGGGGCGGCGACCGGCACCGAGGGCGCTGCCGGCGACAGCATGGACCGGCTGGTTGCCGCGATCGAGCGCCACCTCGACCTCGACCTGCTGCAACGGATCGCGGAAAAGGCCAGGCCGGTGCGGATGATCCCCCGGGTATCGACGCCGGTGCTCTCTGACGCCGACACCGGGGTCCGGCTGGGAGTCGCCTACGACGAAGCCTTCAATCTGTACTATCCGGAGAACCTGGAGATCCTCAGCGAAGCTGGCGCCGAGATCGTTCCCTTCAGCCTGCTGCACGACAGCCACCTGCCCAACGTCCACGGGCTGTACATCGCCGGGGCCAGCTCCGACCGCTACGCCGAGGAGCTGTCAGGCAACGCCGGGATGCGGGAATCGGTCCGGCAGGCGCACAACGACGGAATGTCCATCTATGCCGAGTGTGGCGGGCTGATGTACCTGGCCCGGGCCGTGGTCGGACCTGATGGCGGCGAGCTCGAGATGGCGGGGCTGCTGCCGCTCAGGGTGCGGCCGGAGACCGGGGTCAGGCAGATGGGCTATCGCGAGATGCGCACCCTCGACGACTGCATCCTGGCCGCTCGCGGGCAAAGCCTGCGGGGCCACGAGCTGCACTGGAGCAAGGTCAGCAACGGCAACGGCGGGGTGACCTACGCCTACGAGCTGTTCGATCCGTCGGGGTATCGAGTCGGTCATGAGGGCTACACCGCCCCCGGCGTGCTGGCGACCAACATCCACCTCCACTTCGGCCAGGATCCCCAGCTGGCCCTGAACCTGCTCTGGCCTTCGGTGCAGCGGCATCGGCTGGAGCCGGTCGCGACCGCCTGACGCCGGGTTCGGTCGCGACCGCCTGACGCCGCGTCCGCTCGCGACCGCCTGACGCCGCGTCCGCTCGCGACTGCCCGACGCCGGTCCGGCGGGAACGATAAGGTTTGGCCCCGTGTCCGCCTTGCCGCCGTACAACCCTCCACCGACTGATCGCAGCCTCTGGCTGGTGAACAGCGAGACCCCAGCTGATGACCTGCAGCGCCTGCTCGACTCCGCCGGCGCCGGCGAGGGGGCAGAGCGCGTGGCCACGGACGACCTCGCTGAGCTGCGCCGCATACTCGAGGCCGGCGACGGCGACCTGGTCATGGTCGCGCCCGAGGAGACGCTGCAGGCGGTTGTCCTGGCGCTCATCGGCGGCAAGCCGGGTATGGCCCGGCTGCGCTTTCTCCCGGGCGCGGTGTCGCAGGTCCAGGTCCTCTCCGGCCGGGCCGTCGTCCGGCACCTGAACCTCGGCGTGGAGCTCTAGCCGGGCGCCTCGGGAAAGACAAAGCGCCAGCTCGATGGAGCCGGCGCCTTGTATGCGCCAGCCCGCTGGAACTGGCGCAGACATCACGCTACGCCGGTGCCGGTTAAGGAGCTGTTCAGGATCGGTAAACGCCTGCGACGTTGGCGTCGCGGGTTGCGGCTCAGCGGCGCAGAAGCAGGTTGAGAATGATGGTCAGCGCGACGCTGATCAGGAGCCCGGTTGCCAGCGGGGAGTAGAGCGTGAAATTGCCGCGGCTGATCCGGAAGTCTCCCGGCAGTCTGCCCAGCGGCAGCCCCGCCTGCACCAGCACGCCAATGACGAGGATGACGCCGCCGACGATGATCAGGATCCGTCCCGCGCTCATGGCTCGATCTTATGCCGCCTCATGCCCACCAGCGGTGGAATCGCGCGAGCCGGTAATCTGATACCCCCTGGTTTGAGGAGGAGTTAATGCCAACCGTCTCCACCAACGGCATCGAGATGTACTACGAGCGCAAGGGTTCGGGCGAGCCGCTGCTGCTGGTCCCCGGCCTGCTCTTCGGCGCCGAGCACTGGCGCCCGCAGATGGACGTGCTGGCGTCGGACTACGACGTCATCGCGGTCGACCTCCGCGGCCAGTACCACACCACCACCACCGAGGACCAGGCCGGCTACGACATGTGGAACCAGATGGAGGATGTCTACGGCCTGATCCAGGCGCTGGGGATCGCGCCGACCCACTACGCGGGTCTGTCGATGGGCGGATTCATCGGGATGCGCATGGCGCTCAAGCACCCCGAGGTCCTGCGCGACCTGATCCTCATCGACACGCAGGCCGGTCCCGAAGACCCGGAGAAGGCGGAGATGTACGCGGCCATGCGCCAGATCTGGCGAGCCGGCCAGTTCGAGGCGCTCACATCGGCGCTCCCCCGCAGCTTCTTCCCTGACGACTTCATCGACAGCCACGCCGATGAGGTCGACGCCTGGATCGCCCGGCTGCGTGAAAACGATCCCGAAGGTTCGCCCCGCGCCAGCCAGGGCGTGGACGAGCGCGATGACATTCGGGGCCGGGTGGGTGAGATCAGCCTGCCGACGCTGGTGGCACACGGCACCGAGGATGTCCCGATCGAGATCGAGAAGGGCGAGCTGCTGGCGTCGCTGATCCCGGGGGCGCGGTTCGTGCGGATCGAGGGCGCCGGCCACCAGTCCAACGTGGATCACCCCGACGAGGTCACGGCTCTGATCAAGGACTTCCTGGCCCAGGTGCGGCAGGGGGCGGCGGCGGGTTCCGCCGGCTAGACGCGCAGTGCAGTACGCCGCTTTTCACTTCCAGATGGACGACATTCGCGCCATCGTGCCGGAGGGCCAGGAGCTGCTGATGCTGGGCCGGGCGCTGGCTCGGCGGCTGCCGTCGGTTAGCCGCCACGAGGTGATGCACGGCACGGCGGTCTCGCCACTGGTGGAAGGCCCCTGCTACGTGATCGCGTTCGACTCCGTGCACGCGCCCAAAAACGTGCGCGAGTCGATCGATCTCAACCTCAAGAAGATCAAGGGCTACAAGGGCGTCAAGGTGATCGAGCTCGGCAGGGAGCCCGGCTACGACCTGGTCAAGGGGCGGATCCCAAAGCCCTGACCGGCTGAGCTGCTAGGGGTTTCGCCCGGGACGCCGGGAGCGCGGTCGCGGCGGGCGGGGGTGCATCACCATCAGCTCTGGGCTTTCGGTGGCGCGGGCGCTGCGGACGAGAGGCGGGCGACCACCAGGTTCCGGGAACCTCAGCCCAGGCGGCGCCAGGGCGAAGAGAATCGAGGCCGCGACTCCGACCAGCACCAGCATGCCCATCAAGAGCAGCGGCAGGGGCGGCCCGCCGGGACCGCTGCTGTCGGAGACAGCCGAGATGGGGCCGCCGCTGACCGGGCTGGGGAAGGCGTTGAAACCGCCGCCAAGCGGGATCGGCGTGCCCCCGTTGTTGATCCCCGGATCGACGCTGGGCGAGGGTATGCCCATCAGGTAGCTCGGGGTGGCCTCCGGTGACGGCGATTGCAGCGGGACCGGGCTGATAACGATGATGCTGGGGCTCGCCGCCGGGCAGTCGGGGACGACGTTGGGGTCGCAGGCGGGTGTTGGCGTGTCGGTGCTCGTCGCGGTCGGCCTCTCGGTCCCAGGTGTGGCGGCGCTGGCAGCCGTCGGCGCCGCCGGCGTGGCGACGAAGAGAAGGACGCTGAGCGGCGGCACTGCCAGTGCGGCGGCGGTTCGGAGCCGGCTGCGGGTGCGCCGGCGGGTCTGACTGGTGGACATTAGAGGTGGCCGCAAGTATAGGCGGCCCCCCACCGACTGGCTAGATTTCAGCGGCGGTTGGAGGCCGCCTCTTTGGCGTCGTCATCGAGCCAGTGGACGAAGCCTCGAGGCTCGGGGCCGAAGCCGCGCGACAGAGCGCCGTCGACGTTGACGATCGAGCCGCCGAACATCGAGATCGCCTGGGGCTGGGTGTGCGGGGTATGGCCGTGAACCAGGCGCCTGGCCTTGAAGGCATCAAGGTATGCGGTGAGGCTGTCGCGGCTGTAGAACTGGCGCCGCCGGCAGAGGTCCGCAAAGACCGTGAACAGCACCTCCGCGTCGCCGCTGAGGAGGCGGCGCCGGACTGCGTCGTTGACCGACTCGACGTCGGCGCCGTAGTTGAGATAGACAGGCGAGTCGCAGTGCTGCACCAGCGTTTCCCCGACCATCGCCATCGCGGGCCGCTGGCGCAGCCAGTCGATGGCGTCGGGGGCCCTCATCAAGCTCGCCAGGTCCGCGGTCTTGCCCCCGTTCCAGAGCCAGTTCTCGGTGTTGCGGCCCTCCTGGCCGCGGCGGGTCTCTTCGACCACGCCCAGGATCAGCGCGTCGTGGTTACCCAGCAGCGCGGTCGTGTTGGGGCGCGCCATCAGCCACTCGATGACCTCGACCGCGCCGCTCCAGCGATCGAAGTAGTCGCCCACGACGACCAGGTGCACCTCCGGTTCGAGGCTGCCGACCAGCTCGATCATGCGGTCGTAATCGCCGTGGATGTCCCCGAGGATGGCGGTGGCCGGCATGCGCCGATTGTTCCACAGCGCCGGCGGGCGGCCTTGACGGCCTTTAAGGTCCGCTGCCGAGAATCTGCCTGGAGCCGGTCCCCTGGTGAGGGAACCGGCCCGGCACTCGACCCCACGCCACTTCTCGTGGGGGAGATGGAAGCCGGCGGGACCCGGCCTCCGCATCACCTCAAGCCATCCAGCGGGCAATAGTTACGGCCGGGGCGGTATTATTTGCGGCAAGCACCTTTAAACCGGTCCTGCGAGGCCGGAAAGGAGATTTTTTTATGCCCACCGCTGCGCGGCACCGCACCGAGTTGCGGCACGTCGTCGAGAGCCAGCAGTTCGACCGGCCCCTCCTCGACCACGTCTTCAGCGTCGCCTCGGCAATGGAGCTGGTGGCGGCGTCCGGCGGCAGCGACGAGCTCAAGGGCCGGATCATGGCCAGCCTCTTCTACGAGCCCAGCACCCGCACCCGCCTCAGCTTCGAGGCCGCCATGCTGCGGCTGGGCGGTGAGGCGCTGGGGACCGAGTCGGCCGGCGAGTTCAGCTCGGTCGCCAAGGGTGAGACGCTGGAGGACACGGTCAAGATCGTCTCCGCCTACTGTGACGTCATCGTGCTGCGGCACTTCGACGTGGGCGCCTCGAAGCGCGCCGCGGCGGTCAGCCCGGTGCCCGTGATCAACGCCGGTGACGGACCGGGCCAGCATCCTACCCAGGCCCTGCTCGATCTCTACACCATCAACAAGGAGCTGGGCCGCGTCGACGGCCTCCGCATCGCCATGGTCGGCGACCTGGCCAACGGCCGGACGGTGAGGTCGCTGAGCTACCTGCTGTCCAAATACGACGGCGTCGAGCTGGTCTTCGTGGCGCCGCCGGCGGTGGCCATGGGCCGCGACATCAAGGCCCACCTCGAAGAGCGAGGCGTCGCCTACACCGAGACCGAGGACCTGGAATCGGTGCTGCCCGAGGTCGACGTCGTGTACCAGACACGGATCCAGAAGGAGCGGTTCGGCAGCCGCCTGGCGGAGTACCGCCGGGTCAGCGGGATCTACGTAATGGACGTCAGGACGATGGCCCTGATGCGGCCCGACGCGGTGCTGATGCACCCACTGCCCCGGGTTGGCGAGATCAGCCCCGAGGTCGACCGCGACCCCCGCGCGGCGTACTTCCGCCAGGCGCAGAACGGCCTCTACATCCGGATGGCGCTGCTGAGCATGCTGCTGGGGTCGGGCAAGCCGTGAGCCAGCCGGCCGCCGCCACCGGCGGGCACCGCGAGACCCTGGTCGTCGACGGCGAGGATATGGGCAGAGCCACAAAGCGCATCGCTCACGAGATCGTTGAGCGCAACGGCGAGGGATGCGACCTGGTGCTGGCGGGAATCCCAACCCGTGGGGTGCCGCTGGCGCGCCGCCTCGCCGCGCTCATCAACAGCCTCGGCGCGTCTCACGCCGAGGTCCTGGAGCTGGATGTCGAGCACCACCGCGACGACCGCGACACGGACCGGTCCGCCCCCGTCTCCACCGGCGCCGCTGCCATCGACGGCCGGCTGGTGGTGCTCGTCGACGACGTCATCTACCACGGCCGCACCGCGCGCGCCGCTCTCGACGCGCTCACCGAGCTGGGCCGCCCCGCCGGGGTGCAGCTGGCGGTGATGGTGGATCGTGGCCATCGCGAGCTGCCCATTCGGGCCGACTACGTGGGCAAGAACATCCCCACGCAGCTGTCCGACCGGGTGCGGGTGCTGCTGCAAGAGATCGACGGCATCGACGCCGTGTACGTGACCCGCGATGAGTGACATCACCAGCCTGGTGATTCGCGGCGCGACCCGGCTGGAGCCTGGACAGCCCCGCCGGGAGGTGGACATCGTCATCGATGACGGTGTCATCACCGAGGTCAACATCCTCCACTGGGGCAGCCGGCGCACCGAGCTCGGCGCGGTCCACGACCCCCACCACACCAAGAAGCGCAAGGTCGTCATCGAGGCCACCGGGATGTACGTGGCTCCGGGCTTCCTGGACCTGCACGCCCACCTGCGCGAGCCCGGGCAGACCAAGAAGGAGACGATCGCGACCGGCGCCGCCGCGGCCGCCGCCGGCGGATTCACGTCGGTGGTGGCGATGGCCAACACCAGCCCCGCCGTGGACACCCCCGAGCTTTTGCGCAAGGTGCTGTCGAGCGCGGCTGGGGAGGGGGTCAAGATCAACTCCGTGGCGGCTGTGACCCGCGGCCTCCGGGGCGCGCAGCTGACCGATATGGAGGCGCTCGCCGAGGCCGGCGCGGTGGCCTTCAGCGACGACGGCCGCAACGCCTACGACCTCGACGTGGCGGTGGAGGCCGGCCGGCGGGCGGCCGCCCTGGACCGCGCCATCCTGGTCCACGCCCAGGACGAGGCCACCTGTCCCGACGGCCAGGTCAGTGATACCGTCGCCGCCACCGCCGGCCTGGCTCCGTGGCCCTGCGAGGCGGAGGTTATCGCTGTCAGGAGGGCGATCGAGGCCGCCCGTCGCAGCGGCAGCCGGCTCCACCTGCAGCACCTCAGCTGCTCCGCCTCGCTGGCCCTGCTGGAGGAGGCCAAGGCGGAAGGCCTTCGGGTGACCGCCGAGGTCACGCCGCACCACCTGGCGCTCTCGGAGAAGTTGGTCTGGGACGGCGAGCGCGCCGATCCTATGGCCAAGGTCAATCCCCCGTTGCGATCCGACCACGACCGCGCCGACCTGGTGGCGGCGCTGTCGTCGGGGTTGATCGACGCAGTCGCCACCGACCACGCTCCTCACGACGCCGCCAGCAAGAAGGGCAAGTTCGAGGACGCCAGCTTTGGCTTCAGCGGGCTGGAGACTGCTCTCAGCCTCTGCCTCGACCTGGTCGATTCGGGCGCGCTGACGCTGGAGAGGCTGGTGGAGGCGTTGACGGTGGGCCCCTGGCGCTGTCTCTCCCCCGGCCTCGACCAGGCCGTCCCCGGCCTTCGCGTCGGTCAGCCGGCCGACCTGGTCCTCTTCGAGACCAAGGGACTTCTCCGCCTCGACGCCTCGCGGCTGCTTTCGAAGGGCAAGAACACGCCCCTCGACGGCCGCGACATGCGCGGTCGCGTGTTGCTGACCATCGCCCGCGGCCAGATGGTCCACGGCGATTGGTTCGCCGGAGTCACCGGATGACGCTTCCACGGCAACCGGGCGCGCTGGTGCTCGAGGACGGCCACGTATACCCGGGCTGGCTCTTCGGCGCCGCTCCCGACACCGTCACCGGCGACGCCGGTCGCCGTCCGGGCGAAGGCGAGGTGGTCTTCAACACCTGCATGACCGGCTACCAGGAGATCCTCACCGATCCCAGCTACGCCGGCCAGATGATCGTGATGACCTACCCGCTGATCGGCAACTACGGCGCCAACCCCGGCGATCCCGAGTCGGACCGCATCTGGGCCCGGGCGCTGGTGGTGCGCGAGCTGGCAGCGGATGAGAGCAACTGGCGGATGGAGGGCTCGCTCGACGAGCTGCTGGTCGAGTCAGGAGTGCCAGGGCTGACCGGGGTGGACACCCGCAGCCTGACCCGGCATCTGCGCAGCGCCGGCGCCCGTCGCGGCGTCATCGGCGCCCTGAGCAAGCCTTACGACCCGCGCGACCCAGGAAGCCTGGCGGAGGTTGATGAGCTGGTGGGTCGGGCCCGTGGCGTGGTCCCGGTAGAGGAGCAGGACCTGGTCGGCGAGGCAGCCTGCGTCAGCCCCTACGAGTGGACCGAGGAGCTGGCCCCGGTTTATGTGCGGGCGATCGCTCCCAATCTCAAGGACCGGACGGTGGTGGTGATCGACTACGGCGTCAAGCGCAACATCCTCCGGTCGCTGAGGAGCCGCGGCGCCCGGGTGGTGGTGGTGCCGCCCTCAAGCAGCGTCGACGATGTCATGGCGATCGGCCCCGACGGTGTGGTCCTCGCCAACGGTCCCGGCGACCCGGCCTTGCTGGCTCCCCAGGTGGAGGTGGTGCGCGGGCTCTTCGGACGGGTGCCAATCCTGGGGATCTGCCTGGGCCACCAGCTGATCGGCCGCGCCGCCGGCGCTGAGACCGGGCGGCTGCCGTTTGGGCACCACGGCGGCAACCATCCGATCCAGGACGTGCACACGGGGGAGGTCCACATCACATCTCAGAACCACGAGTTCCAGGTCCTGGCCGGCAGCCTGCCGCCGGGATCCGGATTCTCGGTCCGGCAGCTCAACCTGAATGACGGCTCGGTCGAAGGGCTGTCCCACGAGAGCCTGCCGATCCTCTCGGTGCAGTACCACCCCGAGGGGGCGCCGGGGCCGCACGACAACCAGTACGTCTTCGACCATTTCGCCGAGATGATCGCGACATCCGCCGACGCCGGAGGTCCGCTGCAGCTGACCATGCCTGTCGCCGGCGCCTCGCCGCGGCAGGTCACATCCGTCGTCTCAACGCCACCGGCGGCGGCGCCTGAGCGTCCCAGGAAGGTGCTGGTGGTGGGCTCGGGGCCGATCATCATCGGCCAGGCAGCAGAGTTCGACTACGCCGGCACCCAGGCCTGCAAGGCGCTTCGCGAAGAGGGCATCGAGACCGTCCTGGTCAACAGCAACCCGGCGACGATCATGACCGAGCCCGGCGTGGCCGACCGGACCTACATCGAGCCGCTGACGGTCGAGGTGATCGAGCGGATCATCGCCCGCGAGCAGCCGGATGGACTGCTGCCGACGCTGGGAGGACAGACTGGGCTCAACCTGGCGGTGGCCCTGCACGACGCCGGCATCCTGGAGCGATACAACGTCCGCCTACTGGGCACCCCGCTGGAGACGATCCGCAAGGCCGAGGACCGCGAGGCCTTCAAGCAGTTCCTGGTCTCGATCGGCGAACCGGTCACCGAAAGCCGCACCGTCGAGAACATGGACCAGGCCAGGGCCTTCCTGGCCGAGGTCGGCCTGCCCCTGGTGGTTAGACCGGCATATACCCTCGGCGGCACCGGCGGCGGCTTCATCCACGAGGCTTCGGAGTTCGAGGAGGGCGTCCGGCGCGGCCTCGACGCCAGCCCCATCAGCCAGGTCCTGCTGGAGCGCAGCCTGGTCGGCTGGAAGGAGATCGAGTACGAGGTGATGCGCGACTCGGCCGACACCTGCATCACGGTCTGCAACATGGAGAACCTCGACCCCATGGGGGTGCACACCGGCGACTCGATCGTGGTGGCGCCGTCGCAGACGCTCAGCGACAAGGAGTACCAGATGCTCCGCTCGTCGGCGCTCAAGATCATCCGCGGGCTCGGCATCGAGGGCGGCTGCAACGTTCAGTACGCGCTCGACCCGGACTCCTTCCAGTACTACGTGATCGAGGTCAACCCGCGCGTCAGCCGCAGCTCGGCGCTGGCGTCGAAGGCCACCGGCTACCCGATCGCCAGGGTGGCGGCAAAAGTGGCCATCGGCAAGCGGCTGGATGAGATCCTCAACCAGATCACCGGTCAGACGCTGGCCGCCTTCGAACCGGCTCTCGACTACTGCGTCGTCAAGATCCCGCGCTGGCCTTTCGACAAGTTCCCCACCGCCGACCGCACCATCGGCACCCAGATGAAGGCGACCGGCGAGGTGATGGCGATCGAGCGGACCTTCGAGGCGGCGCTGATGAAGGCGATCCGCTCGCTGGAGCAGAAGCTGCCGGCGCTGGACGGCGCGCCGGTGGACGAGACGCTGCTCACAATCCCGAACGACCGGCGGCTCTTCGCTTTGCTGGCCGCTCTGCGGCAGCGGCTCGGCGACGACGGCGACGACGACGACGTGATCGACGAGATCCACCGACTGACCTCGATCGATCGCTGGTTCCTGCGCCGGCTGGCCCGGCTGGTCGAGATCGAACGCCGCCTCGGCAAGGGGCTTGAGCCCGGCGTGCTGCGAGTCGCCAAGACCGCCGGCCTCACCGATCGCGCCATCGCGACGCTCACGGGCGAATCGCTGGAGGACGTCCGCGCGGCCGGCTTCGAGGCGGGCGTCCGGGTCGCCTACAAGCTGGTCGACACCTGCGCCGCGGAGTTCGCCGCCGCCACGCCCTACTACTACTCCACCTACGAGGCCGAGGACGAGTCGCCGCGGGGGCAGCGCGCCACAACGGAGAACCCCTCGGTGGTGGTGCTGGGCTCGGGGCCGATCCGGATCGGGCAGGGGATCGAGTTCGACTACTGCTCGGTGCAGGCGGCGATGGCGCTGCGCGAAGGCGGCTGGACCAGCGCCATGCTCAACTCCAACCCGGAGACGGTGTCGACCGACTTCGACACCAGCGACCGCCTCTACTTCGACCCCCTCGACGAGGAGTCCGCCGAGAACGTGGTCCGAGCGGAGTCGGCGCACGGCGTGGTGGTCCAGTTCGGCGGCCAGACCGCCATCAACCTGGCCGAGCCGCTGGCTCGCCGTGGCGTGACCATCCTAGGGTCGTCGGTGGACGCCATCGACCTGGCCGAGGACCGGCGGCGCTTCGAGGCGACGCTCCGGGAGATCGGGATCCCCCAGCCTCCCGGCGCCACCGCCACCACCGTCGAGGAGGCCCGCGCCATCGCCGACCGCGTCGGCTACCCGGTGCTGGTGCGCCCCAGCTACGTGCTGGGGGGGCGGGCGATGGAGATCGTCCACGCCCACGAGGACCTGGAGCGGTACCTCGACGGCGCCAAAGACGCGCTCGCCCGCGGGACCATCCTGGTCGACAAGTACCTCGTCGGCGGCGAGTTCGAGGTCGACGCCATCTGCGACGGCGAAAGGGTCCTGATCCCGGGGATCATGGAGCACGTCGAGCGCGCGGGGGTGCACTCCGGGGACTCATTCGCGGTCTACCCTCCGCAGCACCTCACCGCCGCGGAGGTGGAGCAGCTGGTCGACTACACCCGGCGGATCGCGCTGCGGCTCAAGATCGTCGGCCTGCTCAACATCCAGTACGTGCTCCATCGCAACCGGATCTACGTGATCGAGGTGAACCCGCGCTCCAGCCGCACGGTGCCCTTCCTCAGCAAGGTAACGTCGGTGCCGATGGTGCCGGTGGCGATGGCGGTGATGATGGGGCGCTCGCTGCGCGATCAGGGCTACGAGGACGGGCTCTGGCCGGAGACCCCCGTGTTCGCGGTCAAGGCTCCGGTCTTCTCGATGAGCAAGCTGCTCGAGGTCGACAGCCAGCTGGGGCCCGAGATGAAGTCGACGGGCGAGGTGATGGGCATCGACACCGAGCTGCCGCCGGCGATGTTCAAGGCCTTCCTGGGCTCGCTCGACCGCCTGCCTCGGAAGGGGGCCGCGCTCTGCACCATCGCCGACGGCGACAAGGCCGAGGCCATGCCCATCATCGCCCGGCTGGTGGAGATGGGCTTCACCGTCCACGCCACCCACGGCACCGCGGTGGCGCTGCGCCAGGCGGGCATCAGCGTGGCCGAGGTAGGCAAGATCACCGACGGCTCGCCGCACGTGGTCGACCTGATCAAGAGCGGGGTCGTCGACCTCGTCATCAACACCATCAGCAATGAGGTGACCGCCGGCCGCGCCAACGCCGACGGCTCGCGGCTGGCGATCCGGGACGGCTTCGAGATCCGGCGGGCGGCGGTGGAGCGCCGGATCCCCTGCCTGACCTCGCTCGACACAGCGGCGGCCCTGGTGGAGTCGCTCAACCTGCTCGCCCTCGACGGCGCCTTCGAGGTGATGACCGTGGACGAGTACCTCCGGGGGCCAGTAATCGGGGCGCCCGCAGCCCCCGCGGCCGAGCCCGAGGAGGCGATGCTGTGAGCGCCCTGGGCACCGCGCCGATCCTGGAGCGGGGCGTGCTCAGTCTCCGCGAAGAGGTGATGCCGGGGGTCTGGCTACTGCGCCTGCACTCGCCGAGGATCGCCCGCGCGGGGCTGCCGGGACAGTTCGTCCACCTCCAGTGCGCCGACGGTACAGACCCCTTGCTGCGCCGTCCCTTCAGCTTCTGCGACATCGACGCCGCCGCCGGCACCTACGACATCCTCTTCAACGTCGTCGGCCGGGGCACCGCCATCCTCGCCGCCGCCGAGGCGGGGCAGATGTTCGAGGCTCTGGGCCCGCTGGGGCACCCTTTCAGCTTCCCCGACACCGGCACCGTCATGGCGGTCGCGGGCGGCCTCGGGGTGGCGCCCTTCCCGCTGGTCGCCCGCGCCGCTCAGCAGCGCGGCCTCAAATTGATCTGGGTCAACGGCGCCTACACCGCCCACCAGCTGCTGCCGATGTCGATGCTGCCCGGGGCTGCCGGCGGCTGGCTGGCCACCGACGACGGCACCGCGGGGCACGCCGGCTTCGTCACCGACCTGCTCAAGCGCGACGTCCGCTCGTGGATCGACGCTGTCAGCGTGATCCACGCCTGCGGTCCCACGCCGATGCTGACGGCGCTGGCCCGGCTCTTGCGCGAGCTCGACGAGCGAAGCTCCCGCGTCCCGCGCTGCGAGGTCTCGCTGGAGGCGCCGATGGGGTGCGCACTGGGCACCTGCCTGGGGTGTGTGGTGCCCAGCGCCGACGGCGGTTTCGCCCGGGTCTGTGTCGAGGGCGCGGTGATGGACTGGCGCGCGGTCGACTGGAGCCGCCTGGCCGGGATGGGCGAGCTGGTCACCCATCGGACCGCGCCGGACCGCCTCGCCGCCGAGGCGAGGGTGGCGGGCTGATGGCGGGCGAGCTGGATCTCAGCGTCAGGCTGCGCGACGACCTGGTGCTGGCAACGCCGCTGCTGGCGGCGTCCGGCACCTTCGGGTTTGGCTTCGAGATGGAGGCGATCGGGGGACACGCGGGGTACGGGGCCATCATCAGCAAAGGCACCTCGATGGAGCCCCGGGTAGGCAACGACCCACCCCGGATCGTGGAGGCGCCGTCGGGGATGCTCAACGCGATTGGGCTGCAGAACCCCGGTGTCGCGGTGGTTGCGGGCGACTACGCGCCGCGCTGGGGCGCCTGGGACCTGCCCGTGATCGTCAACGTCGTTGGCGACAGCGTCGCCGACTATGTCGGCGTCGTCCGGCGTCTCGAGGACGCGCCCAACGTCGCCGGCATCGAGCTCAACATCTCCTGTCCCAACGTCGGCGCCGCCGGCCTCATGTTCGGCGTCGACGCCCAGCTGGCCGGCGAGGTCACGACGGCGGTGCGCGCCGCCACCGCCAAGCCGCTGATCGTCAAGCTGACGCCGAACGTGACCGACATGGTCTCGATCGCGCGCTCGATCGTGGACGCCGGCGCCGACGCCCTGTCTGCGGTCAACACCTACGTCGGCATGAGCCTAGACCTGGAGACGGGCCGGCCGGTGCTCGCCAACGTCACCGGGGGCCTGTCCGGCCCAGCGATCCGCCCGCTGGCCCTGCACGCCGTCTACACCGTGGCGGGCGCGGTTCCGGTGCCGGTGATCGCCTCCGGTGGGGTGACCTCCGGGGAGGACGCGGTCGAGTTCATCCTCGCCGGCGCCGCGGCGGTCCAGGTGGGCACCCTCAACTTCCTGCGGCCGGACGCGGGCCGGCACGTGCTGACGGGCATCGAGCGCCACCTCCGGCGGCGGCGCCTGGCGTCGATCGCAGAGCTGGCGGCATCGGGCGCCCGATCGCCGCACGGGGTCGGCGCGTGACCGTCGACCTGGCCGCCGACGCCGCCGTGGTTGCCGACCCCGAGGCCCGGCAGGCCCGGGCGCTGGAGATCTTCCGCGCCTCGGGAGCGTTCCTGGAGGGCCACTTCGTCTACACCAGCGGGCGCCACGGCAACAAGTACCTGGAGAAGTTCCGCATCCTGGAGCGGGCGGAGTTCGCCGAGCCGCTGTGCCGCATGATCGCCGGCCGGTTCCGTGAGAGCGGCGCCGAGATCGTGGCCGGCCCCACCACCGGGGGCGTGATCATGGCCTACGAGGTCGGCCGGCTGCTGAGCCTCCCCGGCATATTCTGCGAGAAGGATCCGGACGGCGGGCGCGTGTTCCGCCGCGGCTTCACGATCGCGCCCGGCCAGAAGGTGCTGGTGGTGGACGATATCGTCACCACCGGCGGCTCGCTGGAGGACACGTTCGCGGCGGTGGAGGCGCTGGGAGGCGTGATAGCGGGGGTCGGAGTCCTCGCCGACCGCAGCGGAGGCCAGGTGGAAGTGGCTCATCCGTACTTCGCCTGCCTCGAGGTGGCGTTCGAGACCTGGGCGCCCGAGGACTGCCCGATGTGCGCCGCCGGCGACGTTCCAGAGGCACATCGGGGGGCCGCCAGCCCACCTGCGTGACGGCTTCGCGGATGCGCTCGCGGATCGGTGAGGATCCAGTAACGACCGCGAACTAGGACTGGCGTGATTAGGTACGCATTAGGTAACCTCTGGCCGGGGACGTCAATAACCACGACATCAGCGGAGGTCCTGGATGCGCGTTTTCAACAACAGCCGAGTCCGTTCTGCCCTGCTGGCAGCAATGGCCACGGTGTTCCTGCTCGGTACAGCAGCCCTGGCTGCTCAGAAGCCTTCACCCTCGCCTTCGGCATCCCCATCGGATACCGCCTCGGCGTCCCCCAGTGCGACCCCAACCGAGTCGCCCGAGGCGTCCCCCAGCTCGTCGCCTGAGAGCTCGCCGGCGGCGCCGATCGTCTTGGGCTCCTCCAGCCCTGACGCTGATGCCCACGGCGACTGCGTCTCCAAGGTGGCTCGCGACAAGTCTGCCGAGGCGCCGAAGGAGAATGGCGAGGGAGAGAACCACGGGGCTGCCGTGAGCAAGGCCGCCCACTCCTGCCCCAAGGACTCCAGCGAGGCCAAGGACCAGGAGACTCCCGACGCCACGGAGTCGCCTGAGCCTGCCGACTCACCAGAAGCGGCTGATACCCCCGACGCGGCCGAGTCGCCTGAGCCTGCCGAGACTCCCGGCGACTAATTAGCCCGGGTCAGGGCCGATGCAGAAGGGGCCGCTTCGGCGGCCCCTTTTCCTTTTGCGGCGCGCGACCGCGCAGGCAGCCCAGGGGCCGGCCGGTTATATGGTGTATTCCAATCCGGAGACACCGTGTTCCGCGGGCCCTTAGCTCAGCTGGTTAGAGCTTCTGCCTTTTAAGCAGAGAGTCGTGGGTTCGAGTCCCACAGGGCCCACTTGTCCCTGGGCCGCCTTGTTTCGGCGCGGCGATAGGGGAGAACGGCAGCGACTGGCTCATGCCAGCGCCCGATCCAGCAGGTCGCGCAGGGCGCGAAGGTCGGTCGGGGACAGATTCGAGACGCCCGGCATCGTGTCTAGCACCGCCTCCACCCGGGTGCGCGTCTCGGCGCCGGAGGCGGTAAGGGCCAACTCCTTCACGCGCCGATCACCGGGCCGGCCACGACGGGCCACAAGGCCGCGCACCTCGAGCCTGTCGACGATTCCGGTCACATTCGACGCGTCGCAGTGAAGGCGGCCCGCGACCTCCCTCATCGGCATCGGCTGGTCCAGGCTGTGCAGCAACATCGCCTGAGGCAGGGTGAGTTCCAGCTCAGCGACACGGACCTCAATGTGCCCCATCATGCGGCGGGTCAGCTCGCCCATACGCTCGACGACATCCTCGGTTGCCGCCGGCCGCCCGCTCTTGCTCATCTCCACACCACTGGGAATAGCTTAAGCGCCCGCGATATTCTAGGCATCGATACTTGATACCTCAACTATTGGGGTATCGACATATGAGAGAGGTGCCGATATGAACACCATCCTATGGATCCTCCAGGGCGTGCTGACAGCCACTTTTCTCATGGTGGGGACGGTGAAGCTGCTGCAACCGAAGGATCAGCTGGCAGCACGTTTGGCGTGGGTCAACGACTTCAGCCCCGCCCAGGTGAAGGGCATCGGCGCGCTCGAGGTGCTTGGCGCCGTGGGCGTCTCTGCACCCTGGGCGCTAGGGGTCCTGACGTTCTTCACCCCTCTGGGAGCGTTGGGCCTTGCGGTCCTGATGCTCGGCGCCGCGGTGATTCACATACGCCGGTCGGAGCCTGCGATGCTGGTGGGCAACGGCGTGCTGCTTCTCCTCGCCGCGATCGTGGCTACCGGTCGGGCCGGGCTGGTCTAGCTAGACTGGCCGGGCCATGCCTGGCCAGAAGTACGAACCTGGTTCGAAGCGCGACTTCGACCTCCTCTACGAGGCGACCTATCAGCGGATCTTTCGATCCCTGGTGGCGCTGACCGGCAACCCGGCCGCCGCTGAAGACTGCACCCAGGAGGCCTTTCTCAAGGCTTTTAGAGAGTGGAAGAGCTGGAACGGCTCCGCGCCTGCTGAGGCGTGGGTGCACCGAATCGCCATCAATACCGCTATATCCCATCGCCGCAGGGAACGGCTGCGGGAGGTCGGCGAGCTGGTCCGGCGTCTGGGTCGGCCTCACGATCCGGATCCCACGGAACATGTGATCAGCCCCGACATCCTGCGGGAGGTCCGTCAGCTTCCGCCGAAACAGGCGGCCGCGATCGTGCTGCGCCATCTCCACGGCTACACCAACCGCGATATCGCAGCAATCCTGGGTGTCCCGGAGAGCACAGTGGCGACCAGGCTGGCCGACGCCCGCAAGACTCTCCGGGCCAGACTGGGCGACTACCGCGATTGAGAAACGGATACTTCGACTCCGCCGCGCGTCTCTCTAATTACAGGCATGAACAGCAAGAACGGATTTGATCTCGACCGCCAGCTGAGGAGCGCCGTCCGCAAGCAGGGCGGCGCCGGCAAAGGGCCCAGCCCGCACTCATCTCAGGCGGCCTACCACCTGGCCTTCATGGCCGCGTCAAGGCCGCGCCGGTTCTCGTCGCTGCGCCTGGCTACGTCACCAAAGATGCTGGCCGGGTTGGCGGCGGCTGTGCTGGCCGTCGGCGGCGGCTCGCTTGCCTACGCCGCCGCGGCGACGGGCAGCTCCGACCCCGCGGTGTGGGGCAAGACCGTCACCGCCGCTGTGGAACAGTGCAAGGACCAGCTGACGAACGGAATTCACGGGATTGGCGAATGTGTAAGCAAGGTCGCCAAGCAGAACGGAGAGGACGCTCGGGCCGATCACTCCCGCGGTAAGTCAGGCCAGGATCACCCCAGTGGGGCTACCGGCGCGACCGATTCTGGGAACGGGCACGGGCATGGGAATGGGAACGCCACTGGGCGCCCCAGCGGCGTGCCGACGGGGCCGCCCAGCGGGGTGCCGGCGGGACCCAAGAATGACCATCCATCAACCCCACCGAACCACAAGTAAGGCTCAGCTGAAACGAGTAGGAGGAACGACACAAACATGATTTCGATCTCAAAGAATCTGCGGTCCGCAGCGATAGTGGCAGCGGCCTTCGCCACGCTGGCGGGCACCGGTGCCCTGGCCCAGAGCGCGACAGGCGCGGCCCACGCAAACCCTAAGTCGACGACCGCCCCCAAGGCGACGCCGTCGCCCGAGGCCAGTGAGAAGCCGGACGTCACCACCTCGGAGACCCCCGAGGTCCAGTCGTCAGCCGACGCCAACGACGCCCACGGCGATTGCGTCTCTGCTGTAGCCAAGTCCGACGCCACGGCCACCGCTCACGGTCACACCAACCACGGTGCGGCAGTCAGCCACGCGGCTCGGGTCACCTGCGCGAAAAAGTAGCTACAAGATCCAGCCAGAGCGGTCGTTAGAAGAGACGTTACCGGCTAGAGGTAACAGTTACAGGAGCAGCTAAAAAGCATCCTAAGAGGGGGGACAATAGGCACCTTATGGACACGGGGACGTCCAAGCTGTTTCGCGACCGCACCACAAGATCGAAACCGGCCGGCACCGCTTTACGGGGCCGGCCGGTCTTTTCCTCCTGGCGCTTGGGCTGACGCCCGTGCCCCCGACCATCTCGCTTGCCCGGATCGTCCTTGCAACGCGTCGTCGCGGGCAGGCGCTGGTCGAGACGATGCTGATCGCGCCAGTCCTGCTGCTGCTCCTCGGCGGCGTGGCTGATCTCGGCCGGGCGTTCTATTACAAGACCGCGGTGACCAACACGGCCAGGGAGGCAGCCCATTGGGCGACCCTGGGACCGGCTCGCGACGACACCACGGTCCTGGACGAAGTCGCCTCTCCGTCGCAGGAGAGCTTTGGGATCTGCCTGGTATCCGGCACCACCGCCTGCCCCGGCGGCAACGGCGGTCTCGCGCCCGCGTCGGTCGTCCATACGGCACCTGGCACGCTGTCCCCTCAGCAGCTTGCCAACCCGCCGGCGCCTGACGCAGCGCTCACCCCAGGCTCGTCCTGGCTCTTCATCTATCCGGATTTTCCCGGCCGGACCAGCCTCGCGCCGGGTATGCACTGGACCGAGGTGGCCTCCTCGAGCACTGTGGTCACCGCTGAAAGCCCGATTCGGGGTGGCCTGCAGGCTGTCGCCAGGGCCGCGGCAGGAAGCCTCTACGCGGTCGAGGCGGACGCCACTCAAACTTGCTACAGCTGGGGACCACCAACCTTGTCGTCAAGCAACTTCACCGCGACCCTGAACGCCGGCAAATACTCCGTCGGGCCGCTAACGGCCACGCTGAGTCTCAGCTCAGGTTCGACAGGATCAGCAAGGAACACGGCCAAATTCACGGTTTTCGGCCCCGTGGGCAACCCGGGATTCCAGCAGACTTGGTCCTCCACGGGCACTTCCACGGGCTCGATCGACCCGAGCGTCTCAACGTCGGACACGGTGAACCTGACGGCCACCACCGCCACTCCTGGTACTTACACCTACCAGGTCCAGGTGACGTCGTCCTCGAACTGCCAGCAGGCAATGCAACCGGCCAACTTCACCGTGACCTTCCCGCCCGTACCATCTCCGTCGCCGAGTCCCACGCCGTCGCCGACCGCAACTCCCTCGGCTGGACCGACCCCAACCCCGGTTCCAACACCGACCGGTGTGGAACCCATAACTCCGCCGCATGCGAGGCAGATCACCTGCACGGTGATCTACTACTTCACTCCGGTGACTCCCCTGGGATTGTTGGCCGGCAACGCTGTCTACATCGTCGGTACGGCGACGCTCCAGGCGACCTATTGAGATGCCGGGATTGTTGCGCTCAATCAGGGATCGGTCGAGGTCTGTTCGCGGCTCGAAATCCGGTCAGGCCATCGTCGAGTTCACTCTCATCACGCCGGTCTTGTTGCTCCTGGTCCTCGGGCTCACCGACGTGGCACGCGCCGTCTACGACTACAACGTCATCAGCAACAGCGCGCGAGAAGGGGCGCGTGAGGCGATCCTGTCATACAACGCCTGTTCCAACACCGGCAACGTCTGTGTTGGATCCGGTCCTCCGCCTGGTTCCTCGCTGGTGGGCGTCGACAACGCGATCAGTCGTGCCGGCGCCGGGATCGTCTCGTACCAGTTCGCCACCGACGGCACCAGCTCGCAATCCTCAGCGTCCTGTACCCCTCAGCCGAACCAGGGGTGCGTGTGGGTGTTCATCGTCGACGGCACGACCACGAACACCCCTTGTGTTCCGCCCAACCCGGCCACCGACAGCTGGGGCATCTGTGACTTCAACGCCGTCAAGCAGGGAGGACACGACGTCGTCGTCGAGATAGAGTTCCAGTTCCAGCCGCTGACGGCCTTTGTTGCCGGCGCCCTTGGAAATTCAACGACTCTCTGGGCGAAGTCAGAGATGAAGACGGAGTACTAGGGGCGATGGGTCGGATATATCTAGGCCGCCAAGCGCGTAGCCAGCGGGGCCAGGCGCTGATCATCGTGGCGATCAGCCTCACCTTCCTGGTGGCCATCGCCGGCTTGGCGATCGAGGGTGGGATCATCCAGGCCGACCGGAGGTTCGACCAGGCCGTCTCCGACGGCGCCGCCCTCGCAGGGGCACACAAGCTTCCAACAGACCCTATCGGCGCACGCAACCAGGCAGCTCGATACGCCATCGCCGGGTTGAACGGCGGGGTGATCCCACGTGCCTGCTCCGATGCCGACATCGCGGCGGTCGCCGCTGACACCCAGGACCAGCCTGGGGTGGCGCTGTCTACCGACTGCGACCCGATCCCCCCGCACACCCTGCAGATCCACACCAACTACAACGGCCAGCCGAACCAGATACTGGTGCGGCTCAACCACGGGCTGACGTTGAACCTGGGCGCTGTGGTTGGAGCCGGGACCGCAGCCACAGCATCACGGTCGGTCGCCCAGAGCCAGTCCTCGGGAACGCCCTTTGGCATCACTGTGTATGCCGGCGGCAACCTCCACACGGTTGGGAACGTTGACACCGTAGTGTCCGGAAACGTCTACGTGCGCGGCTGCATCGAGAACAACAACCAGGACCACCTGATCGTCAAGCCTTCCGGCGACGGCACCCAGGTCGGCTCCGTCGAGGTCTACGGTGACCCTGCCGTTCCGGGCGTTGGCGTCATGCCCCAGGTCTGGACGACTGGTTCCGGCTCCGGGTGCAGCTCGTACGTGGACGGATCAGCAGGGCCCAGCCAGTGGGGGGCCTCGGGCCACGTCACGGGGAAGGCGGCTTGTGCGCCGGTGGCGGGCAGCGTCCCCGGCAAACCGAAAGTCGGATTCAACCTTGGTAGTTGCCCGACAGGGGAGCCACCGGTGCCTCTGACCAACGTCCCGACTTTCACGGTTCACGACGGCACCGGGTGCCCCGGCGGACCCGTTGCGATCTTCAGTACCACTCTGAGTGTTGCCGTTCCAGGTTGCTACAGCGCTTGCGCTGCCGGAGGTGGCAACATGATCGTGCCCGACCAGACCGTCTTGACCCCGGGCACATACTCGTTCGTCGGCAATGGCGTTACAGGCTGCGATGTAATGCTGGCGGGGAGCGCGTCGGTGGCTGCCAGCGGCGGCGATGGTTTCGGAGGCGTCAGCTTCCTTCTTTACGGTGGCGCGTCGATCTGTACGGGCACGCACGTCTGTGGCACCGCGGACTCCAGCGGGACCGTCACCTTGAACGCGCCGAATGTTCCGTCGGCAGGGGATCTCAACTACGGGATCCTCTTCTTCAGCTGCAACGTGAGCTGCACGAATGCGTCCGGGATCATCGACTTCGAAGGTCCGGCCCTGAATGTGAACCTCACGGGCATGGTCTACAACCCGGGAGGCGACTGCACAGTCCACTCCAACGCCGGGCAGGGCATCGTCGGCCAGCTGATCTGCGACAACGTCTACCTCCAGGGCGGCTCCGTTAGCACCGGAAGCTCTATCAGCTGGGGTGGAGGCGTCGTCGCCAGTCCCAACTTCCTGGCTCAGTTGATCGAGTAGCCTCGGCCTACCCGAGGCGAGCCTGCGATCGGAAATCTCTATCCTCGCTTGATGCAGGGCCCCGATCAGGCTCCGACGGCCGCCGAACGTAAGCGAGTAATCCGCAACGCCGTCGGCATCGGGCTGGCAATTGTCCTGCTGGCCGCGCTGATCGCCACCCAGACCTTTCCATCCAGCCACTCTGTGGTGGTGGACGCCCGAGCCGCGGGCCTTGTCGTGGCGGCCGTGGCCGTCACGTTGCGGGCTCCCTTCCTGGTTGTGGTGGCGGCGGCGGCCGTGACCGCGGCGCTGATCCGCCACCTCGGCTGACGTGCGCGCCACTCAGCCCGTCCCGGCTATGCTCCGGGAATCGACAGCTTTGAGGTGACGTGATGGGAAACAAGGATCGTCAGAAGGAAGTCAAGAAGAAGAAACCGAAGAAGCCGAAGGTCGCCACTCAGGTGGCCGCGCCCAGGGAGCGCTACGCTCCACCACCTCCGCCGCGGGCCGATAAGGAATAGCTCAAGGGTCCGCGACTTCTCATTGTTCCTTCAGGCGGCGCCCGTGCCGAATCCCTAACATGGGGGCCTTGGGCGCGGCGGAAGCATCCGAGCCGGCCGGAGGTGACCTCTTGAAGCGGCGAGCGCGGGTGAGGCGGGGATGGCTGAGACGGCCGTTGGCGGCCACTGTTATCGCCATCGTCGTCACCGCAGCCGTGACCCTCCACCCGCCACTGGGCGACGGCGGCGTCTATGCGGCCCGGGCGGCGACCCCGGCGCTGATCGGCTTCTCCTTCAGCCCCAGGGCCGCGGCTTACCTCGGCGAGGACCCGGCGACGGCGCTTCTGTCGTTGATGAACCAGCTGGCCCCGGACCTGGTCCGCCTGCCGGTCTACTGGGACTCGGTCGAGTCCAAGCGAGGCAGCTTCGATTTCACCGAGACCGACGACCTCATCAAGGTGGTCGATACGTACAACCTGTCTCGAGGGGCGCGACCGGCGCGCGTGCTCTTGATCGTCGGGATGCGGAACATGGGCTACCCGGAGCTGTACGTGCCGAGCTGGGTGCCTGCGGACGAGCGCGAACCCGCCTCCAGAATGGCGTCGGATCCCGAGTACACCAGGTACCTGCGGGCCTCGTTCAGGCACTACCATCGCAATCCCACGGTCTCCACCTGGCAGATCGAGAACGAGCCTCTGGACAAGGTTCCCACAGTCGCCGGCAGTGATGTCAGCATCAGCGGCGACGTGCTCCAGGACGAGCTCGAGCTGCTTCGCTCGATCGACAGCCGGCCGGCCGTGATCACCAGCTACACGTCCGCGACGCTGTCGCTTGACCTGCTCGGCTTGGCCCCGTCCTCGGCCCCTCGGCCGCCGGGCGCGCCGCTGCCCGCCGGGCACCCGCTTGAGGCACTGCAGACGGGGGACATCCTGGGGCTCGACCTCTATGTGGTGACCGGCGACACCTCTTTGAGCGACGCCAGCGCTACCAAGCGCATCGGCTGGAAACGCGCCTCGTTTCCGTTCTGGTTCGGCCAGGCGACGGCGGCCGGCAAGCCCTTGTGGATCACCGAGATGCAGGGGGCCCCGTGGCCCGGGCTCGACAACTTCACCACCTCCGACCTGCTCTTCAGCGCCAATGCCTACCGCCACCGGGGAGCCAGCGTGATTCTTTTGTGGGGCGTCGAGCAGTGGCTGCTTTCGCCTCAGTGGATGCAAGCCGGTAAGCAGGCCCGACTGGCGATGACCGGCTAGAGCCGGCCGTGGGAGGGGCTGCCTGGCTGTTGTTCGGCGCCGCCGCGATCCTCGCCGCCGGCGACTGGATCGCCGTCGCCACCCGAAGCAAACGCCTCGAATACGTATGCAAGCCGCTGACGATGGCGGCCCTGATCGGCGTCGCGCTCACGCTCCAGCCGGCGGTCAGCGGGCAGCGGAGCTGGTGGCTGGCGGCGCTGGCCCTGGGGCTTGCCGGCGACGTCCTCCTGATGCTGCCCAGCGATCGATTCCTCGCCGGCCTGGCCGCGTTTCTGGTTGGCCACCTCGCCTACATCGCGGGGTTCTGGACCGCAGGCGTGATCCCGCTGCTGGCGTTGGCATGGTTCGCGGTCCTGCTCCTCCCAGTCGGGGCGGTCCTGAGCCGCCTCATTCGAAGCGCGCGCGCCACCGGTCAGGGCAGACTGGTGCTCCCGGTAGCGGTCTACGGGCTGGTGATCACCGCGATGGTTGCATCAGCCTTGGCCCGGCCCTCGCTGCCGGCCATCGGCGGCGCCTCTCTGTTTGCGATCTCGGATGGGCTCATCGGCATTCGCCGGTTCGTGGGCGACAGAAGGGGGATGGGAGTTGCAGTGATCGTCACCTACCACCTGGGCCAGGCGGCGTTGGTGCTGTCGCTGGCGCGCTGACCCGCCTCTACGCCATCGCCCTCCAGGCGCGCGCGGTGGCGGTGGCGGTCTCCTCCCAGTTGAACAGCTGAGCGCGCTGCAGGCCCGTCGTGGTCATCTGCTTGCGCCGATCGCCATCGTCGAGGACGCGCTGGCAGGCGCCGGTGAGAGCCTCGACGTCACCGGCGGGGGCCAGCTCGGCGCAGCCCCCGGCAAGCTCCTCCAGCACCGTTCCGCTGCTGCTCACCACCGGGCACCCGCAGGCCATCGCCTCGAGCACCGGGAAGCCGAAGCCCTCGCTGCGACTGGCGTAGAAGAGGAACTCGGCTCCTGAATACAGCGCAGCCAGCTCCTCGTCGCCGATGTTGCCGGTGTGGATGACGGGCATCGGGGCGCTCGCGCCGCCGGCGGGCCGGCCGGTGACCACCAGCGACAGCCCCGGGGGCGGGACTTTGACCGCGGTCAGCGCCCGCATCATCACCGGGAAGTTCTTGCGCGGTCCATACGGGCCGACCATCAGGACATAGGGCCCCAGGATGCCGTGGGCCCGGCGGACCTGGTCGACAACGTGAGCCGGCACCGGCCGGAAGGCTGCGTGGTTGATCCCAAACGGAGTGATATGCATCCGATCGCTCAGCTGCGGGAGGTGTCGCAAGATCGCCGCAGCGGTGGTATCGGTGCTGACCAGGACGCCGCGGACCAGCGGCGCTGCCCGTCGCATGGCGCGGCGGAGGTTGACGCGGTTGTAGAAGCTCGCAGTCGGGGGATCATCCCAGGGGGTGTCGTCGTGGATCGTCAGCGAGGTGGCCGGATCGGCCACGGCCGCGACCTTGAAGGCGCTGCCGTGCAGCAGCTCCGCCTCCACTCGCTTGCACGCCGCCACCTGACCGGGGCCGACCCAGTACTGGTCGTGCAAGAGCACCCGGAGGTGGCGCTCCAGGTTGCGGCTCCAGGGCCATTCGGTGCCCATACTGATCGGCACCAGCTCGACCCCACCCCGGCTGCCGCCAAAAGCCGCTACCAGCTCGTTGACGTATCGCGAGATGCCGCCGGGGTCGGTCTCGGTGACGCTGGTGTCGAAGGCGACTCGCATGGCGCATATTCTCGCTGCCGCCGGCCCTGGCGGCGCCCGGGTGTCGCCAAACCAAGCCCGGCATAGAATCCATTTATGGCCCTACCCGCCTACTCCCTCAGCACAGAGGGGATAGCCCGCCTGTCACGGGAGATCCGCGAAATGGCGGAGGCTCGCAACGCCGTCATCCTGGCTCACAACTACCAGGTCGGCGAGGTCCAGGACGTCGCCGACTACGTGGGCGACTCGCTGGGACTCTCACAGCGCGCCGCCGCCACCGAGGCCGACGTGATCGTCTTCTGCGGGGTTCATTTCATGGCCGAGACGGCGGCCATCCTTTCGCCGTCAAAGCGCGTCCTGATCCCCGACCTGGGAGCTGGATGCAGCCTCTCCGAGACCATCACCGCGGACCAGCTGCGGGCCTGGAAGGCCGAGCACCCGGGGGCGACGGTCGTCAGCTACGTCAACTGCAGCGCCGAGGTCAAGGCCGAGTCCGACTACTGCTGCACCAGCGGCAATGCCGAGAAGGTCATCCGCAGCATCCCCGAGGACCAGGAGATCCTGTTCCTGCCCGACATGTTCCTGGGGGCCCACCTGGAGCGGGTCACCGGCCGGCGGATGCACGTCTGGATGGGGGAGTGCCACGTCCACGCCGGCATCGACGCCGCCGACATCGACGCCGCCGTCTCCGACCACCCCGGGGCCGAGCTGCTGGTCCACCCCGAGTGCGGCTGCACCAGCTCGACGATCTACAAGTTCGGCGGCAGCGGCAGGCTGCGGGTGCTGAGCACCGAGGGAATCATCAACCGGGCGCGCGAGTCGGACGCCCAGGACTTCGTGGTCGCCACCGAGAACGGCATCCTCCACCGCCTCGAGAAGGAGGTGTCAGGCAAGAACTTCTATCCGGCCAGCCCCGGTGCGATCTGCCGCTACATGAAGATGATCACGCTCGAGAACCTTCACCAGTCCCTGCGCGACGACGTCTACGAGGTTCGGGTCCCCGACGATATCGCCGGGCGCGCTCGACTGGCGGTCGAGCGGATGGTGGCTATCGCTTAGAGCGGCTCGGCTTGGTGGGGGATTTGGTGCGCTGAGCTTTCTGCCGCGCGGTGACCTCGCCGCTCCGGCGCCAATCGTCGCGGGCCTGGTGCCAGCGCCTGGTGAATGGCCGGGTGACGGGACTGAGCAGCAGGGAAAGGCCGGAGCCCAGCGAGCGAGCCAGCAGCGCCAGCGCCTGCCGCAGCGTGTACTGCTCGGGGCTTCCGTCGACCTCGACTGTCCAGAGTAGGAACCGCAGGACTACGCGCTTGACCGGCCCTGGGGCCTTGCGGGCCGCCGGTGGCGCCGCCATCGGATCGACCGAATCGCTGGCACGAGCCGCCTCGCGCAGGTAGCTGATGGTGTCGTGCGGCTCGACGGCCTGGCTGGCCGCGACCGGCTGGGCGACCGGCTCCGCCGCGGCGGGGGTCGCGACGGCGGCTTCCGCCACGGGGGCTGCGGCGACGGGGCGTTCTGCGACAGTGCGTTCGGCGTCGGCAGGCCCAGCCAGCGCGACGTCGGCTGCCAGCGGCTGGGGCGGCGCCTGCGGGATTGACGGCTGTGGCGGCGCCTGCGGGATTGACGATTGGGAAAGGCCGGACTCCGGCTCCGCGACCGCGATCGCGGGTTCGACATGGGCGGTGGGCTGATCCGGCGCCGCGGGTTGCGAGGGCGGTTCGGCCACCGGGGCGAACGCCGCCATGAAGGGGTGATCGGAAGGGGCCGTCTCGAACGAAGACGTCGACGGGATCGGCTTTGGAATCGGCGTCGGGGTCTCGGCCATGGTCCAGGGACCGGCCTCCTGCGCGGGTTGGTGCAGCCCGCTGGAATTGGTGGCCGACGGTGCGAAGGGCTCGCTGGCCGACGGCAGGTAGGGAGCCGTGGTCGAGGGAGCGAAGGGATCCGGCAGCCGGCTCCCGTTGGTCGGGGTCAGGGCGAAGGGGTCGGGCGCGTCGCCGTTGCCGGCCGGTTTGCCCGCCGTCTCAAAGGCGGCGTTGCGCATGGCGTTGACGCCTCTGGCCGGCGGCAACGGCGCCTCTTCCGGCTTGGTGCCCATGACCAGGCCCTGGAGCGCCTGGGCCAGCCCCAGCTGGTAGGTCGGCTGATCCACGGGCCAGCCCTGTAGCTTGGTATAGGTGCCATGTCGCAGGGACGCCGCCTTGACCAAAACGTCTCTGCCGCTGAGCCCGCCGCCTTCGGCGTTGAATGGGCCGCCACTATCGATCATCACCGTGTAGGTGGCGTCACCGGCGTCAGCGATCAAAGTCGATCGACGGCCGTGCTTGCAGGTCTCGACGATCACGTCGAGGAAGCTCAGCCGATCGTGCAGGACTGGATCCTGAACCTCAACTGGAGCCTTTTTCTTCTTACGAAGCATCGATCGCCGTCATTGCACTCAACAAGGTCCCTACCGGCAGCCTACACGGAGGCTGCCATAAACAGAACCACCAAAAATGGGAACGTAACAGGCCTCTCACACCTGCGTCCGCGTCTTCTTACAGGTTCACGAGAACTTCGATAGTAGTCCGGATTACCGTGACCTGCCTTGATCGAGTTGCGGTCGAGGGACTAAAATACTAGTAAATGAGTCGGATTTTGGTGGATGCGCATGCTTAAGGTGAGTTCGCGGGGGCACTACGGCCTCCGGATGATGACCGAGCTGGCCCGGGCCAATGGCCATGGACCGCTGTCCCTGACTGAGATCGCCCGCGTCGAGGGTCTGCCCCTGCCGTACCTGGAGCAGCTGGTGGTGCCACTGCGCAAGGCCGGCCTGGTTGAGGGCACTCGCGGCCTGCACGGTGGCTACAAGCTGGGGCGCGATCCCAGGGAGATGACCGCCGGCGACATCCTCCGGGTCCTGGAGGGCCCCGTCAACCTGGTCGACTGCACCGCCCTGGACTACGTCCACGGCGCTTGCGAGCGCGAGGGCGACTGCTTCAGCGCCGGGCTCTGGCACCGGATCAAGGTGTCCGTCGAGGCGATCCTCGATCAGACCACCCTCGACGACCTGGTCCACGACCCAGGCTTCCAGCCCGGCGTCCCCCAGCTGCCCGCCGGACTCGAGCCGCTTCCGGTCTCCGCCGTCCAGACCCTGAGCCAGAGCTCGTGACCGAAGCCGCGGTCGCCCAGCAGACTGGCGTTCTCGAAGTTCGCGACCTCCATGCCAGCATCGAGGGCAAGGAGATCCTCCGTGGCGTGACCCTGACCGTCCGCCAGGGAGAGGTCCACGCCCTGATGGGCCCCAACGGCTCCGGCAAGAGCACGCTGGCCTACACCCTGATGGGCCACCCCAAGTACGAGGTCACCTCCGGCAGCGTCAGCTACCGGGAGCAGGACGTCCTCACGCTTAAGCCCGAGGAGCGCGCCCGCGCCGGCATGTTCCTGAGCTTCCAGTACCCCACCGCCATCCCCGGCGTGACCATGCACAACTTCCTGCGCACCGCCACCAAGGCCGTCCACGGCAGCGAGCTGCCGCCGCGCGAGTTCCGCAAGATGGTCACCGAGCAGATGGAGCGGCTGAAGATGGACCCGTCCTTCGCCACCCGTTACGTCAACGACGGCTTTTCCGGTGGCGAGAAGAAGCGGGCCGAGATCCTGCAGATGGGCGTCCTCCACCCCCAGATCGCGATCCTCGACGAGACCGACTCCGGCCTCGACATCGACGCCCTACGCACCGTCGCCGAGGGCGTGGAGGGGCTACGCGGACCCGATCTCGGGGTGCTCCTGATCACCCATTACCAGCGCATCCTCAACTACATCACCCCCGACTTCGTCCACGTCATGTACCAGGGCCGGATCATCAAGTCCGGCGGCGCCGACCTGGCGGTGGAGATCGAGTCCAAGGGTTACGACTGGATCATCAGCGAGCTGGGCGAAGATGCCGCCGGCTCGGATGGCGCCGCTCCCGAGCCGAGCCCGGCCGAGCGCGCCTTCGCCGAACAGCACCAGTTTGAAGCCGCACGGGAGGGCTGAGATGGCCATCGAAGTCAAGCCCACCGTCAAGGCCGAGGACCTCACCAAGGACGAGTACAAGTTCGGCTGGCACGACGAGCTCAAGGCGGCCTTCAAGTCGGAGCGCGGCCTCAGCGAAGACGGCGTCCGCCAGATCTCGGCGATGAAGGGCGAGCCGGAGTGGATGCTCAAGTTCAGGCTCAAGGCGCTGCGACACTTCAACTCGCGGCCGATGCCCAACTGGGGCGCCGACCTCGGCGAGATCGACTTCTCCAACATCTTCTACTACCTCAAGCCGCAGGCCGAGCAGGGCAAGACCTGGGACGACATCCCCACCGACATCAAGAACACCTTCGACCGGCTCGGCATCCCCGAGGCGGAGCAGAAGTTCCTTGGCGGCGTCTCGGCGCAGTACGAGTCGGAGGTCGTCTACCACTCCATCCGCGAGGACCTCGAGAAGCAGGGCGTGATCTTCACCGACTGCGACTCCGGCCTGCGCGAGCACGAGGAGATCTTCCGCAAGTACTTCGGCACCATCATCCCGCCCAACGACAACAAGTTCGCCGCGCTCAACAGCGCGGTCTGGTCGGGCGGCTCGTTCGTCTACGTCCCCAAAGGCGTCAAGGTCGAGATCCCGCTGCAGGCGTACTTCCGGATCAACGCCGAGAACATGGGCCAGTTCGAGCGGACGCTGATCATCGCCGAGGAAGGCAGCTTCGTTCACTACATCGAGGGCTGCACGGCGCCGACCTACACCAGCGACTCGCTCCACTCGGCAGTGGTCGAGCTGATCGCGATGGAGGGCGCGCGCATCCGCTACACCACCATCCAGAACTGGTCCAACAACGTCTACAACCTGGTCACCAAGCGAGCCATCGCCAACAAGAACGCCACCGTGGAGTGGGTCGACGGCAACCTCGGCAGCAAGGTGACGATGAAGTACCCCGCCGTCTACCTGATGGGCGAGGGCGCCAAGGGCGACGTGCTGTCGATCGCCTTCGCCGGCCCGGGCCAGCACCAGGACGCCGGCGCCAAGATGGTCCACGCCGCCCCCAACACCACGTCGACCGTGGTCAGCAAGTCGGTGAGCAAGGCCGGCGGCCGCACCAGCTACCGCGGCCTGGTCAAGGTCTACCCAGGGATGAAGGGCTCCAAGTCGTCGGTGCGCTGCGACGCGCTGCTGATGGACGAGGAGTCGCGGTCCGACACCTATCCCTACATGGAGATCGACGAGGACCAGGTCCAGATCGGCCACGAGGCCACCGTCAGCAAGATCGGAGACGAGCAGCTCTTCTACCTCCAGTCCCGGGGCATCCCCGAGGAGGAGGCGATGGCGATGATCGTCAACGGCTTCATCGAGCCCTTCACGAAGGAATTGCCGATGGAATACGCGGTGGAGCTCAACCGGCTGATCCAGCTCCAGATGGAAGGCTCCGTCGGCTAGAGGCCTGACCCTCAGTCTCCGAAGCCGGCCAATCTGTAGCTGAGGCACATGCCCGGGCTAGAATCCCCCGAAACCATGAGAAGCGATGCCGATCGATCAGCGTTCCGAGCCGACGTGAGTCGTCGCACTTAATCTGTGCGAGTGGATATGACGGAGGTCCTCGATCCCGGCGGTCTCGTGGTGGTCGCCGGCGCCGGCGGTTTCATCGGTGGGCACCTGGTCGCCGGTCTCCAAGCAGCCGGTGCCCGCCGTATTCGGGCCGTCGACAGCAAGCCGATTGGGCAATGGCACCAGCGTCCACCAGAGGTGGAATACGTGCAGGCGGACCTCCGACCGGCCGACGCTTGTTACCGGGTGACCGAAGGCGCCTCCTATGTCTTCAACCTTGCTGCCGACATGGGAGGCATGGGCTTCATCGAGACGCACAAGGCCGACTGCATGCTGTCCGTCCTGATAAGTACCCATCTACTTCTGGCTGCTCGTGACCAGGGCGTCAAGCGCTTCTTCTACTCGTCCTCGGCCTGCGTCTATAACGCCTCCAAGCAGACCGATGCCGCGGTCAAGCCGCTCCGGGAGGAAGATGCATACCCGGCGATGCCCGAAGACGGATATGGCTGGGAAAAGCTCTTCACGGAGCGCATGTGCCAGCATTTCACGGACGAGTTTGGGCTGCAAACGCGGGTGGCCCGCTACCACAACGTTTATGGGCCGCTGGGCACATGGGACGGTGGTCGTGAGAAGGCACCGGCCGCCATCTGTCGGAAGGTGGCGCAGGCTAAGTTAGGCGGCCTCAAGGAAATCGAGATATGGGGCGACGGGGAGCAGACGCGGAGCTTCATGTTTGTGGATGACTGCGTTGAGGGGACCTTGCGGATCATGTCCAGCGATTTCGCGGATCCGATCAACCTGGGTAGCGACCGCTTGGTCAGCATCAATCAGTTGGTGGACATCGTCGAGGAGATCGCCGGAACCAAACTGAAGCGCGTTCATAACCTCGCCGCTCCAAAAGGCGTGCGTGGGCGGAACAGCGACAATACCTTGATCGCGAAGCGCCTGGACTGGGAACCGCAGGTCACGCTCGAGGAAGGATTGCAGAAGACCTACAGCTGGATCTACGACCAGCTGGCGAGTGGCTCGCACGATCTCAGCGCGTATCGCTGACCTCGTTCAATCGCGCCACCGCCATCGTGTGCCAGCCAATGCGGTGCTCCAGCCATCTGAAGAGCCGGTTTGGCATCCACCGGAAGTACCAGAGCGGGACATATCTGTAGTTCACGTACTGGTCAATCCGATACGGGAAAATGTGGTCCTTCCAGATCCTTTCGACTGAGAAACCGGAAAGCAGTTCGCGAACTTGCTGGAACGAATAGTAGAAGGTGACCGGCGAGCCGGATTGCGCTTCGGAGTTCATTCGCACTAACTCGTCTGCCTTCCAGAACGCGCCCTTGCCTTGGGTGAGGATGATCCAGAAGACCTTCCAGCTCCAGCGGCTGTACAGCATGATTCGAAGCTCGCCGTCAGGCGCCAGGACCTTCTTGATTTCTCGCAGTACTCGTTCCGGATGGGGAGTGTGATGGATCACTCCAAATGAGTAAACGAGATCGTATTTCTCCTGAGGGAGGAAGCTCGACATTTCTTCGGCGTTGCCCGCGTAGAACTTCGCGGTGAGCCCGTAGACGTCAAAACGGCGACGGCAAAGTTCCAGACTCACATCCGACAGGTCGATGACGGTCAGGTCTGCCCCGGCGCGAGCGAAGTTGATTGAGTCGGTACCGAGCCCGCAGCCGATTTCGAGGACCTTCATCCCGCTCCAGCGCCCGAAATCGGCGAATTCGGGGATATGCGGTTCTACGAAATATTTACGTGCTTCAACCTCGTCGAAGTACTCACGGGTGCCGACCTCCTTGGCGGAGTGGCGCAGGTTACACGGACGGCGGTCCCAATACCCCTTGACCTCGGGGAGCGTCCCAGCTGAGCTAGAGGTCGATTGCCCTCGGCTCATCTCAGCCGCATAGTTCGGTTCCGGTCGGGTTTAGACAACCGCGTTTCGTCGCGAGGTCGTGAGCAGCTTACGCAAGCGTCGCAGGGGCAGGGTGGCGCGCCACACCCACGGGTGCAGGATCCGCAGTCGATCGAACCTCCGTCGGAGATGTGGCCGATCCAAATGCCGGTGCAGCGCTGTCCCGGTTAGAGCGTGGGTGGCGTCAAGCAGGTCAAATACTCGATCAGGGCCGACGAGTTCGACATTGATGTCTGCTTCTGGGTTACTCCAGTAGGCGTCGCGGCGGTCCTTAATGTGGCCGTAGTCGTGGTTCTGGTGGATGGCGGTAATTGATGAAGTGGCGTCGATTACCGGAGTCCTGAGTGCCCGAGCTCTGTATATGAGCCAGTTGTCCCAGCTCCCTCGCCCGATCACGAGGGGAGGACTGTTCCATTGCAAATTTGCCGGATACACGAAGTAGTCGCTACCGGCGGGAGGATGCAGGATCCCGTCGCGCGCAACCCGACTCCTCAGGGCGCCAACACCAGGATCATCGAAAGTGAGGTCATCCGCCACGTCGAGGTCCCATCTCTGCCCGACCATCAGAAACCTCCGGCGTCGCACGCGGCGGATCGTCGCGACGAAGTCCGAAACCAGGATGATGTCGGTGTTGATATAGCAAACCAGACGGGCACGCGCCGTGGCCGCCGTCACCGATAGCACCGAGTTAAGCATGGGAGTGCCCCACGCGCTGAGGTCAATGTCGGGCACGTGGGTCGCGCCGACCGAAGCGGCGATATCGGCGACACCGTCATCGTTCCCGCAAAGCAAGATCTCGACTTCGTCGCCGAGTGCTCGCCAGCTGTTGATTGCGTTGCGTTGGGCGCGAGCGACGGGGCTGTCGAACCCTCGGGGCACCGACACCAGGGTTACCAGTGGACGACCAGGATCCCTACGCACTGTCTGCTCGCTTCCTGAGGACGAAACAGCCGATGGCGTAGATGTTCTCCATCGCGCGGGGCGAGCCCGCGTGGGCTTCGAAATTCAAGCCCTCTTCTCTCGTCACCTGCACCCATCGGTTGGCACTGTTCTTACTCCAGTACGAGTCCGCCTCGACGGCGAAGTCGCCGAGGAGCTTCGGCAGGCGCGCGGCTCCGTAGACGCGGCACATCGGTGGGAAAATAGCGTCGCGACCGAGCGGTACGGTGAGCAACATCGTCGCGCCAGGCTTCATCAGGTCGCCGAGCCGCCGCATTGCGACGAGATCGCCGTCCGGGTCCGGCCGCGAAACAGAGTATCGGCCGACAATTCCGACGTGCTCTACGGTCGAGCAGTTGATTACAAGGTCGAAGGAGCCCTCTTCGAGGTCGGCATCCATGAGATCCGCCTGCATGAAGGCTAGACCCGGAAATTCGTACGGCCACTGGTAGGCCTCCAAATCGATCGCTGTCACCTGGTATCCCGATTGGGCTGCCAACAGAGACAAGGCGCTTCCGCCGTTTCCGAAGTCCAAGGCCTTGCCGTGCCCGAGGGGCAACCTCGCTGCCACCCACGACCATTCGATATCCCGGTCGCCAAGGAGGTTGATCTGCCTTGGGCGGGCGGGACGCCAGCCGATCACCCTTGACCGGGCAGCCCGAGCTGCCCTGAGCCAGAGGGGCCGCCTGGGGACCTTATTCGGCGCCCGTTTCACCAGCGTGGTGCGTGGCCAGGGAAGGGGCCTGTTCGGAGCCGTACGTGTGATCGAGCAGGTTGACGCCGCTGGGCTGGTACGTGGCCTTGCCCGCGATGTCCGGCTTATCCCGGAATAGTCGCCAACCATCGAATACCCACACATCGGGCCTGGCAAGCTCCGAACACACGGCTGGGGTCTTGAATTCGGGGTCCGGATTCATCACGGCGACGACATCTGCAGCGCCGGCGGCCTCGTCTGCGCTGCTGGCGTACCGGACGGTGTCGCTGAGACGACTTCGAGCGGCCTCCATCGCCAATGGGTCATATACAAGCACCTCGGATCGACGCTTCACAAGCGCTTCCGCCAGCAACAGACCTGGCGACTCCTCGACGACGTTTGTATCCGGTTTGTACGCCAGTCCGAGAATGGCAACGCGCTTCTGGCTGCCCGCAGCCCGGGATACGTCTTCAACGAAACGGGCCAACACGGAGCGGTTGTAGCTGTCCGTGGCTTCAGCCAGCGTTGCCTCCCGTCCGAGCTTCCTGGCCAGGTGGACCAGTGCGAGGTTGTCTCGCGGGAAGCACGGACCGCCGTACCCGACAGCCCCCCGCAGATATTTGGATCCGATGCGTGAGTCGCGTCCTATTGCACCGGTCACCACGTCGACGTCTCCACCCGGCAACTGCTCGCAGAGCGCGGAAATCATGTTGGCGAACGTGATCTTCATTGTCACGTACGTGTTGACGGCCACTTTGGTCAGCTCGGCATTCATAAGGTTCATGCGCACAGCCGGCGCCTGATTGTCGGTGACCGATTGGTAGAAGGAGCTCAGGAGCTCCCCGGACGGCGCGTCGCTTTCCCCGATCAGCAAGAAATCCGGATTCAGCAGGCCATGGACCACTTGGCCCAGCGCGATGAACTCGGGGCTGTAACAAAGCCCCAGCTGGTCGCCAACGCGCTTACCGGATTCGCGCTCCAGCACCTCTAATAGGTCCACCCCCGTTCCGCCAGGCAGCACCGTACTCGTGAGGCACACCAAGTGGTATTCGCTCTTGTCTCGTAGGGCCTTGCCGACCGCCGAGCCGGCGGCCAGGACGGCGTCCAGCGAGAACGCCCCGTCGTCGCGGCTTGGAGTGGGGACCACGATGAACGTGATGTCACTCGCGAGAACAGCGTCGCCCATGTCGTGAGTGGCGCTGAGGCGTTCCCGGTTGGTGGCGATCAACTCAGCCAGGCCCGGCTCTGAAACCGGCGCCTGGCCGGCGTTCACCGCCGCCACCGTGTTCGGGTTAGTGTCGACCCCGATAACCCGGAATCCTTTGTGGGCGTAGCAACCAGCCATGCTGGCACCGAGCTTCCCCAGCCCAACGATCGAAATCCCGCGCAACGGCGACGACGGGCTCAACGCGAGCGCCCGAGCTGATCTGCGGCGGGGCTCAAGGTGGAGTTTTGTTCCGATTGGCCGTTCATTTGCCAGTCAAAGCGAGGCACGACCGGCCCGACGCGGTATCCCCACCCAGCCGTGCCGCTCTCGCCACTCGGATCAGCCACGTCAAGGACAAGGTCATCCCGGTCGTCGTAAACGTGTTTCGGATGTTCGTACGCCACGACCCGCACCTGGTAGCTGCCGGCGTTGAGAAACCCAGGTGGGATTCTCATTTCCGTCCGGTACGTACCCGGCAGACGGGCTTGCAGCAACTGGGGGAATTGATCAGTGTCGAACGCCGACATGATCACCGTGCCATCGATCGTGCTGAACCACACTCCCAGGAGTGCCCGCTTGACAACATCCCTAACGGTGTACTCGATTTCCAGAGAAATCGGTTCCTCGTTTGAAAACGAAACCTCTGGGCGCCCATTGCGCGTCAACCGCACCTGCTCGAGGGTGATCGCAGCCTCTTGCGGTCGGGACCGAACAGCTGTGCCAGACATCTGTTCGACGTAGGCACGAACCACTTGCGACGTTGGTCCCGATGTGAGCAGTCTCCCGTGGTCGAGGAGCATGCAGTGCTCGCAGAGGCGGTGGATAGCCGCCATATTGTGGCTTACGAATACGACGGTGCGGCCGGCGGTTGAGATCTCGCTCATTCGGTTCAGACACCTGCGCTGGAAATCCATGTCGCCGACGGCCAAGACTTCGTCGATGATCAGGATATCGGTGTCCAAGTGGGCGGCCACAGCGAAGGCCAAGCGCACATACATGCCGCTTGAATAACGTTTGACCGGTGTGTCGATGAACTGTTCGATCCCGGCAAATGAAACTATGTCGTCGAACTTCTGCCTGATCTCGGATCCTCGCATGCCGAGAATTGCTCCGCTTAGAAAGACGTTGTCTCGGCCGGTGAGCTCGGGATGAAATCCCGTGCCAACTTCCAACAGAGAGCCAACCTTGCCGCGCAGGACGGCCTTGCCCTCCGTGGGCTCGGTGACTTGAGCCAAGATCTTCAACAGCGTGCTCTTCCCGGCGCCATTACGTCCGATCACACCCATCACCTGGCCTGGTGGGACCTCGAATGTCAGGTCCCGGAGAGCCCAGAACTGCTCATTTCGCGTGCCGCCCAAACCCCTGATTGATCTCAGCGGAGCGCGCACCGCGTTTGAGAGCGACTCCGTCAAGCGTCCATAGCTCCGGCCCGTACGGATCCGGTAGACCTTTCCGAGGCCATCAGCCCTTATCGCCGCCTCAGTCAATCGGGGATCTCCAGACCCTTTGCCTGCCGGTCGTCACGGTGGCGGCGTCAAATGATATCCGCGAGGGTTCGTTCTGCACGATCGAAGTAGACCAGGCCTCCGATCAGCAAGACCGCCCCAACCCCGGTGGCCAGTGCCAGACCCGGCAACGAGAAATCCCCGCTTCCGAGGAGGCTCAAGCGGAAGCCCTCGAAGAGAGAGGTCAGCGGGTTGAGAGCGTATAGAGCCTGCCAGCGATGCGGCACCAAACCGGCGGAGTAAGCAACAGGTGAGACGAATAGGAGTCCCTGCAGCATGAATGGCACCGCATAGCGGATGTCACGGTAGCGGGCGTTCAGCGCCGCCAACCAAACGCCGAGAGAGAGGGCCAACAGCACCATCATCAAGACCAGGGCCGGCAGCCACAACAAACCAGCCGTGAACGGGACCCTGTAATAGAACATCATCGCCACCAGGACGATCATCGCGATCGCGAAGTCGAGCAGGTAGGACAACGTTGCTGCAACAGGTAACAGTATCCTCGGGAAGTACACCTTGCTGATCAGGTTGGAACTCAAGATGAGACTGCTCGCCCCTCCAGTCACGGCCTGGGAAAAGAACGTCCACGGGACCAGTGCCGCATACACAAAGATCGGGTAGGGGACGTTACCTGACGGCACTCCCGCGAGCTGGTGCAGGAAGAGCGCGAAAACAACCATCAGGAACAGGGGCTGAATGAGGGCCCAGGTTGCGCCGAGAAGCGTCTGTTTGTACCTGACCTTGATGTCGCGCCAAGCCAGCAGCAGCAGCAGCTCTGCCCGATCCCGGGGGCGATCGAGTCGAGGCAGCGACAGGCCCGGTCGCGGCCGGATGATGGTTTCCCGCGCCAAGACTGGGCTCATATCCACTGCAGCATCGTGGATAGTCGAGAAGATTCTTTCGGGCACGCAACCATGTTATCCGGCGACAGAAGAGGCCACTCTCGGTCGCCGCCTCCGCGCTCGGATCCGCATAGCTGACTGTCACGCAAGGGGCGCCGACGGGGCCTTTGCACGGCTGATGTTACCCCGCCGGGCTCTCGGCACAATTTGGTAGTATCCGACGGCTTTGACAAAGGGCATCGCATGAGGTTCTTTCGGACGGCCGTTGGCAAAGCCAGAGACGCAGGCAAGCGTGAAGATCCCTTCTTGGCGTTCACCTATCCGGGCGCCGTCTCGCTGAACCTGGCGCGCTTGCAACACCTGTCGAGTCTGAATCTGGAGTTGGGCGGCAAGAGGGTGCTGGAGGTCGGGGCTGGTATCGGCCTTCTTACATCCTTCTTCCTCGACCTCGGTTGCGAGACCCTGTCCACCGATGCACGTCCTGAGAATGTGGCTGAGATCAGGCGGCGGTTCCCGAACAGAGAAGTCGCCGTGCTGGACCTGGAAGAGCCGGGCGACCTTCAAAGGTTCGGGTCATTCGACGTCGTGTTCTGTTATGGCACGCTTTACCATCTCGCGAAGCCCGGAGCCGCATTGAAGGAACTTGCGAGAGTATGCGAGCTCATACTGCTGGAGACCTGCGTGACGCCGGGCGCCGAAGAGGCTGTGAATCTGGTGCCTGAGTCGGCGGCGGTGAACCAAGCGTTCTCACGATTCGGCAGCCGCCCAACTCGCCCCTGGGTGATGCAGAACCTTCGCGAGAACTGGAGCCACGCCTACATCACCCGAACGCAACCAGATCACCCGGAGTTCCCGTTGAACTGGGCGACGTTGGGGTCGGATTCGGAGCTCGAGCGCAACACCCGGGCCGTCTTTGTCGGTTCGAAATTGCCGCTTGACAACGATCTACTAGCCACAGGTGTGCTTGATCTGCAGACGCCCATAGGGGTGACCGGAGAGAGAGGAGAGCCGACCTCCAGCTGACCCTCGGGGCCTCCGGAGCCGCCGACGTGACACCGGCGCTTCAACGCGGGCATCCACTAACCTCTCTCAGTGCCGAAATCCAGGTCAACCGCGACCGGCAGGCTGACTATCTTTACGACGCCGAAGCGATTCGAAGGTCGTTCCGCCGTGCTCCAGCGCAACGCCATGAGGAGCTGGACTCAATTGGAAGAGCAGCCCGAGGTCCTGGTTTTTGGCGACGACCGCGGGACCTCTCAGGTATGCGTTGAGCTAGGTGTCCGCCACATCCCCGGAGTAGCCACCAACGAGTTCGGTCGGCCACTAATCAGCGACATGTTCGCAAGAGCCCAGCAACTGGCGACTCACGATATCCTCTGCTATGTCAACGCCGATGTCATCCTGACCGCCGAGTCGGCATCCGCGGCCCGGAGGGTGGCCGGTTGGTCGAGCCGGTTTCTCATGGTCGCGCAGCGGTGGGACATCGACACAGTCGAGCCCGCGGAGCTGGACGATCCCAACTGGGAGACCAACCTGAAGACTCGTGCTTTCCGGGAGGGCGAGCGCAAGTCCGAGGTCTGGATCGACTGGTTCGTCTTCCCGCGCGGTCAGTTCGATTCGATACCTCCGTTTGCGGTCGGACGTCCTGGCTGGGACAACTGGCTGATCTGGCATTCGGTGACAAGTGGTGTCCCGGTGATCGACGCAACCAGCCACGTGCCCCTAATCCATCAGCGCCACGACTACAGCCAGAGCGGCGGCCAGAAGGTGCAATGGGAGGGGGACGAGACCAAGCAGTCGCGTGCGCTGGTCGGGCACTGGTCGCATTACTACACTGTCGCGCACGCGCAGTGGATGCTCACCCCGCTGGGAGAGATCGTCGCTGCGCGTGGGTGGAAGTACCGCCTGGCGAAGCCACGGAGGCTGGTCAGCCATTCTCTACGGTTCACCAGGCCGCTGCGACGGCGCCTACTTGAAGCCCGTTCGGTTCGCCGGACAGCCGGTTGATGAGTCCACCGACGCGGTATTACTGCACCTACTTTGATCGCAACTACGTCAACCGGGCGATCTGCCTGTACCAGTCCCTGCGCGACCGGGGCGGACCATTCCGACTCTATGCCCTGTGCTTCGATGCCGCTTCGATGGAGATTCTCAAGCGGCTGAGCTTCCCCGAAGTCTCCACGATCCCTGTCGACGACCTGCTGCGAGGGGATACTGCGTTGACCGAGGCCCGGAGGACTCGATCCACTGTGGAGTTCTACTTCACGGCAACCCCCTCTCTTCCTTTATATGTTCTGAACCACTACCCAGAGGTCGATCGCATCACATACGTGGACGCTGACCTCTACTACTTCGCCGACCCTGAGCGGGTGTTCGATGAGGCCCACGGCGCTTCGATCGCGATCATTGCTCATGGGTTTCCGCCGGCTCTTGCCAGTCGAGTCATTTACGGCAAGTACAACGTTGGCTGGTTGTCCTTCAACCGCGACGTCGAGGCCGTGGAATGCCTGACACGATGGCGGGAGCAGTGCCTGGATTGGTGCTACGACCGCGTCGAAGAAGGTCGTTTCGCGGACCAGAAGTACCTCGACGACTGGCCGCAACGATTCAAGAGCGTGGTCGTCCTCGAACACCCCGGCGCCAACCTGGCGCCGTGGAACCTTGGCGCGCGCAGGTTGACGGAGCAGGAGGGCCGGGTCCATGTCGACGGTAGGCCTTTGCTCTTCTTCCACTTCCATGGGTTGCGGCGTTCAGCTCCGCGCGTCTGGAATACCCGGCTTGGTGAGTACGGAGTTCAGATGACACCGCTGATCCGGCGGCGCATCTACCGACCGTACCTCGCGGCGCTTGGTGCGGCGGTCGCTGAGGTCGCGGTGGAGGCACCCGGGAACCAGCTCAAGGTAGGCGCCCACGAGCGGCATCGATATACCAACACCCGTTGGCTTGAGATGCCTCGCCGATTCGCCCGCACCGGCCGGGAGGCGTTCCGGGGACTCCGGCGCCGCCAGTATCTTTTAGAGCCGCGACAGATCGGGCCGGAAGCATAGGAACTGTGGCTTTCCTGACAGTCTTCTCGGTGCCCAAACCGTTCGTCGGCCACATTGGCGTGATCCAGAGGAACGCGATCAAGAGCTGGGCGCTGATGGCCCCTGACGTTGAGGTCCGGCTGTACGGCGACGAGGAGGGCGTGGCGGAGGCAGCGGCCGAACTCAAGGTTCAGCACGTTCCCCAGGTGACCAAGAACCAGTTTGGCACCCCCCTGATCACCAGCGTCTTCGAGCACGTGGGCGAGACCAGCAACACACGGATGGTGTGCTTCGTCAATGCCGACGTGATCTTGCCTGATCAGCTTGTCCCGCAGTGCCGCGGCATCGACACGGGCGCGTTCCTCCTGGTGGGGCAGAGGTGGGACCTGGATGTCAAGGAGGATCTTGACCTTGCGGATCCCACGGTCCGGGGTCCGCTCTGGTCCACCCTTTCAGAGCGTGGCAAGTTGCACGCGCCGGCCGGCAGCGACTACTTTGTCTTTCCCCGCGGGATCGACTGGGGATTCCCACCCTTTGCCGTCGGCCGCCCCGGTTGGGATAACTGGCTGATCTACCGAGCGAGGGCGATGGGCGTCCCGGTGATCGACGCGACACCGGCAATTCGGGTCATCCACCAGAACCACGACTACTCGCATCTCACCAAGACCGGGGAATTCCACACCGGCCCGGAGGCTGTGAGAAACACCGAGCTTGCCGGCGCGCATCATCTCTTCACGCTGGCGGATGCGACCCATCGCCTGACGGGTGACGGGCTCGAACCCACGCGAGGTCTGCGCTATCTCCGACGGCGACTACTGACCACTCTGATCCTGAGCCGCGCGGCCGCACCGGTGTTCAGAGTGCTCGACCCGGTCTGGTACGGAGCCCGCAAGCTCGCTGCCAGGTTGCCTTCGGCATGATCGACCCGAGATGAACGCGTCCGTGATCAAGGTGCTGAAGAAGGCCGAGATTAATCCCGTGCTGGTCGACGTAGGCGCTTCGGGGGAACCGCCGCGAGTCTGGTCGCCGATCGCCTCGCAATCGATCTACCTCGGCTTTGACCCGGACCTGCGCGCGATGAGCACAACCACCAATGGCCGTTACCAGAAGTCGGTGATCATCAACTCGGCCGTCACGGTCGATCCGTTGGCCGCGGAATTGAAGTTCTACCTGACCCGGTCGCCGTACTGCTCCAGCACCCTTCCCCCCGACAACGAATCATTGTCGAGCTACCTGTTCGCCGACTTGTTCGAGGTGGAGCGACAGGCCACCGTGCCCGCCGTCACGGTGACCAAGGCGGCCGAGCTCGCGGGTCTGGCGCACCTCGACTGGCTCAAGACGGACTCTCAGGGCACCGACCTGCGAATCTTCGAGAGCGTTAGCGATGAGGTTCGTCAAGGCGTTCTTGCCGTCGACATCGAGCCCGGCCTGATTGACGCCTACGTCGGTGAGGACCTGTTCGTGGACGCCCACCGGGCGATGATCCGGGAGGGATTCTGGTTGGCGCGACTGGAGGTGCACGGCGCCGCCAGGATCGCAACCGAGACTGCAGGCAGGTTCATCGACGACACTGGGATCCACCGTCGGGTTCTTGAAGCCGCTCTCCGCCCAAGCCCGGGGTGGGTCGAGGCGCGGTACTTGCGGACAGCGGCGGCATTGGAAGGAAGGAGCCAGCGTGAGCATGTCTTGCTCTGGGTCTTCGCGATGCTGGACACGCAACCCGGCTTCGCGCTGGAGATCAGCGAAGCCTACGCCGAAAGGATTGGGCGAGATGCGCTCTGCACCGCAATGTATGAATGCGCCCGACGTGAGATCGGGTCCGCCGCCCGGCGGCAGCTGCCGGGGAAGCTCGCCGGAGCGGCGATTCGGCGAGTTCGGAGGGTGATGCGGTGAAGGTGACGATTCTCGACACCTACTATCCCGCCTTCCTTGATGGCTTCTACTCCAGAAATCAAGGGCTGGCAGAGGCAGGCTATCAGGAACAGTGTGCCGCCTTGATGGGCATGTGCTTTGGCACCTCCGACTACTACTCCTCCAACCTGAGGATGCTCGGGCACGAAGCGGATGACTTCGTGGTCAACTGCGAGCCACTGCAGCGAGCGTGGCTTCACGCAAACGCCCCAAACGCGACCCTTCCTCCGGGTAAGGCAGGGGCCAAAGCCTGGCAGATGGCCGTGTTCCGAGAACAGGTCAAGCAGTCAAATCCAGACGTCGTGTATGTCCAGGACCTGACTTATTTCGACGCGCCGTTCCTCGACTCCCTCCGGGAGTTTGCGCCGCTGGTTTGCGGACAGACCGCTTACGCCCTGGATTGGGGGTTCAACTTCTCCGTCTTCGACCGGATATTCACGTCCTTTCCGCATTACGTCGAGCGTTTCAATTCTCTCGGCGTTCCAAGCAGCTACCTTCGAATCGCCTTTGAACCGAGAATCCTCGAACGGTTGGGGGAGGTAAGGCGCGATCTCAACGCCGTGTTTGTCGGTGGGCTCGTCAGCCCGATCTATCCCTCCACAATGCCCGCGCTCGAGGCTGCCGCGCTCGATGGTCGTGTCGAGTTCTGGGGCTACGGGTCGGAGTTTCTGAAGCGTGAATCAGCGATACGGGCCCACTATCACGGGGAAGCCTGGGGTCTGGACGCGTATCGCATCCTGGCCCGATCGAGGGTGGCCTTGAACCGCCATGGAGACGTGGCAGAAGGCTATTCCAACAACATGCGCCTTTACGAGGCGACCGGAGTAGGGAGCTGCCTGGTGACAGACTCCCGGATCGATCTCGATAGGTTCTTCGACGTTGGCAAAGAGGTGGTCGCATATAACGGTGCGGCGGACTGCGTCGAGAAGATCAACTACCTCCTCGATCACGAGGAGGAGCGGGCCGCGATCGCCGCGGCCGGGCAGCGCCGCACGCTTGAGGAGCACACATACCATCACCGCATGCAGGAGCTGGCCGAGAGCCTCGAAGCAACGCTGACCAGCGCGCGGTCGCGAAGTGGGCCGCGCAGAGGCTCGATGGATTACAAGCCCGCCCAGGCGCCCTTGTCTCAGCGTGCCAAGAACTTCATACGCCGTTCTCCAGCCGGCCCACTGGCGGTTTGGATCCTCAAGAACGCAAGGACTCGGGCCGGCGCAGCCGCCCCGGTTTCGGGGAACTACCACCTGATCGACAAGGCACAGGTCGACGAAGCTCTCGCTGCGGGGTGGCAGGAGGCCGCGATCCCCGCCAAGCAGCGCGAGCTTGTGGACCAGGAGTTGCGAAGGATGTACCAGGGGGATGTGATCCCGGTTTACCGGGTGGCGGCGGAGGCGGTGATGCAGACTGGATGTGAGGATCCGTTCATCGTGGAGATCGGCTGTGCCAGCGGGTACTACCACGAAGTCCTGAGCCACCTCCTGGACAAACCCGTGCGCTACCTCGGGCTGGACTATTCCGTGGCCTTGATCGAGCAGGGGCGCTCGATCTACCCAGATCTGGACCTGATGGTTGCCGACGCGACCGACCTCCCGCTCCCGGATTCTCACTGCGACATCCTCTTCTCGGCGGCGCTCCTGATGCACGTTCCCGAGTACGAGAAGGCTCTGGGCGAGTCGGTTCGGGTCAGTCGCCAGTGGTGCATATTTCACCGCACCCCGGTGACTGCATCTGGCGATACGCGCTACATGACGAAGGACGCATATGGCGTCCCTGTCGTCGAACTGGTGTTCGGCGAGCAGGAGCTCGCTGACCTCTTCCAGAGGGTCGGACTCGAGGTTGTCCGGACGATCCGGATCGATCGCCAGATCATCCCTGGCTTCGACCACGGGGTCGAGATGATGACGTACGTGTGTCGGAAGAACACGTGACCGCTGCCGAGCCGTTTGCCGGCAAACGCATTCTCATCACGGGTGGACTTGGCTTCATTGGCTCGACGCTGGCAAAGCGTTTGGTGGAGGCTGGGGCCGAGGTGACGATCATCGACAGCCTCGTGCCCCTTTACGGGGGCAACCGCTTCAATGTCGCAGGGCTCGAGGGCAGGGTCCAGATAAACATTTCGGACGTGCGAGACCAGCACAGCATGCAGCACCTGGTCCAGGGAACGGACTACCTCTTCAACCTAGCCGGGCAGACCAGCCATCTCGACTCGATGGAGGATCCGTATACAGACCTGGACATCAATTGCAAAGCTCAGCTGTCCATCCTCGAGGCCTGCCGAACCAACAACCCTGACCTGAAGGTGGTGTTCGCGAGCACACGCCAGATCTATGGCCGTCCCGCATACCTCCCCGTCGATGAGAAGCACATGCTCCGGCCGGTGGACGTCAACGGCATCAACAAGATCGCCGGCGAGGCGTACCACATCTTGTACAGCAACGTGTATGGGATCAGGTCGACCGCACTGCGGTTGACCAACACGTACGGGCCGCGAATGCGGATCAAGGACGCTCGGCAGACGTTCCTGGGCGTCTGGATCCGGCTTGTCCTGGAGGGCGAACCGTTCGAAATCTGGGAGGGCGAACAGCTACGCGACTTCACGTATGTGGACGACGCCGTCGATGCCTTCATGCTCGCTGCAGCGAGCGAGGACACCAACGGCCACGTTTACAACATCGGAGGCGACGAGGTCATCAGTCTCGCGGGCCTGGGGGCTTTGCTGGTGAACGTAAATGGGAGCGGGGCCTTCGAGATGCGGTCGTTCCCGGCCGAACGCAAGCGGATCGACATTGGCGATTACTACGGCGACTACAGCCTCTTCGCTAAAACAGTCGGCTGGGCGCCGAAGGTACGACTCGAACGCGGCCTGGCTGAAACGTTGGCCTTCTTCCGACAGAACCTGGACCAATACCTGTGAAGGTCCCGGTCGCCAGCCCGTTGGCCAGCTATCTCGCTCACCAAGATGAGATCGACTCGGCGATCGATCGAGTCCTCACCAGCCGCTCCTACGTCCTGGGTCCCGAGGTGGAGGCATTCGAGGGGGAGTTCGCTTCCTATATCGGCAGAGATCGGGCGGTTGGCGTCGGCAACGGCACCGATGCCGTAGAGATCGCTCTTCGCGCCTGCGGCGTGGGACCGGGAGATGCTGTCATCACCGTCTCGCACACTGCAGTTGCCACGGTCGCGGCGATCGAGCTGGCCGGGGCGACTCCGATTCTGGTTGACATCGACCCCAGCACGTTCACGCTCGATCCGGGCCGTGTCGAGTCGACCATCCGAGACAGTCGGTCGGCTCGCATCAAGGCTGTTATCGCGGTGCACCTATACGGGCACCCGGCCGACATGGTCTCGCTCATGCGCATTGCCCGGGAATACGACCTCTGGTTGATCGAAGACTGCGCCCAGGCGCACGGAGCCCTTGTCGACGGGGTCAGGGCGGGCGGTCTGGGGGACGTCGGGACCTTCAGCTTTTATCCCACCAAGAACCTCGGAGCGATCGGAGACGGCGGAGCGGTAGCGGCGGGGTCGGAGCTGGCGGGCAAAGTGGCGAGCTTGCGGCAGTACGGCTGGCAGGCGACTGCGGTAAGTGAGCAGCCGGGGATGAATAGTCGCCTCGACGAGCTTCAGGCCGCCATTCTGCGGGTCAAGCTGAGACACCTCGACGACGAAAACGCTCGACGCCGGCGGCTGGCGTCGCACTACTCAGAGATCCTCGAGCCCACTTCGATCCAATGCCCGATGACGCGGCCAGGTGTCGAGCACGCCTTTCATCAGTACGTCATACGCACGCCGAGGCGCGACGAGTTGCGGGATCACCTCATCGGTTGCTCTGTTGGCACCGGGATTCACTACCCTGTTCCGGTGCATCTTCAGCCCGGCTATGCCGGAAGGACGGCGATGGGCAGCGGGGGGCTCGGACACACCGAGGCGGCGTCTCGCGAGATTTTGAGCCTGCCTGTCTATCCGCAGTTGAGTGATGACGACGTGGATCATGTGGCTGGGCTGGTGAGAGAGTGGGCGCAGCGGTGACCGCTGACATGAAGGAAGTGCTGCGGGCGAAGTTGGCGGACCGCTCTGCTGCGGTGGGCATTGTGGGCCTGGGGTACGTCGGCCTCCCCACCGCGATCGCGTACGCAGAGGCGGGGTTCCGGGTTGCCGGGGTTGATGTCAGTGCTGAGCGACGCGAAGCCATCGCCAGGGGAACCAGCTACATCGAGGGCTTGAGCGACCCGGCGGTGCGTGAGGTGGTTGATGCCGGACGGCTCCGAGCCGTCGAATCCCTAGACGCTGCCGGCGACCTCGATGTTGTGGATATCTGCGTACCTACGCCGCTGGACAAAAGCCGTGAGCCCGACATCTCGGCGATTGTCGCGGTTATCAGGGAAGTCAGAAAACAACTGCGTCCTGGACAGCTAGTCATGCTGACAAGCACCACCTACCCTGGAACCACTGTCGAGGTGGTTCAGCCGGAACTCGAGGCGGACGGACTCGTCGCCGGCCGGGACGTCTTCCTGGCCTTCACACCAGAGCGCATCGATCCCGGGAATCCCACTTACAACCTGCACAACACTCCCAAAGTTGTGGGTGGCGTCACCGCTGCCTGCACGGAACTGGCCAAGGCCCTTCTGGAGACGATCACCGAGACGGTGGTGCCGGTCTCGGACCCGACCACCGCGGAGATGACCAAGCTGCTCGAGAACACGTACCGCAGCGTCAACATCGGTTTGGCCAACGAGGTCGCGATCATGTGTCATCGCCTCGGCGTAAACGTGTGGCAGGTCATCGATGCCGCCGCCACCAAGCCATACGGATTCACCCCTTTCTACCCGGGTCCCGGTCTTGGCGGCCACTGCATTCCCGTCGACCCGAGCTATCTGGCCTGGAAGCTGCGCCGCTTGAATTACACCGCCCGGTATGTCGATCTCGCCAATGAGATCAACCGCCACATGCCAGAGTATGTAGTGAGTCGCGCCGCCGAAATCCTCAACGACGAGCGAGCCAGCCTGAAGGGAGCTCGGATTCATTTGGTCGGCTTGGCGTACAAGAAGGACGTCGGAGATCTCCGGGAGTCACCAGCGCTGGATATCTACGAGCTGCTGCTATCTCATGGTGCCGAGGTGACCTTCTCCGACCCCAACCTGACCGTGGCCCTCCTCGAGGACGGGTCCGAGATCCACTCCACGTTGCCCAGCGCCGACCTGATCGCCGCACAGGACCTGGTGATCATCTGCACGGATCACACCGACACCCCGTGGGAGGTGATTCGTGAGCACGCACGCAGTGTCTTCGACACGCGGGGAACGAAATATGGTCGCGGGAGGGAGGGCTGGCACCAGCTCTGACCGGTTGCCTCGAGGAGAGGCGGTAGCCCGCCGCAGCCCGGTTTGTCAGTGAGCTGTCGCTACGACTGGCTCCTGCAATTTCCGGTACCAACTGACGGTCTCGCCGAGGCCGTCGGCAAATGTGGTCGAAGACTGAAACCCGAACAATTCGCGCGCACGCGACACGTCCAGCTTGCGGCGAGGTTGTCCGTTTGGCTTGGTTGTGTCCCACACGATCTCGCCCTTATACCCGACAACTGACGCGATTTCCAAAGCCAAGTCTCGAATCGAGATTTCGAAGCTGGACCCGAGGTTGACTGGCTCCGGGCCAGAAAATCTCTCCGTCGCGTCGACAATTCCCCGAGCCGCATCGGCAACGTAAAGGAATTCTCTGGTTGGTGATCCGTCTCCCCAGAGCGTGACACTTGGCGCCCCGGTCGTGGCCGCCTCGACGAATTTCTTGATCATGGCGGGGATAACGTGCGAGGACTCGGGATCGAAGTTGTCGCCGGGCCCATAAAGGTTGACGGGCAACAGGAAGATGCTGTTGAAGCCATATTGCGCGCGATACGCCTGGCTCTGTACCAGCAGCATCTTCTTGGCCAGCCCGTACGGCGCATTGGTCTCTTCCGGGTAGCCGTTCCAGAGGTCGTCCTCGCGGAAAGGCACCGGTGTGTTTTTCGGATATGCGCACACCGTGCCGATGGCCACGAATTTTTGGATGCCATTGCGACGCGCGTGCTCCATCAGGAGCGCGCCCATCACGACGTTCTGGTAGTAGAAGTCGCCGGGTCGGGCCGCATTGGCGCCAATCCCACCCACAACCGCGGCCAGGTGAACGACGACTGATGGGCTGAAATGCGCGAGCGCCCCGACGACGCCTGCTTCGGTGGCCAGGTCGTACTCGGCGCTTCGTACGACGTCTACGTGACTGAACCCTCTCCGGCGAAACTCTTCAACGACCTGGCCGCCAAGGAACCCGGCGCCGCCGGTTACCAGGATGCGAGGATCATCCTGTACATTGATTTCCGCCATCTTGGTCAACGCGCCCCCCGCGAATGCCCGCGCAATCTCCAGGACATGTAGCCCGAGGCCATGACAACAGATAGTAGCGCAAGGCTTGGCTCAGCCAGCCACCCCCTCGTCTCGGTGGTCATTCCCACCCTCAACGAGGAATTGCACATTGAATCGTGCCTCCGCTCGGTGCAACGCCAGACATACTCGCCCGACCTGGTCGAGATCATTGTTGCGGACGGAGGGTCGTCTGATGCAACGCGTGACATCGTCGAGCGACTGGCTGCAGAGGACCCGCGGATTCGCTTGATCGACAACCCTGGTCGGAACCAGGCGGCCGGCCTGAACCTGGCAATCGCCGCTAGCAAGGGGGGCGTTATTGCGCGACTGGACGGACACGCCGAGTGGCGGCCAGGGCACCTCGAGAGATGTCTGCAGCTGCTAGAGGAGACTGGGGCCGACAACGTCGGCGGGACGATGCAGGGGCACGGCGACAACGCCGTCGAACTTGCTATCGCCGCCGCCACCCGGTCTCCGTTCGCTGTTGGTGGAGCCACCTATCGCTACTCCTCGAAGCAACAGGATGTGGAGACGGTTTGGCTGGGGTGCTTCCGTAGGGATGCGCTCGATCGTGTCGGGGGGTTCGACGAGAAAGCCCCGCCCCACGAGGATTACGAGCTAAACCATCGCATTCGGGCCGCCGGCGGGCGGGTTGTCTACTCTCCCGACCTGCAGACCTTGTATTGGCCCCGGTCTTCATGGCGGGCACTGGCGAAGCAGTACTACCGCTACGGTCGGGCCAAGGTGAGGGTTGCGGTCCGAACGCCCGAGGTCATTCGTATCTACCACCTGGCACCGCCGGCGCTTGTCGCTGGAACCGTCCTTGGAACGGGGTTGATCGGCCGGACCGGTCCTGCGCGCCGGGCGGCCCTCGCTCTCGCCGGGTCCTATGCCCTCGCCAGCTTGGCCGCGGCTGTGGCCGCCTCTCGGGGTCAGCCCAACGCGGTGAGATTGCGCACTGCCCTGGTCTTTCCGATAGTTCACGTTTCCTGGGGCCTCGGATTCTGGGCGGGGGTCGCAGAGGCTCTCAGAGATGGCCTGACGACAATCCCCCATGCCTGAGCCCGTCTCGAAGTCTGCCTGGGTCGAGTATCAGCGGCCCTGCAGCGACAACACGGCGAAGAACGTCCGCACCAAGATCAGGAGATCCAGGGCCGCAGACTGACGCTTGATGTAGTAGAGGTCGTAGCTCAGCTTCTTGCGCGCTCCCTCGACACCTTCTGAGTAGCCGAGGTTCACCTGGGCCCATCCCGTCAGCCCAGGCCTTACCGACAGCCTCGTGTTGTAGAAGTCGATTGATTCCTGGAGCATGGCCACGTATGCGGGCTGCTCGGGGCGGGGTCCGATGATGCTCATGTCACCCCGCAGGATGTTCCAGACCTGAGGCAGCTCGTCCAAGTGCAGCCGCCGCAGTACCCGGCCAACGCGGGTTATACGGGGGTCCGCGGCATCGGTCTGGCGCTGCGCCTCCTCCTCCTCACCTTGCGACATCGTGCGCAGCTTGAGGATCTTGAAAACGCGCCCGTACTTTCCAGAGCGGTCCTGGCCGTAGAAGACCGAACCGCGGTCCTCGATCTTTATCGCAACCCAGATGAACGGGAGCATCAGGCCGAGCACTAGCAGGCCGAAGCTCGCGGCCACGATGTCGACGCCGCGCTTGAAAGCGCTGTACAGGCGCGACGTCTCGCTTCGCATCGGCAGTGACAGCAGCCAGGAATGGCCGAGCTGATCCAGCAGCATCCGTCCCGTCAGCTCCTCATAGAGGTCGCCCAGCGACCGCACCGGGACGCCTTGGTCGTAACAATCGACGAGGCCCCGAAAGAGTTCGCGGGGGATGTCATCGTAGATCCCCAGCACAATCTCGTTCGCCTGTCCCTCGGCCGCCAGCTCCCGGACCATGTCGGCGCAGTCAGGACGAGCCGGATCGACCACGGCGACCACGCGGTACAGCCCTTCCATAACCCCGTGAGCGTCAGGCCAGACGCGGTTGAAGCTTTGTGCGGACGCCACCACCACGATCGAGCCGGCGAAGATGGCGTGGGCGAAAACGGTGCGATAGAAGAAGCGCCAGCCGAGCAGTGTCAAGGCCGCGATCGGCACCCACAGCAGCAGGGTTGGGCGTGTGATTCGATAGGGCACCACGAAGAAAACACCGAGCAGGCCGATGAAACTGACGGCTAACGATGCCGCCACGTCGGTGAACATGCCCCGGAGGTTCACAGTGCCGGAAAGACGATAGGCGTCGACTAGGTAAGCGGCGACGAGGTATGCACCCAGCGTCAGCAGGAGAGCGACCCGGGGAACGGAGAAACCGGCGCCACGCACTTCACCGCTATGGAGGTTGTAGGCGACGAGGAAGGCGATCGAGACGGCGACGGCGTCCCCCGCCGCCAGGAGCAGCTTCCGCTCGGACAGGGCGATGCCGCGGCGTTGGGCTCGAGTTAAGTTCGCAGCTGCCGCGGGTCGAGGGACTTCCACGGGTAAAGACTAAGCGGCGATCGGTATTCTGGACGCGTCAATTCTGCTTCAGAGGCGGGCCTACCTCTTTGTCAACCAAGCGTGGAATCCGAAGTCGCGTGCAACCGCCATTTGAAAGGCGCGCCAGATGAGTGCCCTCACCGATAGCCCGGCCGATTCGCGGTCGAATGTCGGACCAGGGACCGATGGGACTCCATCGGAGCTGCGCGGTGCCACTTTCGTTGTATTGGCTCTGGCCATGATCGGCGTCCTTGCGGTCGCCTGGTTTGACCTTCAGACGCGCCTGCCTTTGCTGGACGAATATGCGCGCCGCTGGTCGATCGAGATGTTTGTTGCCGGACGGGGATTCCAAACGCTGGGCTCATCGCCAAACCTCGTCCAGTTGCTGCTCTCAGCGCCACTTGCATGGCTGAATACGGATCCCGCGCTATGGCGCCTGACGGCCATCCCGTTTCTGGCAATGCAGGGCGTCTTCGTCGGCTTGATCGCGCGGCACCTGGGCGCTAACAAGTTCTGGTCGGTTCTTGGTGGTGTGTGCATCATCTGCAATCCCCTGAACCTGGCTCTGTCGACGGGGATGATGACCGAAACCACGTTCTTGGGATTGTTCGCAGCTGCCATGTGGGCTGGCCTGAATTGGGTCGAAACGGGTCGCTTCAGGTGGCTCTGCGTGGCTCTGACGGTCCTCGCGACCCTGCAGCGGCCGCAAGGGGTTGGGCTGGCGGCGGTGGTCTTGTTCGGGCTGCTCTTCGTTGCCAGTCATCGTCGCAACCTCCGGCAGGATGGACTAGCCGGCTTCGCTCTGCTGGTGCTCAGCGTCGTGGCATTCCGACTGCCCAGCCTGCTCTCGGGTATGTCCCCGCGTCTCGCCGGCTCTGCCTCGACAACAGGGGCACCAACGGCCCCGCTGCCAAGCCTCGGATTCGAAGCTTTTGTCCTGGCCAACCTGCCGGCGCTGTTGGGGCTGACGATCCTGCCGATGGCTGCCGGCTTGGTAGCGTTCCGCCGGACCCGATCCAAGAAGTCCTACTTGTGGGTACTACCCGCGTTGCTCGCCGGTTTGGCGATCGTGTTCACCCTCGTGTATTCGCTAGGGCCAGCCGGCCGGCCGGTCTTCGTGGGCAACATCGTGGGAGCCACAGGTCTTGGGGCGCCAATTCTCGGGGGCTCAAAGGTCAGCCCGTTTCCGCCTTTCGCTTTTGCGGCGGTGGAGGTTGCGGCTATTGCCACCTATGGCGTGGTTCTGCTCCTGCGCCGCGACCTATGGACTCTTTCGAAATTAAGTCAACCAACCAAGCTGTTGTTGGGATTCTCAGGTGTCCAGCTTCTTTTCATCATGGGATACGGGGAGGTCTTTGACCGTTATTACCTGGCGGTCATCCTGCCCCTGGTCCCGGTCTTGGCCGCGGCTGCCGGGGCCACCACGAGACGGAGGCTGTCTGCGGCCTGGGCCATCGTCACCGTGCTGGGGTCCCTGACCATGTACTTCATCGGCGTTCAGGACTACGAGGCTTGGCAGGAAGCTCGACACCGAGCGGCTGAGATCGCCTACACCCAGGCGGCGGTGAACCAGGTTGATGCTGGGTTCGAGGAGAACGCGGTGAACATCTGGATACCCGCAGATGAGGACCCAACCGGCAATTTGCCCCGCCAGGTTGCCGCAGACCCGCAGATCGAGCTGCTGTTCTCGGTGCCGAATGATCCACGACCTGGCGTCGCCTACCGCTCGCCTGGGGCGTCAGGAAAGATCGTGATCAACCGACGCCACTGACCGCCGCCGGAATGAGTATCTATCGACGACACACCCTTGCTCCAATAGGCATCGGGCTCATGGCCGTCGCGCTCGCCGATCGGCTCGCTTTCTACACCACGACCGGCATGGTCTTGCTGCTTCTCGCCACCCTCGCTCTCGGCCTGGCAGCGGTGGCGCCGGACCCACCAGGCGCCGAGCCGGTCATCTACTCGCCGCTGCTTCTCGCGCTCGCGGTACTGGCCGCCGTCACAGCGGAGGTGCCGGTGCGGCGGGATGCGGCCGTTGTCATCCTGACCATCAGCGGCGGCCTCGCCTTCTATGTCTGCACCCTGGTCCCCGGGCTGCGGCGCTTCCGGCTCTGGGTCGTCGCGGCGCTCTTGATCGCCGCCGAAGCGGTCATCATCATCAGGGTCCCGTCGCCCGCCCACCAGGACGTCTGGCGCTTCCTCGACTACGGCATCGACGGTATGTTCAAGGGGCAGAACCCGTACTCGGGCACCACCGTCGGCGCCGATGGGGGGATCTTCCGGCTGACATATCCGCCAGCGGCGCTGCTGCTGCTGGCACCCTTCCGGCTGGTTCTCGGGGACATCCGCTGGGGGTATCTCGCGTCCCAGGCGATCGTGGTGGCGTTGTTGCCGCGCCTGATCCGCCGCCGGACAGGAACGCTGGCGAGATGGCAGGAGGCGCTGATCCTGATGCCGCTCGCGCTGCCGCGGGTGTCCCAGGCGTTCTTCACCTTCAGCAACCACGAGTGGGTGCTGCTGGCCCTGGCCGCCGCCGCGCTGCTGCTGGCGCTCGACTCGCGGGCCGTGTGGGCGGGGGTCGTGACCGGCTTGGGCATCGCCGCCAAGCAGTACTTCATCGTCTTTCCCGTGCTCTATCTGCTCCCCGAGCTCCGCCGGCGGACGCTGCTGGTCGCGCTGGGGGTGGCGGTCGCTGTCACCGTGCCCTTCGTCGCCTGGGGGCCCTCCATGTTCATCGAGCACGTCTTCGGCAATCTCACCAGCGCCCCCAACACCGACCGCCTGACCCTTTGGGCCATGCTCCACAACTCAGGCCTGCCCTCGGGGCCGGCGGTCTCGCTGGGGCTGGCCATCGCCGGCGCGGCCGTGGTGGTGCTGCTGGCATGGCGGGCGCGCCGCGACCTCAGCCGCTCCCTGATGGCATGCGGCCTCGGCCTGGTCGCCTTCACCCTGGGGGCGACCTTCGCGGGGTACAACTACTACGTCTACGCCCTCGTCTTCTTCACCTGGGGCCTGATGATCCCGACCGCTCCCAGCCGGCTGGTAAAATCAGATTGATTTAGTCAGCTTTTGCTGGCTCACCCGTTCGTAATTGCGAGGAAGGCTTGACCCAGGCTGCCGCCGTTGACCACCTGACCGCCGAGGCGATCTCGGGCGCCGCGCTGCCCGCGTGGCTGACCAAGCGAAAGCTGGCCGACCTCCAGACCTTCGCGGAGCTCCCGATGCCTGACTCCTCGACGATGGAGGACTGGCGCCGCACCGACGTCTCGCACATCGATCCCCGTGGCTACCAGCCGGTCAGCACCGGCTCGGTGCCCGAGCTTTCGGCCGAGCTGGCCGAGCAGGGCGTGATCATCTCCAGCCTCGAGGCCGCGGCCGCCGAGCATCCCGAGCTGGTCGAGAAGTACCTCGACCACGAGGTGGTGCCCGCCGGCGCCGGCAAGTTCGCGGCGCTGACCGCCGCCTTCTGGCGCGGCGGGGTTTTCGTCTACGTCCCCCGCGGCGTCGTCGCCAAGGTCCCGGTCTGGGCATCGCACGCTGCCGATCCCCAGCACGCCGCCGCGCCCGACGGGCCCCAGGCGGTGCTGCCCCGGAGCCTGGTCGTCGTCGACGAGGGCGCCTCGCTGATCTACACCGACGAGTACGCCTCTGCTGCCGGCCAGGCCGCGTTACTGAGCAGCGCCGTGACCGAGGTCATCCTCGGCGACGGCGCCAGCATCCAGTACCTGGTGCTGCAGCAGCACGGCGATTCGGTCGACCACTTCGCCGCTCATCGGGTCCACCTGGGGCGCGACTGCCACGCCGAGCTGGTGGTCGCGGCCACCGGCGCCCGGCTCTCCAAGACCTACATGGACGTGGCCATGCTGGGCGCCGGCTCGACGGCGCGGATCTCCGGTCTGATCATCGGCCAGGGCAAGCAGCACTTCGACTTCCAGTCCCTCCAGGACCACTTCGCCCCCAACTGCATGAGCGACCTGCTGGTCAAGGGGGCGCTCCGCGACGAGGCTGTCTCGGTCTACTCCGGGCTGATCAAGATCCGCAAGGACGCCCAGCACTCAGATGCCTACCAGGCCAACCGCAGCCTGATCCTCTCGCCCAAGGCCAAGGCCGACTCCATCCCCAAGCTGGAGATCGAGGCCAACGACGTCCGCTGCACCCACGGCGCCACCATGGGCCAGGTCGACCCCGACCAGCTCTTCTACCTCCAGAGCCGCGGTTTCTCGCTCGACGAGGCGCAGAACACCCTGGTCCACGGCTTCTTCCAGCCGGTGATCGACAGGATCGCGCTGGAGGGTGTCCGCAAGCAGATCCACGACACCATCGACGAGGCCCTGACCGGGCTCGACGCCGCGAACTGAGCCGCCCGCCGGCAGGTCCGGTGTAAAATACAGATGGTTTTAGTCGGATTTTGCCCCGGCCGGCAGAGAGGTGGATGATCGCGTTGGTAAGAGTGGCCTCGATCGAGGAGATCCCCGAGGGATCGTCCAAGCACGTCGAGGTGGATGGCGAGGAGATCGCGGTGGTCAACGCCGGTGGCATCCTGTACGCGGTGAGCGACATCTGCAGCCACGAGTACTTCCATCTCTCAGACGGTGAGGTCGACGTAGACGAGCTGACCATCGAGTGCCCCAAGCACGGCTCCACCTTCAGCCTTGCGACCGGCGCGCCACAGAGCCTTCCGGCGGTACTGCCGGTGCGGACCTACGGCGTCCGGCTGCAGGGGAGCGACGTGATGGTCGAGGTCCTCGACTCCGCCGCCGAGGCCACTGGTTAGGGCCACGATGACCGAAGCCATCCAGAGTCCCGCCGCGGCTCCGATCCGGGCCCTCGACGTCGAGGCCATCCGCGCCGACTTCGCTATCCTCACCCGCGTCGTTCGAGGCGGCAAGCCCCTGGTCTACCTGGACAACGCCGCCTCCAGCCAGAAGCCGAAGCGGGTCATCGACGCGCTCAGCGATTACTACTCGCGCTACAACGCCAACGTCCACCGCGGCATCCACACCCTCTCCGAGGAGGCCACCGACGAGTACGAGAAGGCCCGGCGCAAGATCCAGGCCTTCATCAACGCCGGCCACTCCGAGGAGCTGATCTTCGTCCGCAACACCACCGAGGCCATAAACCTGGTCGCTTACTCCTACGGCGACAGGCTGCGAGAGGGCGACGAGATCCTGCTCTCGGAGATGGAGCATCACTCCAACCTGGTGCCCTGGCAGCTGCTGGCGGACCGCAAGGGAGCCAAGCTGCGCTTCCTGCCGCTGCTGGACGACGGCACCATCGAGATGGCGGCGCTCCCAGGGCTCCTCAACGAGCGCACCAAGGTGGTGGCAGTGAGCCACATGTCGAACGTGGTCGGCACCATCAACCCGGTCAAGGAGATCGCCCGCCAGGCCCACGCCGCCGGCGCCGTGGTGCTGCTGGATGCGGCCCAGTCGGTGCCCCATCTCCCCGTCGACGTCCAGGAGCTGGAGTGCGACTTCCTCGCCTTCAGCGGCCACAAGATGCTGGGGCCGATGGGCATCGGCGTCCTCTGGGGCCGCCGCGAGCTGCTGGAGTCGATGCCGCCATTTCTCGCGGGCGGCAACATGATCATGAAGGTCGAGCTGGAGCACGCCACCTACAACGAGCTCCCCGACAAGTTCGAGGCCGGCACCCCCGACGCCGGCGGCGCCATCGCGCTGGGCGTGGCCGTGGACTACCTCTCTGAGATCGGCATGGAGAACGTCCGCCTTCACGAGCGCGACCTTACCGACTACGCCCTCGAGGTGCTGATGGACGAGCCGGACGTGGCTCTGTACGGTCCCAAGTCGGCTGACAACCGCGGCGGTGTGATCGCCTTCAACCTTGGCGACATCCACCCCCACGACCTGGGCACGCTGCTGGACCGCGAGGGGGTCGCCATCCGCGCCGGACACCACTGCTGCCAGCCGCTGATGCGCCGCCTCGGCCAGGCCGCCACCGCGCGCGCCAGCTTCTACGTCTACAACACCCGCGCCGAGGTCGACCAGCTGGTCTCGGCCCTGGGCAGCGCCCGTGCCGTATTCGGCTAGGACGCGCCGATCCGGCGCAGTCCCCGACTAATTGGGGGTAGGCTCAAAGCATGTCTTTTCAATTCGACGACGAGCTATATCGCGACATCATCCTGGACCACTACCGCAACCCGAGGAACAAGGGCGACCTGGACCCCGCGGACGTGGTGGTGAGCGCCAACAACCCGCTTTGCGGCGACGAGGTGACGATCACGGCGCGGCTGAGCGAGGATGGCGACACCGTCAAGGAGCTCCACTTCAGCGGCCGTGGCTGCTCCATCAGCCAGGCCTCCGCCTCGATGATGGCCGAGGAGGTCGAGGGCAAGCCGATGCCCGAGGCGCTGAAGCTGATCAATCGCTTCAAGGAGATGATGCTGGCCGAGGGCGAGCCCGAGGGCCTGGGCGACCTGGAGGCGCTCCAGGGGGTCAAGAAGTACCCGGTACGGATCAAATGCGCGGTGCTTCCCTGGAACTCGCTGCTCCAGGGCCTTACCGAGCGCGCCGGGGAATCGACGGGACCGGAGGCGCATTCTCACACCGTGGGTGACATGGCATGACTGAGACACAGCGCGTCCAGGAGGCGCAGGCGGACGAGAAGCCGAACCTGGGGGCCTACAACGAGCCCGAGGCGAGCGGCGAGCCGATCAACCCCGATGAGGTCATGGAGGGGCTGAAGGTGGTGGTCGACCCCGAGATCGGGCTCGACATCGTCAACCTCGGCCTGATCTACAACGTCGACGTCCACGAGAACAACATCAAGGTCGAGATGACGCTGACCGGGCCGGGCTGCCCTGTGGGCCCCATGCTCCAGAGCCAGGTCTACGGCGTCTGCGCCGGCTGGCCGGGCGCCCGGAACGTCCAGGTCGACCTGGTCTGGTCGCCACCCTGGGACCCTCGCACCATGGCCAGCGAAGAGGCCAAGGACGTCCTCGGCATCTGGTAGGACGGTCCGGAAGGGCCAATCCGAACTGAGATGCCCTATAGGCGGGGACGGATCGATAAGCTATGCCTGACGTGAGCGCCCGTTTTCCGCGCCCATTTACGGCTGCGCGGCTGATCCTCGTTTCCCTTGTTTTGCTGACCGCGTGCGCACCCCTTGGCGGCATCCGCGCCAGCGGGTTCAGCCTGCCCAGCACGACCAAGGGCTCGATCGCCTTCACACCGGTGGATGGGGCCTCCAACCTGGACCCGGCCAAGACCGAGGTCGTGGTTCGCGCCGTCGCCGCCGGGGCCCGCCTCAAGTCGGTCACGCTCCTGCCTGACAGCGGCGACCCGGTGGCGGCGCCCGTCAAGAACGGTCAGCTGGACCTCAAGTCGGGTCTCAAGCCGGACACGCACTACGTTGTCAGCGCGGTGGCTGCGGTTCGCAAGCAGGGCGCCACCAGCGACAGCGACGAGACCCAGACCAGCGAGTTCTCGACCGCGATAACGCCCAAGGTGGTCTCGACAACGCCGGCGACCATCGGCCAGGGCCAATCGGTGGTGCTGACGCTCTCACCGGCCGCCAGCAGCGTCTCGATCGACGGCCCCGTCCGGGGCCAGCTCGGCCCCGACGGCACCACCATCACGGTCGTGCCGGTCGATTTCCAGCAGGGCCAGACGTACAGCTTCAGCGTCATCGCCCGAAGCCTGAAGGGGGTCGTCGGTCTGCCCCAGACGGCGACATTCGGGACCCTCGGAGCCGCCACCGCCTCTGCCTATCCCGACGACGGCAGCTCCAACCAGGGAGTCGGGATTCCCCTGACCCTGACCCTCAGTGGAGCCCCCGCGGACAAGGCAGCGATCGCCTCGCACCTGTCAGTCAACGTCACCGTCAACCAGCCCGCGGCGGCGCCGGGGACCGGCCTCTGCGCTGCCTACGCGTCGCCGACGGTCGCCTCCGGGGACCTGCCGGTGGCGGTGTCGTGGACCACCGATCGCCGCGTCCGCCTGACCCCCAGGACGCCGGACGGGGACTGGCCGGCCAACTCCACTGTCAAGTTGAGCGCCAGCCTCAACGGCCTCAGCACGATCGCCGGCAACACCTTCGACCACGACATCACCAGCACCTTCACCACCGGCGACAAGCGCGTCATCGACGTCGACCTGACCGGGCAGCACCTGACCGCCTGCAAGAACGGAACCCAGGTCAACGACTTCCTGATCAGCAGCGGCACCACCACCCACGCCACCAACGTGGGAGGCACGTACTACATCTGGCTGCGCAAGGCGGACGAGGAGATGAAGAGCCCCGAGGGGCCCTTCGCCCCCGACTGGTACGACATCAAGCATGTGCCCTGGACCCAGTACTTCGATGGCAGCGAGGCTTTGCACGGCGCCTGGTGGCACAACAACTTTGGCCATCCGATGAGCCACGGTTGCGTCAACGTCCAGACTCCGACCGACAACACCAAGTGGCCCAACGCGGCGCCCCAGGCGGAGTGGTTGTGGAACTTCGACAACCTCGGCGACCCCGTCGTGGTCCACGGCGTGACCCCCGGTTTGACGGCGGCGACCCAGCCCACCGACTGAACCCGGCCGGCTCCTGGGGCTGGCATAATTGCTGCGCCGATCGTCCACCCCTTTGGAGACAAGATGCTCGAGATCGTCCTGCGGTTGATCGCGGTGGTGTCGACCGCCATCCTGTTGCTGGTGTTCGGTTGGTACTTCTCGTTCGGCTCGGACACCCTCCAGCACGACTGGATCTTCTTCGGCGGCGGGGTGCTGGCGCTCCTCTCCGGGCTGGCGACGCTGCCGTTCGTCGGGATGATCTTCATGCAGATCCGCGAGTTTGGCGTCGACGGGATGGCCAGCGATGTCGGCTACCCGGAGCTGGCCGGCCCGCCCCCCAACACCGGTGGCGCCGCGGCCCGGGCGGCGGCAGCGGCCGCGGCTGACGACTCGGAGTCAAGCTCGGACGACTAGCCCCACGAGCTACCTCGGAGGCTCGCCGATGGCGAAGGTCCGGGGGTGACGCCCTAGTCGGAGGTGGCGACCTCGACCCGGTTCTGACCCCGGGCGTGTCCCTCGATCAGGGCCTGGGTGGCCCGGCCGATCAGGTTTGGCGTCTCCTGCTCGGAGAGCGTGCTGGCGATCCCCAGGGAGAGCGTGATCCGGTTGTCGGTGCCGCCAAGGCTGAAGACCTGCGACGCTACCAGGGTTCGGATCCGATCAGCGATGGTGAAGGCGCCGTCCTCGCCGGTCTCCGGCAGGAGCACAAAGAACCGGTGCGTCCCCAGGGCAGTCACCCGGTTGGCGGCGGCGATGGTGTCCGGGTCGCGAACCGCCCCCACCATTGCGTCGGCGACGGCGCGGATCAGCAGATTGGTCTGGTCGTAGCCGTAGGCGGCCTCGAGCTCGCTGAGGTTGTCGATCTCGACTACCAGCACCGACAGGGGGTGGCCGTAGCGGGTCGCCCGGTTGAGCTCCTGCTCCAGCAGCGACTCGAAGAAGACGGTGTTGAAGAGGCTGCTGAGACCCTCGACCACGAAGAGCGGCTGGTCCCTGACCGGGTCGATCGGCATGCCGCAGTGGCTGCAGTAGTTGTCGCTGGCGCGGACGGTGGCCCGGCAGAAGCGGCACGTGGTCGGGTCGCGGGAGGACGGGGTGTCCGCCACGCTGGTTGACTTCGCCGAACGGCGGGTTCCGGTACCAGAGTTCTTAGCCATCTAGAGCGGGCTAATCATAAACGCGAGATCCCCCGGGCCCCGCGGGAGCCGCGCCGGCCGCGACTAACATGGGCTTGATGTCGGTGGTCGCAGCCGGGCTGAGCAAAGATTTCGGCTCTTTCAGAGCGCTGGAGGATGTCAACTTCTCGGTGCCCGGTGGCGAGTCGCTGGTGATCCTGGGCGAGAACGGCGCGGGCAAGACGACCACCCTTCGCTGCCTCGCCGGCGTGATCCGGCCGACCCGGGGCAGCGTCGAAGTGGGCGGGATCTCGGTCGCGGTCGACCCCGAGGCGGTGCGGGCCCAGGTCGGCCTCCTCTCCGAGCTGCCGGGACTGTACGAGCGCATGACCGCCCCCGACTACCTCGACTTCTTCGGCCGGGTCCAGGGGATGCCCGAAGATCGCCGTCGCCGCCGCATCGGCGAGATGCTGGAGCTGTTCGGGCTGGATCAGCGTGGCGACGTCTGGCTGGGCAGCTACAGCAAGGGGATGCGCCAGAAGGTGGCCCTGATCCGCGCCACCCTCCACGAGCCGCGGGTGCTGCTGCTCGACGAGCCGACCTCGTCGATGGACCCGGCCGGCGCCCGCCTGACCTGGGAGTACATCCTGGAGCTGAAGCGAAGCGGGATCGCGGTGGTCGTCTGCACCCATAACCTGCGCGAGACCGCTCGCGTCGCCGACCGCCTGGCGGTGATGGCCGGCGGCCGCATCCTCGCCCACGGCACGCTTGAGGAGCTGCAGCGCCAGCTGGGGCTGGAGCCGCGCTATGTCACCACCATGGTGCCCGGGCTGGAGGACATCTACATTGAGGTGATGGCCCGCGCCGGCAAGCTGAGCAGGCCGATGACGTCATGATCCGCCGCCTCGCGGGGACGATTTTCGCCGGGGTTCGCGGCCCCCGGCGCGACATGGTCTGGCTGATCGCGCGCCGCGACCTGCGCGAGTCCACCTCCGACGCCCGGCTGTTCATAGCCATGACCAGCCTCACCTTCGTCATCCCCGTGGTCGCCGGCCTTGGCGTCGCCGTCGCCGGCCACTACCTCGGCCCCGGCGCCCGCGGCCTGACCGAGCGCCTCGCCGAAGTCGGCGCCTTCTTCGTGATCTTTCTGCCGGCGTCCTTCTCGCTGGTGCTGGCGCTGGAGTCCTTCAGCGGCGAGCGCGAACGCAACACCCTGGAGACCCTCTTTGCCACCCCGCTGCGCGAGAGCGAGATCTACCTCGGCAAATGCCTGGCGGTGATCATCCCCAGCCTTTCGCTCAGCTATTCCGCGCTGGTGGTCTACTCGCTGGCGGTGCTGGCCCTGATCAAGTTCGTCGCCGTGAACGAGCTGGGCCCGCTGGTTGCGGTGACCCTGGCCCAGGCGATGGTGATGGTCGCGGGCGCCACCATCGTCAGCAGCCAGACCAAGACCCTGCGTTCGGCCAACGTGATGGCCAGCTTCATCATCATCCCGATGAGCGGCGTGATCCAGGCCGAGTCGGTGCTCATCATCAGCCGCCTGGAATGGGTCCTCTGGGCGGTGGCGGTGATGCTCTCGGTGGTGGCGCTCCTGCTGCTCCGCCTAGGCATCATCGGCTTCAACCGCGAGAACATTCTGGCCAAGGAGAGCCGCGCGCCCGACCGGAGGGCGTGGCTGCGGCGCAGCCTCCGCCGCCTGCCGTCGTCGCCGGAGCAGTGGCGCCGGCTGGGGTCGGCGATGCTGCGGGCCACGCCCGGGGCGTTCGGGCGGAGCCGCAGCGCCATCGCCGTCTCCGCCTGCCTGCTGGTGGCCGGAGCTGTCGCCGGCGCGATCGCGCGCCAGTACGAGCTGGTGCCGGCGCGGCCGGTGGCGCTGATGGTGGCCACCAAGGCGGCGGTGGGTCACGACGCGATCCTGGGGAGCACGCCGTTCTTTCTCCTGATCCTGCGCAACAACCTGGCCGTCGGACTGCTGATGGTGCTGCTGGCGCCGCTGACGCTGGGAGTCTTCGGCAGCATGGCCACCCTCCTCAACGGCTTCGTGGTGGGGTACATCGGCGCCGTCTTCTTCGACTTCTCGCGGCTCGGCTTCTTCGTCTGCGGGATCGCGCCCCACGGCATCATCGAGCTGCCCGCCCTGGTGCTGGCGGCGGCGTTCGCGCTGCGGGTGGGCGCGAGCATGGTCCGGCCGTCTCCGGGAGGCTGGTGGGCCGGCATGCGCCTGGGCCTCGCCGACTACTCCAGAGGCGCCCTGGTCTTCGTCCCGATGTTCGCCCTGGCCGCGCTCATCGAGGCCTACGTAACACCTGTCGTATTGAGATCATGCTGAACTCAAGCGGTGCTATTCTTCGGCCGTCATGAAGCGCATCCTGGTGGTCGAGGACTACCACGCTCTCGCGGACATCGAGACCTTGCTGTGCCAGATGGAGGGTTACGACGTGAAGAGCGCCGCCACCGGAGAGGAGGGCCTCAGCCTAATCGACAGCTACCAGCCGGACCTCGTGATCCTGGACCTGATGCTGCCCGGTGAGCTGAGCGGAACCCAGGTCATCGACAAGATCCGAGGCGACGGGCGCGAGGAGCCCAAGGTGCTGGTGGTGTCCGCGTTGATCAACCAGACCACGGCGCCTGAGCTGGAAAAGTACAAGAACGTCCAGACCCTGAAGAAGCCTTTCAAGGTCAAGGAGCTGGCCAACCGGGTCCGCGTCATGATGGGGGCCGACGGGGCCTGACCAACCGCGCCGGGCTTGAGTTTCATCGGCTCCGGCGTCGCCCGGCAAAGGGGCTTGGGGACACCGGGTACCCGCGAAGCGGGTGTACGGCTGAGGGCCTGGAGCTTTGGCGACCCTCCTCTCGACTACATCGCAGTCCGGCCACAAGGGTCGCGTCGCTACGTCCCCTAGCCCCTTCGCCGGGCGCCGCCGGAGGGGCGCAGCTCACCGCGGCGCTGGGCATGCCAGAGTGCCGGAATGTCCTTACAGAGCCGGGCTCGCCTACGATGGCTCGGTGGATGAATCTGACCGTACAGAGGTAGCGCCGAGGCGGCTCACTGATGCTGAGCATGACCTTCTATCGGCCCTTCTTGCCGTGCCATTTCCAGGGCGAGAGGCGCTCCTGGAGCAACTAGGTCAGGCTCAGGCGAGGCGCGTCGACACAGAAGGGAGCCTCGAACTTAGGGTCTCGATGGGTGTGGCGGCTCACGTCGCTCGCCGAGTCCCAGTTGAGGCAGAGTTGGAGGATGTTGACGGCGTGACGATCCACGTTCTGCTCCACGTAGTTCAGGGCTTCCTCAACGAGCTGGAGGTCTTTCGAGAGGATGGCGGGCTGATTCAGGGCCCGATGTCGGCCGAGAGGCCCCGAATTCTGGTGCTCTAAGCGAGGCCAGTGCCGACAAAGCCTGTGTTCCGGAATGACTCTCGACGGGCAGGACCAGCTGAGGCCAGGTCAGCTCCCTTTCTTGATCTTCCGCTCGAGCTTCCGGATCTTCCTACGGCTTAGCTCTATCTCAACCGCGGCAGTTCGTAGGAATCCCTCGAGACCATCTGGCTCGGACGGATCCGCCGCCACGTCGTCCGCCAACACCTGTAGCCCTTCCGGCGTTGGAAGCTTTTGGAGTCGCCGCAGCCGTGGTGTCTTCATCGCCTCATTCTCAACCCCTGGACCAGACGATGGTGATGTCACTCGATTGCATTCCCGCCCTGTTGGAGCGCAGGCGTGGGACGCCTACCGTCGGGTTCGGCAGGGCGTAGGGTCGGGCGGGGTTTGGCCCCGACCTGAGTCGGTCAGAATGAGATCATGCCGCAACGTCGCTGTCCCTACCTGGAGCAGATTCTGAAGACCAAGACCGGGCCGCTCAGCCGCTACCACGCCGACTGCCATGTCGACCACAAGACCCACGTCTTCAGCTACCTGCGGCACCCGGCCCCGCCGTGCCTTACCGACTACGAGACCTGCCGCTTCTACCAGCGAGAGCACGACGACGAGAACCGGCGTATCAGCCGCTACACCGACTGACGTTCGGACCGTCTTTTACGTTTGGGGGTAGGGTGAACTGATGCAGTTCCGGCGCGGCGGCGATCTCTTCGACAATATCGAGCCGCTGTTCGGCGGACGCGGGCCCCGGCGGCCCGACTTCGGGAATTTCAAGCTCACACCCGGTACCCGGCGGATCCTCTACGTCGCCGCCTTCATCCTGCTGGTGCTGCTGGTCTTCAACCCGCTGATCGGCCTGTACGTCGACAACCTCTGGTTCAAGTCGCTCAACTTCCAGAGCATCTTCACAACCCGGATCGCCTACCAGGCCTGGCTCTTCTTAGCCGGCTTCCTGGTCGCCTTCGTGGTGCTGGCGCTGAACGGGCTGTTCGCCGTCCGCCTGATGGGCCCCACCCGGCTCAGCCAGATCGGAGTCAAGCGCCGGGTGCTGTCCTCGGGACTGGGTCGGGCGGTGCTCGGCATCGCGGCGGTGATCGCGTTCTTCATGGGCGAGATCATCAGCGGCGCCTGGCAGGAGGTGGCGCTGGCGCTCAACGCCACCAGCTTCGGGCGAACCGACCCGGTGTTCGGCCAGGACGTCGGCTACTACGTGTTCCAGCTGCCCTACCTGCGCACCGTGCTGGCCTGGGCCCTGGCGCTGGTGATCATCAGCCTGGTGGGAGCCGCCCTGGTATACGTCTCAGGGATCACGCCCGGCGGCCAGCTCGAGCTGCCCCCGGGCGCCGTCGGCCACGCCTCGATCCTTGCCTCGGCGTTCTTCCTGCTGCTGGCGGCGCACTACCGGCTGGCGATGTTCGGGCTGCTCAATGCTCATAACGGCTCCGTCTTCGGGGCCGGCGCCACCGACCTCTCGGTTCGCCTGCCGGTCTACTGGCTGCTGCTGGTGGTCTGCCTTCTGCTCGCCGTCCTGCTGCTGGCCAACATCGTCCTGGCGCGGTCAACCCTGCTGCTGGCGGCGCCGGCGCTGTGGCTGATCCTGGTGGCGGTGCTGCTGGGGCTTGCCCCCGGCGTCTACCAGGCGGTGGCGGTCAAGCCCAACGAGCTGAACCGCGAGCACGATTACCTGCAGCGCCAGATCGACAACACCAACCAGGCCTTCGCGCTGGATCGCGTCACATTCAAGGACTTCACCGACAAGCAGACCATCACTCCCGATCTCCTCGACGCCAACGCCGGCACCGTGGGCAACCTCCGCCTCTGGGACTACTCACCGCTGCAGCAGGCTTACGGACAGATCCAGACGATTCGGCAGTTCTACGACTTCCACGATGTCGACATCGACCGCTACATCCTTCCCGACGGCTACCGCCAGGTGATGATCTCGGCGCGCGAGCTGAGCCCCGACAAGCTTCCCGCCAGCGCCAAGAGCTGGGTCAACATCCATCTCAAGTACACCCACGGCTACGGCGCCTCGGCGACGCCGGTGAGCAAGGTCGCGGCCGAGGGCTTGCCCGATCTCAGCCCCCTTCGCGACATCCCACCGGTGGGCGATCTCAAGCTGACCGTGCCACAGATCTACTTCGGCGAGACCACCACCGGCTACGTGGTCGCGGCCAGCAAGGAGCCCGAGGTTGACTTCGAGAAGCAGGACACCCAGCAGTACTCCAAGTGGACCGGCACCAACGGCATCGCCGTCGGCGGCGGGCTGCGACGGCTGGCGCTGGCCTACAGCCAAGGCGATCCCAACCTGATCCTCAGCGGCCAGGTGACCAGCGACAGCCAGCTCCTCATCCGCCGCGACGTCCAGACCCGGATCCAGACGCTGGCGCCGTTCCTGACCCTCGACAAGGACCCCTACGTGGTGGTCAACAACGGCCGGCTGTCATGGATCCAGGACGCGTATACCACCGCCAGCGACTACCCCTACAGCGAGCCCGCCACCCTCAGTCCCGACATCCCAGACGTCAACTACGTCCGCAACTCCGTGAAGGTTGTCATGGACGCGTATGACGGCAGCGTCCAGATGTACATCGCCGACAGCAGCGACCCCATCATCCAGACCTACACCAAGATCTTCCCGGGCGTCTTCCGGCCGCTCTCCGACATGCCGTCCGAGCTGCGCGCCCACATCCGCTACCCGGAGCAGTTCTTCCAGGTCCAGGCGGCCGTGCTGGAGAACTACCACATGCACGACCCCCAGACCTTCTTCGGCCGGGCCGATGCCTGGGTCCAGGCGAGCGAGACCACCACCCAGGGCGGCGTCGCCCAGACCCTGCAGCCTTACTACGTGATGATGCGACTCCCCGGGATGGACCACGAGGAGTTCATCCTGATCCAGCCCTTCACGCCGCTCAACAAGAGCAACATGGTGGCCTGGATGGCGGCGCGGTCGGACGGGTCCGAGTACGGCAAGCTGCTGACCTTCAGGTTCCCAACCGGCAGGCAGATCGTCGGCCCCGGCCAGGTCGAGAGCCGGATCCTGCAGAACCCGGCGATCTCTCGCGACTACTCGTTGCTGAACCAGAACGGCTCCCGAGTCATCCTCGGCAACCTGCTCGTCATCCCCATCAACGACGCCATCCTCTACGTCCAGCCCTTCTATCTCGCCAGCAGCAGCAGCACCGGGATACCGGAGCTGAAGAAGGTGATCGTGGCCGACGAGACCTCGGTGGGCTACGCCGACACCCTCGGTGACGCGCTCGCCCAGCTGACGGGCGGGGTGGTGGCGACGGCGCCCCCGGGCGGCGGTACGACCACGCCCCCGACAACCACCCAGAAGGCCCTGATCGCCCAGGCCAATGCGCTCTACGCCGACGCCCAGGCCAAGCTCAAGGCCGGCGATTTCACCGGCTACGCCAACGACATCCAGCAGCTGGGCGCGATCCTGCAGCAGCTGAACAGCGGCAGCTCGCCTACGGCTTCACCGTCACCGGGACCGTCACCGTCGCCTTCTCGCTGAGCCCGAGCCTGGCGTAGGCCCGCGCCAGCGGACTCGGGGCCCACCAGTTGCGGTTGCCCAGAAGCCGCATCGTCGCGGGCACGATCAGCGCCCTGACCACGGTGGCGTCGATGAACACCGCGATCGCCATCCCCAGCCCGATCGACTTGATCAGCACGACGTCGGCTAGGCCGAAGCCCAAGAAGACGACGAACATGATCGCGGCGGCGCCGGTGACCAGCCGCCCGCTCTTCTCCAGGCCGGTGGCGACGGAGTGGCGGTTGTCACCGGTAAGGTCGAATTCCTCCTTCATCCGGCTCATCAGCAGGACCTCGTAGTCCATCGAGAGCCCGAAGATGATGCAGAAAAGGATCACCGGGACTGAGGGATCGATCGAGCTCGGGGTGAAGTTGAGCAGGTGCTGCAGGTGGCCGTCCTGGAAGATGAACACCAGCGCCCCAAACGAGGCCGACAGCGACAGGAAGTTCATCACCACCGCCTTGATCGGCAGCAGCACCGACCCCAGCAGCAGGAACAGGACCAGGCAGGTGACGGCGACGATGAAGCCGACTGCGACCGGGGTCCTGCCGATGATGAAGTCGACGATGTCGAGGTCGAACGCCGTCTGCCCGGTGACGGTGAGCGTCCCGTCGCCCACGCTGCGGTCGCCACGGACGCTGCGCACGATGGCCCGGGCGGCGTCGCTCTCGGGGGCATCCGCCGTCAGCACGCTCAGCAGCAGGATGTGATTGCCCACCGACTGGTGGATGGCGGCCTGGGCGGCGGCAGGCAAGGCGGCACCCCCTGACGCCAGCAGCCTCTGATAGTCGGCGCGGCCCAGCCTGGGGTCGAGGTCGACGGGGCTGTCGACCCGGAGGACTCCGGGGATCGCGGCGGTGCGCCGGCTGAGGTCGTATACGGCGCCGATGCGGTCCGCCGTCCGAGGCGTCCCGGGGAAGCTGGCCACGACGTCGATGGTGGTCCGGTCCCGGTCGGGGAAGGCGCTGCTGAGCAGCTCGGCGCCCTGTCGGGCCTCGGCCTGCGCCGGCAGCTGTCCGATGTCGCCGTTGGCCAGGCGCAGGTGAGTGAAGGGGATGCCCGCTCCCACCAGGAGGGCGACGGTGGGGACCAGGACCAGGACCGGCCGGCGCATCACCGCCGTCGCCAGGCGGTGCCAGAACCGGCCGCCACCGCGGCCGATGCCGTAGGGCAGGCTGAGCATGTTGACGCGCGGGCCCAGCAGCACCAGTACCGCCGGCAGCAGGGTGAGGGCGTAGAAGACCGCCAGCGCGACGACCAGCGCTCCCGCCATTCCCATCGACGGCAGGAAGCTGCCGGTGTAGAAGAGCATCCCCCCGAGCCCGATCGCCACCGTCAGGCCCGAGAACGTGATCGCCCTGCCCGCGGTCGCCATCGTCCGGGAGATCGCCACCGCACGGTCCTGGCCGCGGCCCAGCTCCTCTCGATAGCGGTTGACGATGAAGAGCGAGTAGTCGATCGAGACCCCCAGCCCGATCAGGGTCACGATGTTGATGGCGTACTGGGAAACGTCGGTGAGGTGGGCCAGCGCGAAGACCCCGCCGACGCCACCGACGATCGAGAGAATGCCCACCCCCAGTGGCAGTCCCGCAGCGATCAAAGCCCCGAAAACGAAGACCAGGAGGATCACCGTCAGCGGGATCGAGACGATCTCCGCCCGTTCCAGGTCGGCGTTGAGGTACTTGTTGAAGGTTTGCTGAACCGCGACGCCGCCGGTGGCCAGCACCTTGAGGCTGTCGGAGTGGACCAGGCTTCGCAGGGCTGGGTAGTACTTCACCGACGTGCTCTCGGCATCCTTGAGGTCGACAGTCGCGATCGCGGTGCGGCGGTTCTTGGAGACCAGCGCGGCGGGTATCTCGGCAACCCTGTCGAAGGGCGTCACCACGTCAAGCACGCGGGGATCGGCGCGCAGCGGTGCCACCGCGGTTGCGACCGCGGTCGCGAAGGAGGGGTCGTCGACGGTGAGCTTGTCGCTGCTGAGCAGCAGCAGGAACGACGAGCCGTTATTACCGTGGGGCAGCTCCCGGTTGATCAGGTCGTTGGCCTGGCCGGCTTCGAGGTTGATGTCCTGGGGGCTGTGCAGGTCCGCGCCCGCGACCAGGATCGCGAGAGTGAGCGCGAACACGAACGTGGCCATCGCGATCACCCGCTTGGGGTGGCGCGCCACCAGCAGTCCCCACCTCGCGAACATCAGCGGCTAGTAGTGGATCTGAGCATCCAGCACCTGCCCGCAGACGGAGCAGGAGGAGAAGACGATGTCGGTGATCCGGTGAGGGTTGCGGATGCCCAGGGTGTCCGACTCGGCGATGTCGCTCTCGATGTGGCCGGCGCAGCCACAGGGCGGCTCGGCGTCGACCAGGCCGGCGCCAAGCAGCTGCTCGCAGACCAGGCAGTAGACCAGCGAGACGGTTGGGAACTTGTAGCCGCTGTTGGTGTACAGCACCATCTCGGTGGTGGAGTGGACCGGCGTGGAGCCGCAGTAGGGGCACTTGTCGCGGGTGAGCTGATACGCCCGCTCCCTGATCCAGCCGCCAAGGCGCCGCCGCAACGAGGACAGGGGCTGCTCCGGGGTGCCGGCCATCCCCCGATTCTCCCAGAGGCCGGCGCGGCCGGGGCGCCCCGTATCTGGCGTCAGGAGTTTGGCGACGTGGCGAGGAGCCGCTCTAACACCTCTCGGTATCCGGTCATCGCCAGGCCCAGCGAGGCGTTGTCGCCGGCGCGCAGCTCTTTTCCGGCCGATTCGTACGCTGCCGCGGCCCGGCGATCGTAAGCGGCGAGGTCCCTGCCACGCTGGGCCGCGTCGACGCGGTCCGGGAAGCCCATCCTTCGCATCACCTCCTCGACGGTGCCGCGGGCTCGCCCGATTGCCACCTGCGGCTGGGCCTGGAACTCAGCCTCGATGGCCGCAAAAGCGGCGGTGTAGCGCTGCACTTCCGCCGCATCGAGGCGTCGGATGTCCAGCGCCGGCCGCCGGCTGCGCCGGTAGAGGACAAGCAGCAGGGCGACCACGAGCACGACCGCCACGGCGCCGAGGTAGCGGTAGCGGATGCCGGCGATCAGCAGCGGGCGGGCGGCGGTCTGCAGGCCCAGCATCATTTGGACGCTGGCTCGGAAGACACCACCGGAGCCGCGGCGTGGGGGGTTATCGAGGCCAGCCGGTCGCCTTCGTACGCCAGCTCGAGGAAGGCGCCTTTGTCGAGCTTGAGCATGTGGAAACGGGGGTCGGGGCGGCCCAGGAAGCGGTTCCAAAAGGCCTTGATTGGGTCGGCGTGGCTGACCAGCATGGCTGCGTCGCCGGCGCATGCTCGCAGCGCCTCCTGGCAGACCCGGTCAACGCGCTCGGCCATCGCCGGCACCGATTCATCGAACGAGAGGGAGCCGGGGCTCACGGCGTGGAGCAAGAACCAGGGCCGGCGAAACGGAACCTGCCAGCGCTTCACCCCCTGGATGTACTTGCCGAACTCAGCTTCGACGAGGTCGCCCCGGGTCTCGATCGGCGGCACCGGGTCCAGCCGCGAGACCGCCAGGCGCGCTGTCTCCTGGGCGCGCTCGAGCGGGCTGGCATAGGCGGCGCGAATGGGGTAGCCGCGCAGGAACTCCCCCAAGCCAAGCGCCTGTTGCCTGCCGGCCAGGCTCAGTCCGAAACCGGGCAGGTGACCGTACATCACCCCCTCGGGGTTCTCCGGTTGGGCGTGGCGGCATAGGAAGAGGAGCGTTCGCGGGCCGGTCATCGCGGGCAACCCTACCCGCGGCACCGGCTGCGGTCAAGCCAGGCCGGGGCCCTCCAGCCGAGCCTCTATGCTGTCGGCCGGACCCGGCACCCCCGGCAACTCATCCCCGCTCAGTCCCTCGAGCGCGGCGGCGGGGACCAGCCCCACAAGCTCGACCCGACCGGGTCGGACACCCGACTCGGCGCAGAGGCGCCGGATCAGCGCCAGGACCTCGGCCAGGCCGGTGACCCTGTAGTCGAGCAGGTTCATGCTCACCTGCGCCCGACCCTGGTCGGCCAGCGGAAAGGCCAGCGCCTGGACCTGCGGCGGCCCCCCGGAGCTGGCCCGCATCGCCCGGGCGATCCGCTCGGCCACCGCGAGGTCGTCGGTGTCGAGGTTGACGTTCACCGCGATCAACGGCCCGCGAGCGCCAACCGCCGTCGCCCCGGCGGTGGGGTGGGGGGATTCGGGCCCGAAGTCCGGGGACCGAAACCCTGCGGCCATGGCGTCGATCGACTGGTGGCCGTTGCCACGGATGTCGCGCAGCGAGCGCGGGTGGCCCGGCGACGCAGCCGCGCCGTAGAGGAAGACTGGGACGTCGAGCTCCTTCCCGATGTAGCGGCCGACCTCCCGAGCGATCGCGGCGCAGGCGTCCAGGCTGATGTCGCGCAGCGGCACGAACGGCATCACGTCGACGGCGCCCATCCGGGGGTGCACCCCCGCGTGGTTGCGCATGTCGATGCGCCGGACCGCCTCGCGAGCCAGCCGCATCGCCGCCAGGGTGACCTGCGCGGGTGGCCCCGCGAAGGTCAGGACGGTACGGTTGTGGTCGCGGTCGGAATGGCTGTCGAGCAGCTTCACGCCCTCGACCGCCGCCGCCGCCGCCCGGAGCGCTGCGATCACCTCGGGGTCGCGGCCCTCGGAGAGATTGGGGACGCACTCCACCAGGGGCCCCGAGCCCGACGCCGTGGAGCCGCCCTCCGCGGCCGCCATCAGCTGCCGACGATCTGGTTCTTGCCCAACCTCTTGGCCCGGATCAACTCCCGGTCTGCCAGCTCGAACAGCTCGGTCTCGGGCGGGGAGTCCGGCGTCTGGGTGGCGACGCCCCCGGAGACGTGCAGGTTGATCGCGCCCACCCCTTGCAGCAGCAGCGGCTGGCCCTCGATCTCGTGCTTCAGCCGCTCGGCCACCAGCTGGGCTTCCTCCGCGGTGCACTCGGGGACCAGGATGCAGAACTCGTCGCCGCCAAAGCGGCAGATCGTGCTCGACTTACGCAGCGGCACCTGGAGCATCCGGGCCACGTGCTTGAGGGCCTCGTCGCCGGCGAGGTGACCGTGGGCGTCGTTGATCTGCTTGAAATCGTCGATGTCGAAGATGATCAGGGATACCGGGTTGCGGCTGCGAACGCTGCGGGCCAGCTCTCGCTCCAGCTGCTCCAGCAGGTAGCGACGGTTGTGCAGGGCGGTGAGGGAATCGGTGAGAGCCTGCTCCTGGCTCGCCTCCAGCCGTTCCAGGAAGCCGAGCGTATGGGCGGTGTGGGCTGCCAGCACCGACAGGTGGTGCAGCTCATCCTCCATCTCGGCTCGGGGATGGCTGAAATACGCCGTCCACCAGCCCTTGCCGGATCCCAGCACCTTTATGGGCACCGCCGCCAGAGCTCCTTCCAGACTCCGTCCGTTGAGCACGTGGCGGCACCAGGCGCTGCCGCCGAGGTCCGGGAAGCTGATCGGATAGCCGGTGTGCGCAATCCATTTCGTGACCTCGCCGGTGAACTCCAGGATCAGGTCGGCCTGGGCCTGGTCCACCGAGGCGTCGAAGGTGGGCGAGTGGTTGAGCTGGACGCCGTCAGGGCTGGTGGTGAGGATGGCGGCGTTGGCGTCGGTGAAATCTCTCACCAGGGCGGTGAGCAGCTCGTCGATGACCTCGCGGTTGCCGCGCAGGCCGACTTCCTCGAAGGCTTCGGCCAGGGCCAGGGTGCGGGCGCTGGAGGTCCGATCGTGGGCGACGCGCCTGGCGGCGATCGCGATCAGCCCCGCCAGCTGGTCCAACTCGGTCCGGTCGATCACCTTGATCTCCTTGGACGCGGCGCTCAGGTTGTCGGGGTGAACGTGCATCCGCTCGGCCTCGGAGAAGGTCTCGGTGAAGTCGGTCTCCCGGATCGCCAGGGGCTCGGTGATGATGCGGCCGAGCTCGGTCGTCGAACCTGTCGGCCCGGCCGTGGTGATGGGTATGACGAGGTGCCCGATGCCCCCCATGCACATCCTCATGTGGGGGTGGTCGGGATCGGCGGGCATATCGATTTCGGGGTTGATCAGGCCGCAGCGCCCGAAGTTGATCAGCATCGAGCAGAACGAGGGCACCTGGGTCGCAGGCACGATCGTGTAGCTGGCGGCGTCCTGGAAGACGGCGCGAACACCTGTCCTGCTGGTGAAGTACGTGAGTACCCCCTGCAGGAGTTCGTCCCGCACCAAATAGGACGCCGCGGGCGCAGGTGTGCTTGAGCCTATTTCAGTCAAAGGTCGCATGTCCCCTTTTTCGGAGTCTACGACATGCCCCCCGACAGGCCGTATCCACTGTTTGTAACGGTGGCGACAGGCCGAAACTTGCGGCTGTACGGGGGTGTCTTGAGCCGCGTATAGTCGGGCCGTGACAGTTGGAGCGAGCGCCTGAGGCGCCCCTGGCTGGCGGCACCGGCGCTCGCCATGCTGGCGGGTATCGCCGGTTGCGACGCCTCCCTGCCCGCCGTCCTGCCCAGCCCTTCGGCGCCGGCTTCGGTGGCGCCAGGCTCCCCCGAGGTCGTGATTCCCAGCCCGTCACCGATCCGCCCGCCGCAATCTCCGCCGGCCGGCGCGCCCGCCCCAGACTGAGTCTCCGCCGCCTCCAGCCGCGAAGCCCAAAAACGTTGCTTCCTGTATAGAGAACGCGCTGTTACACTCACGAAACCATGGCGCCATCTGAAAACGCGCCGGTAAAACAGCTCGGTGCGGCGACGCCAACAAATGGATCACCATCGCTGGAGCTAGCCGGTATGTTCCAGTCTCCACAACCAGGGATGTCGTTCCTGCCGCCGCGACCGAGAACCCTGGCCCAGACCGGCCTGACGCCGACCTTCCTCTCCGAGATGGTGCTCAAGATGATGCACTTCTCGAGCCAGCTTCCGGCCTACGAGATCGCCTCGCGACTCCGGCTCGACTACGAATGCATCCACCAGGTGATGGCTCAGCTGGCCAGCAACTCCTACATCCAGTCGCTGGGCCAGGCCCAGAAGCCGGCGCGCCAGCTGGACTCCCTGGAGGAGGGGCTGGCGTTCATGATCACCGAGAGCGGTCGCGAGAGGGCGCGTGAGATCCTCGATCGCAACCAGTACATGGGCCCGGCGCCGGTGCCCCTGCACGAGTACAACCAGGCCGTCCTCCGTCAGGCGTTGCCCGAGGCCTTCGCCACCCACGACGGCCTGAGGCGCGCCCTCAGCGAGATCGTTATCAGCGATCGCACCCTGGAGCTGCTCGGTCCCGCCTTCAACTCGCGCAGCTCGCTCTTCCTCTACGGCCATCCCGGCAATGGCAAGAGCACGATCGCGCGCTCGGCGCAGACCCTGCTGGGTGGCGGCGTCTTCATGCCCTACGCGCTGGTGGTCGACGACGCCGTCATCCGCCTCTACGATCCCAGCCACCATCAGCCGATCGGAGACGCGGTGCCCGAGGCCGACCAGCGGTGGGTCTACTGCAAGCGGCCGTTCGTCCAGGTCGGCGGCGAGCTGGACCTCTCGATGCTGGACCTGGTGTGGCAGCCGGCCTTCAAGTTCTACGAAGCCGGCCTCCAGATGAAGGCCAACTGCGGCATCTTCCTGGTCGACGACTTCGGTCGCCAGGACGTCTCGCCGCGCAAGCTTCTCAACCGCTTCATCGTGCCGCTAGAGGAGGGAGTCGACTACCTCAATATGGCCAACGTCGGCAAGAAGATCGAGGTGCCCTTCGGGATGATGATCTTCTTCTCCACCAACCTGGAGCCGTCTGAGCTGGTGGACGAGGCCTTCATGCGCCGCATCCGCTACAAGATCAACATCCCCGACCCCACCCCAGAGGAGTTCCGCGAGATCTTCGTCCGCGAGGCGGAACGGCTGGGGCTGGACGGCGGCGACACCAGCGCCTACTACGTGCTCGGCAAGTACTACCGGCAGCGCACCCCTCGGGGGGTCCATCCCCGCGACATCCTGGCCCACGTGAGGGAGATCGCCGCCTACCTGGGTCAGCCTCCGAGCCTCAGCAAGGAGCTGCTGGACCGGGCCTGCTCGACCTACTTCCTGCTCGAGAAGACGGAAGCCTAAACCGCCCGGTGGGGGCGCTGCGGGTTGATGGCTGAGCAGGCGCTCCTCCGCCAGGCGTGCGAGTGGGCGGTCGCGTTGCGGCTCGATGACATCCCCACCGACGTCGGCGACCTGGCCCGGGCACAGCTGCTGTCGATGGATGCGGCCATCCTGGCGTCGATGCGACACCCCGCCGGCGCCCGGCTGTGGCGAACGGCGCCGGGCCTTGTCGGTGACGGATGGGCGGGGCAGGCAGCCCGCCGGGCGCTCCTGACGATGGCCCTCGACTTCGACGAGACCGCCTTCGCCGGCCACCTCGGCCACGGCAGCTCGATTCCGCCCCTTGTGGCGGCGGCCGCGCTGGGCGCCGACGGGGCCGCCGCGATGGTGGCGCAGGTGGCCGCTGCGGAGGTCGCCGCGCGGGTGACGGCGGCGGTGACGCTGGGGTCAACTCGAGGCCAGACCGCCACCCACACCCATGCAGCGGCTGTCGTGGTCGGTTGCGGCCTGCTGATGGGACTCAGCGCGGAGCGGCTGACCGCGGCGCTTTCGCTGGCTCTGGCGCAGCCCCGTCGCGTGATGCTGCCGGCGTTCATGGCCACCGACGCCAAGTTCTGGGTGGCGGCGGCGCCGATCCTCGACGCGGCGCGCTGCCTGCAGATGGCGCTCGACGGCGCCGGCGGCCTGGACTCGCTGTTCGAGGCGCCCGGCGGGGCGCTGGAGCAGCTGGCAGCGGTGCCGCTCCCTGAGGCCTTCAGCGGCTGGGGGACGCGATGGCACCTGCGGACGTTGTCCATCAAAGCCCTGCCGGGATGCGCCTATCTGACATCGGCGGTGGAGGCGGCTGCGTCGCTGGCGCCGCTGGACCTGGAGGCGGTCGAGTCGGTCGAGGTGGCGGCGTCGATCTTCACCATCGGCATGGAAGCCGAGAGCGCACCTTACATCGACGGTCCGCGGAGCCCGCTGCCGGCGCTAGGTTTCAGCGTCGGCTACAACCTCGCCGCCGCGCTGGAGACCGGCGGCCTACGGGTCGAGGACCTCTTCGGCGACGCTCTCGAGTCGCCGGCGCGGTGGAAGGTCGCCGCCGGGGTGCGGATCAGCCACGATTCCGAGCTGACGGAGGCGGCGCTCGCCGGTACCGCCCCCGTGGGCGCCGCGATCGCCCTGGCGGGCGAGCGCGCCCGTAGCTGGCTGCAGGGCCGCGGTGGCTCCGCGGAGATGGTAGACCGCGTCCTCGCCGCCGCCGCCGCCGCCGCCGCCGGCGATGGTGATTTCGAACATCCCTCCAAGCGGATCGGCGCCCGCCTCACGGTCCGCCTCCGCGACGGCGGCACGCTGGTGGCGGAGCGCGATGCGGCTCGCGGCTGCTGCCAGGAGGAGGTGGCGGCAAGGCTGGCGCTGGCCGAGGCCAAGTACATGGCGCAGGCCACCGGGCCGGGCGCGGTGGCGCACGTCGAGGGCGCGCGGCGATACGAATCGATGAGCGCGGCGGAGCTGAAAAGCTGGCGCGCCGCCGCGGATCAGCTGGCAGCCGACGGCCTTGATGAGGTTGGAACCGGCGGCCCTAACCCCTCGTCCGCCGGCCCCTGACTTGGCGAGAGGGGCGGCTCGAAAGGCCACCCCCCTCTATCGCGCGGAGAACCCCCCGCTCCCCGGCGACTCGTCCGGGCTCCCCGCTGCCCGTCGCCGATGGATTTCTCCGCGCCTATGTAACGAGTCGCCTGGGCCAGACTTTCGCGGAAATAACAACTTGTGACACCGGTCCCCTAAACCGGCACGGCGACGACCTTCAGCGCCCCCGGAACGACCTCAATCCGGGTCTCGCCTGCGTGCTTGTCCCACAGATCACCGTCCACCTCGACGGGCAGGATCTCGCCCGACCGGATGAGCGCTGTTACACCCGAGCCGCGATGCACCCTGGGATCGCCGGAGTCGCTGCCCTGGAGGACCTTCTCCATCAGGTCGGCGAAGCCCTCGGTGTCAACCGCGTCGATCGCCAGCAGCTCGAGGCGGCCATCCTCGAGCGACGATTGGGGCAGCACCGGGAAGACGCCGCCACGGACGCGGGCGCCGCCCACCGCGACCAGGCCCAGGGCACCGGCGGCGAAGGCCTCGCCGTCCAGCTCCACCACGGCGTTGAACCTGGTCGGTGCGGCCGCCGTTGCCATCGCGGCGGCGGCGTACTTGGCGGCTCCCACCGTGGTCTCATCCGCGGCGGCGGCCTCCACGATCTGGGCGAACCAGCCGCAGCTGAAGCCAAGCAGGCTCAGCTCACCGGTTGGCTCCACGCGGTTGAGATCGACCGATCGGATAGCCGCGCCGCCGAGGGCCGCCGCCAGCAGCTCGGCCCAGGGGACTGCTCCGAAGAGCTCACGGTAGGAGCTGTTGCCCGTCCCCGCGGGCACGATCAGCATCGGCGTCGGGCTGCCCGCAAGCCCCGCCGCGACCTCGCGCGCGGTGCCGTCGCCGCCGACCGAACCGACCAGGTCCACTCCCTCGCCGGCGGCTGCCTCGCCCAGCAGCACCCCGTGGCCGCGAATCTCGGTGTGAACAACCTCGACCTCCCATCCGGGGCGGCCGGAGGCCAGGCCGGAGGCTTCCAGGGCCATGGCGGCGTCGCCCCGGGCGGCCGGGTTGACGATCAGGCGAATCCGCTTCACGCCGGACCGCCGGACCACTTCACGCCGGAGCGCCGAACGGCTGCATATCGGAGCCCCGGCCTTAGGACGTGATCAGGCGCACCGCGGGAAGGCCGGGACCGAGCGGCGCCCGGTCTCCGCTCAACGGGCCCCGCAGCGCATCAGGAATGAAGCGTTCCAGGAACGCAGCTCGAACCGCTTCGGCGGTGGCGCCGTCGACCACCTCGGCGCGCGCCCGACGCACCTTGACTCTGTCGTCAATCACCACGTCGGGGTTGGCCTCGACGTTGCGAAGCCAGCCGGCGCCCCGGTCCCACGGGACCACGAAGATCTCACCGTCAAGCTCCACCCTGGCCAGCACCGATGTGCGCGGCAGCTTGCTCCGGTGGCCTTCGGTGGTGACCAGCAGCAGGTCCTGCGACCAGGGCGTGTCGACCCGCAGCAGGACCTCGTCCATCGCCGCTCGAACCGTCCGGACCAGCTGCCGGCGGGAGGGCGGATAGGCCAGCGCCGCCCCTATCGTTGCTCCCGCGATGGCGGTGATGGTCTTCGGCAGGCTTGGCACGTGAGATAAGTTAGCGCAGATGGACGAAATCGCCGCCGGCTTCAACGAGTCGCAGAAGAGCAGCTTCGCCGGCGACATCGGCCTGGTCGTCGAGACCGCCACCAAGGAGCGCATGGTGGGGACGCTCGAGATCCAGCCCCGCCATCTCCAGCCCTTTGGCATCGTCCACGGCGGTGTCTACTGCACCATCGTCGAGTCGCTGGCGTCGATGGGCGCCTTCCTCAATGTCGCCGACGACGGTAAGCTGGTCGCCGGGATCGAGAACCACACCAGCTTTCTGCGCTCCATCAGCGGCGGCAAGGTCACCGGCGTGGCTGTTCCCGTCAACATCGGGCGCACCACCCACCTCTGGGACGTGGAGGTGCGCGACGATCGGGAGAGATTGGTCGCCAAGGGGTCGGTGAGGATGGCAGTGCTGGAGGCTCCCGCCTCCGCTTGAAGCTCTACGCCCGTCGCCGGCGGACGACCGCCCGCGACTGGGCCCCCATCGCGGGCGCCGGCTTGGTGGTAGTGGCGCTGGCCGGAGGGGGCTTCCTGCTGCTGAGGCCGGCGGCCGACACACGCCCACACACCCAGGGCGTCGTGCTCCACGCCGCGACGCCATCGGCCGAGCCGACACCCAGTCCCTCGCCGCGTCCCGCCCTCAGCCTGGCGTCGATCTTCGGCAGTCCCCCGGACCTCACCCGCCTCGACCCCAAGAGGGTGGTGACAATGGTGGTCACCGGGGACGTGATACCCGCCCGCAACGTCAACGAGCAGATGCTCAACCGCAACGACTTCATGTGGCCGTTCCGGCAGACCGTGGACTACCTCAAATCTGGCGACCTGGAGTTCATCAACCTGGAGGCACCGCTGGTCTCGGGATGCGTCCGCTTCAACGCCGGGTTCAAGCCCTTCTGCGGGGATCCCCGGTTTATCGACGGGCTGACATACGCCGGTGTCAGCGTGTCCAACCTCTCCAACAACCATCTGACCAACTACGGCCAGCCGGGCACCGACAGCACCATCAAGCTGCTCACCGACCACAACATCCAGCCTGCCGGCATCGGACTGGTCGGCCACCTGACCGTCAAGGGCGTGCGGTTTGCCTTCCTGGGGTTCAACGGCGTGGGCGCCCATGTCGACACCGTCGAGCTGAAGCGTGAGATCACACTGGCGCGGCCGAGCGCCGACGTGGTGGTGGTCCAGTTTCACTGGGGCAAGGAGTACGTGCTGACGCCCCAGAGCACCGGCGACAGCATCGCGCCCGACGACCCCAAGGTAATCGGCCACCTCGCAATCGACGACGGCGCCGACCTGGTCATCGGCAACCACCCCCACGCCGTCCAGGGGGTCGAGATCTACAAGGACAAGCTGATCACGTACGCGCACGGCAACTTCGTATTCGACCAGATGTGGACCCCGGACCCGGGCCAGGAGGACCCCCGCAACGGGGTCGTCGGCAAGTACACCTTCGTCGACGGCGTCCTGTCGGCGGTCAGCTACCAGCCCACCCGGATCTTCGACTACGGCCAGCCCCGGTTCCTTACCGGCTCCGACGCCGCCGCGGTGATGGCGCGGATGAAGCTCTCCACCCAGATGATCAATGGCGGCCAGCCCACCTGACCAACGGCCAAGCCGAGGTGCTGGGGGCCGCGGCTCTTCCCGATGTCGAGCCTTCTGTAAGATGGCGCTGATGAGACGTGGGTTGGTGGGGGCCCTCGCCCTGGCGCTGCTTGGAACTACCTTCGGCCTTGCGCTGCCCGCGGCAGCCAGCGGCCCCAACGTGCTCCTGGTCGGTCCGGCGGGAACTGCCGGGGCACAGTTCAGTTCCATCCAGGCCGCGGTCAACGCCGCCCAGCCTGGCGACTGGGTCCTGGTGGCCCCGGGCGTCTACCACGAGAAGGGATACAGCCCGACCACCAACCCCAACGGCAAGCCCACCCCGGCTGAGGTGCAGATCACCACACCCAACCTGCACCTGCGGGGCATGAACCGCGACACCGTGATCGTCGACGGGACCAACTTCTCGGCGAGCCAGGCGGCCGGAACGGCGCCCGCCGGCAGCGCGGCATGCTCCTCCGATCCCACGCTCCAAGACCCGGGCGTCAAGCAGAGCGGCGGCAACACGCAAAACCGTGACGGCATCGTTGTCTGGCGAACCAGCGGCGTCTCGATCGAGAACCTGACGTCCTGCAACTCGCTCAGCAACGAGATCTGGTGGAACCAGGGCGATGGCACCGGGCAGCAGGCGCCGATGGCGGCCTCCGGCGACTACATCTCCGCCACTTCGACCTTCTACTCCAACGCGCGGTCGGCGCAGTACGGCATCTTCACCAGCGACGTCGAGGGTCCGGCCATCATCGACCACTCTTACGCCAACAACATGACCGACTCGTCCTACTACGTCGGGGCATGCCGCAACTGCAACACCACCCTGGAGCACCCCCACGCCGAGTACAGCGCGCTCGGTCTCTCCAGCACCAATGCCGGCGGCAACCTGATCATTGAGAACGGGGAGTGGGACAACAACCGCACCGGCCTGGTCTCCAACGCCCAGAACAACGACGACTGGCCCTCGCCCGAATACGGCCAGTGCGTGCTGCCGTCGGTGCCGCCGGCCGGCGCGGGCCCCAACAGCTGCTACGTGATCCGCGGCAACTACATCCACGACAACAACAACAACAACACCCCGGGCCAGGGCCTGACCGCGGTTTCGGGCGTCGGCACCGGCGTCGAGCTGGCCGCCACCCAGCACATAAGCGTGGTCAACAACCGCATCGAGAACAACGGCAGCTGGGGCGTCGTCACCCACGACTTCCCCGACCCCGAGACCGGTCCGGCAGGCTGCCAGGGCGGGGTCTTCGATCCCACCCACAACGTGTGCCTGTGGTACTCGCGAGGCAACTACGTCGCCAACAACAAGTTCCTCAACAACGGCGGTAACGGCAACGCCAGCAACGGCGACATCGCCAACCAGGCCTCCGGCGCCCTTGACGCCTCCGCCTGCCCCCAGAACAACACCGCTTGCACGCCCGCCCCAAACGCCGACCCCAACTGCTTCGCCAGCAACAGCAACAGCGGCTCCGGCGGGCTCTCCGAATGGCCGGCGATGCTCCAGGAGGCGCCCTGCCCGCCGGGGTTGTCGGACCCCACGGTGCTGACGGCGCAGCTGGTGTGCGCCACCGGCGCGGCCTCGCTGTTCACGATGGGACTGGTCAACCCGCCCGCCTGCCCCATGGGTGCCAACTATCCGCAGCACGACGGCAACTGCACCGCGCCCGGGCAGCAGGTTGTCGCCGCCGACGACCCCAACACCAAGTTCTGCTTCCTACCCTTGAGCTACACGCTCAGCGCCGCCATCAGCCCACCCATGCCGGACCCGTGCGCCGGGGTGCCCGCAAACGCCTTCTGCCAGACCGCCAGCATGCCGCCACTGCCTGGAACCAGCACCGCCCGCGGCTTGAGCGTCACGGCGCTGCTTTTGGCCATCCTCGGCTCCGGCGTCCTGGTTTCGGCTGTCGCCTGGGGGCGCCGCCGCCGCCGAATAATCGGCTAGATTGCGCGGGCGTGCTCCGACCAGCTGAGCCCGACCCCGGCTAGAGCTCGGCGGCCTCCGCCGGCGCGATCCCGCGGCTGAGAGACGCCGGGCGGCCGGGGAGCAGCATCGCCGACGCCGTGGCCACCGCAACCCGCTTGCCGTCGGCGTCCACGACCTCTGAGGTGCCGATCGCCAGCGTCCGGCCCCGGTGGGTGATCTCGCTCCTGGCCGTCAGGTCGCGCCCGTCGGGCGCCACCGGGCGCGTGAAGTAGACCTTCAGGTCGAGCGGGGCGATCGCGGTCCCAGGAGGGGCGAGAGTGGTGAAGGCGCCGTCGATGGCATTGCCCGCCACGTAGGCGATGGCGCCGCCGTAGAGGCGCCCCTCAACCGGGCTGCACATCCACTCGGTGGCGGGCATGGTCCACGTCGTCCGCCCCGCATCGACCTCGGTCGGCCAGACGCCGAGGAGGCGGCAGATCGGTGGCGCAGGCAGCTCTCCGCTGCTGCACTTTTGCAGCACCTCGAGGCCCGACATGCGGTCCCAGGACTCCTGCGGCAGGACTTCGCCTTCCGCCGGACGCAGGTAGGGGTGCGGTGTCGGCCACTCGGGCTCGACCGGGTGCGGCGGATTGGCGAGCGCCTGGTCCACCATCTCCTTGGGGGCGTCCATGCGCCGCTGGATGACGCAGCGGGTGCTGCTGAGGGCCACCACATTCCCATCGGCGTCGGTGATCGTGCATTCCGACACCGCCAGGGTCCGGCCCGCGTGAATCAACCTCCCGGTTCCGGTGATCGGCCGATCGTCGGCGGCCACCGGTCGAAGGAAGGTCATCGAGATCTCAGCGGTCGTGTAGGGCGTGGCAGGCGGCAGCGCGACCTGGACCGCGCAGCCCAACGGTCCGTCAGCCAGCAGCGCCAGGGCAGCCCCCGAGATCACGCCGTGCGGTGGCAGCAGCCATTGCGATGCAGGCATCGTGAAGACGGCGCCATCCGTGCTGATGTCCGTAAAAGTCAAGCCGCAGAGGTAGTGCATCGGCGGCGGCAACATGCGGCCGTCGAAGAAGCCCCTCAGCAGGTCGAGGCCGCTTACGGCAACAAACTGGCCGGGGTCGATGTAGAAGCCGCGCGCGGGCTCTTGCTGGATGGTCGATCGCGGATGCTCCATCGCGGCGAGGATACGGCACCCGGGCGACGGCCCGGCCGAAGGCCCAAAGTTGACTGTCGAGTTCGCCAACGGCGAAGATTGACCACCCGGGCGGCGTTCATACTTGTCCGGATGCGGGACGAGAGCTTTGGAGGAGCGAGATGAGCCTGAACCTTGCCGTGATCCTGGAAGAGAGCACCAAGCGCAACCCCGACAAGGTCGCGATCATCTTCGACGACTTCAAACTGACCTACGCGCAGCTCGACGCCGCCGCCAACCAGGTGGCCAACGGGCTGGTCGGCGCGGGGATCAAGCCCGGCGACCGCGTCGGCATGATGCTGCCCAACGTGCCGCAGTTCCCGATCATCTACTTCGGCATCCTCAAGGCCGGCGGCATCGTGGTGCCGATGAACGTGCTCCTCAAGGACCGCGAGGTGGCCTACTACCTCAGCGACAGCGAGACCAGCGCCTTCTTCTACTGGGACATGTTCGCCAAGGACGCGGTCGGCGGCGCCCAGGAGGCGACCAGCGTCAAGAAGCTGATCCAGGTGGGGCTGGCCCCGGCCGAAACCCCTGACGGGATCGACGACTTCTTCGCCTTTATGGGCACCCAGGCCCCGACCTTTGACTCCGTCGCCACCAAGGCCGACGACACCTGCCTGATCATCTACACCTCAGGGACCACGGGCAAGCCCAAGGGCGCCGAGCTCACCAACATCAACCTCTTCGAGTGCTGCCACCTCGGCACCCACATCTTCACGTTCGAGCCCGAGACCGACGTGATCATGGCGGTGCTGCCGATGTTCCACTCGTTCGGCCTCAGCAACGTCGTCAACGGCGGCATCCACGGCGGCATCACGCTGACCCTGATGCCACGCTTCGACGCCGACAAGTGCCTCGAGATCATCCAGCGCGACAAGGTGACCTTGTTCCTGGGCGTGCCGACGATGTACTTCGCCATGCTCAACCACCCCGAGCGCACCACCTACGACCTCAGCAGCCTGCGGCTCTGCGTCTCCGGCGGCGCCTCCATCCCAGGCGAGGTAATGAAGGCCTGGGAGCAGTCCACCGGAACCAAGATCCTGGAGGGCTACGGCCTCTCCGAGACCAGCCCCACCGCCACCTTCAACCAGATCGAGACCGGGCAGAAGGTCGGCTCCATCGGCAAGCCGGTCTGGGGCGTCGAGGTCAAGATCTTCGACGAGGCCGACAAGGAGGTAGCCCAGGGCGAGCGCGGCGAGATCGTGATCAAGGGCCACAACATCATGAAGGGCTACTGGAACAAGCCCGAGGCCACCGCCGAGGCGATCAAGAACGGCTGGTTCCACAGCGGTGACATCGGCTACGTCGACGACGAGGGCTTCCTCTTCATCGTCGATCGGAAGAAGGAGATGATCATCCGCGGTGGCTTCAATGTGTACCCGCGCGAGATCGAAGAGGTGATCTACATGCATCCCAAGGTGGCCGAGGCCGCCGTCATCGGGGTGCCCGACGAGAAGTTCGGCGAGGAGATCCACGCCGTGGTCGCGCCCAAGCCGGGGGAGACGATCGACGCCGAGGAGCTGATCGCCTTCGTCAAGGAGCGGGTCGCCGCCTACAAGTACCCGCGAACCGTCGACGTCGTCAAGGAGCTGCCCAAGGGGCCGACCGGCAAGATCATGAAGCGCGAGATCAAGGTCGGCGCGGGCAAGGAGCAGGAAGCTCCAGCCCAGGCCTAGGATCCTCGGGATCGGCAAGTGCCAGAACCGCGGGGTGATCGATGGCTGATCCGCGCCCGCTGACGCCGGCAGAGGCGGCCCGCGTGCTGGCTGCATCCGGGGCGTCGATAACCGCCGGCATCGAGACCCTGCCGGAGGAGATCGCCGGCTGGCATTCCGCGCCCGACGAGTGGTGCGTCAAGGAATGCCTGGGCCACATCGTGGAAGCGGAGGGGCGCGGCTTTGCCGGGCGCATCCGCCAGATCCTGGAGAAGCCCGGGCTTTCGATCATGGATTGGAACCAGGTCGAGGTACAGAAGCAGCGGGGAGACGACGGCCGAGCGCTGGCCGACCTTGTGGGCGAGTTCGCCTCGATCCGGGCCGAGAGCGTACAGCTGGTCGAGGGGTTGCAAGAGGAGGACCTGGCGAAGTCATGCGAGCACAATTTCGTCGGCACGCTGCGCGTCCAGGACCTGCTCCACGAATGGATCCACCACGACCAGAATCACCACCGCCAGATGCAGGCCAACCTGCAGGCATACGTGTGGCAGTCGATGGGCAACGCCCAGCGCTTCTCCCAACCGCACTGAGAGCCGGACGCAGACGTTGACCACCGCCCGCGTCGTACTGGAGCGCGGTGTCGCGGTGCCGATGCGGGACGGCGTCGTGCTGCGCGCGGACGTGTACCGGCCGGATGACGCCGACACCCACCCGGTGCTGGTGACCCGGACCCCTTACGACGCGACCATGCCCTTCAACGCCTTCTCCGCGCTCGACGGGCCGACGATGGCCACCCGCGGCTATGCCGTCGTGATCCAGGACGTGCGCGGACGCTTCGCGTCTGAGGGCGACTACGAGACCTACGTCGCCGAGGCCGAGGACGGCTACGACACCGTCCAGTGGGCTGCCGAGCAGTCGTGGTCGGACGGCAACGTCGGGATGTTCGGGATCTCCTACATGGCCCAGTGCCAGCTGCTGGCGGCCTCCAAGCACCCGCCGGCGCTGAAGGCGATCGCGCCGATCCAATCGCCCGACAGCACCACCGGTGGCGACCGCTATCGCTCCGGCGCGATGTCGCTGGGAGTGCTTGCCAGCTGGGCGGTGGGGGCGATCGTGCCGGCCGAGGTGCTGCGACGGGCCCAGAAGGACCCCAACCTGCTGGCCGAGTTCCCCCGCGCGATCGACGACCTCGACAACCTCGACGAGTACATGGGCCGGTTGCCCCTGGTCCCGTTTCCCCCCATCGACGAACGCGCCGGCGGCATCTCGCCCCAGTTCGACATGAGCGTCCGCTACCAGTTCCATCCGCCGATCAGAAGGTTCAAACCATCGGATATCGGTGTCCCCGCGCTGGTCATGGCCGGCTGGCACGACCTCTTCCTGCAGCCGGACCTCGACCTCTACACCTCGCTCAAGGAGATCGCCGCGACCGATGATGCCCGACGGCTGACGCGCCTGGTGGTCGGTCCCTGGAGCCACGGCATGTTCAATCCGACCGTCGGCGAGGTGGACATGGGGTTCCGGGCTTCGTCATTGATGCTCGACCTGCGCGAGAACATGACCAAGCTCCAGCAGCGCTGGTTCGACGCCCGCCTCAGGGGCAAGGACTCGCGTATCGACGCCGAGCCGCCGGTCCGGATCTTCGTGATGGGCGTCAATCGCTGGCGCGACGAGCAGGCGTGGCCGCCGCCAGGCGCCACGGCGCAGAAATGGCACCTTCACGGCGGCCCCGCTCGCGACTCCGGCGGGCTGGGAGAGCCGGGACCTGCCGAATCCGAGCCGTCGGAGTTCCGCCTCGACCCCGATGATCCCGTGCCGACGCATGGCGGGGCCCTGCTGATGGCGGCGAAATACATTCGTGGCCCCGTTGACCAGGCCCGAACCGAAGCCCGTCCGGACGTCCTGCTGTTCACATCGGAGCGGCTGAGCCAGCCGCTGCAGGTGATCGGCCGGGTGACGCTGGTAGCCTGGGTGGCTTCCCAGACCGCCGACACCGATGTCGTCGCCCGCCTCTGCGACGTGCACCCGGACGGCCGCTCCTACAACCTCATGGACGGCATCCTGCGGCTGCGTTTTCGCGAGGGCCTTGACCAGGAGAAGCTGCTGACGCCGGGCGAGGTGTACCGGGTCGAGGTCGACCTGTGGTCGACGGCGCACGTCTTCCTCGCCGGCCACCGGCTCCGCCTCCAGGTCTGCGCCAGCGATTTCCCCCGCTACGACCGCAATCCCGGCACCGGGCAGACGTCGGCCGACGTCGACCGTGTCCTGCCCCAGAGCAACCTGCTCTTCCACGACCCGTCGCGGCCGAGCCACCTGGTGCTGCCGGTCGTCGCTGACCAGGCCTGAACGTCTGCCCAGGCCCCTTGCCGGCTAGGCGGTGGCCTCCAGCGCCACCCCGGAGGAGTGCTCGCTCAACCAGTCGCGGAGCACCTCGATGTGCTCCTCGGGCGCGTCCGTGCCGTAAACGTGCCCGGCGCCCTTGAGGACATGGAGGCGGGCGCCCGGCACCAGGCGCGCGATGAGGCGGCCGTTGGTCACCGGCAGCAGGCGGTCCTTGTCGCCGTGGATGACCAGAGTCGGGGCGCGGAGCCCGCGCAGGCGGCGAAGGCTGCTCCACTTGAGGGCCGCCGCCAGCTGCCGGCGCATGCCAACCGGCTCCACTCCTGAGGCGATCCTGCGCCTCATCACCTCGTCGACCGCCTCCGGGCGCTCGGTCAGCGAGATCCCGTAGAGGTAGGGGGTGGCACGGCGGAAGGATTCCTCGGGCGTCAGGTCGTCGCGCCGCACCATCAGCCGCAGCACGCCCGGCGAGCCGGGGAACGAGATGATCCCGGGGCTGGGGCAGCCGAGGATCAGCGTGCGCACCCGCTCCGGGTAGCTCAGCGCCAGCTCCTGGGCGATCATGCTCCCGAGCGAGGCGCCGTAGACGTGAGCGGATTCGATCCCGGTGGCGTTCATGCACCGGACCACGTCCAGCGCCATCTGGCGGATCGAGTAGGGCCGATCCGGTTTGTCGGAGCGACCAGTGCCACGGTTGTCGATGCGGAGCACCCGGTAGCCGGCCAGGTGCGGCATCAGCAGCTGCCAGCCGGTCATGTCCCAGCCCAGGCCCATGATCAGGACCAGGGGCTCGGCTCGACTGGGTCCGCTGGTGCGGTAGTAGATTCGCGCGCCGTCGGCGGCATCGATATAAGGCATTGGTTCGATTCTAAAAATGCGGAGAGCCGGCCCTCCCGGGCCGGCCTCCGATCCTGTTTCGCCTCCTTCCAGGAGGCTCCCGGCGTGCGGCCGGGTATTCAAGTTACTGCTTCGATCGAGGTCGCCCATCGGGCGACCTGGTTGTTACTCGGCGCGACCTCGCCGCAGCCTGTGCCAGACACTAAGCATTGCTACGCGCCTCCACAGTTCTGATTCTTGACCTGCTTCAGTCGTACCACCGGGGCCCGTCCCCAGTCAAGGCACATGACAACAAGAAAAAAGCGGCCCGGGTTGCCCCGGGCCGCACAAATGTCTTGGCTTAGAGGAATCCGTTCTGCTGCAGGAAGGCCTTGGCCACGTCGGGGACCTTGCCGCCGTCGATCTCGACCTTCTTGTTCAGATCTGTGATGGTGGCGTTGTCCAGCTTGGCGATGACCGGGGCCATGATGGCTCCGATCTCCGGGTGTGCCGTCTGGACGCTGCCCTTGATCAGCAGCCCGACATTGTCGGGCGGGAAGAACTTCTTGTCGTCCTGGAGGACGTAGAGGTCCTTGGCCGCGATGCCCGAGTCGGTGGTGAAGACCTCGCCCGCCTCGCATGTGCCGTTGGCGATGGCCGGCTCGAAGGTCGACTGGCTCGACGCCTTGACGCCTGGGACGTTGTAGTGCCCGTAGGTCTTGTCCAGGCCGGGCAGACCGTCAGGGCGGGTCAGGAACTCGGAGTTCACGCACAGCACGGTGTTGGGGTGCGTTGACAGATAGGTGCCGAACGCCGACAGCGTGGCTCCGTACTTGGCCTTGTCCGCGGACTTGATGGCCAGTCCGTTGGTGTCGTTGAACTGTCCCTCGTCGTTCCAGCAGATGCCGCGCGCCTCATCCCGGGTCTTGGCCGCGTTGTAAGCCAAATCCAGGTCGCCGGGGGGGTTGGCGAGCCCGAGGGGGCCCTGCAGCTCGGTGCCGGTGTACTGCCAGTACATGTCGATGCTGCCGCTCTCCAGCGCCTGGCCCAGGATCGGGTCCTTGGCGGTGAAGCTCACGTCAGTGGAGAAGCCGTGCTTGTTGAGCACCTCCTTGGTCATCTCGGCGAGGAGCTGCTCCTCGGCGAAACCCTTGGTGCCGATCTTCAGCGTGCCGCTGCCGGTGCTGCTGGCGCTGCCGCTGGTGGGGCAAGCCGATGAGCCCCCAAGGCTGGTGGTTGAGCTTCCGCAACCGGCGAGGATGGCCGACCACAGCAACACCATGGTCAGCTCGGTGACGCGTCGAATCATGTTGTTCTCCGAACGCCCTCGACTCGAGGGGACAACAAGGACTCGACGAGGCCGAGCCCCCAATCTGCCAGCAGGGCCAGAGCGGAAACCAGAACCGCCCCCACCAGTATCGGGCGCGGATGGTAGAAGTCGCTCGCCGCGATCAGGTCTCCCAAACCTCCGCCTCCGATGAAATTCGCCAAAGTCGCCGTCCCGATCACCAGCACCAGCGAGACTCGCAGGCCCGCGAAGATCACCGGCGACGCTAAGGGAAGTTTGACCTTGAACAGGATCTGGCGTTGTGTCATTCCCATGCCGCGAGCGGCTTCCTGCACCCCGGCGTCCACCGACTGGAGGCCGACGACGGTGTTGCGCATGATTGGAAGCAGCGCGTAGAGGACCAGCGCGATGATGGCTCCCTGGACGCCCAGCCCGATGTAGGTGAAGCCCAGTGCAAGGATTCCGATGCTGGGCACCGCCTGGCCGAGGTTGGCCAGGGCGAAGGCCGGCAGGCTGACCAGCCGGCCCGACTGCGCCAGCAGGACTCCCAGCGGGAGCCCGATCAGCGCCGCCAGCCCAAAGGAGATGGCTGTGATCTGGATGTGCTGAATGACGCGAGTGGTGACGTACGTCTGGTTGAGCACGTAGGCGTCGGTGAGCCGTCCCGGCGTCAGGTTCATGTAGAGGTAGAGCCCCAGCAGCCCGGCGGCTACGACCGCGGGCAGGATGAAGAGCCGGAGACGGCCCAGCGGCGCCAGGTTGGTCACTGGCTGGCCCGCCGTATGGTGTCGGCGTCGACCACGCCCACCGCCGCGTCACCGTCCGTCACGCGCACGCGGCCGGTCGGTGACCGCAGCACCGCGTCGAGCGCATCGCGCAGCGTCGCCGCGGCGCCGATCGACGGGCCGTCGACGCCATCGGTTGGGTCCAGCTGGATCTGGCTCAGGGTGATCAGGCTGAGCCGGCGCACCATGCGGCCTCCGCCGAGGAACTCTTCGACGTAGGGTGACGCCGGTCGCGCCAGCAGCTCGGCCGGGGTGCTGAACTGCGCCAGCAGGCCCCCGGGATGGAAGAGGGCGATCCGGTCACCCAGCTTGATCGCCTCATCGATATCGTGGGTGACGAAGACGATTGTCTTGCGCACCACCCGCTGCAGCCGGAGCAGCTCGTCCTGGAGCCGGTCGCGGGTGATCGGGTCGATGGCCCCGAAGGGCTCGTCCATGAGCAGCATCAAGGGGTCGATGGCGAGCGCCCGGGCCACGCCGACGCGCTGCTGCTGGCCGCCGCTGAGCTCGCCGGGGAGGCGCTTGGCGAAGTCGTCCGGCGGCAGGCCGACAAGCTCCAGCAGCTCCTCGACCCGTCCCCGGATGCGGGCTTTGTCCCACTTGGCCAGCTTCATCACGGTGGCCACGTTGTCGCCGACGTTGAGGTGGGGGAAGAGCCCCACCTGCTGGATGACGTACCCGATGGACCGCCGCAGCTCGGTGACGTCGCGCGTCTGGGTGTCGACGCCGTCGATGGCGATGACACCTTCGCTGGGCTCGATCAGGCGGTTGATCATCTTCAGGGTCGTGGTCTTGCCACAGCCCGACGGCCCCACCAGCATCACCGCCTCGCCGCTCTGGATCGTCAGGTCGAGGTGGTCGACCGCGATCTTTCCATTGCCGTAGCGCTTGGTGACACCCTCGAAGGTGATCACGTGATCGGTTCCGACGTGATCCGGCCTCGAGAGAGCGCCCCCTGGATGCCACCCAGGATGGCGTCGGCGCCGATGCCGATGGCGGCGACGAACAGGATTCCCGCCAGGATGGGAAGCCGGTTGCCGGAGCGCTGCAGGGTGTCGACGATCGGGCGGCCGAGGTTGTTGCTGCCGACGGCGGCGCCGACGGTGGCGATGGCCACGATCATCACGGTCGCCTGCCGGACGCCACCCAGGATCACCGGCACGGCCAGCGGCAGTTCGACCCGGGTCAGCACCTGGAGACGAGTCATGCCCATGCCGCGGGCCGCCTCCAGGACGCCGGGGTTGACCGCCCGGATCCCGGCGCGGGTGTTGCGGATGATGGGCAGCTGCGCGTAGAGGACCAGCGCGGCGATCACCGGCGGGTCCCCGATCTGCAGCCCCACCGCGATGAAGAGCGTGGTCAGCACGCTGAGGAGGGCAAAGCTCGGGATCGTGAGGAGGGTGCTGGCGATGCCCAGCACCGCCTGGCCCAGCCGCTCGAAGCGCGAAGCGGCGATCCCTAGCGAAAGGCCGGTGGCCACCGAAATCGCCATCGCGATTCCGACGACTTGCAGATGGTCCACCGTCTCCGGCACCAGCGTGTCGAGGTTGTCGAGGATGTAATGGACCAGGTCCATAGGCGCCGATTATGCGCAGCTCGGACGTCCTTCTGCCCCGGGCGGTCGATGGTGGCGAATCAGCGGCGCTGGGTACTCTTGGCCCAGTGGATCTTGAGGACTACGCCATGCTGCTCGGCCTGGCCGGGCTGTGGGGGGCGTCGTTCCTCTTCATCAAGCTGGCGATCGGCGAGCTGTCGCCGGTCTTCCTGGTCTTCGGGCGCTGCCTGGCGGCGACGGTGGGGCTGGCGATCGCGCTTCCCCTGGCTGGGATACAGTGGTCGGCGCTGCGCCGCAAGTGGCGGGCGGGGCTGGTGATCGCGGTGTTCAACGCCGCCGTTCCCTACAGCCTGATCGCGTTCGGCGAGAAATCGATCGACAGCTCCCTGGCGGGCATCCTCAACGGCTCCGCGCCGCTGTGGACTGCGCTGCTGGCGCCGCTGTGGGCCGAAGCCGACGGCCTGCGGCCGCGCCAGGTCGGAGGCCTGGCGCTCGGTTTCCTGGGGATCGTGGTGCTGGCCCGGCCCAGCGGCGGGATCTTCAACTCCAGCACCGTCGGGGTGCTGGCGGTGGTCGCCGCCACGCTCTCCTACGCCTTTGCCACCCACTTCTCCAAGCGCTACTTCCAGGCGTCGCCGCCGCTGGTGCCGGCCTTCCTGCAGTGCGCTTTCGGCGCGTTGATCCTGCTGCCGCTGGCGGCGCTTGCCCCGCCGTCGCGGATGCCGTCGCTGTTCACCATCGGCTCCGTGGTATGGCTCGGGGTCGGAGCCACCGGGCTGGCGATGGTGATCTCGTTCCGGCTGATCAAGCGGGTTGGCGCCAACCGCACCATCATCGTCACCTTCCTGATCCCGCCCTTCGCGCTGGCCTACGGCGTGGTCCTGCTCCACGAGAAGGTGACCCTGACCACGGTCGCGGCGCTGGCGTTGATTCTGGGTGGCGTGTTCCTCAACACCGCCAGCGGCCGCCGGCTGGCCACGCCGATCGCCCCCGATGAGGTGGCCCTGGAGGTTGAGGCATGATTAGGCCGTGATCCCGTCGGTCATCACCATGCCGCTGGACCCGGTGTTGCAGATCGGCCCCATCCCGGTGCACTGGTACGGAGTTGGCTATGCCATCGCCTTCTATGTCGGCTACCGGCTGATCGTGCCGTTCGCCACCAGCCGGGGCATCCCGGAGTCGACGATCTCCAGCGCCTTCTGGTGGAACATCGGCATCGGCCTGGTGGCGGCACGGCTCTACTTCGTGATCCAGCAGCCGAACCTGTCGATCTATTTCCACGACCCGATCCGGATCATCGCGGTTTGGGAGGGGGGGATGGCGTTCTTCGGGGCGGTGATCGCCTGTCCCATCGCGCTGCTGGTGCTCTCCTATCGCTGGAAGCTGCCGATCTGGGTGGTGCTGGACGGCGCCGCCATCTTCGCGACCCTGCCACAGGCGATCGGCCGTATCGGCAACATCATCAACGGCGACATCCTGGGGCCGCAGTCGACCTTGCCCTGGGCGGTGCGATACACCAGCCCGCACACCTTCGCACCCCGCGGCGACATCGCCTACCAGCCGGCGGGGGCCTACGAGCTGCTGGTGTCCCTGGCGCTGTTCGCGATGGTGATGTACCTGGTCCGGCGCCGAGCGCCCGACGGAATCGCTTGGATCGCGTACCTCTCGGGTTACGCCATCAGCCAGTTCCTTCTCTTCTTCGTTCGCGCCACCGAGCCGGTGGTCCTGCTGGGCTTGAAGCAGGCCCAGGTGACGGCGCTGGTGATCCTGCTGCTGGCGGTTCCCGCCTTCATCCTGCTGCGGCTGCGCTACCCCACGATCTTCAGCGACGGCGCGGCGTTGACGTCCCCCGAGCCGCATTCCCAGGTGGCCGCGGAGCTGGCCGGCGAGGGCGGTGCATGAGCACGGTTGGTCGCACCGCGATCGAGATCGCGGAGATGGTGAGGACCGGGCAGGTCAGGGCGACCGAGGTCGTAGCCGATCACCTGCGCCAGATCCAGATGCTGGAGCCGTCGATCCACGCGATGCTGGCGCAAAGACCAGAGAAGGCCCTGGCGGAGGCCGCCGAGCTGGAGCACCGCGAGGACCTGGCGAGCCTGCCGCTGGCGGGTGTGCCGGTGACCATCAAGGACTCCGTCGACGTCGCCGGTGAGCCGACCCGAATGGGGTCGCTGGCGATGCCTGACACCCCTCGCGAGGCAGACGACGAGTTAGTCCGGCGGCTGCGCCAGGCGGGCTGTATCGTGGTCGGCAAGACCAACCAGCCAGAGCTCGCGATCTGGCACTTCACCGAGTCCAACCTGGGCACCACCCGCAACCCCTGGAACCCCGATCGCTCCCCTGGCGGCTCCACGGGCGGCGGCGCGGCGGGAGTGGCGGCCGCGATGACCCCGGTCGCGCAGGGCTCGGACGGCGGCGGCTCGATCCGCCTCCCGTCAGCCTTCTGCGGGCTGTTCGGGATCAAGCCCGGCCCCGACGTCGTTCCCGTCGCCGGCGGCGCCCAGGAGCACTGGTTTGGGCTGTCTCAATGGGGTCCGCTGGCGACCACCGTCGCGGACGCGGCGCTGATGCTGGACGTGCTCGCCGGCACGAAGAAATATCGCGACGTGCAGCCGCCAGCCGGCAGGCTGCGCCTGGCGCTGTCGGTGAACCCGCCGGCGGCAGGGGTGCGCGTCAACCGAGAGGTTCGCCTCGCGGTCGAGGCGGCGGCTGACGCGCTGCGGGAAGCCGGCCACACCGTCACCGTGGTCAATCCGCCGTACTCGCCCGCGTACGTGCTGCACTTCGTGCACCGCTGGTTGGCAGGGATCGCGCTGGAGGCAGACGAGCTGGGCCTGGACCTGGCCAAGCTGGAGCCGCGCACCCAGCGGATGGTCAGGATCGGCCGTTACCTGAACCGCTACCGCCCTGTCCCGCGCGATGGAATGGGCAAGATCTACGAGCGCTTCGAGGCGTGGTTCGAGGACTTCGACGTGCTCCTCACCCCGACCACAGCCCAGCCCTCCGTGCCGGCGTCGGGGTGGCTCGGCAAGAGCTACGTGGCGACGATGCTCAAGGGCACCAACCAGGTGCCTTTCACCCCCGGCGCCAACATGCTGAACCTGCCCGCGGCTTCGATCCCGGTGGGCCTGACCGCCGACGGCTTCCCCATCGGCATGCAGATGATAAGCCCTCGCGGTGGCGAGGCACTGATCCTCTCGCTGGCCCGCCAGCTGGAGGAGCTGCGGCCGTGGCCCCGCCACGCCCCCATGGCCGGTATCGAGGGCGAGCATCCCGCGCCCGTCGACGGCGACGCCGGCGTTCGACGCTGGTTCGCCGGCAGCCGGCCCTAGGCGCCCGAGGCCCGCTCCTCCAACTCACGCTCCAGCCAGCGCTTGACCTGTCCCGGGAGGAGGCTTGGTGTGATGGAGGCCTTCTCGACGTATTCGATGACGCCCAGCCCGAGCGCCTCGTGGACGATCTGCCTGTCGGTGTAGTTGCTCAGCACAGCGATCGCCAGGTGCTCGGTCGGAGGATCACCGCGCAGCCGGTGGAGGATGCTCAACCCGTCCATGCCGGGAAGTCCGATGTCGAGCAGGAGCAGGTCCGGCACCGCCTTGTCGAGTTCGGCCTGAAGGGTCTCGATGTCACCGGAGAGGCGGACCTGGTGGCCGGCCATCTCCAGGGCCTCGGCGTACATGCGGGCAATGGTTGGCTCGTCCTCGACCAGGACGATGTCAGCCAATCCCCGCTCCCTGCGCCGGGGCCATCTCGGCCAGCCGATCCCTGAGCTCCCGGCGGACCACCTTGCCCACGCCCGACCTGGGCAGGCTGTCCAGGAAGTGGACCTCCTTGGGGGCCTTGTACTTGGCCAGCCGCTCGCGGCAGAAGGTCAGGATGTCGTCCGCGGTGGCCTTGGCGTCCCGACGCAGGACGACGAAGGCGATCACCTCCTCGCCGTACCGCGGGTCGGGCCGGCCGATGACGGCGGCCTCGGCCACCGCCGGGTGCTCGAACAGCACCTCTTCGATGTCGCGGGGGTACACGTTCAGCCCGCCGCGGATGATCATGTCCTTCTTGCGGTCGACGATGTAGAGGTTGCCGTCGGCGTCCATGCGGCCGATGTCGCCGGTGTGCAGCCAGCCGTCGCGAACCGTCTCGGCGGTGACGTCCGGCATCCGGTAGTAGCCCTTCATGACGTTGGGGCCGGAAACGCAGATCTCGCCGAGCTCGCCAACCGGAATCTCGTTGTGGTCGTCGTCGAGGATCTTGACCGTGAAGCCGGGCAACGCCACCCCGACCGAACCGACCACCTTGGGGCGGTCGCGGCGTTGGGTGGTGCACACGACTGTCGACTCGGTCAGGCCGTAGCCCTCGTAGATGGTGCATCCGAACCGGCGCTCAAACTCCTCCAGCAGCTCGACCGGGCAGGGCGCGGCGCCGCAGCCGACCCGCTCCAGTGAACTGACGTCGTAGCGGTCGAGGTCGGGGTGATTGAGGAGGTAGACCAGCATCGTCGGCACCGCCGCGAACAGGTTGACCTGGTGCTCCTGGATCAGACGCAGCGCCTCGCCTGGTTCGAACCAGCGCATCAGGACGCCGGTGCCGGCGACCCGCATGCCCAGCAGCTGGGTCAGGATGCCGTAGCCGTGCGCCAGCGGCAAAGCGCCCAGGCCGACGCTGCCGTCCTCGTAGTCCCCGGTGCTCATGGCGGCGTTGGACACCGCGGTCATACCGCCGTGAGTCAACATCACCCCCTTGGGGTGGCCGGTGGTGCCGCCGGTGTAGTTGATGCCGGCGAGGTCGTCGGGGTCCATGTCGGCGACGGTCTCGCGCTCGGGCCCATTGGTCAGCAGCGGCGTCATGGGCTCGGCCCCTTCGGCCCCCTCGTCGCCGACCAGGAGCACCCGCGGGGGGTTGGCCATCCCGGCGATCGCCGAGGTGATGTTGCCCAGGAACTCCGAGGAGGTGACCACCACCGATGGCTCCGCGTCGCCAAGGATGTGCTCGATCTCCGACTGCGCCAGCAGGAACAGGATCGGGACTGTGACCGCGCCGATGCGCCAGGTGGCCGCGTAGGTGATGCCCACCTCCGGGCAGTTGGGCGTGATCACCGCGACACGATCACCCCGCCCGACCCCCATCTCCACCAGCGCCCCGGCGAGGCGGAGCTGCATCCGTCGGAGCTCGCCGCTGCTGTATTCGCGACCTTCGAAGACGAGCGCTTTGGGATAGTCACCGACCCGAGCGTGGAGGGCGTCGGCCAGGTCGATTACGTTCATGGCGCCCCACATCATCCCACGATCCAAAACATGGGTGACCGAGCGTGACGCGCCTGCGGTCTTGCTAGTCTGCCTGGATGAAGATCATCGATCGGCTGAGCGCCGCCGAACCCTGCTTCTCCTTCGAGTTCTTTCCACCCCACACGGAGCAGGGCGTCGACTCCCTGTTCCGCACGGTGCTGGAGCTGGCGCCCCTCAATCCCGGTTACGTGTCGTGCACCTACCCGGGCAGCTCGACGCCGACGCCGGATCCGGAGATCGCCCGCCGGCGGCGGCTGACGATCGACCTCACGCGCCGCATTCGTGAGGAGTCGGGTATCGAGGCGATGGCCCACCTCACCTGCAGCGCCCACTCGCGTGACGACCTGGTGCAGATCCTCGATGGGCTTGCCGAGGACGGCGCCGACAATGTCCTCGCGCTGCGCGGCGATCCCCCGCAGGGAGGTGGCGCCTTCGTCCAGGCGGAAGGCGGCTTCGAGCACGGTATCGAGCTGATCCGGCTGATCCGTGAGGGCGGCTACCCGTTCTGTGTCGGGGCCGCCTGCTACCCCGAGAAGCACCAGGAGTCTCCCGACGCTGAGCTCGACCTGCGTCATCTCAAAGCCAAGGTCGACGCCGGCGCGGATTTCCTGATCAGCCAGCTGTTCTTCGACAACAGCCGCTGGTTCGATTTCATGCGACGCGTGCGCGCTGCCGGCATCGAGGTCCCGGTCATTCCCGGATTGATGCCGATCATCAACCGGGAGGGCATCATCCGGATGACCGAGCTTTCCGGCGCCTACCTGCCGGAGGCGTTGCGCGACGAGCTCGACAGCCGCGGCGACGATGCCGAGGCCGCGGTCCAGACTGGGATCGCGCATACCACTGCCCAGGCGCTCGAGCTGCTCGATAGCGGCGTTCCGGGAATCCACTTCTTCACGCTCAACAAGTCGCGGGCGACCCGCGAGATCGTCAGCGCCATCCGCCAGCACCAGGGGCAGCGCTAGCCGGCGGGGGACCCGAGCGAACGCGTTGCCGCGCCGGCGCAGGCTTGGTAGCCCGTAGCGGATTCGAACCGCTGATCTCCGCCTTGAGAGGGCGGTGTCCTAGGCCACTAGACGAACGGGCCGAGCACCAATGCCGCGCCGCGGCCGGTCGCCGCTGGGGCGCTCAACATTATATGGAGCCGGGTTGTGCCTCCAGTTCAGATGCGCGAACCCGTGATGAGACCCATCGCCGGAGGTGCCGACGATTACCATTGCCACTGTTATGGCCCGAGCCCTTGATCTTCTAGCTGTCGCGGCCAGCCCCAGCCCGGTCACCAAACTCCCCGCCGCTCCCACCGGTGGCCTCAACCTGCTCCCGATTGCGCTGGCGGTGCTGATCGTGATCCTGCTGATCCTGCTCCTGGTCATGCGGCTTGGCGGGCGCCGCCAGGGGACGGCCGCCAACCCGGAGCTGGACAACCGGATCGCGCCGCCGACCGCGCCGGTCCCCGACGCCGATGCCACTCCACCGGAGCGCGAGATATACAGGCCCCAGCCAACCCCCTTCGCGAGCCAGCCGCCGGCGGCCGCCGCCGAGCCGCCGGTCTATCAGCCGCCCCCAGAGCAGCCCGCCTATGCACCGCCGCCCGAACCGGCAGCTCCGCCCTCCGCGCCAACACCTCAGCCGGTGCCGTTTCCGCCGATGCCGACGGCCGCGTCGGAGCCATACCAGTCTCCGGAACCCGCGTCGCCCCCGCTCGGGGATCAACCTCCCGTCGATCAACCTCCCGTCGATCAACCTCCCATCGAGGATCAGGCACTGTTGGAGCCGGTCATACCCATCGAGCGGGTCACCCGGGCCGCGCCGATGTACGAACCGCCCCCGGAGTCCGACGCACCCCCGACGTACACTCCTCCGGCCGACTCTCCCGCCTACCCGACCATCGTCGCGCCCTGGGCGACGACGGGCGCTCCGGCGGATTCAGCTGATGAGTCGCCTGCCGCCGCCGAACCGGCATCGCCCTATGCCTTCCCATCGAGCCGCGCAGACGAGCCGCCGTGGACGCCGGCCCAGGCTGAGCCCGAGCCGGCGGTCGATGGTAGGCCTGAGCCTGCGAGCACCGAGCCCGAGTCCGTAACCAGCACTGAGCCTCAGGCCGACATCCCGTTCCCCGGCAGCCCGGAGTCACCTCCAATCGAGCGGCCGGCCGCCGCCTACACGGCGTTCCCCACGTACACTCCGCCCGAATCCGAGCCGCCGATCGGGGCCTCGGAGGCGGAACCATCAGCGCCAGCGTCTGAGCTGGAGCAGCCGGCGGCGACACCGGAGCTGGAGCAGCCGGCGGCGACCCGCGAGCTAGAACCGCCAACGGCGACGCCTGCGCCCGAAACGGCGAGCTCGACACCTGAGCCCGAAACGGCGGCGGCGGACGGGCCCGAGCCGTCTGCCCCTGCGTCCGGCTACGGCATCCCTGAAGCGCACTACGTCGCTCCCGAGCCGCTCATGACAGACCTGCCGCCGACGCGGATACCAATTCCCCAAGCCAGCTTGGATGCTGTCGATGCCGTGCCGCTGGAGGCGCCTCAGGCGACTCCGGCCCCGCCCCTTCCCGAGGCCCCGACGGCACCTTCGGTCGAAGCGCCGATGGCGGAGGCCACGCCGGCGCCAGCCGAAGAGCCGGTTGCCGACGTCGCGCCGGCGCCAGCCGCCGGGGAGGGTGCGCTGATCCTCCTGATCGAGGACGACGAGCGCATCGCCAAGTTCTACTCGATCCTGTTCGAGGCCAAGGGGTACGCCGTGCAAAACGCCCGCGACGGCGTCGAGGGTGTGGACATGGCGACCAACCTCAACCCCGCCCTGATCCTTCTCGACGTCATGATGCCGAAGATGAACGGCCTTATGGTGTTGCAGACCCTCCGCGCCAACCCCGAGACCGAGCACACGCCCGTCGTGGTCCTCTCCAATTACATGGAGCCGCCATTGATCCAGCGTGCCCTCCAGCTGGGCGCGATCGAGTACGTCGTCAAGTCGCAGGCGCGCCCCGAGCAGCTTGTCAACGCTGTGCCGTCGTGGCTCCAGGGAGAGCCGGCCCTGCACTGACCCGCAGGGGTGGACCGATGACGGAGCCCTCCTCGGTCCATCGACGGAGGCGGCGGCCGCGACCGCCGAACTAAAATTCGACCCAGAAACTGAGGGTTAGGTACCGCTGGGGTCTGTGATCCCAAAGCCAATAAGGAGGACCGATGGCCTACACGCTCCCCGATCTGCCATACGCGTACGACGCGCTGGAGCCTCACATCGACGCCCGCACGATGGAGATCCACCACACCAAGCACCATCAGACATACGTCGACAAGCTCAACGCCGCGTTGGAAGGGGTGGAGCATCCCGAGGGCGAATCCGTCGAAGACCTGATGCGCAACTTCGACAAGGTCCCCGAGAACGTCAAGACCGCGGTCCGCAACCACGGCGGCGGTCACGCCAACCACTCGCTGTGGTGGACCATTCTCAGCGCCAGCGGGGGAGGCGAGCCCGACGGCGACCTCGCCGCCGCGATCAACGAGGCCTTCGGCGACTTCAACGCCTTCAAAGAGAAGTTCAACACCACCGCGACCAACGTGTTCGGCAGTGGCTGGGCCTGGCTGGTGGTCGACGGCGGCAAGCTCGACGTCATCGGGATGCCCAACCAGAACTCCCCGCTTGCGGAGGGCAAGGAGCCGATCTTCGGACTGGACGTCTGGGAGCACGCCTACTACCTCAACTACCAGAACCGGCGGCCTGAGTACATCACCGCCTTTTGGAACGTCGTCAATTGGCCTGAGGTGGCGCGGAGGCTGGCTGCGGCGAAGGCGTAGCCTCGACCTAACAGGCGAGCGCACGGAGGCCCCTGGCTAAGCCGGGGGCCTCTTTCTGTTTCTTTGCGGTCCCTCAATGGCGGCGGCGGCGGGCAGAGGTATTGCTGGACACGGCCTGTGGGCCTGGAGCTTTGGCGACCCTCGTCATGGCGGAGTACGGCGGAGGCCCTCAAGGGTCGCGTCGCTACGTCCTGCAATACCTCCGCCCGCCACCGCCGCCACTGCGCGCGCGGCACGATACCAAATGTGGAGCGCCGTTTTAGAATGCGATGCCCGGTTCACCGTGATCGGTTCATTCCGCCGACGTGGCTATTCCGCAGCTAGAAAGGCAAGGACCTTCGGCCAGAGGAGCTGCCTGGCTAGCTCGTTCGAATCGGACGCCGTCCCGGCCAATTTCGCTGGTGCACCAAGGTCCAAGCCGGGCTCGTACGGGACTAGCCCACCCACGCCGTGGCCGGCATGCGGATACTCCTGGAGTTGATGCGGAAACGGATAGGCGTGTCTGTTGAGCCTGTCGATGATTGCGTGGGCGTAGGGGCACGAATCCCAAACAAGGTCTTCACCCCCGCAGTCAAGGAGGAGTGCGCCCCGCATTCGCTCAACCGGAATGACGGCTGAGGGATCGTCTGTCGGAGCCGGATTGTTGAACTGGACCGTGTATGGCACCGGAGCCCCGTGCAGCGTCCAGGCCGCACCGCCGCAGCCCGGAAATGCGCAGAGAGCGACGTTACTCGGCACGGAAGCGACTACTCCATCAACTAGATCCGTGTAATTCGCCGCTAGCAGCATCGCGGCCTCGCTGCCACGGGATACCCCCATCACCACCATCCTCTTTGCGTCTACGCCTGGTTGTGTCGCCAGCCACCGCAGGGCGGTCGCGAAGTACTCGAGCGGAATGCTGCTCAGGGTCTGCGGCAGCCCCGGCTCGCTGAAATAGGTGAGGGCAAGTGTGGGGTAGCCGTCGGAGGCCAGATGGCCCGCCAGTAATGGCCCCGGCATCCCTCCGTCTGATCCGCCAATCAGAAGCACGGCCGTACGCGGGGGCCCGGGCGGCGGCGAGTAGTAGCGGCCCACAAACCCTTCCGTCGAAAGAGACTCAGACGACGTTGAATAGGAGCCACCACCAAAGGGACGGCTGAGGCCAAGTCTGGCAAGGCGCTGACCGGAACTGGTCACCTCCAGGTCGAACGCCATCGGCGCTGTCCCCCAGAAGTACGGGGTGGTGCCTGCGCGTGGCCGCATTGACCACAGGAGGCCAGTCCCAGAGGGTCCTGAGTACGAGCCCGTGAGGCGCCTCGTTTGCGAGGTCGAGACGTCCCGATGCGCCCGGCACGAAGTCGGCCGCGGAGTTCCAAACAACCTGACGATCGTCGGTCGATCTCAGCGTTAAGCGAACCGACTGTCCAGGCGTGAGTCCCGAGACAATTACGTCGAAAGGTTGCTCAGCGCTCGCGGAGGTCGGTGTGACCTGGATGGACACCCGGCTGGCGGGCAGTCCGAGCGAGCAGCTCACCAGCAGGAATGCGCTCATCGCGAACAAGAGCACTCGCTGGACTCCGATCAACGCACTCCCCTCCGCAGCACGACTCTGCGCCCCCCGTAAGCGAATCGCAGGGAATTCTACGGTGGCGGCGGAGCACCAGTTCGATGCAAGGTGTTGCAGGCCCTGGGTGCCGGCGGTGGCGGGCGGAGGTATTGCAGGACGTAGCGACGCGACCCTTGAGGGCCTCCGTCGTACTACTCGATGCCGGGGGTCGCCAAAGCTCCAGGCTCTCAAGCCGTGTCCAGCAATACCTCTGCCCGCCGGCGTCGGCGCTGAGGGATAGCTACCCCCGAGTCTTAGCTCAGTTTCAAGTCCGCGCTACCAGGCAGGAACACGTGCACCTCGCGCCCGGAGTCGAGCGCCCGCTCGACGGTCCTGCGGGTACCCGCGCTCTCGCCGTCCCAGAATGCGACCAGCACCTCGGCGGCGTCGACCAGCTCCTGGTTGCGCCGTGCCGATGCGGTCGGGTCGCTGGACTCCTCGAAGCGTGGCGGCAGCTTGATCAGGCCCAGCTGCCGCTCACGGGCGGCCTGGCCCGCGGCGGCGTCCACGCCGCTGGCTCCGCCGGTGACAACGGTGGCGCCGGCGGGCAGCGCGGTCACGAAATCACGCACCCTCCCGAGCTCGGGAAAGTGGCGGCTGCCCACGATGGCGACCTTCACGCCGCGGATTATATGGGCGGCCCTGGCCGGCAGCCCTGGTTTTGCAATACTCAGCGGATGCGCCGCCTCGGATTTCTCGCGCTCATCGTGATCGCCCTCGCTGGGTGCCAGCAGCCGTCGGCGGGTGGCGCCTTCAGCGATCGGCCGAGCGCTGTCCCGACGGCCGTGGCGACACCGCACCTGGACCTCGCCGCCCTCCAGAAGCTGCGCGCGCAGGCCGCGGCGGCGCTGTCCGCCCACACGTCGGGCGGTGTGGTGGCGGTGACCTGGGGGAGCGGTGGCGCCACGCCTCTGACGGGGCCCTACCGTGAAGATGCCACCGCCGCCGACGCGCTGGGGTTGCTGGCGTCGCGTTCGCTCGCGGCTCACCCCAGCGGCGGCCCTGGCGATTCGCTCGCAGGACAGGCCACCGCGCTGGCAGCATCCGCGACAGCGGCGTCCCGGCAGATCGAGGGCGCCCAGGGCGCCGCCTACCTGCTGATGGCCGAGGCGTCGCCGATCCCGGCCAGCGGTCCCAGCGCCACCGACAGCCCCAATCCCTGCATCTCGCCGGTCCCCGGCCAGGAGAGCCCACAGTGTCTGCGCCAGCACGTCGCCGACGGCCTGCTGGCCGCCTGGTACGCGGGCGACCGCAAGATGTTCTTCCACATCGGCGACACGACCACTGTCTACCGGCCGGTGGAAGCCATCGCGGTCGGCGCCGCCCTGGTGGTGGCGGGCTACGCCGAGCGTGACGAGTCCAAGATCGAGTCCGGCAGCAACATCATCTCGGTCGAGATGCGGAATGACTTCGACCCCCATTTCGGTCTCGCCTACGGCCTCGTCAGCGTGACCTCACAGGGCGGTCACTCGGTCGCCGACAGCAATACGCACATCGCCGACCAGGCCGGCATCGCCGAAGCCCTGCTGCGGGCGTTCGACGCCTCGCGCGAGGCCCAGTACTTCGTGGACGCCCGAACTGTCCTGCAGCCGCTGCTGGACGAGACGATTGGCATCCGCGGCGACACCGGATATGTCTCAACGTTCGACGTGCGCAGCGCGGGCCCCGCCGAAGGTGTCCCCGTCGATGTCGAGGCCGCGGTCCTGACCCTGCAGGCCGCCCACCACTACGATCGCGACGACGGCGGCAGGTTCGCTCAGCTGGAGGAGAACGCCGCCCGGGCGCTGCTCGGCGGCGCCGCCAGGTTCGACCCCGCCGCCGGGATCCCTGGCAGCCTGACGGCTCAGGGCCCGTCGCAGAGGTCGGGTGTCGTCACCTCTCTGGTGGTGCAGGTCCTGGGATCGGTCGTGGCCGACCTGAGCGCCCCGGCGAGTCCGGCGTCCTGAGGCTCAGCCCGGGGGGCTCAGCCGGGAACGGCTTCGACAGCCTTCTTGGCGCCGTTGCCGGCGCCCACCCGGGTCTTGCGTACGCCGTTCTTCTGGTCGACGAAGATCCGCAGGTAGTCGCGCAGGTAACGGGTGATCAGGAAGTTCTTGCGCACATGCTCGTGCCCGGCCTCTCCCATCGACTCTGCCAGCTCGGGCTGCTGCAGCAGCTGGGTGACGCGCTCGGCGCATTCCTCGACGGAGGAGACCAGGAAGCCGCTGACGCCGTCTTCCACTTGGAGGGGGATGCCGCCGACCCTACCCGCGACCACCGGTCGTTGCTTCCATAGCGCTTCGGCGACCGTCAGTCCAAAGCCCTCGCGCAGAGACTTCTGGATAACCACCTCGCTGGCGCGCTGAAAGGCGTTGACCTCGACGTGGCCGACGCCGTGGACGTTGGAGAGGATGTGGATGTCGAAGTCCTCGCCGGCCCGCCTCACGGTGCGCTCGAAGTAGCCCCAGCCCTCGGGGTCGTCGGTGGCCATCGACGCGATCATCAGGACCTGCAGCCGCGGCTCTTGCTGGCGGCAGAGGCGGTATACGTCGATGACCCCCAGGGGGTCCTTCCAGGGGTCGAATCGCGAGACCTGGCAGATGATGGGGCGCTCCGGGTCGACCCCGTAGCGGCGAAGGATCTCGTCAACCGTTTCCTTGTGGAGCCTGTTGTTCTTGGGCGCCAGGGGGTCGATCGCCGGCGCGCAGATCCGGATGTCGCGGCCCTTGAGCTCCGGCTTGACGTAATCCTGGCTGGTGAAGATCAGGCTCTGGTAGTCGTCCAGGTACGGCGCCAGGAAGGCCCAGGTCTTGGGCAGGGCGTCGGTGAGATCGATGTGGCAGCGCCAGGTCAGCCCGCCCTTCAGCGGGCGCCCCGCCTGTTTCATGTAGTGGGGGATACCCGCGGGCTGAGGGTCGTGGATGACGGTGAAGTCGAAGTCCTCATCCCAGTCCTCGGCGTTCTGCTTGTTGTACTTGCGCCACAGGTCGGCGCGCTCCTTGCTCCACTGGTTGGCGCCCTGGAGCGAGTTGTGCATCGCCTTGGTGACCGTGAAGAAGCGATCGGTGCCGTGCATCACCTGCCAATCGGCGTTCAAGCCGAGGTCGCGCATCAGCGGCACCAGGGTTCCTAAAAGCTCCGCCACGCCGCCGCCGAAAGCGGTGGCGTTGAGGTGCAGTATCCGGGCTCCTTTCAGCTCGGCGGCCAGCTCCCGAATCTCGGTGGTGGCCTCTTCCCCGATGATCCGCTCGTACTGCTTGAACTTCTTGGGCAGTACCGGAACGGCGGAGAACACGGCGCAAGTGTACGGAACCTCGGAGGCACCCGCAGACAGCTGCGGGTTCTATGGCTGCCGGTGGCTACAGCCCCCCGGACCGGAAGAGGCCGTACAGCAGCCAGAGGCCGAGGAAAAACGCCGTCGTGAACATCATCAGCGCGAACACCGGGATGTCGCCTATTCGCGGGCCGATGTGCACCTGGGAGGACCCCACGATCAGCGCGGAGAGGAAGATCGCCGCGGCGACACGGTTGAAATACTTCCCCGCGCGCCCCGAGAACATGTCCACCATCTGCTCCATCTTTCGAAGCTCGGTCAGGGTCTCGTGGAAATCGTCCAGCAGGTCGGCCACCTGGTAGGGGTAGCGGCCGACGACGTCGACCAGCTCGGTGGCGCGCTCGACGTTCTCGCCGGCCAGGCTGCGGGGGCTGTACCGTCGCATAGCCATCCGGCGCACGTAGGGCTCCGCCACCTCGAAAACGTTGAAGTCGGGGTACAGCTCGCGCCCGGTGCCCTCCACGGTGACCAGGCCGCGGAGGATCAGGAAGTACTTGGTGGGCAGCTTGATCCGGTACCGATAGACCATATCGAGCAGCTCGGTGACCAGGCGTTGGGTGTCGACCTGGGCCAGGGTGACGCCGGTGTAGCGGCGCAGGATGCCGTCGGTCGCCGCCGCGATGTCGTCGTCGTGCTGCCTCGAGAACACCATCCCCATGGCGCGCATGTCGCGCACGATGCGGTCGGGCTGCTGGCGCACCAGGTGGATCATGTAGTCGGTCAGGATCCGCATCTCGCGGTCGCTGATCTGCCCGATCAGCCCGAAATCGATCAGCCCGTACTGCTCGGGGCTGATCACGATGATGTTGCTGGGGTGGGCGTCGCCGTGGAAGGCGCCGTGCTCGAAGACCTGGGTCATCGAGATCTGAGCGCCCAGGATGGCCAGCTTGCGGCGGTCCTCCCAGGTGTACTTGGCGGGGTCAAGCTTGGACAGCGGAGTGCCATCGATGAAGTCGGTGGTCAGCACCCGGCTGGTGGTCCGGTCCCAGTGGACTTCAGGGACGACGACGCGGGCGTCGCCGCGGAAATCCTCGCCGATGCGCTGGGTGTTGCGGGCCTCCTCCAGGTAGTCCAGCTCCGCGTAGAGGAAGGCCTTGATCTCGTCGACCAGCTTCACCGCATCGAAGGGCAGGTCGGGCGATCGCTCCTTGACCACGGCCGCGATGTCGGCGATCACGGGCAGGTCGGCCTCCACCTGGGATCGGGCCCGCGGCCGCTGCACCTTGACCGCGACCTTGCGGCCCATGTGCCGCGCCACGTACACCTGGCCGATCGAGGCCGAGCCGATGACCTCCTCGTCGAAGGCGTCGAAGAGCTCCTCGATAGGGGCGCCCAGGTCCTCTTCGATGACCTCGCGGATCTCCTCGAAGGGCACCGGCTTGACCTCGTCACGCAGCCCGCGGAGGGTGAGCAACACCTCCGGCGGCAACACGTCGGGCCGTACTGAGAGGATCTGACCGACCTTGATGTAGGTGGGACCGAGCTCCTCCAGGATCTGGCGCAGCTCGTCGCCCCAGTGGGTTGGCAGGCGATCCTCGTGTGACACGCCACGGGTCCGCAGCAGGAAGCGGCCAAGGGCGTAGCGCCGGAGCACGTATCCCATTCCGTGCTTGTAAAAGACCTGGGCGATTTCGCGTTCGCGCGGAAGATTGCGGATCCGGCTGACGGTGCGCAGCATCGGGTCAGTTTACGGGCGCCGCCCGCGCCACCGGCGGGCGGCGGCTAGCGCGTGACGCTGGTGAAGTTGAAGCGATCCAGCCGGACCGCCGGCACCCGGATGCCCGCGGTGAAGTCGTAGTCGTCGCCGGCCTGGAGCTTGGTCTCGGAGGTCAGGGCGGAGGCGGTGCCGAAGGCCTCCATCACCGACTGCGTGAAGCGCATGTTCTTGATGGCGCGGGTGACCTTGCCGTTTTCGATCAGGAAGGTACCGTCCCGGGTCATGCCGGTGAGTTGGGACTGCTTGGGGTGGACGATGTTGACGTACCAGAACCGGCTCACCCAGACGCCTCTCTCGATGCCTTCGCAGAGCTCGTCCTTGGACTTTGCAGAGCCCCCGGCCATGAAGAGGTTGACCGCCAGCGCGCCCGTCGGGTTGGGCGCCGGCAGGCCGTGGCCGGTCGACTCCACGCCCGCACGAGCCGCCGAGGCCATGTCGTGGACCAGCCCTGTGGCCGCACCCCCGGCGATGATCTCCACCCGCCGGCGCGGCACCCCCTCCCAGTCCAGCGGCATCGGCAGGCCGGTCAGGTCGGCACCGTCGTCCCAGATGCTGATGGCTTCGCCGGTGATCTTCTCGCCGGGGCGCATGAAGCTCCGGCCCTCCTCGACCGCGAGGCCGCTGAAGCCGATGAACGACAGGTACTCGATCAACTCGGCGACGGCGTACTCCTCGAGGATGACGGGGTAGACGCCGGGCTCGATGGGCTCCGCCCCCCGGGTGCGCATGCACTTGTCGATCGCCTCGGCGCCGGCAGCTTCGGCGTCGATGTCGGCGAGGTGCGAGCTGGTGCGGTCGGCGTAGCCGCTGCCGTCGTCGGCCATCGCCACCGTGCGCAGGTGCGCCACCGCCCTAGGGCTGGAGATGAACAGCCCGTTGCTGTTGGCGACGGCGTAGTTCACCGAGCCGGTGCTGAGAGCGCCGAAGGCGCGGACGCCGGCGGCGTCGGCCTGGGCGCAGATCGCCCCCACCCGCTGGGCGCGCTCCTCCGGCGTGGCGTGAGCCGTGGCGTCGTCGACCACGATCGGGTCCAGCTTCGCCGGAGGTGCCAGCGGCGGCAGGTCGGGCCGGGCAGGCTGCGTTCGGGCGCTTTCGAGCGCCCTGGCGAGTGCCTCGCGGAGGGCGTCGGCGCCCATCTGGTTGGTGCTGGCGACGCCGGTCCGCTGCTGGTTGATGACCCGGATCCGCACGTCGATGTTCCGCTCCGCCACGTTCTGGTGGATCTCGCTGTTGGCAAAGCGGGTCAGCGCGGTGTCCGACTCGGTGACGATGACCTCCGTCTGCTCGGCGTCGGAAGCGCTGAGGATCTCGTCGGTGAGGTCGCGCAGGTCGCGCCGCTCAGAGATCAAGCGATACCCACATTGACATTCTGGAAGCGCGCCGGGGCGGCGCCGTGGCCCACCCGCATGACCTGCCCTGGCTGCCCCTTGCCGCAGTTGATCAGTCCGAACATGCGCCACTCCGATGGACCCGCGACGGCGTCGCACGAGTTCCAGAAGTCTGGCGTGATGCCCCCGTAGCTGGCGTTGCGATAGAGCTTGCCCCGCTTGCCGTCCTTGATCTCCCAGGCCATCTCGGTGCCGAACTGGAAGTTGAGGCGACGGTCGTCGATCGACCAGCTCTTGTTGGTGTGCATCAGGATGCCGTCCCTGGTGCCGGCGATCATCTCCTCCAGGCTGCTTGCGCCGGGGAGGATGTTGATGTTGGTCATCCGGATCAGCGGGATTCGCTGCCAGCCGTCGGCCCGCATCGCGCCCATGCTGCGGCCGTTGCCGAGCTGGGCGGCGGTCTCGCGGCTGGTGAGGTATCCCACGAAGAGGCCCTCGTCGATCAGCTTGACGTTCTGGGCCTCGACGCCCTCGTCGTCCCAGCCGAAGCTGCCCAGGCCACCTGGGACGGTGGCGTCGGCGACGATGGTGACCTTGTCGCTGCCGTAGCGAAGGGTCCCGAGCAGGTCGGGCGTCATGAAGCTGGTTCCGGCGTAGGCGGCCTCGGTGCCGTAGACCCGGTCCAGCTCGGTGGGATGCCCGCACGATTCATGCACCTGCAGTGCCAGCTGCGAGGCGTCGAGGATCAGGGTCTTGCGGCCCGCCGGGCAGTGCTCCGCCCCCAGCAGCTGAGCCGCCTCCTCGGCGATCCGCTGTGCGTTCGAGGTCAGCTCCATCGTCTCGACCACCTCCCAACCGCCCTGGGCCACCTGGCGTCCAAAGGAGTTGGGATAGCTGCGCTTCTGCAGCTCCTCGTCGTTGACCGCGCTGCACTCCATCCCGGCCCCGGTCTCGTAAGCCTCCTGCTCCAGTTCAGCGCCCTCGGTGGAGACGAACAGCTTTCGCCAGTGCGTGCATTCGGTGGAGGCCTCGGCAAAGCGAATCGACGGCTGGGAGCGGAGCAGCCGTTCCGCCTCGACCAGCAGGTCGACCTTGGCCTCGAGGCTCACCGAGAAGGGATCGGTACCCACCGGACCGACATATTCGCCCTTGTGGGCCACCGGCGGACCGAGGTCGACCGGGCGCTTGTGCACGCGGGCGCTGGCGCGGGCGATCCCGAGCGCGACCTCGACCGCCTGGTCGATCTCAGCCTTGCTCATGGTCGACGTGCAGGCGAAGCCCCAGGCGCCGTCCACCAGCACCCGAACGCCGACTCCCTCAGAGAAGTCCTGGCTCAGCCCATCGACGCGGCCGTCCTTGACCGAGACCTCCTGGTGGCGGGTCTGTTGAAGCCGAACGTCGGCATATTGGGCTCCGCCCACCTGGGCAGTGTCAAGTGCGTCCCGAGCGAGCTCTTTCACGCTACGTTTTACCCCTCGAAGCCGGTCCCTGTCCGACCGAGCCTGACTGGGCATGCTACATCAGCGCTCCAGTAGCGATCCCCGTGAGAGCCCCCCGGGCGCTTCCGTGATATGATACGTTCGCTATAAGGTTCGAATTGCCGGGGAGGGCATGTTAGAGGAGTACGCCCGACACCTGCTCGAAGGATGGCACCCGGTCATAGTGGCCAACAGGGCGCCTGTCGAAGTCCAGCGTCGAGGCAGCCGCTACATCGCAACGAGGGGCTCCGGCGGCCTGGTCTCGGCGCTGTCGACACTGGCCTCGAGCACCGACGCGGTCTGGGTTGGCTGTGCCCGAACCGACGCTGACCGGGAGGTCGCCGCCAAGCATCCCCGGAGCCCGGTCTCGATCACCGGCGATGACGGTCGGAGCTACCGCATCGGCTTCGTCACCCCGGACGAAGAGACGTACGACATGTACTACAACCAGATCAGCAATCCGCTGCTCTGGTTCCTGCAGCACTACCTCTGGAATCTCAGCCACAACCCGACTATCGACTCGACCACGGACCACGCCTGGACCGAGGGGTACGTCAAGGTCAACCGGCTGTTCGCGGAGAGGGTGGTCCAGGCCGCCCGTCGCAGTGGACCGGGCGAGGACGGCAAAGGCAAGGGCCGTCCGCTGATCCTGATCCAGGACTACCAGCTCTACCTGGTCGCCAAGATGGTGCGCGAGAAGCTGCCCAAGGTGACGCTTCAGCAGTTCATCCACATCCCCTGGCCCACGCCCCAGTACTGGAAGGTGCTGCCCAGCAAGATGCGGGACCCGATCGTGGAAGGCCTCCTCGGGAACGACATCGTGGGCTTCCAGACGCCACGGGACTGCCGCAATTTCCTGCTCACCTGCGAGGAGAACATGGGCCTCTCGGTGGACTACATCGAGCAGGCCGTCTTCATTCGAGGGCGCACGGTCTGGGTCCGCTCCTATCCGGTCAGCATCGATGTCGACGCCTTCCTGGAGCGCGCTGAAAGCCCGGCGGTGCTCCAGGAGCAGCGCAACATCCACCGCTGGCGGACGAAGAAGCTGATCCTCCGCGTCGACCGCAGCGATCCCTCCAAGAACCTGCTCCGCGGCTTCGCGGCGTACGACCGCATGCTCCAGGCGCACCCGGAGCTGATCGGGGAGGTCCAGTTCTGGGCCTACCTGCAACCATCGCGTCAGGACATCCCCTTCTATCGCAAGTACCTCGAGGACGTCCAGTTCGTAGCCCGCGAGCTCAATCAGCGCTATGGCCGCGCGCGCTGGAAGCCGGTCCGCCTGGAGCTGCGAGAAGACCTGGATCGGGCGATCGCCGCCTACAAGGAGTTCGACGTCCTGATGGTCAACTCGATCTATGACGGCATGAACCTGGTCGCCAAGGAAGGGATGATGGTCAACGAGCGGAACGGCGTCCTGATCCTCTCCGAGAACACTGGCAGCTACGCCGAGCTGGGCCAGTGGGCCTTCACCATCAATCCCTTCGACGTCGACCAGACCGCTGAAGCCCTGTACCAGGCGCTGGCGATGGAGGAGCGACCGCGCCACGCCCGCATGGTCCGCATTCGCAACGCGGTGCGACAGAACGACATCGCCCGATGGATCTCGAGCCAGCTCCAGGACATCCGGGACCTGGCCACCCCGGGAAGGCCTCGCAACCGGTCGGCGCGGCGGCGGATCGCCTCTTAGCCGGCTAGGCCCGGCTCGGCCAGGACTCGGCCAGGTCGATCAGCCCGCCGAGGAGCTCCGTCAGCTGACCGCGGCCGCTCAGCACCACATCGCAGGTTTCGAGCGCCGCCGGCGGCAGCTCCGAAGACGCGATACCGCAGGCCAGCGCCGGCATCCTGTCGGAGAGCTCGGCCAGGGCCCGCCAGGCGGCCATGTCGCCGAGGTCGTCGCCGGTGAAGGTGACCGCCGATGGGGTCAGCTGCTCTACCAGCCGCCGGACAGCCCAGCCCTTGTCGACCGCCCCGACCGGCTCGACCTCGATGACCAGCTTGCCCGACACTGCGCGGCAGCCGTGGGCTGCCGCCAGCTTCTCGATCTCGGTGAAGGTGGCGGGGTCGCTGAAAACACCCTCGGCACCCCCCCGGAAGTGGAGCGCCACCCCCCAGGTCTTGTGCTCCAGGCGGGCCGCAGGCCAGCGGCCGGCGAGGGCGGCGAGGTCGCGCTCGGCGTCGTCCAAAGCCTCCCGCGCCGCTACCGGGTCGAACCCGTCGGGGTACCCGGAGGCCGAGATCTGCTCGGGGAGCTCGAGGCCGTAGCTGCCCAGCGCCAGCCAGCCGGGCGGGACCAGCCGCGTGAGAGTGCCGCGGTCACGCGCCGAGATCACGGCAGTGTATCCCACCAGTTCGGCCAGGCGCTGCAGCGCGGGGGCCAACGCCGGGTCGAGCACGGCGTCCTCGGGCCGAGGCACGATCTCGCTGAGCGTTCCGTCGAAGTCGAATGCCACCAGCCAGCGGCGAGGGTCGGCGCCGTGCAGGCGCCGCAGGACGGCTTCCCCCGTCAGAGAATCTCGCTGTACATGGCGTAGGCCTGTTTCAAATCCGCGTGCGGGGTGAGGTTGCCTTTGTGCATGACCTCGAGCAGGCTCAGGATGTGGCGAACGCCGGCCAGATTGACGCCGCGCTCGCGGGTCAGGTGCTGAATCACCTGCAGGCGCCGGATGTCCCGCTGGCTGTAGCGCCGGCGATTGGTGGTGGTGCGGTGCGGGGTGACCAGGCCAAGCTCCTCGTACATCATCAAGGTCCGGGGATGGGTCTCGAGGATCTCGGATGCCACGCTGATGGTGTATACGGCCTTGTCGAGGTCGAACGGGGCTTGGCTCACTCCTTGATCCACTTCCCGACGCCGCGCGACAGCGAAGAGGGGGTGGTCTCCGCCTTGATCAGGTAGTCGAGGGCGCCCAGCTTCAGTCCGCGCTCCACCAACTCGGCCTCGCCGTAGTTGGAGAGGATGATCACCGGGATGCGGCGAAGGGCGCTGTCCGCTCGGAGCGCCTCGAGCACCGAGAAGCCGTCCATCCGCGGCAGCCGGATGTCCAGGAAGACTATGTCCGGGGGGGTGTCGCGGGCCAGCTTTAGGCCCTGCTCGCCGTCTGGCGCGATCGTGACGGTGTACCCATCAAGCTCGAGCTTGAGCCGGTACATCTCGGCAACCGCGGCGTCGTCCTCGATAAAGAGGACGCTTACCTCTTCTTCGCCGCCCTCTGTCGCCAACTGTCTCCTCCATGGCCCGCCGGTGAAACCGTGCGTGCGTCTCTATCAGATTTCACCCACAGGGGCGCACTCTTTATATCACCCCGATCCGGCTTCGCCGCCAGGTTTCGATGCGCGGATTCAGTAGCAGTCGTTAGACTATTTGGCAAATGCACGGGGGTGTATAAGCTACGACTGCTGTCGTTAGCCAGGGCGAAATCGGGCTGGACAAACCGATCTACACCATCAGCGTGGCGTCGGAAATCCTGGCCACGCATCCGCGCACTTTGATGATGTACGAGAACCTCGGGCTGATCACGCCTGGCCGCACTCCGACCAACCGGCGCCGGTTCTCGCAGCGAGATGTGATCAAACTGCGCAATATCCAGAAACTGACGCGCACTCACGGGGTCAACCTCGCCGGCGCCCGTCACATCCTGAAGCTTCTCAAGATCCTGCAGCAGGCCGGGGTCGCCCCGCCGAGCTCACTGGCCGATATCGACGTCACCGATACCAACGTCTGAGGAACTCCGCCAGCAGCCTCCCAGCCTCGGCGCCGCGGCATCATGATAACGTCACTGGTAGGTTGACTGACTGTGACAAATGACCAATTGATGAGGGTGGAGCAAGCTGCTAGACTTGTCGCGTCCCCCCTCTTCTGAGGCCCCCCACTCCGTGTGGCGGGGCCTCGTTTTTTGATATTCGGAACCTTCTGGCTCCTAATTTCTTCTAACCGATCGTGACTAGACTCCAACCGCATGGCGGTTCAGATGAGTTCCTGGGGCTGATCCAAAGATGAGCCAGTGGCGACCGGTCGGGGGGCAGATCAGGCCTGGCGCAACCTTGCGTCGCGCGGGACAAACACGAGCCCGGGCGAGACGGTCGGGGAAAGCCCCCAATGGGACCAAGGGCGGTTGGCGCGGGCCCTTCGGCTGGAGCTTGTGGCAGACGGCCCTGGCCGTGGTGGCGACGGGCATCGGGCTTTTCGTGATGCTGGTGATCGTGGTGGCGGCGCAGCTACCCGATCCCAGCAATGTGCAGGTCCACGCGGGCGAGGTCAAGATCTTCGACCGGACCGGTACCAAGCTGATCGCTGACGTTAGTGGTGGGGTTACGCGAACCCAGGTCCCACTGAACCAGATCTCGCCCCTTCTCCAGCACGCTACGGTCGCAGCCGAGGACCGTCATTTTTATGAGAATCGCCTGATCGGTATCGACTTCGGCCGCCTCGTCAAAGCGATGACTATCGACCTGGTCCGCCGTCAGGCCTCGCAGGGGGCTAGCACCATCACCCAGCAGCTGGCCAAGAACGAGCTCCTCTCATCGGACCGAACAATCACGCGCAAGTTCAAGGAAGCCATTCTCGCCACCGAGATCGAACAGCGATTTTCCAAGGACGACATCCTCTCGCTCTACCTCAACTCGATCTATTACGGCCACCACGCCTACGGTGCCCAGGCTGCGGCACAGGTCTATTTCGGCGTCGACGCCAAGGACCTGACCGTCGGCCAGGCGTCGTTCCTGGCGGGGCTGCCCCAGGCCCCCAGCTATTACGACCCCCAAACCAATTACCAGGGGGCCAAGGACCGCCAGTCATACGTCCTCGGCCAGATGGTCCGTGACGGCTACATCAAGCAATCCGACGCTGACGCCGCGATCGCGGAGAATTTGATCCCGCAGCTGAAGTACGTGACGAAGGCCGCCACAGGGATGGCACCGCATTTCGTCGAGTACGTCACTGAGCAGCTGGACAAGGTGTATGGGGCGGAGTACGGCGCCCAAGTGATCCACACCGGTGGGATCCAGATCACAACCAGCCTGGACATCAACATCCAGAACGCCGCCAACGCCGCCGTCACAAACGGCGTCGGCAAGCTCGGCCACGGGGTGAACAATGCCGCGATGCTGGTCACCGACCCCAAGACCGGCCAGATCCTGGCCATGGTTGGCTCGGCCGACTTCAACAACGACACAATCGCGGGCCAGGTCAACATCACCAACACCGGGCGCCAGCCGGGGTCCAGCTTCAAGCCATACGTCTACCTGACCGGGATCAACAACCACAAGCTCGACACCACGACTGTTCTGAAGGACCAGCCGGGGGTGGTGCCGGGCAGTGTCTTCGACTTCGACAATCGCTTCCTCGGCACTTTGCGCATGCGCAGCGCGCTGGTCAAGTCCCGCAACGTGCCCGCTGAGCAGGCGATGCAGATCGCCGGCCCCCAGGACGTCATCGACATGGCGCACAAGCTCGGGATCAGCTCGGCGCTGGAGCCGAACCTGGCCACCGCCATCGGCGGCGTTCACACCGGGATCACGATGATCGACCATGCCGTCGGATACGGCACCCTGGCCAACCAGGGGACCAAGCACGATGCGATCTCGATCCTGAAAGTTCAGGCCGCCGACGGTCGCGATCTGACCATCCCGCCGCCGACCGGCTCGAGGGTCTTGGATCCGGGGCCGCCGTTCATCATCAACGACATCCTCAAGGGCTACAACAAGGAGTGGAACCTGGGGTTCCCGAACTCCCACCTGGCCGCCAAGTCCGGGACCACCAACATCGGCTCGGCTACCGGCGACGGCTGGCTGATGGTCTACAACCCCGACGTGGTGATCGCGACCTGGGGCGGCCACACCAGCAACAATCCCAACGAGGGCAACGCCACCAAGAACTTCTTCGGTGTCAACCTGGCGGCCCCGATCGTCGACCCGTTCCTGAAGGCGCTGCCAGGCCGCTGGCAGGACGATTTCTCGAAGCCGGATGACGTCACCACTGCCAACTGCAGCGGCGCCGGCCTGAGCGTGCACGACCCGGGTCCGGATTACATCCTGACCGGGACCACCCCGAACTGCACCCCGCCGCCCCCGTCGCCGACGCAAGAGCCGAGCCCGGAGGCGAGCCCGAGCCCCTCGCCCAGCCCTTCCCCGGTCGGTCCGCCCTCACCGATCGTGGTCTCGCCCAGCCCACTCCCCGGCGGGGCTCCCAAACCCGGTGCGTCGCCCTGAACGTCGCTCTGATGCTCGCGAGTGATCGCGACGCAGCCGACGCCATGACCGTCGACGGGATCTGCCGGGCAGCCGTGAGCCGCGGACATCGGGTCCGGCTGTTTCTTCTCGGGGACGGCGTTTGCAGTCTCGACCTTGGGGTGAACCTGGCCGCCGCCGGGGTCGAGGTCTCGCTCTGCGAGGCCGACGCTGCCATGCGAGGGATTCACAAGTCGGGGCAGCCGGGGGTGTTCTTCGGCAGCCTCTACGACTGGTCGCGCCTTGCCGAGGACGCCGACAAGGTCGTTTCCTTTGCATAAGGGCGCGGTGGTGCTGCGCAGCCGCGACCCGGAGCTTCAGCTGCAGGCGCTGAGAACAGCGCTCAGCCTGGCTCTGGGCGACCGCTCCGCAACCGTCTTCCTTCTCGGACCCGGCGCGGGCGTGCTCTCGGTCGATGGATCCAGCGAGGCCGGGCGCTGCCTCGACGCCCTGCGCGAGGCTGAGATTCCACTGCGGGTTGAGGCCGAGACGGGACCGCCACCTGGCGGCACCTCGAGCGCACCCCGCCTGGAGCTGCTCCGCGAGATCGCGGCCAGCTCCTTCCAGCAGACCTTCTGACTCCGGCTGCGGCAATTTCGGCGCTGGGCGGCTCGCGCGTTCGATCGCGGCCGCGGGTAGGATTGGCCGCAAATGATCTTTTCAGCCAAGTGCGAGTACGGCATCAAGGCCATGCTCGACCTCAGCATCAACGGCCAGCCTGACCAGCCGGTCCAGGTCCGCGTCATCGCCGACCGGGCGGAGATCCCCGAGGGCTTCCTCGAGCAGATCATGGCCGACCTGCGAAAGGCCGGGCTGGTAGAGAGCATTCGCGGCGCCCACGGCGGCTACGTGCTCTCCAAACCCGCCGAGGCGATCAACCTGGCCGACGTGATCGAGGCCATTGACGGTCCCGTCACCCCCGGTGGCTGCCTGCGCGAGGAGGTGGATCCGCACTCGGGCACCAGCATCGCCGTCATCCAGGACGTCTGGCTCGACGTGCGCGACTGCGTGATGGACGTCCTCAGCACCATGGACCTGGCCCACCTGCGCGAGAAGCTGCTGCGCAAGAACGGCGCGAGCCTTGCGGCTGTCACCGCCGAGGCGCTTCTCAGCCGACCCTAAAGCCGCGGGCGCAGGCGTGCCCGGTCCGGCCGTGATCAGGGAGGCCACACTCGGCGACCGTCCCGGCATCCGCGAGATGCGGCGCCGGGTCTGGCACACCACTTACGGCGACACGTGGCCGGCGGAGGCGATCGACGACCTGTTCGATGGAAACATCGAGCTCGTGACGGAGCACCCTCAGAGTTGGACGGCGCCCTTCATCAACCTCGTCGCTCATGTCGACGGCGAGATCGTGGGGGCCGCCGCCTCAGGAGTGCTGCCCGACGGCGAGGGCGAGCTGGTGTCACTGAATGTGCTGTCTGCGCACCACGGCACCGGCGTGGCTCAGCAGCTCTGGGCTGCCACCATCAGCGCACTCCGCGCACGCGGCTGCGCCAGCATGCAGATCTGGGTGGTCGAAACCAACGCGAGAGCCCGCCGCTTCTATGAGAAGCATGGCGCTGCAGTCTTTGCGTCAGGCAGCGCCAGCCTTGGCGGCATCGCTGCAAGAGAGGTTTGCTACCGCTTCGTCTTCACCTGAGCAGGAGAGCCTTCCCTGTTCGTCCGACTCGGACGGCCCGACGTGGCTTCTCGGACGCCATAACTCTGGCCTGGCCAACTGAATGACCGACGACGGCCACGAGCCGCGATTTCTTCGGAACGGACTACTGAGGACCAGGCGAGATAAGGATCGTCTCGCAAGCTTCGCATCGGTAGGCGACGCGGGCAGCTTCGCCCGTTCCCGACCCCGCCAGAACCACCGCGGCGGCTTTGGGCAATCGAAATTGCACCCGTCCTGGCTTGGCTCGATGCCAAGCAACCTTCGTGATGGTCATAGGGTTCCAGATTCCGAGCCAGCCTCGGAGCATCGGCTCGTTGCAGGTCGGACAAGACAAGACTCCGTCGCTGTCGGGTGTCATTCCCGCAGTCTCGCATGAGCGACGTTCACCGGCCGGTTGCTGTTGCACCCTGCGGGATGGCGCGCGCCCTGGGTGCCGGCGGTGGCGGGCGGAGGTGTTGCAGGACGTAGCGACGCGACCCCTGAGGGCCTCCGGCGTACTACTGCAGGACGGGGGTCGCCAAAGCTCCAGGCTCTCAAGCCGTGTCCAGCAACACCTTCGTCCGCCGGCGCCGACGTAGAGGGACCGCTAACAACCCCCCTGGGTCGGATTGCTACATCCCGGTGTGGTTGTCTGCGGGTGCCCGTGGGTGACCAGGAAGAGCATCAGCCCTAGCAGCAGCAAGGTAGCGATCACCGTTGCCGCAATCGCTGCTGGAGGGACACGCCGCGCGCCCAGAGGTGGGGCCGCGGAGCCTCCTCGCACCGCGGCTCCCAGCTCGTCGAGCCGTCCCAGGATGTCGGCGACCGCGATCATGCCGAGCGGCAGCCCGCGCTCCTTCCACTCGGACCACCGACCGGATTCTTCCGTCGGTGGGGGAGGGGCGACCAGCGCCCGGGTCAGGCCGCGGTCCAGCATCCGTCGGGCGACGTCCCCCACGGCGTCGCCCGGGTCGACGATCAGCGGATCGACGTCGGCGATCTCGGCGGCGGTGGTGCGATCGGGCTCGGACCAGCCCCGGACAAGGCTCGACTCGTCGATCAGGCCGATCACCTCGCTGCTGATGTCGACCGCGAGGACGGCGCCGATGCGGTGATCTCGCATCGTCCGCGCGACGTCGCGCACCGACACGTCGGCGTCGCAAAGGACCACGCCGTGGCGCATCACCTCGCGCACCGGTCGGGTCCGGGCGGTGTCACCCAGGGATGCGTCCGGCGCCGCCGTCGCGGTCATCCGCGAGCCAGGTAGGCGGCCAGCTCGGTGTGCGAGAGCAAGCCGACGGGGCGGGCGGGGGTGCCGTCGACGACCACGTAGAAGGCGATGCCCTCATCCCTCATCCGCTTGACCGCGACTGCCAGCGGCTCCTTGGCCGCGATCGTCGCCGGCGCCGCCAGGCTCATCACGTCGGAGGCCATCGCCTCGGTCTTACCCTCGATGACCGCTCGCAGCAGGTCCAGCTCACTGATGCTGCCGGCGATCAAGTCGGACCCGGCGCTCGCGACCACAACGTGGGCCACGCCGTCCTCCTGCATCTTCCGCGCCACCTCCATGACCGGGGTCCGGAGGGTGCAACTCGGCAGCCTCGGGCGCATCGCCTCGGCGACGGTGGTGGTGGATACGGGCACGCGGTCGATTATCGGTTGGAGGTCAGTTAGGGGGGTGAGGTCAGTCGCCGGCCGGGGACTGGGCCTCCGGCGCCAGCGGGTGGTGGTGCCGCAGCCAGGCCAGCGGGACCTTGCCGGTGATGATCCCGCTCAGTCCGGGACGCGTGGGCGGGTAGATCGCCGCTAGGAAGACGTGGCCGATGACAGCGGGGGTCAGGATGATCCACGCCAGGTCGTGAAGGTTGCGCGAATTCGAGACCAGCCAGAAGGGCGGATGGATGCCGGGGAAGATGATGAGGCCGGTCACGGCCAACCAGAAGATGCACCCGGCGGTGAGCGCGGCGTTGAACTTCTGGCCGGAGTTGAAGCGGCCCTGCGGCGGAAGCCGATCCTTGCCTCCCACTTTGCGCCAGAGCCAGGCACGGAACCACTGGCGGTCGTCGCCGCTCCACAGGTCGACCTCGGTGACGTCGCGCCGGAGGTTGCTCCGATCGCCCAATGCCAGCACCAGCACCGGGAACAGCACGGTGAACAACCCGGCGAAGCGATGGATGTCCCGGACCAGCTCACGGTTGCCGGCAAGCTTGGCCAGCTCCGGGAAGTAGAGTGCCAGCCCGGTGGCGAGGGTCACCAGGAAGGGCACAGCGAACGCCCAGTGGAAGAGCCGTTCGGTGGCGTCGAAGCGGTCGACCCTGGGTTCGGGCCCGGCGCCGCTGCCGGCCGTGGCGCTACTTGAGATAGGCGTCGACGTCATAGCCGCGCTGCTCCCAGTACCCGATTTCCTGCGTCGCCGTCAGCCGGATGCGATTGACCCACTTGGTGCCCTTGTACCCGAACATAAAAGGCACCACCAGCCGCAGGGCCGCGCCTCGATCCTGCGCCAGCGGCGCTCCGTCCTTGGCGTGTGCCAGCAGCACCTCGGGGCGCCGCGCCTCCGCCATCGTCAGGCTGTCCGTGTACACGCCGTCGGCCGAATCGAAGCTGACCGCCGACGCCGTTGGCAGTGGCCTCGCGATGTCGAGCAGGGTCGACACCAGCGGACCCTGCCAGCGGACCTTGGGCACTGCCCAGCCGGTGACGCACATATAGTCGTGCACCTGGTCGGACTGGGCCAGGGCCATCAGGTCGTGGAACGTCAGCGTGACCGGGTTCTCTACCAGCCCTTCGATCCGCAGCGGCCAGTTGTTCCCATCGAACGTCGGCTCATCGGACGAGACGGTGTAGTAGTAGAAGCCGTCCTGGGGCACGAACCCCTTGATCACGGGGAGCCTGCCGATCGCGCCGAAAGCCTGGGCGCCGCCCGCGGCCACCACGCCGCCGCCCGCCAGCAAGGCCAGGAAGATCCGCCTGCCGATCCGTCTCTGGCCGGGCGCCTGCATGTCGTAGCCCTGGCTTTTCAATTCGCGCTCAATTCTCCCACGGCATCATTAGCGCCCTGTTGCGACCAACGGACCGGTTGGTAAGATTTCCGCGCTTTGCCGATCTTCGGACGCCACCACACGTTCCCCATCCCGGCTGTGCTGCCGAAGACCTGCGACAAATGCGGCGCCCGCCTCAAATGGGTGGCCGTCACCGAGTTCGACCCGGTGATCGGGTTGGAGAAGGTGGACCACTACCGGGCGGACTGCAGTTGTGGCGAGGTGCACTACCGCGATGGTCGTGGCCAAGTGGTCGAGCCGGCGGTGGTGAACCTTGCGCCGGACCGGTCCGAATTCGCCAACAGCCCGCAGGGCCCTCAGCCGTACTCCGGCTACATGGAGTTCGTCCAGCAGGAGCGCGCCAAAGCTGAGGCCTTGAAGGTGGCCCAGGCGAAGAAGGCGGCTGATGCCGCGGCTGCCGCCGCCAACCCGCCTCCGGCCGCTGATCCGGCTGCGGCCGCTGCCCCAGCGCCGGCGGCCACCGAAACTTCGCCCGAAGTCTGAGCCCGCGCCTCACCCCCTAGGGGGTTGGCTGGGGAGGCAGGAGTCGAACCTGCAATCTTCTCGTCCAGAGCGAGCTGCCTTACCATTTGGCCACTCCCCAACGGGCGCGCCGGCAACTTCAGGAAGTCGCGACGAAGCTCACGAATTATATTGAGTGACCCTGTCGGGGAAGCCCGTTGGCGCCGGATGACGGCTACCATCGGCGCATCAATAGCAACTCGGCCGATCTCGATCGCGGTCCACTGATAAGCCGGCGGGCGGCTCTTGCCGGCCTCACCGCCATCGTCGTGTCGCTTGCCCTTCTTGCCGATACCTTTGTCCAGCGCGGCAGCGCCGGGCTCTACAACGACTTCTACGACTACTGGCTGGCGGCCCACGTCCTCGCCGCCGGGGGCAACCCCTACGACACCACCGCCCTGGCGGCGGCGGCAGCGCGGGCCGGCCTGCGCTACACACTTGGGACCGGCTACTCGTACCCTGTCCTGTTCGCGTACCTCTGCGTTCCGCTGACGGCGCTCTCGCCGGGGATGGCGGCGTGGGTCTTCTCGGTCATCGGCGTCGCCGGCCTTGGCATATCGGTGGCATTGCTTGCGGGCTCGCTGGACGGCTTGGCTACGCGCGAGCTGTTCCTGCTGGGGGCGATCAGCGGCGGTCTCACGCCGGTCACGGGCTCGCTCTACTTCGGCCAGGCGAACCTGCTGGTCCTGCCGCTGCTCGCGCTCGCCTATCGGGCCGCTTGGCGGCCGGCCACCCTCGGCCTGGCCGCCGCAGTCAAGCTGTTTCCCGTGGCTGCGCTTGCCGCGCTGGCCGCCCGAGGTCGCGACTCCATCGGGACGCTGGCCGCCACCGCCGCGACCGCGCTGGCGCTGATCGTGTTGCCCAACCTTGTCGCCGGCCGCTCCGGCGCCGGCGAGGTCTCAAGCCTTTTTGGCGCCGATCCTTTCTGGACCAACGAGTCGATCAATGGCTTCATCAGCCGGCTCTCGATGAAAACGGAGGTCACCGCGCCGCCGCTCCCCGGCTTGCCGGTGGTGCCGATCGAGTTTGTTCTGGTCGGGCTGCTAGGCCTGTTGGTTTTGATCGTCATCCTCCGCGCCGGCGGCCGCCCCTGGTCGGGCTGTCTGGCCCTTACGCTGGCCTACGGGGTGGTTGCGGCACCCAAAAACTCGATCTGGAACTACACGCCGCTTCTCCTGCTGGTCTTCTTCTGCTGGCCGCGGGTTCGGCACAGCCGTCCGGCGATGGCGATCCTCCTCGGCGGTCTTGGGCTGATCGAGCTGCAGTCGGTGATCGACTACTTCCGAGCCACCATTTACAGTGCCCCGGCGCTTACGTGGCTATCGTCGCTGGCCCTGTACGGGGCGCTGGCGCTGATGGCTCTCAACGCCTACCTCTTATTGAGAGCTGTTCCCCCGGATCAGACCGCCGATGGCGTGGTCCAGGCGAACCAGGCACTCGGTGCGACCGAGGAGCTTCGCCGAGGGCAGTAGCGGCGGTGTCACCGGGCTTCCGGTGAGAGCGACGCGCAGCGTCATGAAGAGCTCGCCGGCCTTCCAGCCTCGTGTCTCGGCCAGCTCTCGCAACGTCGGCTCGAGAGACTCGTCAACCTGGGCGGTCTCGAAGAGATGACGCAGGTCCTGCAACACCGCAACGGTAGAGGCGAGGTCCTGCTTCTTGGGCACGATCTCGGGCGGTAGCTCCTCGGGGCGGTGCACCAGGAAGTTCAGCAATGCCGGCGCCTCGGTCAGCCGCTGGATCCGCTCCTGGATCAGCGGAGCCGCCACCGCCAGCAGCTGGCGGCTGAGCTCGGGCACGTATGGCGCCAGCCGGGCAGCGAACTCGTCCACCGGCAGCGCCCGGATGTGAAGGCCGTTGACCGAGTCAAGCTTGGCCTGGTCGAAAACTGCCGGGCTGTCCTGGATCTTCTCGAGCTCGAACGCGGCCACCAGCTGCTCCAGGCTGAAGTGCTCCTCGCCGGTCCCGGGTGACCAGCCCAGAAAGGCGAGGAAGTTGACCATCGCCTCGGGCAGGTAGCCCATCTCACGGAACTCCAGCACCGAGGCGGCGCCGTGGCGCTTGGAGAGCTTGGTCTTGTCCGGGCCAAGGACCACCGGCAGGTGGACGAAGATGGGTGGATCCCAGCCGAACATCCCGTACAGGATCACGTGCTTGGGCGAGGAGGCCAGCCACTCATCGCCACGGATCACGTGGCTGATCCTCATCTCGTGGTCGTCGACCACGGACGCCAGGTGATACGTGGGGAAGCCGTCCGACTTGAGCAGCACCTGGTCGTCCTGGCTGGAATTGTCGAAGGTGGAGTCTCCGCGGACGAGGTCGTGAACGACGGTCTTGCCCTCGGGCACCTTCATCCGGATCACCGGTATCTCGCCGGCCTCGACCCGGGTTTTGACCTCGGCGTCGGTCAGGTCGATGCAGTGTCGATCGTAACGAGTCGGCAGCCCCGCCTTGCGCTGCGCCTCGCGGAGCTCCTCCAGCCGCTGCGGCGTGCAAAAGCAGGGGTAGGCGTCACCGGCGTCGATCAGCCGCTGCACCATCTCGTGGTACAGGTCCAGCCGATCCGACTGGAAATAGGGGCCGAAGTCGCCACCGATGTCGGGGCCTTCGTCCCAGCCCAGCCCGAGCCAGCGGATCCCCGAGAGGATGCTCTCCAGGCTGGTGGGGTCGTACCTCGATTGGTCCGTGTCCTCGATCCGGAGGATGAAACTGCCCGCGTTCTTGCGCGCGTACAGATAGTTGAAGAGCACGGTTCGGGCGCTGCCGGGGTGGAGGGCTCCGGTGGGGCTGGGGGCGAAGCGGACCCTGACCGGCATCCGCAGATCGTATCGGACCCCTGGCCGGCTAGCTCTGGGTCTTGATCTCCTCCCGAACCGCGTGCAGGGCGCGAGCCAGCTCGATCCCCACAGACTCCGCCATCTCCTGCAGCTCGCCGGGGGCGGTGCCTGACTTCACCGCTGCTTCAAACCGGGTCTGCGCTGGTCCACGACGGCTCTTCGGCACCAGCCGGTCGATCGCGTCAGCGCAGGTCTGGGCCCGGGCGCGGCGGGGCTGACCGTCGACGAAGTCGACCACCGCCTCGAGCGCGGCGTCAAGGTCAGCCTCGCGCTTGAGGAGCGCCTTCGACGGTTTGGGCGCCGCTGCCGGCTCGGCCGGCGCCGGCGATGCCTTGCTGGCGGCCGGGCTCGGCGCCTTTGCGGCCGATGTCGATGGCTCGGCGGGCACTGCGGCGGGGGCCGCTACGGTGTCTGGGGCCGGGTCCGCAGCGGCCGGGGCGGCGGGTGCGATCGGAGGCGGAACCGGGACGGCCGCCGTGCGCCGCGACCGTGGTTTTGCCACCGGGGCCTCGACCGCGGCAGCCACGACCGGCTGCTGAGGCGCCTCGGCCGCCGCCGCGGGCTTGGCGGGCCCCGGTTCTGGGCTTACCGTAAAAGGACGCTTCGGCCTGGTTCGCGATGGTCGCGTTACAGGGATAGGTAGCGGGAAGGTGACGTTAGTCGGCTCCTGAGCCGATGTGTCTTGGCCTCTTGAGGCGGCATCGACGTCCGCTTTTTTGGGCGAGTCAGCACCCGAGGTCGACCTGGAAGCTCGCCGTCGGAGGATCGTCTCCTGGATCGCGTAGCCGGCGATTCCCACCGGGATTCCTATTGCAAACGCCTCAACGAGGTTGACCTGAGGGACTGGCATCAGCACATTCTCCACAACCCGCGACGTTTGGGGAGGATCACCGTGTCCAGCGGCGTTATCAGCTGCCTAAAAAACTGATGTAACAGAATTGTCACAACCGGCAGGTTTGTCACCAAGTCGGCGTCATACTACTCGGCACTTAATACGAGTAGCCAATTCATACCTGTAAAAGGCACTTGGCTCCCGACTTCTCGGCCGGGGGGACACAGCGGAGGAGATCTCGTGAACGGCATCCCTAACAGGGTCGTCCGACTAGTGACGCTCGTAAGCGTTGCCGCGGTATCCATTCTTGGGTCGACCCAGGCGATGGCTGCCGCTCCGATCAACTATTACACCGGTTCGGCCAACGGAACGGCTCTCGCCGTTGCCGCCAACCCGGACGCGGTACTCAACCTTAAGATGGCGCAGGTCAACGCCATCCTGACCACGCTGTTGACCTCGGTAGGACTGAATCCCGCCAGCGTCCTCGGCTCGACTCTGACAGATCCGACCCAGCCGGTCAGCCTGGTTGTCGACCAGGCGCATTCGGTGGGGACGTCCAGCACCGGACAATCGCTCACCGCAGGCACTTCGACCACCACGCCGCTTAGCATCAACGCGGCTTCGCTGAACCAGGAGTTGTCGGTTCTCAAAGCGGCGTTGAAGAACGTCCCAGCCGGCGCCGTTGCGCAGGTGAACACTCTCCTCGGCCAGCTTCCTTCCAACCCGGCGCTGGCCCCGTTGAGCGCGGCGCTGACCCAGCTCTCGGGCTCGATCGCCGACACCCTGGGCAATCCGAGTGTCAATGCCTTCGACACCGCGACCGTCAACTTCGGCGACAAGATCAACCCGGTCAACAACGGGAACCTCGTCGCCGGCCCGAGCTTCGTCAGCAGTGGTCCGTTTGTGCTGGGCCCGTTCTCGGCAGAGGCGCTGCCGACGGACTCTCTAGCAAGAAACACCTTGACCAGCTTGGACCTGGCGCCGACGGGGAACATCGGTGTTCTCTCGCCCGCGCAGCTGAGCGCCCTACTCGCCAGCATCGCCACCGATCTGCAGACGCTTGAGCACGCCCTGGGCAACACGGTCACGATCGTTCCAGGTGTCGGCGGGCTTTTGGGCGGAACGCTGCAGACCGTTATCTCCGGGGTAACACCTGTTGTACAGACGGCGATTGACAACGTAAACGCAGGCTACGCATCCCTGGTCAGCGCTCTGTCCACGGCATTTACTGCCCTGGGCCTGATCAACAACCTGCAGCTCAACGACCTGCTGGCAACCGCCCAGCCGACGGCGCTCACCACCACCAGCCGCGATCTGAGCAGCGGCGTGGTGTCGAGCAACGCCCTCAGCGATGTCGCACAGGTCGACGTGCTGAAGATCACCAACCCCGTCCTTGTCTCACTGTTGACTGCTCTGAACACCGCCAGCGGGGCTAACTTGGATCTCACCAAGAGCCTGATCAGCCTGGACACTGTCAAGGGCACGGCCACGGCAACCGCCGACGGCTCGTCGACCCATGAGACCGCCAATGGTCAGCTCGGGGTCCTCAAGATCCTGGGTCAGGACGTAGCGGCTAAGGCCGGTATCAGCCTGGACAAGCTGCTCCCGCCAGGAACGGTTTGCACCATCCAGATCCCCGGCACGATCACCTGCCCAGGCCTCGCCGGAGGCGCGGCGCAGGCGGCTCTCAACGCGGTGAACACCGTCCTTGGAAACATTCCCGCGCTGAACGGCCTGCTGACGATCACCTTGACCCGGGGCGCCACAGTGGATTCCGCCGGGCCCGACCTGCAGCACGCCTCCGCCAGCATCGTGACTCTTGAGATCAACGTAGCGATCAACTGCTCGCTCGTACCTCAGCTGTCGACAATCAATGGGCTGGCGAGTCAGCTGCCGCTGGTGAACTTGACCCTGTGCTCGGGTGTCTCCGGGAACGCGGTCCAGAACGCCCGCCCGAACGCCCGCCCGAACGCGGCTCCAGCTGGGTCGACCACCTTGGTGGACCTGCAGATGGGTCAGGCCGACGCGGCCGTCGCCCTTACGCCGACCAGCGGACAGCAATCTAACAATGGACCAGTACCGCCGAACACCGGGAACAACATGCTGATCCTGGCGGCGTTCGGACTGATCCTGGCAGCGGCCGGGATCGGAATCAACCGGTTGCGGGTTCCCGTCCGCAGCTAATTGAGATAGCTTGGGGGGGACCGTGACCGGGGTCACGGTCCCCTCTAATTTTATGGTCGGCTTTCACCCCACCCGATTCATCAGCTGGATCATCCTCGGGATGGCGTTCAGCCTCTTTCTTTACGTCGGGAGCAACGTGGCGTACACCGCATCCAGCCAGGCTGAGCTGGCCAGCGCCTGGGACAAGGGGCACGCCCGGGGCGGCGCCGCCGGAGTACCGCTGACCGTCACCTTCGCTCGACCACGGCTGGCCAACGGCCAACCCCTGGCCAAGATCACAGTGCCTTCGATCGGCTTCAGCGGCATTGTTTTGGAGGGCAGCGACAGCAAAATCCTGTCAGGTGGCCCGGGTCACGTCGACGGCACCGCCTATCCAGGAGAACCGGATAACGTCGTGATCTCTAACCACAACAGCTACTCGCTGTCGTGGGGCAACCTCAAGACCGGTCAAGACATCGTCCTCGAGACCGACTATGGGACTTTCACTTACAGGGTCAGCGGCTTTAAGATCGTGGGGGCCAATGACCGGCAGGTCACAGCTTCCAACGGACGGCCCAGCCTCACGTTCTTGACCTGCTACCCGCTTTGGGCGGGGGCCTTGGCCACTCAGCGCTACGCCGTTCTTGCGGACCTGGTGTCGTGATCGAGCGAATTATCCGGGCGGGCCTGCTTGCGTGCGTTGGCAGTTTGGTGGGCGTGGTCGCCTCAGCCTCTTTCGGCAACCCACCAACTGTTTCGGGGCTTTCTGCCTGGATTACCAGCCCGGGTCAGCCGATAGTCATCAACGGCAATCACTTCTCGAACGATTTCAGCTCCGACTGCTCGTTGAGTGGCGCTCCGACAGTGAACTTTGAAGGGCTGGACGGCCACACCATTTCCGGCATCCGCCCGGCCTCCACGGGATCTCAGGACTGTACGAACTCGTCGGTAAAGGTCACCGTCCCGAGCGGATTTTCGAGTGGCGCGCGAATCCGGGTCATCGACAGCAGTGGCCAGCAATCCAACGACAACTGGGAGCTAACGCTGCAGCCGGCAGCGAGCCTCACGCCGACATCCGGCCAGGTCGGGACCTCGGTAACTGTCAACGGATCGAACCTGCACCCGCTGACCCTTGCCCCCAGTGCGCAGCTGCACCTCACGTACCCGGGGGTGAACATCACGATCAACTCCCCCTCTCCCGGCTGGGGGAACCAACTACCAGCCTTCAGCCCCGGAAATACGAGTGGAGCGGCTCAGGTCACCTTTCCCGTCAGCATCGACGCCAACAACCCGAGCGTCAACGTCCAGGTCGTGACCGTGCCGGCGGGTAGCTTCACCTTCCTACCGCCGTCTGTTAGCACCACAGCGATCACCAGCAAGGTTGTCGGTGACCAGATAGTGATAAATGGCGCCAACCTTGGGTCCGGCGGCAGCGTGACATTTCCGGGCGGCCCCGTCGGTCAAGGCCAGAGCTGGAGCTCCAGCCAGGTCACCGTCTCCGTCCCGCCTGGGGCGCAGAACGGCAACCTCACGCTCCACGTCAACGGCTACGGCCCGAGCGTCACCGGCCCGTCGATCGCTATCAACCCGCTGGTCAAGACGATGACGCCGTCCTCCGGCTCTGCCGGGACCGCTGTCACCCTCGCCGGCTACAACTTCGGCACGACCCAGGGCAAGGTCACCGCCGGCGGGATCAGCCAGACGGTCTCTTCCTGGGGCGACCAGGGGATCGCATTCACCTTGAGTGGAGATACCGACAGCGGCGCCGTGGCGATCACCCGATCAGACGGTGTGGTCGCCGCCGCGCCCAACCTCACCATCGTTCCGCGCCTCGACAAGATCGAGACCAACAACGTCAAGGCCGGCGCCGCGATTGTCATCGATGGCGTGAGCCTGGGGGCCAACACGGGCACCGCCAAGATCGGATCCACCACTGCCACGTCGCAACTCTGGAGTCGCACCAGCGTGCTGCTGACCGTGCCTGCATCGCTGGCTCCGGGAGCCTATCCCGTCGTCCTCACAACCGCCGGAGGCGCCGCCAGCAACGCCCTCAACCTGACGGTCGTGCCCGGCCCAGCGGCGGCATCGCCAGGCGCCCCCGGATCGTCAGCCGCAACGCACACCAATCCATCGCAATTCATCGACAACAACCACCAGTTCCACAAGCCCCCCAAAACTGACTCGCCGGTCCAGCTGGCACTGACGGTGGCCAAACACCAGCTGAGGGCAGGCGGGACCAGCGACCTGACCGTGGTGCTGACCCTCAACGGCAAACCGGTCAACGGCGCCGAGGTCAACCTGCGGATGCTCTACACGCCCGGCAGCGACTTCAAGTTCATGCCCGCCAGCGGCACCACCGACGCCAACGGCACCTTCACCGCCCAGGTCCAGATCAGCAAGGTGAACGGCGACACCATCGTCGAGGCGGATAGCGGCATCTTCAGCGACCAGGACCACATCCTCGGCACCGGCGGGGCCGCGCCGCTGGCCACCATCAACCCCGCCAACACCGGCGGCATCGTCCCACTCGCCGGGTTGGGCGTCCTGGCGATGCTGATGGTGGGCGTTGGGGTCTGGCTCAACCTTCGTTCGAGCCGACCCACAAGGGCCTGACAGCCGGCCGGAAGGGCGATGGCGGAAGGGCAGCGCTACTCCACCGGCTGCAAGAAGGACCCCTACGACGCCAGGGACTATCGGATGCGCCATTTCCTGGCCGCCGCACCGCGACTCGACCGCGTCGATCATCGCGCCGAGATGCCGGCGATCTTCGACCAGGGGCAGGTGGGGACGTGCGTGGCCTGCGCCTCGGCGTACTACGACAAGACCTACCAGGAGCAGCGCGAGAACAAGTGGGGGATGAAGAGCGATGCCCATCGCTTCAGCCCGATGTTCGTCTACAGCCAGCGATTGGACCGCGCCGCCGACAGCGGGATGACCATCAGGCAGGCGATGAAGATCATCAACCAGGAGGGTGTTTGCAGCCTCGAGGTCATGCCGTACCGCGAGGATGCGATCGATATCCGGCCCACCGCGGCGCAGCGGAAGGCGGCCCGCCCCTACCGCTCCCGCAGCTTCGCCCGCATCGAGAGCCTTGGCGAGGCCGAGCTGTACCTTCGCGACAACTGCTTCGTCGCCGGCCTGATGGTCCATCAGAGCTTCATGGATGCGCCCCGCGGCCATATCCCGATGCCCATGGAGGGCGACCCGTTCGTGGGCGGTCACGCGCTGTGCTTTGTCGGCTTCGAGGCGCGCAAGCAGCAGCTGATTTTCGTCAACTCATGGGGCCCCGCGTGGGGTGACGGAGGCTTCGGGTACATCACCTACGACGTTTTTGCCGCGCTTTTGATGGACGCCTGGGGCATGGTCGACGCGCCCGATTTTCCACAGCCGGCGTCTGCCTGAGGGACCGGCTGAATATCGTCTCCACAGCGTCTCCACAGCCTTCTGTAGAGAAACCCGGAACGGCTGTTCAAAGCCAAATGTTCCGGATTGACGAACTCAAATGGACGCCCCACACTACTGCTCACGGTCTGTCAGAAAGCCGGCCGGGGGAGGCAACGAACCCGGCGCTCGGAGGCACCGAAGCCGCAAGGCCAAGGGGTCGACGGGGCCCCCTTCGGGGGGTGGCGGCGGGACGCACGCTCCGGGTGTCAACAGCTCGGAGAGGTGGCCCGTAACGGCAGACCCCTTGCTTTTAAGGGTTAAAAGAGCCACCGCTCAGAATCGACGTTTCCACTCGCTCGGTCACGGAGAGCGCTCGATTCTCTGGGGTACGGCAATTGCGGCGAGGGGTGGGCTCCTAACGGGTCAGGGGTGCGACTGCTGCTCTGTTAGGCGTCCTCGGGCGGAAGCGGGACCGACTGGAACAGCGTGATCTTCCAGTTGTCTCCGTCCCGCCGGAATAGCACTGTGGTGGGCGCCGAGATGTGCTGGTGCGCGCCGTTTAGTACGTAGTCCTGCTCGAGCCAGCAGGTTACGGCACCGGTGTCTCCCCAAAACGTCTCATGGGTATTGGAGATGGTGGAGTGGACGCCCTCAACCATGCCCATGAGCTCCCGAATGTAGCCCCCAAGCTCGTCCAATCCCCGCAGCCACTTGCGAGCGATCTCATCGACGCCCTGGATCTCGTCGGCACTCAGCCGGATGATGGCATCCGCGTCACTGCTGTCGAGAGCGGCGAACATCTCCTGGGTCAGACTTACCAGCTCACCTGCCATGTGACACCTCCTCGCGCCCCCAGTTGGCCTGGCGCCCCACCACGTGGCAGCGTACGCCGTCTCGGACGGAAAAGGGACGTAGCCCCAAGCGGGGTCGAACCGCTCTTTCGTCCTTGAAAGGGACGCGTCCTAACCGATAGACGATGGGGCCGTGCGCTAAAGCGTAGCGGCCATACTGGAATAGCTCACTCACCTGTAGCATTTCGATTCGCGCAGCCACCGGGAGGAGAGATGCCTGACGACAAGCCACAGGGAAATCCTTTTGTAGCGCTTGCCATCATCCTGACGGCGACCTTCATGATCCTGCTCGACATCTCGATCGTGAACGTCGCGGTGCCGTCGATCCAGCGCGATTTGCACGCCAGCTTCGCCCAGGTCCAGTTCGTTTTCGCCGGATACCAGCTGGCTTACGGCGTGGTGCTGATCACCGGGGGCCGCCTGGGCGACATTCTCGGCCGCAAGCGAATGTTCATGATCGGGGTGACCGGCTTCACCTTCGCCTCGCTGCTGTGCGGCATCTCACAGTCGGGTACCCAGATCGTCGCTGCCCGCGTCTTCCAGGGCCTGATGGCCTCGTTGATGTACCCGCAGATCTTCTCGATCATCCGGGTCACCTTCCCGCCCCAAAAACTGGCTACGGCTTTCGGCATCCTGGGCGGTGTCATCGGACTCGCCACCATCACCGGCCCCATCGCCGGCGGCCTGATCATCCAGGGCAACCTCTTCAACCTTGACTGGCGCCCCATCTTTCTGATCAACGTCCCGATCGGCATCTTCGCCGTCATCGGCGCAGCAATGCGACTTCCCGAATCGAAGGCCCCTGACGCGCCGCGGCTCGACCTTGCCGGGGTGGCCATCGTCACCGTGGCCCTCTTCCTGTTGACATATCCCCTGGTCGAGGGTCGCGACGCCGGGTGGCCTTGGTGGTCCTTCGCCATGCTCGCCGGGTCGGCCCTGGTGATGGTCTTCTTCGTCGTCTTCGAGCGTCGCCGCGAGGCGTCCGGCAAGGACCCGCTGGTCGTATCCTCGCTCTTCCGAAATCGAGCCTTCGTCACCGGCCTCTTCTTCTTCTTCGCGTTCTTCTCGGGTATTCCATCCTTCTTCCTGACCCTCAACCTGTGGCTCCAGATCGGTCTGAACTTCACCGCCCTGCACTCCGGCCTGACGCTGATTCCGTTCTCAATCGGCAGCGGCGTCGCCTCCGGGCTGAGCATCCGACTGATCCCGCGATTCGGCAGACGCATCCTGGAGATCGGCGCGGCGCTGTCTTCGATCGGCGTCCTGGTGACGATCTACACCGTCCACCAGTTCGGCGCCGACATCCAGAGCTACCAACTGATCCCGGCCATGGCCCTGGGCGGCGTCGGGCTGGGGCTGCTGATCGCGCCTTCGCTCAACTTCGTCCTGGCGGGCATCGGTGGCAAGGATGTCGGCTCGGCGTCCGGCGTGCTGACCACGGTGCAGCAGATCGGTGGCGCTGTTGGCATAGCCGTGATCGGCGTGATCTTCTTCGGGCAGATCGCCTCCCACGCCGATACCGTGAGCGCCGGCCAGGTTTCCCAGATCCGCCAGCAACTGCTGGCCGGCAACGTGCCATCCGACGTGACTGAGGTCATCGTCGCCGATTACCTCACCTGCTTCCACGACCAGTCGGCCGCCAAGGACCCTTCGGTGCTTGCCCCCAGCTGTGTCAAGGCGAGGCAGTACCGGCCCGTGCTGCCGCCGCCGCCCGGCGCGGCCCAGATGACCCCGGCCCAGCGATCCGCCGCCGTCGCGGTCCAATACCAGCACCTCGGTGAGGTGGTGCGGGGCACGGTGATCCCGGGAGCCGCGAGAGGTGTGGCGGTCGACTTCAGCGACTCGGTCCAGATCGCGATGTTCTACAACGTCATTGTGTTCGCGATCACCTTCATCCTGCTCTTCTTCCTGCCCAGCCCCGCTCACCTCGACGCCCCCCCGCGCACCGACATCGACGTGTTGCCGGTCATGACGAGGACCGACTAGCCGCCTACCGGCCTCGGAATTTTCGGATTTCCGTAAACCCGCCGCCCTTCGAACTGGCTAGAATCGGCGAGCGATGAAGGCTTGGGTGGTGCGGCAATGGGGCGATCCCGACTCGATGGTGTTTGAGGATGTCGCCGAGGGCGATCCGCCCACGGACATGCTGCGCATCAAGATCGAGGCGGCGGCGATCAACTTCTTCGACTCCCTGATGATCGCGGGCACCTACCAGACCAAACCCGACTTTCCGTTCACCCCAGGCGGCGAGGTCGGCGGCACCGTGGCCTACGCGCCCGATGGCTCCGGCTTCGTTCCCGGGGACCGTGTGTCGGCGGGCTTCGCCGTCAACCGTGTCCTCCACGGCGGCTACGCCGAGTACGCCGACACCCTGCCCATGCTGGCTCGCAAGATCCCTGACTCGATGAGCTTCGAGGACGCCGCCGCCTTCTACATCGTCTATCAGACCGGCTACTTCGCTCTCCATCGCCGCGCCAACATCCAACCCGGCGAGGTGCTCCTGGTCCACGGCGGCGCCGGCGGGGTGGGCACGGCCGCCATCCAGCTGGGTAAGGCCGCCGGCGCCATGGTCATCGCCACCGCGGGCTCGGACGAGAAGGTGGAGCTGTGCCTGCAGCTCGGCGCCGATCACGCGATCAACTACAAGACCCAGGACTTCGCGGACGAGGTCAACAAGATCACGGACCGGGCCGGCGCCGACGTCATCTTCGACCCCGTCGGCGGCGACGTCTACGACCGCTCCACCAAGTGCGTCGCGTTCGAGGGCCGGATCATCATCATCGGCTTCACCTCCGGGCGGATCCCCGAGGCCAAGGCCAACCACGTGCTGGTCAAGAACTACAGCGTGGTGGGGCTGCACTGGGGGGCGTATATGGCGCGCAACCCCAAGCTGATCGAGGAGGCCACCGCGGCGCTCTACCGCCTCTACGACGAGGGCAAGATCAAGCCCCACATCTCCGCGACCTACCCGCTCAGCGAGGCGCCCACCGCCCTCAAGGCGGTCGCCACCGGCGGCACCACCGGAAAAGTCCTGCTAATTCCGTAAAGACGAGGTTCGAATCGAAATGACCTACCTGGTAACCGGCGCCACCGGCTTCATCGGCCGAAACCTCGTCCACCAGCTGCTCAAGCGCGAGGGCGATATCCATGTCCTGGTGCGCCCCGGCTCGCGGGCCCGCCTCGACCGGTGGATCGCGGCGACTCCAGGAGCCGAGGGCCGGATCACGGCGGTGGAGGGCGACATCACCAAGCCCGAGTGCGACGTCCCGGCAGAGGCGCGTGGCGCCCTCAAAGGCGCCGAGGTCTACCACCTGGCGGCGGTCTACGACCTGGAGGCATCGGAGGAGTCCAACCGTCGCGCCAACGTCGACGGCACCCGCAACGTGGTCGAGCTGGCCAACGCCGTCGGCGCGGCGCGGCTGCACCACGTCAGCTCCATCGCCGTCGCTGGTGGCAAGTGGAAGGGCGACTTCACCGAGGAGATGTTCGACGAGGGGCAGGAGCTCGAGCATCCCTACTACGCCACCAAGTTCGAGTCCGAGAAGATCGTCCGCACCGAGTCCAAGGTGCCCTGGCGGGTCTACCGGCCGGGCATCGTTATCGGCCACTCCGAGACCGGCGAGGCGGACCGCATCGACGGGCCCTACTACTCGTTCAAGATCCTGCAGCGCCTGCGTGAGTCGCTGCCCAGCTGGGTGCCGCTGGTAGGCCCCGAGGGCTGGGCGCTGAACCTGGTGCCGGTCGATTTCGTGGCCAGGGCGATCGACCACATCGGGCACAAGGAGGGGCTCGACGGCCGCTGCTTCCACATCGTCGACCCCAAGCCACTCTCACTCGGCGACAGCCTCAACGAGTTCGCCCGCGCCGCTCACGCGCCCGAGTTCGCGCTGCGCTTCGACCGCCGCGCCACATCGATGGTGCCGAGCGACGTGACCAGGGCGATGGGCAGTCTGCCCGCGATCCAGCGCATCCGGGAGCAGGTGCTGGAGGGCGTCAACATCCCCGGCCCGGCGCTGGACTACATGTCCAACCGCGCCACCTTCACCGCCACCGAGTCGCAGCGCGCACTCGAGGGCAGCGGCATCGCGGTGCCTCCGCTGCGCCACTACGCCTGGCGGATCTGGGACTTCTGGGAGCGCCACCTCGACCCCCAGCTGCCCACCGAGGCCAACCTGCGCAAGGTGCTCGACGGCAAGATCGTGATCATCACCGGCGCCTCGTCCGGTATCGGCCGCGCCGCGGCCGGTGCCCTGGCGCGCAGCGGCGCCCACCTGATGCTGGTCTCGCGGACCGAGGAGAAGCTCCAGGAGATCCAGAAGGAGATCGAGGACGAAGGCGGCAAGGCGTGGGTCTATCCCACCGACCTCTCCGACCTCGACGCCATCGGCGGCATGCTGGAGAAGGTGCTCGCCGACCACGGCCGCGTCGACATCCTTATCAATAACGCCGGCCGCTCCATCCGACGGTCGGTGGCGGACTCCTTCGACCGCTTCCACGACTTCCAGCGCACCATGCAGCTGAACTACTTCGGCGCCATCAAGCTGATCATGGGCGTGCTCCCGGGGATGATGAAGCAGGGCCGCGGCCAGATCATCAACGTCTCCTCGATCGGCGCCCAGGCCTTTCCGCCGCGCTTTGCCGCCTACGTCGCCTCCAAGGGGGCGCTGGAGGGCTTCAGCCGCTGCCTCGCGCCCGAGGTCGCCCACCACGGCATCGTGGTCACCAACATCCACATGCCGCTGGTGCGCACGCCCATGATCGCGCCCACCAGCTTCTACTCGGCGTTCCCCATCATCGAGGCCGACGAAGCGGCGCAGATGGTGGTCGAGGCGATCCTCAAGCGCCCCCAGGACGTCAGCACCCGCCTCGGCAAGCTGGGCGAGATCGTGGACGTCACCGCGCCTGGGTTCCTGCACCTGGTCATGACCGGCGCGTATCACATGTTCCCGGAGACCGGCGGCAAGAAGAAGGATGGCGACTCGGATGGGGCCAACGAGGAGGTCGGCATCGAAGGCCTGGCTTTGGCCCAACTGATGCGAGGCATCCACTTCTAGCCGGAGCCGCTCGACCGATGCGAGTCTGGTTCAACTGGATCGCCGCCCCGACCTCGGCTCGCCACGACTACATTGATCGCTGTGGTCCAGCGGATCCCTCGGCGGGCCAAGGTCGCGCTGTTCTCAGTTCTGGCCATCTCGGCAATCGGGGTGGGTTGGTACTGGATCACAGCCGCACGCTTGCCCCACCCGCAGCCAGCCGCAGTCGATCGCGACTCAGGGACCATAGGGCTGCCTGAGGCCCGGCAAGCCGCAGCCGCAGGCTACGACGCGGGGCATGGTGTAGCTGTCGTCTTTGGGGGCCGAAGCGGAAACCGCATGCTTGACGACACTTGGACGTTCGACGGTGCGGTGTGGCGACGCCAGCGTCCGAGTAAGCAGCCCATCGCGCAGGACGTGGCCAAGGTGGCCTACGACGAGTCAAGCCAGACGACAGTGTTCTTGGGAGCGGCCGACAACCGAGCCTTGGATTACGCCCACCGTTTTGGGGCAAATCCAGTCGGCGCCGACGCTTATGCCACCTGGATCTGGGACGGAGCCCAATGGACGCGGGTTTACCCGGCGCACCAGCCCCATGGCTATGTCATAGGCATGGCTTACGACCAACGGAGCTTCGCGGTCGTCGCCGTCACCCATGCCCAATCTCGAGGCTTCACCCAAGGATGCAGCGACCAAACTTGGACGTGGAACGGTGATGACTGGGCGGAGCGATCTCTGATCAACGCCCCGACCCGGGCCCTGGTAACGGACCCTACGACCGGACGTGCGCTGGCGCTGGTTGATCCGCTTGGCCCCACCGGATTGGGTCCGCAAACCACCTGCACTGTCGGGTCAGCGGGGACGCGACCGGCGGAAATGTGGCGATGGGATGACACCCAATGGGTTCGGGTGGGACTGGCACCGATAATCGGGTCGAATGGCTGGGTGGCTGCGGACGCCCAGCGTAAGCAGCTTCTGGCGTACCAGTCCCCATCAAGTGGCCCAAGTCCGAACGTGGGTCTTCTCGGCGAGCAGCTGCGCTGGAATGGATCAGTCTGGTCTGACGCGGGGAGTCCCGCGATGGAGTGCGTCTTGGAGCTATCCGATGCTTCTTTGGTCGACGACCTCAAGGTAGGTGGCCCAATCCTCCTGACCAACACTATGGCGGCCTACCGGAACGTTGTTGAAGTCCAGTTCTGGGACGGGACCCACTGGAGGCTCTTGCCAACCTCCAGACTCTGCAACTGATTCTTTCGCTATGGATCAGAGGTCGCGTCTGACTTGGCCATGACCAGCATTCCCGTTTGGGGCGAGGCTCCGCGGATGCCCGAGGTCGCGCTTCCGCTGCGTGCCGACGTTGTTGTCGTTGGCGGCGGGATCACCGGGGTCAGCCTGGCGTACTGGCTGGGCAAGCGCGGCGCCGAGGTGCTGCTGCTGGAGCGCTCCCGCCTCGCAGCCGGCGCAAGCGGACGGAACGCTGGGTTCGTCCTGGCCGGCGTCGCCGCCAACTACGCCGAAGCCGTCGAGAGGTACGGTCGGTCGACCGCAGTCGAGATCTGGGCCTTCACCCTTGAGAACCACGACCGCTTGGGCGAGGCCCTGGCGGGGGCCGCCGGTCACAAGCGCGTCGGCAGCTGGAGCAGCGCCGCCACTCCCGAGGAGGCGGAGGCGCTTCAGCAATCCGTCCAGCTGCTCTCAGAGGACCGGCTCCCGGGTGCCTGGCGACCCAAGGGCGGCAAATTCGGCGGGCTCCTCAACCTTGTCGACGGCGAGGTGCACCCGGTGGAGGCTGTGACGTCGATCGCCGGGCAGGCCACCGCCACCGTCGCCGACGGTGTCGAGGTCACCGCGATCGAGCCCGGCGGCTCCGGCGTCCGGGTGCACACGCCTGGCGGCGAAGTTGCAGCGGGCGCGGTCGTGCTGGCGACCAACGGCTATGCGCGCCAGCTTTACCCCGAGATCCCGATCGACGCCGTCCGGGGCCAGATGCTCGCCACCGAGCCCGGCGCCGACCCGGTGGCCGGGCGTCCTGTTTACACCGACCACGGGTACGTCTACTGGCGGCAGCTGGCCGATCGGCGGGTGCTGGTGGGCGGCTTTCGCAACCGCGCCCTCGCCGACGAGGTCGGCTATGACGACACCCCCACGGATGCGATCCAGGAGCACCTTGACCGCCAGCTCGCCGAGATCCACGTGGCCACGCCCGTCACCAACCGATGGGCCGGGATCATGGGGTTCACGCCTGACCGGCTACCCCTGGTGGGCGCGGTTCCGGGCGCGCCCGGCGTCCACGTCTGCGCCGGGTACTCCGGGCAGGGGATGGGCTTCGCCTTCAACTGCGCCAGGGTCCTGGCGGGCTCCATCCTCGGCTCGGAGCCGCTGCCGTCGTGGCTCGATCCGGGGCGCCCAGGCGCGACCGGATCCCACGTCTAGTCTTCCCGGCGAGCCCTTACCAGCAGGATCACCACCGCGGCCACCAGCAGCAACCCGGCGATGGCCACGCCCGCCCCCACGGCGCTGAGGAGATGGCTGGGGTGAGATGTGGCCGCCACCGGCGGAGAGTGCGGTGACGGCGGCGCCGTCGCTGCCGGCGCCTGCGGCGGCTGATTGGTAAGGAACGCGATGTGGCCCTCGATGTGCCCGGGCGTCGGGCCGGTGGCGACCTGGCGCTGGGAACAGCTCGCCGCGCACGTCACCGCGATGGTGACGCCGCCGCCTTCGGTCGCCACCAGCAGGTCGCCATCGCGCACCCCCGCGGTCGCCAGCTGCGACGAGGTCAGGCGCAGCAGGCTGTCGGTCCCCGGATGAGGGTTGTTGGCTGTGCCCCGATCGGCCAGGTACGCCGCCCCGCCATGCTTCATGAAGTCCACCGGCACGAAGCCGGTGCTCTCGACGCCCATGTCTTGGCCTTTTGGCTGGGGCAGGTTGACGACTGTCGCGACCGCCCCGCCCGGGGTGACGCCGAAGACGTCTCCGCCGATCTCATCGACCGCGACCAGCTCGCCGCCGTGGCTGCCAAAGGTCTTGGGTGCCACGCTGATGCCGCCCTCCATCCGGGGGGCCGAGGCGGCGATGATCGTCACCGTGCCGTGGCAATCGATCGCAGCGACCACGCTGTGGGCCCCGCTGGGACCGGTGACGAGCAACGGGTAGTTGCCGAAGGCGCCCGTGCCGTCGAAGGCGATGCCGTTTAGCGAGTCAACCCCGGGGATGGTGGCGAACGGACGCGGCTTGCCGCTGTTCGGGTCGACCTCCAGCACCTGCTTGGGGGACCTTGGATCGAGGACGTAGACGGCTCCGTGCCCGAACCGGCAGCTGCCCTTGACCGGTTCGCCGGCGGCGACCGCGAAATATGCCTCGTATCCGGCGACGTCGTGGAACGCTGTCGGAGTGTTGATCGGGATCATGTTCCCCGATCGATCGATGTCGAAGAAGAGCTCGGATCCCTCCGCGACCAGGCCGGCGCCGTCGGGTTGGAGGCCGACGTCGAAGACGCCCACCAGGTGCTGCCACTGCGACCACTGCAGCCGACCCCCGGTCGGCGAGGGTGACGGCGCCGCGAGCACACCCAGCGCACCCGCCAGGACCGCAACAGCGGCCGCGATCGCGGCCAGGGCGCCTGACCACCTCGCCGGATGGTCGACCTGGCGAGGCGGCCGGTCACCGCTCCTCTGCGCCATTGCACGACTATATGCAACCTCGGGCAGCGGCCCGCCCGGCCGGCTTTGCGACAATCCACGGCATGAACCCCGACCTGGACCTGGCCATGGAGATCGCCGACGCCGCCGACGCGATCACCCTGCGGCACTTCCGCTCTGTCGACCTGGTGGTCGACACCAAGCCTGATATGACACCCGTGACGCAGGCCGATCGGGCCGTCGAGAAGGCGGCCGCGGAGCGTCTCGCCTCCGCACGTCCCGACCACGCCCTGGTCGGCGAGGAATTCGGGATCCAGGGCAGCCTGAGCGCGCGAGCCCGCTGGATCGTGGACCCCATCGATGGCACCAAGAACTACGTCCGCGGCATCCCGGTGTTCGCCACCCTGCTGGCCTTGGAGGTCGACGGCGAGCTGACCGTCGGCGTCGCCTCGGCGCCGGCGCTGCGGCGCCGCTGGTACGCAGCCAGGGGGGAGGGGGCCTACGCCAACGGCGAGAGGATCGCGGTCTCCAAGGTCTCAGAGCTGGCCGACGCCAAGCTGTCCCACTCCAGCATCGAGAACTGGAAGGCGCACGACCGGCTGCCGCAATTCCTTGACCTGGTCGGCGCGGTGGGCAGCAGCCGGGGCTTCGGCGACTTCTGGCAGCACGTGCTGGTGGCGCAGGGCAGCGTGGACATCGCGCTGGAGCCCGAGGTCAACCTCTGGGACCTGGCGGCGCTCAAGGTGATCGTCGAGGAGGCGGGCGGGATGCTGACCGACCTGGCCGGCGTCAGCACCGCGGCGGGCGGCAACGTCATCACCAGCAACGGCTTGCTTCACGCCGAAGCGGTGGCGCGGATCGGCAACCCGCGGCCCCAGTAACCAGGCCAGGTACTGTTGGGTGATGGATGACATACGCCTGAGCACCCCGGCCGAGCTGCCTCCGCAGGCAGTCCTCAGTAAGCTTGGGGCCACCAAAGTGCAGGAGCTGAGCGGCGAGTGGGTTCCGATGAGCTCGTTGTGGAGCGAGCGCCCCGCGGCGATCGTCTGGCTTCGCCACTACGGCTGCATCTTCTGCCGGGAGCAGGCGTCAGAGCTTCGCACGATCGCCGAAGAGGCGGAGACGCTCGGGAATCTCGCCATCGTGAGCACCGGTACGGTCGATCACGGGCGCGACTTCGCCAAAACCCACGGCGAGGGGCTGCGATCGCTGGTCGACTCGGAGCGCAGCACGTATAAGGTGCTCAGCTTCCGGCGCGGCGGCCGGAGCAGTCTCGACCCTCGCATCTACCTGCGCGCCATCCAGGCCGCCGCCAAAGGCTTCATGCAGGGCCGGACGCGCGGGGATGCGATGCAGCAGGGCGGAGTCTTGGTGGTTGCGGCCGGCGGCCGGCCGGTCTTCTTCCAGCGCAGCGAGTTCGCCGGCGACCATGCCCGGCTGGAGCAGCTCCTCAGCGCCCTCCGGGAGGCCGCCGAGATGCCTATGAGGTCAGTTGCTAGCTGACCTCGGAAGCCCTGTCAGCATCGGCAGGGCAAGCACCTGATCCGAGCCGAACCCCTGCTCCCGCATGTCGAGCCAGATCCTGGCTCGCGCTATCAGCTCGTGAGATGTCTCCTGGCCATCCCACTCGGCTGCTCCCGAGGCGAACTCGACGACGCAGTCGAGGTCGTGGCAGGCGCCCGGTAGGAGGGCTTCGACCCGTCCCAGGAGCCGCGCCGCGTCGTCCAGCGACGCCTGTGGCATCAGCACCGCGAAGCTGGCTCCCCCGATGCGCCCGGCCAGATCGGTGGCCCGCGTCTGCGACCGGATGACGTCCGCGGTGGTGCGGATGGCGGCATCACCGGTGGCGCGCCCGAAGGTCTCGTTGATGGACTCGATGCCCACGATCTGGATCACCGCCATCGTCACCGGGCCGCCTCCCGTCATCATCGACTTGCGCGCCAGCCGCTGCATCTCCTCGCCGGCTGCCAGCCCCGTGAGGAAGTCGAGGTTGGTCGGGTCGGAAGCCGGCAGGCTGTCGCTGGCGCGTCGCGACATCAGCCGGGCCAGCAGCACCCAGTAGGACGCGCTGTTGGTCCTCATGGGGGTGCTGTTGAGCTCGAAGTGGATGATGTTGCCGTCGCGCGCTGCCAGGCTGACGACTCGGGAGACCCCAAAGTAGCCTTCGGGGCTGCGTCGCTCCGACTCCAGGGCGCCACTGAGCTTGATCCAGTCCTCGCCCTGGAGGTCGTCCTCGGAGCGATCGAGCACCCTCCCCGCGGCCGGGTTCATCGAGACGACGCGGAACTGCTCGTCGACGATAAACATCGGCTGGCTGGCGCCGGCGAATGTGGTCGAGACGCCGCCGATCTCGGTGCCGGCGTCCTGCTCCGCGCCCACCAGCTCCGACACCGGGGTCCGCGCCAGCGCGATCTCAAGCGCCGAGTTGTGCATCACCAGGTGACGGTGGTCTTCGCTGAGGATGGCCGAGAATGCGGCCACCACGTTGGCGTCCCACTGGCTGCCGGCACAGCGCGCCAGCTCCGCCAGCACCTCGTCGGCTGACATGCCCTTGCGGTAGGGCCGGTCGGAGATCATCGCCTCGGTGGCCTCGACAACGCTGACGATGCGCGCCCCGATGTGGATGCTCTCGCCGACAAGGCCGCGTGGGTACCCGCTGCCGTCATAGTGCTCGTGGTGGCTGCGAACGATCTCGGCGACCTCTTCGAACTGGGGCAGGTTGCTGAGGAGGTGGTAGCCGATGTCGCAGTGGCTCTGGATCTCGACGTACTCGGCGTCGGTCAGCCGGGCGGGCTTGTTGAGGATCGCCTCGGAGACGCCGATCTTGCCGATGTCGTGGAGCAGCGCTCCGAGCTCGGTAACCCGCACCAGCTCGTCGCTGAGGCCCATCTTCCGCGCCACTTGGCCGGCGTACTTGGAGGCCTGCACCGAGTGGCCGTAGAGGTAGATGTCGCGGGCGTCGATCACCGACGCCAGAGTCTTCAGCAACCCCTCGTTGGTGCTGTCGAGGGCAGCGTTGGCGGCTACCAGCATCCGGTTGGCGGCGTCGGCCTCCTGGTGGGCTTCGACCAGCTCCTGCATCTGCTTGCCGACGCGGCTGGTGTACTGTCGGGCCGCTTCGCGGGATGCCACCAGCGGGAACAGGTAGATGGCGGCGCCCAGGATGCCGAAGACCTGGAAGGCGACCCCTAGCGTTACGCCGATCACCGCGGAGACCGTGGTCTGCACCGGCACCCACTTGAGATCCTCACTCCAGATATTCCGCAGGCTACGGCCACTGGTGAGGAAGAGGATGCCTACGAGTGCCGACAGGTTGACAAGCGAATTGACGACCACGGCGGCGCCCATGGCCCCGATATCACGCAGCGTGACGGCGTCGATCGCAACGCCGACCTGGCCGCCCAACGCGCCAAACGCCAGCGCCGCAGCGCCCGCGCCGAGGACGAAGTTCGCGGTGTTGAAGAGACTCTTCTTCACCGCCGGGCGGGGTCTACGAAGCAGGCCTCCGGCGAGCCCGGCGGAGAGGGCGGACAGGGTGGCTGCGACAGGTCCGCCAACGACCATCGCCGCCAGGATCAAGGAGCCGGAAAGAGACACCCCGATCGAATCTGAAGCGAACTCGACGCGGACCAACTCGCTGCCCGCTGCCACTGCACAGAACACGACTACGACCAGTGGAGTCCACGCCGTGCGCGTCCCCACGAACACCACTAGGCCCGCGGCCAGTATCGCCAGCGCGGCGATGTACAGGCGTACGACCCCCTCTACGATTCGGCGGCTGGCCGGGTCGTCGCCGACCGGGCCAGCCGCCTCAGCTATGGGCTGCGTCCTCATCAGGACCTAACGATAGGTCGAACCCGTCCAACTTGCGTTGGTCCAGCTGCCGTTAGTCCAGCTGCCGTTGGTCCAGCTGCCGTTGGTCCAGCTGCTGCTGTCGAACGAGATCCCCGACCACTGGATGCCCGTCCAGCTGGCGTTGGTCCAGCTGCCATTGGTCCAGGAAGCGTTGGTCCACGAAGCGTTCTGTGGCGGCGTATTGGTCCAGCTGGCGTTGGTCCAGGAGCCGTTGGTCCAGCTGCCGTTTGTCCACGAGCCGTTGGTCCAGCTGGCGTTGGTCCATGAGCCGTTGGCGAGCTGAACCGGGTTGACATTGATCCAGCTGGTGTTGGCCCACGATGCCGGGTTCCAGACCAGGCTTGTCAGCGATGGAGTTGAGGTGCCGAGGCCCGTCCAACTGGCGTTGGTCCAACTGGCGTTGGTCCAGCTGGCGTTGGTCCAGCTGGCATTGGTCCAGCTGGCGTTCACCCACTGGGCGTCACCCCAGGCTGCGCCACCGGCAAGGATCGCCCCGGTGTTCGGGTTCAGGCTCATGCTGATGGCCTGGTTGGCGTTGTCGTCTGAGTCGACCACCCGGCCGATCGCGCTGGCGTCGAGGAAGCCTCCGGTCGTACCCAGCCAGCTGGTGTACGCGGTGGTGCCGAATGGCACTGTGGCGTTGCGCAGCATCTTCTTGATGCGGTTGTTGCCCAGCGACGGGTCGGCCTCGATCATCAGCGCGACCATCCCCGCGACCTCAGGCGCCGCCATCGAAGTGCCGCCCATCTTGAAGTAGTTGTTGTCGACGATATTGCCGGTGTGCTGCACCGCGAGCAGCGACGCGGGCGCCAGCAATGAGACGACGTGCGAGCCGTCCGCCACGACCTCCGGCTTGGCATATCCGTCCTGGGTGTAGCCGTAGCGTGACCAGTCCGCCATCGGCGAGGCCGCCAGGCTGGTCTGATACAGGTCGTCGATTGAGCCGACGGTGATGACGAACGGGTCGTTGCCCGGCGCGTAGAGGACCGAGCCGGTACCATTGCCGGCGGCGGTGACCACGGCAACACCCGAGAACCACAGCTTCTCGACCATCGCGTCCAGCGGATCCTGGTGGTAGCTCTGGGCGACAGTCGAGGCCACCGACAGGTTGACAACGCGGATCTTCATGCCGTGCTGGTTGGCTTGGTAGACCCATTCCAACCCGCTTATGACGTCGCCCTCGTTGGCGTTCCCGAGGTCGTCAGAGACCTTGACGCTCACGATCATGCTGTTCGGCGCGACGCCGATGTACTTGCCGTTGGAGTCGTAGCCGCTACCGGCGATGATGCCGGCGACGTGGGTGCCGTGGCCGTAATGATCCAGTGGATCGGTGGCCAACGGGTTGGTGTACAACGAGACGAGCCGATTGCCCTGGTTGCCCGGAACCTGTGAGCTGTTCCCTACCAGGTCGTCATGCGGCCAGACACCGGTGTCGATAACCGCCACCTGACTGGAGGCCCCATCCAGTGCCTTGGTGTTCCACGCTACCGCGGGCACTCGGCTCATGCCGTCGTAGCGGTTGAGCAGGTTGGACGAGTCGACGGCGCCTTCCCAGCGGACCGGTGCGTTGATGCTGATCCGGCGGATGCGGGAGTCGTGGTTGAGCCTGTCGACCAGTCCCGGGTTAATCGTGGCGGTGAACCCACTAAGCACGGTCATGCGACTGTCGATCCTGCCGCCCGACTGCTGCACCAGCTGCATCACCGGAGCCGGGTCGCCGTTGGTCTCGACGATCACGGAGACCGCTCCGACCGGATGCTCTTGGAGGTATGTCGCGACCGCCTGGTTGATCGTGGCGACCAACGGAGGATGGCCGGCCGGGGCGTACACGCCGATCGCCGCAATGGCCACAAAAATCGCCAGCAAACGAAGTTTCCTGGTCGATTGAACCGGTAGCAGCTCAGTCACATCCGTCCTCCAAGGGGGTCACTCCCGCGTCACCGAAATATGGAGTCCGGCCTGTAAAGATTCTGTTGAGAAACGGTGAAGGACTGCGGCCGAAACCTTCCACAGATGTGTCAGGTCAGTGCGCCGGCTGTTGCATCCGAATAAGAGCAATGGGAACGGATGTACAGCCGACCCGCTTGGGGCCGGCCTAGTAGCCTCAAATCGATGCGCCTGCTCACAAACCAGCTCCGGAAGCTCACAGCGGCATCGTCCGCAACGCTTGCAGTGGCGATATCCCTCTCCGCTTGCAGCCTCGGCGGGACCGCGGTCAAGCCCACGTCCACGCCGACACATCGCTCCTCGCCCGCGGCCACTCCTTCGCCGTCGCCGGTTTCCGCGTGCGCCGTCACCGGCGGGCCACCACCGGCCAACATCTCCGCCAACTTCCCGGTGGCACTGGCGTTCGCGCCCGACGGGCGGCTCTTCTGGGCGGAGCGCGGCGGGACCATCAAGGTCTGGCAGAACGGGGCCGCTCAGACCTTTGCCTCGGTGTCGACCGTGACCGTCCAGCCGGGCGGCGGCTACAGCGAGCGGGGGCTGCTCGGCCTTGCCATCAGCCCCACCTTCGCCCAGGACCACTATGTGTACGCGATGTACTCGGAGCCCGACTACGCGCACCAGACGGTCGTTCGATGGACCGATTGCGCCGGCCATGGGACCGCGGGGGCGACCATCGTCGGCAACCTCCCCACCGGGGCTGACTGCTGCCATAAGGGCGGCCGGCTGGCGTTTGGTCCCGACGGCATGCTCTACGTCACCCTGGGCGACAACCACGACGCGCCGGCGGCCCAGGACAACTGCGACCTGCGGGGCAAGATCCTGCGCTACAAACCGGACGGCAGCAACCCAACACAGGGGAACCTGTGCGGCCCGGTGTACGCGGTCGGGCTGCGGAACCCGTTCGGGCTGGCCTTCTCGAACTCCGGCGAGCTGTTCGTGACCAACAACGGACCGTCCGGCGACGCCGGCAGCCCGGGCACCGGCTACGACACCATCTACACCGTCACCGCGGGCGGCAACTACTCCTGGCCGACCTGCTACGGCTACTCGCACCCCCTGAGCGCGTCCACATGCGCCGGTTCCGGTCCGCTGTGGAGCAGCGAGGCCTCGACCGTAGTGCCCACCGGAGCTACCTACGTCTCCGCGGCCGGGCCCGAGGGCTACGCCGGCCACTTCGTGTTCTGCACCCTCAACGGGGGCGGCCGCGTGTACCAGGGCCCGCGGGTTGTGGGGTCTGTGCTGCCGCAGTGCAAGCTCGACATCAAAGAGAGCCTGGACCACGTCCTTTACTACTCCGACACCGGCACCATCTACCGCTTCTCGGGATGACCCGATAGCCTGAGCGCATGGTTCCCCGGATTCTGCAGCGGCTGCGGTTGCGGGTGGACCGTCCGATCGCGGTTCGGATCGGACTGGCGCTGCTGCTCCTGCTTGCCGCGGTGCTGGTGGTGGAGAGCGCCACCGCGTCGCTGAGCCTCCGGCAAGCGCTGGGACCGCGGCTCCGGATGTGTCCGGCGGTGGGGTGCCCCTCCCCGAGCCCCTCGCCGTCGCCCTCTCCGGAGCCAACCCCGTCGCCATCTCCATCCCCGAGCCCCTCGCCCAGTCCGCCACCGGCCCCGGCGCCTCCGCCGCCGCCTCCGGTTGCTTTCTGCGCTCCCGGCGACCGGGAGCCGGGCGGCAACATCGCCGCCAACTTCCCGGTGGCGCTGGCATTCGCTCCCGACGGCCGGCTCTTCTGGGCTGAGCGTTCGGGCACCATCAAGTACTGGCTGAACGGCCCCCACGTCTTCGCCACCATCGCGGTCAGCACCAACGGTGAGCGCGGACTGCTCGGACTGGCTCTCAGCCCCAACTTCTGCCGTGACGGCAACGTCTTTGCCTTCGCCTCAATGCCCGACGACCGCACCCAAGAGGTGGTCCGATGGACCGAGTCGGGCGGCGTCGGAACCAACCCCTCGGTGATCGTTCCGGGCCTCCCGGCCAACCCGCCCGGCAACACAATTGACTGCTGCCACAAAGGCGGCCGGGTCGCCTTCGGCCCGGATGGGTTCCTGTACGTCACCCTGGGCGACACTCACACGGCGCCCGCGCTGAACGCCCAGGATCAGTGCGATCCGCGCGGCAAAGTGCTCCGCTACACCGCCGGGGGGCAACCCGCCGGAGTTGGCTGCGGCGCCAACTGGGTGCGCGGTTTGCGTAACCCGTTCGGCATCGCCTTCGCCCCAGACGGCACGATGGGAATCACCAACAATGGGCCATCGCGCGACGCCAACACTCCTTGCGGGGGCTGTGGCGATGAGTTCTACAAGGTTGGTACGGGCGCCGGTGTCGACTACCAGTGGCCCTATTGCTGGGGATACAGCCACCCCTTCGGTGGCGCCCCGGCGAACTGCAACAACCTACCTGGCCCCCAGTACAGCACCGAGGGCGGGCCCTACGCCAAGAGCAGCCCCTACTTCGTCGCCCCAACCGGCATGACTTACGCCAACGGCCATTTCCTGTTCTGCACCTACAACCCGGGGGACATGTACGAATACATCCAGCAGGGGGTGGTCACCGATACGCACGTGACCGGGTGCAACTACGACGTCAAGCAGGCGCCGAGCGGTGCGCTCTTCACCTCAGACGGGGGGACGATCTACCGCCACTGACGGCGCAGGCGAGCGCCGACCGGCGCCTACTCGGTGAGTCGGGACCCCATCGCGTGGTAGCCGCCGTCGACGTGGATCATCTCCCCGGTGGTGGCGGCGGCCCAGTCGCTGAGGAGCAGAGTCACCATCCTCGCCACCGGCTCGGTGTCGGCGCTGTCCCACCCCAGCGGCGCCTGGAGCGCCCAGCTGCCCTCCAACTCGCGGAAGCCCGGGATGCTCTTGGCGGCCATCGTCGCCAGCGGCCCGGCCGCGACGGCGTTGATCCGGATCTTCTTCTTGCCAAGATCGCGGGCGAGGTAGCGGACCACCGCCTCGAGGCCGGCCTTGGCGACGCCCATCCAGTCGTAGACCGGCCAGGCGACACGGTTGTCGAAGTCCAGCGTCACGATGCTGCCGCCCTCGCTCATCAGCGGCGACACCGCCACCGCCAGCTCTTTGAGGGAGAACGTCGAGGTGTGGAACGCCATCTCCGCGCTCGACCACGGCGTGTTCATGAAGTTGCCGCCAAGCGCGTCCTGGGGTGCGAAGGCGATCGCGTGCACTGCCCCGTCGACGCGGCCCCAGCGCGACCGCAGCTCCTCCGTCAGAGCCGCGACGTTGTCCGGGTTGTTGATGTCCAGCTCCAGCACATCGGGGACCGGCGACATCCTCCGCGCCGCCTTCTCGGTGATGCTCATGGCCCTACCGAAGCTGGTCAGGACGATGTTGGCACCCTCGCGTTGCGCCACCTCGGCGCACCGAAAAGCGATCGATTGCTTGGTCAGGACGCCGGTGATGAGCACGTTCTTGCCTTCGAGAAGCATCTCCGCAGTATTCCAGACGGAAGCGCCGCGCGCCAGCTTGGGCATGTCAGGATGTAACGTCGAGCGGTAGTACAAGGGGAGCCCATGGAAGAAGCTGGACGTGAATTGCATGTTCTCTCCCCCAGCCAGACGCCGGTTTCCCCGGTTGCCTGGGACGCCATCTACCGCGAGACCGCGGTGATGGTGTATCGATTCGTCTACGCCCGTGTCGGCAACCGCCCCGATGCGGAGGACCTGACCACCCAGGTCTTCATGCGCGCCCTGCCGCGGCTGCGGTTGCCGGCGGCGATCGAGGAGATTCGCAGCTACCTGATCGCGACCTCGCGCACGGTGCTGGCCGACCACTGGCGCCGCCACTACGACGTGCAGCTGGCAGAGCTCGAGGAGCACCTGACCGCGGCGCCCGAGGACCACGCCGACCCGGCCTCGGAGGAGGACGGGATCCGGCGTGCCAACGCGGTGCTGACCCAGCTCCCCGACAACTATCGGAAGGTGCTCGAGCTTCGCTTCCTGCGGGGCTACTCGTTGCGCGAGACCGCTGAGGCGATGGGCGTGAGCCTCTCCAACGCCAAGGTCCTGCAGCATCGAGCCCTGCGACGGGCGGCGGGACAGGAGATGCCGGTATGAACGCCGCGGACCGCATCAACCGCTTCGTCGACGCCCTGATACGCGATCGCCGGCCGCCCCGCTTCCCCGCCGACAGCGAGGAGGAGGCGGCCCTGGTCGCCGCCGCCGCGCTCAAGGCCGCCCGGCCCGGCGCCGACCTGCCGCGACCGGAGTTCGTCCAGGAGCTGGAGCGGCGCCTCGCCCGCGAGATGGACGCCGGCCCCGCCGCCACCGGCTGGAGTCGCCGGCGGCTGTTTCAGCTGACCGGGGCGGCGGCGGCCGCGGTGGTTGCGGGCATCGGCGTCGATCGGGCGCTACCCCGCCCGGACACAACGGCGCCAATCGGTCCCCGCGACATGGCGATCGCGAATGGGCGCTGGGTGGCGGTGGTGCCGGTCGCCGCGGTTTCGGCGAACACCGCGGTGCGCTTCTCAGCCGGGGCTGTAGAGGGCTTCGTGGTCAATCGCGGCGGCAGCCTGCACGCGCTGTCGGCCGTCTGCACCCACATGGGTTGCATCGTCCGCTTCAACCAGGCGCATTCAAGCCTCGACTGCCCCTGCCACGGCGCCAGCTTCGCCCTCGACGGCTCACCGATCAACCATGACTATCTGCAGTCCCTGCCCCGATTGGACAGCCGCATCAAAGGCGACATGGTGGAGGTCCAGGTCAACCAGGCGTAACCAGGCTCCGTATCAACTAAGGACTCGACAGATGAGATGGAGGGCTCTGGTTGATGGCGAGACTGGCGGGCATTTTGCTGATGGGGGGATTGGTCGCGGCGCTGGGCGCCTGCGGCTCCTCGGCGGCGACCAACGGCGGTAGCGGCGGCGAATCGGTATCCCTGGAGGCTCGGAACTTCCAGTTCAGCCAGACGACCCTGACGCTTCCGGCCAACTCGACCATCCACCTGACGGTGAAGAACGCCGGCACGGTGCACCACAACTTCTCGATCAAAGAGCTGGGCGTCAACCAGGACATCGAGACGCCGGGCTCGTCCCAGACCATCACCTTCACCACCAAGTCGGACGCCACGTATGTCTTCTTCTGCGAGTACCACCAGGCCTCGTACGGGATGAAGGGCACGCTCATTGTTGGAACCGGTGGCAGCGGCCCGGCAGCCGGCGCCGCGTCGCCGAACCCGAGCCCAAGCACGAGCGCTGTTCCGTACGGCACGGGGTACTAGTGATGCTGCCAGGGGGAGTACGCCTCCGCCGTCACGGCGTGCGCCTGGCGATAGCTGTTGCCGCGGTCAGCGCGCCGCTGGCCGCGGTCCTGGCCGGTAGCGGGACCGGCCTGGCGGCGGCACCAATCATGTCGCAAGGGGCGGGATGCAGCGGCAGCATTGGGTGGAGTAACGCTAACCAGACGATCGCGCCTGGAGATTCGGTCACTTGGAGCAACTGCCTTGGGGGGTACCACCAGCTGCAGTCAACTTCGGGCGGTTGGTGCCTTGCAAATCAGTCAACCGCAGGAAGCACCGGCACAGGGTGGACTTACACCTGTCGTTTCACCGCCTCGGGGACATTCACGTATTGGTGCAGCATTCACACCTCCGCGATGGCGGGCACGATAACCGTCACGGGAGCGCCGCCGCCGCCACCCCCACCTCCGCCCACACATTCCCAGCCGGCTCCTCAGCCGACTATGAGTCACCCGGCACCGGCACAATCACAGCCCGCAGCCGCCGCGCCTCCTCCGACTCCGAGCCCCAGCCCGAGCCCATCGCCCAGCGATACAAGCCAGGCGCTGGTCGGCCCCTCCGACTCGTCGAGTCCCGGCTCAGGCACCCTGGGGCTCGCCACGCACCCGACAAGCTCGGGTGGTGGACCCGGAGCTCCGCTTGTGATTTTTGTCGCAGTTGTCCTTTTGGGAGGCGCCGGAGCGGCCGTATACTTCCTCCGTATTCGTAACGCCTGAAGGACCGGTGCTCTGAGGAGAGCGCCCGGCATGGCCCGCAGCGGGCATGACGCGGTGCGCCATATCCTCTTGCGTCTTGCGTCAAGACGTGAGACAATCGGTCCAAGCGCCAGTCGCCACTCTTGGCGCCCTGCGGGGGGAGCCTTTGGCCTCCTACGCAAGTCTGCCCGGTTCAAAACGTTTGCATTGGGGGGCTACAGGGCACAAATCAGTGGTACGGCGCATTGAATTGAATACGGTCCCCGCCGGGATGCTTCCGCGGGTGACGTTCGGCAGAAAAAGAATTGACTAACGAGACAGATCCCCAGGCTTGGCCAACAGGCGAGATGAGCCTGCAGCAGATCCTGGAGCGTCCTCAGGTCACCCCTGAGGAGAAGGAACAGGAGAAGGAGACCGCGACGGCTGAAGAGCCCGACGTGGTCAAGTCCTACCTGCAGGAAATTCGCAAGGTTCCGCTGCTCAACGCCCAGTCGGAGAAGGTGCTTGCCGCCGCCGCCGAGGATGGCGACGAGGGCGCGCGCCGGCACCTCATCGAGGCCAACACCCGCCTGGTGGTGTCGATCGCCAAGCGCTACCAGGGTCGTGGCCTGCCGCTCCCGGACCTGATCCAGGAGGGCAACCTCGGCCTGCTTCGCGCTGTCGACAAGTTCGACTACCGCCGCGGTTTCAAGTTCTCGACGTACGCCACCTGGTGGATTCGCCAGGCGATCCAGCGTGCCCTGGCGGACCAGGCCCTGCCCATCCGCCTCCCGGTGCACGTCCATGAAATGCGCTCCAAGGCGCTTCGCGCCAAGGAGGCCCTGTCCCAGAAGCTGGGTCGCGACCCGGAGCCCTGGGAGATCGCCGAGGCCACCGGCCTGGACGTCGCCAAGATCGACGACCTGCAGCGGCTGGCCTACGTCTCGACTTCCCTGGACCTCGAGATCGACGAAGAGGGCAACCCCCTCGCCAACCTCATCCCGGACCCCAACGGCACCGATCCCCAGGCCGAGAGCGGGCTGCCCGCCGACGTCCTGGAGTCGCTGGCCAAGCTGGAGGAGCGGGAGCGCCTGGTCCTGGAGCTGCGCTTCGGCCTCACCGACGGTGAGGGCAAAACGCTGGACGAGATCGGCCGCCGGGTCGGCCTGACTCGTGAGGGCGTTCGTCAGATTGAGAAGCGAGCGCTCGAAAAGCTTCGCAAGGATGCGGCCTAGGCAGACGCCTAGGCGGGCGATCCGTGCGTCGCCGTCGTCCGCTCCTCGCTCACGTACAACGTGTACGCTCGCTTCGGTGCTCCTAGGCTCCTTCGCCTAGCCCGCCGATGCGTCGCCTTATGCACGGAGTGAGTCATGGCTGCGCTTCCGCCTGAGCAACGAAGGCTCTTCGAGGAGCCCAACCTGGTCGCGGTATCGACGCTGGCCGCCGACGGCAGTCCGCGGGTAACAGTGGCCTGGGTGGACGTGGACGGCGACGACATCCTGCTGAACTCGGCCGAGCATCGCAACTGGCCCAAGAACCTGCGCCGCGACCCGCGCGTCGGGCTCTGCGTCTTCGACCGGAACAAGTGGGTACGCAACGTCACCGTGATCGGGCGGGTCAAATCGATGACCACCGAAGGCGGCTGGGAGCACATCCAGGCGCTTTCTCAGAAGTACGACGGCAAGCCTTACGCCGGCGCTACCGACCGGGTGATCATCCGGATCGAGGTCGAGCGCTCCTTCGGGTACAGCCTCTAGCGCGACCCCAGGCTGGCGATGAACCCGGCAAGGAGCTCGCCGCCGGGAACTCGAACTCGAGTCAGCAGAGGCAGCTGGCTGGCGTTGTGCCAGGCGCCGTTGTGGGTCGTGGTGCCGCTCCAGTAGCCGGCGTCGTGGACCAGGCGCACGGTGTTGAGGTTGTAGCCGCCGTAGGGGTAGGCCCAGTCGACCACGTCGTGCCCGAGGTGGTTCTCCAGGTCCGACTTGGCCCCGAAGATCTCGACCGTGGCGCGCGAAACCGTCGCCTTGGAGACGTCGACGTGGAACTGGCTGTGCGCCGCCATCTCGAACCCCTGCGCGTCGAGCTCCTCGATCTCGGCCCACGTCATGTAATTGGGCCGCTCCACAAGCATCGTGGGCACGTAGCTGGTCGCGGTCATGCCGAACTCCTGCAGGGTGGGCGCGGCGTCGGTGTAGAAGTCCTGGTAGGCGTCGTCAAAGGTCAGGGCGACCGGCTTCGGCGGCAGGGTGCCCTGGCCCATCAGGGCCAGATCGAGCTGGCGCATCGTGATGGTGGTGTAGCCGTTGTCGCTCAGGTACTGCATCTGCGCCCTGAAGTTGGTCGGCGTGACTGACAGGTTGTACCCCGTCAGGTCTGACTTCTTGACGACGCGGATGTAGTGGTACATCAGGATCGGCACCCAGGTCCCGCCGTGGAGCGCCGGCAGAGACACGATTTCCGGGGAGGGGGAGAGCGGTGTCAGCGGGTCGCCCAGGGGCAGCGCCGGCGGCGAGTCGATCGGTGCGATGTTCGGGATCGGGCTGCTGGTCGGCTCGACCACTCCGGCCTCCTGGAGCGCGGCGATGTTGGGGGCCGACGCCGAACCCAGGATGATGCCGGGCACCGAGATGCTTCGCAGGAAGCCGGCGTTGACCAGGCCTACCTGGCGCCCGAAATGGACGCCGGACACGATCACCGTGGCCAGGCTGAAGGAGATGGCCGTGAGGAGAACTAGTCGAGCAAGGAGCGACCTGGCACCAGCTGTCCCCCGGCGCCGGCTCCCGATCACTGTTGGGGACATTCCGAACTGGACTGTAGCGTAAGGCGGGCCGTTAAACGACCCCCTAAGTTAATGTTCCCTAAAAGTCATCAGAGCCCGAGGAGTCCAACGCCTTGCTGTACGACGTCCTCCAGGTCCTGGTCCGGGTCATCCTCCGCGTTTTCCTCCGCGTCGAGGTCGAGGGCCGGGAAAACGTTCCCGAAGGCGGCTTCCTGGTGGTCAGCAACCACCTCAGCTGGACCGACACCATCTTCATCATCTGCGCGCTGCCGCGGAAACCGTGGCTCTACACGATGGCCAACGAGTCGACGGTCTTCAACACCCGTTTCAAGCGCTGGCTGCTGCCCAAGCTGGCCGTCTTCCCGATCCGGCGCAACCGCGGCATGCTCGACCAGGCCGCCGTCGACGGCGTCTACCAGCTGCTGGAGGAGGGAAAGCGGGTCCTGATCTTTCCCGAGGGCGCCTACGGCAGGGACGGTGAGCTCCGGCCCCTGAAGGACGGCGTCGGCTACTTCGCGATCAACAGCGGCAAGCCGCTGCTGCCGATCTCACTGTCGGGGACCGACCGCCTGCGCCCATTCGGGCGGGTCAAGGTGGTGATCGGCAAGCCGTTCATCCCCGATCCGCCTATGAGCTGGGAGATCAAGCGCCGCGTGGCCTCAGCGGTGGCGGCGGTGCGGACCTCGCTCTCGCGCCTGGGCCGCCGGTCCGCCCCGGAGCGCCGGGGGTGCCAGCCGTTCGGTGGGCGCCGGCTCCGGCGTCGGTCAGCCCGGGCTGATGCGACCCAGGTGGCCAGCGTAGAAGGCGCTCAGCCCGTAGTAGAAAGAGAGCAGCCCAGCCGCCAGGACGAGTAGGCCGAACGCCAGCACGGCCAGCGGCCGGAGCGCCCGCATCCGGTAGCCGCCGAAATGGCGGAAGGAGGACCAGAACACGCCGCCGAAGGCGCCCGCCCGCCGCAGCCGGCTGGTGGCGCGCGTGATCGTCAGCCCGCCGACGATGGCGAGGACGACGCCCGCCGGCATCGCCACGACCTCCATCAGCGGCCGCCCATCAGCCGGCGCCGGCGGGCTGGCCCGATGCGGGCGCCGCCTCGGCGGGCTGCGCGGCGGCCTCCCACTCGCGGTACAGCTCCGCGACTTCGGCTGTGAGCTTGGTGTGCTCGCGCCCCAGGATGTCCGCCTCCATCGGGAAGCGATACAGATCCGGATCTGCCAGCCGCGCCTCGATCTCGCGCAGCCGAGCCTCGCCGGCGGCGACGCGCTTCTCCAGATCGGCGACGCGCTTCTGCGCCGTCGCCCGCAGCTTGCGCTCCGCGGCAGCCTCGGCCCGGCTCCTGGCGCGATCGATCGGCGTTGCAGGTGGCGCGCTCGCCTCTGCCAGCGGCTCTCGCCCGAGGGCGCCGGTCGCGTCGCCCGCGGCGGCGCCCGTCGCGGCGCGCGCGCCTCGCGGCGCCCGCACCTGCACCGGCGCCACCCCGGCGCGATGGTGCTGGCGATAGCCGCCGCGCTCCATCTTGACGGTCGCGATCACGTGCGCCGCCGGGTCGGTGGGCGGCTCCAGCCACCAGCTGTGAGTGGCCAGCCCGTCGATCAGCTCGCGGTCGTGGCTGACGAAGATGATGGTGCCGGGGAACTCGGCGAGCGCCTCCTGGAGCACCTCCTGGGAGGGCAGGTCGAGGTGGTTGGTGGGCTCGTCGAGGAAGAGCAGGTTGCCCTGGTCCAGCATCAGGCGCGCCAGCGAGAGCCGGCTGCGCTCGCCACCTGAGAGCTGGCGGACGCGCTTGAAGACGTCGTCGCCGCGGAAGAGCAGGCGCGCCAGGTGGCTGCGGGCGCTCTCCTCTGACAGCGGCTGGGCCGCCTGGAGGACCTCGACCAGGGTGGAGTTCTCGGGCAGGTCGCCCAGGTGCTGGTCGTAGTAGCTGCTCTGGACCCGGGTGCCGTAGCCAACGCCGCCCTGGATCGGGTCCAGCGATCCCTGCAGTGTCCGCAGCAGCGTGGTCTTGCCAGAGCCGTTGGGCCCGATGATGGCGACCCGAGCGCCGGAGTCCACCTCGAAGCCGGGTACCTCCACCAGCGGCACCACCGCCTCGCCGCCGTGGGCCGGGTAGCCGGCCACCAGGCCCTTGCTGCGCACCGCGACCGACGCCGACGGCGGGCCGCCGAAGCGGATCTGGATCTCCTTGTCGGTCGTGGGCGCGGCGACGCGCTCCATGCGCTCCAGCCGGGTCGCCCGTCCGCGCGCCTCGCGCGCGCGCTGCCCCGCCTTGTAGCGCTGGATGAAGGCCTCCTGGTGGGCGATGTACTCCTGCTGGGTCTCATACTGGCGCAGCTGCTCCCGGCGGCGGGCGGCGCGCAGCTTGACGAACTTGGAGTAGTTGCCGGGGTAGGTGTAGCCCCGCCCCGCCTCCAGCTCCAGGATCGAGTCGGCGACGTCGTCCAGCAGGCGGCGGTCGTGGCTGACCACCAGCATCGCCTGGGGCGCGGCCTTGAGGTAGTCCTCGAGCCACTCGATCGAGCCGAGGTCGAGGTGGTTGGTGGGCTCGTCGAGCAGGAAGACCTCGGTGTCGAGCAGCAGCAGCTGGGCCAGCTGGACCCTCCGCCGCTGGCCTCCCGACAGCTCCGAGCAGGGATGGTCCAGAGCATCGTCGAGGAAGCCCAAACCACCCAGTACCTCACGAGCTCGCGCCTCCAGGGTGTAGCCGCCGCCGTGCTCGTATCGCTCCTGGACCCCGCCGTACTCCGCCATCACATCGGCGCCGTGGTCGCCGGCGGCGAGGCGCTGCTCCAGCTCGTGGAGGCGATGGCGCAGGTTCATCAGGTCGGTGTGGGCGGAGATCGTTTGCTCCAGCACCGTCGCGGTGGTCAGGTCGGCGTCGAACTGGTCGAGCATGCCGATGCGTGCGCCGCGCTCGCGGCTGACCTTGCCCGACGCCGGCGTCACCTCGCCGCTGATCAGCCGGAGCATGGTCGACTTGCCGGCGCCGTTGGGGCCGACGACGCCGAGCCGCTGGCCGGGCTGCAGGCTGAAGGTCAGGTCGCTGAAAACGGTGGTGGCGCCGTATTCGGCGCTCACCCCGTCGAAGCTGAGGAGGGGCATGGCCCTACAACTCTACGGGGAAGGCGCTCGGCGGCGGCGAGGTGGGGGATTCACACAGGTTGTGAACAGGGTTTTGGACAACTTTTGCACTAGATATGGTGGGTTCAGACGCTTGTGCACGCAAGATATTGACTTTCAGCCAACGCAGGGTTAACGTGTCGGAACGCCTTCCGCGTCCCGCACCGACGCGGCCCGCGGGGTTTCAAAAACGGACTAATTAGAGTCTCAAATGCGTTCTAGTTCTGTGCCCAAAGGGAGGTTTTTTCGTGGCCAAGAGTCGCAGCATTCCAGCTAACCCCACCACTTCATCGCAGGGTCTTACGATCGAGCGCCGGTTCACCAAACCGGGGGTACATCCGTTCGATGAGGTTGAGTGGGAGCTGCGCACGGCCGCCATCACCAACGAGAAGGGCGAGGTCGTCTTCGAGCAGAAGGACGTCGAGATCCCCAAGGCGTGGTCGCAGATGGCCACCAACGTCGTCGTCAGCAAGTACTTCCGCGGGCAGATCGGCAAGCCGGAGCGCGAGCGCAGCGTCAAGCAGCTGATCGGGCGCGTCGTCGACACCATCAGCGGCTGGGGCCGCGAGCAGGGTTACTTCGCCAGCCCCGAGGACGCCGAGGCGTTCGAGCACGAGCTGGCCTACCTGCTGGTCACCCAGCGCATGGCGTTCAACTCGCCTGTTTGGTTTAACGTGGGCGTCGAGGAGAAGCCGCAGGGCTCCGCGTGCTTCATCAACTCGATCGAGGACACCATGGAGTCAATCCTCGGCCTGGCCAAGACCGAGGGCATGCTATTCAAGTACGGCTCCGGCGCGGGCATCAACCTGAGCCCCCTGCGCGGCTCGATGGAGAAGCTCAAGCACGGCGGCACCGCCAGCGGCCCGGTCAGCTTCATGAAGGGCTTCGACGCCTTCGCCGGCGCCATTAAGAGCGGCGGCGCCACCCGGCGCGCGGCCAAGATGGTGATCCTCAACGTCGACCACCCCGACATCGAAGAGTTCATCAACTGCAAGGTCAACGAGGAGAAGAAGGCCTGGGCCCTGATCGACGCCGGCTACGACGGCGCCTACACCGGCGAGGCCTACGGCTCGGTGTTCTTCCAGAACTCCAACAACTCGATCCGCGTCCCCGACGAGTTCATGAAGGCGGTAGAGAACGACGGCCAGTGGACCACAAAGATGGTCACCGACGGCAGCCCCCACACCACCTACCAGGCGCGCGACCTGATGCGGCAGATCTCCGACGCCGCCTGGGTCTGCGGCGACCCCGGGATGCAGTACGACACCACCATCCAGGACTGGAACTGCGTCGCCAACACGGCGCGGATCAACGCCACCAACCCCTGCTCGGAGTTCGTCTTCATCGACGACACCGCCTGCAACCTGGCCAGCCTCAACCTGCTGACCTTCATCGACGAGGGCGGCCGGTTCAACGTCGAGGATTACAAGCACGCGGTGCGGATCACGATCACGGCACAGGAGATGATCGTCCCCAACGCCAGCTACCCGACTCCCAAGATCGGCGAGAACTCGCTCAAGCTCCGCCCGCTGGGCCTTGGCTTCGCCAACCTCGGCGCGCTGCTGATGTCAGAGGGCCTGGCCTACGACTCCGACGAGGGTCGCGCCTACGCCGCCGCGCTGACGTCGCTGATGACAGGGGAGGCGTACGCCCAGTCGGCGCGGATCGCCGCCACCAATGGCGGGCCGTTCGAGCTCTTCGAGGAGAACCGCGAGCCGATGCTGCGCGTGATGAACAAGCACAAGGACGCCAGCTACGCGATTGATCGGAGCCTCGGCGACCCGGAGATCACCGCCGCCGCTTGCGCGGCGTGGGACGAGGCGGTGTCGCTGGGCATCAAGCACGGCTACCGCAACGCCCAGGCCACGGTGCTGGCGCCCACCGGGACGATCGCGTTCATGATGGATTGCGACACCACCGGGGTGGAGCCCGACATCGCGCTGGTCAAGTACAAGAAGCTGGTCGGCGGCGGGCTGCTCAAGATCGTCAACAACACCGTGCCGCGCGCCCTGCGCAAGCTCAGCTACACCGACGCGCAGATCAAAAAGATCACCGACTTCATCGCCGAGCACGACACCATCGAGGGCGCGCCCGGGCTCAAGGAGGAGCACCTGTCGGTCTTCGACTGCGCCTTCAAGGCCAACAAGGGCGAGCGCTCGATCCACTACATGGGCCATCTCAAGATGGTGGCGGCGACCCAGCCCTTCATCTCCGGCTCTATCAGCAAGACCATCAACCTGCCCGAGCTCGCGTCGGTGGGCGACATCGAGCAGGCCTACATCGACGGCTGGAAGATGGGGCTGAAGTGCATCTCCGTCTACCGCGACAACTGCAAGCGCAGCCAGCCGCTGAACACCTCGCTGGACAAGACCAAGGACGCCCCGGCCACGGCCGTGGTGGCCGCGCCGGTGGCGTCGACGATGCCCACACCGGTGCGCCGCAAGCTGCCCGACGAGCGCCAGTCGATCACCCACAAGTTCGACATCCAGGGCCACGAGGGCTACATCACCGTCAGCATGTTCGACGACCACACCCCTGGCGAGATCTTCGTAAAGATGGCCAAGGAGGGCTCGACGCTTTCGGGGATGATGGACAGCTTCGCCATCATGGTGTCGCTATCGCTGCAGTACGGCGTGCCGCTCGAGGCGCTGGTCAGCAAGTTCTCGCACGTGCGCTTCGAGCCCAGCGGCTACACCAGCAACCCCGAGATCCCGATCGCCAAGTCGATCGTGGACTACATCTTCCGCTGGCTGGCGAGCAAGTTCTACGACGAGGAGAGCAAGGAGGCGATCGGTATCATCCGGCGCGAGCCCAAGGTGCAGCCGGAGGCCGAAGGCCCCGGCGCCGCGCCTGCGGCCGAGGCGCCGGCGGCGGCAAAGGCAAAGCCGAAGCCGCCGACCGGCAAGCCCGACCAGGCCTCAGGCAGCGACAACGGCGACGAGCTCAAGGTCGTCGCCGGCGTCGGTGGCGTCCAGGCCAAGGTGACGGTAAACCTCACCGACTCCATGACCTGCTCCGACTGCGGGGCGATCATGGTCCGAGCCGGGGCTTGTTATAAGTGCTTGAACTGCGGGTCGACTAGCGGCTGCGGCTGATGGAGGCAGAGGTGTGGGGGGACAGCGCACAACGCACCTCCTGGCGACTTGTCATGCGTGCAAAGTAATGATCCATCGACCCACATAATTGAAGTCCATTGGTTGGCGGGACACAACGACTGCCGCGGCTTGTTGCGACGGCTAGCGCCTCGCAAGACGGACACCTGCCGGCGCGCCGTTGTCGCCCAACCGTCGAAAATGGTCTCTATCGAGTTGAGCTACCTGTTCCGGTGACATTTCGTGGCGCTTGAGGACGAGATCGGGGACCGGCGCAAGGAGATCGCGACCGACGCGTATGCGATGTCAATAGGCGAGCTGGTCAATCTCTATAAGGATGGAGAGCTCGACGTGCACCCGGAGTTCCAAAGGGTGTACCGGTGGAATGACGAGCAGAAGTCGGCCCTCGTCGAGTCTGTGCTTCTAGGCATACCTGTGCCTTCAGTCTTTGTAGCTCAGCGCGAAGACGGAGTCTGGGACGTCGTCGACGGCGTCCAGCGTCTGTCGACCCTCCTTCAGCTTCAAGGTGAACTCAAGGACGACGAAGGTAATCTGGTGCCCCGTCTGGTGCTTAAGGGGACAAAGTTCTTGCCATCGCTGGCTCACAAGGTCTGGGAGAGCGACGATGAGCACTCGCTGTCGTCTGCTCAGCGCATAGATATCAAGCGGGCCAAGCTGGACCTTCAGATCATTAAGCGAGAGAGCGATTCGCAGGCCAAATACGAACTCTTCCAAAGGCTGAATTCTCTCGGAAGTCAGCTCACTCCTCAGGAGATCCGCAATTGTTTGTTGGTTAGCATCAACCGTGGGCGATACGAATGGATGCGAGCCTTGAGCGACTATGAGCCATTCAGACTGTGTGCATCCTTGCCTGATAACTCTGAGGATGAGCAATACGACATGGAATTGGTCCTGCGTTTCCTCGTGTTCCGGCAAATGTCTGAGGATCGACTGCAGTCAGTTGGAAACCTGCATCAATTTCTCACTGATGAGGTACTGACGCTGGGGGCTGATGAGGGGTATGACGCTGATCGCCACGAACTCGCATTCAAGACAACATTTGACCTGCTGGCGTCCGCGCTGGCGGATGAGTCCTTTCGGAAGTACAACCCAACGAAGGGCCGATTCGAAGGCCCCTTCTTGATAAGCGCCTTCGAACTGGTTGGGATGGGCCTTGGGTATCGCGCGCCGGACCTCCCAGAGGATCTCGCGGTCCTCCGGAAGTCGGTCGAAGAGGTCTGGCAGAGTGCAGAGTTCTCGGCTGGGTTCTCCACAGGCGTGCGGGCCGATTCGAGGATGGCAAAAACGATTCCGTTTGGACGACAGCACTTCCAGGCGATCTGAACCCGTAACGTGCGTCCTCGGTCACTCGAAACGCTCGAGGATTATCTGGACCAATCGTTTAGCTGGCGCAAGGCCGAGCTCGTTGAAGTCGGGCTGACCCTTCGGCTGAGCAGAGGTACCTCAGCCGAATCCACTCTCGCCCGACTCGGCATCGCTCTAGCGTGCGCGCACTGGGAGGGTTTTGTTCGCGATGCAGCGCAGGGCTACCTGTCCTTTGTTGATAGCCGCGGATTGACCTTCGAGCAATTGCAGACGAACCTGCGCGCAATAGCCTTGCGTGGTCGAGTAATGGCGGCAGGCCGGACCAGGAAGATCCGACACCATTTGGAGCTGGCGGAATTCGTTGTCAAACGCATTGGTTCGGTCCCGCGGTTCGATTGGAAGGCAGAGATCGATACTGAGTCGAACCTCAGCTCCACTGTCCTTCGAGACATTCTCGACACGATTGGTCTCGCGTACCTCGCGCACTACGAGCTAAGGGCAAACTTCATTGACCGGGCAGTGCTAAGCCGACGTCATCGTGTCGTGCATGGGGAACGAGAACCGGCAGATGCGGATGACTACGCGAATGTCCACTCAGGGATTGCGTCCCTGATGGAGACCTTCAGGAACCAGATCACCGATGCGGCAACTTCCAATTTGTTTATGGATTCCTAGCCCAACAGTAATTGCCAGCTAGAGTTCAACGCTTCAACCGAACCGAAACCCGAGGAGGGCTTGACCTTTGTTTTGGGCGACCACAACTTTCAGCGTCACTGGAACTACCCCCGAGCTCACCTCCGCCATCCAGGCATGGAAGGCGCACATCGAGGTAGCGCACCCCCTGATCAAAGAGGTCCGGTGCTACCGCTACGACGGTGGCACGACCTACGTCTGGCAGGAGGGGTTCGAAAACTTCAACGACTACCAGGTGCTGATAGAGCAGGAGGACGACGTCTGCGAAGGGGTGATGGGCGCTGTCTTCAAGCACATGGTGCCGGGGACGCGCACTGGGAAGATCTGGGGCGGGGTGATCTGACCCTAAACCGGGCTGACGCCTGACGCGATCCCCGCAAACAGGTCCGTCTCCGGAACCGCATCGTCCGTCGGGCCGAATCGCCGCACGTAGGCCTCCCTGCTGAACCAGGCCTGCATCAGGTTCTGGTCCATCTGCAGGAAATCGAAATTGGCCATCTGGCTTTGGTGGGCCAGGACCGCGTCGCGCTTCGCCTCCCACACCGAGCCGACGTCGAGGTATGTCGTGATCAGCTCGTCGGGGGTGCCGAAATCGGCCTGCGCCTCGCCCTGCGGCTCGGGTGGCTCTTCGCCCTTGGCGATCGCCGCCTGGCGCCGCATCTCGGCGAAGCCCTTCATCATCGATAGCGGGAAGGCGATCTCGTAAAACTTCTGTGGGATGCCGGTCTTCTCGGCCGCCCCCAGCGCGGCGCGGTGGGCCTGGATGTGGTCGGGGTGGCCATACAGTCCTTTGTCGTCGTAGGTGATGACGACCTCGGGGAGGTGGCGTTCCATCAGCTCGGCGACGCGGTCGATGGCCTCCGGCAGCGGCGTGCGCCAGAAGCTTGTCGGGTCGTCGTTCTGGGGCCAGCCCATCATCCCGGAGTCGCGATAGCCGAGCAGCTCGAGGTCGCCGATCGAGAGAAACTTGGCCGCCTCGCGCAGCTCGCGGAGGCGCACCTGGACTGTCGCCGCGGCGTCGTGGCCGTCGGACTCGGGCTTGAGCCCGTCGGGCGAGTCGCCCATGTCGCCGTTGGTGCAGGTGACCAGCACCGTGTGCACACCCTGCGCCGCGTACATCGCCAGAGCCCCGCCTGTCTGGATGCCCTCGTCGTCGGGGTGGGCATGGACGACCATCAAAGTCGGCATTCCCAGAGTCTATTCGGAGGACCGCGGCGGCGACTGACGCCCCGAGATCGAACTGCTATTCTGAGCGCGCCCGATTGCCCTGGCATTGGAAGAGAGGTCGCGCTTCCTGAGCTCGCTCGCGTCCCAGCTGAAGTCCGCTCGTTCGATCGGCGCGCTGGTCGCGTTACCAATCGTCGCCGCGGCGACGCTTCTGGGCGTGTTTCCGGCGCGGGCGCAGGCGTACGTCGTCAACACTCTTGCCGACACCACCACCCCGGGCTGCGACTCGGGCGCCGGCTTCACGGGCAGCCTGCGGCAGTGCATCGGCGCTGCCAACGCCGCAGGCGGCACCAATACCATCTACTTCTCGGTGGCTGTGACTGGGCAGCTCACGTTGACTCAGGGACATCTAACTGTCGACAACGAGACACTCAACCTTTATGGTCCAGACGCTCGGAAGCTCGCGATAGACGGCAACGCCAACGACTACATCTTCCTGGTCAACAGCAATGCCACCCTCAACCTGAGCTCAGTCACCGTCCAGAACGGGCACTCCGCGGGCAGCTTCGGGGCCGTCGATGCCGAGGGCGGCCTTTCGATCGCCTACTCGACTGTCAAGAACAACGTTGCCACCGGAAGTGTTGGCGCCATCTTTAGCCGCACCGGGCCGCTCAGCATCACCTACAGCACCATTGTCGGCAACCACGCAGACCAGAACGTGCCGGCAATGGAGTTCGACGGGACCGGAAACACCCTCGCGAACGTCACGATCGCGGGCAACACGGCCGCGGGCGCTGACGCCGCCGTTTGGGCGAGTGGCACAACCTCCATCACCAATTCGACGATAGTCGGCAACACCTCGTCGTCAGGAGGAGGTGGGGTCTTCCACGGAACGCTCAAGAACACGATCCTTGCCGGCAACCTGCCCCAGAACTGCGAAGGGGCCCCAACCGCTGACAACGGCAACAACCTGGACTCCGCCAACAGCTGCGGCTTCGCGACGGGCTCGCCGAAGTTCGACAAGATCAATACGGACCCGATGCTGGCTACCACGCTTCCGGCGAACAATGGCGGGTTTTCCGACACCCTGAGGCTCACGTCGAATAGCCCAGCGATCGACGCAGGCACGAATGTTGGCTGCCCAGCAGACGATCAGCGTCAGTACTTCCGCATCATCCCGCCAGATCCGACATGCGACATCGGAGCCTACGAGTTCGGCCCCCCTGTGATCACCGGCGTCAGCCCCAACACGGGCACGCTGACCTGCGGGACGCCGGTGACGCTAGCGGGCTATCGCTTCAACCTCTGGACGGGCGTCACGTTCGGGTCCGCTCCGGCCACCATTTTGGATGTGCGCGCGAGCAACCAGGTGGCCACCGTGGCCTGCCCGGCGGGGACCGGAACGGTGGATGTTCGCTTTAGCAATATTGATGGCACCAGCGCAGTTTCGCCCGCGGATCGTTTCACCTATACGGCGCCCGCGCCGGCGCTGCCCAAGGCCGGCGGGATGCCTGCGCCATCGCCGCTTCCCCCAGCCGCCATCGCTTGGGCAGTCGTTGCGGCGCTCGCACTACCTGCTGCCGGAGTGGCCTTCAGCTCCGAACGTGAGGACCGGCGCCGCCCGTAACCACCGGAGCGCTCGCGCCGAGCCCAGGCTCCGAACCTGCGCCCGCCCCTCGGGCGCCACAAGGGTCGCTATGCAGACGTTTCCCGCCGTTGGCGAGCCGCCGCGTCGAGACCGAGTCCGCGAAGCAGACGGTCGAGGACACGTCGTCGGTCTGCCTTGCTCCTATCGGTGACCAGCAGGCCTTCGACGGTCGCGAGAAAGAGATCGGCCGCATCGTCAACCTCGTTCGCGGGCAGGTTCTCGCGCAGCCCGCCCTCGAGCATGGCGCGGAGTTGCGCCTGGAAGCCGCGCTCGTATTCGGCGACGAGCTCGGAGGTGCGCGCCCGTTCGTGGACGGCCATCCGGACCGGTCGCAGCTCGGCCAGGCGATCGACGAACCAGGTCGCCTGCGCGGCAAAGCCGGCAGCGTGTGGAGGCTTGGCTTGCACGATGCGCATCGAAATCCGCTGCATCGCCGCCACGAAGAGGTGGTCCTTCGAAGGGTAGTACCAGTAGATCGTGTTGGCGGCGACACCGAGATCCCTGGCTATCCCGATGACCGAGAGCCCGGCGTAGCCGTCTTGCGTGAGCCGGCTCACGGCCACGTCGAGGATCTCGTCTTGCTTTGCCTCTTTGGCGGAGGCCTTACGCGTTGCCGGTGTCATGCGATTACTTGACAGGGTATCAAGACTCGGCCTATCCTCGCCTTTAGTGATGTCTTGAGAGGGTATCAAGACGCGAAGGAGGAAGGAAATGAGATACGAACTGCGAGGAAGGACCGCGGTTGTAACCGGCGCATCGAGCGGCATCGGCCGGGAGCTGGCTCTCCAGCTGGCCCGCAAGGGCGTCCGGCTGGCGCTGGTGGCGAGACGTGAGGCGCTTCTCGAAAGCCTCGCCAAGCAGGTGGTCGCGGATGGCGGCGAGCCACCGCTGGTGCTGGCGGTCGATCTGAGCAAGCGCGGGGGCGCTGATGCCGTCGCGGCGAGCGCAACCAAGGCGTTTGGCTCCGTGGACATTCTCGTGAACAACGCAGGCGGAGGCGTGGGCGGAGCGCAGTGGCACGTGGGCGACCGCGAGGAGGCCCGCGACGCGTTCGAGGTGAACTTCTGGTCACCGCTCGCGCTGACCGCCGCCCTGGTCCCGAGCATGCTCGAGCGGAAGTCGGGGGTGGTGGTCAACGTCACGTCGCTGGCCAAGGTCATGACCTGGGCTGCGATGGGCCACTACGCGGCAACAAAGGCGGCGCTATCGATCGCGACCGAGACCTTGCAGCTCGAGCTGACCGGCTCAGGCATTCGTGTCCTCGAGGTTCTGCCGGGTCCGGTGGACACCGCAATCCAGGCTGAGTCCCGGCTGGCTCCCGGACTCGACGAGCTGCTGGCGATGTCGCCCCAGGGCAAAGCGCCCCGGCTGGCCACGATGATCGTTGCCGGAATTGAGCGCGGTGCCTCGAGGGTCGTCTATCCGAGCTCGCTTGCTGCCACGTACCACCTACCCGGGATCGCACGGGCGATCACACGTCGCAAGGCGCGAAAGCTCGACGGGGCATTGGATCGCCTTGATCCTCTCGTCATCCGGACCGGTTCGCAGGGGGATCCCATCGCCCTGGAAGCGCGTGCCGCATGGGAGCAGGAGCACAGCACGCGTCAGAGATGAGTGTGGCGGGGCCGGGGTTGCTGGCAACGCCGCCGGCTGTTGGATCGCATCGCGACTGCCGTTGCCCGCTACGATCACCCCGTGGCGAGCATCACGCGCGAAGAAGCGCTGGCGACCCTGGAGGACGGGCAGACGAAGCTTGAGACGCTGCTGGCGCATCTGACCGACGAGCAGCTCGCCAAGCCATCGACGATGGGCGGCGGCGACTGGTCGGCCAAGGACATGATGTGCCACGTCGCGCACTGGAACGAGCTCGCGATCGAGTCGCTGGCAGTATGGCGGAAGGGCGAGAAGCCGGCGATCGAAGACCAGTGGGACGATGTCGACAAGATCAACGCCGACAACTACGAGCGCAGCAAGGACAGCTCGCCGGACGACGCCTGGGCGCGGATGCGGGACGCGCACGAGGCCATCACGGGCGCCATCCGCGACATGGACAACACCGAGTGGTACGCCGAGGCGCCGTATCCGACCGAGCGGCGCGCCTGGCTCGGCAGGCTGCTGAGCAGCATCACCGGCGCGCCCAAGCTGGCCTGCGGGCACGCGTTCGCCCACCTAGCCGACCTGGAGGCGTACGTCTTGGAGCTACGGAAATAGCGGTCCAGTCCGCAATCGGGCGCGTTGTCGAGATCTGGCGGTACCCGGTCAAGTCGATGCAGGGCGGAAGGGTCGCGACCGGCCACTTCACCGAGCAAGGCCTCGACGGCGATCGCCGGTGGGCGCTGCGCGACGTCGAGACCGGGAGGCTGGTGTCGGCGAAGCAGAACCGGCTGATCCTCGAGGCAAGCGCAGCACTGAACGGCGAGAGGTTGACGATCACTCTGCCTGACGGGCGCCGCCTGTCGCCGGACGATCCCGACGTCGACGACTTGCTGTCGGCCTGGCTCGGCAGGCAGGTTGCGCTGGAGCACGCCGGCCCGGAGACCTCCGAGGCCTACGAGTTCTACGCCGACCCCGAGGACGAGACCTCGGAGGCGATCGAGTTCTACACCTCAGAGGGCAGCTTCATGGACGCTGCCGCGATGCACATCATCACCACCGCCGCGCTGGCCGCCATTAGCGCCGACCACCCGGCCAACCAATGGGATGTCCGCCGCTTCCGGCCGACGCTTGTCGTCGATGCCGGCGGCGAGGGCCACGTCGAGGACGCGTGGGTCGGCTCTTCGCTCCGCATTGGCGCGGTAGACGTCACAGTGGTGAGCCAGACGATCCGATGTGGGATGCCCGGCCGGGGGCAGCCAGGTCTTGCGGTCGACGGCGAGGTGGTGCGCATCCTCAAGCAGGATCGCCGCCAGCTGCTCGGCGTCTACACCGCTATCGATACCGCGGGCGACATCAGCGAGGGCGACGCGGTCCTCGCCTGACCCTGGGGCTCCTCGCGTCAGGCCGCGGGTCCTAGCTCCGCTGCCTGCGACTCCTAGCCTGGCCGCTCCTCGCGGTACTGGCGCTCGCCGGTGGCGGGGTTGGAATAGACCCGCATCATCCGCTGCGTCGTGGGGTCCCGGAAGGTCTCGCCGGTGGCCTGGAACTGCTCGGACGGACCCACGGCGCCGTGGTAACGGCGGTCCCATCGGAAGAAGCCCCAAATCGCAATCGCGATGAGCCCGACGACCGCCAGCAGCTCAAAGAGCACCCAGAGCAGCACCCACCAATGACCTAATCCCGGCATCAGCAGGCAGCGCTCTCAGCCGCCGGACTTCGGCTGCACCACCACCGCGGTCCCGTACGCCACCACCTCGGCCATGCTCTGGCCGATCTCAGACGAGTCGAAGCGCATCATCGTCACCGCGTTGGCGCCCATGGCGGTGGCGTTTTCGATCATCCGGTCGATCGCCTGGCGCCGCGAGTCCTCCAGCATCCGGGTGTACTCGTGGATCTCACCGCCGCCGATGGAGCGCAGCGTGGCGGCCAGGTTCCCGGCCAGCCCGCGGCTGCGAACGATTAGGCCGAAGACCTGCCCCTTGGTCTCGATGACGTCGTGCGCGGCGATGTTCTCAGTGGTGGCTACGATCACGATTGATCCTCCGATGTCTCACGATCCGGCCATCCCCAACCCCGTCCCATCGTAGCGCCGCCTCGGCGCGCCGCGCCCGGCGCCGCGCTTTACGCCGGGACCGGAGGGCGCTCCACTGAGCTGAGCAGGTTCCAGAGCCCTTCGAGCATGGTCGCCGCCGCCGCCGGGGCCGACGCCGCCAGCGCCGAGTCGGCCTCGATGACGCCTTCCAGCTCGTCGGCGTGCTCGAGATCCATGGTCTTGTGCAGGTCGAAGTAGCGGCCGCCGTTCCCGGCATCGATGCCGTAGTGCTCCCGGAGCCCGTCGAGTTTGGCGACCGATACCGCCGGCGTCTGAGCCTCCAGCGCCCAGACCACCGCGGCGCCGTTGCCGGACGAGCTCAGCGCATCGCCGGCCTCAAGCAGGGCGCGGGTCGCGTCGTTGGGGACAGTGCTGGTTAGCTGGTCGGCGGTGACCCCCAGCGAGATGGCGAAGTCGGCCCACATCTCGACGTGCGACTCCTCCTCCACCGCGTGGCTCTCGAGCACCTCGCGCGTGGCGTCGTCGCCGGCCGCGGCCTGGCGCATCCAGCCCGGGATCGCCTTGACCACCTGGTGGTACTGGCAGGCGTAGTCCTCCAGCTCGTCCAGCGACAAATCGCCGGCGACCCACCGCTGGTAGAAGCCGTGAGTGAGGAGGTCCCAACGTGTGGCCACAGCCCGAAGCTCTTCGATCGACATACTCCCTCCAGTGCCGCCTCTGGAGCGGGCGGCGTCCAGCAAGTCTGCCAGACGCGCGGGGCTAGAGCTCGGCGGCCACCCGCGGATTGGGCCAGGGACCCGGTAGCAGCCGGGGCGCGGCGTCGTCCTTCTCCGGCAGCGTCGCCGCCCGGCCCAGGTGGTAGCCCTGGCCCAGCTCGACGCCCAGGTCGGCCATCCGCGCCGCCAGCGGCGCATCTTCGATGCCCTCCGCGATGACCCGAGCGCCGGTCGTCTTGGCGAACTCCACCAGGCCGCGGATCGCGCCGCGGGCGCCCGCCTGGTCCACGCCCTGCACCATGCTGCGGGCGACCTTTATGAACTCTGGCTCGATCGCGGCGAGCACCTCAAACGTCGAGTGGCCCTCGCCCACGTCATCGATCGCGAAGCGGAAGCCGAGTTTGCGGTACTCGCCGATGATCAGCCGGAATCGGTCCATGTCGGTGACCGCCTCCCGCTCGTTGATCTCCAGCACGATGTCCTCGACCGCCCGCCCGGAGTTCCTCAGCACCAGCGCCAGCGACTGCGGATCTCGGGTGGGGTCGAGGAGGGTGGTCAGGGTGATGTTGACGAACAGGTTGAGCCCGGCCGGGAGGCTGGTGGCGTCCTGGATCGCCGCCCGGAAGCAGAAATAGTCGAGGTCTAGCAGCTTGCCCATCCGCTGGGCGGCAGAGAACATCCCCTCGACGCTGACCATCTGCGGATATCCGAAAGGTCGCGCCAGGGCCTCGTAGCCAACCAGCGCCTCGCCCTCCAGGCCGACGATCGGCTGGTAGACGGAGCAGAACGCCTGGTCGCGGAGCAGGCCCGGCAGGATGTAGGTCCAGTTGGTAAGCGAGACCGCCAGCGCCGAGTCGTAGACGACGGTCCGGTTCCGGCCTTCCTGCTTGGCGCCATAGAGGGCGAGGTCGGCCTGCTCCACGATCGCGGCGGCGGTGGAATCGGGCCCGTCGCAGCTGGTCAGGCCGGCGCTGATGGTGAGATGGCCGCCGGGCTGATGGTGTTCCAGCGGCATTGCCTCGCTGCGGATCGTCTCGTGCAGGCGATCGATGGCGATCGAGGCCTCCTTGTGGCCGGTCGCCGGCATGATGATCGCGAACTCCTCGCCGCCGTAGCGGTAGGCGAGGTCCGATCGCCTCAGCATCCGCTCGGTGAGGGCCTTGCCGAGGCGGCGGAGAACCTCGTCGCCGGCGGTGTGACCGTGAGTGTCGTTGTAGATCTTGAAGTAGTCGACGTCGACCAGCGCAAGGCTGAGCGGCTCGCCGTATCGCTTGGAGCGCTCCACCTCCTCCGCCAGCCGAAGGTCGAAGGCGCGACGGTTGCCGAGGCCGGTCAGCGGATCGGTCAGCGACTGGCTCTCGACCTCCTCGTACAGCCGCGCGTTCTCCAGCGCCGTTGACACCTGCGGCCCCAGCGCCTCCATCAGCTTGACGTCCTCGGGGCCAAATGCCTTGGTGTCATGGTCGAGCGAGACGATCGCGCCGAAGTGAACCTCGCGCACGCCAAGTGGGGTGACCACCGCCGACCGGTATGGCCGCAGCGATTCGGGCGGGCTGACGCCCACGAACTTGAGGTGGGGATCGTCCCAGAGATCGTCGAACACGAGCGTCGATGTGAAGCCGTTCCCGGCACGCTTTTCCGGCAGCGGGACGGTCAGGTCTCGGGGCTCGCCGTGGCCGCTGGCCAGGCGTAGGTCGCCGTTCTCGTCGAGCAGCATGATGCCGTGCCAGCGCTGGGGGAAGATCAGCCCCAGCGAGTCGATCGCCGCTTCCAGGACCTCGTCTCGCCGCAGTGAGGCGCTGGCGCTGCGCCCAACGCGGTAGATGGCGTCCAGGCGCATCGCCTCGCGGCCGGCATCGGTGGCGGCCCTCTCGGCGGCGACGCGGCGCTTCTCGCTGGCGTCACTGATGCTGCCGGTCATCATCGCCATGAGGGCGACGATGGCGCCCCGGAAGACGAATTCAGCCGGCGGGAAGGGGAAGTGGAAGACCGCCGAGCGCTCGACCCAGAACGCCGCGTAAGCCGGGAAGAAGACGGCGATGAAGGTCACCGTCCCCCTCAGCCGGAACAGTACTCCGGCTTCCAGCGAGACGATCATGAAGACGACGTAGCTGGTGGCGTTGGGGTCGTTGGCGGTCAGCAGGAGCCAGCAGTAGCAGGCGGCGAAGTCGAAGCAGACTGACAGAACCGCGAGCGTCTCCACCCTCCGCGCCGAAAAGCGGCGGACAAACATCAGCGGCAGGTTGTAGACCAGGATGCCGGCGCTGAGCGCGTATCCGGCGGCCATCGATGCCGGCGGCGGGTCGCCGATAACGACCATCACGAAGCTCAAGACCACCGCGAACCAGCGCAGCCGCGCGATTCGCAGCACGGTGTCCGCTCGCTGGCTGACGGCAGGCTCGTGCTTCCAGGCCCACTTCTGTCTTGGCATCTGGCTGACCGTATGCCCCAGCACTGGCACAACCCCGCAAAGATCGGTAAAGATCGCGACGCAGCCGGGCAACAACCATGTGTCCGGCGCGTGCCGGGCGCTAGGGAATTAGAACTTTTGTCCCACCACGTAGTCGAGGGTCATGTTCTTCTGGATCCGGCGGGCCAGCTTCAGGTAGATCCGCCAATTCTTGTAGCCCTCGTCGCCGAGCAGCTCCTTGATGCGCTCGCGGTGCTCGTACATGTTGCTCTGCCAGCGGTCGATGGTCTTCTCGTAGTGCCACGCCGGGATGTGGTGGACGGTCATCTCAAAGCCGGCGTCGTAGCCCAGCTGCAGCTCCTCGGAGAGGGTGCGGTAGTTGCCGGTGTCGCCGTAGATCTGGCTGACGAACTCGCCGCCGCGCTCCAGCACCGCGTGCTTGGGGTGCTTGTGGTGGAGCTCCTTGTTGACCATGACGCCGTCCGGCTTGAGCAGGCTGTGGGCCTTTTTGAAGAAACCGCCGAGGTCGTAGAAGTGGACGATCACCTCGTCGGTGACGATGGCGTCGAAGGGCTGGTCGTCCTCGTAGTCCTGCCAGTGGCAGATCTTGATGTCGACGTCGACACCGTGCTTGGCGATGCGCTCGTCGGCCGACTTTTTCTGGGTCGGTGAAAGCGTCAGTCCAACTCCCGAGACCCCGTACGTCTTGGAGAGATAGGTGATCGGCCCGGCCCAGCCGCAGCCCACGTCCAGGATCCGCATCCCCGGCTTGAGCCCGGCCAGCTCCGCGGTCCGGTCGAGCTTGGCCTCCTGCGACTCGGTGTCGTTGGTGGCGGTGTCCCAGAGGTTGCACGAGTAGACGTTCCACTCGCCACCGGTGAAGAGGTAGAAGAACTCGGGCGGCTGCTCGTAGTGGACGTTGGTCCGCTGCTGGTCCTCTTCGACCGAGTACTCGTGGTAGAGCTGATGCTCGGGGGTTGGGGTCTGAACGGTCCGTGCCAAATGCGAAATCTCCCTTACCTCGTCCGTCGACGTTGTGTACGAAGGTTAAACGCGCGCTGCCGTTTGTTCAACTCCCGCCGGACCGACCTTATGCCGGGGCCTTCTCCAGGGTGCCCAGCTCCGTGGGCTTTCCGGTCTCGACGCGGTCGTACCGCCGTGACTGCCGGTTCAGGCTGCGCCAGCCGAACGCTGCCGCCAGAAGCGCGGAGAGGCCACCGACGGCCAGCGCCGCCCGGCCGCCCCACTGCTGGCCGATGAAACCGACGACGGGTCCGCCGATCGGGGTCGAGCCCATGAAGGCGACGGCGTAGAGAGCCATGACCCGGCCGCGCATGGCGCTGGAGGCGGTCAGCTGGATGGTGGTATTGCACATCGCGGCGAAGAAGATGCTGGCGGCGCCGGTCCCCAGCAGCAGCAGCAGCGCCAGCGGCAGCGTGGGGGCCGCCGCCGTCATCAGGATCAGGACTCCGAAGACGGCGCAGGCGATCCCCAAACGGCGGGCGGTGGGCTTGGCCCGAGCCGCTGTCACCAGTCCGCCCAGCACCGAGCCGCCGGCCATGAACGACGTCATCAGCCCGAAGACCTCGGCGCCCTGGTGGAAGGTGAACTTGGTGAAGATCGGCAGGGTCACAGTGAACTCGTAGGCAAAGGTCCCCACCAGGGCCATCATCAGCAGCGGCGTCCGCAGCTCCGGGGTGCGCCAGACGTAACGGATGCCCTCGACCAGCTGGCCGGGCGCGCGCGGCACGGGCTTGGCCCGGAACAGCTCGCGGCCGCGGATCCAGAGCAGCCCGGCGATGACCGCGCCGTAGGAGGCGGCGTTGATCAGGAAGCAGGGAGCGATGCCGACGGTGGCGATCAGCACTCCCGCGATCGCCGGCCCCACCAGGCGACCGCTGTTCATGATCACGCCGTTGAGGGTGATGGCGTTGATCATGTGCTCGCGCCCGACCATCTCGGAGACGAAGGCCTGGCGGGTGGGGATGTCGATGACGTTGACCATGCCCAGGCCGAAGGCGACCGCGCCGACCATCCACACGGTGACCACGCCGGTGAGCGTCAGGACGCCGAGCAGCACTGCCAAAAGTGCGGCCGCGACCTGGGTGCAGACCAGGATCTTCCGCTTGTCGAAGCGGTCGGCGATGACCCCGCCCCAGGCGCCGAAAAGCAGCACGGGGAGGGTCTGCAGCGCGATCACGATCCCGAGCAGGGCGCCGTTGTTGGAGAGCTTGAGGACGAGCCAGGCCTGGGCCACGCTCTGCATCCAGGTGCCGCTGATGGACACGATCTGGCCGAAGAAGAAGAACCGGTAGTTGCGCACCGCCAGCGCCCGGAAGGGGCTGGCGGCAAGCGCCTTGAAGCGACTCACTGGCCGCTCTCGGCGAGGTGTTCCAGCGCCTCGATGCCCCGCTGCAGGGCGCGGATGTCGGAGCCGCTCAGCTCGGCGACGCGGGCCGCGATCCACGCGGTACGCTCGTGCCGGATGGTCTGGATCAGGCGTCGAGCCTTGGGGGTTAGCCGGAGCCGCGATGAGCGACGGTCGTCGCTGACCGCCACCCGCTCAACCAGCTGCTTCTCTTCGAGTGCCGCCGCGATGCGGGTTATCGATGGTGGCGCGACTGACTCCGCGCCGGCGAGCTCACCCAGGGTCAGCGGTCCGAGGCGGTTGAGGGTTCCCAGCACCGCCAGCTGCGAGGGGGTGATGCCGGCGTTGGCCTGCCGGCGCAGCCGCCGTTGGAGGCGGGTGATGACGAGCCGCAGCCGGTCGGCGTCCTCGATGGTGAGGCTAACGACGGGGGGAGCGGTGGTGGCTGTCTCGGGCGGCATTACTTAACAATGTTAACCAATTTGTCATAAGCTTATTCCATGTGCTACAGCAACGACGCCCGACCCCCTGACCACGGCCTCAATGGCGAGGTCGCCGGCTTTGAAGACCTGGTCCTGACCGCCGCCGACGGCAACCGGTTTGCTGCCCGCACGGCTCGACCCGCCAAGCCGAGCGGAGCCGGGATCGTGATCTGCCCCGATGTCCGCGGCCTGCACAACTTCTACAAGGATCTCTGCTGCCGGTTCGCCGAGGCCGGGATCGACGCCGTCGCCATCGACTACTTCGGCCGCACCGCCGGGATGGGGGAGCGGACCGACGCGTTCGAATACCGCCCGCACGTCGCGCAGACCACAAACGAGGGCGTGGCAAGGGACGTCGGCGCGGCCGTCGAGCAGCTGCGCGCGGCGGGCGCGTCTCGCGTCTTCACCGTCGGGTTTTGCTTTGGCGGCGCCAGGTCGTGGCGCCAGTCCGCCGAGCAGCCTGGCCTGGACGGCGTGATCGGCTTCTACGGCAGGCCGGAAGCGGTGAGGGATGCCCTTGACGACATGAAGGCGCCGGTGCTGATGCTGGTGGCCGGCGATGACGCGGCCAGCCCGCGGTCGGACTTCGAGGACATGGACCGCCGCCTGACCGATCGGGGCCTGCCCCACCGGATGGTGGTCTACGAGGGCGCGCCCCACTCCTTCTTCGACCGCACCGCCACCGCCTGGGCCGATGCCTGCGCTGACTCCTGGCGTCAGATCCTGTCGTTCATCGCCGACCCCACGGCGGAGACCGGGGCGGCGTGACCTCGGACGGCTGCGGCGTGACCCGGCTGCCGCCCCGGGGACCAGCCCGATGACCTCGGCCGCGCAGGCTTCGGGAGCATCGGACGAGAAGGAAGCCGCCCAGGAGGAGGCGGCCGCCGCCTTTCTCGAAGAGGACCGCGCCGCCGGCTCTCCTTGGGTGGTGCTCTCGGTCACCACCGTGGGAGCGCTGCTGGCCTCGGTGCAGGGCTCGGCCCTGATCATCGCGCTGCCCAAGATCCTGACGGCACTGCGGATCGACTTCCTGACCATCATGTGGGTGCTGCTCGGCTACCTCCTGATCACCACCGCGCTGGTGCCGATCGCAGGCAGGCTCGCCGACATGGTCGGGCGCAAGCGTCTCTACGTCTCTGGGTTCGTTCTCTTCACCGCCGGCTCGCTGCTGGCCGGACTGGCCCAGCCGCAGTTCCACGGCCTGGACCTGATCGGCGCCCGCCTGGTCCAGGGCATCGGCGGGGCCTTCCTGATATCGATCAGCGCGGTGCTGGTCACCGACGCCTTTCGCCATCACCGGGTCGGGCTGGGGCTGGGCGTCAACTCGGTCGCCGCCGCCGCCGGGTTCCTGATCGGGCCGGTGGTAGGCGGAGTCCTCACCGCGATCTCGTGGCGCTACGTCTTCCTGGTCAACGTGCCCATCGGCGTGGCCGGGAGCATCTGGTCGGTCTGGCGCCTGCGCGAGCCGATGGTGGCCACCCTGCACGAGCGCTTCGACTGGCTCGGCGCCGTCAGCTTCGTAGTCGGGCTCGGCTCGCTGCTGCTGGCGCTGTCCAACCTGGCCTTCCCGCTGTTGCCCTCGGCGATCACCGTCGTCCTGTTCCCGCTGGCGGTCGTCGGCCTGGCAGTCTTCATCGTCACCGAAGCGCGGTTCCCCGACCCGATGCTCGACCTGCGGCTGTTCCGCAACCGGCGCTTCGCCATCTCGGGGCTGGCCAACGCCCTCAACGGGCTGGCCCGAGGCGCGGTCCTCTTCATCCTCATCTTTTTCCTGCAGGGCCCCTACGGCAAGGACCCACTGACGGCCGGCCTGATGATGGCGCCGTTCGGCGCCGGCTTCCTGCTGGTCGGACCTCTGTCAGGTTTCTTCTCCGACCGGCTGGGCTCGCGCAACCTTGCCACCGGTGGGCTGCTGGTGAGCGCGGCGGCGCTCTTTGGTCTCAGCCGCATCGACCACACCACCTCTTACCTGGCGCTGGGCTCGCTGATGTTCCTGATGGGCGCGGGCTCGGGGCTCTTCATGTCGCCCAACACCCGCGACCTGATGACGGCGGTGCCGATCAGCCGTCGCGGCATCGCCGCGGGCACCGGCAGCATGCTACTGAACACCGGCCAGATGCTGAGCATCAGCTTCGCCTTCCCGCTGGTGTTGAGCAAGATCCCGCAGGCGATCATGTTCCACGTCTTCCTCTTTGGAGGCGGGATGGCGACGCAGCCGGCGGCGCTGATGGCCTTCGAGAGCGGAATCCACCAGGCGTTCCTGGTTTCCGGCGGCGCAACCGTGGTTGCCGCCGCAGTCTCGGCGCTGCGGCCGGCGGCCCCCGCCGTGGATCCTAGCCAAGCGGCGCTGGCCGGCTCTTCGGCTTAACCCGCCGTCCCGACCGGCTCGTTGGCTTAGCCGCGGTCCGGGCCGGCTTGTCGGCCGGCGGGGCGGGCCACTCGGCTGCCGGCGTTCGCCGCCGCTAGTTCCGGGAAGCCACCCGCATCGCGGCGCCACCCGCGGGGATCAGGGTGACGGCGCGGCGCTTGATCGACTCCGGCCGGGTGGACACCGGTTCCAGGTTCACCCGCGAGAGCACCTCCGGGATCACCGTCTCCATCTCGAACCAGGCGAAGGCTGCGCCGACGCAGCGACGGATGCCGCCGCCAAAGGGCAGCCAGGAGAAGGTGTCGGGCTTGGTGCCGACGAATCGCTCGGGCCGGAATCGCTCGGGCTCGGGGTAGATGTCGGCGCGGCGGTGGGTGAGGAAGATGTTGGGCGCTACCGTCATCCCCGCGGGGATCTGGTAGCCGCCGATCTCCATCGGCTGCTGTAGGCGGCGGGCGACCACCGGCACCACCGGGCGGATCCGCATCGTCTCGGTGATGGCGGCGTCGAGGTACTCGCGGCTGCCGGTGGCCAGGTCCTGCTTGAGGCTGGCCATTTCGGCGGGATTGTGGAGCGCCAGGTCGAAGAACCACGACAGCGATGAGGCCGTGGTCTCGTGGCCGGCGAGCAGCAGGGTCATCAGCTCGTCGCGAAGCTCGACCTCGGTCATCGCCTCGCCGTCCTCGTCGCGCGCCAGCATCAGCATCGAGAGGATGTCCTCGCGGTCCTCCAGGTTGCCGGCGTCGCGGCGCTCGCGCATCTCCGCGAAGAGGGCCTCGTCGAGCTCTGTGCGACGCCGGACGAAGTCGGTCCAGGCCTTGAACGGCCCGAAGTCCCTCCGCGCCGCGGGCAGCAGCGCCAACGGGTTGTTGCCGATCGAGACAGCTCGGTGGATCAGCGTTTTGATGTGCTCCAGCCGCTCGCCATCGTCCAGGCCGAAGACGACCCGAAGGATTATCTCGAGCGTCAGCGACTGCATCCGCTGGTGCAGCGAGAACGCCTCCCCGTTTGGCCAGCGCTCCACCTCCTGAGCCGTCAGCTCGGCTATCACCTGCCCGTAGGCGGCCATACGCTCGCCGTGGAACGGCGGATGGACCAGCTTGCGCTGGCGGGTGTGCTCGGGACCGTCGAGCAGCAGCACGGAGTTGCGTCCCATGATCGGCTCGAGGATGCGGTTCGCCTCGCCGGCGTGGGTTCGCTCTCCGCGATCGGCGAAGAGGGTGCGGATGATGTCCGGCTCGACGACGCTGACAACGCTTCCGCTGAAGGGCAATTTGACGGTGAAGAGGTTGCCGTAGCGGCGGTTGAGCCAGCCGTTGAACTCGGGGAAGCGGGCCTCCCAGAGTCCCGCCTGGATCAGCATCGGCCATTTCGGGCCCGGTGGCAGGCCCGGCTGGGCGGCGGACTGAGCGGCCAGCGGCATAGCCATCAGCGCTTCCTCCTTGATGCGGTTGTGGGCGGGGCCAGGCCGGCGATCTCGCCGCCGGCGGCCATCTGCGTCAGCGCCGTAAAGATCAGCGCCATGAAGTCGCCGAAAAGCTCGCGGGGGACGACCGTGGGGTCGGAGAGCATGTTCAGAGCCAGGCCGTTGCCGATGGCACTGACCACGGTGGCGAGGCTCTGGGCAGCGTCCGCGGGCAGCTCCAGGCCCAGCTCGGCGGCGTCGGCGCGCATCAGCTCGGCGACCGCCGAGTGAAAGGCCCGGACCCGGGCGTTGAACTGCTCCCGCAGCTCGGGATCACGAAGGGCCAGACCCCAGAACTCGATGAAGAGGGGGAAGAAGTGCGGGTTGGTCTCCAGGAAGTTCATCCAGTAGTCGGCCGAGCCGCGGGCCTTCTCCTCCGCTGTCGCTCCTTGCGACGAGATCTCCTTGTACGCCGCCATCTCTTGATCGAAGTGCTCGTCGAGCATCGCCAAAAAGAGCTCCTGCTTGCCGGCGAAGTTGGAGTAGAGGGCGCCCACGGTGTAGCCGGCTTCCTCGGCGACCTCGTCGACGGTGGCGGCATGGTAGCCGCGGCGGGCGAAGACATGAGCGGCGGCCTCCAGGAGTCGAAGCCGTGTCTGGGCCTTCTTCTCGTCCCGGGTCAGCCTGGGGGTGGCGCGCCTGGTTGCGGATAGCATACGCTACTAAGATAGCGGCCGCTATCTAAAAATGCAAGGGCCCCTCAGGGTCGGGTCAGGAAGCGGCTTGGGCGCCCTGGGCAGGCGGGGCCGGGGGCGGTGGTGTGCCCGCAGATGGCGGGGGTGCGGCGGCCGGCGCCCCGGGTGGCGCCGGCGGCAGGATCTTGCCCGCCCCGGAGGTGAGGTCGTGACGCCGCAGCAGGAACTCGTCGCGGCCGATCTCGCCGCGCGCGTAGCGCATCTCGAGCTCGTGCACAGCGGCGCTCTTGCGGCCCCAGCCGCCGGACGACTGCATCGAGATGCGATAGAGGACATAAAGGAACAAGGCGACCAGCAGGACTATCAGCACTATCAGAACGATGGTCCCGATGAGGAACTCCGGAGAGAAGGCGCGGTGCACCATCGGCCCTCCGGGGCCGACGAATCGGCCGCCGCCGCCGGGGCCGCCCTGGAAGAAGCCGCCGCCGCCGGGCGGTCCCTGGTTGTTCGGGTCCATCGGTCAACCTCCGTCCGCTTGTTGGTGGCACGGGCGGCGCAACGTCCGTGCCATCCAGAAGTGTGCTTCGCGACGGTTAGAGCACCGTGATGTTTGTCTAAGAAGTCGATTATCGGTCGGGGCGCGCAGCTACGCGTCAGACTTGAAGCCATGACCGGCCAGCTGTTTCCGGACCTGGCGCCCGAGCCCGAGAACGTCGACCGGAGCGCGCCGCTGGCGGCCCGGATGCGGCCGCGATCGATGGACGAGCTTGTCGGCCAGGAGCACGTCGTCGGCCCGGGCAGCCCGCTGCGGGCGCTGATCGAGACCGACAGGCTGTCGTCGGTGATCCTCTGGGGGCCGCCGGGCACCGGCAAGACCTCGCTGGCGGCGGTCATCGCCAGGACCACCAGGGCGCACTACATCGAGGTCAGCGCCGTCAGCGCCGGCGTTGCCGACGTGCGCAAGGCGATCGAGGCCGGACGCGAGATGCTCAAGGCCAACCGCCGGACGATCCTCTTCATCGACGAGATCCATCGCTTCAACAAGTCGCAGCAGGACGCGCTGCTGAAGGCGGTCGAGAGCGGCTGGGTGGTGCTGATCGGCGCCACCACCGAGAACCCCTTCTTCGAGGTCAACTCACCGCTGCTGTCGCGCAGCCTGCTGTTCCGTCTGGAGGCGCTCTCGCCCGAGCAGGTCCGCACCGTCGTGGACCGCGCCCTCTCGGACACCGACCGGGGCGTGGGCGGCGCCGGGGTGACCTTCGAGCCGGAGGCGATCGATCGCATCGTCGACATGGCCGGCGGCGACGCCCGCTTCGCCCTCAACGCCGTCGAGGTCTGCGTCGCCGCGGCGACCGCCGCGGGTGCGCCGACGGTTCGCGCCGACGACGTCAACGCCGCGCTGCAGCGCCGGGTGCTGCGCTACGACAAGGCCGGCGACGCCCACTACGACGTCATCAGCGCCTTCATCAAGAGCATGCGCGGCAGCGACCCGGACGCCGCCGTCTTCTGGCTGGCGCAGATGCTGGAGGCCGGCGAGGACCCCGAGTTCATCGCCCGGCGGATGGTGATCTTCGCGTCGGAGGACATCGGCAACGCCGATCCGATGGCGCTGGTGGTGGCGGTGGCCGCGTTCGACGCGCTGCGGGTGGTGGGCCTGCCCGAGGCCTCGCTCAACCTTTCGCAGGCGGCGACCTACCTGGCCTCGGCGGTGAAGTCGAACGCGTCGATGGTGGCCCTCAGCCGCGCCCGCGCCGACCTCGCCGAGTCCGGCCAGCAATCGCCGCCGCCGCACCTGCGCGACGCCAGCTACGCCGGCGCCAAGAGGCTCGGCCACGGCAAGGACTACCAGTATCCGCACGACTTCCCCGACGCCTGGGTCGACCAGGAGTACCTGCCCGGGCGGCTGCCGGGACAGCCGTACTACGAGCCAACCGACCGCGGCGTCGAGAAGGAGATCGGCGACAGGCTCCGCGCGATTCGCGGCCGCAAGGGCAAGCAGCCGGACCCGCCCGCCGCGGAGCCGGACACCCCCGCGCCGTAGCGTCGTCGCGCGTCGATGCTGCGACGGCTACCATCCCTGGATGCCCGAGATCCTGGTTGACCTCTACAGCGACACGCTGACCAAGCCCAGCGCCGCGATGCGCCACGCGATGCTGGACGCCGATGTCGGCGACGAGCAGAAGTTCGAGGATCCCACCACCAATCGCCTGCAGGAGATGGTCGCAGACCTGGTGGGGCACCAGGCGGCCGTCTTCCTGCCATCGGGGACGATGTGCAACGAGATCGCCTTCGCCGTCCACTGCGACGCGGGCGACGAGATCATCATCGACCAGACCGCGCACCCGCTGACCTCCGAGGCCGGCGCTCCTGCGGTGATCAGCCGAGCCCTGCTCCGGCCGCTGGCGGGAGCGCGGGGGATCTTCACTGCCGCCGACGTCGCCGCCGCCCTCCGCCCCTCGATGCGACACGCGCCGATCTCCCGCTTGGTCTCAGTCGAGCAGACCTCCAACTTCGGCGGCGGCAGCTGCTGGTCCCTGGAGCAGGTGCGGGCGGTGACCGACCTGGCTCACGAGCACGGGATGCTGGCCCACTGCGACGGCGCCCGGCTGTTGAACGCGGTGGTTGCCACCGGCACGGCCGCCTCCGACTTCGGCGCCTGCTTCGACTCGATCTGGATCGACCTCAGCAAGGGACTGGGCGCGCCCGTTGGCGCCGTCCTCGCGGGCTCAACCGAATTCATCGAGCGCGCCTGGAAATGGAAGCAGCGGCTCGGTGGAGCGATGCGCCAGTCGGGGGTGATCGCCGCCGCCGGGATCTACGCGCTGGAGCACAACGTCGACCGCCTCGCCGATGACCACGCCAACGCCAGGGCCTTCGCCGAGGGGATCGCGGGCCTACCCGGCGTCAGCCTCGACCCGGCGACTGTCGACACCAACATCGTGATCTTCGACGTCGGCGCCACCGGCCAGGCGGCCACCGATATCGGCGACCGGACCCTGGCCGAGCACGGCGTCCGTCTCTGCCCGCTGTCGGCGACGGTGATCCGCGCCGTCACCCACCTCGATGTCGACCGCGCCGGCGTCGACGCCGCCGTCGAGGCGCTCGCTTCGGTGCTGTCGAACTGAGGCTCAGCGACTAGGTCGGCCTAGGGCTTTCCTTTCGGAATCTTTCGGGGCCCAGGGTGGTTTCGAACCAGGAAACATCCGAAGAAACGTAAGGAAGGCCATCATGTCCGACGTCTCCTCCCCCCCGCAGACATCTCCCCGTCCCCAGCTTCAGCATGTCGTGGTGCGCTACGACCCAGACGACGTCCACCCCCGGATCGCCGAGCTCTACCAGCGCGAGCGCGCCGCCCACGACCGCGGCGAGCACGAGCACATCGACTTCATCCCCAACCCAACCCGCTGATCGTTTGCCTCACAATCGGAGCTTGGCAACTGGCTCCGGAGGTAAGCGATGAGTGAGGAGTTCGACGTCATCTGTGTCGGCGCCGGCCCGGCGGGAGAGGCCATCGGGGTGGAGCTGGAGGGCTCCGGCCTTTCGCTGGCGGTGATCGAGCGACACCTCGTCGGCGGCGAGTGTCCCTACTGGGGATGCATGCCCAGCAAGACCCTCCTTCGCAGCGCCGAGACGCTGTCCGAGGCCGATCGGGCGCGCGAGCTGGCGGCATCCAGGGTCGAGTACGACGTCGACTATCCCAAGATCCACAAGCGGACCATGTGGATGGTCCGCGAGCTGGATGACTCCGGCGCCGCCAAGGCCATCGAGAGCCAGGGCCACACGGTGATCCGCGGCGAGGGCCGCGTCACCGGTCCCCGAACCGTCACCGTCGACGGCCGCGAGCTGACGGCCAACAAGGCGATCGTGATCGCCACCGGGACCGAGCCGATCGTGGCCCGCATCCCTGGCATCGAAGAGGTGGGCGCCTGGACCACCCGCGACGCGGTGCTCGCCGAGGAGCTGCCGGAGCGGCTGGTGGTCATCGGGGCGGGACCCGCAGGCGTCGAGATCTCGCAGGCCTTCCTGCGATTCGGCAGCAAGGTCCACCTGTTCGAGGCCGCCGCCAGGGTGCTGGCGAACGAGGAGCCCGAGGCCGGCGAGTACGTCCAGAAAAAGCTCGTCGAGGAGGGCCTCGAGATCTCCTGTTCGACCAACGTCGACCGGCTCGACCTCGAGGACGGCGAGATCCACGTCCACTGCGCCGACGGCAGCGTGGTCGCCTGCGACAAGATCCTGGTGACCACCGGACGCAAGCCCAACAGCGACACCATCGACGTGGCGGCCGCCGGCCTGCGCGCCGACGACCGGGGCTGGGTGCAGGTCGACCCCGAGACCCTCGAGGCCGCCGACGGCATCTACGCCGTCGGGGACATCACCGGCCTGGGCGGGTTCACGCATCTGTCCCACTACCACGGCACCGTTGTCGGGCGCCGCCTTCGCGGCGAGAGCATACGCGCCAACCACATCGCGATCCCGCGGGTCACGTACACCGACCCCGAGGTGGGCTCGATCGGGCTGAGCGAGGCCCAGGCCCGGGAGCAGGGCATCAACGTCCACATCGGGACCGCCGAAGTGGCGAGATCGGCCCGCGGAGAGATCGCGGGCGAGCCGGGCGGCGTGATCAAGGTCGTGGTCGACGCCGACAGCAAGCTGATCGTCGGCGCCACCCTGGTGGGCCCGCGCTCTGGCGAGATGCTCACCGAGTTCACGCTGGCGATGCGCGCGGGCGTACCGATGCCGGTGCTCGCCGATACGATGCACGCGTTTCCCACCTTCGCGCGCATCTTCCAGGGCGTGTTCGACAGACTCAACCGGGGCCTCTCCTAGTCCGCGTGCGGGCGGTGGCGGCGCGGTAGTGACCACGCTCAAGATCGGGGTGCAGCTGCACCCCGAGCACACCAGCACCGACGCCATGCGCCGAGCCTGGCGCGAGGCGGACGCCGCCGGCTTCGACAGCATCTGGACCTGGGACCACTTTTTCCCCCTCACCGGGGATTCCGCCGGGACCCATTTCGATGGCTACAGCCTGCTGGCGGCGATGGCGGTCGAGACCAGCCAGGCTCGGTTCGGCGCGCTGGTCACCAACACCGCCTACCGCAACCCCGACCTGCTTGCTGACATGGCTCGTACCATCGACCATCTCAGCGGCGGGCGGTTCATCCTCGGCGTCGGCGCGGGCTGGTTCGAGCGCGACCACCGCGAGTACGGCTACCCCTTCGGCACCAAGGCCGACCGGACACGGGCCTTCGCGGAGGCGATCGTCCGGATCAAGGAGCGGCTAACGAAGCTCAACCCGCCGCCGGTGGGGCCGATGCCGATCCTGGTCGGCGCCGGCGGCGAGCAGGTGATGCTGCGGCTGGTCGCCCAGCACGCCAACGCCTGGAACTGGTTCGGAACGCCTACTACCTGGGCGGCCAAGAACGCCGTGCTCGACCAATGGTGCGAAAAGGTGGGCCGGGATCCCGGCGAGATCGAACGCTCGATCCTGGTGGACGCCGGCGACCTCGACCAGGTCGAGGAGTACGCCGCCGCCGGGGTCCAGCACCTGATCGTCCAGGTACCTCATCCCTATGACCTGGCGCCGGCGGCCCGGGCGTTGGAGCAGGCCAGGGCCTCGGCGATCTGACCGGGTCTTCGGCGGAGACCCGACCGGTATTCTCCGAGTGATGCCGAGGTCAACCCCAGCTCCGCTCGCAGCCGCCGGCGACAACGCACCTGAAGCAGCCAGAAGCCGCGTCGCCGATGCGGTTCTGTACGGCGCCACCGGGTACACGGGCCACCTGGCGGCACACGCCATGGAGCGCTCCTGGGTCTCCATGGTGCTGGCCGGGCGCAACCGCGAGAGCCTGCAACGGATGGCCGCCGAGTTCGACGGCGAGCACCCGGTGGCGGTGGCGCGCCACGATGATCCCGCGGCGCTGGCAGAGGTGGCGTCGATGGGCTCGGTGCTGGCGTCGACCGCCGGCCCCTTCATGGAGGTCGGCGAGCTCACGGTGGCGGCCGCGATCGCCTCCGGCTCCCACTACCTCGACTCCACCGGTGAGGCTGGCTTCATGGCCCAGACCTACCGCCGCCACAACGCCATGGCTAAAGAGAAGGGGCTGGTGGTGATGAACTCCTGCGCCTTCGAGTACGTCTTCGGCGACTGCGCCGTCGAGCTGGCGCTCGATGCCTTTCCCAAGACGCGCAGCCTGCGGGTCTCGTACGCCCTCCCCAAGTACGCCACCCGGGGCACAGCCCTGACGGCGCTGGGGATCATCTTTGGCAACCGGGCTCGTGCGATCAAGCCGGATAGCCGCCGGGTCGACTTCCCGGAACCCTTCGGTGAGCGCTGGGCGGTCGTCTACGACGGCGGCGAGCGCGAGCTGCTTCCGCGCCGGCGCCCCGACGTCGACGTCTCGACGCTGATGGACATGCCCGAGGCCGTCGCCCGCAGCGCGGGAATGCTGCCACTGCTGGCGCCGATGATGACGTCGAGCCCGGCCCGGGCGGTGATGCGCCGCGCCGTACAACGCATGCCCGAGGGCCCGACCCCGGAGCAGCGCGCCAAGCAGGAGTGGATGATCCTTGTGGAGGTGGATCCTGACGACGCTGGTCAGCGCCGCCTCGCTGTCAGCGGGGTCGACCCCTACGGCCTGACCGGGGAGGTCCTGGCCCGGACCGCGGCCAAGCTGGTCGCCGGCAAGCAGCGGGCGGCTGGAGTGCTTTCGCCGGCGCAGGCGTTTGACCCGGCCGAGACGCTCGACTCGATGGCCGACCTCGGGATCAGCTGGCGCCGGCTCTAGCGCCGCGGTCCAGCACGGGAGCGCTTTGGGAGTTCACCACCTAGCCCGCGACCAGGCCGTGGGCCTGCCCCAGTCCGCCGTCTTCGACTTCTTCGCCACCGCTGAGAACCTGGCGCGGGTGACGCCCACGAGACTTGGTTTTCGCTACCTCGACCCGCCACCGGAGCGGTTCGACGTCGGCACGGAGGTGCGCTACCGGATCAGGTTGAACGGCATCCCGATCGACTGGACCAGCCGGATCATCGAGTGGGACCCCCCGCGCCGCTTCGCCGACCTGCAGGTGCGGGGCCCCTATCGCCACTGGACCCACACCCACATTTTTGACGCCGATGGCGACTCGCGCACCATCATCCGCGACCGCATCGACTACGAGATGCCGTTGGGGCCGCTGGGCGAGGTTGCACGCAATCTCTTCGTCGATCGCCAGCTGAAGGCGATCTTCGACTTCCGCGCCCAGGCTTTCAGCGCGGCGCTCCAGGACCGGTAGCGGCCGCCGCCGGCGGCGCGCCTCGCCTAGGTGACGGCGAGGCAGGTTACGGTCTTGAAGACTCCCTCGATCTTCTGGATCGACTCGACGATTACCCCGCCGATGGCGTTGACATCCTCACCCTCGATGCGCGCGATGACGTCGTACTCGCCGGTGATGGCGTCGGCGACGGTGATTCCCTTGGTGCCCTGCAGCTTCTTGGCGACGTCCATGGCCCGACCGGGCGAGGTGTTGATCAACACGTAGGCGGTAACCATCTGTTCCTCCGTATCCCAAGTGGGAAGCACCAGTGTAATTAGAATGGCGGCGAGTTGAAAGCAGTCGTCAAAGCGCGGCCGGGACCCGGCGTCGAGATTGCCGAGGTACCCGATCCGCGGCCCGGCGAGGATGAGGTCCTGGTGCGGGTGGAGGCGACCTCGATCTGCGGCTCGGACCTGGCGATGTACGAGTGGCGCCACTGGGTCGCCGAGCGGATGGAGACGCCCCGGGTGGTTGGGCACGAGTTCTGCGGCACCGTCGAGTCGGTCGGCGCGCGGGTCGAGCGGGTCAAGCCGGGAGACTTCATCTCCGCCGAGAGCCACGTCGTCGACGGCACCTGCCACCAGTGCCTGATCGGCGAGCGCCACAACTGCCAGAACGTGAAGCTGCTGGGCTTCGAGCGTGACGGCTGCTTCGCCGAGCTGATCGCGATCCCGGCCGAGAACGCCTGGATCAACGACCGCTCCATGCCCATCGACGTCGCCAGCATCCAGGAGCCGTTCGGCAACGCCGTCCACTCGGCCACCCGCCGGTCGCTCAAGGACCAGCTGGTGCTGGTCACAGGCTGTGGGCCGATCGGGCTGTTCTGCATCGCGATCGCCAAGGCAGAAGGCGCGGCGCGCGTGGTCGCCACCGACATCAACGACTACCGCGCGGCGCTGGGCCGCACCGCCGGCGCCGACGCCGTCATCGACGCCCGCCGTCCCGACGCCGACGAGGCGCTGATGCTGGCGGCGGGTCGCCCTTTTGACGTGGCGCTGGAGATGTCCGGCGCCGCGTCCGCGATCGACCAGGCGCTCCGCTGCCTGCGGCCGGGTGGCTGGATCAGCCTGCTGGGGCTGCCGGTGGAGCCGGTGACGCTGGACCTCAACGAGCTGGTGATCATGAAGGGGATCACCGTCTTCGGCATCTTCGGGCGCCGGATCTGGGAGACCTGGGAGGACACCAAGCGCCTGCTCAGCCCCGGCGGCGGGGTGGACGTCAAACCCCTGATCACCCACCACGTCGCGCTCGAGGACATCGAGGAGGCCATGCACCTGCTCCAACACGGCGAGTCGGGCAAGATCGTGATCTACCCCGGGGGCACACCGTGACCTGCGCGTCCAACGGTGGGCGCCGCGCGTCCAACGGTGGGCGACCGTGAGCGGCCGCGCGTCCGAGGCCAGTCTTGCCGCTGAGCTGGCGGAGCTCACCGAGAAGGGCCTCTACCGGCCGCTGAGGGTGCTGGAATCGGCCCAGGGCGCCGAGGTTTTGATCGGCGGCAGGCGGCTGATCAACCTGTCCTCGAACAACTACCTCGGCCTCAACACGCACCCCCGGCTGGTGGCGGCAGACCTCGCCGCCACCCAGAAGACCGGCGTCGGCAGCGGCGCGGTTCGCACCATCGCCGGCACCATGTCGATCCACGAAGAGCTGGAGCGGCGGCTCGCCGACTTCAAGCACACCGAGGCGTCGCTGACGCTGCAGTCGGGCTACGCCACCAACCTCGGGATCCTCTCCTGCGTGCTGGTGGAGGGCGACGTGGTCATCTCCGACGAGCTCAACCACGCCAGCATCATCGACGGCATCCGTCTGACCAAGGCTGCCCGGTTGATCTTCAAGCACCGCGACATGGATGACCTCGAGCGCGCCCTGGCCGAAGCCAAGCCCTATCGCCGCAAGCTGGTCGTCACGGACGGCGTCTTCTCCATGGACGGCGACATCGCCGACCTCCCCGGGATCGTGGAACGCGCCGAGGCCAACGAGGCGATGGTGATGGTGGACGACGCCCACGCCTCCGGCGTGCTGGGCAAGAACGGTCGAGGCTCCGTCAGCCACTTCGGGCTCGAGGGCCGCGTCGAGATCCAGGTGGGCACCCTGTCCAAGGCGATGGGGGTGGTCGGTGGCTACGCCGCGGGAAGCGCCGTGCTTCGCGAGTTCCTGGTGGCGCGCGCCCGCCCGCTGCTCTTCTCGACCTCGCACCCGCCGGGGGTGGCGGCGGCCTGCATCGCCGCCATCGACGTGCTCCTGGAGGAGCCGGAGCGGATCGAGCGGTTGTGGGACAACACCCGCTACTTCAAGGCCCAGCTGAAGGGCCTCGGCTTCGACACCGGGGTCAGTGAGACTCCCATCACCCCGGTGATCGCCGGCGACCCGGAAAAGGCCAACGCCCTCTCGGACGCGTTGATGGAGGGAGGGATCTTCGCTCAGCCGATCGTCTTCCCGATGGTGGCGCGGGAGCAGAGTCGCGTCCGAACCATCGTCACCAGCGAGCATGCCCGGGCCCAGCTGGACGCCGCGCTGGAGGTCTTCCAGAGCGCCGGGAGGCGGCTCGGGCTGATCAGTTGAGCTCTACGCGGGAAACCGCCGCGGCCGGGATGCGTAACCTTTGCCGCCGAGGGGGCTTGAGGTTTACATCGATTGCGTAAGACCGACGCCGAACTCGAGGAAGAGCGAGGCCTGGTCGAGGCGGCCCAGAAGGACGCCGCGGCCTTCCAAAACCTTTATGACCGGTATTTCGACCAGATCTTCTCGTACGTCTACTACCACTGCGGTAGTCGCGAACAGGCCGAGGACATCACCGCGGCCACCTTCCAGCGCGGTCTCGAGGACCTTCCCAACTTCCGCTGGCGCGGCGTCCCCTATTCGGCATGGCTGTACCGAGTCGCCAGCAACCTGCTGGCCCGCGACCATCGCCGGCCGGCCTGGCTCGAACTCAACGACGAGCAGGTGGGAGAAGGGTCCGACACCACTGGCGACGAATGGCTGCGCCGCGAGCAGTCGGCCGAGCTCCAGGACGCGATTCGGGCGCTGCCCCCAGACCAGCGCCAGGCCATCCTGCTGCGCTTCTTCGCGGGGATGCGCAACAAAGAGGTCGGCAAGGTCATGAACCGCACCGAGGGGGCGGTCAAGCTGCTGGTCTTCCGCGGCGTGAGCAACCTGCGCAAGAGCCTGGCGGAGGAGGAGGCATGACACACCGAAGCGCCGACGACCTGTCCGACTCCATCGATCGCTGGCTGAGCCAGGACCCGGGAGCGGCATCATTCCACCTGGCCGACGTGGTCGAGGCGCTGTCCGACGCCCTGCCGACGCTGGCCGACGACAGCTCGCGCGAGAGGGTGAGGCGCCGCCTGGCCGGGTTCAACCCCAATCCCAAGAGCGCTCAGCAGGTCCTGGTCGAGCGAGCGGTCGACGAGCTGGAGCTGATCCAGCGTCGGCTCACCGGCGAGGAGTACGTGCCCTGGCCGGCGGTTGCGACGGCTGCGGTGGTGGTGGTGGGCACCGTGGCCCTCGCCGTCTGGCTGCGCCGTCGCGGGCTCAGCGAGAGCATCGCTCCGGCCTGATCGCCGTTCGCGGCGCCTTTACAACGCCGCTCCAGGATCGTGTCGACCGGGCGGGACCGCCTCTCTAAGATGAGAGCGAAGTGCTTGGCCAACTCGTCCACGTCCGCGTGGCGCTCGCCGCTGCTCAGCTCGTCGGCACCTTCGGTGTCGCCGGCGGCGTTGGCGGTTGGGTGGCGGTCGACCAGGCTCACCGCGGGGTAAGTGGCGCCGAGACCGAGCTGAAGGCCGCCGACACCGAGTTCCGCGCCCAGCTGAACCGCAGCGCGAGCGACGGCACCCCGGCCGAGAAGCTCGCCGACCTGAGCGTTCGCGAGACCAAACTGGTTGCCAGGCCGAAGCCGGCGGCGACCTTCGTGGTCGATCGACAGGTCATCATGGAGCTGGGCCGCCGCACCGCTGACATCCGCCGGATGACCATCGACGTGGCTCTCCGAGAAGTGGACGAGGAGGTCTCCCTCAACGAACAGCTTCGCGCGGCGCTGGAAGCCATGGCGCAGGACCTGGTCGCGGCGCGCAACGCCGGCATCGACACTTCGACGTACGTCGCCGCCTACCAGCAGGGCGAGGCCGCAGCCGGCCGGGAGCAGATCCCGCGCCTGGCCAGCAAATCGATCCAGGACCTGAAGACGCAGGATGCTGCGCTGGTGGCGGCGACGGCCGGCCGCGTCGCCTACATCAGCGCCCTGCAGGCCGCCAGCGACAATGCCGGCTACCAGCGGAGCCGCGCGCTCGGCGACCTGGCCCAGGCGCGGGCGATCCCAGTCCTCGACGTCACCGCCGTGGCCGCGGCGATCGCGGACCTGGAATCGCGCTTCCCCAGCGCCACGACTCCCGACGACTTCAACAACCTGGCCGCCGGGTACGCCGCCGATGCCGCCACCCTCGAGAACCTGCTCTACTCGCGCAGCAACGCCTACAGCCTGCTGGCGTCGGCCCGCTACGAGCTCGGGTTGGCACAGGGGGCCGGCGCCGACGTCACCAGCGACGCGGCCAAGATCAACGCCCTGGCCACGCAGCTGGACGCCGCCTCCAACCTGGCGGCGATCCAGGCCGTCGAAGGGCCGCTCTCATTCCTGATCCGCGACCTGGTCGGTCTCTACCGGGCGGCCAAGTCCAGGCCGTTCACTCCTGCGGGGGCGATCGTCGACGGCGTGCCCTTCATCCACCAGGTCTACTCGCTGAGCTGCGAGGCGGCTTCCCTGGAGATGGCGCTGATGTACTACGGCCACAACGTCAGCCAGGACGACATCCTCAACTACTTCACCGTTGATCGGACGCTGCCCAGCCGCAGCCCGAGCGGCAGCCTGATCTGGGGCAACCCCTACAAGAGCTTCGTGGGTAACTACAACGGCTACGAGAACGCCGACTCGGGTTCGCTGTCCGGTTACGGCGTCTACTACCCACGAGTGGCGGCAGCCGGTAATTACTTCGGGGCGTACGTGGCGCAGGCGGGTGAGGTAATCGCACCGTCGACGATCTACGCCGCCGCCAAGAACCGGCAGCCCGTGGTGGTTTGGGTCGCCTTCGCCTACCAGCCCCACCCGATGCAGTACATGGCAGCCTACGACGGCACTCAGAACATCATGTATGGCGCCCCCTGGGAGCACGCTGTCACGATCTCGGGGTGGGCTCCCGGGTATGTCCTGATCAACAACCCTGATACTCACCCGGAATGGATCGACGACAGCACCTTCGAAGCCGCCTACGCCATGTTCAACCACATGGCCGTGATCTTCAGCAACCCGCCGCCGCCACAGCCGTCGCCGGCGCCGGCGCCCTCGGCGTCACCCAAACCTTCGCCCTCCCCCTGATCCGCGGGCGAACCTAGGTGATCACTCGCGCTGTCATCCCAGCCGCCGGACTTGGGACGCGGTTCCTGCCGGCCACCAAGGTCCTGCCCAAGGAGATGCTCCCGGTGGTCGACCGCCCCGTCATAGAGCTGGCGGTCGACGAGGCGCGCCAGTCGGGAATCAGCCACGTGACCTTGGTGACCAGCCCCGGCAAGGAGCTCCTTCTCAGGCATTTCGAGCCGGCCCCCGACCTCGAGCGCTACCTGACCGAGCGCGGCAAGACCGACATGCTCGAGCGGGTCAGGGCGGCGGCGGCAGGCATCGAGCTGAGCGAGGTCATCCAATACGAGCCGCTGGGCTTGGGTCACGCGGTGCTCCAGGCCGAGGCCGAGATCGGTGACCAGTTCTTCGGCTGCCTTCTGCCAGACGACGTCTTCATCGGCGCCTCGCCGGTGCTCAGCCAGATGATCGAGGTCCAGCAGCGGCATCAGTGCACCGTCCTTGCGGTCCGCCGCGTGCCGATCGAGTCGATCGGCCGCTTCGGGTCGATCAAGATCGGGGCCCAGGACGGCAACGTCTACGAGGTCGCCGACCTGGTCGAGAAGCCCAATGTTGACGAGGCGCCATCAGACCTGGCCGTAATGGGCCGCTACGTTCTCAGTCCGGCGGTCTTCGACGCCCTGCGACGCACGGAGCCGGGCGCAGGAGGCGAGATCCAGCTGACGGATGGCATCAAGAACCTGCTCGGGCAGCAGAAGGTGGTGGCCCTGGAATACGCCGCCGACTACTTCGACGTCGGCACCATCCCGGGATGGTTGAAGACCTCGATCGCCCTGGGACGGGCCCGGACGGAGTATCGAGAGGAAATCGAGAGCTATCTTCGGCTGCTCCTGGACAGCCCGCCGGAGCGACCCCCGTCAACCGGCTGAAACGGGACCGGATGCTAGAATCGAGTTCGCGCGGGCGGCCAAAGTTCCGCGTAATTTTATTTTTGGGATGTATTTGAAACCATGGCTATCGACCGAGGTCGGCGACGCGACGAAGAGCGCAACGTGCGCTATCTCAATGACGAGGGCGACTACGCCGTCGAGGTCGAGCACACCCTCAACAAGTGGTGTGTGACGGTTCTCGAGCTTCCCGACAAGAAGATCATCGCCCAGGATTTCTTCCCCGAACGGTGGAAGGCTCTGGCCCGCGCCCAGGACTTCGTCCGCATCCTCAACATGAGGCACAAGGACGAAGAGGGCGAGGGCGCGGCCTCCGCGGACGACTGACAGCCGACTGAGCCAGGGTCGGGACGGGGCGTCGTTTTGAACCGCGAATTCTTGCGCCGCGAGTGGGGGGCGGTCAGCTTTTTGATCGTCACCGCGCTGGGGATGGTCGTAGTGCCGATCGGGCTCAACCTCAACCGCCAGAACGTCTCCCCTGCGGGATCGTCGCTGGTATCCCTGCCTTCGCCGACGCCGAGCGCGGCAGCGAGTCCATCGCCCAGCCCGTCGGTCAGTCCGTCGGCCAGCGCTTCGGCGTCGGCTTCGCCTTCGGCTGCCCCCAGCGCCGCGGCCAGCGCCAGCCCGGCTGCGAGTCCCAGCGCCTCCTCCTCTCCTTAACCCTGCTACCACCCAAGCGGGTCTAGACTGAGGACCCGCCTCGGCTCATGGACTGAGTGGCCCAGGCCGGGTGCGAGCAGGAGGACGGCAATGCTCAAGGATGCACGGGCCGCAGCAATGGTCCCAACGCAGGACATGGAGCGGGCCAAGCGCTTTTACGAGGGCACGCTTGGGTTCACCCCCAGCGAAGAAGACCCCGGCGGAGTCACCTACAGGTGCGCCGATGGCACAGCATTCGTGGTGTTCGCGAGCTCTGGGAAGAGCTCGGGCACCCACACGCAGCTCGGATTCGACGTCGAGAACATCGATGCCGAAGCGGCGGCGCTTTCCGCCGAGGGCATCCAGCCCGACCCCGTCGAGATCCCAGGGGTCACGGTCGAAAACGGCATCGCCACGCTTCCCGATCTGGGCCGGGGCCTGTGGTTCCACGACCCCGACGGCAACGTGATCGCGGTCTTCCAGCGCGCGGCGGTGGCGGCAGCAACGAGCTGAGCGCAGGCCCGCGGCACCGCGGGCGAAGTCTCCCGGCAGGCGCGTGGCGGCCGTGTGGCCGCTGCGTGCTTAGGCCGCCAGCGTCAGGGTGCCGTTGGCGGGGAGCAGCTGTGCCAGGCAGAGATCGAACTCGGCCAGCACGTCTTCGTCGCGCGTCAGCCGCATCGCGATATCGTCTGCCAGTCGCAGGTTGGCGAGGCGGACACAGTCGCGCAGGAAAGGGATCACGGTCGGCTGGATCAGGTTGGCGAAGTAGCGACGGGCCGACTCGGCCGGCTCGGTGACCTCGGCGGAGCGGTCCCGATAGGCGATCACCAGCAGCTCGTCCGACAGCATGATGGGGTCGGTCCAGAGGTACCCCTCACCCGCGCTTCGGCTCTGGGCGGGGAATGATTCAAGGCGGGGAAGCAGGCGGGCTACCAGCTCGGGATGGCCCTCGACAAAGAAGGAGACATCGCGGAGCGGTTCGTTGAGGGCCTGCTCCGGGTATCGGGTCGAGAACCCGACGTCCTGAGTCCCGGCGAATGGCGCCGGCACCTTGATGACCAGCTCTTCCATCTTGCTTATTCCCTTGTGTCCATTATCCCGTCCGCCACCCCGGGCGCAATGGGTTTTGTACCTAACTCTGGGCGACCCAGGTCAGCAGTGTGTCCACCTTCCAGCAGTTGAGGATGTCCTCGGGCTGCAGCCAGGCGCGCTGGGCGACGTAAACCCCGAACTCCATCTGGTCGAGCTCACCCGGCCGGTGCCCGTCCGAGTTGATCGATATCTTCAGACCGAGCTCCTTGGCGCGGCGCGCGTAGATGTCATTCAGGTCCAGGCGCGCCGGGCTGGCGTTGATCTCGACGGCGGTGTGCCCCGCCAGGCAGGCGCGAAAGACCTCCTCGAGGTCGACGTCGTAGGGTGCGCGTGCCTCGACCTTGCGCCCGGTCGGGTGTCCGAGGATGTCGACGTGGGGAGAGGCCACCGCCTTGACAATCCGCGCCGTCATCTCGGCCCGAGGCTGCCGGAACTGCGAATGGACCGAGGCGACGACGACGTCCAGCTGCGACAGGACCTCGTCGGAGACGTCGAGGTTGCCGTCTGGGAGGATGTTGACCTCGACGCCGCACAGCAACCTGAAGCCCTTGTGCTTCTTCTCCAAGATCTTGGCGGCAGCCCGAACCCGGGCGATCTGGTCGGGATAGGCGCTGCCCTCGATGCCCGTGATGATGCCCTGGGACTTGGAGTGGTCGGTGATGTTGTAGTACTCGTAGCCACGCGCCACCGCCGCCTCCACCATCTCTTCGATCGTGTTCTTGCCGTCGCTGTTGTTGGTATGGGTGTGGAGGTCGCCGCGGATGGATTTGAGGTCCAGCAGGGCGGGCAGCTTGCCCTCCGCCGCCAGCGCCAGCTCGCCGCGGTCCTCCCGCTGGACCGGCGGGATGAAGCTGAGCCCGAGCGCGCTGTAGACCTCCTCCTCGGTCGACGACGGCAGCATCACCTCCTCGTCCACGATCGCCCGTGACCGCTTGGTGGCGCGAGACTTCGGGGCGGCGGCGGCCGGCGGGGTGGCCTCGACGGTTTCGGCCGCGGCGGCGGCAGCTTCAGGGTCGGCCGGCACATCCTCTGGGGCCAGTCTGGCCAGCCCATATTCGTTGAGCGTGAGCCCCTGCTTCAGCGCCAGCGCGCGGAGGCGCACGTTGTGTGCCTTGCTGCCGGTGAAGTAGGCCAGCGCGGCGCCGTAGTGGGCCGGCTCGACCACCCGGAGGTCGACCTGGATGCCGTCGCTGGTCCTGATGCTGGACTTGGTCTCGCCGCGCGCCAGCACCTCCTGGACCGCGCCCATCTCGCAGAACGCGCTCATCACCGCCTCCGGGTCATCGGAGGCGGCGACGATGTCGAGATCGCCGATCGACTCGCTGCGCCGCCGGACGCTCCCCGCCGCCGATACCCTGACCACCTGCGGCAGCTCCTCGAGATAGCGCACGAACGAATCAGAGGTCAGCATCGCCTTAGGCAGCAGCGTCCGGGGCCCGCTGCCGTGGCCCTTGAGCGCCTCCAGGCCCTTCTTGATGTTGTCCTCAGTCTTGGCCCGGATCCTGGGGACCTTGGCCAGGCGGCCGTCGTGGAGAGCCTTCTCCAGGTCCTCGAGGTTGGTTACGCCCAACGCGTCGTAGATGTCCTTGGCCGTCCGGGGGCCAAGCCCGGGGATGCGCAGGAAGTCGAGCAGTCCAGGAGGCACGTCCTCCTCGAGCTTTCGCAGGTACTCGACCTTGCCGGTCTCGCCGTACTCGATGAGCTTGTCGGCGATGGCCTTGCCGATGCCGTGGACCGATCCCAACCTCTCCTCGTCGCGGAGACGGTCGATGGGCTCGCCCAGCTCGTCGATCTGCCGCGCCGCCTCGCGGTAGGAGCGGACCTTGAAGAAGACCTCGCCGCGAATCTCGAGCAGGTCGGCGATGCGGTTGAGGAGGGCGGAATACTGGTCGTTTCGCACCTGGAGCCGGCTTAGCGCCGCCTCTGGTGCTCGACCTTCATGCAGAGGTCCATGACCACCACCATCCCGGCTGCTCGGGCCCGCTCAGCGGCGGCTTCGTCGACCACCTTGAGCTGTCCCCAGATTCCGATCTTGACGCCCTTGGCGATGGCGTCGTCCACCACCTCGCCCAGGTACTCGGCGCGCCGGAACACATCGACAACGTCGATGTCGAAAGGCACATCCACAAGCGACCTGTAGGCGGTTTCGCCGAGAACCTCGGTGGCGGTGGGATGGATCGGAACGATCCGGTAGCCGTTCCGCTGCATATACTCAGCCACCCCGAACGCCGGCCGGGCGGTGTTCCCGCCGAGCCCGGGGACAGCGACGGTTCGACCATCGAGGAGGCGGTCGACGTCGCTTTGGACCATGCGCTCAACTCTAGCGGTGGCGGTCCGGGTGGTCCCAGACGGAAATCGCGAATTGTGCGGATCGTATATACATTCCGGGCTTTTTCGGATTCGCGTGCGCGGCGGACCGACGTATCATCCACTGGCCATGGCCCAGCCAGCTCCGCAGTCCGAACACCTGATCGAGCCGTCGCAGCAGGTCAGCCAGGTGACCGACGACATCTGGTGCCTCAGCTGCCCCGTGCCGTTCGACCTGGGAACAGTCAACGTCTATCTGCTGCTGGGCGACCCGGTGACCCTGCTGGACACCGGCACCCGACTGAATTTCTCCGTCGACGACCTCTTCGAGCTGATCCGCCGCACCGGCACCGCGCCGGAGTCGATCCGGCAGATGATCCTGAGCCATCGCCACATCGACCACTTCGGACTCGGCGCGGCGGTCAAGGAGCGCATCGGCTGCGAGGTCGTCAGCTCCGCCGTCGACGGCCCCTTCATGGCCGATTGGCAGGGCATGGCCCTGGGGAGCCGTGAGCTCTTCCGGCGATCGGGTACGGCGTTCGGTATCCCCGACCACCTGTTCCAGGTCAACGAGCAGTGGGCCAATGGCATCTTGGCTATGGCCGAGTCGGTGCACAGCGACCGCCTGGTGTCCGAGGGCGACGTCGTGGAGGCGGGCGGCCGCAGGCTCCGGGTCATCGAGTGCCCGGGCCACACCGAGGGGCTGGTCACGTTCCTGGACGAACAGGCCGGGGTGTTCCTGGCCAACGACCATGTGCTCCAGCACATCACCCCCAACCCCGACGTCTACGACTACGACCCCGACCACCTTCGCAGCGGCCTGCCGGACTACGTCGACTCGCTGCGCAGGGTCCGCGACCTGCCCGTCTCGTTGGTGCTGCCGGGCCACGGCTTCGAGATGACCGACCTCGCCGGCCGGGTGGACGAGGTGCTCTTCCACCACGAGCAGCGGGCGGACAAGGTCGCGGGAATCGTTGCCGAGCAGCCGCGCAACATCTTCGAGGTCGTCAACGTGGTCTGGCCGACCCTGCGCGAGCGCGACGCTCACCTGGCGGTGCGCGAGATCATCGGGCACATGATCCTGCTGGAACGCGAGGGGCGCGTCGCCAAGGACTGGGACGGCGATGTCCTGGTCTATCGCGCCGTCTGAGTAACCCCGTGCCGGACCGGCGTCCGCCGCTCGACGGTCTCCGCGTCCTCGACCTGACCCGGCTGCTGCCGGGTGACTTCGCGACCTGGATCCTGGCCGACCTCGGGGCGGAGGTGGTCAAAGTCGAAGACACCACCGGCGGCGACTACATGCGCTGGATGCCGCCGATGGTGGGCGCGAACTCGGCGATGTACTGGTCCCTCAACCGCGGCAAGCGCAGCATCAAGCTGGACCTCAAGCAGGACGCCGGCCGCGACGTCTTCCTCAAGCTGCTGGAGACCGCCGACTGCGTCGTGGAAGGCTTCCGGCCCGGGGTCATGGATCGATTGGGCCTGGGATACGAGGAGCTCAGCCGGCGCAAGCCCGACCTGATCTACTGCGCCATCACCGGCTACGGCCAGGACGGCCCTTACCAGCAGCGGGCCGGCCACGACCTCCTCTACAACTCGTTGGCGGGGCTGCAGGGCGTGACCGGGACCGCCGACGGTGAGCTGGCGATCCCGGGCTTCCAGATCGCCGACCTGGGCGCGGGGGGTATGGGCGGCGCCCTGGCGATCGTATCGGCGCTGCTGCGCCGCGAGCGCGATCCCAACCGGACCGGCGGCTTCCTCGATGTGTCGATGTTCGATGGGGTGGCCGCTTTCATCGCGCCGCACATGGCGCGGCACCTGGCTGGGGGCGACGACGACGGACCCGGTCGGATGCAGCTCAACGGTCGTTTCCCGTGTTACCGGATGTACCGCGCCCGGGACGGGCGATGGATGGCGCTGGCGGCGCTCGAGCCGAAGTTCTGGAAGGCGTTCTGCGAGCTGGTGGACCGGCCCGACCTGCTGGACAAGCAGTTCGACGAGGACGGCACCGCCGATGCGGTCGCCGCGATCCTGGCGTCGCGAACCCGGGCCGAGTGGGAGGAGCTGACTCGCGACGCCGACGTGATGCTGGAGCCGGTCAACGACCTGGCGGAGGCGTCCCGCGACCCGCAGATGCTGGCGCGGGGGCTGCTGGTAGAGGTCGAAGGCGGCATCCCACAGCCCGCGCCCGTGGTCAGGCTGGAGGACGGTCACCACGCGGATACCCGGGTGGCGGACTATGGCGCCGACACCGACGCCATCCTCACCGAGGCCGGCTACTCGGCCGAAGCCATCGCCGAGCTTCGCGCCAGGGGGGTTGTCTGACGCCCGCCGCCATAATCTGACCGTGACCGCCACCTTCCCCCAAACTGGTGTGCGCGGACCCTCGCCTCAAGGACTCGCCATCAAGGTCGAGGACCTGCGCAAGAGCTACGGCTCGCTGGTTGCTGTGGATGGAATCTCGTTCAACGTTCGCGAGAACGAGATCTTCGGCATCCTTGGCCCCAACGGAGCCGGCAAGACCACCACAGTGGAGATCCTGGAGGGGCTCCGCGACGCCGATGAGGGCCACGTCACGGTCGCCGGCGTCGATGTCCGCCGCTACCCCAAGAGGGTGAAGGGACTGATCGGGGTCCAGCTGCAGTCTTCGGCTTTCTTCGACAACCTGACCCTGCTGGAGCTGACCGACATGTTCGCCGCCATCTATGGGAGGCGGATCAACGCCCGGGAGCTGCTGGGCAAGGTCGACCTCCACGACAAGGAGCACTCCAAAGTCCGCCAGCTGTCGGGCGGCCAGAAGCAGCGCTTCTCGATCGCCACCGCGCTGGTCAACGACCCCCGGGTGCTCTTCCTCGACGAGCCCACCACGGGCCTGGACCCGCAGGCGCGCCGCAACCTCTGGGAGCTGGCCCAGGCGTTGCGCCAGGAGGGTCGCACGGTGCTCCTGACCACGCACTACATGGAGGAGGCCGAGACCCTCTGCGACCGGGTCGCCATCATGGACGGCGGCAAGATCATCACCCTGGACACGCCCGCGAACCTGGTCCAGCGCCTGCTCGACAAGGGCTTCCGGGGGCGGAGGGTGGAGCGCGAGGCGAACCTCGAAGACGTGTTCATCGACCTGACCGGCAAGGACCTCCGCGAGGACTGATGAGCCGTTCCTTCAGGGCGCTGCTGAGCACCTCGCTCAAGGCCTACTATCGCAACCGGTCGGCGATGTTCTTCAGCCTGCTGGTGCCGCTGATCATCATGGTCATCTTCGGGCTGCTCAACCTGGGCGGGAACCACACCTCCGAGAACATCGGGGTGGTCGACCTGGCTCACAACCCGAGCAGCCAGCTGATCATCGACAACCTCAAGAAGGAGAGCGTCCTCCAGGTCGATTTCGGCAGCCAGGCCGCCGAGACCAACGCCCTCAAGAAGGGCGATCGGGCCCTGGTGGTCGTCCTGCCCGCCGAGCTCGGCGCGATCCAGACCTGCGCTCCGCGGGCGGTCGGCTGCCATCCCGGGCCCAAGCCCGTAAGCATCCCGATCTACACCAACAAAGCCAAGCCCCAGGACGCCCAGATCGCCACCGCCATCGTCACCCAGTTCTTCGCCCAGTCGAGCTTCGTTGCCCTGGGCCAGCCGGGGGGCGTGTTCAAGCCGGTTGTGCAGGTGTTGCCGGGCCAGAACACCACCTACACCGACTTCCTGGTGCCCGGGATCATCGCCCTGTCGATCATGCAGACCGGCATCTTCAGCGTCGCCTTCGCCTTCGTCCAGCAGAAGCAGACCGGGGTCCTGCGGCGGCTGATGGCGACGCCGATGAAGGTCTCCGAGTTTCTCGCCGCCCAGGTCACCACCCGCCTGATCATGGCCGCGGTGCAGGTGGCGATCCTGCTCTTCGTGGGGGTGGTCTTCTTCGGCTTCCACCTGGCCGGCAACGTCGTCGAGCTGATGCTGGCGTGCATCTTCGGCTCGGCGATCTTCATCGCCATCGGCTTCGGCATCTCGGGCTACGCCAAGGACGAGCAGGCGGTGCCGGCGATCGCCAACATCCTGGTGCTGCCGATGATGTTCCTCTCGGGCATCTTCTTCACCCGCGATTCGATGCCGGCGTGGCTGCACACCGTCAGCGACTACCTACCCCTGACCTACGTCGTCGACGCCATCCGATCGGTCGCGGTCAACGGCTCGCACCTCTGGAACCTTGGAACCGACGTGATCGGGATCGCTGTCTGGCTGGTGATCACGGTTGCGATCGCAATCCGGCTCTTCCGTTGGGAGGTCGTCTAGGAGCGCTGCCTTCGGGCCGGTTTGGATCATTTCGAGCCGCGCTGCCTAATCAATAACCCTCGGTTAACCCAATGGGGCGGAGCCCTGCCCTAATCTGGCCGAACATGGGAGTTGGGCGGGAGAGCGCGATCCATAGACGAACCAATCAGGGCGGCCGCACGGCAGGCATCGGGCTGAGCTTGCTGATTGCGGCTTCGACCGCCGTCGCGACCAGCGCTCCGGCTCATGCCGCTTCCATCGTTGTAACCACGACCGAGGATCCGGCGCTGACCTCAACCAGCTGCCCGGCGGCGGCCAATCCATGCAGCCTTCGGGCCGCGGTGGCCGCCGCCAACGCCGCCGGCGGTGCCAACGCGATCTCGTTCGCGGTCAACGGTGTCTTCAAGGTCACGGCTGCTGCCGGCGGTCAGATCAACATCGGCGACCAGGTGACCATCGCCGGGAACGGCAAAGCGAACACGATCTTGGACGGCCAGGGTGAGGACCACCGGATCCTCGAGACGGGCTTCGGGAGTGTGGCGCTCAGCGACCTAACCATTCGCAACGCCCATGGCCTCCGAGGGATTCAGGACTCGGGCGCAGGGATCCTGGCGATCGGCGGGTTGACGCTGACCCGGGTTGCCGTCGCCAACAACACCGTGGATGCGAACAACAGCAACACGGGAGGCTTCGGAGGCGGTGGAGTCCTTGCTGAGGGGCCGTTGACGATCGTTGACTCGAGCATCACCGGCAACACGCTGAATTTCGATGTCACCGGCCGTGCCAACGCCTTTGCAGGCGGAGCCGGAGTGCTCTACGACTCGTTCGGCTCTTCCTCAGGTGCCCCCGTTTCGGTAGTGATCCGTAACTCTTTGGTGAGCGGCAACACTGTCAACTTTGTTGGTGCGGGCGGTGGAGGACTGAGTGGGGGCGGTGCCGGAGTCTTCTTGGAGGGCGCGTTTAGTCACCTCACGACCATGACCGTTGACTCCACCACGATGAGCGGCAACCAAGTGCTTGATCACTCAACCGGCGGCACCTTCCTCATCACCGGAGGGGGGATGGTCGCCGACAGCGCGCAGAGTATCTCGGTCACCAACTCGACGTTTGATGGCAATGCGGCGGTCAGCGACCTTGGCCCCGCCACCGGAGGGGGTATCGGCATTGGGGCGCCCGGAGCGACGCTTACAAATGTGACCATCAGTGGCAATACCGCGGCGGCCGGGTCAGGGCTCTATGTTGAGCAAGCGCCGACGCGGCTCCGGTCCACCATCCTCTCCAGCTCCTCAGCCAGTGGCTGTGCCACCGCGTTCGGGGGCACCATCGTGTCTATCGGCGACAACCTGGACAACGGGACGAGCTGCGGCTTCAATCAGCCGAGCGACCAGAACGGAGTCGACCCGTTGCTCGGTCCACTACAGGACAACGGAGGGCCGACTCCAACAAGAGCCCTTCTGTTTGGAAGCCCGGCGATCGATGCGGTCGCGACCTCGGATTGCCCGCCTCCGACGGTCGACCAGAGAGGTGTCTCACGCCCGCAGGGTCCGCGATGCGACATCGGCGCAGTCGAAATGCAGCATCGGAAGGCTCGCGGCGGACACGCGACGCCAGCATAGAGCCCTCGCAACCCGAGGCCGGATCATCCGCACACCACCAGGCTGAGCTCGAGACTTCAGCCGATCGTCAAAGGATCGACCTCGGCGAAAGTCTTGCCGCCATCAGTCGAATACAGCAACTTGCCGCCGTCGGTCACGATCCGGACGTGGTTGACGTCGGTGGCGTCAAGCCACGTCAGGCCTTTGGTATGAAGGGTTGCGGTTCGGACCCATGTCCGGCCACCGTCCACACTGTGGTACAGCGCAGGCGCTGCCGGATCGCTTCTGCCTATGAACCACCAATCGCCGGGGCGGCCGAGATCTGCCAGCGGCTCGCCTTTCCCCGCATCGAGCGGGACTTCAGGTAGTGATCTGTAGGCCCAGGTCAGCCCGCCGTCGGCACTGACCAGCACGCCGGCAGGTGTGGCGGGCCCGCCGTTGGCGTCGAGCGCGGAAACGACGATGTTCGGGCTCTGGCCGGAGGTCGACGTCGGGGCCCATGTTTCGACGACCCCGGCCGGGAGTGCGGCCGGTGGCGCCTGTCTATGCCACGTCAGGCCGCCGTCGTGAGTGGCGGCCAGGAATAGAGAGGGGCACCTCCCGGCGATCAACCATCCCGTGGCAGCGTTCTCGAACGTCATGCTGTAGCGGTTGCAGCCCAAGGGCAGGATCTGCCTGGCACTGGCGGCGACGTCCATCCAGGTGAGCCCGCCGTCGACAGTCCGCCAAACGAAAGCGATGCTGGTCGGGGCGTCGATGCCGTTCGGCACTGACAGCGCCCAGCCGTGTAAGGGATCGCTGAAGAGCAGCTGAATCGGCGCGCAACAGAGATTGATGCCGGCGCCGTGACGCCACGTCTTGCCCCCATCCTTGGTGATGCTGATGGTCCAGCTGTTGACGGCGGTGTCGTCATAGGTCGCGGCCCACGCATGCTGCGCGTCAAGGAAGGTCGTGAGGTCGGACTTGGCCACGGTGGTCGGGGACCAGGTGCGCCCGCCGTCACCGGAATGGAGTACGGCTCCTGTCTGAGCTTCTGTTGCCCATCCGCTCTGGCCCCACATCGCGAGGCGCGAAAGCGATACCGGTTGCGTGGGTGCCGCCGGGCTCGGAACGGTGCTCGGGGCAGCTCCGGAGGGGACTCCAACTGGATTCGGCCCTACTCGGGGTCCGCCGAGAGACACGATCGCAAAGGCGGCCACGATGGCCACCGGGGCTGCCACAGCCAGGGCGACCACGAAACGGTGCCGCCAGGGGGTGGGTCGCAGGCGCTGGCGTTCGTGGACGTGCTCCTGGACGTGGCGCCAGGAGGCGGCCACCGAGGCCTCGAGGTCTTTCAGGCCGAGCGCCTGCAGCCGATCGTCGAGGGCGGTAAGGGCGGGATCCAGGCCGCCTTCGTTGTCATGAGTGTTCATTCGTCACCTACCATCTCGGCGCGAAGCCGCTTTAGGGCGCGGTGCCATGCTTGCTTGACCGCCATTTCTGATCGTCGCTGCACACTGCCGATCTCGGCGTGGGAGAGCCCGGCGCTGCGCATTGAGAGCAATTCGCGGTCGGATTTATCGAGGTGTTGGAGCGCAGCCTGGAGCGCCAGTCGACTTTCCATCTCTGGTGTCGCGTGCGCGTGCACATCCTCGAGCGGCACGATCCTGGCCCGCCGCGCCGCCCGGGCGTGGTCGATCACCTGGTTGCGCGCGATGCGGAATATCCATGCCCGTTCCGCGCCCGCGTCCCCCCGAAAGCGGGGCCAAGCGTCCCAGGCGCGGCAGAACACCTCAGCGCACACGTCCTGCGCGGCCGCGTCGTTGCCCAGGGCAGCTCTCGCGAACCTGGTCACCACCGGCGCGTCGCGGTCATACAGTCGGCTGAATGCCTCCGCCCGCTCATCCGCGGTCATCTCCACCACGCCTATCGCCCCCACCTCATAGTTCATAACGATGACGAGCTGGAAAAGTAACAAGGTGGGCTGGGCGGGCGCGGTCATGAGAACCGGCGCTAGCGTTCTACGAGTTAGGCCTCATCCCTGGGCGTCGCGAACCCGTCCCCAGAACTTCTCGATCTGCCCTCGGGTCTTCTCCTTCGATCCCGAGTTGTCGATGACCACAGTTGCCTTGTCGCGCTTCTCGTCGATCGGCATCTGAGCCTTGATCCGAGCGCGGGCGTCCTCGCCGCGGAGGCCGCGAGCGACGGCGCGCTTGAATTGCTCCTCCACCGGTGCCCAGACCACCACGATGTCGTCAAGTCCGGCGGTGAGCCCCGACTCGAAGAGCAGCGGGATGTCGAGGACGACGGCGGGGGCGCCGGCCGCGGCCGCATCCTGCATCCGCTCCGCCATCCAGGCGCGCACCCGCGGATGGGTGATCGCGTTGAGGTCTTCGCGAGCGCGCTCGTCCCTGAAGACGACGTCGGCGAGCTTCTCGCGATCGAGACCGCCGTCACCGGCAAAGACGCCGTCGCCGAACCTTTGGCGGATCTCCGCCAGCGCCGGCTGGCCTGGTTCGACCACCACCCGAGCGCCCTCATCGGCGTCGACCACCGTGGCGCCGAGCTCGCGGAGCATCTCGCTGACGGTGCTCTTGCCGCTGCCCAGCCCACCGGTTAGCCCTATGATTCGCATCCGTATCGGATAGTAGTCGGCTCGCCGGCGGGCCCTCAGTTGGAGCGATTGCATGAAAGCGGTGTCCTTCGTCGAAGTCGGCAAGCTCGAGCTCCGAGATGCCGAGAAGCCGACCATCCAGGAGCCCGACGACGTCCTCCTGAAGGTCACCACCACCGCCATCTGCGGCTCCGACCTCCATGTGCTTGCCGGGCGGATCCCCGGGATGATGGAAGGCGGCATCCTCGGCCACGAGTTCATCGGCATCGTCGAGGAGGTCGGCCCCGAGGTCAAGAACTTCAAGCCCGGTGACCGGGCCCTGGCCAGTTTCCTGATCCCCTGCGGCAAGTGCTGGTTCTGCCAGCGGAAGATGTTCGGCCAGTGCGAGGACGTCCGGGTCTTCGGCTACGGCATCTTCGTCGGAGATATCAACGGCGGCCAGGCGGAGTACGTGCGGGTGCCGGCGGCGGACCTCTGCCTCCACCACGTCGACGACCGCCTCAGCGACGAGAGCGCGCTTTTCGCGGGCGACATCCTGACCACCGGGTTCCACGTCGCCGACATCGCCGGCATCAAGGAGGGCGACACCGTGGCGGTGGTCGGCTGCGGACCGGTCGGGCTGTTCGCGATCCAGGCGGCGCAGACCTTCAAGCCCTCCGCGGTATATGCCATCGATTCCGTCGACCAACGCCTGGAGATGGCCCAGGGGTTTGGCGCCATCCCCATCGACATGCGCCATCAGAACGCGGTGGTCACCTGCCAGGACGTCACCGAGGGTCGCGGCGTCGACGTGGTCCTGGAGTGTGTCGGCGCTGCCCCGGCCCTGATCCCGACCTTCGACATGGTCCGGCCCGGCGGCGTGGTCTCGGTGATCGGCGTGCACTCGGACCCGGAAGCCACCTTCCCGCTGCAGATGATGTTCAACAAGGGAATCGACCTGCACATGGGCGGCATCGCCAATGTCCCTGGCCGCTGGGACCGGGTGCTGGACCTGATCGGCAAGGGCGAGCTACATCCGGAGTCGATCATCAGCCACCGGATGAAGCTCGACGAGGCGCTCAAGGGCTACGAACTGTTCGAGGCGCGCGAGGCCATGAAGGTGGTGCTCACGCCCTAGCCGTGGCGTTGGTCGCTTGCCCCGGGTGTGGCCTGCAACGTCCCAGCCTCGGCCTCGATCCTGATCCGAAGTTCAATGCCTCCGGTGAATGCCGGGCGCTGTTGAACGAAATGTCCTACTACACACTGGCTCACGGCGACCCCAGGTTCATCCACCAGCACCTGGTCGACGCCTATGGCGCCCAGCACGTGCGCCCATCGAAGTCGACTATTGGCGCGGCGTTAACCCTGGCCGGCCTCTACCTCGCAGTCGAACGGAGCTTCACCGGCAAGCAGGTGCAGCAGATGCACATGCTGATGGCCAAGCGCCCGAACAAGTGGCCCGCCTTCAGCCCGCCTGGGGGCATGGGGCCGCTGACAGTGGCGGATGCCCTCGCTGCCGAACCAAGAGTGGAACGCGACGAGATGCTGATGCTCTGGTGTGGCAGCGTCTGGGCGGCGTGGTCACGAGACCACGAGCGTGTCCGTCAGATGGTCGACCCCTTCCTGTGATCACGAACACCCGATAAACCCGCTCTAACGTGGTCCAGATACGCTGGGACGATGGGAAGCGGCCCCGTCGTCAAACCTTCGAGGCTTCCCTATGTCGCCGGCGGCCTCGTGATCATCCTGGTGATCGCCATCGCTTACGGGATCCTTCACGGACCCGCCGCCCTGTCGACCGGAACTTCGACCGGCGGGCTGCAGGGCAGCGGGGTGGCGGCGCCGGAGTTCACCGGCATCGTCGATTGGGAGAACTCGCCGCCGCTGACCCTGCCCGGGCTGCGCGGCAAGGTGGTGCTGGTGGACTTCTGGACCTACTCCTGCATCAACTGCCAGAACACCTTCCCCTACCTGCGGCGCTGGTACAACGCCTACAGAGGCTCGGGCCTGGTCATCGTCGGGGTGCACAGCCCGGAATTCGACTTCGAGAAGAGCGTCCCCAACATCCGCCAGGCGATCCAGCACTACGACGTGACCTGGCCGGTGGCGGTGGACTCCAACATGGCCACCTGGAACGCCTACAACAACCAGTACTGGCCGGCGGAATACCTGATCGACAAGAACGGAAGGATTCGCGAGACGCATTTCGGAGAGGGCAACTACGACAAGACCGAGCAGTCGATCCGGTCGCTGCTGGCCGAGGCCGGGCACAACGTCGGCGCGGCCGGAGCAGATGCCGGTCCGGCGTCGCAAACGGCGAGGACGGCCGAGCTCTACGCCGCCGCCGGCAGGGGCTTCGACGTCCCCACCGAACTTCCCGGCACCGCCTTCAACTACGTCGCGCCCGCCCCCGACCCGCAGGGGCACCTTCGGGCCAACTCGATCTACTGGAATGGGCTCTGGAACATCGGCCAGGAGTTCGCCGAGCACGCTCGAGACTCGTCCTCGGGACAGGACTGGGCCGAGGTCGACTACAGCGCCACGACGGTGGTCATGGTCGCGGCCAACGGGGGCCAGCCGGTCAAGGCGTTCGTCACGCTCGACGGCAAGGATGTGAGCCGCGCGGACGCCGGCGGTGACCTGCAATACGACGCCAGCGGCCATTCCTACGTCGAGGTGGGGCGCTCTGACCTGTTCACGCTGATCAAACACTCGTCGTTCCAGGAGCACACCATCAAAGTCAGCCCGTTGACGGCCGGCCTACGCGTCTTCACCTTCGACTTCAACGGATGATCGGCGACCTGGTGGTCGCCTTCTCGGCCGGCGCGGTGTCGTTCTTCGCGCCCTGCGTGGTACCGCTGCTGCCGGCGTACGTCAGCTACCTCGGCGGCGCGGCGCTGCCCGAGATCAGGGACAACCCGTCGGTTTTTCAGAGCCGGATGATCCGCGGCGGGTTGCTTTTCGTGGTCGGATTCGGGATCGTCTTCGTCGCGCTTGGGGTCGCCGCCGGGTTCGTCGGCGGTACCGTCGTCTCGCAGCAGAAGGTGCTTGTGCAGCGGATCGGAGGGGTGTTGGTGATCGCCATGGGGCTGGTCCTGCTGGGCCTGGCGGGCCGGCTCGGCGAACGCAGCTTCTCACCCGCGGCCGGACTCTCGCGGGCGGCCGGCTCGGCTCCGCTGGTGCTGGGGCTGGTCTTTGGCGCCGCCTGGACCCCGTGCGTGGGGCCCGTGCTGGCGGTGATCCTGACGCTGGCGGCTGAGCGCGGGATGGCCTTCCGCGGCGGCCTCCTGCTGAGCGCCTACACCATCGGCCTTGGCTTGCCGTTCGTGGTCTGCAGCCTGCTGGCGGCGAGCTTCCCCTCGGTGATGCGCCCGCTGTCGAGGTTCTCGGCGGTGCTGAGCCGGGTTTCTGGCGTGCTGCTGGTGGTGTTGGGTGTCCTGCTGGTCGCCGGGATCTACCAATCGCTGGCGGGGTACCTGGCGCAGCCGTTCACCCTCCATTGATCGCCGCTGATCGCTGCTGACCGCAGCCACGAGTCGCCTCAGTGAGCCTGGAATAGAAAACCCAGCCGTCCGGTAGGGTTAGGTGATGGCACACCACGGCGCCGGCATGATGGGCGGGCACCCAGGCTTTGAGCTGAAGGAAGGGGAGCAGCCCCTTCGATCAGCCAATGTCAGGCGCGTCCTGAGGCTATTCCTGCCGCACAAGCGCAAGGTCGCGGGCGCCACCGTCCTGGTCCTGATCACGGCTCTGCTGGGCGTGGTCAACCCGCTGATGCAGGTACGGATCTTCGACGACATCTTTACGCCCGCGGTGGCCGGCAGGCAGGTCCACGGCGTCTTCGGGTTGTCGGGCCTGAAACTCCTGATCCTTTACGTCGGGATCATGGTGGTGGTGCCGACGGTCTCGAGCCTGGTCGGCATCCTTCAGACATACATCACAACCGTGATCGGCCAGGGCGTGATCCAGGACCTTCGCAATCGCCTCTACCGGCACCTGCAGGCGATGGCGCTGAAGTTCTTCACCGACACCCGCACCGGCGAGATCCAGGCTCGCCTGTCCAGCGACGTGGCGGGCGTCCAGACCGTCGTCACCGACACCTTCACCAGCATCGTCGCCAACATCGCGATCTTGCTGACCACGGTTATCGCGATGTGGCTGCTCTCGCCGGCGCTCACGGTGCTGTCGCTGTGCCTGGTGCCGCTCTTCATCTACCTCACCACCAAGGTCGGCAACGTACGGCGCGAGATCGCCACCCAGACCCAGAAAACGGTCGCCGACCTCAGCGCCTTGGTCGAGGAGACGCTCTCGGTGAACGGCGTGCTCCTGAGCAAGACCTTCGGCCGCCAGAAGGCGTCCACCGCCAGGTTCGAGCGGGAGAACAGCCGCCTGGCCCGGCTGTTCATCCGGCAGCAGATGGTCGGCCGGAGCTTCATGGCCCTGATCGGCACCTTCTTCTCGATCTCGCCGGCCCTGGTCTACCTCCTCGCCGGCTACCTGCTCTTCGGCAACCACGGCCGGCCGGTCAGCATGCCCCTGATCGGAACCCTCTCGGTCGGCACCCTGGTCGGCTTCACCACCCTGCAGAGCCGGCTGTTCTTCCCGATCGGCCAGATGCTCCAGGTGCAGATCGAGGTCACCGGCGCCTTCGCGCTCTTTGACCGCGTCTTCGAGTACCTGGACATGTCCCACGACATCACCGACAAGCCGGGGGCGGTGGCGCTGCGACCCGAGGAGGTCGATGGTGAGGTCGAGTTCCGCGACGTCAGCTTCAGTTACATCGGCAAAGGCGGCGCCCAGGCGCTCAGCGATGTCAGCTTCCGCGCCGGCGCCGGCCAGCTGGTGGCTCTGGTCGGGCCCAGCGGCGCGGGCAAGACAACCACCACCTACATGATCCCGCGGTTCTATGACGTCGACCAGGGTGCCGTCTTGATCGACGGCCACGACGTGCGCGATCTGCAGCTTGAGTCGCTGGGTGAGCTGATCGGTGTGGTCACCCAGGAGACCTACCTCTTCCACGACACCATCCGCGAGAACCTCCTCTTCGCCAAGCCCGACGCCACCGACGAGGAGCTGATGACGGCGATCGAGGTTTCCGCCATCGGCGACCGTGTCCGCGAGCTGCCCGCCGGGCTCGATACCGTCGTCGGCGAGCGGGGCTACCGGATGTCCGGCGGCGAGAAGCAGCGCCTCGCGATCGCCCGTGTCTTCCTCAAGGACCCGCGGATCCTGATCCTCGACGAGGCCACCTCCGCCCTGGACACGCACTCGGAGCGCCTGATCCAGGCGGCCTTCGCCAAGCTGATGCAGGGTCGCACCACAGTGGCCATCGCCCACCGCCTCAGCACCATCCTCCGTGCCGACCAGATCCTGGTCATGGACCACGGCAAGGTGGTGGAGCAGGGCACCCACAGCCAGCTGGTGAACCAGGGCGGCCTCTACAGCCGGCTCTACCTGGAGCAGTTCGCCTCCGATACGGACTCGCTCGAGGTGGTCCCGGCACCCGAGCCGCGGCTGGCGGTGGTCACGGATTGACGATCGCCTGATCCGGGCGTCATCTAGCTGACGATTCCGTCAGGTTGACCGGCGGCGGCGAGGGTGCGCCGCTTAGAATGCTTCCACCTTGGACTTCGTCAAGTACGAGATCGATGGCCCGGTGGCCACCCTCACGGTGGATCACCCTCCCGCCAACGCCCTGTCGAACCAGGTGCTGGCGGAGATCGAGGATTCGCTGACCCGCGCTGAGGCCGACACGGCGGTCCGGGCCCTGATCTTCACCGGGGCGGGGGAGAAGTTCTTCATCGCCGGCGCCGACATCACCGAGTTCCTCACCATCCCCAAGGAGCACTACGCCGAGCGCACCGCCAAAGGCCAGAAGGTGACGCTCCAGATGGAGACCATGGGCACGCCGGTGATCATGGCCGTCAACGGCTACTGCCTCGGGGGTGGCTGCGAGATGGCGATGGCCGGCGACGTCCGGATCGCCGCCGAGAACGCCGTTTTCGGTCAGCCCGAGATCAAGCTCGGCATCATCCCCGGCTTCGGCGGCACCCAGCGATTCGTGCGGCTGATGGGCAAGAGCCGGGCCATGGAGCTGCTCTTCACCGGCGACAACATCGACGCCGCCACCGCGCTGGAGCTGGGACTGGTCAGCCGGGTGGTGCCCCAGGCCGAGCTGATGCCCGCCGCCCGCGAGCTGGCGCTGCGGCTGGCGGCCATGGCGCCGCTGGCGATCGCCGCCATCAAGCGCGCCGTCCACGACGGCGTCGACCGGCCGATGGAGGAGGCGCTCGAGGCCGAGCGCAAGGAGTTCGCGGCGATCCGCTTCACCCACGACGCCATCGAGGGCATCACCGCATTCCTGGAGAAGCGCCCGCCGGCATTCACCGGCGACCCGACCGAGGTCTCGCAGTGATCGCGGTGGTCGAAGCCTCCGACGTCAGCCAGTTCTTCTTCACCAGCGTTGCCGGCACGGTCATGGTGCTGGCGATCGGCTTCTTCATGTTCAAGATCCTGCAGTTCGTCACGGTGCTGCGGATCGGCGGGCCGGACAACCGTTTCGACCGCCTGGTGGATCGCGTCATCGCGGTTGTCGTCGGCGTCGGCGGCCACGACCGCATGGTCCGCCGCAGGTACTCCGGGATCCTCCACCTCGCGATCTTCTACGGCTTCGTGCTGCTGGGCACCTCGATCGTCCAGGTTTTCGCCGAGGCCATCCTGCCTCACTTCAAGCCCGACCCGCCGCTGGTCAATACCGCGATCGCGGCGATCCAGGATCTCTTCGCCGTGCTGGTCATGCTGGGCGTCGCGATGGCGCTCTACAACCGCTTCTTCATCCACCCGCTGAGGTTCAAGGGCAGCCACGAGGACGACGGCATCCGGATCCTCTTCGGGATTGCGCTGGTCATGATCACTCAGCTCGGTGTCACCGGCAGCCGGCTGAACCTCAACTCCAACCCGGTCTATGGTCAGGACCCGTCGACGACGTTCCGGCCGATCTCGCTGGCGGTCGCCGCGATCTTAGCCGCGATCGGGCTGGGTGGCGGCAACGCCGACTTCGTGCACCACGCCTTCATCCTCGCCAACGTCGTCGTGGTGCTCGGGTTCCTGGCCTACCTGCCGACGTCGAAGCACCAGCACATCTACCTGGCCATCGAAAACATCTTCTTCAAGAACCTGGAGCCGATCGGCGCGCTACCGCTGCTCGACATCGAGAACACCGACCACTACGGCAACAGCCGCATCGAGCAGTTCAGCTGGAAGCACCTGCTCGACCTCTACACCTGCACCGAGTGCGGCCGCTGCCAGGACCAGTGCCCGGCGTACCTGACCGACAAGCCGCTCTCGCCAAAGATGTTGATCATGGACATGCGCGACCACCTCCACGAGCGCACCCCGCAGCTGATCAAGCTCGCGGGCGTGCCCCAGGCAGCGCGAGCCGAAGCCTCGGCCAAGATCGAGGAGGACTACCCCGGCCACAAGCCGCTGATCGGGGGCACCATCCTCGAGGAGACGCTGTGGTCCTGCACCATGTGCGGCGCCTGCATGAACGAGTGCCCGGTGCTGATCGAGCACGTCCCAAAGATCGCCGAGATGCGCCGCAGCCTGGTGCTGGAGGAGTCGCGCATGCCCAAGCAGGCCGAGTCGGCGCTGCGCTCGGTGGAGAACTCGGGCAATCCCTACGCGCTCAGCAACCAGACCCGCGGCGACTGGGCCAAGGACCTCGGCGTCAAGACCTATTCCGAGCACCCCGACGCCGGGTACCTCTACTTCGTCGGCTGCGCCGCCAGCTTCGACGAGGCCAACCAGAAGGTCGCCACCTCGATCGTCAAGATCCTGCAGTCGGCCGGCATCGACTTCGCCATCCTGGGCAAGGAGGAGACCTGCAACGGCGACCCGGCCCGGCGCATCGGCAACGAGTACCTCTTCCAGATGCAGGCCGAGGCCAACATCAAGACCTTTCAGAAGTACGAGGTCAAGAAGGTGCTGACGGGCTGCCCCCACTGCTTCAACACCCTCAAGAACGAGTACCCGCAGCTGGGCTTCGAAGCCGAGGTCATCCACCACACGGAGTTCATCCAGAACCTGATCGACAACGGCAAGCTCAATCTCTCGCACGCCGGCTTCTCGGAGCTGCGAGGCAAGACCGTCACCTACCACGATCCGTGCTACCTGGGCCGCTGGAATGGCGTCTACGAGCCGGGCCGGAAGGTGCTGGAGAAGATCTCGGGGCTGGAGCAGATCGAGATGCACCGCCACGGCCGCCAGGCTTTCTGCTGCGGCGCCGGCGGCGGGCGCATGTGGATGGAGGAGACGCTGGGCAGGCGGATCAACCGCGAGCGGATCCAGCACGCCAACGAGGTCGACGCCGACGTGGTGGCGACCGCCTGCCCGTTCTGCCTGACGATGATGATGGAGGGCGCCACCAGCCAGGGGCTTGCGATCGACGTCGCCGACGTCGCCCAGATGGTGGCCAGCAACCTGGCCGACGACCGCATCCCGCTGCAGTTCGCCAAGCACGACGACGCCAAGCCGCACCTCGAGGGCTGGCCTCAGCCCCGGACCGAGCCGAATGTCAACGCCGTGCACCCGGACGACCCGGTCGACCCTGACGCCCTTCTCAACGAGCTACGAGTCGGCCCCGAGGAGCGGCTGCCGATCCCGATGCCCCACCACGACGGCCGTGACCACGACGGTCATGACCACGGGCACGGCGGCGGCGGGTCGGCGACCGCCGTGGCTGAGGCGCCCGTGGCGGTGGCGCCTGCGGCACCCGCGGAGCCTGCGGCCGCGGAACCAGCGGCAGTGGAGCCGGCGGTGCCCGCGGCACCCGCGGCACCCGCGGTGGAGCCCGCGGCGGCAGCGGAGCCGGCGGAACCGGCGCATGCGGCAGTGGAGCACGCGGCGACGACCGAGCCGGCCGCGGCGACGGAGCCGGCCGCCGCGACGGAGCCGGCCGCCTCAGCTGGGCCAGAACCTACCGCAGGGCCCGCGATGGCCGAGCCAGATGCGCCGTCCGCGCCAGCCGCCCAAAAGCCCGCGGAGAGTCAGTTCTCCAGCGACCTCCCGGACACCATCCGGGTCACCGAAGAGGGCGACTCCGACAGCTAAGAAGCGCCCGGCGATCGCGAGAGCCCATTGCTTTCTCGCCGCCATGGTGCCTCTGTTGACTGATGAGTTTTCTCAAGGAGAGGCATTGGACGCCGGTTGCCGTTCTGCTGGCGTCCGCGTTGGTGGCTTGCGCCGTCCTATGGTGGGCCTTGATAGGCAGCACGGAGGGCATCTGCCTCAACTGCGACCAGCGATTGTCAATTGAGGGTGTGCCAGATTCCTTGTGGCGGTCGTCGAGTCAGGTCGTCCACCCTGCGCCGGCATTGTTGGTTCCCGAAGTCAGCCAGTCGGACGCGGAGCATCGGGTTCTATCTCTCAACCTGCCGGGCTTGGGGCGAGATACTCCGCCCAGGCTAATGCGAACAGTCGTCGCGAACGTTGAGTACATGGACACTCACAGTCGCGTTCTGAAATGGTTGGTCTATGTGCGTCTGCGAAAACCGGTTCCGCCGTTCAGCTGCAATCTGGGTGGGTGCCCGCCACCGATCTACGCTTACCTCGTTTCGGTCGACGCAAGCACCGGCGTCGCCGAGCTTCGATTCGGCCTGGAATAGGGTCTGCGAGACAGCAGCGTTCCGTAAGCTACATTCCTCAGCCCGGTGCGCACTTTAGGGCCTAACCGGCGGCGTTATCCGGCGTAGTGCGGGCCAGCGCGAGGCTGTGCCGGGGCCGGCGGCGGCGCGTCAGGGGCACGCTCGGCATCCTCGCGGAGAAACCCTCGCGCAGCCTTAGGTTCGGTTTTCCCGCGCCTGAATATCGCCTCGCGCCGCCTGCGCCGGTAATCCTCGGGCGACATCCCAGCGTGCGGGTTGTCCGGGTGCCACGGGGGCAACGTCGCGAAGCCGCCCTCAGACTGGCGCAGTACCACCCAGCCGTCTCTGTGGACTCGGTCCTGGTGTGCATAGCAGAGCGGCGCCTGTGTGTCCACCGTGGTTTCGCCACCGCGGCTGAACTCCACGAGGTGGTGCCCGGTGCAATCCGCAGCCGGCCGGGTGCAGCCCTCGAATGCGCAGGTCGGGCTGACCGCCAGCATCGCGCGTCGCTTGGGCTTGGAATAGCTTCGGGCCGATCTGCCGACATACGCCAAATTGCCCTTCATGTTCGTGATCGCGACGCTGATGTTGGCGTCGTCCAGGATGGTGTCGAGCTCCTCTTGAGAGATCGGGATGAGCCCCTGCAGCAGAGGCGGTGGGCCGTCGCCGCCCGCGAGCATCTCGATACTGGCCACGACCACTACCTCGGGTCGCCGGCCGCGCGGCAGCGCGACTCGCGCCTGCCCATCTCCGGGCGCTACATCCGCACAGTTCCCCGCGGTCTGGAGAGCCGGATGCTCATCCGCGGTGGCACCTCCCGGCTGCCGGCAGAGCTGGTGCAGGCCGTCGTGGCGACGCTGCTCCGCGGTGCGTGTGTCGTGCTTGTCGACCGGCAACATGTAGGGCTCGAGGCCGGCGCGGAGCTCCTCGGCGCACAGGGATGTCAAGTATCCCGAGATCGTGGACAGGCCGTCGATGTTGGGCCCGATCCGGACCGACCGCCGCTCGTGGGCTCGCGCCGCGTCACGGCGCAGGGCCTCGGAGTCGACCTCGCCCAGGATGGCGCGCCCCTCGTGTCGCAGCAGCCCGGGTGGCATGTCGCCCGCCTTGGCGAGGATCATCGCTTCGACCTTGGCCACGTCCTCGGGTCGCGCCTTCGCTGTGTTCCTGGCCACCACGGCGGCGTCGGCGAAGCTGACTGTGCCGCTGGAGAGTCCGGCCGCGGTATCGCCCAGCCGCTCCAGCTGTCGCGCGAAGGTCACGCGCTCGTTGGCCGCCTCCGGCGTCAGGCGGCACTCGTTGGCAAGGAACCCGACCATGTCGGTGGCCCCGGTGCCCTCGTACGCGTGGACCTTCTCCAGGTAGGCGACGCCGCGAGCGGTTAGCAGCTCTAGCTGGTCGACGGCGCCCTGCGCGGCTCGAACGAATGCCGTCACCTGCACAGGCTCCAGGCCGGTGATTCCTACCTGGTGCAGACCCCTCAGCTCATCGTGGATCGCGCTAACTGCGCGCCCTTGAGGACTGTCCCCCAGCTCTAACAGCGCCTCTCCCAGCCCCGAACGCATGTTCCCATTTTACCACAATCCTGGGTAACTATCCCTTGACTGTAGAAGGGTTTGATGAGACAATTCAGTCATGGCACCGGGTAATCGCAACGCTCCGTTCCGCTCCACCGCGTCGGAATCTCAGTACTCGTTGTTCGAGTTCATGGCTGAGTTTCCCGACGATGCCGCCTGCCTGAACTGGCTGTGGCGCACACGTCACGCGCCGGACGGCGACCATGCGATGTGTCCGAAATGCGAGGTCGAGCGCCGGTTCGTGCGCTACGGTACGGCGCAACAGCGGCAGTCGTGGACGTGCACGGCTTGCGGTCATCATCTGCACCCGACAGCCGGGACGATCTTCAACAAGTCGTCCACGTCGCTGCACCTGTGGTTCTACGCGATCTATCTCATGACAAGCACTCGTTGCGGGATTTCCGCCAAGCAGTTGGAGCGCGAATTGGGCGTCACCTACAAGACGGCGTGGCGCATGTTCAAGCTCATCCGGACCCTCATGGCCGAGGACACCGGCCCGCTGTCTGGTGCCGTCGAGATGGACGAGACGTTTATCAACCGGTCCAGGCGGCATCGGCCCAACGAGCCGCGCCTGAAGCAGGGCAAAAGTGGCCCAGGAGAGCGAGTCATCTGGGGAGCCGTGGAGCGCGGGGGGCGCGTCGTCGCCAAGCACGTTCCACGAGCAAGCAAAGCGTCTATCGACCCGATGGTCACGCAGTTCGTGATGCCCGCCTCTACGGTGTTCACCGACGAGGCCATCCACTACAAAGGTCTTGGGAATCGCGGCTACCAGCACGAGCGCATCCAGCACACCGCCCGCATCTACGTCAAGGGCGATGTTCACACGCAAACCATCGAGGGGTTCTGGTCGCTGTTCAAGCGCGGCGTGACCGGCGTCTATCACGCCGTGGGCAAGGACTACTTGCAGTCCTATCTCAACGAATACACGTGGCGGTACAACCACCGTTTCGACGGACGGTCGATGTTCGCCACCCTGGTCAGGAAGGCGGCTTCTTAGGCTCCTTCTTGAGTAGGGCGTCGGCATCGGCTGGCCGCGATACCTTCTTGAGGTCGCGCATGAAGTCGGATCGCTTGGGGACCGGTATCTCATGGCCGGTCACCGTCTTTTGACTCGGCTTGGGCTTCACGGGCTTCACCCTCCAAGGATAGGTTGTGGCTGACCCTTTCGACGGAATCGAGGCCAAGATCGACCGAGCTGGTGAACACATTGATGCCCTCTATGGCGAGATCCGCGAGTGGGCCAAAGGTGACCCCTACACCGTAGAGGCCGAGCCAAAAGGTCAGAGCACCCACCACCGCCTCTACGTCCGGCTCCACGAGGTGCCCGACGTGCGACGCTGGGGTCTTCTCTTTGGCGACGCCGTCCACAACCTGCGGAGCGCGCTCGACCATCTGGTCTATGCAGGCGCGATACGTGTGTCGGGACAAGACCCCCCGCCCGACTTCAATGTCCTCCAATTCGTTATCGCCGACGACGAGCCAAGGTGGGCCTCCGGCTTGTATCACCTGAAGGTGCCGCCGTTGTCGGAGGAAATGCGGACATTCGTGAAGTCCGTACAACCCTACGAGGCGAGCGGCGTGGACCGCGTGCAATACGACTTCCTGCGATGGCTCCGCGACCTTGACGATGCCGACAAACACCGAGCGATTCGGCCCGTTTTCATTGTCCCCGCCGCCGTGGAAGCCTTTGTTCGGTGCATCACGTCGGGCAGCGCCACCTTCCACATGCCGCTCGTCCCAATCGAAGACGAAGCAACGCTGATGACGGTTTCCGGCGAGGCGGTAACTGAGGTGGAGGACGATATCAAGGTGGCCCTGGCTATAGGAGTCGAGATAATCCCGCAGGCTCCAACTTCGGTTGATGCTGCCCTGGACCAAATGTTTCAACGAGTCGTCGGAGTGACGCAACAGTTCCGCGACCGCTTCCTGTCCTAGCGGCCCCGTCACCGCGCCGCACCCCTAGCTAACCTTCCAAGCGGTCTCGATTCTACAGTGGAGGGATAGTTACCCAATCCTGTGTATCCCCCAGCCGTCGACGCACAGCAGCATCAAGTCCGCGATCTCCTCCGCTACACCTGGTGAGCGCAGCTCGACCGCTGAGACAAACACCGATCGCTCGCAGGCGCCGGAGAGCCCTCCTCCGATATCGCGTCAGCCCCCGGAATTGCCCCCTACACGGGGACGGTCTGGTCTGTTGGGTTCTCTGCGGGCTGCTCCTCGGCCGACTCGGTCTCCTCGGAGCCGCCTTCTGCGGCTGCCTCGGATGCCGTGTCGGCTGCCGGAGCAGCCTTCTTCGCCCTGGAGCTGGTCCGGGGCTTTGCTGGTGACTTGCGCGGAGCCCGCTTCGCTTTGGGCTTGGCCGCGACCTCATCGGTCGCTGCCGGCGCTTCGGCTTCGGCCGTCCCCATGCTGGTCACCCAGCGGAACGGGGTTGCCTCGACCGGCTCCGGCTTCGCCGCCGCAGCCTCCGGCTCTGCCGCCGGCTCCGGCTCTGCCGCCGCCGGCTTCGCCGCCGCGGGCGTCTCGCTCGCCGGCTCTGGCTCGGCCATCGGGCTGTTGAATGCCTCCTGGACGGCTGCCTCGATCGGCTCAGCCTCGGCCGCTGGCGGCGCTGCCGTCTCGGCTGTGGTCTCGACGACAGCTTCCGGCGCTGCGCTATCCGCAGCGGCTATCGCCGGGCGAGGTGCCGGCGCTGGTCTTGGCTGACGCGGCAGCCGTGGTGGGGGAGCGGCGGCGGGGGTGATCCCCGCGATCAGGTTGGCCATCAGCGGATGGTCCATGACCAGCTCCCCGGTCTCGACCGAGCCGGTGCCGCGCGAGCGCGTCTCGCGCTTGAAAAGGCCCATTGCTTCCAGGCGTTGCAGCCGCATGGGGACCTCCTTTCGGGTGCCTCCCAGCTGGCCCGCCTTCGAGCGCAGCGTCTCCTCGATGGTCTTGATGGTGGTGTAGCCGGACCTTCCCGGCGGCATCGAGGCAATCTCGCGAACGAGCTTGGTCTCGAATTCATCCGGGGTGGTTCCCGCGACCACCGGCGGCAGCTCCTCGACCCGGCCACGACCCCGCGAAACGGTGTCGGGCGCGAGCCTTTGCCGGCCGCCCAGGGGCGGCGACTGGGTGCTGCCCCGGCTCGACGAGCTCGGGCTCGCTGACGGTCGGGTTTGGCTGCTACCACGCAGTTCGCTGGCGCGCATCCGCCGGGGGGCGGGTGCCGGTGCCGGGATTCGGGGGGCGGCGACTATGGCACGCGGTGCCGGAGCCGGGCCGGCCGGCTCTGCCGGCTTCTTCCGGAAGAGCCCGCCGAGAATTCCCCCTCTCTTTGCAGGCCTGCCGGCCTCTTCGGCGGCCGCCTGGGCATCGAGGTCGGCGCGGGTGACAAGCGGTCGGGTCATGCGACCCAGCTCGCCGGTCATGTCGACGTCCGCCTTGGTTATGGGATCTCGACTGTCCCCCGCGTTCATGAGGTCCAGCGAGGTGCTGGTGCTCTGAACGCCGCTGATGATGACTTTGCGACCGAAGCGTCGCCGCAGGGTTGCGACCATGCGAACGAAGTCGGCGTCCCCAGTCATGAGGATGAAGGTGTCGACGTCCTCGTGGTCGATTGCCTCGAGGAACATGTCGATGACCATGTGCATGTCGGCCGAGCTCTGGCGACGGCCACCGCTGATTTTGCTAGGGGCGTGAATCGGTTCAATCCCCGCGGCGAACAGCAGCTTGTCCTGGAACTCCTTGGGATGTCCGGTGAAGTCTGCGTACGCCTTGGCAGTGGTGACGCGTCCGTACTTGCTGGCCTTGTTCATCAGCTTCTGCGGGTGCAGCTCACCACCGAAGTGCTGGCGGATCCCGATGCGGATGTTGTCGAAGTCGATAAATAGAGCGACTTTGTTTTCTGGCAGTTTGTGTGTGCCTCCTTTGATGGCGTCACGTCGCGAAGCGACGGACGTTGGAGGCTGACGCGATATGGAGTTGTGAGGGTGCTGCCCAGAGTGTAGCCGAGGGGGGCTCTTGGCAAACCCCTGAGCGACGACCGGCCTTGCGGCGATCGGGCACAATTCGGGGGTGAGCGACGAGGAGGTCTTCTGGCGCCCCAGCCCTGATGTCGTCGAGCGCACCCGGATGATGGCGATGGCGCGCCGGGTCGGCGTCGCCGGCTATGCCGAGCTGGTGCAGTACGGCGTTGACCACCTCGACGAGTTCTGGGCGGCGGCGGTCGAGGACATCGGCATCGAGTGGTACGAGCCCTTCACCCAGGTTCGCGACTCCAGCCGGGGCATCGAATGGAGCAGGTGGTTTGGTGGCGGGCGCCTCAACCTGGTCCACAACTGCATCGACAAATGGGTGCGGGACACGCCGGACGCGGTGGCGCTGGTTTCCGAGTACGAGGACGGCGCGGTCCGCACCTTCACCTACGCCGAGCTCGACCGCGAGGTCTGCCGGCTCGCCGGGGCGCTGAGATCGATGGGGATCGGCAAGGGCGACTGCGTCGGCCTCTACCTGCCGATGATCCCCGAGGTCGTCTTCTCACTGCTCGCGGTGGCCAAGATCGGCGCGGTCTTCATCCCGCTTTTTTCCGGCTACGGAGCCGACGCGGTCGCCATCAGGCTGGCCGACGCCGAGGCCAAGCTGCTGATCTGCGCCGACGAGTTCCTGCGGCGCGGCTCGCCGGTTCCGATGAAGCAGACCGCCGACGCCGCTTTGGCCCAGGCATCCTCGGTCGCCACCACTCTGGTTGTCCGCCGCACCGGTGGCGACGTTCCCTGGGACCCCGCCCGGGACCGCTGGTACGACGAGGCAGTGGCCGGCCAGCCGGATCAGCTGCCCACTGAGTCGATGGCGTCTGAGGACCCCGTGATGCTGATCTACACCTCGGGCACCACCGGCAAGCCCAAGGGCTGCGTCCACGTCCATTGCGGCTTCCCCATCAAGGGCGCCCAGGACATGGCCCACATGATGGATTTCGGATCGTCCGACCGGATCTTCTGGATCACCGACATCGGCTGGATGATGGGGCCCTGGGAGATCATGAGCTCGCTGGCGCTGGGCGGCAGCATGGTCACCTACGAGGGCACCCCAGACCACCCCGGGCCGGACCGCACCTGGGACATCGTCGAGCGCCATAAGGTCACCCACCTGGGGATCTCGCCGACCGCGATCCGATCGCTGATGAAATTCGGCGAGGAGCCGGTCCGGAAGCACGACATGTCGAGCCTGCGCGCGATCTGCTCCACCGGCGAGCCGTGGAACCCGGATCCCTGGAAGTGGTGCATCACGGTCGTCGGTGGCGGCCGGGTCCCACTGCTCAACTACTCCGGCGGCACCGAAATCTCGGGTGGGATCCTGGGCGGCAATTTCCTGACCGATTGCAAGCCCTGCGCCTTCAGCGGGCCGGTGCCGGGGATGGCCGTGGACATCGTCGACGCCGAGGGCAACCCGGTCCGCGGCGAGGTGGGGGAGCTGGTCCTGAGAGCGCCGTGGCCGGGAATGACCCGCGGTTTCTGGCACGACCCGGAGCGATATATCGCCACCTACTGGGACCGCTGGCCGGGGACCTGGTACCACGGCGACTGGGCGGAGGTCGACGACGACGGCCTGTGGTACATCCTGGGCAGGTCCGACGACACCATCAAGGTGGCGGGCAAGCGGGTCGGTCCCGCCGAGGTCGAGTCGGCACTGGTGGGCCACCCCGCGGTCCAGGAGGCTGCCGCGATTGGCGTCCCCGACGAGATCAAGGGCGAGAAGCTGGTGGGCTTCGTGATCCTGCGGCCGGGCACGGATGGGAGCGCCGAATTGGAGGAGGAGCTGAAGCAGACGGTGGCCAAGGCGCTGGGCAAGTCGCTCAAACCGTCGCGGGTCCACGTCGTCGCCGACCTGCCTCGCACCCGCAACGCCAAGATCATGCGGCGGGTGATCCGGGCGGCGTACCTAGGGCAGGACCCTGGCGACGTGATGGCGCTGGAGAACCCCGCCGCCGTCGACGGGATCAGCGCGGTCCGGTAGTGGTGGCCACGCGCAAAACCGCCGCCGCCACGCGCAAGCGAGCCGCACCCAAGCCTCGGCAGGAATTCCCCCACGATGGGCCCTCCAGCGAGGTCGTATCGCTGACCGGCAAGCACATCTCCCAGGCGGCAATGAACCTGGCGATGCGGGTCATCCCGGACGAGCTGCTGCGGGACATCACCGCCGCCTCGGCGCCGCTGACGCGCTACAGCGGGGTGACCAAGGTCGGCGCCACGGCGCTGTCCCGCGGGCTCAAGCTGCTGGCCCAGCCGCCGGCGGGCCACCGCCCGGTTGCCGACGACATGACAGCCGCCGAGATCGGCGAGCGTGTCGACCGCCCTGCCGCCACTATCAGCAAGTGGGCGCGGGCCGGGCTCCTGGGGCCGCCAAAGACCAGCGGGCGCGTGCGCAAGTGGGGACGAGGCGGCCTCGAGAACGCGCGGCTGGTCGACTACCTGCTGCGCCACGGAACCGGGTGGGAGGAGCTTCTCGCGGACGCCCACGCCAACCGCCTGCCCCAGCTGGTACTGACGCGGGCGCTCGGCGGCCAGGGCGGGCTGACGCGGGCCCAGGTGGTGAAGCGCGCTGGTGTCAGCGATGAGATGGCGACGTCGATCTGGCGGGCCCTGGGGGCGGCAGCCCCGGCCGAGGCCGACGAGGCGGTGTACAGCACCGCCGAGGTCGAAGCACTGCGCCTGCTGGCGGCGCTCTCCTCGATGTATTCGGAGGACGACCTGACCGAGGTGACGTCGGTCGTCGGGCGGGCAATGCACGAAGTCGCCGAGGCGGTGCTCGAGCTGTTCCGACGCCGGGTGGCGCAACCCTTTGCCGAGGCGGGCGGTGGTGACCTGGAGCTGATGCTGCGCCTGGCGACGGTCATCGACATCACCGTCCCGACGGTCGGACCGTTGTTGGAGCTCGCCCTCCGCCGCCAGCTCGAAGCCAGCAGCCGCGCCGAAACGATTCTCCGGTACGAGGAGGCGACCGGGGGGATCGGCGGCCAGGTCGAGCTGGCGGTGGGCTTCGCCGACATCGTCGGCTTCACCGCAGCCTCCTCGCGGATGAACGTGCTGGAGGTTTCCAAGATGGCGGAGACCTTCCTCAGAGCGGCCGAGGCGGTCTTCCCGGAAAACGGCGCCCGGATCGTCAAGAGCATCGGCGACGCTGTCATGTTCACGGCGCCGGACATCCCTTCGGCCTGTGCGGCGGCGGCCGCGCTGATCGAAGCGGCGGGCAAGGCGGGCGTTCCGCCGCTCCGAATCGGGATCGCCTACGGGCCCATGCTGCGTGCCTACGCCGACTATTTCGGCCGCACTGTCAACATCGCCTCACGTCTCAGCGACGTCGCCAAAGCCGGCGAAATCTTGGTGCTTCGACCCGAAAAGGAGATTCGCGAAGGCGCCTGGCGTGATCGCCGCCTGTCAGCCCGGGACGCCGGCAGGAAGCGGCTCCGGGGTGTGGACGGCCGGGTCCCGGTGCTCCGGATCACACGCGGAGCCTGACCCGAGTGGCGCCGCCGCAATTGAATTAGACTCATCCAGCGATCACACCCGTGAGGAGGATCTATGGCTTACAAGGCATTCAGTGACGAGTGGGCCCAGGCCTACAAGGACGAGATCAACAACAGCGCCGTCTACAAGCAGGCAGCCGCCGGCTGGGAAGGCGTGGTGGCCCTTATCGTCGAAGCCGAGCCCGAGAAGAACTTCCCCGAGACCAAGGGCGTCTGGATGGACCTCTGGCACGGCGAGGCGCGCGACATCAAGATCGTGGATGAGAACGAGGCCGACAAGGCCGATTTCGTCATCCGTGGCCCCTACTCCCGCTGGAAGCAGGTTGCCCAGAAGGAGCTCGACTCGACCAAGGCCATGATGCAGGGCAAGCTCAAGCTTCGCGGCGACCTGCCCACCATCGTGCGCTACACCAAGGCCAGCCAGGAGATGACCGAGTGCACGACCCGCGTCCCGGTCGAGTACCCGGACGAGGTGCCGGCGTAAGCGCTCCCCAGGTGGTCTACCCGGACGGCGAGGAGGAGGCCAGCGCCATGGCCTCCATGCTCGCCGGCCTGATAACCGCCAACGTCGAGCAGAACCCCGAGCGCTGGGAGGACTTCCACAAGCTCAGCGGCACCAGCGTCACGATCGAGGTCCCCGACATCGAGGAGGCGCTGACTCTGACCTTCGCCGGCGACGACCTCGTCGTCCGCAACGGCAAGCAGGGGCGCCCGGCCGTGTCGATCAAGGCTGATTCGGACGTGGTCATGGCGCTCAACCTGGTCAGCACCGGTCCGATGGGAATGCCCAACTACTTCAACGCCGCCGGCCGCGACGTGGTCAAGGCGCTGGCGACGGGCAAGCTCAAGATCGGCGGCATGTGGCGCGTCGACACCCTCAATCGGGTGACCCGCCTCTTCTCGGTCGCCTGACCGAGGACCTCTTCCCGGCCGACAACTCAGCGCGATACCAGGGCGGGGCCGCTCGATGGTATGACGCGGTCTACGCGTGGAAGACAGACGACCTCGCCTTCTACCAGGCCCAGGCCGAGAGGTGGGCGGGGCCTGGAGGCGCCATCCTCGAGCTCGCCTGCGGCACCGGCCGGGTCACGCTGGCGCTGGCCCGAGCCGGCTTCAGGGTTACCGCGCTGGACAGCGCCGCGGAGATGCTGGAGGCGCTGACCGCGAAGCTCGACAGGGAGCCGGAGGAGGTGCGCCGGCAGGTAGATGTCCAGGCGAGCGACATGCGCAGTTTCGAGCTTGAGCGCCTGTTCCGCTTCATCTGCCTGCCCTTCAACAGCATGCTGCTGTTGGTCCGGCCACAGGAGCGACAGGCGATGCTGGACCGGGTGCGCGAGCACCTCGCTCCCAGCGGTGCTTTCGCGTTCGAGATCTTCACTCCCGACCCGGCGCGGCTGGTGGCCCATGAGGGGTGGGACATCGACGTCGATGTCGAGGCCGACGACCCGGGCGGGGAGGGGAAGGTCCACGTCCTACGCCAGAATCGCCGGACCTTCGACTACGCGGCGCAGGTCACGCACCTGGAGTTCCGCACCCGGGTCAGCCGCGGCGAGATCGAGCTCGCCTCCTGGGAGGACGGCTTCGACATCGCTTACGTGTTTCCCCGCGAGCTTGAGCTGATGCTGGAGCGCCAGGGATTCCGGATCACCGATCGATTTGGCGGGCCGCTGGGTGAGCCGTACGCACCCGCCCCTGGCAACATCCAGCCCCAGTTCGTGGTCGCCCAGCTGGTTCCCTAGCCGGAGCCAGGCGACCTCACGTTCGGGGGCCGCCCCACGTTATCGGTAGGTGCGCCGCCTACTTGTGAGCCGACTTCCGGGAGGGAGCGGCCGCCTGCCGCTTGCGGTAGGCGCTGACCTTGTTGCGATTCCCGCAGGTGGACATGTCGCACCAGTGGCCGGACCGGTTCTTGGATCGGTCGAAGAAAGCCCACCTGCAGGTCGGGTCGGCGCAGGCCTTCATCCGCTGCCAGGACTCGTCGTCCATGGCCGCGTGGGTGACCGCCAGCAGCTCGCCGAGAGCACCCTCGAAGCCCTCGCCGGCGGCGTCCACCCGGACCCATCCGGTGTCGTCGACGCGAAGCCTCATGGGGATGCTGGCCACAACCGCGTCAAATCGCTTGGTGGCGGCAGGCCCCACCTTACCGGCGGTGTGCCCGGTGAGGAGGTCGCGGAGCGCCTCCCGAAACTCGACCGCGCGCTCCAGGTCCGGAGCGTCGATTGGGACCCTGGTGCTGATCAGCTGTTTGCTGACGAGCCAGGCCTTGAGGCCGGCGGGGTCGTTGAGCTGGTCCCGATCGTGGTCCAACTCGGCGGTGTTGATGAACTCTCGGACAAGCTCGAGCTTGCCGGGGGCCAGGTTGGCCGCGTCCGGTGCGTTTTCGTGGTGATCGACGTGATTTATTGCCATTTCTTAGAACCAGCTTAACCATGTTTGCCGGTTACAAAACGGATCCAGTGTAACAGTTTGGCGTAACTGCCTATAGAAATTGACAGGTTACGGTAACCGGCGTAGACTATACACAAGTTACAGAAGTACCCATGCTGGAGGGCAGAAATTGACTTACTACGAACTGCAGGAAATGAGCTCCCAGCGCCAGAGAGATATCGAGAAGACCGCCGAAGCTCGTCGGTTGATCGATAGCAGCGCTACCCGGTCCCGCGAAAGCGGGACCGCGGCGCAGGCGCCCGGCGCGGTCGGACATCTGACCGGCTCGAGCCCTCAATCCTCTGCGGTTCAGCCCAGGCTGCTGTTCTTGCTCGCCGCCCTTGGCACCCTGTACCTGGTTTGGGGATCCACTTACCTCGGCATCAGGATCGCGATCGACACCATCCCACCGCTGCTGATGGCCGCTACCCGTTTCGCCATCGCCGGTGCGCTGCTCTTCGCGTGGTCGGTGCGGCGGGGCGATACCGCCGGCGACCGCCCCGGTCGCAGCCAGTGGATGGCCACCTCGATCGTCGGCGTGTTGCTGCTCGCCGGCGGCAATGGTGGTGTGACCTGGGGCGAGCAGTTCGTCCCCACCGGTATCGCCGCCTTGCTGGTTGCCAGTGTGCCGCTGTGGATGGTGCTGTTCGCGCATTTCACGGGTGACGATCGGCTCAGCTGGCCGGTCGCCGTGGGGCTGGTCCTGGGGGTCGTGGGGGTTGCCCTGCTGGTACAGCCCTCCGGAGGTGGCCACCTTCTCGGCTCGCTCGTGATCCTGGGCGCCGCCATCTCTTGGGCGGCGGGTTCGGTGTACGCCAGGCGCGCCCCCTTGCCACGTCGGCCGATGGTCTCGACCGGGATGGAGATGCTGGCCGGTGGGGGCGCACTGCTGCTGTTCGCGGTTCTGACCGGGGAGCTTGGGCGAATCCACCTGGATCGTGTTTCCTGGCAGTCGCTGGTCGCTCTGGCCTACCTGGTGGTATTCGGCTCGCTGCTGGCGTTCAGCGCCTACGTCTGGCTCCTCCGCCACACCCGGGCCGCGGTGGCGGGCACCTACGCATACGTCAACCCGGGCATCGCCGTCCTCCTCGGCTGGGGGTTCCTGGGTGAGGGGATCACAGCCCGGGTGCTGGCGGGCGGCGCGGTGATCATCGTCGCGGTGGTGGTGGTGCTAAGCGCTCCGGCGCTGCGTCAGTCGCTCGCGGAGGTTCTGCAGGGACGCAGCCAGCGAGCCCAAAAGGGTTGCGCCGAGGCCGTCTGACCAACGGCCTGGGCGAGTACTGGCTCGCCCGAAAGCTCGGCGGCTAGATCTCCGCCGCGGGTACCAACCTCGGCCGGCGGTCGTGCCGTGGGCCAACCAGGGCGAGATCCCGCAGCAGGATCTCGGCGTCGGCTCCGTCCACCGGGCGGCTGACGAGGTAGCCCTGCACCTGGTCGCAGCCGTGGTCTTCCAGGAAGCGGAACTGCTCGATCGTCTCCACCCCCTCGGCGACCACCTCGAGGTCCAAGCTGTGCCCCATGGCGATGATGCCGCGCACGATGGCGCCGCTGTCGGCGCGGTTGCGGATCTCGTTGATGAAGGCTCGATCGATCTTGAGCTTGCCCAGGGGGAAACTCTGAAGCCGGCTCAACATCGAGTAGCCGATGCCGAAATCATCGATCGCGATCTGGACCCCGAGCTTGGCCAGGCGGTCGAGCACGTCCATGGCGACGGCGCCGTTGGCGGCCGCGCTCTCGGTGACTTCGAGCTCCAGCCAGGTGGGCTCGAGCCCTGAGTCAGCGAGAGCTTGCTTGACCCGATCGTAGAGGCTGCCGTTGCTCAGCTCACGTGCCGAAACGTTGACCGCCAGCCGGACCGACGACAGCCCCCGGTCTTGCCAGATTCGACCCTGGCGCGTGACCTCACAGAGCACAAAATCGTCCAGTTCGTCGATCAGGCCGGCTTCCTCCGCCAGCGGGATGAAGACATCCGGCGCCAGCACTCCGCGAGTGGGATGGCGCCAGCGCGCCAGCGCCTCCAACCCGACGATGCGGCCGCTGGCGATATCAACCTGGGGTTGGTAGGCGACCGACAGACCACCCTGCGCCAGCGCGTTGCGGAGGTCCGTCTCGAGCGCTCGGCGGTTGAGCACGGCTTCGTGCATCGCGGGCACGTAGACGACGTACTGGCCTCGCCCCTTCGACTTGGCCGAGTACATGGCGGTGTCGGCGCTCCGCAGCATCTCTCCCGGGGTGTAGTTGAGCTCCGATGTCAGGGCGATCCCGATGCTGGCGCTCACGAACCACTCGTCGCCCTCCAGGATGAAGGGTGCGTGCAGCTCGGCGATGATGCGTTCGGCGACGCCGCGACTGGATTCCTCGTCAGCGACCTGGTCCAGCAGGATGGCAAACTCGTCACCACCGAAGCGGCCAACGGTGTCGCCCGGCCGGACGCACTTCAGCAGGCGCTCGGCAACCGTTACCAAGAGCCCATCGCCGGCGCTGTGTCCGAGGGTGTCGTTGATGGCTTTGAAGTTGTCGAGGTCGATGAAGAGCACGCCCACGACCTGGTTGGGTCGCGGCCGCTGACCAAGGCTGTGGGCCAGCCGGTCATGGAACAGGGCGCGGTTGGCAAGACCGGTCAGCGGGTCGTGGAAAGCCTGGCGGCGGAGCTGATCATCAAGCTCGGCCTGTTCGGTCACATCCTGGGCCAGGACCAGCGCCGCCTCACGGCCCGCGAAGTAGAGCCGGTTAGAAGTGATCTCCACCCAGACCTGGCGCCCGTCGTGCAGCTGATGGCGCCACCTGCCGGCGCGCTGGTGCTTGGGGCGATCGCTGTCGAGATCCGCCAGCAAGGCGGCGACATCCTCAGCCGGCTGAAGGTCCCCGATGGTCATCGCCAGGAACTCGTCCTGGCTGTACCCGTACTGCTCGCTGGCCGCGAGGTTGACCTGCAGAAACTCCAGCGTCTTGATGTCGTAGATCCACATCGGGTGCGGATTGTTGAGGAAGAGCAGCCTGAAGCTCTCGGTGTTCTCCTGTTGCAGCGCGCGCCGGAGCTCGCGCTCGCGCTGGAGCGACTCGTCGAGGCGGTGAAGAACGCCGCCAAGAGAGTGCATGATCACGGCGCAGAGCGGGAATCCTGAGAGCAGGAAGAGGAATGGAATGGCCGACCGGACCGGGACGACAACACTCAGCGCCGCGGCCAGCCCCAAAGAGTAAATCGCTACCAGGGTCGCCGATCGCCTCGGGGATGACTCCATGGACCGGAAGCACACCCTGACGTACAGGAGCATGAGCACCGTCAGCGGGCTCCCGGTGGCAGCCGACGCCAGTACCAACGCTGCGACATCGAATAGGTCGAAGGGCGCCGGCTCCGACTGAGCGCGGAAAGTGAGGATCCACTTCAGCATGATCCCGACGAGCGCCAGCACCGACACCGTCCGCAGGCTGGTTGTGGGGCCGCCAGACAGGGCGAGCACGGCCAGCAACATCCCCGCGCTGCCGAGGCTGAAGATCAGCAGCGCCCAGCGCATCGCGGATAGCAGGCCGCTGGGAGAACCGAGCGCGTGGGCTGCCCATTCCCTGGCGGCGGATGCAAGCGATGCCGTGCCCGCAGGTTGGCGCAAACCCACGTCCCGTCCGAGGATCTGTGGCATCAGCTACACACGATAACGGCCCGATCCCTTGCCATGGCAATGATTGTGGAGTTGGGGCCGTGTAATCGGACCGTGTATTTGCACGGTCCCCTGCCCCGCAATCGAGACGGTTAGAGCTTGCGGGGATCCTCCGCCGGGACCGGCTTGTCGCCGCTGTAGTCGTAGAAGCCCCTGCCGGTCTTTCGCCCCAGCCGCCCGGATTCGACCATCTTGCGCATGAACTCGACTGGCCGGTCGTGCTCATCTCCGCTGGCTTCGTACTTCTCGCGGCGGGCGTTGTAGGTGATGTCGACGCCCGAGAAGTCGGCCAGCTTGAAGGGCCCCATCGGCCAGTTGAGACCCTTCTCGACTGCCAGGTCGATGTCGGCGAAGTCGGCGTAGCCACCCTCGTAGAGGTGCATCGCCTCCTGGGAGGCGGCGTGGAGGATTCGGTTGACGATGAAGCCGTCGATCTCCTTGGTGAGCAGCACCGGCACCCGGCCGATGCGCCGGATCAGCTCCATTGTGGTTTCGACCGTTTCCTGCGACGTCTGCGGTCCCTGCACCACCTCGCACAGCTGCATCACAAGGACGGGGTGGAAGAAGTGGGTGTTGACGCATCGATCCGGCCGCGCGGTGGCGTCGGCCAGCTTCGAGATCGGGATGGTCGAGGAGTTGGTGGCCAGGATGGCGTGCGCCGGGGCGGCCTTGTCCAGCGCCGCGAAGACCTCACGCTTAGGAGGCAGCTTCTCGACGATCGCCTCGAAGACGAAGTCCGCGGCGCCGGCCGCCTCGGCCAGCGAGGTAGTGGTGCGGACCCGTTCGAGAGCGGCATCGGCGTCCGCCTGGGTCATCTGACCCTTCTCGACGCGACGGCCGAGCAGCTTGCGGTTGCTCTCAACCGCGTTCGCGAGCTGCTCCTCACTGACGTCGGTCAGCCAGACGTCGTAGCCCCCAAGGGCTGACTGCTGGGCGATCTGCGCGCCCATCGTTCCCGAACCAACCACGCAGATCGTCTTGATGTCTTCTATCGTCACGCGGCCTCCTCCTTGACGGCGCTAGAGGATAGCGGTCAGTCGCGCCGAGATCGCGCTAGGCAGGGCCCTATCCGGCTGGGTACCCCTTCGAAATCCCGGAGCTTCGGGAGAACACCGCTGCCTCGAGAACTCGCCTCGAAGCAGCGGCCTCCCAGTCAGCTCTTTTAGATGTCGTGGTACAGGTAGAACTCCCAGGGGTGGGGGCGCAACGCCACTGCGTCGACCTCCTTCTCCTGTTTGTAGTCGATCCAGGTGTCGATCAGGTCCTGGGTGAAGACGTCGCCCTCGAGCAGGAACTTGTGGTCCGCCGCAAGCGCGTCCAGCGACTCCTTGAGCGAGCCGGGGGTGTTCTTGATCTTGGCCTTCTCCTTGGCGCTGAGCTCGTAGATGTCGGCGTCGACGGGCGGAGGCGGCTCGATCTTGTTCTTGATTCCATCCAGGCCCGCCATCAGGAAGGCGCTGAAGGCCAGGTACGGGTTGGCCGCCGGGTCGGGGCAGCGGAACTCGATCCGCTTGGCCTTGGGGTTGGTCGAGTACATCGGGATCCGGACGCAGGCCGAGCGGTTGCGCTTGGAGTAGACGAGGTTGATGGGCGCCTCGTAGCCTGGCACCAGGCGGCGGTAGCTGTTGGTGGTCGGCGCCGCGAACGCCAGCAACGCCGGCGCGTGCTTGAGAAGGCCGCCGACGTAGTTGCGCGCCATGTCGCTGAGGCCCCCGTAGCCGCTGCCGGCGAAAAGCGGCTTGCCGCCCTTCCAGAGGCTCTGGTGCACGTGCATCCCGGAGCCGTTGTCCATGAACAGCGGCTTGGGCATGAAGGTCGCGACGAACCCGCGCGAGGCGCAGAAGTTCTTGATCACGTACTTGTAGACCTGCATGTTGTCGGCCATCGACTTGAGGGTGTCGAAGCGCAGGTCGATCTCGGCCTGGCCGGCGGTGCCGACTTCGTGGTGCTGGACCTCAACCGAGAGGCCGGCCTCGATGAGCTTGAGCATGATCTCGGAGCGCAGATCCTGGAACTTGTCGACCGGCGGCACCGGGAAGTAGCCCTCCTTGTGCCGCGGACGGAACGCGGTGTTGGGGGTGCCGTCCTCGCGGCCGCTGTTCCAGATGCCCTCCTCGGAGTCGATGAAGTAGTAGCCGGAGTGCGCGTTCTGGTCGAAGGCCAGGCTGTTGAAGATGTAGAACTCGGCCTCAGGGCCAAAGAACGCGGTGTCGGCGATCTTCGACTTTTGGAGGTACTTCTCGGCCTTGGTGGCGACGTAGCGCGGGTCGCGGCTGTAGGGCTCGCGGGTGATGGGGTCGAAGATGTCGTGGACGATGTTCAGGGTGGGGACGTTGAGGGTGGGGTCCATGTAGGCGGTGGTCGGATCCGGGATCAGGAGCATGTCCGACTCGTTGATCGCCTGGAAGCCGCGGATCGAGGAGCCGTCGAAGCCGAGGCCCTCCTCCGCCAGGTCGGCGGTGAACTCGCCCATCGGTACCGAGAAGTGCTGCGACGACCCGATCAGGTCCGTGAAGCGAACGTCGACGACCAGCGCGCCGGCGGCCTTGGCCTTGCGGATGACCTCCGCCAGGCTGTTGGAAGCGACGCCCGCGGTCGCCGTGGTCTTAGCCTTTGCCATTGAAACCTCCATCCAAAGCCGGGTTCCCGCCGGCCGTCCCTCAGCTGGTCTGGCTAGAGCCCTGACCCTGCCAGTGCGTGTCGTCGGGGGAGAGGTTACATGGGTTGGGCTGGTTCCTGCTGGTGGCCTGGTTACAGGCGAGTGGGCGCCGAATTCATGTCATCCGCACGAAAGAGAACTTTGGTTCGTTCGACCAAATGCGAGCCCGGCGGCCGGTGAGGCCGCCGGGCTCTGCCGCGTCAGCGGGCGCGGAATTGGCGCTTAGCAGCAGCCTCCGCCGCCACAGCAGCAGTCACAGCAGTCGCTCATACGCATGGCCCTCGGGTCGTCGTCCGGGCGCCAGTCGCCCAGATCCATCGACGTCCGTCGATGTCAGGATACATCGATGACCATCGATGGAGTGCTAATCTTTGGCGCATGAGAGTCACGCTGGAGATGGCGAGCGCCGACGTCGAACGGGTCAAGGGCTGCTGCGCCCCGGTTGCCGCGCCGCTGGAGCAGCCGCAAGCCGCCGGACTGAGCGAGCTGTTCAAGGCCTTGGCCGACCCGGCCCGGGTGCAGATGCTGCACATGCTCAAGCACGCCACCGCTCCGGTTTGCGTGTGCGATTTCACCGCCGTGCTGGATCTCGAACAGCCGACCATCAGCCATCACCTGGCCAGACTGCGCCGCGCCGGCCTGGTCCGGGCCGAGCGCCAGGGCATCTGGTCCTTCTTCGGGCTCGACCCGGAGATGTCGGTCGCCGCTCGGAGCGCCATCGATCTGATCGACTGACGCCGCGTTCGCAGCCGTCTGCCCGATCGGTGGAGGCTAGATCTCCCGGCGGTTGAAGGAGTAGATCGTCAGCCCCAGGATGACGGCCAGCCAGGCCAGCGCCCATAGCCCATAGATCAGAGGGGGACCACTGGGCTCGAAGAAGGGGTTGGCGGCAACCGCGCGGCCGGCGCGCCCGACGGCGCGGTAGGCGGTGATCACCGCCGCGGGCTCGAGGCTGTAGACAGCCCCCCGCCAGAGCCCGTCCGTTGGCAGGAGCAGCTGGGTTGTGGTGCCGATGTGGGTGATGGTGGCGTTGTCGAAAGCGGCGCCGATGCTGCCGGCGATACCGCCGATCCACGAGATCCCGAAGGCGCCCAGCGCGATCACGCCTCCTGTCATCCCCGAAAGGCGGGTGCTGATGAGGAGCGCCAATGTCAGCAGCACCACCGTCTCGCCGACCAGGTAGACCATCAGCATCAGCGGGTCGGGCGGCTGGTAGTCGGTTAGCAGCTTGATGCCGATCAGCTCGACCACCACGGCGCCGACGATGTAGGCGCTGACCAGGGCCGACAGCCCGAGCCACTTGCCCAGCACGACGTCGGCGCGGCTGATGGGCCGGGTCAGGATCGCCAGCGCGATACCGGATTCGATGTCACCGGAGATCTGGGGCGCCGCCACGAAGACGGCGCTCAACGCCAGCACGAAGCTCCACATGAACATCACCACGATCAAGATCTGCGAGGTCACGGTCTTGATCTCCAGCGGGGTGAGCTTCTGCCCCTCGCCGCCGATGGTGCTGAGACGGCTGATGCCGTAGAGCGTGACAGCGATGATCACCAGCGTCAGAACCAGGAGGGCGAGCAGAAGCTTGCGGCGCGCCGTCTCGCGAACGGTGAGCCGGGTGATGACCCAGATCGCCCGCGGTTGGAGTCGGAGCAATCCCTGGCGCAGCATCAAGCCCTCCATCGCGTCAGCTGACCTCCGGGGCGCCGCCGAGCAGATCCATGAAGCGCTCCTCCAGGCTCTCGTGGCGTGGCTCCACCGCGAAGACCCGGCCACCTGCCTGGACCACCGCTGCCACGACATCGGGCACCCCCTCCGGCATCACCCCCGCGATCGAAACCCAGCCGTCGGCCTCGGTGACAGCGCCGAAGCTGCCCAGCGAGGCGATCGCGGTGGCGTCGAGACCGGAGATCCTCATCCGGACGCCGACCTTGCCGCTGAGGAGGTCCGCAAGGGTTCCGGTGGCGACGACGGTGCCATGGTCGACGATGGCGACGCGATCGCAGACCTGCTCCACCTCGGTGAGCAGGTGCGAGTTCAGGAAAACCGTGGTGCCCCGCGCCTTGAGCTTGCGGATGATCTCGCGAACGTCCCGGCGGCCAACCGGGTCCAGCGCCGATGTCGGCTCGTCGAGGAAGACCATCTGCGGCTTGCCAAGCAGCGCCACGCCCAGGCCCAGCCGCTGCTGCATTCCCTTCGAGAAGGTGGCCACCCGGTCGTCGCCGCGGTCCAGCAGCCCGACCATCTGCAGTGCGTCGTCGATCTCCTCATGCCACGAAGGCCGGGGCAGGGCGGCAAGCTCGCAGTGGAGGCGGAGCACTTCGCGAGCGCGCAACCAGGCCTGGTAGCGGAACAGCTCCGGCAGGTACCCGATGTGGCGCCGGGTGCTCTGGTCGCCCAGCGGCGCCCCCAGAACCCACGCCTGCCCGGAGGTGGGTCTCGCCAGCCCCATCAGAAGCTTGACGGAGGTCGTCTTGCCCGCGCCGTTGGGGCCGAGGAAGCCGAAGACCTCGCCCCGGGGGACCGTCATGCTGAGGTCGCTGACCGCCACGACGCGACCGTATCGCTTGGTCAGCCGGCTGGTGTGCAAAGCCGAGGAGGCGGCCGAAACCGCCTCCTCGCTCAGACCGGGGTCGTGGGCCGCGCGGGCCGGGAAACCAGCGATGGCCCGGGGGTCTGCGTCGATCGTCAGTGCAGAGACCTCGCGACGGCGGTTATCTCGCTCTCGGTCATGGTCCCGACGGCGCCGTAGAGGACGCCGCCGCGGCTCCAGATCACACCGCTGCCCAGGCCCGTCGAGTCGCCGACGAACAGGCCGCTGACGCCGTTGACGTCAACCTGGTGCGACTGCTGCCCTGTGGGAACCGGCACCGGCAGTGTGGTGGTGGGATCGCCGATGGCGCGAATCTGCGCGGCCAGGTCCTCGGGGAAGCCGGGCAGTGAGATTAGGTAGTTCTCGATCTCCTGCACGGAGGCACCCGACGACGTCACGGTCGGGCTCTTCATCTGGACCACGGCCACGTCGGGCAGGCTCACGGATGTTGGATCAAAACCACTGATTCCAACGCTGCCTCCAGCGTCCGCGGCGGTGCTCCCGGAACCACTGTCAGCGCCGGTTGCAGTCGGGTCGACGACGGTGCCTGCCGCCGATTTCTGACGGTTGGCTGTTCCCGCTGCCCGCGTGATCGCGTCGCTGGATCCCCCGAACAGCGCCAGCACCGCCGGCCCTGCGTTGACCGTCAGGGTGCTGCCATCCAGCCCGGCTGGCATCGCCGGCAAGCTCTTGCCGTGGGCGGCGGCCCAGGCCTGGGCCTTTGCCGAGCTGAAGGTGAAGGTCGCCTGCAGAGTGCTCATCACTACGTAGGATGGCCCGCCCTTGACCCTCGACGGCAGGGCGCCGCTGCCTACGGCGTACAGGCGCAGTCCCGACTGCGACGAGGCGTCGGCCAGGCTGTTTACCGGCGTGAAGGTTGGGGCCTTGGCCGCGTGGATGGTGCCGAACTGGGAGAGGTCGGGTAGGGTGCGGAGCGAGTCGGGCCGTACCTGGACCGCCTGGAACTGGTGCGGCTCGAAGACTTTGACGAAGTTCTCCGCGGTGCCGGTTGCCACCAGGACCACCATCGCGGTGATCGCCAGCGCCAGCGCCGCCAGTGGACGGGCGCTGCGATTGGAGCCGGAGACAAACACGCCCCTTAGGCTCGCCAGCAGGCTCGGCTTGAAGGCCTTCTGCGACGCGGCGCTGCGTCGCAGCTGCGCCAGCGCAGCCTGGGTCTCGACGCCGACATCCGGGACCGCCAGCAGCATTGAGGCCCGCTCCGCCTCGGTCGCGATCGTCATAGCGCGCTGCCGGCACTCGACGCAGGAGGCGTAGTGGTCCTTCTCCGAACCGGTGGTGGAGAGGGGTTCGTCCTGCATCCGGCGCAGGGTGCCCTCGCTAAGGTGTCGCATTGGTGACCTCCGTGCGCAATCTGGCTTCAGCTCGCCGCAGCAGGGTGCCAACCTGCCCAATCGAAACCCCCAGGGAGCCGGCCACCTCGGCGTAGCTCAGCCCGCTGTATCGCAGAGCCAGGACAGCCGCGCTCTTGGCCGGCAGGCGGCGCATCGCCGTCCGGACCATGTCGCGCCGCTCCAACTCTTCAACTATTCCCTGCGGGTCCTCCACCGCAGCCTCGGCGGGGTCGGCGTTGGCCTCCTCGCGAAGCCGGCGGCGCTTGTTGCCGCGCAGGACGTTGAGGGCTGTGTGGGTGGCCGCGCGGTACAGCCACGGCCGCGCGTATGCGGCTTCGGGATCGTGGCTGCGGTGGTACGAGAGGAAGACCTCTTGGGCCACCTCTTCGGCCTCGTGTTGGTTCGCCAGCACTCGGTTGGCGATCGCCACGACCCTGGGGTATTCGGCGGTGAATAGCTGTTCGAAGGCTTCCGGCAGGCGATTGCCTGTGAGACGGCGCGCGTCCGATGACGCCTCCAGCCGGGACGTGGCAGGGATGAGCGTCATCCTCGCCGCTTCAGCCTCCATGACCTATGAGCACCACGGGTGGGTCGATTGTGACACTGGGGTTTGCGCCGGGACGCCCGGGAAGGGCTCTTGTGGGACACGGCCTGAGGGCCTGGAGCTTTGGCGACCCTTGCGGTCGTTCAGAGCATGCGCGCGCTCAAGGGTCGCGTCGCTACGTCCCGCAAGAGCCCTTCCCGGCCGTCCCGGCGAAGACGTCAGCGCAAATCGAGTCTTGGCGTCGACCAGGAAATCGCCGCGCCGAGTGTCCGCGCACAGCGATCGAAGACCCAAGCCACTGTGTGCAAATGAGCATTGAAAGTCGCCAGAACGTGGCGGAGACTTTCATCAACATGGGTGTCCAAGATCGGGGTCACACTCGAGTGTCCTGGGATCTTGACCTGACATGACCAGGTCGGGGTGGCGTTCTCTTCTTCTTGCGGGTTTGGTAGCGGTGACTGCGTGCACATCCACGCGGCAGGTGGCCTCACCAGCCGCGTCACCGTCGCGTCCAGTGACTTCTATCCCGTCTGCAGCGCCGGTTGGTGGGTCGCCTTCTCCGTCTCCCTCCGCACCAGGTTCAGCTGTCTATTCGACCCGCTGTTCCGTCGGGCAGTTGACCCTTGAGCTGGGGGAACTCGTCAGTGAGGCGACAGGCCAACAGTCTCTCTCGCTGACCCTCACCAACCGAACCGAGATCGGGTGCTTTCTGTACGGCTATCCCGGCGTATCTCTGCTCGATAGCTCCGGGCGCCTTCTTCCTTTGAATTACAGATGGTCAGGTGATCAGATGATCACATCGAACAAACCGACACATGTCGATGTTCGCCCGCGGTCCGCCGCCTATGTGACGATCAACAAGTACCGGTGTGATCTCGGTAACGTCGCGCACGCGACGCTGCTGAGGGTGATCCCCCCGGACGACACGAACCGGCTCGAGCTTGAGCTGCCCGCTGACAGCAGGTCGCTCGACTACTGCGGTACGGGCGATCCTGGCTCGGACCTTCACATTTCGCCGGTCGAGCCGACCTTTCCGGCGACGCTCTTGCATTAACCGCCTGCATCGTCCGGGGGCGCGAGTGTGGCCCGCCAGAGCCTCACGATCATGTCGCCTGATTCGTCGGCGATCCGGGTTACAAGCGCCTGTTAGCGTTGTCCGCGGGATGGGACGTTGCCGGTGGGTGATGGTCTTGCTGGGGTGCGTCAGCGTTGCCGGCTGCGGAGCCGGGTCGATGTCGCCGCCTTCTACGGCTTCGCTGCCGGCCGACGCACGGATGTACTACCCAGGCTCAACGGTCTTGTCGGTGCACCAGATCAACCCCGCCGAGTCCGTTGTAGGACTCAGGGCCCCCGCCAACGTGGCTGAATCCACCCTCCTCAGCTGGTACGAGACGAACGTGGCCAGCCACGGTTGGACCGCCAGTTACGTCACCAACCACCTGGTCGTGGCGCGCGCCCCCAATCAGCCGGGAGCGCGAATGATCGTGTTGGTCACATTGGACCTCGGCACCATGAATGAGACGTCTTTCGTCAGGGACTACTCGATCACCTACAACGACCCGCTGCTGTGGCTGCCCAAGAGATAGGAGCCACGGTGTCGCTGCCGGCCTAGCTGGCCCTTCTGGACTCCTCGAGGTGGTAGGGGACGTTGATCACCACCGTGCCCGGCCGGAACAGCAACGCAGCCTTCAGCCGCAACGCAGTCTGGTTGTGCAGGAACTGGTGCCACCAGCGGCCGTAGACCATCTCGGGCAGGACCACCATGATGGTGGCGTCCTGGTGCTGCGCCTTGACCGCGTCCAGGTACTCCAGGAAGGGGCGGACCAGCGACCGGTACGGCGACTCGATCACCTCGAGTGGCACCAGCCCGCCCCAGCTCTTCCACTTCTCCCGGATCTCGGCGATCTTCTCGGGGCTGTCTGAGATGAAGACCGCGACCACCTCGTCCGCGATCCGGCGCGCCAGCGCCAAGGCCTGGAGCTGGGGCTCGCCGAGGTCGCTTACGGGCACCACCGCGATGGGGTAGACCTCGCCCGGCGTCAGCGGGGTCTCCGAGTGAACCCGACGCTTGGCGCCGGTGTAGTGCCGGTGCACCGCCAGGAAGAGGAGCACCATCACGGGGACCAGCAAGACGACGACCCAGGCCCCGTAGATGAACTTGGTGGCCGCCGCGATCACCAGGACCACGGTGGTCATCACCGCGCCGGTGCCGTTCATCAGCATCGAGCCGAGGTGGGCGCGGGAGGCGCCCTCGCTCCGGGTCAGCCGTCGCCAGTGCTCGACCATGCCGGCCTGGGACAGGGTGAACGCCAGGAAGACGCCGATGGTGTACAGCGGGATGAGGGCGTCGGTGCTGCCCTTGAAGTACCAGTAGAGGAGGGCCGAGAGAACGCCCAGGGTGATGATGCCGTTGGAGAAGGCAAGGCGGTCGCCGAGGCTGACGAACTGGGTCGGGGCGTACTTGTCGCGCGCCAGCAGGTACAGCAGCCGGGGGAAGTCGGCAAACGAGGTGTTCGCCGCCAGGATCAGGATCAGCGCGGTGGTCGCCTGCAGGAAGAAGTACCCCGCGCCTGTCCCGAAGGCAACGTGACCCAGCTTGGAGAGCACGGTCTGGGCGGCCGGCAGCTGGGCGGCGCACTCTGGCCGGCCCAGCAGCCCGGGCAAACCCGGGCCGCAGGTGAAGTCGGGGAAGATCTGGAAAGAGTGGGCCAGGATCGTGATCCCGGCGAACATGCCGACCGCCAGGCCGACCATCACCATCAGAGTTGTGCGTGCGTTGCGCCACTCCGGCGGCTTGAAGATCGGCACGCCGTTGGAGATCGCCTCCACCCCGGTCAGGGCCGTGCAGCCGGAGCTGAAGGCCTTGAGGATGAGGAACAGGCTGATGCCCTCCAGCCCTACCGCCGCCGGGTAGTTGGTTGTGTGGGCAAAGCTGCTGTGGGGCCCCTGGGTGAGCAGGTGCCAGCCGCCGACCCCGATCAGGGCCACCACCGCGAGGATGAACAGGTATGTCGGCGCCGCGAAAATCGTGCCCGCCTCCCTGACGCCGCGCAGGTTGACCATGACCATGATGCCGATGATCGCCACCCCGATCGGGACCACCGCGCCGGTCAGCTCCGGGAATGCCGAGGTCACCGCTTGGACACCGGCGGAGATCGACACCGACACTGTCAGGATGTAGTCGGTGGTCAGGGCCGCCGCCGCAACCAGGCCCGGCACCGGGCCAAGGTTGTCCTTGGCGACGATGTACGACCCTCCACCGCTGGGGTAGGCCTTGATCGTTTGGCGGTAGGAGAGTCCCACGATCAGCAGCAGGACGACGATCACGGCGCCCACAGGGAGGGAAAAAGAGATCGCGCCCGCCCCCGCGAGGAGCAGCACCGCGAGGGTCTGCTCGGTGGCGTAAGCCACCGACGAGAGCGGGTCGGACGAGAGCACCGCCATGGCTTTGACCTTGGACAGCCGCTCGTGGACCTGCCGCGAGCTGGCGATCGGCTGGCCCAGCAGCAGCGTCCGAAGACTGGCAAACCCGCGACGGGAGTTCTGCTCGACGCGGCGGACCCGGAGCTTGTCCTCGAAGCGCTCCAACGCCGCCCCCTCGCCGCGCCGGGCGATCCTGATCACGCCGCCGCCGGCCCCGGTGTCCTCGTCGTCTTCGTACAGCTCGATGTCCGGATCCACCCGCCAGCTGGGCAGCTTGTCCGGGAGCTGGTTGGCCCAGCGCAGGCCGATCTCGCGGAGCGCGTCAGGCGACGGAGACCCCATCTCGTCCGAGGGCAGGTGGGTATGCGGGGCGACCTCGTTTGCAGCCACGGCTCCAAGGTAGAAACCCGGCTGTCAACAGCGCATAAACAGGCGCTGTTGCGATGGCCGGCTCGAGCTAGCCGGTGGGTCTTCCCCGCGCCGCCCCCAGGATGCGGCTGTCGAGGTCGCGCAGCCGATATCCCAGGCCGGGTTCGGTCACGATCAGTTCCGGCGCCGAGGGATCGCTCTCCAGCTTGACCCGCAGTCGCTGGACGAAGGTGCGGGTGTACTGCGACTCGCCGGCGTACTCCGGACCCCAGACTTTTTGCAGCAGCTCCCGATGGGTGAGAACCCGACCGGCGTTGAGGACCAGCTCGCGAAGGACGGCGAACTCTGTGGGGGTCAGGCGGACCTCGACTCCCGCCCTGGCGACCCTTCGGCGCGCCAGGTCGATCTCGACATCGCCGATGATCGCCGACTGGGTACGGGTCGGCGCATAGCTGGCGCGCCGCATCTGCGCCTTCACCCGCGCCAGCAGCTCGGGCAGCCCGAAGGGCTTGGCCAGGTAGTCGTCGGCGCCGGCGTCGAGGGCGCGCACCTTGTCGGACTGCGACCCCCGGGCGCTCAGCACCAGGACCGGGATCGTCGAGTCGCGCCGGAGCTGGGCCAGCACCGCCAGCCCATCGATGCCGGGGAGGCCGAGGTCAAGGATGACCAGGTCTGGCTGGGGCATGCGTGCAAGAACGTCGACGGCCTCCTCGCCGGTGGCGACCGCGGTCACCGCATGCCCGCGGTTGGTCAGGGCGTCGGCCACGAACTTCCGCATGCTCGGCTCGTCTTCGATCACCAGGACGATGGGCTCGGTCACTGCGCCATTGCCTCGATGTGGAGCGCCCGGTCGCCGTATGACGCCACGGCCACGATGAATTTCGATCCCCCGCCCGGCCGTGCCTCGCACCATATGCGTCCGCCCATGGCCTCGGCCAGCCGCCGGCAGATGGCAAGGCCGAGTCCCGAACCGGCAGGCCGGTGGTCGCTACCTTCGGCAGCAGTCCCACCCTGGAAGAAGCGATCGAAGATCGCCTCGCGGTCGGCCTCGGGGACGCCCGGGCCGCGGTCGGCGACCTCGAAGCGCACCGTCTCGTCGCCTGGCGAGCAGCCAAGGTCGACGACTTTCGAGTAGCGTGACGCGTTCTCGATCAGGTTGCGCAGGATCTCCTGGATGCCGGCGTCGTCGGCGAGGGCCAACCCGGCCTCGCCGGTCACTGTGAGCTCGAGGTCTGGGTCGAGGTTGCGGGCCCGGTCGGCGGCTGATTCCAGCGCCTCGCGGGCGTCCACCGGTTCGAGGTTCAGCTCGATGACGCCGGACTCCAGCCGGGCCATCTCGAGAAGGTCGTCGACCAGGCGGGCCAGGTGACGGCCCTCGCTGTTGATGGTGTCGAGGTACTGACGTGCGGCTTCATCGACATCGACCCGGTCGGTTTCCAGCAGGGCGCTGGACATTCCCACGATCGCCCCCAGCGGGGTGCGCAGCTGGTGAGAGACGTTGGCCAGCAGCTCGCTTTTGAGGCGATCGGCGGCTGCCAGCGCTTCCACAGTGGCCGAGACCTGGGCCAGCTCGGTGGCCAGCCGGCGACCCTCCTCGGCTTCGGCGCGGCGCCGTTCGAGCTCCTCGTTGCTGCGCCTCAAGGACTCGGCCAGCTCCCGGCTCTGATGCTCCTGGCGGCGTCGGGTGTCGGCCAGGATGCCAACCACCAGCGCGGCGATCACGAAGAGAAGGAGGTTCTGGATGTCGGCGCCCGAAGAGATGGTGAAGGTGCCGATGGGGGGGACGAAGAAGTAGTCGATCAGCACCGTGCACGCCACCGCCGCAACGATCGCGGGGCCCAGTCCGAAGGCCAGCGCTACCAGCGTGATGGTGCCGAGATAGAGGTATGAGTAACCGGTAGAGGCGGCTGGGGACTGCTGGATCGCCAGTATCCCCAATGTGACCGCCAGCGGCGCCGTGCAGGAGACCACATATCCCGGAACCTGATGGCGGACGCCCTGGATCATGCACGAACACTAGCCCGGATCGAATGCCTCGCATCTCACGCCCGGTTCTGTCTATGGTGGTGGGATGGACGAGCACCTGACCATCGACGAGCTGCTCGATCAGGCTCGGGCCGCGATTGATCGGCTGTCGCCGGCGGAGGCCCTGGCGGCGCAGAAGGCGGGAGCCCTCATCGTCGACATTCGACCGTTGGAACAGCGCCGGCGCGACGGTGACATACCGGGGGCGGTGCTGGTGGATCGAAACGTGCTCGAGTGGAGGCTGGCGCCGACGTCCAAATGGAGGCTGGCGGAAGCCGCTGACCGCGAGCTGATCCTGGTCTGCAACCAGGGCTACCAGTCCAGCCTCGCCGCCCACACGCTTCGCCGGCTGGGCCTGGCCACGATCTGCGACATCGACGGCGGCTTCGAAGCCTGGCACGCGACCGGGATGCCGGTCGTGGAGCATGCCGGCGCCGACGGCGCCGAGGTGGGCGACTAGCCGGGCAGCAGGGACCTCGCCCGCAGCGCGATGCTGAGGGCAACCCGGGTCTCGGCGTCCTCGAGGGAAACGCCCAGTAGGGCTTCGATCCTCTGGATCCGGTAGGACAGGCTGTTGACGTGGAGGTGGAGCCCGCGGGCGGCGGCGCGGCGGTTCCAGTGCTCCGCCGAGAGCTGTTCGAGCGTTTCGATCAGCGGAGTGCGACGCCCCTCCTGGTAGCGAAGCAGAGGTCCCAGCGTCTCATCGACAAAGCGCGCCAGCGCCCCCGGGTTCTGGACCTCGAGCAGCAGCCGGAAGGCGCCCAGGTTGCGGTAGGAGGCGACCCGCCGGGTGGCGCCTCCGCGCCGCGCCAGGCGCAGCGACTGCCGGGCCTCGTCGTGGGCTCGGGGCAGCTCGTGGACCTCGGTGGTGTTGTTGCCGATGCCCAGCGAGAAGCTGCCGTCCTTCACGACTCGGTGGAGCGTGGTCAGGATCAGCTCGCCGAATGTCTCCAGGTTGCGCAGCTCGTTGGCGTCGGGAGCCTCATCACCAGGGTCGGCGACGGGCACCAGCAGCACCAGTGAAGCAGAACGGGTGACGACAAGTGAGCCCGGGAAGCGACGGGTGCAGAGGTCGCTGACCAGGCGGTGTAGACGATCCTGCATCGCCAGCGACTCCAGCGCCGTGGAGCCGGCTTCGTTGTCGGGTTCGACGACCAGCACCCATGATCGACTCGACAGGCGGTGGCCAAGCCGCTCCGCCTGCGCCGCCAGCCGCACCGATTCCTCGCGCTCCAGGCCGTGTCCGAGCAGCTCCTCGACAAGGTCACCACGAAGCCGGCGCTCCACCTCCGCGGCCGCCCGCTCCTTGGCCAGCTCCAGCGACAGCACCGTGGCGCCGTGCTCCAACGCTCGGCGCTGGTTGGGAGCCTCGTCCTCGATGGCGTCGGCGGCCAGCACCGCCAGCAGCTCGTCGCCGGCGCGGATCGGGGTCAGCGACAGCTGGCGCGGCGGCCGGCCGGCGGTGATCTCGATCGACTCCGGGCTGGTCGACGCCAGCACCGAGCTGGGCACCTCGAGCCGGGCAATCCCGATGCCCGCGGCGCGGCCCCCGGCGGGGCGCGCCCCGGGCCGCTCCAGCCGGAAGCCGGCCGGGTCGAACAGCTCGACCGGCGCGGCCCGCAAACTCTCGATGGCTTCCATGATGGCGCCGGCGCCAGCGCCCGCGAGGGCCAGCTGGGTGAAGCGTTCGTGGATCGCCTGGGAGCCGCGGATCTCCTCCAGCTGCGCCTGCAGCCGGCGCTGCAGCTCTGAGCGCTCGATGATGCCGGCTACCTGGCCCGCGATCGCGCCCAGGAAATCGATGTCCGCCTTGCCGAAGTCGCGTCGCTCCTCCGACTGGACGTTGACCACGCCGATCATCCGCGAGCCGGCCAGAATGGGAACCGAGAGCATCGCGACCAGCCGCTTCTGGTCGACGCCGCGGAGCCACTGGAAACGGGGCTCCTGGGTCACGTCTGGAACGACCAGGGCCTGGAGGTGCTGCGCCACCCACCCGGTGACGCCCGCCCCGACCTTGAGCCGGGCCTTGCCGACGCTGCCGGCGTCGAGGCCGTTGGTAGCGGTCAGCACCACCTCCTCAGTCTCGGGATCGAAGAGATAGAGCGAGCAGACTTCGACCTGCATCGCGCCGGTGGTCTCGTTGATGATCAGCTCGAGCAGCGCGTCGGGCTCGATGGTCGACGCCGCCGCCTTGCTCAACCTCTGCAGGAAGAGGAGCTCCCGCAGTGAGGCTTCTTCGGTTGGGTGTGCCACACGAACTTGCGTCATGAACCCAAGTGTATTCACGAGACGGTTCTGAACCTCGTGAGTTTGACACTAATTGTGCGCGATCAACTGTGAGGGAAGCACTAAGAACACTCTCGAACGCAGGGCTGGGCTAATGGTTAACGTTGTGGGAACGGGTGCATTTGAGCTGGTTGAGCACGGTCTTCGTGTTCAGCGCACGAATTTGATAGCTGAAATCCTCATCTAGGCCACCACAAAATCCCATTCCTTCCTCGGTAGCTTGTGTGAATCCAACGAGGCGTGCTGGATGTGCGTCACCACATTCTTGGAGGAAGGACTACCCATGGCTACCGCTTCACAAGGCGAGATGAAAAAGACCCTGAGCCTGACGGGCCTGACCATCAACGCGATGGCCCTGATCGCCCCGGGCGCGTTCCTATGGACCACCTATCAGCTGCAGGCGGCGCAGAGCTCCGGCGGCTCCACCACCGGCCTGGACATGCTGCCAGGCCTGCTCTTCGTGCTGATCCTGGCCTTCCTTACGGCGTACTCGTACTCCGAGCTGGCCAACCTCTACCCGCAGGCCGGCGCGGGCTCGTCCTACTACTTCGCCGAGGCGGCCTTCCTGGACAAGGAGAAGAAAGCGCACTTCCAGTTCGCGCGACTCTCCAAGTTCGTCGTCGGCTGGATCTCTCACCTCTACTACTGGGTGTACCCAGGCATCATGGTGGCCTTCACCGGGACGCTGCTGGTCTACATCCTCAGTCTTTTCAACGTCACCCTGAGCCAGCCTGGGCAGATCGCCGCGGTAGTCATCTTCTCCGCGCTGACCGGCTACATCGCCTTCCGTGGGATCAGTGGCTCGACGATGACGGCGATCATCATCAACGTCATCCAGCTGACCGCGCTGGTCGGCTTCTCGGTGCTGGCGATCATCTTCCGCCTGGCTCATCCGGACCTGCACTACGTGCACTCCAACCCGTTCTCGGTGGTGTTGCCGCACAACGTCACCAACGTTCTGATGCAGGGCACGATCGCGATCCTGCTGCTGGTCGGGTTCGAGTCGGTGACCGCGCTGGGAGCGGAGGCGATCAACCCCAAGCGTGACGTGCGCCGCGCGATCCTTCTGTCGCTGGCGATCCAGGGGGCGGTGGCCTATGTCTTCGAGTACTTCGCCGCCAACTTCTTCATCAACGACCAGATCACCGGCACTGTCGGCAAGAACGTGGTCAAGGGACTGGACGCGGCGGCCGCCTCGGGCGCGCCGATTGGCGACATGGTCCGCTACATCGGCGACAACATGCTCGGTGGCACCGGCTTCGCGCTGACGCTGATCCTGGCCGCGACTGTGCTGATCGCGCTGATCGGCACCACCCTGGCGTGCCTCAACACCGGCGTCCGCATCACCTACGTGATGGGTCGCGACAAGGAGATGCCCAGCATCCTGGGCCTGCTCCACGGCAAGTACGCCACCCCGCACTTCGGCGTGCTGGCGCTGGCCGTGATCTCGATGGGCTTTGGCGCGTACGGCGTGCTCAGCGTCGACAACCTGACCCAGATCACACTGGCGTCCAACACCGGCACCTTCCTGGTCTACGGGATGACCAACCTGATCGTGCTGGTGGCCTTCTCAGGTAGAGCAGGGCGCAGCGCCCTGAAGCACGTGATCGTGCCCGCGATCGGGGCGCTGGCGAACATCGCCATGCTCGGCGCCATCGTGTACCTGAACCTGGTCGCCGGCGGGAACACGGCGACGGACACCGTCATCGCGCTTGCCATCGTCGGGGTTTGGATCGTGGCCGGGATCGTCTACCTGGTCATCAACTCGGCCGCCGGCAAGCGGAGCATCCTCCACAAGGAGCACCCGGGAGCGCTCCCCAGCGACGATGGTGAGCCGGCGGTGATGGCCTCGGAGGCCGGAGCCTTCTAGCCTCGACTGCAGGAGGTACGCTCCGCAGAATCGCAACCGAAGAAACGAGCGGCCTGGCGGTCGAATACGCCAGCCGCACCGAAACGGGACCGGTGCGCCCCCAGAACGAGGACAGCCTCGGCTGGGGGCGCATTGGCGTGCTCGAAAATCAGCTTCCGGACGCCGAGGCGGCGGGGCTGGTCTTTGTCATCGCCGACGGTCTCGGCGCCTACGGGGGCGGTGACGTCGCCAGCAAGATGGCGGTGGAGACGCTGCTGGGCCACGCCGCCCGGCACGCCGGCGGCCAGGTCAAGCCTCCCAAGCTGCTGAGGGCGGCGTTCGAGGCGGCCAACCTCGACATCTTCCACGCCGCTCTCGACGGCGCCGGGACGGCCAAGATGCAGACCACCATGAGCGCCCTGGTGTTGAGCCCCGGGGAGGCGCACCTGGGCCACGTTGGCGACGGCCGCGTCTACCGTCGCCAGGGCGAGGAGGTCGACCTGCTGACCACGGACCACACGCAGGTCATGGAGATGCTGCGGATGCGGATGATCACCGCTGAGCAGGCGGCCGAGCACCCGGCGCGACACGCGCTCACGCGCTCGCTGGGAGCCGAGTTGATCACCCGCACCGACATCAGACAGGAGCCGCTGGTCGCCGGCGACACCTTCCTGCTCTGCACCGACGGGCTCTGGGGCAAGGTCGACGTTTCCGAGATCCGGACCGCGCTCGCGTCCGACGACCTCGAGGCCGCCTGCGCCGACCTGGTGGCGATGGCCGTGGACCGTGGTGGCGAGGACAACTCGACGATCGTGATGGTCCGGGTCACCCACACCGCCGAGGCGGCGGAGAAGCCGGCCGGCTGGCGCCGGTTCTTCCAGTGAGGTTCATATGATGGCCTCGATGGCGATCCAGCCCGGCACCCGGCTCGACGCGTTCGAGATCGTGGAGGCGATCGGCCACGGTGCCTTCAGCGACGTCTACCTGGCGCTCGACCCCAACGGCCGCAAGGTCGTGTTGAAGTGCCCCCACGACGCGATCATGGGCGACACCACCACCTTCGATCGTTTCCGCCGCGAGCTGGAGATCGCCAAGCGGCTGGATCACCCCGGCATCCAGCACTCATACGACCTCGGCGCCCACCGCAGCCGTCCGTACCTGGTGATGGAGTACGTCGAGGGGGAGACCCTCCGGGACCTGCTCCATCGAGAGAAGCGCCTGCCCACGGCGAGGGCCATCGACCTCACCGAGCAGCTCGCCGGCGCGATGGCGTACGCCCACTCGCAAGGGGTCTTCCACCGCGACCTCAAGCCGGAGAACATCCTGATCACGCCAGAGGGCCGCCTGGTGGTGACCGACTTCGGCATCGCCCTGCTGTCCGGCGCCAAGCGCCTCACCTGGCGCTTTTTGACCTCGGCGGTGGGTACCCCCGACTACATGGCCCCCGAGCAGATCCAGGGCAAGCGGGGCGACGCCCGCACCGACATCTACGCCATCGGGATCATGCTCTTCGAGATGCTCGCCGGGCACGTGCCCTGGGGCGGGGACAACCCGCTGGCCGTGATGCAGCAGCATCTCAGCGCGCCCCTTCCCGATCTGCACCGGATCAACTCCGCTGTGCTGCCGCCGCTGGAGGCGATCATCCGCAAATGCCTGCGCAAGAACCCTGACGAGCGCTACCAGGACGCCGGCGAGCTGCTGTACGACCTCAAGCACTGGCAGGACCTCGACCTCAGCGGCTTCGACTTCGCCCCCGAGGGAAGCGTCACCCAGCCATCCGAGAAGGGACTCTGGCTGATCATCGCCGCGCTCGCGGTCGGCTTCCTGGCCGCGGCGAGCCTGGCGACGTACCTCTACTATCTGCTGAGCCATGCCGGACACTGAAAAAGACGTGATCGACCGCTGCCTGGCGGCGGGCGTCGTCCAGGTGGAGCTTCAGTTCGCTGACATCGCGGGCGCAGTCAAGAACGTCTCCATCCCAGTGCGCCGCCTGCCCGAGGTCCTCAAGCAGGGCGAGTGGTTCGACGGCTCCGCCATCGAAGGGTCGGCGCGCGAGCTCGAGTCGGACATGTACCTGCGCCCGGATCCCGAAACCTTCGCCCTGATCAACCCCGACGCCGACGTCGTCTGCGCCCGACTGCTGTGCGATGTCGTGACCCCCGACGGCCAGCCCTACCGGGGCGACAGCCGGGGAGCGCTGCGCGGCATCCTCAACAAGGCCGACGAGGCCGGTCTTGGCTTCCTGGTGGCGCCGGAGGTCGAATTCTTCCTCTTCCCCGAAGGCTCGGGGGCGGTGCAGGAGCTCGCCGACGACTCGAGCAGTTATTTCGAGCGCAGCGGGGGCGCGTCACGGCTGATGGAGTTGGAGGTGGTCGCGGCGCTGGAACGCAGCGGCGTCGAGGTGGAGTCCAGCCATCACGAGGTCGCCACCGGCCAGTACGAGCTGGACCTGCCGCTGCAGCCGGCGCTGGCCGCCGCCGACGCCCTGACGACGCTGAAGCCCGCGGTCAAGGAGCTGGCCCGGCAGCGCGGGCTGCAGGCAAGCTTCATGCCCAAACCGCTGTATGGCGCCGCCGGCTCGGGGATGCACACGCACCAGGTCCTGCGGCAGGCTGACGGCACCAACGCGTTCCACGATCCGGCCGATGCCTACGGGCTGTCCCAGGTGGGCCGCCGATTCCTCGCCGGCCAGCTCGACCACGCTCCCGGCTTGTGCGCCGTAGTGGCGCCCCTGGTGAACTCGTACAAGCGGCTGGTGCCGGGGTACGAAGCCCCCAACGCCGGCAGCTGGGGCCGCCACAACCGGTCGGCCCTGATCCGCGTCCCGGCAACGGCCTCATACCGCGGCGAGGACGGCATGGGCACCCGGCTCGAGCTGCGGCTGCCCGACCCCAGCTGCAACCCCTACCTGGCCTTCACCGCGATGCTGGCGGCGGGGATGGACGGCCTCGAGCGCGAGATGGAGCTGGGCCCCCCGATGGAGGAGCTCGAGCACGGCTACCACGACGAGAGCCGGGTCAACGTGAAGCCGATGCCGGCCTCCCTGAAGCAGGCGCTCGAGGCGCTGGAGGCCGATGACGTGCTGGTGGACGCGCTCGGCGGTCTGATCATGGAGCTGTTCACAGCCGCCAAGAGCCTGGAATGGGGTGAATACAACCGCCAGGTCACGCAGTGGGAGCTGGATACGTACCTGCGCAACTACTAAGACCTTTCTCACGGTTACCGGGGCCGTAAACGAGTTAGGCTGCTAGGAAGCATTTACAGGTCCTTGACCGACTCTTAACCGCCAGGGGGGCAGATTCAAGTCGATGCAGCGCAGCTGGCCTCGGACGAGGTTGATTCACACTGCCGCGGGGCTACTGCTGGTAGTGGCGGTTGGCCTCAGGCTGGTCTCGGCGAATTTGCCCTCAGGCGCGGTTGCGGTGGAGGCTGGGCTGCTTGCCGTCGGCTTCGTCTACGCCACTGTGGCCATCTCTCTGCGACATTCGGAATGGGGCCAGACCGCCGCAGCTCAACTGGCCCTCAGCGCGGGCGGGATCGCTATCTCAACGGCGGTGCTGGCGGTCGCCGGGCCATGGCTGCCCGACCTCGCGCCGCTGTCGATCGCGATAACCTGCGCCTTCTTCCTCACCGTTGATCCGATGCAGACAAGGCGTTTGCAGGGGGCGGTGGTCGTGATGGGCACCGCGGGTCTGATCGTGCTGTGGGCCGAGGCCCTGCTGGTGCTGCACCGGTCGCCCGTGGAGCTGGCGATCTACGCGGTGCTGCTGGCGTCGATCGTGCTCCTGGTCTACGTCACGCTGCAGATGGTCACCGATCGGCTCCAGGCTGAGGTCCAGCGCACCGAGGCCATCGCCAACGCAGCACAACGCGTCGGCCTCGCCACCGACCTCGCCGAAGTTGCCCGGGCGGTGCTGGAGGCGTCGGTCCAGTCGTACCCCGCCGCCGACCAGGGAGGCGTTCTGCTCTATGACGCCGTCCAGGACCTGTTGATTGCGCTGCCGATCTCACTTGTCGGCGGCGAGGTCGGCCCCGCTCCGAACGCCGATATCCGGATCCGGCCGGGACAGGCGCTGGCCGGCAACGTCTTTCTCACCGGCGAAGCGCGCTGCTGGGAAACCATCGACGACATCATCGTCGAGCACGACTCGATGAACCAGCTGACACGGGAGCAGATCCGGCAGCTGGTCGGGACGGTGAAGTCCGGAGTGGTGGCGCCACTGCAGGTGCCCGATCGAGGCGTCATCGGGGTGCTCACCCTGGGCTCGACCATCAGCGAGCATGTCTGGCGGCCGGCGGACCTGCTGGTTGTCCAGGGACTCGCCGAGCAGGCGGCGCTAGGCGTCGAACGCGCCCGCCTCTATCAGGAGCAGCGGACCCAGGCCCTCACCGACCATCTGACCGGCCTCGCCAACAACCGCCAGCTGCGCGCGTCGCTGACCCAGGAGGTGGCGCGCGCAACCCGCAACAGCACCTCCCTGGCGGTGCTCTTCTGCGACCTGGACGATTTCAAAGCGGTCAATGACCGGCACGGTCATGCTGCCGGTGACCTTGTCCTGAAGCTGTTCGCGGACACCCTCGGCAATACCCTTCGGTCCGAGGACGTGGCGGCCCGGTACGGCGGCGACGAGTTCGTCTGCGTGCTGCCGGGTGCCGATGCGGACCGAGCCAACCTGGTGGCTGCTCGGCTTCACGTCCGCTTTGCGGAACGGCTGGCGGCCTCTCCAGCGCTGGCGGGGGTGGAGACGGCCGTCTCCGCCGGTGTGGCGGTGTTCCCGCTCGACGGCGACAACCCCGAGTCACTGCTGGCGATCGCCGACGCGGCCCTCATGGGCAGCAAGTCCGCCGCCGAAGTCGGCTCCAACCTGGCCTGAGCCGCAACCCCACCTCCGGCTCCCTGCCCGCCGTTGCCGACTTTCGGCGTGGTGCAGAATCGGGGGATGCAAACCGAATCAGCCGGCTTCACAGCCGCCGACCTGCCCCGCTTCTTCGAAGAGATCCAGGCCTGGGACACCAAGAACACGGCTGAACGCCTGCGACGGGCCAACGCCCGGATGCACGAGCTGGCCGAGCGCATACCGGACGGGTCGCCGACGGATTCGCCGCAGTGGAACGCCAAAGAGGTGCTCGCCCACATTGCCGTGCTCTCACGCGCCTATGGGGTCTTCGGCTACATGGTCGCCAAGGGCAAGCTGCCCGAGCTGCCGCTGGAGGCGGTCATAACCCAGCGCGACGTTGTCGGCGCCGAGATGGCCGCCAAGCCGGTCGCCGAGATAGTCGATGAGATCGACCGGCAGAACGACCGAACCCAGAAGTTCCTGGCCGAGGCGACCACGGACGAGCTCCGGCGCACGGTCAAGGTCGAGTACGGGGATGTCACCGCGGAGTACCTCATCCGGCTGCCCCTGGTCTCGCATTTCGAGCAGCACCTCGATCAGCTGGAGGCGACCCTGGTTTGACCTTCGAGCAGATCGACCATGTCGGCATCGCCGTCCACGACCTCGACGCGGGGATCGCTCGGTACCAGGATCTCCTGGGGGTTGGGCCCAGCGTCCGGAAGCGGATGGAGAAGGACGGCATCGACGCCGCCATGCTCGACCTGGGCAGCACCCACGTCGAGTTGATCGCTCCCACCGGCCCGGACTCGGTGATCGCCGGCTTCCTGGAGAAGCGGGGGGAGGGGATGCACCACGTCGCCTACCGGGTCGACGACATTCGGGCGGCACTCGACGGCCTCCGCCGGGATGGCGCTCGGCTCCTGGACGAAGAGCCGCGGGTGGGCGTGATGGGACACCTGGTGGCGTTCATCCACCCGAAGTCGGCCGGCGGGGTCCTCACCGAGTTGGTGGAGGCGCACCAGTAGCACCGCAGGGTGGCGGCCCGCCGGTGCGGGAGTGGGATGCGCCCACCTACGACCGGGTCTCCGGTCCCATGCAGCGCTGGGGGGCCGGCGTGCTGGAGCGGCTCGAGCTCAAAGGCGACGAAGTCGTCCTCGACGCCGGTTGCGGCACCGGCAGGGTGACCGCGCTGCTGCTCGACCGTCTGCCGCGGGGCCGCGTGATTGCGCTCGATGCCTCCAAGAGAATGCTCGAAGAGGCCTCCCAGAACCTCGCCGGCCAAGGTCGCCGCGTCGAGTTCGTCGAAGCCGACCTGGGCGAGCCGCTGCCGCTGCGGGACAAGGTCGACGCCGTCTTCTCCACGGCAACGTTCCACTGGGTGCCCGATCACGATGCGCTTTTCACCAACCTCGCCGCGGTCATGCGTCCGGGGGCATCGCTGGTGGCGCAGTGCGGAGGCAAGGGCAACCTCGACTCGGTGGGCGTCGCGGTGCAGGCCCGGGGGATGGCCTGGCCTGGTTTTGCCTTCCAGGACGCGGAGGCGACAGCCGATCGCCTCGCTGCCGCCGGGTTCGCCGGCGTGCGAACCTGGCTCAACAAGGAGCCCACCGAGTTTGAGGACCGGGCGGCTTTGGCGGAGTTCCTCAGCACAGTGGTGCTGCGGACGTACGTCGCGCCGCTCCCCGAGTCCGACCGCCGGGGATTCCTCGACGGAGTCATCGACGACCTCGGCAAGCTGGAGCTGGACTACGTCCGCCTCAACATCACCGCCCGCCGTGGCTGAGGACAGCGGCGACCGGCTGAGCGAATCGGGCCTGCCGCTCAAGCCCTTCTATCAGCAGCTTGACCTGCCCGAGCCGCCGCCGCCGCCACCGGGGGAGTTTCCCTTCACCCGCGGCGTCTACCGCGACATGTACCGGGGTCGGCACTGGACCATGAGGCAGTACTCCGGCTTCGCCACCGCGGCCGAGTCCAACCGGCGCTATCGCAGATTGCTGGATGCGGGCCAGACCGGCCTTTCGGTGGCTTTCGACCTGGTCACGCAGATGGGATACGACTCCGACGACGCGGTGGCGGAAGGCGAGGTGGGCAAGGTCGGGGTGGCCATCGACTCGCTGGCCGACATGGAGGTCCTGCTCCAGGACATCCCGCTGGACAAGGTGTCGACCTCGATGACGATCAACGCCCCGGCGTCGGCGTTGATGTTGCTCTACCAGCTGACCGCCGAGAAGCAGGGGGTAGGTGGCGACGTGTTGAGCGGCACCATCCAGAACGACATCCTCAAGGAGTACGCCGCCCGAGGGACATACATCTTCCCGCCGCAGCCCTCGATGCGGCTGGTGACCGACACCTTCGCCTACTGCGCCGCGGAGATGCCCCGCTGGAACACCATCAGCATCTCCGGCTACCACATCAGCGAGGCCGGGGCGACGCCGATGCAGGAGCTTGCCTTCACGCTCGCCAACGGTATCGCCTACGTCGACGCCGCCATCGCCGCCGGGCTTCGCATCGACGATTTCGCTCCCCGGCTGAGCTTCTTCTTCAACTGCAAGATGGAGTTCTTCGAGGAGATCTCCAAGTTCCGCGCCGCCCGCAAGATGTGGGCCCAGCTCATGCGCGACCGTTACGGCGCCGCCGACGAGCGCTCCATGATGCTCCGCTTCCACACTCAGACGGCGGGCTCATCCCTGACCAGCCTGCAGCCCTACAACAACGTCGTCCGAACCGCCGTCGAGGCCCTCGCTTCGGTCCTGGGGGGCACCCAGTCGCTCCACACCAACGGGTTCGACGAGGCGCTCGCCCTGCCCACCGAGTTCGCCGCCACCCTGGCGCTGCGAACCCAGCAGGTGATCGCCTACGAGACCGGCATCACCCCGGTCGCCGACCCGCTGGCGGGCAGCTACCTGGTCGAGCGCCTGACCGCCGACCTGGAGGCCGGTGCCGCCAGGCTGATCAAGCAGATCGACGACATGGGGGGGTCTGTCAACGCCATCGAATCGGGCTGGATGCAGCGCCAGATCGCCGACTCCGCCTACCGATTCCAACGCGCCGTAGAGGAGCAGACCCGGGTCATCGTGGGCGTGAACCGCTTCCAGGCCGAGGCCGAGGAGGATGTTGAGATCCAGCGCGTCACCCCGGAGCACGAGGAGGAGCAGCGTCGCGCGGTGGCGAAGGTGCGCGCCGATCGCGACTCAGTCGCAGTCGAGAAGGACCTGGACGACCTCGAGGCGGCGGCGAGGGGTCGGGACAACGTGCTCTACCCGATGAAGCAGGCGCTTCGGGACTACGCCACCATCGGTGAGGTGTTTGGCCGGCTGCGAGAGGTCTGGGGCCGCTATCAGCCCGGGTCGGAGCTCTAGCGGAAGCTAGCCTCGAGACCTGCGGCTGCGCTGCCGGTTGCTGGGGGAGTCAGACTCGCCGTCCGAGCCGCCCGGGAACTGGCGCCCGGCGACGTCGAGCATGGCATCGACGACCGCGGGGTCGAACTGGGTGCCGGCTCCGCCAAGCAGCCGCTTGCGGCACTCGACGATCGGCAGGGCCTTCCGGTGCGGCCGTCGCGAATGCATGATGTCGAAGGCCTCGGCGACGGCGATGATCCGCGACGCCAGCGGGATCTCCTCCTCGCGAAGCGCCTCCGGGTAGCCGTGGCCCTGCCAGGTCTCGTGGTGATAGAGGACGTAGATCGACGGCACCTGGCAACCGGGCAGGTTGCGCGTCATCTCGTAGCCGATCACGGGATGGCGGCGGATCTCGAGGTACTCGGCGGCGGTCAGGCGGCCAGGCTTACGCAGGATCTCGGGCGAGACGCCGATCATGCCGATGTCGTGGAGGAGGGCGCCGATGCGAAGCAGGGGCATGTCCTCCGCCGGGTAGCTGAGCCTGCCGGCGATGGCGACGGCGAACCGGGCCACGCGCTCCGAGTGGGCCGCGGTCTCCGAGTCGTGCGCGGCCAGCGCCGCCAGCAGCGACTTGACCGACCGCTGGGTGGTGTCGGTCACCGGCTCGATCGAGCCCTCGTTGACCGCCTCCAGCAGGCCGACGTCCTCGGAGTAGAAGAAGTGGCCGCCGCCAAGGCGTCGCGAGTAGTTCATGGCGTCCTCAGCGGCGGCGATCATGCCCTCCGCATCGGTGGCGTCCTCGGGGCAGGTGGAGATGCCGGTGCAGACCGCCACCGGGCTCTCGATCAGGAGGTCGACGATCAGGCGCTGGATCTTGACCTCCATCCGCTGGGCGATACGGAAAGCGGCCTCCCGGTCCACCGCCGGCATCACCAGCATGAATTCGGACGGTCCCGAGCGGGCGCTGAAGTCCTGGGTGCGGAGCTGATCTCGAAGCAGCGCGCCGACATGCACCAGGAGCTTGTCATCGACCGGCTCGACAGCGTCCTCCTGGGGGCGCTGCACGGGGTCGAGGTGAATCATCAGCAGACACACGTGCTCCCGGCTGTGGACCGCACTCCGCAACTCGCCGGTGAGGAACTCGCGCGCCTGCTCCCCGCCGGGCAACCCGGTGACGGCATCTGTCCTCGATGCCGGCAGGTCCTTCGACTTCCGCCGTCTGGGGCGGGAGGGGGCGGGAAGCGCCAGAGCCCCGAACCGTGATTGCAACGACAGCAGCCCCAGCCCCAACAGCGCCGTCACCACGTCGATGCCGCCATTGACCGGGTCCATGATCGAGGTGCCTGGATCGAGTCCGGCGATGGTGGGCAGAACCAGGGCGACCCGGTGAGCCGCCGCCGCCAGAAACACCAGCGCCACCACCAATCCCAGCGCGTTGGACAGCATCTTGCGAGCACGCAACATCCCCCTGAGGATCAGCAGCGCCACCAGCAAGAAGGTGAAGGCGATCACCCCGCTGGCGATTTGCGTAACGAGTTGGTATGGCATTAGCTATGCGGCTCCAATTACCCGGCGGTTGGTCGCCGCCGTTGATGAGGACATCGCCACGGTACCAAGAACCCGGCGCCAACCCAAGGGACTAGTTGTAAACACTTATGAACAAAGGTGGAGACAGGGGGAGCCAGCCGTCGCCCAGACGTCCGGCGCTAGCATATAGTCCCCTGCGCAGCAGACAATCGAGGGAGAAATGGCCAAAGCCGTCCGTCCGGGCCCCGAATCCAGCGCCAAGCCGGCCCTATCGCGCAAGCGCAATGCCTCGACCAACGGCAAGACCGTTGTCCCGGTGACCAGGCGCGAGGTCAGCGCCGGCGAGAAGCGCATCAACCTGCTCCGCAAACGGCGCCACGACGCCATCCAGGGCGACGTCGCCGCGCTCAAGAAGCAGCACGACAAGGGCAAGCTCTCGGCCCGGGAGCGGATCGACAAACTGCTCGACCCTGGCAGTTTCGTCGAATTCGACACCTTCGCGCTGCACCGCAACCAGAACTTCGACATGGCTGACAAGCGGATCCCGGGGGACGGCGTGGTCACCGGCTACGGCTACATCAACGGACGCCAGGTGGCGGTCTTCTCGCACGACGCCACCGCGTTCGGCGGCAGCCTCGGCGAGGTGTTCGCCGAGAAGGTCGTCAAGATCATGGACTGGGCGGCCAAGGTCGGCTGCCCCTGCCTGGGCATCAACGACTCCGGCGGGGCGCGGATCCAGGAGGGCGTCGTCAGCCTGGCGGGCTACGCCTACATCTTCGCGCGCAACGTCGACAACAGCGGCGTGATCCCCCAGCTCTCCCTGATCGTGGGACCGTGCACCGGGGGTGCGGTCTACAGCCCGGCGATGACCGACTTCATCCTGATGGTCAAAGAAGTCGGCTACATGTTCATCACCGGCCCGGACGTGATCAAGGTGACCACCGGCGAGCAGGTCGGTTTCGAGGAGCTGGGTGGCGCCGAGGTCCACAACCTCAAGTCCGGGGTCGCCCATTTCATCGCCGACACCGAAAAGGAGTCGTTCGGCCAGATCCGCGAGCTGCTCTCATACCTGCCTCAGAACAACCGCGAGCAGCCGCCCTTCGTGGCCACCAAGGACCCAGCCGACCGGATGGACAAGGAGCTTCAGACAGTGGTGCCGGACAGCTCCGGGGTCCCCTACGACATGCACGACGTGATGCGCCGGGTCTTCGACGATGGCAAGTTCCTGGAGACCCAGCCGTTCTTCGGACCCAACCTGATCACCGGCTTCGCCCGGCTTGGCGGCCACTCCGTGGGGGTCGTAGCCAACCAGCCCAAGAGCGGGGCGGGGGCGCTGGACATCAACGCCTCGGTCAAAGGCGGACGCTTTGTCCGCTTCTGCGACGCCTTCAACATCCCGATCATCACTTTCGTCGACGTTCCCGGGTTCCTGCCCGGCACCGCCCAGGAGTACGGGGGCATCATCCGCCACGGAGCCAAGCTCCTCTATGCCTATTGCGAGGCGACGGTGCCCAAGCTCACGGTTATCACCCGCAAGGCCTATGGCGGCGCCTACGACGTCATGAGCAGCAAGCACATCGGGGCCGACTTCAACGTCGCCTGGCCCTCGGCCGAGATCGCGGTGATGGGTCCCCAGGGCGCCGTCAACGTGATCTTCAGGCGCGAGATCGCGGCTGCCGAGGACCCCGCCGCCAAGACCAAGGAGCTGGTCGCCGACTACATCGACAAGTTCGCCAACCCCTATTTCGCCGCCGAGCGCGGCTATATCGACGACATCATTGAGCCCCAGCAGACCCGGCCCAAGCTGATATCGGCGCTGAACGCGCTGCAGGGGAAGAAGGTCAAGCGCCCGCGCCGGAAACACGGCAACATTCCGCTGTAATGGCGCAGGGTCACCGGGCGCACGGCGACATTCCGCGCTGAGGTGGCGCAGGCTCCGGGTGCGGTGAGGACTGAGCCGCTCCGGCTCCGTCCACTGCAGATCTCCGAGCTGCTCGACGAGACCTTCCGGATCTACCGGGGCAACTTCCTGCTGTTCGCCGGCGTGTCGCTGGCGCTGGCCCTTCCCGGCTTGGTCCTCAACCTGCTGACGGGCAACTACAAGGTCTTCGGCCTGTTCTTCTCGGCGTTCTCCGATCCCAACACCTTCGAGCACTCCGGCTTCGGCTCGGATTTCAACGTCACCTACCTGCTCGCGGGATACGCCCTGATCCTGCTGGTGGTACCGCTGACGGCGGGAGCCAACATCCAGGCCGCCATCGACGTCGCCACAGCGCGCCCCACTTCGATCGGCGCCGTCTTCGCCCGCGTCCTGCGGCGCTACTTCGGGATCTACGGGGTTGTCGCCATGGGCTTCCTGATGGGGATCGTGATGATCACGATCGTGCTGATCCCACTGGTGATCTGGATCCTGGTCTCGTGGTCGGTGGCGGTGGTGGTGCTGCTTCTGGAGGGGGCGCGGCCGATCGCCAGCCTCCGCCGCAGCCGGGCCCTGGTGCGCGGCCACTGGTGGCGTCTGTTTGGGATCCTGGTGGTCACCTACTTCCTGGCCGCCGTGATCTCGTCTGGCGTTGGCGCTCTGGCGGGTGGCATCGCGGCCCTGGCGCCCGGGCTCAGCGCCGACGTGCGCGGGGCGGTCCTGCTGTTGGCCCTGGCCCTGACCAGCGCCATGACGCAGCCGGTCTTCCCGATCGTGATCACCCTGATGTACTTCGACCTGCGGGTCCGGAATGAGGCGCTTGATCTCGACGTCCTGGTCCAAAAGGCGAGGGCGGAGTCGGAGACGCTGCCGCCGCCGCTGCCCCCGCCCTTCCCATCGCCGTCCCGCCCGTCGCCGTCCCAACCGGAGGCTGGGGGCGGCTATTAGGCGACCGTCAGTGACCGCGACGCCTTTCTACGCCGCGATCGTGGCGCTGCCGGTACTCCTGGCGCCGCTTGGCGCGCAGGCGGCGGACTCGACCTCGGCGCGTTATCTGGCCGCTGTGCACCAGGCGCAGGTCATCTGCACGGCAGCGGCGGTACACGACAACCGCGCCGCCTCCGAGGCCGCACGGGCTCTCAAGCAGGGCACCGGCGAGAGTCAACCCGAGGTGCTCCGCGACCTCCAGGCCAACCCTCCCGACCTCGCCGACGCCGCCGCCCGGCTGACCGCCATCGAGCGGGAGCTGGGCCGGCCGGTGGCCATCGGCGACGGCCGCGCCGCCGACGCCAAGCTGCACGCGATCCTGCAGGAGGCGCGCTACCGGCCGGCGGGAGTTTCCCCGATCGACCGGGCCTGGGAGTGGTTCGTGTCTCAGCTCCTTCAGCTGCTGGCCTGGCTGCTGACTGGCGGCGGGGGCGGGATCGCGGGGGTGATCGAGCTCGCCGTTGCCGCCGCTGTCGGGATCCTCCTGGCGGCCTTCCTGGCGAGGTCGGTCTGGAGCCGCCGAGGCGAGACGGTCGCCGCCGCCGCCATCGAGCGCGCCCGTCCGCGCCACGCCCGCGACTGGTTCGCGGAGGCCGACCGGCGAGCCGCGGCGGCGGACTACCCGGGAGCGCTGCGGGCGCTCACCAGCGGCGTCGCCACCGCCATCGGTGGTGAGGGGGCCTGGGAGACCAGCCCGCTGACGGTTCGCGAGCTCTTCGTCAGCACCGCCCGAATCGATCCCCTCCGCCCGCTGCTGCTGCCCTTCGAGGCCAGCGCCTACGGTCATCGCCAGCCCGACGCCGAGGTATACGCGCACGCGGCGACGGTAGCCGCGCCATACCGCGAGGAGGCGCCGGGGTGAGGGGACGGGGATGGCTGATCCCGGTCGCCCTGCTGCTGGTGATCGTGGCGGTGGTGGCGCTGACGCCCAACCGGCCGGGGCGTTCGCCCGATCACCGATCCAACAGCGACGCCATCGACGGCACCTCGGCACTCTTCAGCCTGGCGCAGGCACTGGGCCACCCGACCAGCATGCTTGGCGGCTCCTTCAGCCCGCCCGCGGGCCGCGGCGTGCTCTTTGTCTTCAGCCCCGACACCGAGTTCAGCGAGGACCAGGTCAGCCAGCTCGACGCCTGGATCAGCGATGGCGGGGTGCTGGTGTACGCGGCCACCGGTGGCGACCAGCGCCTTGACTTGGTTTACGACATCCATCGCGAGGCTGCCCTCGGCGCGGCCGGCGTTGGTCCCGGCGGAGCGCTGCTGGGGGCCGACCTGAGGACGGCGGCCCCCATCCTGGCGGGCGTGAGCCGGGTTGTGGGCAGCGATTCGTCGGTGGCCGACAATGACCCCCCGGGGAGCCTCAACGTCAATCCATCACAGGTGCCATTGCTGCGCTCCAGCTCGGGGGCCCACGAGGTGGCCGCGTTCGTCGAGTCCCGCGGCAGCGGACGGCTGGTCGCCATCTCGGACCCCCAGGTCTTGGCCAACGGCAACCTCGGACAGGCCGACAACGGCCGGCTGGCGTCCGACCTGATCAGCATGGCGCCGGCGGGCGCGCCGGTGGTGTTCGACGAGTACCACCATGGCGCCGGTGGAGACAGCCCGAGCCTCACCGACTGGGTCACGACCCCGTGGGGAGCGATGCTGGGACTGGCCCTGCTGGTGGTTTACGCTGGCCTGCTTCTGCGCGGCCGGTCCTTCGGGCCCATGGTGTCGCTGGCCCCGACCAGGGACCGCTCGTCCGCCGAGTACACCGAGGCGGTCGGCACCCTGCTTCGACGGGCGCGGGCGCGCGCGACCACGCTGGCCGTCCTTGGCGAGGCGACCCGGCGGTCGCTGGCGGCGCGGGTTGGGATGAGCCGCGGTTCCTCGGCGGAGCAGCTCGACCGGCTCCTGGCCGAGCGCGCCCCCGAGCTGGCGCAGGAGCTCATCGAGTCGGAGGCCCAGGCGCGGGCGCGGGGCCAATCCGAAGCGTCCCTGCTCGAGGCCGCCCGCCGGCTGCATTCGCTCGCCTATCCTTCCGCACAGACGAAATGACGGCGGCGGAGTTTTACCAGCGATTCCGGACCGAGGCGGCGAAGGCGGTCGTCGGCCAGGACGAGGCGGTTCGGCTCTGTGCCATCGCCGTCATCGTTGGCGGGCACATCCTCCTGGAGGGCGTGCCGGGCACGGGCAAGACCCTGCTGGCGAAAACCGTCGCCCGCCTGATGCAGCTGGACTACGCCAGGATCCAGTTCACGCCCGACCTGATGCCCGCCGATATCGTCGGAACGGCTGTGTACGACCTGGCGACCCGCGAGTTCCGTACCCGCAAGGGCCCGGTGTTCACCAACGTGCTGCTGGCTGACGAGATCAACCGGGCCCCGGCCAAGGTCCAGGCGGCCCTGCTCGAGGCGATGGAGGAGCGCGGCGTCAGCCTCGAGGGCGAACAGCAGGCCCTGCCCGACCCGTTCCTGGTGCTGGCCACGCAGAACCCGGTCGAATACGAGGGGACCTACCCGCTGCCCGAGGCCCAGCAGGACCGTTTCCTGTTCAAGGCCGTGCTCGACTACCCGCCTCCCGAGGTCGAGCTGGAGGTCCTCCGCCGCTGGAACAGCGGGATCGAGCTGCGCGACCCGGTGGCCGCCGGGGTCGAGCCCGTGCTCGACACCCGCGCGCTTAACGACTGTCGTGCCGAGGTGCAGGCCGTCCTCGTCGACGAAGAGATCCAGCGCTACATCATCGAGCTGGCGGTGGCCACCCGGCGCGCCGGCGAGCTGGGACTCGGCGCCAGCACTCGCGGCGAGGTCCTGCTGCTGCGGGCGGCCAAGGCAGCGGCCGCCCTGGACGGCCGTGATTTCGCCACGCCGGACGACGTCAAGGGCCTTCTCCGCTCCACCTTCCGCCACCGCCTGATCGTGCGGCCCGAGGCCGAGGTCGCCGGCCGCACGGCCGACTCCGTCCTGGATTCGATCGTCGCGCAGGTAACGCCGCCACGCTGAAGCGTCCCAGCCTGGTGCCCCAGCCGGCCCTGATCGCGGCCCTGGTGATGGCGCCGGTGCTGGGTCTGCTACCGATCCTCTGGTCGGCCGCGTGGGTGGTGCCGGTCGGCTACGTGGGCGCGGTGATGGCGCTGGCGGCGATCGACGCCCGCCGCCTGCCGGCATCCGCCGGCCTCGCTGCCCGTCGATCCCTGCCGCGACCGCTCTCCCTCGGCGCCGGCCAGGCCGTCCACGTCGAGATCCACCTGGCGGCGGCCTCGGGGCTGCTGGTCGAGGTCGCCGACCACGCCCCGTCGGGTCTCTCGCCGGCGCCGAGGGTGATCGCGGGCGAGTTCGATGGCGGCGGCGTCTTCCAGGCCGTGTACCAGGTTCGGCCGGCCCATCGCGGCGCCTACCGGTTCGGTCGCGTCGATGTTCGGTGGCGCCGAAGGAGGGGCCTCTGGGCGCGCCAGGCCGGCGCCGACCTAGGTGAGGTGGTGGCGGTGTACCCCAACGTGCTGGCGGTGCGCGAGTACGAGCTCCGGCTCCGGCGCGGGATGCTGCCGCTCACCGGGTTCCGGCGGGCCAAGCCGCCGGGCGCGACAACCGCGTTCTCCGGGCTTCGCGACTACGTCCGCGGCGACGAGCTGCGCCGGATCAGCTGGAAGGCGTCAGCCCGCGCCGACCGACCGGTGACCACCGTGGTGGAGGCGGAGCGCGGCCAGCAGGCTGTGATCGTGGTCGACTGCGCCCGCCTCATGACGGCTCCGGCGGGCGAGCTGACCAAGCTCGACCACGCCGTCAACGCAGCCCTCCTGCTGGCGTGGGTGGCCCAGAGCCAGGGCGACCGGGTCGGCCTGCTGACGTTCTCAGACGGCGTTCGGTCGTACCTCTCACCTGGACGGGGTACCGGCCAGGTCAGCCGCATCAGCCAAGCCCTCTACGACGTGCCGGCGGAGTACAGCGAGCCCGACTTCGGCGAGGCGCTGAGCTTCCTGGCAGCGCGGCTCAACCGGCGATCACTGGTCACGATCCTGACCGACGTCCTTGACCCGGAGGCGTCCTCCGAGCTGGTCGACCACGTGCTCCGCCTCTCCGCGCGCCACCTCGTCCTGGTGGTGGCGATGTCCGACCCCGAGGTGCTGGCGGCGCGCGACGGCGACATCAGGACATCGAGGGACGCCTACCGCTGGGCCGCCGCCGAGGAGCTGCTGGCGGCGCGCCGTCGCAGCTTCGAAGTCCTCCGCCACGGCGGCGTGCTCGGCCTCGACGTGACCGCCGGCGAGCTCAGCCCGCACCTGGTCGAGCGCTACCTCGAGCTGAAGGAGCGGGCGCTGCTGTAGCCACGGCCGGCTGCCCTCGACCGGCGGTCAGGAGATAGGTGTAGAGCAGCACCCCGGTGGTCAGCCCGATCGCCAGCTTCGCCTCGTCGGGCACGGCCGAGGGGCTGATGTTGCCCTCGATGATTCCCGCGATCACCAGCATCGGGGCCATTCCCGCGAGCAGGACGAACGCCCGCCTCCCGGCGAGCACCAGCGAGTCGCGGCGGCGGTAGGGGTTGGGAACCACGAGCGCCCAGCCCAGCATCAACCCCGAGGCCCCGGCGGCGACGATGATGGAAAGCTCGAGCACCCCGTGGCCGACCATGAAGGCGAGCAGCCCACCGCCCACGCCGTAGGCCTCGGTCAGCCCGAGGATGCCCCCGATTGCGATGCCGTTGCTGATCAGGACGTAGATCGTGGGCAAGCCGGCGAGCACCCCGAACGCGAAGGCGATGATGGCGACGTAGATGTTGTTGGTCATGATCAGTCCGGCCATCAGCGGCCGGTCGGCCTCGGCGATCTGCGTCCAGAGCTGGTGGTGGTGGACCCGGTTGATGATGTCCGGCGGCACGAACCCCGCCGCCAGGGCAGGCTGGTTGAGGACCGCGAAGTAGGCGGCGACGGCGGGAACGAAGAGCAGGGCCGCGGCCGCGATCACAAACGGGCCCGAAGCCCGGAAGGTCTGCGGCAGGGTGGCGGCGTAGAAGTGGCGGAGCCTGCGGAAGACGTCGCCGCCCTCGCGATACAGGGCGGCATGGCCGCGGGCGACCAGGCCGTTGAGGTAGAGGGTCACGGGCTCCCCGGGCCAATCCCTTTGGGCGCGGGCGAGGTCGGCGGTCGACCGCCGATAGAGCGCGGCCAGCGTCAGCACCTCGTCCGGCCGGAGCCCGCCCAGCCGGCTCCCGGACGCCCGCTTCAGGAGCGACTCCAGGCGGGACCATGAGTCCTGGCGTTTGCTCACGAACTCGTCGGCGCGCATGAGCGTAGGGTAAGCCGGGGGCGCACTAAACTAAGCGCCCTGATGCAGGTTGACGATCGGCGGGACGGCCTGGTGGTGGCCACCCCGGAGCGGGTGGCCTTCGAATACACGGTCGCCGGCCTGGGCAGCCGATTCATGGCCCAGGCCATCGACGTGATGATCCTGGCGGTCGTGTTCACGGTTCTCACCATCGTGGTCGGGGTGCTGGGTGTCTTCGGGGCCGGCAACCTGGTGGTGCTGATCTACGTGCTGTTGAGCTTCCTGCTGGTGGTTCTGTACTTCCCGGTCCAGGAGGGCGTCTGGTCGGGACAGACGATTGGCAAACGGCTGCTGCGTCTGCGCGTCCTCGGCGACCGCGGCGAGCCGGTGACGGTGACCCAGGTGGCGATCCGCAACCTCATTCGGATCGTGGATTTCCTGCCCGTCTTCTACGGCATCGGCATCGTCACGCTCTTCATCCAGGGGGGCTCCAAGCGGCTCGGCGACTTCGCCGCCGGCACCGTCGTCGTTCGCGACCGCGACCGGGTGCGGCTGAAGGACCTGGTCTCGCACCCCGCGCCGGTCGCGGCTGCCGGTCCCGAGCCGGCGCCATCGATATGGGCCGCGGCCACCACCGCGGCGGCACCGGGCCCGCCGCCCCTGTCGTCGATGAAAACGACCACACCCTACGAGGACGCCGCCGGGCGCATGCCGGACGCGCTACGCCGATTCGTCGTCGCCTATGCCGGCCGCAGGTACCAGCTCGCCGAGGCCCGGCGCCAGCAGCTCGCCGACCAGGCCGCAGGGCCGCTGCGGGCCCTGCTCCCGGTCGAGGTCGACGCATTCGGCCCGCTCGCGGTTCTCGAGGGGATGGCGGGGCTGATGTACACGCCAACAGCGCCCCAGTCCACGCTGCCGCCACCGTCGGGCCTGCCTCCGCCATCACCGATCCTGCCCCCGGGCACGCCGCCGCCGTCGCCGATCCTGCCCCCGGCTGAGCCTCCGCCGTCGGGTTCGCCGCCACCTGTGTAAGCTTTCGCGTCGATCATGAAGCTTCTCGAATACCAGGCCAAGGAGCAGTTCTCAGTCGCCGGCATTCCCGTCAAGGAGGGCCGCGTGGCGAGGTCCGTGAAGCAGGTCGTCGACGCCGCCAACCTGCTGGGGCCGATCGCGGTCAAGGCCCAGGTTCCCATCGGCGGCCGGGGCAAGGCCGGCGGGATCAAGCTGGCGACAACACCCGAGGAGGCCAAAGCCGCCGCCGAGGCGATCCTGGGGATGGACATCAAGGGCTTCACGGTCCACGAGGTCTGGTGCGAGCAGGCCGCCGATGTCGAACGCGAGATCTACCTCGGCGTCACTCTGGATCGAGATTCCCGCCGCCTGGTGCTGATCCTCTCGGCGGCCGGGGGAATGGACATCGAGGAGGTCGCCGAGACGGCCCCCGACAAGATCGTCAAGTTCCACCCCGATCCCTGGCGAGGCGCCCAGGGCTACGAGCTGCGCGCGGTCTGCTTCAAGGCCGGGCTGGGCGACCTGGTGGGCAAGCTGGTGCCGATCATGACCCGCCTCTACAATCTGGCCGTCAGCAGCGACGCCCTGACCTGTGAGATCAACCCGCTGGCGGTGCTCGCCGGGGGAGACGTTATCGCGCTGGACGGCAAGCTCGAGGTCGACGAGAACGCCGAGTTTCGGCACCGCGACCTGGAGAAGTACCGCTCCGACGAGGAGGGCAGCGGCGACACCCTCGAGATCGAGGCCAAGAAGCGTGGCCTTACCTATGTCCACCTCGACGGAGACGTAGGCATCCTGGGCAACGGCGCGGGACTGGTCATGAACACTCTCGACCTGGTCAAGGCCGCCGGCGGACGTCCCGCCAACTTCCTGGACATCGGCGGTGGCGCCAAGGCCGAGGTGGTCAAGAACAGCCTCGACATGATCCTTATGGATCCCAACGTGAAGTCGATCTTCATCAACATCTTTGGGGGCATCACCCGCGGAGATGAGGTGGCACGCGGCATCATCGCGGCGCGAGACGAGCTCAAGATCAAGGTGCCGCTGGTGGTCCGGATGACCGGCACCGCCGAGGAGGAGGGGCGCAAGCTGCTCTCGGATGCCGGCATCACTCCCGGTGTCAGCGCCCCCGAGGCCGCCGCCAAAGCGGTCGAGCTCGCTGCCGGTGGGGTGCCGGCGTGAGCAACCAGAGTCGCAGCGTGACCGGCGAGGACGTGGCATGAGCATCCTGATCGACCGCAACACCCGGCTCGTGGTCCAGGGCATGACCGGCCGCGAGGGCACCTTCCACACCGAGCAGATGCAGGCCTTTGGAACCAACGTCGTCGCCGGCGTCAGCCCCGGCAAAGGCGGCACCTCTCACCTGGGGGTGCCGGTCTTCAACACCGTTGCCGAGGCGGTCGATGAGGTCGGCGCCAACACCGCCGCGGTGTTCGTGCCGCCGCCCTTCGCTGCCGACGCCATCATGGAGGCTGCCGACGCCGGCGTCGGCCTGGTGGTGGCGATCACCGAGGGCATCCCGGTCCTCGACATGGTCCGCGCCACCAGCTTCATCCACGCCACCGTGGCCGAGCCGCGCCTGATTGGCGGCAATTGCCCCGGGCTGGTGTCGCCGCCCGAACGGGCCAAGGTCGGGATCATCCCCAACCACATCGCCAAGCCCGGCCACATCGGCATCGTCTCGCGCTCCGGGACGCTCACCTACGAGATCCTCGCGGGTATCGCCGGCGCCGGCCTGGGCGTGTCCACCTGCGTCGGCATCGGCGGCGACCCCGTGCTGGGCCTCACCTTCAAGGACGTGCTCGGGCTGTTCGCCTCCGACCGCGAGACCGAGGCGGTGGTGATGCTGGGCGAGATCGGCGGGTCCGACGAGGAGGCAGCCGCGGCAATGATCGGCACCGGCTATCCCAAGCCGGTGTTCGGTTTCATCGGCGGCCGGACCGCACCTCCAGGTAAGCGGATGGGCCACGCCGGCGCCATCATCAGCGGCAACACCGGCACCCCCCAGGGCAAGGTCGAGGCCCTGACCAAAGCAGGCGTCCCCGTCGCCGACACCATCGAGCAGCTGGTCGACCTGGTCAAAGGATTGGCCGCCGCATAGTCCTCGGCCGCGGGTTGATTACTCTCCTAGCCTGATATGCCGCCATCCCTGAACACCCAGCTGGACCTGACCGATGAGCAGCGCGCCATTCGGGACCTGGCTCGCGATTTCTGCGAGTCCGAGGTCAAGCCCAACGCGGCAGATTGGGATGAGCACCATCAATTCCCCTACGACGCCGTCGCCAAGATGGGCGAGCTGGGCTTCTTCGGGCTCTCGGTCGCCGAGGAGTGGGGTGGCTCGGGCGGGGACTTCACCAGCCTCTGCCTCGCCATCGAGGAGCTGGCACGCGGCGATGCCAGTATCTCCATCACGCTCGAGGCCGCCGTTGGGTTGGGGATCTCGCCGATTCATCGCTTCGGGACCGCCGAGCAGAAGCGGAAGTACCTGCCCGACCTCTGCGCCGGCAAGAAGCTGTGGGCATTCGGGCTGACCGAAGCTCAGTCGGGCACCGACGCCGGCGCCAGCAAGACCAGGGCGCGGCTGGAGGCGGGGGAGTGGGTGATCAACGGGTCGAAGGCCTTCATCACCAACTCCGGGACCGACATCTCCTGGGGCGTGACCGTGACCGCGGTCACCGGCGACGCGGGCGACTCCCGTCCTGCGATCTCCACGATCATGGTCGAGAGGGGCACCGCCGGCTACGGCATCGACCCGCCCTACCGCAAGCTCGGCTGGCACGCCAGCGACACCCACGGGCTGACCTTCGACGACTGCCGGGTGCCCGAGGCCAACCTGCTGGGTGAGCCCGGGAAGGGGTACTCCCAGTTCCTCTCCACCTTGGAGGCCGGCCGGATCGCCATCGCGGCGCTGTCGGTGGGCTCGGCGCAAGCCTGCCTGGATGCATCGCTGGAGTACGCCAAGAACCGGCAGAGCTTCGGGGTTCCGATCTCCAAGCACCAGGCGGTGCAGTTCAAGCTCGCCGACATGGCCACCGAGATCCACATCGCCCGGCTCGCTGTCTACCATGCCGCCCACCTTTGGGACCACAACAAGCCCTGCCACCTGGAGGCGGCAGCCGCCAAGCTGTTCGCCAGCGAGACCAGCAAGCGGGCCGCCGACCAGGCCATCCAGATCCACGGTGGCATGGGTTTCATGGAAGAGTCGCCGGTGGCGAGGTACTGGCGCGACGTCAAGGTCAACGAGATCGGGGAGGGCACATCCGAGGTCCAGAGGATGCTGATCGCGAAGCAGCTCGGCTGCTGAGTCGATGGGCTGGCGTGATCATCGCGGCCCGTTTACAGTGAGCAATGCCTTCTAAGGCATCCCGCCTGATCTGATGGAGGACCACCCGTGAGTGAGCAGCCGCCCAGCTATCCACCGCCTCCTCCACCTCCGGGCGGCAACCCGCCTCCTTCGCCTCCGGGCGGCACTCCGCCGCCGCCACCCCCGCCGCCGGGTGGCTATCAGCCCCCGCCACCCCCGCCGCCCGGTGGCTATCAGCCGCCGCCCCCGCCTCCCGGTGGGTACCAGCCGCCGCCACCGCCTTCGCCTCTGCCTCCCGCGGCTCCCCCGCCGGCTGCGCCTCCACCCGGGGCTTACCCGCCGCAGCAACCGCCGTCTGGGCAGCCCCAGTACCCCGGAATGATCGCTGTCGGTCACAACAACCAAAAGGCGCTGTGGGGCCTCATCGTGGGTCTCGTCGGGCTTCCGCTCAGCTTCTGCTGTTTCGTCGGATTCATCCCCGGTGTCATCGCATTGATCCTTGGCATCGCCGCATACCAGGAGATTGCTCGGTCCAACCAGACGCAGCAAGGCAACGGGATGGCGATCGCGGCAATAGTCCTGGGGATCACGGACATAGTGATTCCCGTTGTGCTGATCGTCTTGTTCATAGCCATCGGCTCGCACTCGTATTCGCCGTTTTTCAACACTCCCGCCCCCTAGTCGATCAGAGCCATAGCCAGATCGCCAAGGGCTGATAGGGAGCAAACGTCCGGGTCGTCCCATCACTCGGAGCTTCGGGCGCTGGTTCGCGACTTCGTCGCGCGCGAGGTGGCGCCGCGGGCCCGCCAGACGGACAGTGAGCACCGCTTCCCCGAGGAGGCGATCGAGCGCGCCGCATCGCTGGGGCTGCTCGGCATCACGATCCCCGAGGAGTTCGGAGGCGGCGGCATGGACCACACCGCCTTCGCGATCCTGATCGAGGAGATCTCGCGTTACTGCGCCAGCACCGCGGTGATCATCGACGTGCACACCTCGGTGGGGATGGAGCCGATCCTGATGTATGGCACCGAAGCCCAGAAGCGGCGCTGGCTCCCTCGCCTCGCCAGTGGCGAGGTTCTCGGGGCTTTCGCGCTCACCGAGCCCGGCGCCGGCTCTGACGCCGCCAGCCTGCAGACCCGCGCTCGCCGGGTCCACGGGGGATATGTCCTGGACGGCGGCAAGACCTTTATCACCAACCTTGGTCGCGCCGGCACCTACATCGTGATGGCGCGCACCGGCGGCCCCGGCGCCTCGGGGGTGAGCGCCTTCGTGGTGGAGGCGGAGAATCCCGGACTTCGCTGCGGCCGGCCCTTCGACAAGATGGGGCTGCACGGCAGTCCCACCGGCGAGCTTCAGCTGGAGGAGTGCACGGTTCCCGAGGAGGCGCTGCTCGGCCGCGAAGGGCAGGGGTTCGCGATCGCGATGTCGGCGCTGGACGCCGGCCGGATCGGCATCAGCGCCCAGGCGCTGGGCCTGGCCCAGGGTGCCCTGGACGACGCCATCGAGTACCTCGGCCAGCGCCAGCAGTTCGGACAGCGGTTGAGCGACTTCCAGGGCCTGCAGTGGATGCTGGCGGACATGGCGACCCAGGTCGAGGCCGCGCGCCTGATGGTCTACCGGGCGGCGGCGCTGTGCGACGCCGGTAGGCCCTTCACGCGCGAGGCCTCGATGGCCAAGCTCTTCTGCACCGACACCGCGATGCGGGTGACCACCGACGCGGTCCAGCTGTTGGGCGGCTATGGCTTCATCGAGGAGTACCCGGTGGCCCGCCGGATGCGCGACGCCAAGGCGAGCCAGATATACGAGGGCACCAACCAGGTCCAGCGCGTGGTGATCGCCCGGCAGCTGCTGCAGTGAGCTTCGCCGGGATGAGCGATTCGAGGGTCCTGCCTCCCGCCCTTCGCCGGCCGTTCGACCCGGTGTCGGAGCGTCGCCAGGCGGAACTGCAGGTGGCGGACTATGACCCGATCCACGAGCTCAAGCCGTGCCGCCTGAAACCGATCGCGTGTGGCCGGCTGGCGATCGTCCAGGGCGAGCGCAAGACCGGTGTTTCGATACCCATAATCGGGTACCTGCTGCAGACCGACGAGGAGTTGATCGTGGTCGACTGCGGGCTCTCCCCGAGATGGCGTGATGGCGGCGAGGTCCACCGGGCGCTCGATGAGAGCCTTGGCCTCGATACGCCGTACATCCCCGAGCTGGATGGGCCGTCGCTGGCGGAGCAGGTTTCCGCCATGGGCCTGAAGCCCGACCGGCTGATCTGCACCCACCTCCACGAGGACCACAGCAGCGATGCCCACGAGTTGGGCCTGACGCTCGAGGCATCGGCGGCCGAGTTCACAGCGCTGGACCAGCCGGGCGCTGACCAGCTGGGATACCCCGTGTCGGATCTCTCGGGGGTGGCCCGGCGGCCCATCGACCTGGACCGAACCGCGCCGTTGGGGCCATTCCCCGCGTCCGCGCAGATCAACCCGCAGGTCATCGCGCTCGACACCTCCGGGCATACGCCGGGCTCGATAAGCCTGCTGGCATGCCTGGGCGCGGCGTGGGTTCTGATCTGCGGCGACGCCGTCTACCCCCGGATGGATGATCCCGAGGCACCCGCCTGGCTGGGGATGCTGCGCATCAGCCGTGCGCTCGACGACCTTCGCGGCCTGCGAGTGCTGCCGGGGCACGACACCACTGTCCTTCGATACCTCGATGCGGGAGAGTGGATGGGCACGTCAGCCCCGCCGGCCGTGCACGACCACGAGCCGGCTGCCCACGACCACGACTGACTAGACTTGCGCGCATGACTTGGCAGCTCAGCGATGAGCAGTTGATGATCCGGGAGACCGTTCGCGAGGCGGCCCAGGACAAGATCGCGCCACGCTCGAAGGAGGTCGACGAGACCGCCGAGTTCCCCACCGACTGGGTCGACCTGCTGCGCGACCTTGGTCTCTTCGGCATCCCCTTCAAGCCCGAGTACGGCGGCATCAGTGGCTCGGCATTGACGCTGGCGGTGGCCGTCGAGGAGCTCTCCAAGGTCGATGCCACGGCGGGGCTGATGCTGGCGGTACAGGCGCTCGGCGGCTACCCCTTCAACATCGCGGGCACAGAGGAACAGAAGCAGAAGTGGATCCCGCCACTAGCCGGCGGCGAGAGGCTGTGCGCCTACGCGCTGACCGAGGCCGGTTCCGGCTCCGACGCCGCCGCTATGAAAACGCGCGCGGTCAAGAAGGGCGACCGCTACGTCGTCAACGGCAGCAAGCTGTTCATCACCCACGGCAACGTCGCCGAGACCCTGGTCATCTTCGCCGTCACCAACCCGGACGAGGGCTCACGTGGCACCTCCGCCTTCATCATCGAGCGCGACTACAAGGGCTTCTCGTCGACCCCGATCAAGGAGAAGCTCGGCATCCGCGGCTCCGACACCGCCGAGCTCCACTTCGACGACATGGAGGTCCCCGAGGAGAACCGCCTCGGCCCCGAGGGCGACGGCTTCAAAATCGCGCTGCGGGTGCTCGACCGCTCGCGCCCCGGGGTTGGCGCCCAGGCGCTGGGGATCGCGGCCGGCGCGCTGGAATACGCGACCAACTACGCCAAGGAGCGCCAGCAGTTCAAGCAGCGGATCGCCGACTTCCAGGGGATCCAGTGGATGCTGGCGGACATGGCCACGCAGGTGGAGGCGGCGCGCAACCTCGTCTACCAGGCCTCGGCGATGATCGACGAGGGCCACCCGCAGGTCACCAAGTTCGCGGCCATGGCCAAGCTCTTCGCCTCGGACACGGCGATGAAGGTGACCACAGACGCGGTCCAGATCCTCGGCGGCTACGGCTACATCAAGGAGTACCCGGTTGAGCGCATGATGCGGGACGCCAAGATCACCCAGATCTACGAGGGCACCAACCAGATCCAGCGGGTGGTCATCGCCCGACAGTTGTTGAAGTAGCACGAACGGAGAGCGCGTAACCCAGGCGAACCTTCTCAGCCCGATCTCATAACCCTCTGTTAAGATCGCCACACATGTCTGCTCCCATCCGCCGTCGCCGGCGGAGCTCGGCGAGCGCCATTACGATGCTCCTCACCAGCAAGCGTTGGCTGGCGGGTTTCGTCCTGGCGCTGCTGCTTGCCGTGGCCGCGTTTACCGCCTTCCGCTTCTGGCAGGCTGCCACCCAGGTGAACGGGCGCGCCGGCCTCGGCGACATCATCGGGCTGGCCCAGAACCTCGAGGACCAACCGGGGACGCTGGCCTACAAGATCCATCACGGGGAGCGGGTCAACATCCTGCTGCTGGGGTACGGCGGCGCCGGTCATGACGGCGCCTACCTGACCGATTCCATCCTGATGGTCAGCATCAAGGGGCCCGATCGTGTGGCCCTGACGTCGGTACCGCGCGACACCTGGGTCAAGATCAAAGCCTTCGCCAACGGCGGCGAATACGACGGCAAGATCAACGCCGCATACGAGATCCCACTCTCCCAGGGCGCCTTCGGCAAAGTCCAGCCGCAGTACGACCAGTCCTACAACGGCGCCGGCGCGCTGGCCAGCAAGGTCATCGGCGACTACCTCGGCCAGAAGATCGACTACTGGGTTGGCGTGGACTTCACGGCCTTCAAGGACGTGGTCAACGCCATCGGCGGCGTCGACGTAGTCAACCCGTACGTCCTCGACGACTACCAGTACCCGGCGGGGGAGAGCACCGGCTATATGCACATCCACTTCAACGCCGGTCCACTGCATCTCAGCGGCGACCAGGCACTGATCTACGCTCGCGAGCGCCACTCCGACAACGACTTCGGCCGGTCGCGCCGGCAGCAGCAGCTGATGGCCGCGATCAAGGACAAGGCGCTCAAGGTCGGGGCGCTGCCCAAGCTCTTCGACCTGCTCAACGCGCTCCAGAACAACGTCAAGACCAACATGTCTCTCAACGACATCAAGACCTTCGGCGCCATCGCCAACAAGATCAACAGCGACGCCACCCATCACGTCTCGATCGACGATTCCGCCTGGCAGTACAGCACCTCCAGCAGCGACGGGCAGTACATCCTGTTGCCAAGGGATCACACCCTCGCCAACCTGCAGCACTTCATCGACCAGGAGATGGTCGACCCCAAGGTGCTGGCGGAGAAGGCCAACGTCCAGTTCTCCAGCACTCGCGGCCAGGCTTCCCAGGGCGAGAGCATGGCCGGCATCTGGGCGGGGCTGCTACGAGAGCTCAACTTCCAGACCCTTGCGCCCGCGACCGGCTCGACGGCCCCAGCCATCACCGAGATCCACGACTACTCCGGGGGCAAGGCCGCCAAGACAGTCGCCTGGCTGAGGCAGTACTTCAACGGCGTCGTGATCACCGAGACCGGGCCGCCGCCGGCGCCTGTGGCCGGTGAGACACCATCGCCCGGCGCGTCGCCGATTCCGGCAGGCTCGCCTGACGTCGTGGTGGTGATCGGCAAGGACTTCGCCGCCGCTTACGACAGCGAGCAGTTCCCGACCTACACGCCGCCTCCGAACTACGTGCCGGTCACCCGAAGCCCGAGCCCGGTGGCGCCGCCGTCGCCCACGCCGACTCGAGAGCCAAGCCCGAGTCCGAGTCCGTCGTCGCCGATAGCCTCGCCGCCCTGCAACATCAAACACATCTGCCCGACTCCGACCCCAGGCGCCAGCCCGGGAGCGTCCCCGGGGGGATAATCGCCTTCCGCACGGCCGGCAGTCCCGGGCGATCCCAGGAATCCTCCCCAACTAGACTTCTCCGCGATGGAAATCGCCGACCAGCTCCTCGCCGGTGACACGCGCGCTCTGGCGCGCGCCATCAGCCTGGTCGAGCGCGACGATCCCAAGCTGCCGGAGCTGCTCTCGGAGCTTCAGCCCCACACCGGCCACAGCTACCTGCTCGGGTTCACCGGGCCTCCGGGCGGCGGCAAGTCGACCCTCGTCGACGCGGTCATCGAGGTGCTTCGCCGCCAGGACAAGACGGTGGGTGTGCTGGCGGTGGATCCCAACAGCCCCTTCACCGGAGGCGCCGTTCTCGGTGATCGAGTTCGGATGCAGCGCCACGCGCTCGATCCCGGCGTCTTCGTCCGCAGCATGGGCGCCCGCGGGCACCTGGGAGGACTGGCCGGCTCCAGCCGTCAGGCGGCCAAGGTCCTCGATGCGTTCGGCCGCGATTTCGTGCTCATGGAGACGGTTGGCGTGGGACAGTCGGAGCTGGAGGTCTCCAGTCTCTGCGACACCACCATCGTCGTGGTCAACCCCCGCCAGGGTGACGAGATCCAGGCCATCAAGGCAGGCATCCTGGAGATCGCCGACATCTTCGCGGTCAACAAGGCCGATCTCCCCGGTTCTGACAGCGCCGTTCGCCAGCTGCAGCAGACCTACCCGGACGACATGAAGGAGGGGGACTGGCTGCCTCCCATCATCAAGACCGTCGCCACCCGGGGCGAGGGCGTCGATGAGCTGATCGGGGCGGTCGAGCGGCACCGCCAGTACGTGATCGACAGCGGCCAGCTGGAGCAGAAGCGCCGCCGTCACCTGCGCGACGAGGTGCTCGACTTTGTCGCGGAGCGGGCCCGCCGCAAGGCCGAGCGCCGGCTCGGCGGCTCCACCGAGATCGGCAGGCGCCTGGCGGAGGCGCCGCTGCGCGAACTCGATCCGTATTCGATAGCCGGCGATATCATGAACTCTGATGGCTAAGGTGGTGTCCCGGCCCGCCGACCGCAAGGCGTGGGACGACCTGTACGCCGGCGTGGGGCGCTCGCCCCGTGAGGCGCGGACCATAAGCGGCGTCCCGCTGCAGCCGCTCTACGATCCGGCCGACCTCCCCGCCGGGCATTTCGAGGACAAAGAGGGCTACCCGGGCCTTGCCCCCTACACCCGCGGCGTGTATCCGTCGATGTACCGGGACAAGCTGTGGACGATGCGGCAGTTCGCCGGGTTCGGCTCCGCCCAGGACACCAACGAGCGCTACCGCTACCTGCTGGGCCAGGGCCAGGACGGCCTGTCCGTCGCCTTCGACATGCCCACGCTGATGGGACGCGACTCGGACGACGAGCATTCCGCTGGCGAGGTCGGCCGCTGCGGCGTCGCCATCGACACCCTCGCCGACATGGAGGTGCTGTTCGATTCGATCGACCTCAGCGACATCACGACATCGATGACGATCAACTCGCCGGCGGTGATCCTGCTGGCGATGTACATCGCTACGGCGGAGAAGAAGGGGATCTCGCGCGACCGCCTCGGCGGCACCATTCAGAACGACATCCTCAAGGAGTACATCGCCCAGAAGGAGTACATCTACCCGCCGGCGGAGTCGCTCCGGCTGACCGTGGACGTGATCGAGTTCTGCACCGAGAACATGCCGCGCTGGCACCCGGTATCGATATCGGGCTATCACATCCGGGAGGCCGGTTCGGACGCGCCGCAGGAGCTCGCCTTCACCCTTGCCGACGGCTTCGAATACGTCCGAGCTTCGGTGGAGCGCGGCCTCCACGTCGACAGCTTCGCCCCGCGCCTGAGCTTCTTCTTCGACGCCCACATCGATTTCTTCGAGGAGATCGCCAAGTTCCGCGCTGCCCGCCGGATCTACGCCGAGGTCATGCGTGACCGCTTCGGCGCCGCCAACCCTCGCTCCCTGCTGATGCGCTTCCACACCCAGACTGCCGGCGTCTCATTGACGGCCCAGCAGCCCCTCAACAACATCGCCCGGACCGCGCTGGAGGCTCTCGCCGCTGTGCTGGGCGGTACCCAGTCGCTGCACACCAACGCCATGGACGAGGTCGTGGCGCTGCCCACCGAGAAAGCTGCGCGGGTGGCGCTGCGGACCCAGCAGATCATCGCCCAGGAGACCGGAGCAGCCGATGTCATCGACCCTCTCGGGGGTAGCTACTTGGTGGAGTCGCTTACTGACGAGATGGAGCGGCGAGCCTACGACTACTTCGCCCGCATCGACGAGCGCGGCGGGGTGGTGCCCGCCATCGAGCAGGGCTTCTTCCAGCGCGAGATCGCCGAGGCCAGCTATCGATTCGAGCAGGCGCTCAACGAGAAGAAGCGGGTGATCGTCGGTGTCAACGAGTACGTCGAGGAGGGTGACGACGAGATCGAGATCCTCAAGATCACCCAGGACATGGAGGAAGAGCAGAAGACCCGGCTGGCCGAGGTCAAGCGCACCCGCGACGGAACCGAGGTGACCCGCACCCTCCACGACCTGGAAGCAGCGGCCGGCGCCGGCGGCAACCTGGTGGAGCCGATCATGGCCGCGGTGCGGGCCTATGCCACCGAGGGCGAGATCATCGAGACCATGCGTCAGGTATTCGGTGGCTACCGCGAGACAGCGATCTATTGAGATCGCTGTCCAGCTGATGGCGCCGCGCGAGTTGCACTCCGCTCCCAGATAGACTTGAGCCGCGATGTCTGAGATAGCCGACCGCAAGATCCGCGTGCTCACCGCCAAGGTGGGACTCGACGGTCACGATCGCGGGGTCAAAGTCGTCAGCCGGGCGCTCCGCGACGCCGGCGTCGAGGTTATCTATGCCGGGCTGCACCAAACCCCCGAGATGGTGGTCGAGGCGGCGCTGCAGGAGGACGTCGACGGCATCGGCCTGAGCCTTCATTCCGGCGCCCACATGACTCTGGTGCCCAAGGTGCTGAAGCTGCTCAAGGAGCGGGGGATGACCGACATCGTCGTCTTTTTGGGTGGCATCATCCCCGACGAGGACATCACCGAGCTGAAGAAGATCGGCGTGGCCGAGGTCTTCACCCCCGGCACCTCGTTGGAGACCATTGTCGACTTCGTCAATACGAAGTTCGCCGATCGGGTGCACGCGGCCTGAGCGTCGAGCCTGACGTCAGCGTGGTTCCGACCGGGCTGCCGGTGGCGACCCGAGAGGAGCTGGACGTCCCGCCGCATTCGATCCTGGCGGAGGACGCCTACGATCTCGGCGGGCTTTCGCTGCGGTTGGTGCCCGACTCTCCGGTCTTCATGGACGGTGGCGCCATGTTCGGGCTGACGCCCAAGACGCTGTGGATCAAGCACAAGATTCCCGACGACCGCAACCGGGTCGCGGTCGCGACCAACTGCCTGCTGGTGCAGGGTCCCCAGGGAACCAGCCTGGTCGAAGGCGGAGTCGGCGACAAGTTCACCGCCAAGGAGATGGACAACTTCGGGCTCGACGACCTGGGGCGGCTCCGTCGCGGTTTGAAAGCGGCTGCGGTCGACCCGGAGGAGGTGGACCATGTCTTCCTCACCCACCTCCACTTCGACCACTGTGGTGCGGTGACCTACTCCGACGGCAGCCGGCTCCGGCCCACCTTCCCGCGGGCCCGCCACTTCGTCCAGCGAGCCGAATACGAGATCATGCTCAACCCCGATCCTCGAAGCCGGCCCACGTATCGATCCGACAACCTGGAGGCGATCCACGAGGCGGGCCTGCTGGAGCTGGTCGATGGTGACGCCGAGCCGGTGCCGGGTTTCGAGCTGCGCCTGACGCCGGGCCACACCGCCGGACACCAGGTGGTCCTGGTCCACGGCGACGGCGCCACCGCAGCCTTCATGGGCGACCTGGTGCCGTATCCGTCGCACTTCAAGACCAACTGGATCGCGGGTACCGACGTGGCGCCACTGGAGACTATGTCCACCAAGGAGCGATTCCTGGCCGAAGTGATGGAGAAGAACTACCTGGTAGTTCTCTACCACGAGCACCTGCAGCCCGTGGGTCATCTCAGCGCAGAGGGTTACCGGCCTATTTAGAGCGCTCCTGGCGCCTGCGCATCAGGCCTCCCACGCTCGCGGAACGCTTTTCTTCCGCCACCGGGGCGCGGGATGGCTCCGGAGCCAGATGGATGTCAGGGGCAGCCGGCTTCTCCTCGGCGCCGTCATTCTCGGCACCTCGGGATGGTCGCGCATCCGCACCCGGCTCGCTCGTCGGGGGCGCCGTCGCCGCCTCGCGCGCCCCCCCGGTGGCCTCGGCCGGCGTTGCGATCGCCTCGAGGACATCTTCGACGGGCATATCGGTGGCGCCCGCGTCCTGAACCGTCTTGGCCCGCACCTGGTACGGCTCGGACGAGAAAATCGCCCGGTCGGTGAAGACGCCGTTGAACTCCATCTTCCCCAGGGCGGCGGGGATGATCCCGGTGGGGACGTAGCTGACATTGCCGTCTGGTGTCCGGTCGAGCCGGAAGATGTCGTCCAGCAGGGGCTTGTCACGGTCATAGCCCTTCAGCTCTGAAATCTGGAGCACCTTGCGGGTGCCGTCCTGCATTCGGGAGACGTGGACGACGATCGAGATCGCCGAGGCGATCTGCGCCCGGACCGCCGGCAATGGAAGATCGACCGACCCCGAAAGCACCATCGTCTCCAGCCGGGAGAAGGCGTCGCGCGCGCTGTTGGCGTGGATCGTCGACATGCTGCCATCGTGGCCGGTGTTCATGGCCTGCAGCATGTCCAGGGCGGCGGCGTCGCGGACCTCGCCGACGATGACCCGGTCCGGTCGCATCCGCAGGCTGTTCCGGAGCAGCTGACGGATGGTCAACTCGCCCCGGCCCTCCACGTTGGCGGGACGGAATTCGAGCGCGACCAGGTGGGGATGGCCCATCTGGAGCTCGGCCGAGTCCTCGATGGTGACAACCCTCTCCTTGTGCGGGATCAGTGAGCCGAGCACGTTCAGCGTCGTGGTCTTGCCCGAGCCGGTGCCTCCGGACACGATCAGCGAGAGCTTGCCCCGGACCACGTCCTGCAGGAAGGCCGCCATCGCCGGGCTCATCGACCCCAGCTTGATCAGGTCGTCGAGTCCGAGGCGGTAGGAGCTGAACTTTCGGATCGTGATGGCGGGACCCCGGATCGCGGCCGGTGGAATGATGGCGTTGAAGCGGCTGCCGTCGGGGAGCCGGGCGTCCACCATCGGGCTCGACTCGTCGACGCGGCGACCGACCGTGGCGGCCATCCGCCGGATGATGTTCATCATCTGGGAGTTGTCTTCGAAGCGAGCCCGGCTGCGGAACATCTGGCCGTCTCGCTCGATATAAATCTCATCGGCGGCGTTGACCATGATCTCGGTGATGGTCTCGTCGGCGAGCAGCGGGTCGAGGGGCCCGAAGCCCACGGCCTCGCGCATGATGATCGCCACGATCTGGGCCTTCTGGGGCGCCGAGACGGCGACCAAGTCCTGCTCCAGCAGACTGTCCAGCCTGGTGGCGATCGCCTTCTCCATGATCACCGGGTCGGATCCGAGCTCCAGGTCTCGCTCCAGCGCCAGACGGCGCTGGTAGGCGCCGGCCAGCCGGCGCGTCTCGGGGTCGATCTCCAGTGCCTGATCTTCGAAAGCCCAGGTCGTCGGCACCTCCTCGGTCTTGGCGCCCCTCCGCCGGGTGGCGTTGTCCCGCTTGTCCTGTTCGGTCCGGGAGTCGAATGATTCGACGAAGAAGACCCCCTTGAGGGCGTGCATTGAAACCATCACCCGGACCAGGGAACGGGACTTGGGATCCCAGAGCCGCACGTTATAGCCCTCGTCCTTCTGGCCGAAGAACCGGTCCTGGTAGGTGTGCATGGTCTCGCCGTCGAGGAAGTGGAGAACCACCTTGGGCAGGTTTTCGTTGATCCGGGGATCCCCATCCTCCTCCCGGTCGCTGGCGGTCGCGCCGATGGCGACGTATTTGATGGCGACCAGCGAGACCTGGACGTTGCGCGTGTTCTTGCCGGCCCCCAGGCGCACGGTCAAGCCGGTGCGCTCAAGGCTTCCGGCGTCGGAGTCGCCCTCGAGCTCCTCGCCGTCCAGGAAGTGGACTGTGACTTTCAGAGTGTCACTCCGACTTCTAGCCTACGACGACGGGCGTGCCAACGGGAGCCCAGTCGTACATCCAGATGGTGACGTCGGTGGGCATGTTGATGCAGCCGTGGGTGCCACCGGACCGGCCGGGGCCGTTGGTCCCGGGGCCGAACTTGGACCTCCAGTAGGCGTCGTGGAGGCCCGAGCCGTCGTCGTTGAACCAGAGCACGTACTGGACGACGGTATCCGGGTACCAGTAGGGAGAGCTCCTCGGGAAGGGCGAATGCATCGTCCAGGGGTGGTTCTTGCGAAGCACCGAGAAGGTCCCGATGTCGGTCGGCAACTCGGGGCGGCCGGTTGTCACCAGGCTCTGCTTGACCAGGACACCATGCTCGAACGAGCGCATCTCCTGGCGGGCGGTGGAGACGTAGATGGCCTTGTCGGGCATGCCCGCGGCCATCGCCGACTGCAGCCGGTCGGTGTCGGTGCGCAGCCAGCCTATGGCGGCGGCCAGAGCCGCCGGGGTGGTCGCCGCGTCGGCGCTGGCGGCGTCACGGGTGATCCGGGCGGTCAGCCGGTCGGCGCCACCGATGTTGTAGTGGGTGGCCGCGTCGGCCGTCCCCAGGGCGTCGTCCCGGAGATCGTCGGCGCGCTTGTGGGCCGCGGTCAGGTCGCTGGTCGCCAGGGGCAGCTCTTCGGCGGCGTGGGTCGCCTGGGTGGCGTTGTCCTTGTTCTGCTGGGCCAGGCCGGCCTGGAGCGCGATCACCAGAGCCTCGATCTTCTGGTTGATCGCGTTCAGCTCCGAGACCTTCCCGGCGACCTGGCTGTCGGCGGCCAGCTTGTCGGTGCCACCGGCGAGGGTGTCGACGTCAGCCGGCGTCCCCCCCGCCTGACGCCAGGCGTCGGCCACCTGGGACGCGACGGCAACGCTGGCGGAGACCTGCTGTCGCAGCTTGGTGAGGAGGTCTGCACGGCTGGCCTGCAGCTGCTGCGCCAGGTCACGATAGGCCCGCTGCTGCCGGCTCCAGAAGTCCATCCGCTGGAAGTCGACCAGGAAGAATCGAAGCGGCGTCGCCGCGCTGTTCAGCTGGTCGAGGCTGCGCTTGTCCGCGGAGAGTTGGGACGCCGTCATACCGTCATTGGCATCGGCCTGGTACGCGGCGAGGGCCTCGCCTTGCGCCGCCGAGACGACGCCGAGGCGCTCCACTTCCGTCTGCGTCTGGTACAGGAAGGCGAAAACCAGGCCGGCGACGATCATCGCCGTAAGCACCATGCGCACGACGACCCGGCGGCTGAGAAGGCGTCGCACGCGCTCGGGCGTGCGCTCATCCGGCAGGCGGGTACCGGGTTCAGGGATCGACAGTGCTTGGCCCATCTTGTTTCAAGCGGCTCGCTCGATCCCAGGCACGAACCGGCGAAATCCGTCGCTCATGGTACCATTCCGAATTCGCCATGCCTGACACAACCGTGCTCGAAATCACCCCCCGGACGGAGCTGCGCAAGCAGAATCGTGGCCTCCGCGCGGCCGGCGGCGTGCCCGGTGTGATCTACGGCCACCGGGTGGACCCGGTCTCAGTGACGCTTCCCCGGCGCGAGTTCGAGCGCGCCTTCCACCGCGTCGGGCGCACTCAGCTCCTGGACCTCAAGATCGACGGCGAGGGCAGCTCACGCAAGGTCCTGATTCGCGAGGTCCAGTACGACCCCCGCGTCGGTGGCGTGGTCCACGTCGACTTCTACCAGGTCAACCTGAAGGAGAAGATCGCCGCCGATGTGCCGGTGGTGCTGGTGGGCGAGTCGCCGGCGGTGCAGCGCCGCGACGGCGAGCTGCAGCAGAACGTGAACAGCCTTCGGGTCAGCTGCCTGCCCGCCGACATCCCAGAGCACGTCGAGGTCGACGTCAGCGGGCTAGAGGCCGTCGACGACGCCATCCGTGTCAGTCAGCTCAACGTCCCGACCGGGGTTGAGATCCTCAACGACCCCGAGGAGCTGGTGGTCAAGATCGCGGTGATCCGCGAGGTCGAGGAGGAGGAGCCTGTGGCCGCCGAGGGCGAAGCCGCCGAGGGTGCCGAGGCCGAGGCCGCCGAGGGCGCCGAGGGCGAGGCGCCCGGCGAGGGTGGTGGCGGAGAAGGCTCCTCGGACGACTCGGGTTCGGGGGAAGGCTGATCCTGGGCTTTGGAGGCCTGCACCTGCAGGCTTCCGGCGATCTCAACCACGAGATCCTGAAGGCGTTAGGCCTGACCCCGGCGGCAGGCGGCGGCGTGGACTGGCCAGGGGTGGGCCTCACGGCTGCAGAGGGCTTGCTGGTACTGCTCCTGACCTACCTGCTGGCCCGGCTGGCCCGTCGCATCAGCCACCGCGCCAGCCGGGGCGCCCGCATGGACGTGCAACTGGTGCTGCTGGTCGGCCGGGTGGTCTACATCGGCGTCCTCACGGTGGGCTTCTTCGCCTTCCTGGACGTGGTCGCGCCCCAATACGTCGCCCCGGTTCTGGGTGCGCTGGGGCTGTTTGGACTCGCCTTTGGATTGGCCTTCCAGGATGTGCTCAAGAACTGGATCTCGGGCTTCTTCCTGCTGCTGGAGCGGCCCTTCAACCTGGGCGACTGGATCATCGTCGCCACCTGGAGCGGACGGGTGGAGACGATCCGGCTGCGGGTAACCGAGATGCGAGCACTCGACGGCGAGAAGATCATGGTCCCCAACCAGCAGGTCTACACATCGGCGATCGTCAACCGCTCCAGCTACGCCAGCCGTAGGTTCGTCTCCGTCGCCCGCATCCCTGAAGGCGCCGACCCGCGGGGCCTGTTGACGCGAGCCCTGGCGGAGGTGACCAAGGTTCGTGGCATCGCTTCGGATCCACCCCGCCGGGTCGCCCTGGTGCCCCGGCCGGACGGGCAGCCCACCCTGGAGGCCAGTTTCTGGATCAGCTACCGGGAGTTCGATATCGATCGCGTCAAGGGCGAGGTCGACGCGCGGATCGCCCACGTCGCGCTCGGCCGCCTGCTCGACTCGGGATCCGACCTGGCGGTGGCGCGTCAGGCAGACCTGATGGGGAGGACCGATGACGCCAAGCTACCCGCGCTCAAGCCGCCGCGCAAATCATCGAGGCGGAGCACCGCTGGGGGCCAAGAAGCCCCAACACGCAGACCTCGGTCTGGTAGCCGATAAGCCCGGCAAAGCGCGGCGCTCCCGGAACTCGATTCCAGGAGCATGAATTGTGACCCTCAGATAAATATCGGGGCGCCCGGATTTGAACCGGGGACCTCGTCGTCCCGAACGACGCGCGCTACCGAGCTGCGCTACGCCCCGACATCCGCCCACGGTCGAGCCGTGTAGGCGAGGGGTTCATTCTACCTACTGGCGGGCTGGCCACCATCCGCGCAAAATACCCCCATTGTGGCCGTCACCCCGCCGCCCCCTGAGACAGCTCAACCCCAAGCCAGGTACGGCAACCTGCCGTGCTCCGAACAGGGTTGCCCCAACCAGACCGGGGCTCCCTGCGAGTATGTCGATCGCCGCAGCCGCCCCTGCCAGACAGCGTGGTGCCCGGAGCACCAGTACCTGGTGGCCAGCTCGGTCTTCTGCCGGCGCCACGCCGGGGTGGTGGCTGCGGTGCTGACCCTGCCCGAGGAGGAACGCGAGTTTCCCGACCTCGACAATCGCGCGCCGTCGCTGTTGGAGTACATCGCCCGCCGGGTGCATCCGAACGCCGTCGAGCTGCTGCAGCAGGAGGGCGCGGCGCGCCCGGGGTCGACCATCAACGTCGACGCCATGCACGTGACCATGGCCGGCACGCCCAGGGTCCGGGGCTGGGAGCATCGCTGGCGGCTGCTGGACCACACGGGGCCTCTGGCCACCGTTGGGCTTCGCGTCGACGAGGAGTCGGACAGCATCGTCCAGGTCAAGGTCGACGCCAACGTGGTCTACACCGCTGAGCCGCCCTGGATCGCGGAGCGTGGCAGTGGTTCTGAGGAGGGCGACAGCGCCCGCCGCGAGCTCTTCGACCGGGACCTGGTGAGCGCGATGGCCGAAGGCCTGCAGCGCCGGCGCCAGGTCGGCTACTGAAGCTTCGTCAGTCCAGGTCTTCGCCCAGGAAATCAGCGATCGCTTTGGCCGTGTCGGGGTGCATGCCCACGACGTAGTGGTTGGCGTCGACGACAACCACACGCGAGGTGGGGACCTCCTGCGAGAAGCGGTCGGCATCGGCCTGGTTGAGGATGTAGCCCAGCCCCGGCATGATCTCCTGCTTGGCGCGGATCAGGAGCGTAGGCATGGTCACCGCCTTCCACAGCGCGTAAGGGTCCTGCGCCTGGCGGTACTTCTCGTCCTCCCACGGGGCCTCCGCCCTGGTTCGCGCCCGGACCCCTCCCTCCACGTCTTCGAGCTCGTAGTCGAATAGCGCGTTCCAGCCTGGGTTCCAGGGCTGGTAGTTGGGCAGCTGGCTGACCAGCTGCATGAAGCCCTCTCGAGACGGCCAGACCGTGCTCAGGCGCTCCAGGCCGGCGTAGATCGGCGGCGTCGCTGACTGGTCCGGCATGCCGCCGCCGTCGATCAGCACCATCCGCCGGATCCGCTCCGGGGCGGCCTCCGCCACCGCCATCGCGATCCAGGTGCCCATCGACCAGCCGATCAGGTCGAACTCGTCGGCGCCCAGCTGGTCGGCCATCTCCAGGATGTCGGCGACGTGGGACGGCCACCCATAGGTCCCGGCGGGAGTCTTCTCGCTGCGGCCCCGGCCGCGGGGGTCGAAAGCCAGGCGACGGTACTTTTCCGGGTCGAGCGCGTCATAGATCGCATCGAAACTGCGCAGGTTGGCGCTGAGCCCGGGAATTCCGATCACCAGGCGGCCATCCTCGGCCCCGGTCACCTCCGCCGCGATCTCACCGGATCTCAGATGGAAGGTGCGGGCGCCGGTCTCGGTCCGGCTCTCGATGCTCACGATGCCTCGCCCAGAGACCTGGGCTTGCGGGTGTTCTTCATGCTCGGACTCCTGTTGGTGATGGTTCTAGTTGGGGCGGCTCGCCGCTTGGCGGTGTCTGGGTTTGGTCGAGCGGCACCCAGGAGCCGGCCGATGCCGAGCTCGGTGACGACACGCTCGCGATCCAGCTCCGCCACCAGGCCGCTGTAGACAACCTTGCCGCTGCGGAGCAGGTACGCGGTGCGGACCAGCTTCAGCCCGAAGGTGACGTTCTGCTCCACCAGCAGGATTGTCAACCCGCCGGCGTTGAGATCGGCCAGCACCTGGAATAGCTCTTCGACAATCTTTGGCGCCAATCCCGCCGAAGGTTCGTCGACGAGGAGCAGCCGCGGCTCAGACATCAGCGCCCGGCCCACAGCCAGGCTGGCCTGCTCCCCGCCGGAGAGCGTGCCCGCAGCCTGGCCGCGGCGCTGGGCGAGGACCGGGAATCGTTGGAAGACCTGCTCCAGCACCGGCGCGTAGCGCGACTTGTCGCGACGGCGGAGCTGGTACGCGCCCAGGCGCAGGTTCTGCTCGACGCTGAGCTCGGGGAAGACCTGTCTGCCCTGGGGAACGTTGCCGACGCCCAGCCCCACCCGATCTTCGACCGGCAGCCGGGTTATGTCCCGCCCGGCGTACTCCACCTTTCCCGACCACGCGGGCACCAGGCCGGCCAGCACCTTCATGGTCACGCTCTTGCCCGCACCGTTGAGCCCGAAGACGCCGGCGATGTCACCGTCGCGTACCTCCAGGTCGACGCCGTGGAGAACGGCGTGGCTGCCGAACCCGGCGTGGAGGTCGGTGGCGCTGAGCAGTGGGACCGCGCTGTCCGGACGGCTCATCCGGCAGCCTCGCCGAGGTAGGCCCCGATCACGTCGGGGTGGGCCAGGATCTCGTCCGGGGTTCCCTCCGCGAGGACCTGCCCGAAGTTCAAGACGTAGATGTAGTCGCACACATCGAGCACCAGGGGCACGTTGTGTTCGATCAGCAGCATGGTGCGCCCGAGACTGTCCCGAAGATCGTTGAGGCGTACGGCCAGGTTCTCGACCGCGCCCGGCGCCATCCCCGCCGAGGGCTCGTCGAGCATCAGCAGCTCGGGGTCGGTGAGCAGGGCACAGCCCATCTCGATGATGCGCTGCTGGCCGTGGGAGAAGCGCTTCACCGGCGTCTGTTCCCGACCGTCGAAGCCGAGGGCGGTGATCGCCTCCCGGGCGCGCGCCTCCATCACCTCCTCGGCCGCGGCGACCCCGCGGGTGTAGGCCAGGGCGCGCCCGGTCGAGTAGCCCGCCTCGAGGTGCTGTGCCAGCAGCAGGTTGTCGAGCATCGTCTGGTCCTTGGCCAGGCCGATCTGCTGGAAGGTTCGCCCCAGCCCCAGCTCGGCGCGCCGATGGGCCGGGAGGCCAGACACGTCCTGGCCGAGGAGCCGCACCGTCCCGGTGGTCGGCCGGATCAGCCCGGAGATGGTGTTGAAAAGCGTGGTCTTGCCCGCGCCGTTGGGGCCTATCAGTCCGACGATCTTGCCGCGAGGCACCCGCAGACTGGCCGAGTCAACCGCGACAAGGCCCCCGAACCGCACCGTGACGTTTTCGACCTCCAGGACGGGCGCCAGCGGATCGACCGCTGTTGACGTCCTCAGCGACGTCACCCTGGGGAGTGCAGGGATGGTGATGGCGTCATCGTCGGGCGTTTGCACCCTGGCGCTGCGCCTCTCGCGGCGTCTTTCGCGGGCCTCGCCGATTACCTCGGCGAAGCCTCCGGGATGGCGGGAGACGGTGTACATCAGCAGCAGCGCGCCGACCATTATGTCGAGCCCCGCCAGCCAGGCGATGCCGTGCAGCACGACCGGGAAGAGGCTGAAGGCCAGCCCGGCGATGACCGCCCCCACCCGGCTCCCCAGGCCACCCACGACAACCATGATGATCAGCGCCAGCGAAATGTCGAAGGGGAAGCTCTCGGAGTTGACGAACCCGACCGCGTGGCCCCAGAGCGCCCCCGCCAGGCCCGCCAGCGCGCCGGAAAGGACGAATGCCACCAGCTTGTAGCGGGCGACATCGACGCCGTAGGCCTGGGCGACCGCCTCGTTCTCGCGGATCGCCCGGAAGGCCCTGCCCAGCCTGGTGCGCGTGATGTTGGCGTCCAGCAGCCACACCGCCAGCAGGGCGACCAGGGCCACTGCCAGCATCACCGACTGATCGCTGAACTGGGTGTCGTGCCAGATGCGGCGGGGAAGCTCGACTCCGGCCGAGCCGCCGGTGAATACGTCGAGGCGCAGGATCGAGTCATACATCGCGAATCCGAAGGCGATCGTCACCATCGCCAGGTAGAGGCCGCGCAGCCGCAGCGCCGGGAAGCCGATCACCAGCGCGATCAGCCCGGTCGCGACAGCCGCCGCGGGGAGACCGATCCACATCGGCAGCCCGGCCTTGCTGGTGACCAGGCCGCTGGCGAAGGCGCCAACACCCAGCAGCGCGGCGTGGCCAAGAGAGATCTGTCCGGCGTATCCGGTGAGCATGTTCAGGGCCAGCGCGGCGATGGCAAAGGCAACGGCTTCGGCAAGCACCAGGCTGTCGGTCGGGGTGAACGCCAGGGGCATAGCCTGGGCGGTGACGATCGGCAGCAGGATCGCGGCCGCCAGCAGCAGCAGGATGTTGCTCCGCCGTGGCGTCAGCAGCGGCCGTCGGCGAACAGGTTCGCTGCTCTGGGGCACGGGTGTCGCCGGCGACGCGGGCGCTACCTCGGTGCCGCTGGAGCGCCGTGAGACCGAGACCGGGCCGGCGCTCACGACCCGCTCTCCGCGCGCAGATTGGCCGAACCCAGAAGTCCCTGCGGGCGGACCAGTAGCACGCCGGCGACGATCGCGAATAGCACCAGCGATGAGACGCCGGGGATGGCCCGCCCGCTGGCCACGAACTGGATCTCGGTGCTGAGCACCCCTACCAGCAGCCCGCCGATGAAGGCGCCCGGCAGGCTGCTCAGTCCGCCCAGGAGCGCGGCCGCCAATCCGCCGACGAACAACGGCTCGCCGATCACACCCGGTGCGATCAGCGAGATCGTAGGTTCGATCAGCAGCGCGGCGACCGCGCTCAGTGCGGCTCCCACCCCCCACGTGAACATGCTCACCCGGCTCAGCCGGATGCCGACCAGCCTGACCGCGGCGGCGTCCTGGGCCGCCGCCACCACCCCCAGTCCGAAGTCGGTGAGGCGTAGGAACGCAGCCAGGCCCCCAGCGATGACCGCTATCACCGCGAAGGAGACCATCTGCGTCGGACTGACGTAGATCCCCGCGACCTGGACGCCGAGTCCCGTGATCGGCGCCGGCAGGTAGCGCGGTGAGGGCCCGAAGAAGTAGATCTCCGCGGCGAAGAGAAACGTGAACAGCCCGATCGTTCCAACCGCCACCGACAGCCTTGGAGCATCGGTCATTCGCCTGACCACAAAACGCTCGAAGAGCAGCCCGATCGCCACCGCCGTCAGGATCGCCGCGCCGGCGCCGACCAGGTACGGCTGGTGGCCCTTGGCCGAGACCAGCCAGGCGACGTAGAGGCAGGCCGTGCCGATCTCAGCCTGGGCGAAGTTGAGGACTCGAGATCCCTTATAGATCAGTACCAGGCCGAGCGCCATCAGACCGTAAATGGCGCCCGTGACAAGGCCGACGACGAGGGCCTGTAGCATCTCAGCCCCCCGCGGCGCAGAGGCCCAGGGCAACCCGGCATGGGTGGGCCATGAAGAACATATAAGCCGCGTCGGTGAAGTTGGGACCGCCCGGGTCGGTGTAGGGCTCCGCCGTGGTCAGCGGTGGGCCGCCGGGCCACGCGTGGAACTCGCCGTGGACGATCCAGAGCTGGCCGAAGGCTGCTCCCGGCTGTGACGGCGCCGCCGGGCAGGCGCTGCCGTCGGCCGAGTAGTAGAGCACGTCGTAGGCGTTGCGCACGGCCGGCGGGCTCTGGCTGTTGTCTAACAGGCTCGATGGGATCACCGTCTGGTGGGCACACGGCGCGCTCGGCACCGGCGTGGTGAGGGTGCCCTGGTGGGCGGCGTAGTCGCCGGACACCTGCCATTGCTGGACGATCTCGAAGGCGTTGGCCAGCGGTACCGCCGGGTCGGTGTCGCCGTTCTCGACGAGGAAGGGGACCACCCGGGCCCGACCGCCGGACGCCTGGTAGGCCCATTGCCCTGAAACCTGCGGCGGCACCGCCGAGGGCGCCGCCAGGCAGGGGAGGCCACGGTACTCGCAGCCGGCAACGATCCCGGTGGCGGCGTAGATATCGGGATAGGTGGCGGCCATGATGTCGCTCATCCCGCCCCCCGCGGAGACCCCGATGACGAAGGTGCGGGCCGGGTCGCCTCCCCATTGGCTCCTGGCCTCCGTCGTCAGGCCGGCGATCAGCGCCGGCTCGCCGGCGCCACGCTGCTGGCCCTGGGGCAGGAACCAGTTCCAACACTGGCTCCCATTGCCGTCGAAAGTGGTCGGACCGGTCATCGTGTAACCGGCCTGGTTTGGGTAGACGACGATGAAGCCGTGCTGCTCCGCCTCGACGTCGAACCTGGTGATGTAGGCGATGTCGGGCCCCTGCTCGGTGCACCCGTGCAGCACCACCACCACCGGCGCCTGGATGCCCGGCTGCCAGCTGGTCGGCTGGTAGACGTACGACGTCCGGGTCAGGCCGCCCTCGCTGTAGCTGCAACCAAAGACGATCCCCGGGTCCGACGCCGGCCAGGTGGCGGGTCGCTGCGCTAGCTCGGCGCAGGCGTTGGTGGCGGCGGCGGCGCTCAGCCCAAGCGGTTGGGGAGTGGCCGCGGCCAGCACGCCGGCCAGCAGCACACCGGCGGCTGCCCTCCGGCTCACCTCAGGTCCTTGACACAGAGCGCGGTTGTGACCCAGGCCGGACCGCCGTTGACCGTTTCCACCTTGTCGATGTCGTCCGGGCCGCCGCCGTGGTGGCCGTCGCCGCCGCGAAAATCGACGGCGCAGTTGGCGCCCACGGTGGCGTGGTAGCCACTCTGCATCAACCCCGCGATGTTGTTCCTGGTGCACGCCGGTCCGCATTGGTAGAGGAGGTCGTAAGTCTGCTCCCACGCCAGCCAGGTGCCGAAGAGGAGGTCGCCGCCGTCGCCGCAGAGGTTGGCGTTGGGGTCGTACTGGTGGTATGCGGCCTCGAACTTCTGCAGCTCGGACTTGTAGGCAGCGAACCGCGAGTCGCCGGATGAGTTGCACGTGTAAGACGGCCACGGAATCACCCCGTCCATGTGGCTGGTGTCGACTTTGGCCTGGTTCAGGGTCTCAAGCGTCAGGTTGAAGGGGAACATCAGCCACTGCGGGTTCCAACCCTGGTTGCTGGACTGCTGGATGAACTGCTCCGCGGCGAGTGCGTTCTCGTAGATGAAGACCATGTTGGCGCCGTGGACGTTGTGCATCTGGGCGATCTGGGCCGAGTAGTCGCCCTGGTTGTTGGTCACCGGCTCCTCGTCGACGACGTTGCCGTACTGCCCTGCCTGCTTGAGGTAGCTGTTGAAGGCGTCCAGGCCGGGCTGCCAATTGGAGCTGTTGCGATAGACGACGCCGATCTTCACCCCCGAGTAGTGGCCGACGTAGTACTGGCCGTACTGGGTGCCGATCTGCTCCAGCGTGGGCAGCATCGTGTAGCTGTAGCGGAGGCCCTGCGACCCGTTGGCGGTGGCGATGTGGTGGACGTAGAGCATGTGGTGCTGCTCCGCCCACACCCGGACGGCGGGGATCTGGTCGAAGCCGATGCCGCCGAGCAGGAAGAAGTCTCCGCCGGTCTGGTCCTGGCACGTCTGCGCGGCAGTCACGGCCTTGCTGGGCTGATATCCGTCGTCGACGAAGGAGATGCCATCCGCCCCCCCGGGCTGGACCACCTTCCGTCCCCAGATTCCACCCTGGGCGTTGATCATCTGCCAGAAGACGTTGAGGTCGCTGGCCCCGATGTTGAAGGCCGGGCCGAAGGTCAGCGCCGCGTGGGCACACAGCTGGACGGTGGTGTTGGTGATTCCAATCGTGTTATCGCTGGGACCGAAGAGCGCCGCGGCAGGCGGGTGCGGGGCGTTGGGGGAGTTGAGGTAGGCGGCCGCGCCGGTGAGCGCCTGGCCACCACCGTTGCGCTGGGTCGGGCCGGCGACTGTCCCGCCGTTCCCGGCCGAGGGACCGGTCGAAGGCGTGGCCCCCGCCGATGTGTCGTCGCCGGTGCCATTCGTAGCCGACCCTGACGCGACCGGGCCGGCGGCGGTCCCCAGGGTATTGTGCCCGATCGTGTTGGCGTAGACACCCAGGCTCGAACTCCAGACCACCAGCACCGCGGCAACCGCAAACATCCGCGGGTGAACCTGCAGCTGGCTGAGCATCCCGACGCGGATCCCGCCGACGGCGCCCAGCGCCTGCGACACCGGCTGGGCCAGCAGGGCCACCGAGGCCGCCGCGCTGACGCCGAGCACCATCAACCACAGTGGGACTGTGGCCGGCCCGCCGCCGCCTGCGCCGACCCCCGCGTTCGCCACCGCGCCGTGCGACTGCTTTTGCTTAGGGGTGGCGGGTGCCGGTTGGGTGATGACCGCCGCCGGAGGCGGAGCCACGGCCAGGCCCGGCCCGTTGTCGGTGATGGCGGGAAGCCCGAGCGGCGCGGCGGCGGGGACCTGCTCGATCAGCGGAGGCGGCGCCGGCGCCGCAAAACCGGCGGTCGCCCCTGAGAGCGTGCGATCGAAGCCGACGGTCCAGGGTTGCTGCGCGACGGCGTCGGGGATGATCGCGGCGCCGGTATTGCCGTGGCTCTTCCAGTAGGCCAGCATCGGTGTGAGGTCAAAGCTCCACGAGCCATCAGCGTCGTTGAGCTTGCCCACCACGACCGGCCAGGTGGTGTCCGCGGCGGGCGGGTTGGCGGGGTCGAACTTCACCGCCAGCTCGGTTTTCAACGGGTAGGCGTCCAGTACCGCCTGGCTCGTGTTGACGTTCTCCGCCGGCGCGTACTGAGGGTCGGTGGTCGGATGGAGGGTCAGCATCAGCTGCTTGACGGCGGCGTCGCTGGGAACTGCCTCCAGCTCCAGGTGAACGAAGGAGTGGTAGGTGGACTGGCCCCCGCTGGCGCCGACGTGGATGTCGACACTGTCCGGCCCGGTGCCACCGAACGCGGTGGTTTTCGCCTGGTAGGCGTCCACGCCCTGGTCGGAAACGTAGGCCTGGCGGTCCACCGCGATGCTGCTCGAATCGGCCAGGCCGGTGACGGGTTGCAAAGCGCAGATCGACACCGCCGTCATCGCCAGGCTCAGCCCGCCAAGGACCAGACGCAGACGCCGGCTCAGCTTTCCCCCGTTTCTCAATTCACAACCCCCGCAGGCCGTTCAACGCCCGCATCCCGCGATTCCTTGCCATCGGCCATGGCCCTGCCAATCACCCCGCGACCCTTGCAAACGAACGATCGTTAGGCGATGATTATGGGCACCCGGCAGCGCGCTGTCAACCGGCACGTGCACCAGTCACCGACAGCCGGAATGACGAATGGAGGGGATGATCGCGATGGCACCGAGGGGGACGCAAGGCCTGGCGGAGGAGCTAGTGGACAACCACCTGCTGCCCTCCCGCTCGGAAGCCGACGGCACCCACCGGCGTCTGCTCGAGGTCGCGCTGCTGACCTTCGGGGAGCGCGGCTTCCACGGCGTCTCGGTGCGCGAGCTCGCCGCCGCCGCCGGCATCCAGCCCAGCTCGATGTATGCGCACCTGGCCTCCAAGGAAGCTCTCCTGATGGAGCTGGTGATGCTCGGCCACGAGGAGCATCGCGACCGGTTGCGCGCGGCGCGCGACTCCGCCGCCGGCGATCCCATCGAGCAGATCCGGTCGCTCGTCCGCGCCCACGTTGGCTTCCATGCCGAGTACCCGCTGCTCGCCCGGGTCGCCAACCGCGAGCTTCACGCACTGAAGCCTGCGCGTCTGGAGAAGGTGCTCAAGGTCCGAGGCGAGTCCGAGCAGATGCTCCAGGAGACCGTCGCCGGGGGGGTGGCCGCAGGTGTTTTCTCGGTGCCTGACGACTGGCTGGCGGTCGCCGTCATCGGTGGCAGCGGCATCCGTGTCGCGGACTGGTGGAACCCTGAGCTCGGCTACACCGTCGAGGACGTCGAGGAGACATACGCGGAGTTCGCCGTCCGCCTGCTCACGGAGCGCCGGGAATAAGGCGAAGGGCAAGGGCGGGGTAGATGGCGGGGTTGGGGTCGGTGGAGACTGATCTTTCGGGGAAGCGGGCGCTGGTGACAGGCGCCGCGTCGGGGATCGGCCTGGCGATCGCGCGCCACCTTGGCGACCTGGGCGCCGCCGTCGTGCTGTCGGACCTGGCCGGCGAACGGCTCGATTCGGCGGTCGCGGGCATTCCTGGCGCCGAGGGCCAGGCGGCCGACCTGTCGAGGCGAAGCGATGTTCACGACCTCGTGGCGAGGTCGGGGGCGGTGGACATCCTCGTCAACAACGCCGGCCTGCAGCACGTCAGCCCGATCGAGGATTTCGACGAGGCCAAGTTCGACCTGCTCCAGGCGGTGATGCTGGCGGCGCCCTTCATGCTTATCAGGGGGTTGCTCCCCGGGATGTACGAGCGCGGGTGGGGGAGAGTGATCAACATCTCGTCGGTGCACGGGCTGGTGGCGTCGCCTTACAAGTCGGCATACGTGGCGGCCAAACACGGCGTCATCGGCATCACCAAGGCGATCGCGCTGGAGGCGGCGGCCCGATCGCGCGACGTCACGGTGCACGCGATCTGCCCGTCCTATGTGCGCACCCCGCTGGTTGAGGGCCAGGTGGCCGACCAGGCGAAAGCCCACGGTATCCCTGAGGAGGAGGTTGTGGAGAAGGTGTTGCTGACTCAGAACGCCGTGAAACGGCTGATCGAGCCCGGGGATGTTGCCCGGGCGGTCGAGTTCCTCTGCTCCGAGATGGCCTGGACCATGACCGGCAGCGCGTTGACCATGGACGCGGGCTGGTTGGCGCACTGATGCTGGAGCCGCGCCGCTTCGCCCTCCTTTGCATGGCCGTCACCGCCGTTGTGCAAGCGGTGCCCTGGCACGCCTCGGCCGACTCCGCCGCGACTCCTTGCGTCGCCATCGCCGGCGCCGAGCCCCAGACCGGGCACAACATGCCGCCGCCGGCTCCCGTCCTGTTCGCGCCGGATTTCCCTCACCTCACCGATTGCGAGTGGGGGTACCCGCTCGGCGGCTGGGGCGGGACGGCGCGCCGCGGCGCACTGCGTCACACGCCGGTCATCTTCGTCCATGGCAACCAGGCGGACGCCGAGAACTGGTACCTGGTCGCCGATCAGTTCAAGCAGCAGGCGGGGTACAGCGGCCAGGAGATGTTCGCCCTGTCCTACAACGGCCTTGGCAACGCCTACGCCGGGATGCCGGTGACAGTGCAGCCGGCTCCCGAGTCGCTTGCCTACTGGCAAGGGACGAGTCCTCCGCTGCAGGCGTTCGCCAACGGGGGCAAGGGGGCATCGGATGATCCCAACGTTCCGGACCTGTACAACTTTGTACGCGCGGTGCAGGACTACACCGGCTCGGAGCAGGTCGACATCGTCGCCCACTCGTTGGGGGTCACCATCACCCGCAAGATGCTGATGCTGCATCCAGCGCTGCGCCACGATGTTCTCGCCGCCGTGATGATCGCCGGCGGCAACCACGGCACCACCGTTTGCCGGGGCATTCAGTCGAGCTACTACGGCTGTGAGGAGATCGGGCCGGGAACTGACTGGCTGGCCCGGCTCAACGCTGCCGGCGAGGCGCCCGGACCGACGCGCTGGCTGTCGATCTACAACGGCACCGACAACACCGATCCCTTCTTTCAGCAGGCGCCGGGTGTGTTCGACGACCGCCAGAGTCCCCACCTTGACGGCGCGGTGAACTTGACCTTCCCGCAGCGCTATCACAACGACCTCCGGGTGGATCCGGACATCGTGGCCGTCTACCTCCAGTTCCTGCTCGAGCACGGGCAGGTCGCCGCCGCCACCACCAATGTCCCGCAGCGGCCGATCGAGGCTGCCGGAGGAGGACTGCCGAACACCTCCCGCTGACCTTCGGCTAGATGCGTCGCTCCAGGGCTGCGACCTGCCAGAAGATGCCGCGCGAGTTGAACGCCGGCTGCAGGCCGCGCTGCTCGACGGTGGCGACGATTTCCGCCGGCGAGTGCACAAAGACATGGAAGCCACGGCGCGCGACCCGCAGCCCGATGTTCCCCACCCCCAGCAGCGCCCGTGTCCACCAGCTTCGGCGAGGGAAGCTGAGCACGATCACATCTCGAGCGTGGTTGGCGGCGGCGGTGGCCAGCCGTGGCATGTCCGGGTAGCAGCAGACGACGCGGTTCAAGACCACGATGTCGGCGGCCTCAATCTCCGCCTCGGTGGCGGCAAAGTCGGCGATCCGCCGCTCAACGCGGTCTTCCAGCCCGGCGTCGCGTAGCAGGGTCACGGCGGCGTCCTCGTACGTCGGGGTCAGCTCGATGCTGACTGCGCGGGCAACGCCCGCTTTGAGCAACTCGATCTGAAGATCACCGATACCGCCGCCGACTTCGAGCAAGGTCAGGCCCTGCAGGTCTCGCCGGCGCAGCACGTCGAAGAGCCTTTGCGACGTCGCGTCCAGCCCCTTGCGGCGGTAGCGCCTGGCTTGCGATTCGGCACTCTTGCGGCTGAATACCCACCTGTAGCCGGACGGCGTGCAGCAGTCGCTCATCGACGCATTATCGGCGTCAGTGGCCTCCGTGGGGCTAGCCTTAGGCGACGATCCTGTCGGCCCGGCAGCGTGGAGGAATCAGATGACCAGCCGCGAACAGCATCCCGAGGACCTGCCGTGGAACGACGCCCCGGCAGACAGCGAGCTGCCCCCTGGAACCGAGGAGCCGGAGCCGGCTGAGGTGGTTGGCGACGAGGGCGAGGAGGTCGACTCCGCCGAGCCCCGTGTCCCCGACCCATACGAGAAGTACCAGCAAGAGAGTCTCGATCAGCGCCTCAGCGAAGAGGAGCGGGACACGGCGGCCGGCGCCTCCGCCGATGAAGAGGCGGGAGGCCTGGTCGACCCCGATGAGGGCGGCGAGGCTGTCTACCGGGCTGATGCCGTGGACGACGAGGATGACGACGAGCCGGGGGCGGAGGAAGCCGCAATCCACGTCCGGGACGAGGACGACATCTAGCCATACCGAGTTGACCTGCGCCGCCGCCAGCTGACCAGTACTGTTGGCGGGAATGATCAGGATCCTCGTCGCCATCCATCTCGTGCTTGGCTTTTTCCTGATCGCGACCCTTGTCGCCGTGGTCCTGGTGGGTCTGTACGCTGCCTTTCGCCGCCCGGCCCCACCGCGGCTCTACTTCCAGCTCCACACCGCGGCCGCCTGGCTACTGGTGGTGGAGGTCGTCTTCGGCGTCCTTCTGTTCGCGCTCGGCAACCGGCCTCGGGACATCCTCCACCTGGCCTACGCCGGAACCGCCCTGGCCACCATGCCGATCGTGAGATCGATGATCGGCAGCAACCCGGAGCGGGCCAAGTGGTATCACGTCGGCGGATCGGTGTTCCTGTTCGGCCTGCTGGTGAGGTTGGCGACCACCGGCTGACCGCCGGTCCCGCCCTCACCTAGGGGCTTTCTTGGCAGGCTGTCGAAATCGGTCGATCCCGTTCGTATAGGAGGTGAAAAGCCGGTACGCACCGGCCGCAGCACGAGGAGAAGACATGGCAAGGATCGTTGTCAGCGAGTTCATCACCCTTGACGGGGTGATGGAGGACCCGGGGGGAGCCGAGTCGTTCGAGCACGGAGGCTGGTCATTCCAGTTCGACCGTGGCGAAGACGGGAACAAGTTCAAAGTCGACGAGCTTCTCGCCGCCGACGCCCTGCTGTTGGGTCGGGTCACCTACCAGGGCTTCGCCAAGGCCTGGCCGAACATGCACGATGAGTTCGCCGACAAGATGAACGGCATGCGCAAGTACGTGGTGTCGGCGTCGCTCAGCGACGATGCGGCGACGTGGAACAATACGACGGTGATTCGAAGCGACGTCGTCGCGGAGCTCACCAGGCTTAAGGCGGAGCCCGGCGGCGACCTGCTGGTCGCGGGCAGCGCCCGGCTGGTCCAAACCCTGGTCCAGAACGGGCTGGTGGACGAATACCGGCTGATGGTCTACCCCATTGTGCTCGGCACTGGCAAGCGTTTGTTCACCGAAGCCACCCCAACCAGGCTGGAGCTCGACGAGGCCCGGTCGACCGGCGACGGCATCATGATGCTGACCTATCACCCGGCTGCCGCCGAACCGGCAGCCTCGACTGCTTCGGCGCCGGCCGGACAGGAGGTGGCGCGATGAAGCAGTACATGATCAGCGTTCCCTGGGTGGAAAACCTGGTCGCCATGCCGGACGACCAGCGAGCCAAGATCATGGCGGACGTCGATGTCGTGAACGCCGAGCTCCAGGCTGCCGGTGCCTGGGTCTTCGCCGGCGGACTCTACCCACCGGACACCGCCACCGTGGTCCAGGTCAAAGACGGGGAGGTGCTGACCACGGACGGTCCCTTCGCCGAGAGCAAGGAACACATCGGCGGCTTCTGGGTCATCCAGGCCGCAGACCTCGACGCAGCCCTGGCGTGGGCCGCGAAGGCCACCAGGGCCTGCGCGGCGCCGGTCGAGGTCCGCCCCTTCCAAGAGGAAGCCCCGGACTGACACCAGAGGGCCCGGCCGCCAACGAGACCGCCATCGAGCGGGTCTTCCGCGAGCAGTACGGCCGGGCCGTCTCGGTCCTGGTGCGCGCTTTTGGTGATATCGACCTCGCCGAGGAGTCGGTGCAAGAGGCGTTCGAGGTGGCGGTCCAGAGGTGGCCGGCAACCGGGATACCACCCAGCCCTGCCGGCTGGATCATCACCACCGCCAAAAACCGCGCGATCGACCGGCACCGGCGCGAGGCAACGCGCGGGGACCGTGAAGCCGAGGCCCAGGCCATGAGTGCGCCTGGGGATGCACCAGACAGCGTCGCGGGCGACGACCGCCTGCGCCTGATCTTCACCTGCTGCCATCCAGCGCTGGCGCAGGACGTCCAGGTCGCGCTGACCTTGCGGCTCCTGGGCGGCCTGAGCACAACCGAGGTCGCGCACGCGTTCATCGTCCCGGAGGCGACGATGGCGCAGCGCCTGGTGCGGGCCAAGAGCAAGATTCGTGACGCTGGCATCCCGTACCGGGTGCCGGGCGCAGCCGAGCTTCCGGGGCGACTGCGGTCGGTCCTGGCGGTCGTCTACCTGGCCTTCAATGAGGGGTACACCGCCAGCTCAGGAGAGGCCCTGGCTCGCGGTGATCTCTGCACCGAGGCAATCCGGCTCGGGCGTCAACTGGTGGAGCTGTTGCCGGACGAGCCGGAGGTGACCGGGTTGCTGGCGCTGATGCTCCTCATCGAATCGCGGAGACGCAGCCGCACGACTGCGGATGGCGAGATGGTGCTGCTGGCCGACCAGGATCGAAGTCTGTGGGATGTCGAGCTGGTGGCCGAGGGGCAGGCCCTCGTCAGAGAATGCCTCAGGATCAACCGTCCCGGGCTCTATCAGCTGCAGGCCGCGATCAACGCGGTGCACAGCGACGCCCGTACGGCTGATGACACCGACTGGGGCCAGATCCTGCAGCTCTACGACCAGCTGCTGGCGATCGCGCCCAGCCCTGTGGTGGAGCTGAACCGGGCCGTGGTGGTGGCCGAGGTCGAGGGTCCGAGAGCCGCCCTCGACGCCGTCGAGAGACTGGAGTTGAGGGACTATTACCTGTTCCACGCTATCCGAGCCGACCTGCTGCGGCGGCTGGGGCGCAGCGGGGAGGCAGTAGCCGCGTACGACTCGGCCATCTCCCTCACCGGCAACTCGGCGGAGCGCGTCTTCCTGCAACGGGCTCGGACGGCGGCTACCAGGGTCGGCTGAGGCATCGGGGCTCGACCGGACCTCCTTGACATGTGACCATATGGTCACATATAGTGGTGGCCGTGGACGACGTTTTCAAGGCCCTGGCCGACCCCACTCGAAGGAGCCTTCTCGACGAGCTGTTCCGTGAGGACGCCCAGACCCTGAGCGCGCTCGAGCGGCGGCTGCCGATGACCCGGTTCGGAGTCATGAAACACCTCAAGCAGCTGGAGGAGGCGGGTTTGGTGGTGACCCGGCGCCGCGGCCGCGAGAAGCTCCACTTCCTCAACGCCGTCCCCATCCGGCTCATCCACGACCGCTGGGTCAGCAAGTACGCCGAACCGTGGGTCGCCACGCTCAGCGACATCAAAAGCACCCTGGAGGGAACCATGGAAAAGATCTACGAGATCTACATCAAGACCACGCCTGAGCGTCTCTGGCAGGCGATCACCGACCCGGACATAAGGAGCAAGTACAACTTCGGCGGGCGCCATATCTCTGACTGGACCCCCGGCTCGCGCTACGAGATGCGCGCTGGCGACATGCTTCTAGGCGAGGGCGAGAACGTCGAGGTAGACCCTCCCCACCGGCTGGTCCAGACCATGGTGGCCCTGTGGGGCGAGGACGTGAAGAGCGAGGGGACGTCGAGGATCACCTGGGAGATCGAGCAGGTGGAAGATTCCTGCCGGCTGACGGTCACCCACGACCAGCTCCGCGAGGGCGCCAACGACCAGCTCTACGGCGGCTGGCCGATGATTCTTTCTGGTCTCAAGACCTACCTGGAGACCGGCGAGCTGCTGACCACCCCCGGTTCGCTGATGTACACCAACCAGGGCGCAACTGACGGCGCCAGGTGGCGCTCGTCGACTGAGGGACAGAAATGACTGTGGCCAACACCGCCACGCACATCACCCATGTCGGGACGGTCGCCGTCCCGGTTGCGGACCAGGACCGGGCGCTGGCGTTCTATACCGAGGTGCTCGGCTTCGAAAAGCGCAGGGACATGCCCTTCGGTCCCGGCCAGCGATGGATCGAGGTGGCTTGCCCGAGAGCCGTGACCAGCATCGCGTTGGTGGCCGGCAGCCCTGAGCAGCCGGTCGGTGGCGACACCGGGATCCGCCTGATCAGCGAGGACGTCGAATCCGATCATGCTGCGTTCGCCGCGCGTGGGGTTGACGTCGACCAGGAGGTCCTGCGCTTCGGCGGCGGCGTGCCGCCGATGTTCCTGCTCCGCGATCCCGACGGCAACAGCCTGGTCATCGTCGGCAGCGCCTAGACGCGTCGGTCCCTCGGCGCCACGCCCTAGAGGGCCGGCGCCCCGCCATAGGCCGCCGGCGTCTTCGGGAGTCCTCGGCGCCACGCCTTGGGCCCCTCGCCTGCGAGATCCGAGGGTTCCAGAGGAGCCACACCCCTTTACCTATCGCTTTACAGGGCGTAGGTTGTCATAAGCGCCAATTGGAGAGCGCCAAAACTGGGCCCTGGCTTTGTGACCCAGGTCACAGACCGGCGCCTAAGGTGAGCGCAATCTAGCCACAGGGGGATTGGGGGACGTAGGTAATGGCAACGGATGTGGCACCGGACATTCAACCGGACGAGCTCCGAGCGCTGCTCGCTTCCATCGTTCACTACGCCGACGACGCCATCATCAGCAAGACCCTGGACGGCACCATCACCAGCTGGAACCCGGCCGCCGAGACGCTGTACGGGTATCCGGCCGTCGAGGTGGTTGGAGAGAACATCAGTGTGGTGACGCCGGATGACCGCCTCGCGGAGGAGGCGGCGCTGCTGCGGCGGGTGGCCCGCGGCCAGCGGATCCAGCACTACGAAACCAAGCGCCGGCGCAAGGACGGCTCAGAGATCGACGTCTCGGTCACCCTTTCCCCCATCATCGCGATCTCCGGGCGCGTGTTGGGCGCATCCTCGATCGCCCGCGACGTCACCGAGCGCAAGAAAATCGAGGCCAAGTTCCAAGGGCTGGTTGAGTCAGCCCCCGACGCCGTGGTCGCGGTCGACACCGAAGGCATCATCCGCATCGTCAACCGGCAGGCCGAGGCCGTCTTCGGATACCGGCGCGAGGAGCTGATCGGACAGAAGATCGAGATCCTGGTCCCCGACCAGGTCAGGAGCGGCCATCCAAAGCACCGCGGCAAGTATTTCCGCGATCCCAAGACCCGGCCCATGGGTGCGGGCTTGGAGCTGGCCGCCAGGCGCAAGGACGGCACCGAGTTCCCTTGCGACATATCCTTGTCTGCCCTCGAGACCGAGGACGGCATGCTGGTGTCCGCCGCGGTCCGCGATGTGACCGAGCGCAAGAAGATCGAGGCCAAGTTCCAGGGTTTGCTGGAGTCGGCGCCGGATGCGGTCGTGGCCGTCGACGCCGGAGGGATCATCCGGATCGTGAACCGCCAGGCGGAGACCCTCTTCGGCTACCAGAGGGAAGAGTTGATGGGCCATCCCATCGAGGTGCTGGTTCCAGACCGGGTCAGAGAGATTCACCCCGGGCACCGAACAAACTATTTCGCCGACCCCAAGACCCGACCCATGGGGGCCAGCCTCGAGCTATCCGCCAGGCGCAAGGACGGCTCCGAGTTCCCCTGCGACATATCGCTCTCGTCGCTGGAGACCGAGGAGGGCATCCTGGTCTCGGCCGCCGTGCGCGACGTCACCGAGCGCGAGCAGGCCCAGCGCGAGAAGGCGACCGCCGAGGCGGAGCGCGAAAAGGCCATCCTGGAAGCGCAGCTCCACCAGTCCCAGCGGTTAGAGAGCCTTGGGCAGCTGGCCGGCGGAGTCGCCCATGACTTCAACAACCTGCTGGCGGTGATCGTCAACTACGCGGGCTTCGTCGCCGAGGAGGTCGGCGACAACGAGTCGCTGAAGTCAGATGTGGAAGAGATACGCAAGGCGGCGGAACGCGCTGCGGCGCTCACCCACCAACTCTTGATCTTCGGGCGGCGCGAGGTGATCCAGCCACGCGTTCTCGACCTCAACAGCGTCATCGCGGACATGGAGAAGCTTCTGCGACGGACCCTCGGCGAGCACATCGACCTCCGTATCCGGCTCGCCCCGGACCTGGCGTCGATCAAAGCCGATCCGAGCCAGCTGGACCAGGTACTGGTGAACCTGGCCATCAACGCGCGCGACGCGATGTCCGGCGGGGGCGCGCTCATGATCAACACCGCCAACAGCGACCTCGACGAAGAATATGCCCGCATGCATCCAGACGTGGCCCCCGGTCGCTACGTCTGCCTCACCGTCTCCGACACCGGGTCCGGAATGTCCGCCGAGGTCAAGGCACGGGCACTGGAGCCGTTCTTCACCACCAAGGCTCGAGGCGAGGGCTCCGGTTTGGGCCTGGCCACGGTCTACGGCATCGTGACGCAGGCCGAGGGGCAGATAGAGCTCTACTCGGAACACGGCCACGGCACCACCTTCAAGCTCTACTTCCCGGCGACGGCGGGAAAGGCCAGCCCGGTGCATGCGAGGGGCGTCGCCGACGTCAAGCCGTTGGTCGGCGGCACCATCCTGCTGGCCGAGGACGAGGACGCGGTGCGGGAGATGACCCGCCGGATTCTTTCCCGGGCCGGCTACCGGCTGCTGACGGCGAGCAACGCGGAGCAGGCCATGCGTGCGGCCGCCGACGAGGAGGGACCGATCCACCTGCTGCTGACGGACGTGATCATGCCCAAGGCCTCCGGCAAGGAGCTGGCGACGCAGATCGCGAAGGAGCGCCCCAAAACGCGCGTGCTGTACATGTCCGGCTATCCCCAGGATGTCATCGTGCATCAGGGGGTCCTGGAGTCCGACGTCGATCTGATCGAGAAGCCTTTCAGCGCCGAGGCCTTGCTGGAAAAGGTGGAGTCGGTGCTCGGGGGAACACCCAACCCGCTGGACGGATTGCCCGCGGGTTAGTCGCGGTCGTCTCTCGCAGCCTGGGGGAGTCGCGCAGCACGTCCACCGCTTGACGCCGGGCAGTCCGGTTTGGTAGTTTACCGGTTAGCTAATTAGCTAAGAGGAAAAATGCCCCGTCAACCATCAGACCAGCTGAGCGTCACCTTCACCGCACTGGCGGATCCCACCCGCCGGGCCATCCTGGCCCGGCTGGCCGAGGGAGAGGCCACGGTCACCGAGCTGGCGGAGCCATTCGAGCTCAGCCTTCCGGGGATCTCAAAGCACCTCAAGATGCTGCAGCGCGCTGGACTGATCACCCAGGGCCGCAAAGCGCAGTGGCGGCCCTGCAAGTTGGAGGTGGATCGGCTCAAGGACGTGTCCGACTGGGTCGGGCGCTACCGCCACATCTGGGACGAGCGGTTCGATCGCCTCGATGAATACCTGCGCGATCTACAAAAGGAGGACAACCATGGTGACAACGACTGAGTTCAAGGTCGAGACAGAAGCCCGAGAAGTCGTGATGACCCGCGTCTTCGACGCTCCCCGTGAGACCGTCTTCAGGGCCCTGACGGACCCTGAGCTGATTCCCAAGTGGTGGGGGCCGCGAGGCTACACCACACGGATCGACAAGATGGACCTGCGGCCAGGAGGTGCGTGGAGATTCGTCCAGCACGACCTCGAGGGCAACGAGCACGCCTTCCGCGGCGAGCACCGCGAGGTGTTGCCGCCGGAGCGCCTGGTAATCACCTTCGAGTACGAGGGCATGCCCGGTCACGTCAGCTTGCAGACCCTGACACTCGAGGAGGTCGAGGGCAAGACCAGGGTGGTCAGTATCGCCAGGTTCGAGAACGACGCCGACCTCGAGGGCATGGTGCAGTCGGGGATGGAGAAAGGAGCCGTGGAAAGCTGGGAGCGGCTCGCCGAGATCATCGAGCAGGCCTGAAAAACTCTGGGAAGGGGGGCGTCCCGGTGGACGCCCCCGCGACCGGATAATGAGGCGGTGACAGAGCCCATCATCGAAGTCGACGGTCTGACCAAGACCTACGGCGGCAAGCGCGGCGTCACCGGCGTGTCTTTCTCGGTCGGCGAGGGCGAGGTCTTCGGCTTCCTGGGCCCCAACGGCGCCGGCAAGACAACCACCATCCGGCTGCTGATGGCGCTGCTGCGGGCGGACTCCGGCAGCGCTCGGGTCGCCGGCATGGACGCCTGGCGGCAATCGGTCGAGATCAAACGTCTCATCGGCTACGCCCCGGGCGAGCCGTCTCTGGACCCCGGCCTGACCGGCGGGCAGATCTTCGAGTATTTCGGCAACCTGCGCGGCGGGGTGGATGCCGCCTATCTCAAGCAGCTGATCGCCAGGATGGACCTGGACCCCAGCCGCAAGTACCGCCATTACTCCTCGGGTAACAAGCGCAAGGTGGTGCTGATCCAGGCGTTCATGCACCGCCCGCGCCTGCTGATCCTCGACGAACCGACCAGCGCCCTGGACCCGCTGAACCAGCAGGAGTTCGAGAAGATGGTCAAAGAGGTGCGCGAGGAAGGGCGAACGGTCTTCCTCTCATCTCACATCCTCAGCGAGGTCGAACAGGCCTGCACCCGGGTCGCGATCATCCGAGAGGGGCAGATAGTTCGAATCGGCGGCGTCCACGAGCTCAACGACATCAAGCGCTACGAGATCGCGATCACGTTCGCGGACGACGTCGCCCCGGGCGCCTTCGAAGGTCTCGAAGGTGTGGCAGCGGTGGTGTCGGCCGACGGCGGACGCAAGCTGGTGCTGACGATGCAGGGCGGGGCGGACGCCGTCATCAAAGCCGCGGCCAAGCACCAGGTGGTGGCGCTGACCAGTCACGAGCCCAGCCTGGAGGACATCTTCCTGCGTTACTACACCGATGGCGGCAAGGCGCCGTCGGAGACCAGCGGTGTGGTTTAGAAGCGTCTACCTCAAGACGCTGAGGGACGCCAGAATCCCGATCCTGGGATGGGGCATCGGCACCGGGCTCCTGATGTGGCTCGTCATCAGCCAGGTCCCGTCGCTGATCGCGACCCCGCAGGAGCGCGCCGCGCTGGTAAGCCTCTCCGCCAGCTTCGCCTGGTTCGCGGACCCGGTCGGGTTGACCACGCCGGGCGGCTACGCCACCTGGAAGTACGGTCTCACCATCCTGCTGGTCACGTTGTGGCCGCTGCTGACCTGCGCTCGCATGCTGCGTGGTGAGGAGTCCCGCGGGTCGCTTGATGTCCTGCTCTCGCTGCCGCGAAGCCGCGTGCGGGTGGCATTGGAGAAGGTCGGCGGCGTGTGGACCGCGCTGCTGGGAATGGGGCTGCTGATCGGTCTGCTGGTGGAGGGTGGCGGCCGAAGCGTGAGCGCTGACTTCGGAGTGTCAGATGCCCTGCTTTTCGGGCTCAACGTGGCGCTGATCGGGGCCGTCTTCGGCGGCGTTGCCCTGCTGCTGTCCCAGTTCACCGAGGACAGCGGCACCGCGTCAGGCTGGACCGCTGCCATCCTGTTGGTCTCGATCGTGCTCGACATGTCTCACCGCGTGTTCCAGGGCACCGACTGGATCTCCCGGTTCTCGCCGATCTACTACTACAACCTGAGCAAACCACTGGTCCCCGGGTACGGCGCGAACGCCGCCGCGATGCTGCTGCTGCTGGCGCTGGCGATCCTCCTCAGCGGCGCCGGGATCTGGCTCTTTGCTCGGCGCGACATCGGTGGGGTGCAGGAGCTGCCCGGTCCTTTGCGACGGCGGTCGGAGCCAACCCGGCCGGTGCCAATGGGCCTGACTGCTGAGTGGTCGCTTCGGTCGGTCTACGGCCGAAGCCTGCGGACGATATCCGCCGCGACGCTGTGGTGGACGGTTGGCATCGCCGGGTTCGCGGGCTGGATGGTGGTGGTCGTCAAGCAGACCGCGGGCCTGTTGAGGACGCTCTCCTCGGCTCCGGCGATCAAGGGCTTGATCAAGGTCGGCGGCGGAGATGCCACCACCAACGCCAATCTCCTCAGCGCCCTGCTCTTCTTCCTGCCCCTGCTTCTGATGGCCTTCGCGGTGACCCAGGCCAGCCGCTGGGCCGCCGACGAAGAGGACGGGCGGTTCGAGCTGCTGCTGGCCACACCCCAGTCTCGTCTCGGCGTGCTGGCATCGCGATTCGGCGCGCTCGCCACGGCCACCGTGTTGATCTCAGTCATCACCCTGGCGTCGGTGGAGGCCGCTTCGGCCCTGTCGGGCCTGACGCTGGACGGCGGCAACCTGGTCGCGGCGACCCTGGGCATGATCCCGCTGGGGCTTCTGATGGCCGCGATCGGATACCTCTTCGCGGGCTGGCTGCGGGCCGCGGTCGACACCGGACTGCTCAGCTTGCTGCTGGCGGCCTGGTTCTTCATCACCTTCATCGGCCCGGGGCTGAGCTGGCCCGACCCGATCCTGCGGCTGTCCGCCTTCTACTACTACGGAACTCCGCTGTTGAAGGGCCTGAGGGTCGGCGACATGCTGGTCCTGCTGGCCGTGGGCACGGCGGCTCTGGCGCTGGCCTCAGTTCGGTTCACCCGCAAGGACATCGGCCGCTAGCGCCGGGCACCCGCACCCCGGCGGGACCGCGCCGCCGCTCAATCGGCGACGGCAAACTCCAGGCATCGCGTGCCGCTGAGGTCCAGCCACGCTCGACCGCTGCCCTTGACGATGCGTATCAACACCTGCTGGCAGCTGGGACATCGCACGACCACCCCCGGCGCGTTGACGTAGACCTCGACGCGGCCGATCGGGTGCACGCTCCCGCAGCCGGCGCATGTCCCTTCCGCCGACGTCATCTCGACCGCGAAGATCTCGGCCAGCAGGCCGCCGATGGCGTTGCCGTCGAGGCGGGATTCTCTGTTTTCCATCACTAACCTCCGGTTGCGCCGAAGCGCTCGGTCTTGACCGATCTGGGGTCGTGTCCGACCCCCACCAGGATCTCAGCCGCCACCTCGACGAACGACGTCGGTCCGCAGACCAGCGCCAGGGGGGCGTCGCGGACGGGCCAGGCCACCTCTTCCAGCATGGCGCGGTCGATGCGCCGGCCGTAGCCGGTCCAGCCTGGTGGCTGGGTCCTGGTCAGCGTCTGATAGACCGCGACGCCATCTTTCGCCACTTGCTCAATTTCATCCCGGAAGATGACGTCCTCGAGCGTACGGGCGGAGTAGAGGAGGCGCATCGAGGTTGTGGCGCCGATCGTCGACCGGTGCCGGATCATCGACATCAGCGGGACCACGCCGGAACCGCCGCCCACCAGCAGCACCGGCCGGTCGCCATCGGTGCCGTCCCAGACGAAGTAGCCCCCGATCGGTCCACGAAACTCAAGGCGGTCGCCCGCCACCAGCTCGCCGGCCAGGTACGGCGATACCTCGCCATCGTCGAGCCGCTCCACCGTGATCGCCAGCCGGCCCGCCTGGGGCGCCGAAGCGATCGAATAGCTGCGCTGGGCCTGGTAGCCGTCCTCGGCGGTGAGCCTGACGTCGATGTGCTGACCGGGACGGTGGCCCTTCCAGCCGGTCGCTGAGAGAACCAGAGTCATCACCGAGGGCGTCTCCGTGACCAGCTCGACCACCTCGCCGAGCTGCCAGGTCAGTCGCCCCAGTACCGCTGCTCGCGCCACGGATCGCCATACATGTGGTAGCCGTTCGACTCCCAGAATCCGGGCTCGTCCTGGTTGTGAAGAGCCAGCCCCGTGACCCACTTGGCGCTCTTCCAGAAATACAGATGGGGCACCAGCAGCCGCGCCGGCCCGCCGTGCTCGGGCTCGAGCGGCTCCCCGCCGTACTCGTAGGCAACCCACGCCTTGCCGTCAGTCAGGTCTTCGAGCGGCAGGTTGGTTGTGTAGCCGCCGTACGAACGAGCGACGGCGTACTCGGCGGCGGTCTCGACGCCGTCGAGCAGGACGTCCAGCGAAACCCCCCTCCAGGTGGTATCGAGCTTGGACCACTTGGTGACGCAGTGGATGTCCACGGTCACGGTCTCGCTGGGCAGGGCGCGAAACTCCTCCCAGCTCCACCGCTTCTCCGAATCCACCTCGCCGCTGATCGTGAAGCTCCACTCGTTGAGCGCCGGGTGCGGTGTCGGGCCCGCCGACAGGACCGGAAAATCAGGCACCAGGTACTGCCCCGGCGGAAGCCGGGAAGCGTCCTCCGGTTGCTGTCGCCGGCCCTTGAAACCGCGGGAGATGAACGTCATGTCGGATTCTCCTCGACTGCTTTTGGCAAGTTACCGCGAGGGCGCGGGAAGGTCTGGCGACATCTCGAGTGCCCGTCGATCCCAGCCCCCAAGGTTCGCCGCCGCCTCATATGTGGAACGCAGGAAGCCGGCCAGGAGGGCGTCGGGGTCGGCGGCCGAGCGGACCGACTCGTAGGGCAACAGGAAATCGCCCAGCTCACGGTCGAAGTAAGCGTCATCCGGTCTCACCGGCGCCTCGGCATAACCCGCCGGTTCCGGGTACGCGTAGGCGTAAAAGCTGCCCTCCCCACTGCCGCCCGGCCAGTACCCGTAAGCGGCCTCCTCGTGCGTGTACGCGAAACTGGTCACAAAGTCGGGGCAGTTGGGAATCCCTCCGGGGTGGGGTGGGGCGAGTCGCCCGGAGAAGCGCCCGCCGGCAAGGTCGAACCCGCCCCACCAGAAGTTGATGGGGCTGGTTTTGCCGACGAATCCGGACCCGAAGCCGACGAATATTCGCTGTGCGCTCAGCAGCGATTGCCAGAATCGGTGGGCGTACTCGGGGTCATAGCTGACGTGCTCGTGGTCGTCTTCAAACGGGATCGCGTCCGCGACCTCGATCGGGCGGGTGAAGATCTTGACTTCCATCCCGAGCTCGGCCATGCGCCGCATGGTCTCGGCGTAGAAGTCGGCAACCGAGCGAGGCTCCAAGCTCACGTTGCGGGTCTCGCCGTCGCTGGTTCGGATGTCGAGGACGTGGCGATGGAAGTCGAACTCGATCTCGACGCCGCGGTCGCGGTACGGCATGAGGGCGGTCGTGAGCCCTCGCGCGGTGACGTAGAGAGGAACCTGCCACCAATGGTTGCGGGGGGGCATCAGCCCCAGCCGGATCTTGCCCACCACCTGGGTCCACAGGTGCAGCGTGTCACGCGTATCCTGCCATTCCGCCAGCGGTAGCGCCGGCCAGATGACGCCCGCGGCCGCCTCGGCGACTCCTCCCGCCTGGCCCTGGCCCGGAATGGCTGCCGTTCTCATGTCATTCTTTCCCTTGATGGTTATTTTGCACGAGCGGACCAGCGCAGCCGGCCTCGCCCAGGCCAGGGGCGTAGATGGCTGACACCTGCACTCATCTCGATCAGATTCTTGACGTCCAGCCCTCGGGCGACGGCTGCGTCGAGTGCCTGGCCACCGGCGATTGGTGGGTCCACCTGCGGATGTGTTCGACCTGCGGCCACATCGGGTGCTGCGACAGCTCCAAGAATCAGCACGCCACCAAGCACAGTCACGCCACCAACCATCCCATCATCCGCTCGTTCGAGCCGGAGGAGGGCTGGTACTGGTGCTACCCGGACGAGCTCTTCTTCGAGCTCGAGGACGCCCCGCCGGCGCCGGTGCACTCGTGAGTCATACCGTCCCGGAGATCCTCCAGTATGCGCACACCGTCGCGGTCGTTGGAGCCTCCAAAGACCCAGCCAAGCCGTCCGGCAAGATCCCATACGTGCTGCAGCATCGTGGGTTCCGGATCATCCCGGTGAACCCAAATGCGGAGGGCGTTCTCGGAGAGCACACCTACGCCTCGCTGCAGGACATCCCCGAGCCGGTGGACGTCGTGGACGTCTTCAGGCCGGCCGCGGAGGCGCCCGAGATCGCGCGTCAAGCCGTGGCGATAGGGGCCAAGGGTCTGTGGCTGCAGCTCGGCATCGTCAGCGATGAGGCTCGGGCGATCGCCGAGGCCGCCGGTCTCGACTACATCGAAAACCTGTGCATGGGCCGCGAGAGCATGCGGCTCCACATCGCCCAGAGCCCGAAAGTCAGGCTGTCGCGCCAGGCCTGACCGGCGCCGGGGCCTCGCGGTCTGCGGCCCTGGCCGTCACCAGCCCGTTGGCAAGAAGGACTGCCGGCCCTTAATTTGCGGCGAGTGCGGCGTCCCGCATGTGCGAGTGACCGTTGCTTGCGTGGCCCGGGTCCGCCGAGCTCTGGGCGCCCTGTCCGGGGGCATGCGGGGAGGCGGCCGGATTGGGATTTTGACCTGAGTTGGAACTGTCGCGGTGACTGGCGGCACCGGCGTGGGCCGGCTTGGCGGTCGGTTTGGCCGTAGGTTTGGCGCCCGGGTTGGCGGCCGGCCCCGCCGCCGCAGCGGTGTGGGCGCCAAGGACCGCCGCGTGAACCGAGGGTCCTGCGGGAGCGTTGTGAGCGATGAAGGGCAGGCCGGCGGACAGCGCCACCGCCGACGCGGTCGCTGAAGCCGCGAAGTGCTGCGCCACAGCGGCACCCCCGGGCGCGGCGGCCGCCCCCACCCAACCGCTGGCCATGCTGGCAGCGATCAGCGCGGCGGTGGTCCGGGTCGTGACCTTGCCGGTAAGCACGTGCAACCCTGGGCCGTGTCCCGCCCTGGTGAGGGCCTGCTTCCCGTCCAGGAGCGCCTCAATCGCGGTTGCGTCCACGGGGCGACTGAGCAGGAAACCCTGGCCCTCTTCGCAGCCGTTACGGCGAAGGAACAGCCACTGATCGCGCGTCTCAATGCCCTCCGCGGTCGTCTTCATGCCCAGGCCGTGGGCCATCTCGATGGTCGCGGTGACCAGCGGTCCGGCCTGGTCTGAGCTCATCAGGCGGGCCACGAAGGACTGGTCGATCTTGAGCCGGCTGACCGGCAGGCGGTGCAACCGGGAAAGCGACGAGTACCCGGTGCCGAAGTCGTCGATCGCGATGCGGACGCCCAGGGCCTTCAACGCTTCCAGCTGAACAAGGGCGCCGGAGCCTTCGTTCACGACCAGGCTCTCGGTCACCTCAAGGATGAGGCTGTGGGGATCGAGTGATGTCTCTTCCAGCACCGATCGGACCAGGCTGGCGAGGTTTGGATCACCCAGCTGACGAGGTGACACGTTGACCGCGACCGAGAGTCGGGTGTGGCCGGGGTACATCCGCTGCCAGCGGCGCGTCTGCCGGCACGCGGTTCTCAGCACGAAGGCACCGAGCTCGGTGATGAAACCGTTCTCCTCCGCCAGCGGTACGAACTCGGCCGGCGACACCAGCCCGAACCCGGGGCGCCGCCAGCGAACCAGCGCCTCGAGGCCGTCGATGCGGGCGTCTTTGAATCTGACCGTTGGCTGGTAGTGCACTACAAATTCGCTGCGCTGAAGCGCGCCACGCATGATGCCAGGGCTGAGGAAGAGCCTGGCAGTGGTGGCGGTGGCGAGTTGTTGCGTGGTTGTCATGGTCGTTGAGGACCTGACGCTAGCTGGCTGAGATCAATATGGGAATGCGTAAAAACAGACTGGCTCAGCTATGGCGTCGCACCGTCACGCCGCTGTGATTTCTGTGCAAACGGTAAGAGTCCGGCCTCAAAGTCCATGCGACTCCCAATCCGCTACGGCCGAGCGCAAACTATGTGCGACCTGACCGACCCGATCCTGTGCGGGAGCGCCGGGCGTCGGCCAGCTTCTTTCGAAGGCGCCCCCCGAGAGGTAACCATCGTGAAGGCTTCGAAGCGGTGGCAGGACTACGCCACTATCGCCATCGGCGTTCTGCTCTTTATCTCCCCATTTGTCTTCGGCGAGACTTCGAAATCGCCAGCTGCGCCGGCCGCGTACGCGTTGGGCGTCCTGCTGATCGTGGCGGGGATTGTTGCCGCCGTAAACGCTGAGCCTCGTCGGTCGTTCATCGTCAATGCCCCAGGGATAGCTAGCGTCCTCACGTTCCTCGCGCCCTGGGTCCTGGGTTTTACCGGGGTAGCCGGCGTCGCGTGGGCAGCCTGGGTGGGGTCAGTCGTGACAGTGCTGGTCGGGGCCAGCCTCCGGCTCGGCACCAGCGACAAGGGCAAGACCACCTAGAGGATCTTGGTCGCCCTGCGGCGCGAGCAGCTACACGTCGATGACACGTCGCGAGCGCCGCAGGGCGAAGTTCGGCTAGACAAATACGGCCCAAAAAGCAGCGATTTATACTGTCGCTGGGGGTTGGCTTGTGGCCAACGAGTGACTCGTGGAGGGCTGTCGAGTGCGGGCACGCAGGAAGGTGATCGCGACCATGTTTGGTCTGTCAGCGGCCTTGGCTCCGGTGATGGCGCTCGGATTCACGCCACAGAAGTGGAGCCCCACGCTCGAAGCGCAGAACTTCTCGAAGGTCGAGGAGCGCCAGACGATCTACAACACTCCCGCCTACCAGGTCCTGCTCCGCACCGCCAGCATCGAGAACTCGGGCGCTGCCGTGGCCGAGCAGGTCAACGACCCGGGACGAGAGTTCCAGGACCATGTTTGCACTCGTGGCGATGACGGCTGCGCCGGCGACGCGCGGCTGTACGCATGGGAGACCAACGAGTATGGCATCGTGCGGCCCGTCTTCTACACCGCTCGCAGCGGCGCCACCATCTCGGGCCACGTTTGGGCAACCCGCTCCGGCCCGGCCGAGCGGCCGGGGGTGGTGATCACCGACGGCTCGGTCCAGGCCGATGAGCAGCTCTACTGGTTCGCGGCGCAGACGCTGGCCAAGGCCGGCTATGTCGTGCTCACCTTCGATCCGCAGGGCCAGGGCCAGAGCGACACCCCCGGCGAGGGCGCGGACCAGCAAGAGGGAGTACCGGCACAGAGTGACGGGCGTCCCTTCTTTGATGGCACCGAGGACGCCATCAACTTCTTCCTCTCAACGCCCGCCAGTCCTTACGCGCCGGTGCCGAGCTGCTCCACTGGCACCAGCCATGCGGCCAAGCAGAACTCCCGGGTCGCCCAGGGCTTCGACAACGCCTACAACCCGTTCTGGACCGTTCTCGACGCCGGCCGCCTCGGCTTGGCCGGGCACTCCTACGGCGCGGCGGGGGTCTCCTACATCGGCCAGTGGGACCCGCGAGTCAAAGCGTTGGTGGCCTGGGACAACCTCGCTAACCCCGACCCCACCGCTGCAACCGGCGCCAGCGGCGGAGGCCCTAGGGAGAAGCCGTGCCTGGATCCCAGGGCGCGGACGGTGCCGCCGATCACCAAGCCGGCGCTGGGGATGTCAGCCGACTACTTCCTGCCACCAGAACCGAACACCTCTCAGCCAGATCCGTCGGCCAAGACGGTTGAGTCGATGGTGTATTCGCGCGCCGGCGTCGATACCGGAGAGCTGATCATCCACGGCGGCAGCCACCTGGACTTCAGCTTCATCCCCAACGTCGCGTTTGGCGCCTCCTTGCGTGGCGCGGACATGATCGCCTGGTACACCACCGCGTGGCTGGACAAGTACGTCAAGGGCGATCCCACCGCTGATGCCCGCCTGACGACCACACGCTGGCGCTCCGACCCGGCCGAAGCGGCGATCGACAGCAACCACGACGGCAACATGTTCTCGTTCTTCTACCAATCCCGGCTGCAGTTCCATCGCTCCAGTGGCGGCGTCTTCGATTGCGAAGACCTACGGGCGGGCTGCGATGGCTTGACCAGTCGCGATGGAGCGGCGGGCGATTACTCGTACGTCGCGATCGACACGTCGCCCGACTCGGGATGTGCCGCGGCCGACGCGCCGACGGGGACCGGGATCTACCCGTGGACGGCGCAGATCCCCGCGCGGCAGCCTGCTCCGGCGCAGAGCGGGCCGAGCCGTCGCGATTGCAGGGCCTCGCGGGCGGAGGGAGTGTTCGCCACGCAAGTTACCCAGCTTCCCAACACCAGTGCGTATCCGGCCGCGCACGGGTTTGGCCCCGCGGTCGCTGCGGGGTTTGCGATGTTGGGGTTGGCGGCGCTACTGGGAGCGGCCATACCTGCCTGGAGGAGGCACGTCGGGCCTGGCCGCCCGCTGAGCTGACCAGGGCCGGGCCCTCCGGCGCGTGCCGGCTGTGCCGTCGGCCCCGTTGCTATCCTCGCCAACATGCCCATGGATGGCCTGGCGGACGGGGATGATCGGACCGGCGTGCTCGAGCGGCTCGCGCTCGACCTCGCGTGGACCTGGGATGCCGGCGTGCAGGCCCTCTTCCAGCGTCTCGATCCCACGGCGTGGCGGGCGAGTGGTGGCAACCCGGCGGCGATGCTGCGGGCGATGGGTCCGGAACGGGTGGCGGAGCTTGCCCGGCGGCAGCCCGGGCTGAGCCTCGCCCTGGCTACGAGGGACCCTGGTCTTCCCGGGCGGGAGTCCTGGGGCGCCGAGCTCGGCGGCGGGGTGGCCTACTTCTCGATGGAATATGCCCTCACCGACCACCTTCCGATCTTTTCGGGCGGGCTCGGTGTGCTCGCCGCCGATCACCTCAAGGCCGCCTCGCAGCTGGGTCTGCCCCTGACGGCGGTCGGCCTTCTCTACCGCACCGCATTCGCGCGCCAGCGCATCGGCGCCGAGGGCGAGCAGGTCTCGGATTTCCCGCAGAACAGCGTCCGCGAGATGCCGATCGAGCCGGTTCGCGCGCAGGGACAGCAGGTCGAGGTCAGCATCCCGGTCGGCGATGAGGAGTGCCACATCCGGCTCTGGCGAGCCTGGATCGGCAGGCTGCAGCTGATTCTCCTGGACACCAATGTCGCGGCCAACCCTGAGGCCGTGCGCGGAATCACCGACAGCCTCTACGTGCCCGACCCGGAGGCGCGCCTGAAGCAGGAGATGGTGCTGGGTATCGGCGGGGTGCGGGCGCTCAGGGCGATGGGTTTGTCGCCGTCGGTCTTCCACCTCAATGAAGGCCACAGCTTCCTCGCCCCGTTCGAGGTCATCCGGCAGCGGGTCGCCGGCGGCGAGCCGGCAGCGGAGGCGCGCGAGGCCGTCCGGCGCGCCACCGTCTTCACGACCCACACCCCGGTGGCCGCCGGCAGCGACTACTTCGCCCCCGAGCTGGTGCGCCGGCTGCTGGGCTCCTACCTCGCGGGTGGCGGGATCCCCGTCCCCGGGTTCCTCGCCGAGGGCCGCGCTTACGGCGTCCGGACGGGCGACGTCTGCACAACCTACGTGGCCCTCCACAGCGCCGCCAAGAGTGTCGGCGTAAGCAAGCTCCATGGCGCGGTGTCGCGACGGCTGTGGGCCAACGCCTGGCCCGAGGATGTGCGCAAGGTGCCCATCGGGTCGGTGACCAACGGGGTGCACCTGCCGACCTGGGTGGCCCCTGATATCGCGTCCTTGCTGGCCCGCTTCCTCGGTCCCGACTGGCACGCGCTGGAGGTCGACGACCCCAGATGGAACCGCGTCGCCGAGATCCCCGACCGCGAGCTATGGGAGGTCCGCAACCGGCTCCGACGGCGCCTGCTCGACACGGCCACCGCCACCTCCGGTGAGAACTCGCTCTTCCGGCCCGATGTCCTGACCATCGGCTTCAGCCGCCGCTTCGCCGAGTACAAACGGGCCGGGCTAATCCTTCGCGACCTGGATCGGTTGACGACGATCATGGGACGGCCGGGGCGGGAGGTCCAGATCGTGTTTGCGGGCAAGGCCCACCCCGCCGACGGCGCAGGCAAGGAGCTGGTCCAGAAGGTGGCGACATTCGCCCGGGACGAACCCCGCGCCGTCTTCATCGAGAACTACAACCTTGGGTCCGCGGCCGTGCTGGTGCAGGGCGCCGACGTGTGGCTCAACACCCCCCGCCGGCTACTCGAGGCCAGCGGCACCAGCGGGATGAAGGCGGGCGCCAACGGCGGGCTCAACCTCAGCATCTCCGACGGCTGGTGGGACGAAGGCCGCCGTACGGACTGTGGCTGGACGATCGACAGCGCCGTCGACGTCGACCATCCCGACGCCGATGATGAGGCCGAGGCCGAGTCGCTCTACCGGTTGCTGGAGGAGAGGGTGGCTCCGCTGTTCTACGAGCGTGACCCCGACGGTTTGCCCTCAGGCTGGCTGGCGATGGTGCGGGCCAGCATCCGCCACGTCGCGTCGGGTTTCTCCGCGCGTCGGATGGTGCTCGACTACTACCGCGAGTGCTACCTGCCGGCGGCCCGGCGCCGCCCGAGATCGGCGGAGCCCGAACTCTTGGCCGCGGCGGGGCGGCGCGAGGGCGTGGCCACCGGCTCCGGTCGCAGCCAGAGGACCGCCAGCGGAGGCAGCGTCAGCACCGCCGAGTAGGGCTGACCGTTCCAGCCCTCGTCCTCGGCGTCCACTCCGCCGAGGTTGCCGACGTTGCCGCCACCATAAAGGCCGGCGTCGGTGTTGATCAGCTCCCTCCATCGGCCCGACAGCGGCAGTCCCACGCGGAAGCTCTCGCGCGGGTTGGGCGAGAAGTTGGCCACGCACACCAGGCCCGGGGTGCCGTCCTCGTCGCGGCGGAAGAACGAGATCACGTTCTGGTCGGCGTTGCCGCCGTCGATCCACTGGAAGCCGTCGGGGTTGGAGTCGAGCCGCCACAGCGACGGCAGCGTCCGGTAGGCGCGGTTGAGGTCGCCCACCAGGCGCTGCAGGCCGGCGTTCTCGGGCTGTTGCAGCAGCGGCCAGTCGAGCTGGGCGTCGTGGGACCACTCACCGGGCTGACCCAGCTCCCCGCCCATGAAGAGCAGCTGCTTGCCGGGGTGCGCCCACATCCAGGCAAACAGGGCCCGCAGGTTGGCGAAGCGGCGCCACTGATCTCCGGGCATCTTGCCCAGCAGCGACCCTTTGCCGTGGACAACCTCGTCGTGCGACAGCGGCAGGATGAAGTGCTCGCTCCAGGCGTAGAGCAGCCCGAAGGTCAACTCGCCGTGGTGGTACAGGCGAAAGACCGGGTCGTGGCTGAAGTAGTCGAGAGTGTCGTGCATCCAGCCCATGTTCCATTTGTGGTGGAAGCCGAGCCCGCCGGCCGACGCCGGGCGGGTCACGCCGCCCCAGGCGGTCGACTCCTCGGCGACCATGATCGCGCCCGCCCCGCGTTCGCCGACCAGGCTGTTGACCTCGCGCAGCAGGTTCATGGCCTCCAGGTTCTCCCGCCCCCCGAACTCGTTGGGCATCCATTCGCCCGCCTTGCGGGAGTAGTCGAGGTAGAGCATCGAGGCCACCGCGTCGACGCGGAGCCCATCGACGTGAAACTCCTCGATCCAGTACAGCGCGTTGGCGGTTAGGAAGTTGCGCACCTCGGCGCGACCGTAGTTGAAGATCAGCGTGCCCCAATCGGGATGAGCGCCGCGGCGTGGGTCCTCGTGCTCGTACAGCGCGGTGCCGTCGAAGCGAGCCAGCGCCCAGTCGTCCCGGGGGAAGTGGGCCGGAACCCAGTCGAGGATGACGCCGATCCCCGCCTGGTGCAGGGTGTCGATCATGGCGCGCATGTCGTCGGGGCTGCCAAAGCGCGCCGTGGGCGCGTAGTAGCCGGTGACCTGATAACCCCAGGAGCCGGTGAACGGATGCTCCATCAGGGGCATGAACTCGACGTGGGTGAAGCCCATCTCGGTGCAGTAGTCGGCCAACCGGCGGCCCGCTTCCTGGTAGTCGAGGGCACCGCCGTCCTCGTTGTGCCGCCAGGAGCCAAGGTGGACCTCGTAGATGGAGAGCGGCTCACGATGGCTGCGCCACCCCTCTCGCGACTCGAGCCACTTGCCGTCGCGCCAGCGGTGGTGGCTGGCATCGACCACCGAGGCGGTGCTGGGCGGGAGCTCGGCGGCGCGAGCCATGGGGTCCGCCTTCAGAGTGGACGCGCCGTCGGGGCCGGTGACCAGAAACTTGTAGCGGATGCCGGCGCCGGCTCCCGGGATGAAAAGCTCCCAGACCCCACCGGAGCCCAGCGAGCGCATCGGGTGGACGCGCTCGTCCCAGAAGGCTGCGTCGCTGACCACGTGCACCGCGGCCGCGTTGGGCGCCCAGACCGCGAAGGCCGTGCCGGTGACGCCCTCGTGTTCGATCACCCGCGCGCCCAGCCTGCGCCAGAGCTCGAGGTGCCGGCCCTCGCTGATCAGGTGCAGGTCCAGGTCGCCCAGCGTGGGGACGAACCGATAGGGATCGTCGGCCTCCCATTGCGCCTCGTCGTTGCGGAAGCGCAGCCGGTACTTCGGCTTCGCCCCGGGCGGCATTGCCGACTCGAACACCCCGGCCGCGTGGGTGCGCTGCATCGGCGTGACCTTCTTGCCAACCACCAGCGCCGCCTCGGTGGCGGCGGGCTGGTAAACGCGGACCACGACGTGGCCGTTGACGGGATGGGCGCCCAGGAGTTGGTGAGGATCGTGATGGCGACCGGCAACCAGGCGCTCGATTTCCTCGGTGGCGACCTGCGGCGCTGCTTTCGCTCCGTTGCCGGCGGTCATCGCTGCCGTGCCAGGAAGCGAAGTGGGATGCCGGCCCAGTCGGGACGGTGGCCAAGCTCGTAGCGGACCTCATAGATCGCCTTCTGGATTTCGAAGGCGCGCAGCAGCACCTCGGTGGCGTCGCGTGGCGGCAGCAGTTCGCGTAGTCCGTCGACGGCCAGGTAGGCGTCGATGAAGATCTGACGGTTGAGCTCGGCCCATCCGTCGCCGAACGCCTGCAGCGCCTCCCAGTCGGGGTCGCCCGGAGCGGAGCGCTCCAGCAACCCGACCGCGGCGGCGTACTCGAAGGAGCGCAGCATGCCGGCGACGTCCCGGAGCGGGGAGCTCTGCAGGCGCCGCTCTTCGACCGGGCGATGGGGCTCCCCCTCGAAATCCAGCACCACCCAACCCGAGTCGGTCCGGATCACCTGGGAGAGGTGGAGGTCGCCGTGGTAGCGGATGGCGCTGCCGCCCTGGTCGATCCTCGCCACCGCCGCCAGCGCCTCTCGGAGAGCGTCATGGTTCAGGGCGCGTGTCTGCTCCGTGTCCTTCGCCAGCAGGGCCTCGAGATCCTCCAGCATCGCCGACGACCAGGCCTGGAGGGTGGCGCCGTCGACCCTGACCGGCGCCATCGCCGGCGGCATCGCGGGCGAGCCCAGGGCGAGGTGCATCTCGCCGACCAGCTGGCCCAGACGGCTGGCGTCGGGCCGGAAGTCCGCGCCCTGCTGGTCGATGATCTCGCGCACACCGCGGCCGCCGGCGGGGTCGGCGTCTTCCGCGGCGGCGTAGAGGTCGCGCAGGCTGGTCAGCGCGAGATGGAAGCCGTCGGTGGCGTTGTGCAGGTAGGGCTGCAGGATCGCCAGCACCGTCGCCGGTCCGTGGAGGGGTTGGTACTCGACCACCCCCAGGGGTGCGGCGATCCCGGCGAAGCCCGCGTCGTGGAGGGCCGTCAGCATCTCCAGCTCGGGCGAGCTGATCGCCTCGATGCGACGGAAGCACTTGAGCAGCTCCCGCTCCTGGCGGAGCAGCGATGTGTTGCTCTGGTCGCGCACGAAGGGATGGACCTCGGAGGCGTCGGCGACTCGCTCGACCTCACCGGTCTGGCGGCCGGCGATGGCGCCGCCCTGCATCTCGATGCGGCCATCGCCGGCCACCAGGTTCCAGAGCTGAGCCGCCGCCTCGACATCGACGAGGGCGTCGTACACCAGCACCGCCCTGCCGTCGCGCTCCCCGGTCGCGATGGGGGCGATCTCGCCCGGAGCGGGTTGGTCCGCGGGCCGCACCGAAAGGGGCACCTGGTAGCGATCGCGCCGGCCGTCGGCGTAGACGACATCCACCAGCACCGGCAGCAGCTGAGGCGAGCCCGCTCCGAGCCCGGCATCCACGATTTCCAACCCGGCGGCCTCGCGGTCGCGTCCCGCATACCAGCGCTGGCGCCGGATGTAGTCGAGCAGGTCGCTGGAGGCGTCGCGAAGCCCAACCTCGACCAGCAGGTCCCCGGGCGCCCGCGACTCTGATCCCGTCGCCGTCACTGCGGAAGCTCCTCCAACACGAACCAATAGAACCCGTGCGGACCCATGGTCAGCAGGTATGGGAGCTCGCCAATCCGGGGAAAATGCACCTTCCCCACCAGCTCCACCGGGGTGTAGCCGTTGAAGCGTCGGAGATCCAGCTCGACCGGCTGCGAGAACCTCGACAGGTTGTTTACGCACAGGATCGTCTCGCCCTCACCCTCACGGAGGAAGGCGAACACCGACGGGTTGCTGGCATCGAGCGCCTCGAATGAGCCCTCACCGAACACGGGGTGGCGCCGGCGTACGGTCATGAACCGCCGCAGCCAGTGCAGCAGGGACGACTGGTTGCGCTGTTGCGCCTCGACGTTGACGGCCTCGTAGCCGTAGACCGGGTCCATCAGTGGAGGCAGGTACAACTGGGCAAAGTCGGCGCGGCTGAAGCCGGCGTTGCGGTCCGCGGTCCAGTGCATCGGGGTCCGGACGCCGTCGCGGTCGCCGAGGTAGACGTTGTCGCCCATGCCCAGCTCGTCGCCGTAGTAGAGGATGGGGGTGCCGGGGAGCGAGAGCAGGAGTCCGTAGAAGAGCTCCATCTGGCGGCGACCGTTGTCGAGCAGTGGCGCCAGCCGGCGGCGGATGCCGAGGTTGAGCTTCATCCGGGGGTCGCGGGCGTACTCCGACCACATGTAGTCGCGCTCCTCGTCGGTGACCATCTCGAGCGTCAGCTCGTCGTGGTTGCGCAGGAACAGGCCCCACTGGGCGCCGTCGGGGATCGGCGGGGTCCGCTCCAGGATCTCGGTGATGGGGTAGCGCTGCTCACGTCGCAGGGCCATGAACATGCGCGGCATCAGCGGGAAGTGAAAGCACATATGGCACTCCGGGCGTTCGGCGGTGCCGAAGTAGTCGACCACGTCCTCGGGCCACTGGTTGGCCTCTGCCAGCAGGACTCGCTCGCCGCCGTACTCGCGGTCGACCATGGCGCGGAGGTCGGCGAGGAACTCGTGCGTCTCGGGGAGGTTCTCGCAGTTGGTCCCCTCGCGCTCGTAGAGGTAGGGAACGGCGTCGAGCCGGAACCCGTCGAGCCCCAGGTCCAGCCAGAAGCGCACCACCTTGAACATCTCTTCGCGCACCGCGGGGTTGTCGTAGTTGAGGTCCGGCTGGTGGCTGAAGAAGCGGTGGAAGTAGTACCCGCCGGCCTGCTCGTCCCAGGTCCAGTTGCTGGACTCGGTGTCGATGAAGATGATTCGGGCGTCGTTGAAGCGCATCTTGGAATCCGACCAGACGTACCAGTCGCGCTTGGGGTTGTCCGGCGAGGAGCGCGCCTCCTGGAACCACGGGTGCTGGTCGGAGGTGTGGTTGACAACCAGGTCCATGATCACGCGGATGCCGCGCGCGTGCGCCCGCTGGATCATCCCCTGCACCGCTTTGACGTCGCCATACTCGGGCTGGATGGCGTAGTAGTCGGAGATGTCGTAGCCGCCGTCGCGCATCGGGCTCTTGTTGATGGGCAGCATCCAGATGCAGTCAACGCCCAGCCACTGCAGGTAGTCGAGGCGCTGGGTCAGGCCCTTGATGTCACCGATGCCGTCGCCGTTGCCGTCGGCGAAGCCGCGCACCAACAGCTCGTAGAAGACCCCGCGGCGGTACCAGCCGGGCTCGGTCGAATGCTCGATGTGGGCGGGAAGCGTCTGGGTCATCAGTCCGCGCCCTTCACGGTCAGCACATGCGCCGGCGTCACGGCGGGGTCGAGGCGGACGTAGTTGCCGCCGGCAGTCCACTTGTATGTCTTGCCGCTGAGAAGGTCGACAGCTTCGAACTTTGACGCGGTCAGCCCCAGCCCCGCGAAGTCCAGCCACACTGACGCCTCGGCGACGCCCACAGGATCGAGGTTGACGATCACGATTAGCGTGTCGTCTCGCTGCTGGTTCTGCCGCGACACGCAGATGATCTCGTCCTTGTCGACATGCTGGAGACGGAGCGTGCGCATCAAGGCGATGGCCTCGCGGTGTTCCCTTCGGATCTTGTTCACGCGTGTGATCATCGGCGCCAGCGTCGCCTTGGTCTTCCAGTCGCGCGGACGCAGCTCGTACTTCTCGGAGTGGAGGTACTCCTCGCTGCCCTCGCGCACGGGGGTGTTCTCGTAGAGCTCGTAGCCGCTGTACATCCCCCAGCTGGCGCAGGTCAGCGCGGCCAGGACCAGCCTCACCGCGAACGCCGGCGGCCCGCCCCGCTGCAGGTACTCGTGCAGGATGTCGGGGGTGTTGACCCAGAAGTTGGGACGCATGTAGTCGACGCTCTCGCCACGGGAGAGCTCGGTGAGGTATTCGCTCAGCTCCCACTTGGTGTTGCGCCAGGTGAAGTAGGTGTAGCTCTGGGTGAAGCCGACCTTGGCCAGGCGCTCCATCACCCGCGGCCTCGTGAACGCCTCGCTGAGGAAGATCACGTCCGGCGAGCTCTGGTGCACGCCCTCGATGAGCCACTCCCAGAAGTCGAACGACTTGGTGTGAGGGTTGTCGACGCGGAAGACGCGGACGCCGTGCCCGATCCAGAAGTCGACGACGTCCCGCAGCCCCTGCCACAGCCCCTCGCGGTCCTCGGTCTCGAAGTCGATGGGGTAGATGTCCTGGTAGCGCTTGGGGGGATTTTCGGCGTAGCGGATGCTGCCGTCGGGACGGTGTCGGAACCACTCCGGGTGCTCGGTGACCCAGGGATGGTCGGGGCTGCACTGCACCGCGAAATCCAGCGCCACCTCCAGGCCGGCCTTGCCCGCGGCGGCGACGAAGGCGTCGAAGTCGTCGATGCCGCCTAGGTCGGGATGGACCGCGGTGTGGCCGCCGTCGCGGGACCCGATCGCCCAGGGGCTGCCGACATCGTCGGGCCCGGCGTCAAGAGTGTTGTTGGCGCCCTTGCGGTGGCTGCTGCCGATGGGGTGGACCGGCGGCAGGTAGACGATGTCGAAGCCCATCCCGGCGATCGCCGGGAGGCGCCTGGCCGCGGTCTTGAAGGTGCCGCTGCGGCCGCCGGCGGCGCCTTCGGAGCGCGGGAACATCTCGTACCAGGCGCTGAAGCCCGCCCGCTCGCGGTCGACCCAGATCGGAAAGGGCCCGGCGGTGCCGGCGGTGGAGCGGTCCAGGGTTCGCTGCATCAGCACCCCGGCCCGAGCCGCGGTGGCGGCGCGGTAGCGCGCCTTGACGTCCCGCGCCGGCGATAGCGAGGCGGCCAGGGTTTCCAGCTCGGCCTGGTCCTTGAGGCCGAGACCGCGCCGCCTCATGCGCGCCTCCACCATCAGGCGCCCCTCCTCAAGCTCCAGCTCGAGTTCCTGGCCCGCCTCATGGCGGATGCGCAGGTCGCGCAGCCAGGTGCCGAATCGATCGACCATGCCGAATACGCTGAGCTGCCAGGCCCCCACGCTCCCAGGTGTGGCGTGACCCACCCAGCGATCGTTGCCGCTGTGAGACATCGGGGAAGTTAGTACTTCCCCGGATCTCGTAGTGGAGCCTTTGCGTGATCCTCGCGCCGCGCCCTTAGAGGGCGCGCGCGCCTCCAGCGTGGTCCACGCCAGCAGCTCGTCGTGGCCGGTGCTGAAGATGTCGGCGCTGATCTCCAGCGGCAGGCCGGCGGTGCCCTTGCCGGCGAAGCGCCCGCCGTCCACGGCGGGATGCACGTGCTCGATCGCCACCGGCAGCGTCACTGGCGCTGCAGCACCACTATCGACCGCGCTGTCACCTCGACGGCGTCACCGGCTCGCACCATGCGTGGCGGGGCCCCGCCTGTCACAAGGCCAGAGTCATCGGCCGAATCCAGGACCACGGCCCACGAGTCGCCCCAGCCGCCGGGGATGGTCCACGGAACGCCGTGGTCGCCGGCGTGCATCAGCACCATCAGGCTCTGGTCCGTGATGGCCTCGCCGCGGTTGCCGCGGTCCGCGATCTCGTCGCCGTTGAGCACCATCCCCAGCGAGCGCTGCTGCTCGTCAAACCACTCGTCGTCGGTGAACTCCCGACCGCTGGGCATGAACCAGCCGATGTCCTTGCGACCAGAGCCGCGGATCTCCTGGCCGGTGAAGAAGCGTCGCCGTCGCAGGACCGCGTGGGCGCGCCTCAGCTCCACCAGCCGCTTGACCCAGGCCCTGATGTCGCCGTCGACGTTCTCCCAATCCAGCCACGAGATCTCGTTGTCCTGGCAGTAGCCGTTGTTGTTGCCCCGCTGGGTGCGGCCGATCTCGTCGCCACCAAGGATCATGGGGCAGCCCTGCGACAGAAAGACGGTGGCCAGCAGGTTGCGCCGCTGCCGCTGCCGCAACGTGGCGATATCAGGATCCTCGGTCTCACCCTCGACACCGCAGTTCCAGGAACGGTTGTCGTCGCTGCCGTCCTGGTTGTTCTCGCCGTTGGCCTGGTTGTGCTTCTGCTCGTAGGTGACCAGGTCGCGCAGGGTGAAGCCGTCGTGGCAGGTGACGAAGTTGACGCTGGCCCAGGGCCGGCGACCGTCGTCCTGGTACAGATCGCTGGAGCCGGTCAGCCGGTAGGCGAGGTCGCGGACCCCCGTGGCTGCGCGCCAGTAGTCGCGCACGGTGTCGCGGAATTTGCCGTTCCACTCGCCCCAGCCGACCGGGAAGTTGCCCACCTGGTAGCCACCCTCGCCCAGGTCCCAGGGCTCGGCGATCAGCTTGACGCCGGAGAGAACCGGGTCCTGGTGGATGATGTCGAAGAACGCCGACAAGCGGTCGACCTCGTAGAACTGTCGCGCCAGGGCCGAGGCGAGGTCGAACCTGAAACCGTCGACGTGCATCTCGGTGACCCAGTAGCGCAGCGAGTCCATGATCAGCTGCAGCGACTGCCGGTGGCCGACGTTGAGGCTGTTGCCGGTGCCAGTGACGTCGAAGTAGAAGGCCCGGTCGTCCTCGTCGAGACGGTAGTAGGCGAGGTTGTCGATGCCGCGAAACGCGATCGTCGGACCGAGGTGGTTGCCCTCGCCGGTGTGGTTGTAGACCACGTCGAGGATCACTTCGAGGTCGGCAGCGTGGAGGGCGCGCACCATGGCCTTGAACTCGCGGACCTGGCCGCCGTCGGCGCCGCTCGAGGAATACCGTGACTCGGGCGCGAAGTACCCCACGGTGTCGTATCCCCAGTAGTTGCGGAGGCCTCGTTCGACCAGGTGACCGCCGTCGATGAAGTGGTGGACCGGCAGCAGCTCGACCGCGCTGACGCCGAGACCGTGCAGGTGGTCGACGGCGGCAGGGTGAGCCAGCCCTGCGTACGTTCCCCGCAGGTCGTCGGGAACATCGGGGTGCCGCATGGTGAAGCCCTTGACGTGGGTCTCATAGATGACGGTGTCGGCCCAGTCGTGGTTGGGCCGCTGGTCCTCGCCCCAGGGAAAGCTGGGATCGACGACCATCGACCGCGGCATCGCCGGTGCGGAATCGAGAGGGCTGGGCACGTCGTCTTTGGCACCCGCCAGGTACCCGAACAGCGGGGGGCCCCAGCGGAACTCGCCGCAGATGGCGCGGGCGTAGGGATCGATCAGCAGCTTGTTGGGGTTGTAGCGCAGGCCCTGGTGTGGGGTGTACGCGCCGTGGACGCGATAGCCGTAGAGCTGCCCGGGGCTGATCTTGTCGATGTAGCCGTGCCAGACCAGGTCGGTGCGCTCCCTCAGCTCGTAGGTCGCTGACTCGTTGCCGTCCCGGTCGAAGAGCACCAGGTCGACCTGGTCGGCGTGCTCGGCGAAGATGGCGAAATTGGTCCCTTCGCCGTCCCAGGTCGCGCCCAACGGAGCGTGGTGGCCGGGCCAGGCCGCGTGCGAACCAGTGATCTCCGCTTGTTTGCCGACTTCGGCCACCGCACCTCCAGGTCAAGCTCGACAGCGACAAATCCGACGAGGAGTGGAACGTAGAGTGCCTGATACCATCAGGCTCAGCTACCGTGAGGGGTCAATTGTATCGATCGTGCGGGCACCCGACCTCTCCGCGACGGTGAGACCCGAAGCCGGGAGGGAGGTCTTCTTCGCACGGCCCGGCCAGCCACTCCCGGCTGGAGCGAGGTGGGTCGCCTACGAGAACGGTGGCGAAGCGTCGGTCGCGACCCGACCTCCGGCGACGGCGCCACGTCTGCCCCGCGATGCGGCTTACGGCTACCACAGCCTGAGCTTTGACGACGGACGCCAGGTGCCGCTGATCGTGAGCCCGGGGACCTGCTACCTGCCGGCTGGTCCACGAACCTGGGGCTGGGCGGTTCAGCCCTATGCCCTGAGGTCTGGGAGGACCTGGGGCATCGGCGATGTCTCCGCCGTCAGGAGGGTCGCCCGATGGTCCGCGGGGCAGGGCGCCGGAGTGCTGCTGTCAGGGCCGATCCACGCCAGCTTGCCGGTGCTGCCGCAGCAGCCCAGCCCGTACTACCCGAGCAGCCGGCGGTTCGCCAATCCGCTGTACCTCGACGTGGAGGCCGCGCCCGGAGCGGCGGCCGGCGACTCGGTGGTGGTGGCGGCGCGGGCACAGGGACGCCGGCTGGACCAGGCGCAGGTGATCGATCGGGACGCGGTATTCGGGAACAAGATGCGCGCCCTGGAACAGCTGTGGGCGGGGTTCCGGGCTGGGACTGGAGGTCAGCATTCGTTTCGCCGGTACTGCACCGAGCAGGGCGATACGCTGAGTGACTTCGGGACATTCAACGCGCTGGCGGAGAGGTTTGGCGCCGGCTGGCGGAGGTGGCCAGAGCGCTACCAGCAGCCCAGGTCCGCCGCGGTGCGCCGGTTCGCCCGCGACCACCAGGATCGCGTCGATTTTCATCTTTGGCTGCAGTGGCTGCTGGATCGCCAACTGCGGGGGCTGGCCCGCGAGATCCGGGTGATCCACGACGTCGCCGTTGGCGTCGACCCCGATGGCTTTGACGCCTGGACGTGGCAGCACGCCCTGGCCGCCGATGTCCACGCGGGCGCCCCACCGGACGCCTTCAACACGCAGGGCCAGGACTGGGGCGTGCCCCCGTTCGATCCGCAACGCCTGCGTGCGGACGCCTACCGTCCCCTGGTCGAGACCATCCGCGCCGGTCTCAGATTTGGGGGTGGGTTGCGCATCGACCACGTGCTTGGCCTTTTCCGGATGTGGTGGGTTCCGATCGGCGCCTCAGCCGCCGACGGGGCGTACGTCGGCTACCCCGCAGCCGAGATGCTGGAGATCCTGGCGCTGGAGAGCCACCGTGCGGCGGCGGTTGTCGTGGGGGAGGACCTGGGCACGGTCGGCCCCGGGGTGCGCGCCGAGCTGCGCCGCCGCAACGTGCTGTCGTCCCGGGTGATGTGGTTCGAACGGGGACGCCCGGAGGCTTACCCGCTAGAGGCGATGGCATCGGCGACGACCCACGACCTCCCCACAGTGGTCGGGTTGTGGAGCGGCTCCGACCTCGAGGACCAGGAGAGGCTTGGGCTGCGGCCCAACCGCGACGGTACCCTCAGCGTCCGGAAACGCTTGGCCCGGCGACTTGGCGTCGGCGCCGGCGCGCCGTTGGAGACCGTGGTCGAAGAGGTGTACGCCGACCTGGCACGAGCGCCGAGCAGGATACTGGTCGCCGCCCTTGAGGATGGCTGCCTGCAGGCGCAGCGACCCAACATGCCGGGAACAACCCGCGAGTGGCCCAACTGGAGCGTCCGCCTGCCCCGGACTGTCGAGCAACTCCGCCGCGACCCGGTGCCGCGAAGAATCGCGAGCGTCCTGGAGACCGGCCGAGGTCGCGTGCGGTGACTCGCCGCTCGCGCCCCGGGGTCTCCCGCTACGATGGCGCGATGGAAAAGACCGCGTTGAGGAGACCAGATGAGCGATAGCCACAGCCGAGCCGCCATCCATCAGCCACAGTCAATGGGTGAGCGAATAGCCGACTCCGTCGTCGGAGTGATGGGCTCCTGGCGCTTCATCATCATCCAGACCGTCGTCGTCGTCCTTTGGGTCACGCTCAACCTCGTCGAGGTCGCCTTCAAGCCGTTTGACCCGTACCCGTTCATCCTCTTGAATCTGGCGTTCTCGACCCAGGCCGCCTACGCCGCGCCTCTGATCTTGATGTCCGGCAACCGGCAGGCCGCCAGGGATGAGGCTCGCGACGACCTGGAGTCGCAGGAGGTGGAGGACCTCCACACCATGACCAAGACGATCCACCAGATCACTTTGGCGCAGGCAGACCTGATGACGGACGTGCATTCCATCGCCGAACACCTGGGCGTTCACCTGACGACACCCAAGCCCGCACCATAGGCCAGGCGGAGCCCTCTCCCCGGCGTCGTCAGCGCTTCGGCCTAGCCGGCGCCCCCCGAACCGTCTATCGGCGGCGGGGCCTCGCCCATCAGGCCGGCCCGCGCCATCACCTCGATGTGGGTGCGGTACTCGTCGATCGTCCAGCCGCGAGAGACAACCAGGTTGTCGTAATGAAGAGGGTTGAGGATCGACCAAAGGATGTCCGCGCCCTTTTCGATGGTCAGGCCAGGACGAAGTTTTCCCTCTCGGTCCAACGTCTCGACCACGTGTCGCATGGCCATATACCGCGCCGTCATTCGGTCATTCCATAGGCTGGCCGCCGTCTCGTCGTCAAGGCGGGCGGCATAGATCACCCGCACGAAGGGCGCGACACCAGGCTCGCTGACCCGGCTGAGGTTCAAGAGCGTGGTGAGCTTGGCAATTCCATCCGGCTCGGCGGCCACAGCGCCCACCGCCTTGAAGATGCCAAGTCGCTCCTCGGTGCGCTCGGTCATCGCGCGGAGGAGACCACCCTTGGATCCGAACTTGTCGTAGACAGCCTGCCGCGAGACCCCGGCCGCATCCGCCACCGCCTCCAGGCCTACCCCGTTGAGGCCCCGATCCAGGATCAGCCGTTCGGCGGCGTCGAGGATGCGGCCTCGAGTCTTCTCGGAGCGAGGTGTTGTCGCCATGCGCCTATTCTACCGAGCGGACTTGACAGGCTGTAAAGACTTTTGCTACTTTACAAGCTGTCAACTTTCACCTCAGGAGGCCAGGCCATGATCAGATCCACCCGCACCGACCACGTGGAGCAGCATCCGGACGAGTTCTTCGCCGCCCTTTTCGGCAGCCCTGACCACATGCTCGCCTGGCACCCGCATTTCGTCGCGATGGCGCCTCTGACTCCAGGCCCGATGGGCCCGGGCGCGAGATACCGGGTCACGTCGACCAAAATCGGCGAGCTGGTCGTCGAGGTCTCCGACTACGTTCCGGGCGTCCACTACAAGGCCGGCGGGTCGACCTCGCTTGGTCGGATGGACCACGAGTACCGTCTCAGCCCCGAAGGCAGCGGTACCCGGATTGAGCAGACGGCCTACTTTTCCGCCCAAGGCTGGCGCGTCCTGCTGGCCCCTCTGCACCTCCTGATCGCGCGGAAGTCGGTCGGTCTGCAAGTGGCCGCCTACCGCTCCTACCTTGGGTCTGACGCAGGTCTGGCTGCCCTGGCGGGAGAGAGGTAGCCGGCTGAGGAAGCCGCTATTTCCAGGGCGCCGGGTCAGCTCTGCGTCGGTCCCGGCGTCGTCAGCGCCGGCGCGGTCGGAGCGCGAGTGCGGCCGGCAGCAGCGCAGCTGCGAGGAACCAGAGGCCTCGACCGTCCGGAACCGGCGGGGCGGTCGAGGTCAGCGGCAGCCCGCCCAGGGAGCCCACCGCGGCGGTGCTGACCCCAAGAGTGCCGGCGCCCTCGGTGTGCGCGTCGCCCTTGGCGGTTGAGCATCGCGAGCCGCCGTCTGCGGCCGGCGACGTCGACTTGGCCGTGTCGGTCGCCGGAACTGTGCCAAGGCCGGAATCGACCAGGAAGTTGGCGTTGGACGGCCGCGCCGTGCTCGCGTCCATCAGGGCCCATAGCCGCTCCAGGCCGGTCTTGATCACGATGTGCGTGTTGCTCCCCTCCCACCCGTGGCCGGCGAGCGGGTCCATCGGCCCCATGCCGGGCACGATGCCAAGGATCGTGGTCTGGTCGTGCCCCGGGTCGGACTGGTTGGGATCACGCCGGGCCACTGAATAGAGGTCAGTCGGAACCCCGTTGGCGCGCAGCGCGGTGGTCATCTCCAGGCTCTGGTTGTATGGGACAAGGCCATCCTCGACCGCCTGGACCATGACCGCGCCCTTGATCCCGCTGGCGGCGATGTCCTGGACCCGGGTGACGTTGCTGCGGCTGATGTACTCGCTGGGGACCGACTCGATCGGTCCACCCGTCTCCTTCTCGATCTCGGCCTGGGCCACAGCACCGCCCGAGTTGACCGGCGCCACGCCGCGCGCCAGCAGGTACTCCTCGGTCAGGTTGTTGACGCCCTCGACATCGACCCAGTAGTCGAAAAGGGGCGAGCCGTCCGCCTTCACTGGCTTGTTCGCCAGCGCCAGGCCTGACATGTTCCCGCCCATGCTGACGCCGAGCAGGTAGACCTGCTTGATGGTCGGGCAGTGCTGGAGGAAGTACTGGGCGACCGTGACCAGGTCCTCGGCCCCTGCTTTCGCCGGCCAGCCGTAGTAGGGGATGGGCGCCTGCGCCGGGCCGGTGCCGCGATAGTCGGGCGCGACCGCCACGGCACCGCGAGTAGCGGCCTCCTCCAGGTGCGTGACCCAGGATGCGGAGCTGTTCTGGTGGCCGTGACCGAAGACGACCAGCTGGGTTGGCGTCTGCGCAGGCAGCGAGTAGAGGCCGGAGAGATCCAGCGGCGGAGGCAGCGGCGACACCGTGGAGGCGCTCGCGGGGACCGCGGCCAGGGCCGCGATCGGCACCACGAAAAGAAGCGGCGCAACCCGGCCGAACATGCGACGAACCGATTGGAAATCCACCCTACTCACCCCCGAAAGTCCCCGATACCCCGGCCAGCATTGTAGTCCGAAAAGAGCCGGTTGCACCCCCAGCCGGCGTCGAGGGGCACCTGCTAGCGTCGATAGGTGCCCGCCACCGTGCCCGTAGCTTTGCCCGGTCAACCCTCGCCGGTGGCACTCAGCGTCCTCCACGAGGTCTTTGGGCTGCCCGAGTTCAGGCCCGGCCAGGGCGAGGTGGTGGCCGCGGCCGAGTCGGGCGCTGACGTGCTCTTTGTCGCTCCTACCGGGTCGGGCAAGAGCATCGCGTACTGGGTTCCGGGCATCGTCGGGGGCGGCCTCACGATCGTGGTTTCGCCGCTGATCGCGTTGATGGTCGACCAGGTGGCGAGGCTGACCCAGATGGGGGTGCCCTCCGCCTGCGTCCACAGTCAGATGAGCGCCGACGACCGGCGCCTGGCGATGGCGCGAGCCGCTGCCGGCGAGCTGCGCTTCCTCTACCTCGCACCCGAGCGGATTGGCGCCGCGGGGTTCCTCGATGCCCTGGGGAAGCTGCCGGTGTCGCGATTCGTCATCGACGAGGCCCACTGCATCTCGAGCTGGGGCCACGATTTCCGCCCCGATTACCGGCGTCTCGGTGAGGCCATCGCGGTCTGCGGCAAGCCGCCGGTGGGCGCCTTCACCGCGACCGCGACGCCGCGGGTGCGGCTCGACATCATCGCCAGCCTGGGTCTGCGCGAGCCGGTCGGCAAGGTCACCGGTTTCGTCCGCGAGAACCTCAAGATGTCGGTGGTCCGCTGCCGGGGCAAGGCCGACAAGCGTGAAGCGCTTCTGGCCCGCATACGCCCCGGCGAGGGGCGGTCGCTGGTCTACTGCGGCACCCGTAAGACAGCGACGGAGGTCGCGGCGGTGCTATCCGACGCGGGAATCGCCACGGCGTCCTACCACGGCGCCCTCGATGGCGACGAGCGCCAGGACGTCTACGAGGAGTTCGCCGCCGGCCGTCTCAAGGTCATCGTCGCCACCTCGGCCTTCGGCATGGGCGTCGACTTCCCCGACATCCGCCAGGTGATCCACTACGACTTCCCCGGCAGCCTGGAGGAGTACTACCAGCAGGCCGGGCGCGCCGGCCGCGACGGCGGGCCCTCGGAATGCATCCTCCTCTACAGTCCCCAGGACCGCCAGCTGCAGGAGTTCTTCATCGAACAGGCATACCCCGACCGCGACACCGTGCGCGCCGTCTACCGGGAAATGCTGCGCGACGGCAGCGGCTGGATCAAAGACCTGCAGGCACGGCTGCCCGCAATCGATGGCGGGGCCATCCGCGGCGCTGTGGCCCTGCTGGAGCGCACCGGCGTGGTCGAGCCTGACGGCGGCATCCGCCGGCTGACCGGGGCGCCGGTGGACTTCGAGGAGCAGGCCGAGCTCAAGGAACACGCCTACGCGCGCGTCAACCAGGTCATGGACTACGCCCGCTCGCGGGGCTGCCGCCACGCGCGCATTGCCGACTACTTCGGCGAGGATGGTGTGGCGAGGACGTGCAGCTCGTGCGACAACTGCCTAAACCCACAGGCGGTCGAGACCCTGACGGTGGCGCCGGCGGACGTGGCGGCGGCGCTGGCCTGCGTCGCCCGGTTCGAGGGCCACCTCGGCGCGACGCGGATTGCCTCGATTCTGCGTGGACAGCTGGATGCCTGGGCGGTCTCGAAGCGCTGGGTCCAGGACCTCGGCTTCTTCGGGGCGCTACGGGATTGGGACCTCGAGCGCGTCCGGGACCTGATCGCGACCCTGGCGGAGCTGGGGCTGATCGCGCGCAGCCACGGCGAGAAACCGACCATGGCGGTGACTCAGTCCGGGTTGGCGCTTTTGGCCGGGGAGCAGTCGCTCAGCGTGGAGCTGGAGGTCGGGCCACCACGGGCAGCACCAATGCGGCCCAGAAGCAGGAGGGGGGAAGGTGGGCTCACCGCGGGCGACCTAAACGATGAGGCCCTGCAGCGATTCGATGCCCTCCGTCAGTGGCGCCTGGAAATCGCCCGCAAAGCGGAGATGCCTCCGTACGTGATCTTCCATGACAAGACCCTGGCCGAGATCGCTCGCGTCAGGCCGGTGTCGATGGCGGACCTGGCCGGCGTCTCCGGGGTTGGCCCGGCCAAGCTGGAGCGCTACGGTGCCGACCTTCTGGAGGTGATCGGAGAGGGCTGACCCCGGTGGCGTGGCGATCCTTGCCGCCGACCCGCAGGGGCTGATCGACCTCCCGCCAAGATAGGGAACGCGCCTTCCCAACATGGGGTGTCCTCCCGATTTGGGCGCGGTGCCTCTGCTCGTACGGTTACCGGCGTCGGTACTTACCGGCGCAACAACCAACGGAGGTAAGTGATGCAAGCCCGTCTCCAGACAACCCAGTTCCCAAACCGAGCCCTCGCCATCGTCGCCTTCGCGGCGGCCGTCCTCGGCAGCGGCCTCCTCGGCTACGCCGTCAGGGCCCCGCAGCTGGTAAGCGGCCCGACCCGCGTCGTCACCGTCACCGCCGGCCAGTCCGCCGGCGAGAGTGGCTGCGTCTGGGTCGACCATCGGAAAGCCTGCTAGCGGAAAGCCCCTCGAGCACCGCAGCTTGATTTCGCCAAGACCTGGCGGGTGTTGCGCCACCCGCCAGGTCCAAATACGACAGAGGAAGGGAGTGCCGCAAAGGAAGGGAGTGCCGCTCCACATGGACTAAACCCCCGGGGGGTATAGTGGGTGGCGTGAAACCAGCATACGAGGACGACAAGAAGGCGCTGCTCAGCCGCCTCAATCGGATCGAGGGTCAGGTCCGGGGCGTTGCCCGAATGGTCGCCGAGGACACCTACTGCATCGATGTCCTGACCCAGATCGGAGCCATCAAGGCGGCCATCGACCAGGTCGGAATGCTACTGCTCGAAGACCACGTCCGGGGCTGCGTTGCCGATTCGGTTCGGGCCGGGGAGACCGACAAGATCGACGAGCTGGTGGGAGCGGTGAAGCGCTTCACCAAGGCCTGACGCCGGATGGAGTTTGTTCTCCATGAGGTCGGCCGCGCCCTTCAGATCGCCTTCTACATGTTCTGGGAGGTGCTCTGGCCGCTGGCTCTCGGGTTCCTGCTGTCGGCGCTTGTCCAGACCGTGGTCTCGAAGAAGACCGTTGCCCGCGCGCTGGGCAAGGATGACGCCCGCGGCCTTGTCCTGGCCCTGGGCTTCGGCGCCGCCAGCTCGTCCTGTTCGTACGCTGCGGTGTCCGTAGGCCGGGCGCTTTTCAGGCGCGGCGCGACCTTCGCAAACGCCATTATCTTCGAGTTCGCATCGACGAATCTTGTCTTCGAGCTTGGTCTGATCCTGTTCGTCCTGCTCGGCTGGCAGTTCGTGGGCGCCGAGTTTGCCGGCGGTCTGTTGATGGCCGCGCTGCTGTTCTTGATCTTCAAGGCAACCCTGCGCCCGGACATGGTCGAGCAGGCTCGAGCCCAGGCGGAAAAGGGTCTGGTCGGCAGGATGGAGGGACACGGGGAGATGGACATGTCGATCACCGACGGGCCTTTCCTGAAGCGGCTCTTTTCGGGGCGGGCCTTCACCGCCATCAGCCACTACTTCTTCATGGACGTGGCCAGCCTCTACCAGGACCTCATCATCGGCTTCCTGATCGCGGGGGCGCTGGCGGCGTGGGTGCCGGACAGCTTCTGGCGAGCCTTCTTCCTCACCGATCACCCGGCGATCGCGCAGTTCTGGGGGCCCCTGATCGGCCCCTTGATCTCGATGCTCAGCTTCGTCTGCTCGATCGGCAACGTGCCCCTGGCGGCGGTGCTGTGGAACGGCGGTATCAGCTTTGGCGGCGTGATCGCCTTCATCTTCGCGGACCTGATCATCCTGCCCATCCTCAACATCTACCGGAAGTACTACGGACGGCGCATGAGCCTCTACCTGCTGGCGGTGTCGTACGCGACCATGGCGGTGTCGGGCTTTGTCGTGGGCATTGCCTTCAACATCACCGGACTGACTCCCGCCCACCACGCCGTCAGGGTGCTGCAGTCGCATCCGGGGTGGAACTACACGACCTTCCTGGATATCGCGTTCTTGGCGCTGATCCTGGTGCTCGGCTATCGATTCCTCAAGAGTGGAGGTCCCGAGATGCTGCGGATGATGGAGGTGGCCCCCGAGGCGAAGGCGGCGATGGCGACCGACCCCGTTTGCGGCATGACCATCGACCCCGCGACGGCCAGAGAGACCTCAGCCCACGCAGGTGAGACCTACTACTTCTGCTCGGCAGGATGCCGGCGGGAGTTCGAGGCCGCCCCGGAGAAATACATCGGCTCTGCGTCAGCGCCGCCGCACTCGCACTGACCGGTGCACGGGCACCTGTTGACACTTTGGATGCTGAGGTAGGCAAGATGAAGACAGGAATTGTTCACATCGCCATTTCTTTGGTGTTGGGAATCGCCTCCTTCTGGCTGATTCTTGAGGGCCCGATAATCGGGCCTGCCGTTATTTCCCTGATCGTGATCGGCTTGGGCTTCCCATCATTTCTCCGTGCACTGCGTATCGGCACATATTTCTCGGGTCTTGGTCTCACCGGGGCAGGGTTGATGGGCGTCGCGACGCTAACCACGGCGCACTGTCCACTGGACGGGAGCGTGGCTGCAGGTGGTTGCGCGGAGGGCGGTGGTCTATTGACCTTGTTATTCGCAGGAGTTGCGCTTATTGGATTGACCTTGCTCTTTGTCGCTGCGTTGAAGCGAAAGGGATCGCAGCCAAGCGTGCCAACCCAATCGGTGTAGGGCTGGTCGCGTCCGCGTATCCTGAAAAGCGGAATGAGGAACCGGCTTGCCCGGCGGTCCCTGACGGCCCTGTCGGCGATTGCGGTAGCCGGCGCCCCTCTACTCGCCTCGGCCAATGCGCCGTTGTTCCCAAAACAATGGGGGCTCACCGGAGCTGCGTCCAGCATCAACGCACCTCAGGCATGGTGTGCGTCGCTTGGTGATGGGATCAAGGTCGCCGATGTCGATACTGGAGCGCAGGTGGATCATCCGGACCTGGCAGGCCAGATCATCGCGACCGCGCGTTTCACACAGGGGGACGGACAGCAGCACGGCACCGATGTGACCGACGACGTCGGCCATGGGACCATGACCGCCGGGCTGATCGCGGCCAAAGGTGTGGGCATCAATGGTGTGGCGCCTCACGTGAAGCTGCTGATTGCAAAGGCGCTCTTCCTCCAAAACGGCCAGGGCACCGGCAACGCCAACGACGTCGCGGCCGCGGTCGATTGGGCTGTCGCCAGCGGGGCCAACGTGATCAACCTGAGCCTGGGGTCGAATGAGATCGTCTCCCAGGTCGGGCAGCTCGACCCGCTGGGGCCGGCGATCGGGCGTGCGGAGCAGCACGGAGTAGCGGTGGCGGTGGCTGCCGGCAACAACGGGTTGCCCCTGGCCGACTACGCCAACAAGAACGAGCTGATCGTCGGCGCCTTGGACCGCAGTGGGAACATCGCCTCCTACTCTGACTTCGGGCCGCTGGTCAACGTTTATGGACCCGGCGGTGACGCCAGCACGGCGCAGCAGGCGGCGGACCCTTACTACGCGGTGCTTTCCGACTACCCGGGAAGCCAGTACGCCGCCGGCATCGGCACCTCGTTCGCCGCACCGCATGTCACCGGAACGCTGGCGCTGCTGATGGCCAAGGGCATGTCCAATTCAGCGGCGCAACAACGGGTTCTGGGCACACTCAACTCACAGACAAGTGGAGTCGATGCCGCAGCCGCACTCGGCACCTCCGGCGGGTGCGCGGGCACCCCGCCGATCACCAACGACCCCGGGCACAACCCCCCGCCTACCAGTGGCGCCACCGGCCAAGCTCGCAAGCCCGGCGGCGGAGCTGCGGGCGCGGCGCCATCCCCATCGACCCCTGCCGGAGCCACCTCACCCTCGATCGGTCCCGATACCGCCCTGAACTCGGGACAGTTATCCCCATCCCCGCGGGCCAACTCGCTGCAAGCTATAGCGCCCAAGCCCCCATCCGGATTGGCCGTGCTGTTGGTCGCCGCTGGACTCGTCGCTGTGGTGGCCGGTGCGGCGGGCTATTTCTGGCTGAAGATGAGGTGACCAACCCAGAGCCCGCTGGCGGCCGTGCGCTGTTATTCTGTCCGGCGCAATGGAGCTCCACGCCATCAACACCGACGGGGCTCCCTCTGGGCGAGGTAACTACAGCCAGGCGATCATCGCGGGAGGCTTTGTCTTCTGCTCGGGCACTGTGGGTCTGGACTCGGTGAGCGGTGAGTGGCCTGATGGAATCGAGGCTCAAACGGAGCTGGCGCTCAAGAACCTGGAGGCGGTGCTGGCGGCGGCCGGGTCCTCGGTGGAGCTCTGCGTCAAGGTCACCGTCTTTCTCACCGACGCGGCGCACGCGCCGATAGTGAACGAGATCTACCGGCGCCATATGCCGGATCCGCCGCCGGCACGCTCGGCGCCGGTGGTCGGCGGCTTCCCGGTGCCTGAAGCCCTGATTTCGATTGATGCGATCGCAACCCTCAAAGAGACCTGACCCCGATCGCCCGTGCCTGACGATCTCTCGGTAGTTCAAAGCCCGCCGGAGAAAGCCCTCCTAACCGACCTGAGCTCGGCCATCGAACGGTTGCTGCCGGCCCTGGAGACCTTCACCAAATTCGAAGGCCCAGATCCGGCCGCCCGCCGGTCCATCTGGAAGTCACAGCTCGAGGAAACGCTCCCCGAGACTGGCGCCGGTGCCGATGAAGTCCTGCGAATCCTCGAGGAGGTCGTCATCCCCAACGGCTTGCGCACCGGGCACCCGGGATTCTCCGGATGGGTGACTACGATGCCTCCGACGGTGCCCACCGCGGCCAGCCTGGCGGCGACCCTCTCGGCGCCTCAGCGGTGGTGGGCGTCGCCGGGAAACCTGCTGGAAGCCCTCGCCCTCGACTGGTTGCGCGACCTGCTCGCACTTTCGCCCGAGCACCAGGGTGTATTCATCAGCGGCGGCGCGGTAGCCAATCTGATCTGCCTGGGGGCCGCCAGGCAGTCCGCTGGGGAGCGGCTGGGGTTCGATCCTTCGCGGGCCGGAGCCAGCCAGTTGGTCGAACCTCGTGTCTATGCCGGGGCGAACGTTCACCACGTGGTCACGCGCGCTCTCGCGATCCTGGGCCTTGGCCAGCACAGCCTGGCGGAGGTGAGCGCTGCCGCCGACGGAATGATGGACGTCAGCGATTTGGAAGAGCGCATCCGCGCCGACCGGGCGGCGGGTGCCACCCCGATCGCGATCGTCGCTTCGGCGGGCGACGTGAACACAGGCAAGATCGACCCGCTGCCTCGGCTGATGGAGGCCGCCTCCAGGCACCAGGTCTGGCTCCATGTCGACGGCGCCTACGGCGCTTTCGGGGTGCTGGATGAGCGCACCAAGCCCCTTTTCGGCGACTGGAGCCAGGTGGACTCAGTCGCCGTCGACCCGCACAAATGGCTCGCGGCCCCGGTCGGTTGCGGGGCAGCGTTCGTACGCGACCGTGACCTGTTGGGCCGGACTTTCACTCTCGAGCCCGCCGACTACCTCAGCGGTGCCGCGCCTGGCGAGGCGGACCTGGGTTCGCCCTTTGAGGAGCTGGGTTACGAATTCCAGGATTTCTCTGTCGACCAGTCGTCCCCCTCGCGCGGCCTGGTGGTCTGGGCGCTGCTCAAGGAGATCGGCGCCGAAGGGATGCGCCAGCGGGTCGGTCGCCACCTCGACTGCGCCCGCCAGGTCGCGCGCCGCGTCGCCGCCGAACCCGACCTCGAGCTTCTGTCAGAGCCCGTCCTCTCGATCTGCTGCTTCCGCATCCGTCCGGCTGGAATGGGCGACGGCCCGGACCTTGATGCCATCAACGAGCGGGTCTTGAAGGCGGTCTGGGCTCGCGGCAGGACGACCCCGTCGACCACCCGCGTCGATGGGCGGCTCGCGATCAGGCCCTGCTTCATCAACCCCAGGACCACGCTCGCGGACGCAGACGCCCTGGTGGATGAAGTCCTGGCCGTGGGGCGGGCCGGCTGACAGCTCGCGCATGAGTGGGGGAACTTAAGCGCTAGGGTGCTTCGCCTCGCTCTAACGCGGCCAGCAACGTGTCAAAGCGGCGTTGCCTGGTAGCCGGTTGTTTTGCGGTTTGCAGCCGGAAACCGATGGCAAACAGCTGAGCTCGCTTCAGCTGGTCAAACGTCGACTGAGCTCGCTTGCTCATGGCAAACGCCTCGACGAAGTCTTCCGGCACCGTCATGTCCCTGCCGCGGTCGTAGGCGGCGTCCCAGCGGCCGTCGGCCTTGGCCGCCTCGACCTCGGCAAGACCCGCCGGCTGCATCCTGCCAGCCGCCGACAGACCGGTGACCTTCTCGATGTTGAATTTGGACCAGAGGCTACGGCGACGGCGGGGCGTAAATTTTTGGAGAAAGTGGGTGCTGTCCTTGCTCTTTCTCTGTCCATCGATCCAGCCGTAGCAGAGCGCTGCATCGAGCGCCTCAGGGTGGGTCACGGAGACTATTCCCGAGGCCTTCCTCGCGATCTCGATCCACACCCCGTCTGCGTCGGCGTGGTGCTTCGACAGCCACTGCTCCCAAGCGCGGCCGGAGGCAAACGAGAGTACCGGCAGCTCCGTAGGTGGCCTGCTCACCGCCTCACTTGGGTGGGAGCGATCCGGCGTATTCCGTCCCCCGTTCGACCCATTTGGCAAGCTCCGGCTGGCTACGCAGGTGCTCCCCGTCAACCCGCAGCCATCCCGGCATCGGCCGGCCCCGCATGACCGCCTCATAGGCCTTGGTCGTGGCGGTCAGCTCGGCTGAGTCGGCTGGGTCAACCCGCACCATCACCCCGCCCTGGCCGCTTGCCGCGATGGCCATGTTCCCTCCCACCAGGAAGGCGAGCCCGCCGAACATCTTCATCTCGGTCACGCCTGGACGGTCCGCCACCAGTTTGCGGATACGATCGGCCATCTCCGGGTCGTACGCCATGGTGTGATCGTATCCTCGCCGGGCCCCGCTGATATAACCCGGACATGAAGTACGTGAGCCTGGGACGGACGGGCTTGAAGGTCTCCCGCGTCTGCCTCGGCTGTATGACCTTCGGCGACTCGGCGCGCGGCAACCATACCTGGACCCTCTCGGAAGAGGAAAGCCGGCCGATCATCCAGCGGGCGCTAGAGCTCGGCATCAACTTCCTGGACACCGCCAACGTGTATTCGGACGGCAGCAGCGAGGAGATCGTGGGTCGGGCGCTGCACGATTTCGGCCAGCGCGAGCAGGTGGTCCTGGCCACCAAGGTCCACGGAAAAATGCGCCCCGGGCCCAACGGTGGCGGGCTTTCGCGGAAGTCGATCATGACCGAGATCGACGCCAGCCTGAGGCGTCTCGGCACCGACTACGTCGACCTCTACCAGATCCACCGCTGGGATCCGCTGACGCCGATCGCTGAGACGATGGAAGCGCTCCACGACGTCGTCAAGGCCGGGAAGGCACGCTACGTCGGCGCCAGCAGCATGTACGCGTGGCAGTTCGCCAAGGCGCAGGCGGCCGCCCTCACTCCGTTCGTCTCGATGCAGAACCACTACAACCTGATCTACCGTGAAGAGGAGCGCGAGATGATCCCGCAGTGCATCGACCAGGGCGTCGGCGTGATCCCGTGGAGCCCACTGGCCCGGGGCGTGCTCACCGGCAACCGGACCAGGGACGGGCAGCGGCACACCACCCGGGCCGGCTCGGACCCGTTCGGTGACAGCCTCTACAGCCAGGCCGACTTCGACGTGGTCGATGCGGTCGCGGAGGTGGCTGCCGGGCGCGGCGTGCCGCCCGCCCAGGTCGCGCTGGCCTGGATGCTGCAGCGGCCCGGGGTGACCGCCCCCATCGTGGGCACCACGAAGCCCGGCCACGTGGACGACGCGCTGGCGGCGGTGAAGCTCGAGCTCACCGAGGAGGAGATCCGCCGGATGGAGGAGGGCTACGTGCCCCACCCGGTGCTGGGCCACGGCTAGCCGCGGTACTCCAGGCCGAGCATCCCGGCGAGTTCGGCAAGGGTGTACTCGAACA
>DATMMS010000001.1:0-183461 GCA_035569605.1 Candidatus Solibacter sp. | reverse complement strand
TTGGTGGACCCGATCGGACTCGAACCGACGGCCTCTGCGATGCGAACGCAGCGCTCTCCCAGCTGAGCTACGGGCCCGCCGGGATTCTACCCGGCAGGCATCGAATTCCCGGCGTTCGCCCGGCTAACAGAAAATCGCTTGCAGGCTCAGGGGCGCGAATGTCATCCCGGCGCTGGTGGCGTCAGCCAGGGTCGCGGTGACGCCGCTGAGAGTGCCGGCATCGCCGACGAGGATGCCCGCCCCGACCAAGGGTGGGGAGGCCACCGTCCACGACACCACTGCGGGCAGGAGCCCCGCCGGGGCCGACAGGGTTGCCGAGAGCGAGGTGACCTGGATTGTTGTGACGCCCGAGGTGGCGGTCGCCGTCGCCGACCCCAGGTGGTAGCGAACGTTGCCCACGCCGGCATGGGCCTCGCACGGGGTCAACAGGTTGAATCCCGCGATCGTGGCCGTCGCCATGCCGAACTCCATCGCTTGGAAGGTTCCGCTGGCGGTCGTGACGGCTTGCAAGCCGTGGTACTGGAAGACGGTGACCGCCATCGACGTCGCGGTCAGCGTGGAGGGCAGGTTGGCCTGGATCGGCGTGGCGGCGTTCGCGGACGCGGGCACCAGCGATCCAACGGTCAGGGCGGCCAGGCCCAGTAAGCGCCGTATACCGATGCGACCGATCACGTCTGCAGCGGCGGCGGTGGGCCAGCCTGCGGCAGCGTCGCTGGGAGGCTTGGAGAACCGCCTATAGCTGCGTGGGCCACCGGGAAAACAGGCAATTCGGCCGGCGCCGGCGCGCTGCCGGCCTTCTGCTTCTTGGCCTTCTTGACCTTGCTCGGCACCCAGGCGAATCCCATGGCGCCACCCGTGATCGCCAGGATCATGCCAATGAAGAACCCGCCTAGATCAGACGATATGAAGGACGCACAGGCCAGGACGACGATCAGCACGCTGACCACACTCCGCTGGCTCGGCGCGAACCAGAGGAACAACCCGAAAGCCCAGATCAGGACACCAACCAGGATCCCGACCCATACCACCTGACCGGCCACCAGGATCGCTTGGAACGCGGTCACGGGCCCGGCCATGATGATCAGTCCCCCGATGATGGACCAGAGGCCTCCCCAGAAGGGACGGCCACGGCGCCAGCGACGGAACGCCAGGCGCGGCCGGTGAAGAGGGGTGTGCCAGCGTTCTTTGGTCGATTGAGCTCCGGACGGAAGCGTTCCTGCGCCGGTCGCTGGAAGTGAACTTGTCAATTTGAGGGTCTCCAATGAATGAAGAGGGGGCCAGTTGGCCCCCTCTTCAGACTTCGTTTCTGTTACGGGAAGGTGGGAGTTGGGTTTGTCGGGCAGGTGTTGACGAACGCCGCCTGCAGGTTCAGATCGTGGATGGTGAAGGTGCCGGCGGTTGTGCCGATGCCTAGCTGGTGAACTCCCGAGATGACGACGTGTGGGGCCTGCTGCGAGAACAGGCCGTTATCGGCCAAAGCGTTGCCGCCGGACAGGGCGAAGCCAAGGTCCTGGCCGATGTTGATGCCCTGGTCGAAGTCGGCCGTTGTGGCCACCAGATCAGGAGCGTTGGCGTTGAGGTTGGTGAAGCCGACCGTGCTGGCTCCAGTCTGGACCTGCATGCTGCCCGGCAGCCCGACGCTGGCCAGCGATACGCACACCGTCTGATTGAGACCTGTGATCGTGCCACCGGCGAGGTGAGTGATGGTGTCGGCCGCGTACGTGTGGCCGGGTGCCGGAGTCATTGTCGAGGTGCCGCTGGCCGGGGCAGGCAAGAGCAGCCCGGTATTGGCGTTGGTCACCGCGTCGGGTACCCCGTACTGCACAAAGCCGGTGCCCTCGAGGGTGGTGGCGTTGAGCACGAACGGGATGCCCGAGATCGACAGCGAAATTGCCAGGGCTCCGGTTGCCAGCAGGAAAACCATTCCCGCAAGCACCCCGAACCCGGGGATAAACAGAATGCCGAAGCGGCGCCAGCGCGTCCCTCCGGAAGTCATGGTTGAACTGGTCACTTGCATCATCCTCCGCTGTACCAAATGTTGGTAATGGACCTGAAGTTAGGTCCCAAACACAAGAGGAAATAGGGCCATCCGCCAGGACTTCTTTAGGCAAAAAGTCTTGTAATTTCCACGCCCGCGCGAGCCCGCTTTCCTTTCGCTTGTGGGACCGTACGCGGATGCCAATGAAGGAATGGCCAACCATTGTGAAGGCTGGTAAATCCCGAACAAGAATGGGAGCATTTCAAGTTCGGAACGCCGCCATCAGTTCGTGTGCCAGGAGGGTGACCTTCGCGTGCCGGGACGTTTACATAGGCGTGATCACAGGGCCCTGAATGCTGCGCAGCGCGAGGCGAAAAATGGCGCGCGCCAGCGCCGGTCTGGAGCGTGCCGCGCCGGCCCAAATCGCCGGCGGTTGGCGCCCTCGCGCGTGCAGCGCGAGGGCGCCCTCCTGGTTACGGGATGCCGTTACCCGGCGGGGTCAGCTCGCCGCCGGTGTAAGTGTTGATGGGCCCGTCGTCGGTAGACGTGTAGACCGAGCCTTGGGCGGTCGCCTTGCCGCCCGTGACAACAAAGATCTGCTCACCGGTGAAGCCCAGGTGCGATGACGAGGAATAGCCCAGCGGGACCAGCCCCGCCCCGCGACTAACCGTTCCACCGTTGAGGGTGTTGATGACGTCCTGGCGGGTCGGATTCTGGCCGGCCTTCTTCATCAGGTCGACAAAATTGAACGCCACCGCCATTCCGTACTCCACGTTGCCGTCCATCGGCAGCGAAGGTATGTACTTGTCGTGGATCTGCTGGAACAGTGAGATCCAAGGATCGCTGGCGTTGGTCGGCGCCGGCAGGTAGCCGCCGCTCACTATGCCCTCCAGCAAAGCCGCGCCGGCGGCCCCCTTGGAGAAGGTCTGCAGCAGGCCTGTGAGGGTCGTCACATCCGCACCCACACTGCTCACCACCCAGGTCGGGTGGTAGTTGAGCGCCGGCGACACGGCGGTCAACAGCGCCAGGGCGGTGGCGGCGGGGATGGTGTACAGCACCACCACCTGCGCCTTGGCCTGCGCCAGGGCGGCGATCTGAGCTTTGACCCCGGTCACGCTCAGGGCGGCTGGGTCGTACTTCTGCCGGCTGACCACCTGGGTTGACGCGATCTTCTGGTCCAGACCCTTGACGCCGTCGTCTCCGAACTCGTCGCCCTGAGAGAGGTAGCCAACGGTCTTGCCGGCCAGGTTCTTGTTGATGTACTGACCCAGGATCTTGCCCTCGATGGTGTAGTCCGTCTGCCAGCCGAAGGTCTCAGGGTATTTCGAGGGCTGGTTCCAGCAGTTGCAGCCGGAGGCCACAAAGAGGTCGGGCACCTTCTCGGTGTTGAGGTAGTCAATCACCGCCAGGTGGGTCGGGGTACCTAGCCCGTTGAATTCCGCGAAAACCTTGTCCTGGAGGACCTGTTTGCGCACCAGGTCGGTGGTCTTGGTTGGGTTGTAGCCGTCGTCCTCGTACTTGTAGACGATCTTGCGTCCGTTCACGCCCCCGTGGTCGTTGACCCACTGGAAGTAGGCGTCAGACGCCTTGGAAATCTCGGAATAGCCGGGAGCCGCGGGCCCGGTCAGCGGTTGGGTGCTGCCGATGGTGATGGTTGTGGCGGTGATACCCGGAGCCGAAGCGGTTGGCCCGGTAGAGGTTGAGCCGCAGGCGGTGAACAGCAAGACGAATCCCATGGCCAGCACGGGAAGCCTGCCTCGACGCGCCGCCTGCATCCCTCTAGATGAGAGCTCCATAAACGATCACCTCCACCCCCCAATGTTTTATGCCAGCCCGCATCATATATCGCGTCGCGACGGGATCGCGATCCACAACTTGCGGTAGAGCAATCGCAGGCCGCCCTGGATACCCTGTGGGAAGGCAAGCATGGTGACGACGAAGGCGGCGCCATAGAGGGCCAGGGGCAGGTTGTCCTTGACCACGCCGGGAAGGTGCAGAGCCTCCGTGAGGCTGCTTGAAAGCTGAGGCAGGTACACCACCGCCACCGCCCCCCAGACGGCGCCGGCAAGGCTGCCCAGGCCGCCGATGACGACTGCGGCGAGGACCTGCAGCGACAGCGGCAGACCCAAGCCGGACGGGGCTGTCAGACCCGCCCAGAAGGCCAAGAGAGAGCCGGCCAGCCCGGCGCAGCAGCCGCTCACGACAAACGCCGACACCTGGTTGCCGGCGACGCGGATCCCCGCCAGCGCGGCGGCGATCTCGTCGTCCCGGACGGCGCGGAAGTCGCGGCCGAAACGGCTGCGGGTGAGGTTGGCGAGGAAGACGAAAGCAAGCAGCAGCGCGACCATCGATACCAGCGCCAGCCAGCGCTCGGGCGGGAAGTCTGCGCCCAGGAACGACGGCGTCTCGATCGGCGGCACGGAGATGCCCTGGTCGCCGCCAAAGACTTTGGAGAAGCGGATTGCCACACCCGGCAATCCGACCGCCAGAGCCAGGGTGGCGCCGGCCAGGTAGGGACCGCGCAGGCGGGCGGCGGCGGCGCCGACAACCACTGAAGCCAACCCTGCCGCCGCCACCGAGGCGAGCATCACCAGGGGCACCGCCACGGTCGGAGATTGCCTCAGCAGCAGGGCCGTGGTGTAGGCCCCAATCGCCATCAATGCGCCGTGCCCCAGCGAGAGCTGCCCGTTGAAGCCGGTGAGCACGGTCAGCCCGGCGGCGGCAATGCCGAACAGCGCGACCTCGGCCAGCTGGTAATCCGGGTAGGGGTCCACGAAAAGGATCACCACCCCCGCCGCCAGGGCCGCCACCACCGCCCAGCCGAGGTGCCGCAGGATGGTGCTGCTGGAGGTGAAGCGGCTCATACGCGCCGGTGCGAGGTGCCCGCGAAGAAGCCTTGCGGGCGCACCATCAGCAGCACGATCAGGATCAGGAGGGCGCCGACTGTCTCCAGGTCGGAGGACATGTAGCCGCCGATGTAGGAGAGGGCCAGCCCCAGACTGAGCCCCCCGATGAGGGCGCCCAGCGGGCTGTCGAGGCCGCCGAGGACGGCGGCGGTGAAGGCGAAGACCAGCACCGAGTCAAAGCTGTTGGGAGCCAGCAGGGTGACGGGCGCCACCAGCACGCCGGCCAGCGCCCCCACCATCGAGGCCAGGGCCCACCCGATCGTCAGCATTCTTCCGACGCGGACCCCGAGCAGCCGGGCCACCTCGGGAGCAAAGGCCGCCGCGCGCAGCTGCAGACCCAGCCCGGTGAACCTGAAGAGCGCGTACAGCAGCGCCATGGTCGCCAGCACGCCCGCAAACGTGAACAGGTCGAACGGAGAGAAGGGCATGTCTACCCCGGCGACCTTGAAGCCGAAGAAACTCAGGGCCGGCGGGAAGCCGCGGATCTGCCCGCCGAAGATCATGGGCACCACCGCCTCCAGGAACAGCAGGATGCCAAGGCTCGCGATGACCGGGTTCAGCGGCGGACCGGAGGCGATCCGGCGAATGATCAAGCGCTCGACGACGGCGCCGGCGACAAGGCCCGACGCGAGGGCGACGACGAACCCCAGCCAGTAGGATCCGCTGGTCTGGATCACCCAGAGGGCGATGTAGGTGGTGAACATCGCCATCGCCCCCTGGGCGAAGTTGACGATTCGGGTGGAGCGCCAGATCAGCACCAGCGCCAGGGCCAGGGCCGCGTAGACCATTCCCGAGGTGATGCCCTGGGTCGTGAGCACCAGGAATTGGTGCATTCAGCGGATCCTCACGTCAGTAGCCCAGGTAGGCGTGCCAGACCGACTCGTCCTCGGTCATCGACGACGCCGGCCCCGAGGAAACCACCTGGCCCGACGACAGAAGCACCGCGTCATCCGCGATCGACAGCGCGATGCGGGCGTTCTGCTCGACCAGCAACACCGCCAGGTTGCGCTCGGTGCTGAGGCGCCGGACCAGTTTCATGATCTCGGTGACCAGTCGCGGCGCCAGCCCGAGGGAGGGTTCGTCGAGCAGCAGCCAGCGGGGACGCGCCATCAGCGCCCGACCGATCGCCAGCATCTGCCGCTCGCCGCCGGAGAGCGAGAGGGCCAGCTGATAGCGGCGAGGGTGCAGCGCGGGGAAGATCTCGTTGACCTCGGCCAGCGCGCGTCGCATGTCGGCAGCGTCCCGGCGCCAGAGATGCCCGAGGCGAAGGTTGTCCTCCACGGTCATCTCCTTGATCACCCCTCCCCCTTCGGGGACCTGGATGATTCCCAGCCTGGCGATGTCCTCCACGCTGACGGTGGTGAGGTCGGCGCCGTCGCATCGCACCGAGCCGGCGTCGGGTCGGAGCAGCCCCGAGATCGTGCGCAAGAGGGTCGTCTTGCCGGCGCCGTTGGCGCCGAGGACGGTGGTGACGCCGTGGTCCCCGAGCGACAGCGAGACACCCTGCAGCGCCCGGACCGCGCCGTAGGACACCGACAGCCCGGTGACCTCAAGCATCGGTGGGCTCCAGTCTCTCGCCCAGGTAGGCGGAGGTGACGGCGGGATGAACGCTCACCTCGGCGGGCGTTCCGGCCGCGATGACCTTGCCGAAGTCGAGAACGGTGACCCGATCGCACGCCTTCATCACCAGGTCGAGCCGGTGTTCGACCAGCGCGATCGTCATGGTGCTGCGCCAGCCGCGCAGACGGTCGACCAGGTCTTTGATCTCGCCCTCGGTGAGGCCGCTGGCAGGCTCGTCGAGCAGAAGCAGCGACGGCTTCGATGCCAGCGCTCGGGCCAGGGCCACGTGCTTCTGCACCCCGAACGGAAGCGCGCCGGGTAGAGCGCCGGCGTAGCGCTCGATGCCAAACCCGGCCAGCGATTCGAGGGCTGCGCGACGGACCGCGGTCTCGTCGCGGTCGGAGCGGGGCAGACCAGATAGAGCCCACGCGATATTCGGTCTCCGTGCCCGGGGGGCACCGACCATAACGTTCTCCAGCACCGTGAGCCCCGGCCAAAGGCCGAGCCCTTGCAACGTGCGCGAGATTCCAAGACTCGTCAGCTGGTGCGGGTGGACGCGGTTGAGAGGTCGGCCGGCGTAGGTGACGCTGCCGGCGTGGGGGCGCACAAACCCGCAGACGGCGTTGAAAAACGTGGTCTTGCCGGCGCCGTTGGGCCCGATCACAGCGCTGATCTGGTTGACGGGGATGGTGATGGAAACCTTGTCCAGGGCCACGATGCCCCCGAACCTGACCGTCAGGTCGGTGGCCTCGAGGGCCGTGGCCGGAAGCGCCGGGGCGGCAACCATCTCGCGCATGGTAGTCCCGCGCGGCCAGTCTCACAAGTTGGCTATCAACTTGCCTATGGCAAGATTGCGCCGATGCAGGAAGTGCTGTCGCGCCTGACCGAAGCCGCCCTTAGTCGCCGTGAGCCAGACCGCGAGGACGCCATCGCCTTGCTGAAGAGCGCTGATGACGAGATCCAGTCCGTGGTGGCGGCGGCGTTCGAGGTGCGTCGGGCGTTCTTCGGCCGCCGGGTGAAGCTGAACTTCCTGCTCAACATGAAGAGCGGCTTGTGTCCCGAGGATTGCACCTACTGCTCGCAGCGGCGCGATTCGACCGCCGACATCCTCAAGTACCCGATGCTCGGAGCCGAGGAGTCGGTTGAGGCGGCCGGGAGAGCGGTGCACGCGGGCGCCAAGCGCTTGTGCATGGTTGCCAGTGGTCGGGGGCCGGCACCCCACGAGCTGTCCCAGGTGGCAACCAACGTACGGGCGGTCAAGGACGCCTATCCGGAATTGGAGATCTGCGCCTGCCTGGGGCTGCTCGAGGACGGCCAGGCCGAGACCCTGCGCGACGCGGGCGTCTATGCCTACAACCACAACCTCAACACCAGCGAGAAGCACTACGACGCCGTCTGCGGAACACACACCTACTCCGACCGTCAGCGGACCGTGGGGCGAGCGGCGTCAGCCGGCCTGTCGCCGTGCTCCGGGGCGCTCTTTGGAATGGGCGAGACCGACGAGGACATCGTCGACCTGGCGGCCGACCTGAGGGGGCTGCGCCCCGATTCGGTGCCCATCAACTTTCTGATCCCCATCGAGGGCACGCCTCTGGCGGGTCGCTTCGAGCTGACGCCGCAGCGCTGCCTCCGGATCCTGGCCCTCTACCGGTTCTACTTCCCCGATGTCGAGGTACGGATCGCCGGCGGCCGCGAGGTGCACCTGCGCAGCCTGCAGCCATTGGGGCTGATGATCGCCAACTCGATCTTTGCCGGCGACTACCTCACCACCGAGGGCCAGCCGGCGGGTTCCGACCTGCAGATGATCGCCGACCTCGGCTTCACTGTCGAGGGGTCGGACGAGGCGACCCTTCCGCGCGACCGGGCCGATGTCAACATTCGCCGCCGAGGCGCCGGGACCGAGCTACCCGCCAACGCCTAGCCGGGCGCCGTGTGCGCTCCCCGCCGCGATCAGCCCGAGATCGAGGTGAGGTTTATGAATCCGCCGGCGCCGTCCATAGCGTTGATCCACACCGTCTGGCGGGCATCATGGGCGGCGGTGAAGCTGAAGCTCCCCAGCGGGGTGGCCAGGCTGACACGCTCGAGGGCGGTGCGCATGGCGTCGCGGTCGCCCGCGGGGTTGGTGAACCCCAGGTTTGCCTGGCGCGCCGCCTGGGCCAGGATCAGGACCGCCGAGTATGACTGGGCGGCAACCTCATCGGGGGTCTGCGCCTTGCCATTGGCGTCCTTGAATCGGGCCTGGTATTCGGATACGAACGTCTTGTTGGTGGGATCCGGGCTGCCGGGCCAGTAAGCGCTGGCAGAGAACGCCCCCTTGCCCGCCTTGCCGGCGGCCGCGCTCACCGTGTAGCTGTTGAAGGTGTCGTCGCCGAGGACCGGGCCGTCGTAGCCCTGGCTCCTCGCCGCGGCGAGCACCGATCCCGGGGTCGTGGACGGACCAGACAGCGCCCAGATGTCGGCCTTGACAGCCTTGGCGGCGGTGATCGCGGCGGTGAAGTCGGTATCGTGCTTGGAGAAGGACACCGCCCCGGAGTCCGCGACGGTGACCCCGTTGTCGGCGAACGCCTGCTTGAACGTGCTCAAGGCCTGGACCGAGGGCACGTAGTCGCCGCAATAGACAATCGCGGCGGTTTTCGGGTGGGTGCGGGCGACCGCAGCCTTGACGCCCGCCGGGATCGCGACCGCCTCGCCGAGGCTGTCGCGGAAGACGTACGGGCAATCCCCCGAGCCGCTGCAATCGCCGACGATGTGGGGACCCGTCTCTGAAGGCGCGATAACCGGCGTGCGGCCGCTCTGGGCGACCTGGTGCATGGCGGTCGCGGCTATCGTCAAGGTCGGCCCGACGAGGCCGAGGACGTGCTTGTCGGCGATCAGCTTCTTGGCCGCCGAGGCCGCTGTCGCCGGGTCCGAAGCGTCGTCCTGGATGTCGACGCTGACGCGGCCGCCGGCGACACCGGTGCGGTTGAGGTCTTCAACGGCGAGGTCGATCGCCTGCTTCTGCTGAGGCCCGAAGACGCTGCCGGCACCGGTCAGCGAAAGCACCGCGCCCAGCGCGACGGTCTTCCCGGAATAGTCCGCGGTGGAGGGACTGGACGATCCGCAGGCGGCGATCAGCAGGGCCGACACGCCAACCCCCAGGACCAGCCCCGCCCGGTTCAGCGCTTGTTCATCAGGAGCAAGGCCACCGGCCCCATCAACACGATGAAAAGGGTCGGGAAGATGCACCCGATCATCGGGAAGAGCATCTTCAGCGAGGCTTGCGCCGCCTTCTCCTCGGCGGCCTGCCGTCGCCGGCGGCGGATCTCGCTGGCCTGGATGCGCACGGTCTCGCCGAGAGCCACGCCCAGCTTCTGCGACTGCACCACGGCGTTCACGAACGCCGTCATGTCTTCGACCTCGAGTCGCTCTGCCATCGCCGTCAGCGCTTCGGAGCGTGGCCTCCCGTAGCGGATGTCCGAGAGCATCACCTGCAGCTCATCCTTGAGCGGACCCTCGACCTTGTCAGCGATACGTTGGAGCGCCGCGTCGAAAGACAGGCCGGCGTCGAGACAGATGGTGAGAAGGTCGATCGAATCCGGGATCGCCTGCTCGATCTGCTTGCGGCGGGCATTTGCCTTCTGTATCAACCAGCGATCGGGCAGGATCCAGCCCACAATCGGCGGGGCCACCACCACCAGGTTGGTGGGGAACGACAGCTGCATCAGCGGAAAGATCAGCAGGATGCCAAGGGCCCCAGCGATCGCGGTTACGACGAACTTGGCGGTGATGACTCCCGAAACGGTCAGGTTGTAGGGATGTCCGGCGGTCTGGATCAGCACCCGCAGCTGCTGCTGGCGGCTGGCCGGCAGCCGGGACATGATCGTGGCAACGATCTGCTGGCGCACAGGGGTGATCACCCGCTCGCTGAACGACCTCGAGAGCTCGATCTCCTGGAGGCTCATGGCGTGGTCTTCGATGCCCGCCAGCTTGGCGGCGTACTTCTCTTCCGGAGCGGGGCCACGACCCAGCACGCCGGTTGCGATGGCGGCGCCAACCGCCGCGATCAGCCCCAGCAGGATGAGAATCAGCGGGTTCACAGGTGGATGTTGGTGATCTTGCGGATGATGGCGTAGCCGATCGAGATCATGATCAAGCCAATCACGATCAAGACCCAGCCCAGCGGGGTGGTGAAGAGGGGCCGCTCGAAGCTCGGCGAAATCAGCGACAGGACCAGCCCCACGCCGAAGGGCAGCCCCGTGATGATGTAGCCGGACGCCCGCGCCTGCGCGGTCAGCACCCGGACTTCGGCCGCCACCTTTACCCGCTCGCGGATGGTCTCGGAGATCTGGTCGAGGACCTCGGCCAGGTTGCCACCGACGGCCCGGTGGATCATGAGCGCCGTCACCAGCAGGTCAAAATCCTTGCTCGCCAGGCGCTCGTTGGCGTGCGCCAGGGCAGTCTCCAGCTCGATCCCGAGCCCGGTCTCGCGAACCACTCGACCTATCTCCTGCGCCAGGGGTGGTCTGCCGTTCTCGGCGATGCTGGTCATCCCCTGCTGAATCGAGTAGCCGGCCTTGACGCTGTTCGACAGCAGACTGATGGTGTCGCCGAGAACCTGGTCGAAGGCGCGCCTGCGCTTCGCCTTGCGTCGGCGCAGGTAGATGGGCGGAAGGAAGTAGCCGCCCGCCAGGCCGGCAATACCCACCAGGGGGTTCCCGAATCGGACCACTGCGATGAGCCCCAACAGCAGCGCGCAGCCGACCTGGATCAGGACGAACTCCGCCGCCCGCATCTGCAGGTCCGCGCGCTGCAACTCTGTCTGCAGCTGGTTCTGGCGGCCGCGCATAAGCGGCGACGCCAGGCCCTGCATCGGCGTCGCCAGGGCCTCGCGAAGCTGGAAGCTGCGGCGGGCTGCGCCGAGCGCCTCCGAGGGCAGGATTCCCTGCGGCACGGCCGCCTCGTCGGACACCTGGGCTGGTGCCGCAGGCATCAGCGCCCAGACCACCACGCCCACCCCGGCAGCCGCCAGGAGGGCCAGCAGCACTACGGGCATCTACTTGAAGCCGTAAATCGACTTGAAGGTTGGCAAGTCAACGCCCGAGGTGCTTGGATCCGGGGTGGACTGGTCCAGCGGCGAACGGAGCACGTAGGTGAAGTCTGTGTTCTTGATCAGGAACTCGATTGCCTCCGCATCCTGAAGGCTGACCGATACGATGAGGTTACCTCCTGCGGCCTGCGCCGACGTGGACGGAGCCCCGACAGAGAGGACCTTGAGCCCCTTGAGGGTGGTCTTGTACTGCGGTGAGCCGGTGGACGCCTGCTTGGGCGAGGCGATGATATCGATCTCGTCCCCGGGCTGGACATAAGGCGAGATGTCGCTGGCCGGAATGTTGAGGGCGACCTTGCCCGCGGGCAGCGCGAAGTACAGCTTGGTGGCGGTGCCGATAGCGGGCGAGGCCAGGTCCGTGTCGAGGATCGGGCTGCCCTTGGTGATGTCGTGGCGCGCGATCTTGCCGACCAGCAAGGACTTGTCGCGAACGGCCCCGGTGGGGAGCGTGTCTACGGTGACGGTGGTGAGGTCTGCCTCCGCCACCACGCCGGCGGTGTGGATGTCATGCGCCGCCCCGATGATGGTCACGGCGGTGCTGACGGGTGTGCCGCCGCCCCCGGAGAGGCGGCTGAAGAGGAGGACACCGACGAAAGCGAGTATGACCAGGACGACGCCGACGGCGACCTGCAGGGTACGTCGACGGCGGGGGGGTGCAGCGGTACTCAATTCATAACCTCACGAATGTCGGGACGCTATCCGACGTTACTGTACAAGTGACACGCCCGACTGCAATAGGCGCAGGCCTCAAAAGCCGTTCCAGCGTATTGCCCATAGTGGTCACCGACAATGAAGCAAGGGTGAATCAATGTGACAGTTCGGACTCGGCGCCGTTTCGGTGTCGAATCAGCATCAGGTCGGCGCAAGTGGTGGTCGGGTCCACAATTGCGTCGGGTGATGATATGAGGATCAGATGACCAGCACCGACGCTGAGCGCGACTTTTCCGCCGCGGGAACCCCGGCCTCGGACGAGGCGAAGCCCGAGTGGTACAACCCGCCGGGGCAGAGCTCGGTGGCAGAGCCGTCCGCGGCCGAAGAGACAGCGGTCGAGCCGGCCGAGGTCGAGCTGATTCCCCGGCAGCGCCGCGGCGCCGGCGCCGTGGTCGCGGTGGTCTCGGGAAAGCCGGGCACCGGCAAGTCCACGGTTGTCGCCAACCTCGCCTGCGCGATCGCCCGCGACCACCGGATGGCGGTTGCGGTTGTCGACCTTTCGCTGCAGTTCGGCGACCAGGCGCTGATGTTCGACGCCGGGTCCAGCCCCTCGATGGTGGATGTTCTCGCCAACATCGATGCCCTGACCCCGGATTTCGTCCTCGAGTGCATGCACCAGGCTCACGGGTTGCGGATCCTGGGCGCCCCGCCCTCTCCCGAGCTCGCCGACCTGGTCGAGGCCAGCCACCTCAGCCTGATCATCCAGCAGCTCCGCATGATCTTCGACTTCGTCATCCTCGACACCAGCAGCCACCTCAGCGACATCAGCCTCGAGGCGATCGATTCCGCCGACGCCCTGGTGATGGTGACAACCCCCTACCTGGCCGCGGTCAAGGACACCAAGCTGCTGCTCAAGACCATGAGCGACCTGGGGGTGCCTGCCGCCAAGCTGACCGCGGTCCTCAACCGCGTCGAGCCTGCCATCAAGATGGGGCGTGACGTGCTCGAGGCCAACCTCAAGTTCCCGATCAGCCTGGAGCTGCCCCACGTGCCCGGCCTGCTCGTCGATTCGGTGACCGACGGCGTGCCACTGGTGCTGGGCAAACCCAACTCCGATTGGGGCAACCGGATCGCCGAGCTCTCCACCCTGGTGGTCGACACCAACGCGGCCAAGGCGCGGAAGCCAAAGCGCGGCTTCCTCCTCGGCCGGGCAAGGTGAAGAGCGCACCCAGCCGCAAGCGGCGGCCGGGCCTTCGCACCTCCATCGAGACCGATCTCAGCCGGGACCAGCTGCTGCACATCTACAAGGTGATGCGCCTTGGCCGCGCCTTCGACGAGCGGATGTGGCTGCTCAACCGCACCGGCCAGGTTGCCTTCGTGATGCCCCACCAGGGCCACGAGGGAGCCCAGGCGGGGGCGGGCCTGGCGATCCAGCCGGGCAACGACTGGGTGGTGCCGTACTACCGCGACATCACGCTCTCGCTGGTGATGGGGATGACGCTCGAGGAGCTGATGATGGGGTTCTTCTCCAAGGCCGCCGACCCGTCGACAGGCGGCCGTCTGATGCTGGGCCACTACGGCAAGGCGTCGCTGCAGTACGTCACCGGATCGAGCTGCGTCGCCAGCCAGCTGCTCCACGCCGTCGGCATCGCCATGGCCCTCAAGATGGCCGACCGCAGGGCCGCCTGCCTGACGTGTTTCGGCGAGGGCGCCACCGCCGAGGGGGACTTCCACGAAGCGATGTCCTTCGCCGGGATCCACAAGCTTCCGGTGGTGTTCTTCTGCCAGAACAACGGCTACTCGATCACCGTCCCCACCGATGAGGAGATGCCGGTGGGAGTGGCCGAGCGGGCGGCGGGGTACGGCTTCCCTGGCGAGCGTGTCGACGGCAACGACCCGGTCGCCGTCTACGAGGCCACCAGTCGCGCCATGGAACGCGCCCGCAGCGGTAAGGGACCGACGCTGGTGGAGGCGATCGTCTACCGGCTGACTCCGCACTCATCGGACGACGACGACCGCCGCTACCGGACATCCGAGGAGGTGGAGACGCACCGCGGCTCGGAGCCGGTATCAGCGTTCCGGGCGACGCTGGTCAGGGCGGGCATGCTGACAGAGGCCGACGACGACGCCATAACCGCGGAAATCGACGCCGCCGTCGACGCCGCCCAGGCGGCGGCCGAGGCGGCGCCCGACCCCGATCCGGAGACACTGACCACCCACGTGTACTCGACCTCGGAGCCGGCCGCCGATGACCTGGCACCGGACCAGCCGCCGGCGGAGGGCCGCGAGCTGAACATGCTCGAAGCCATCCGCGAAGCGATGGCCGACGAGATGGAGGTCGACCCTCGCGTCTTCGTGATGGGCGAGGACGTCGGGGCCGGTGGCGTGTTCCGGGCCACCGAGGGCCTTCGCGAACGGTTCGGAGAGTGGCGCAGCTTCAGCACCCCGATCGCCGAGTCCCAGATTGCCGGCACCGCCGTGGGCGCGGCCTTCGCCGGGCTGCGGCCGATCGCCGAGATGCAGTTCTCCGACTACAGCTACCCGGCTTTCAACCAGATCGTCAACGAGGCCGCCCGCACCCGCTACCGCACTCTAGGCGACTTCCCCTGCCCGATCGTGGTGCGCGCGCCCTTCGGCGGCGGGGTGCACGGCGCCCTCTACCACTCGCAGTCGCCGGAGGCGATGTACTGCCACTCCCCGGGGCTGAAGGTGATTGCCCCCAGCAACCCCTACGACGCCAAGGGGCTGCTGATCGCCGCCATCCGGGACCCCGACCCGGTGCTCTTCCTGGAGCACAAGCGGGCCTACCGGCTGATCAAGGGGATCGTCCCCGAGGGGCCCTACGCGCTGGCCATCGGGAGGGCCCGGATCGTCCGGGAGGGGCGTCACCTCTCGGTGATCACCTACGGGCTGATGGTCCACCAGGCCCTCAAGGCCGCCGCCCACCTGGCCCAGGAGAACATCGACGTCGAGGTGCTCGACCTGAGAACCCTCAAGCCTCTCGACGATGCGGCCATCCTGGCGACGGCACGCAACACGGGCAAGGTCTTACTGCTGACCGAGGCCAACCCCTTCTGCGCCGTGACCAGCGAGGTCGGGATGCTGATCGCGGAGCAGGCGTTTGAGCACCTCGACGCTCCTCTGATGCGCCTGACCGGTCCCGACAGCCCGGCGATGCCGTTCGCTGTCGGCCTCGAGGAGGCCTTCCTGCCCAACCCCGAGCGCATCGCCGAGAGCCTCCGCCGGCTGGCGGCCTATTAGTCCGACTCGATGGCCGATCGGCGCGGAGTGGTCGACTCCCTGGAGGTCGTCTCCAGCCGAGCGCTGGTCGGTGTCGGCAACCTACTGAGCCTGCGAAGCCTCCTCAGCCTGGGCAACCTCGCCAGCGCCTTCAACCTGTTGCAGGGCGGCTCGGTTATCGCCTTCGGCAACGCCATCAGCAGCGGCTCCGTGGTCAGCGTCGGCTCGGGCGTCAGCGTCGGATGCGTGGTCGCGATCGGCTCCGGAGTCAGTATCGGGTGCGCAGTCAGCATCGGCAGCCGGCTTGGCATCGGCAACGGTGTCAACGAATGGACGTCGTCGGTGCGCACCGCGCAGCCGCCACCCTGGTGGACGCCGCCGGCCGCCGCGAGCTGAGTCAGCCGGCCCGGCCGGCCCGGTGCACCGAATCCGGGTCCGCCAGCCAGCGCAGCACCTCGTCACCGGTCAGCGGAGTGCTGACGTGGTTCCCCTGGGCCACGTCGCAGCCGTAGCGCTCGAGCATCCACATCGAGTTGGCGTCGGAGACGCCTTCGGCGACCACCCGCAAGCCAAGGTGGTGTCCGAGATCGATGGTGGACCGAACGATGGCGGCGTCATCGATGTTGTTGGCGAGATCGCGAACGAAGGACTGGTCGATCTTGATCTCCTGCACCGGCAGGCTCTTGAGATGGGCCAGCGAGGAGTAGCCGGTGCCGAAATCGTCGATCGCCAGGCTGACCCCCAGCGCGCGAAGGCGCGCGATCGCGTCGTGGGACCCCGGAGCCATCGCCATGCTCTCGGTGATCTCCAGCGTCAGCTTGCCGGGCTCGACCTCCCAGGCGTCGATCAGCTCGGCAATGGTGAGCTCGAGCTCGACCACCTGCAGGTTCCTCGGTGAGAGGTTGACGGCGACCCCGATGTCGTGACCCTCGTCGGCCCATCGCCTCACCTGGCGCAGCGCCTGGTTGAGCACCCAGATCGTCAGCGGCCAGATCAGCCCGCTCTCCTCAGCGGCGGGGATGAACCGATCCGGGCCAAGGACGCCGTCGCGGGGATGGGCCCAGCGAACCAGGGCTTCGACGCCGGTCAGCGAGCCGGTCTTGCAGTCCACCTTGGGCTGGTACTGGAGCACCAGCTCCTCGCGGCTGATGCCGAGCCGCAGCTCTCCGATCATGGCCAGGCGGGCGGCGCTGTGGAAGTCCTGGTCGGGCGAGTAGAGCGCGTAGCCGCTGCGGGTGCGCTTGGCCTGGTACATCGCCACGTCGGCGCGGCGGAGCAGCACGTTGGCCTCGTCGCCGTCCTCGGGGTAGCGGGCGACACCGATGCTGGCGTCGACGTCGACGGTGTTGCCGAGCAGCTCGATCGGCTTTCGCAGCGCCTCCAGCAGCTTCTCGGCGGTCGCTTCCAGTGCCTCTCCCCCGACCCCGCCCGAGGGCAGGATCGCGAACTCGTCGCCACCCAAGCGGGCCACCGTGTCGGCCTCGCGCAGCGCCCCGCGCAAGCGCGCCGAGATCTCCTGCAGGAGAGCGTCGCCGTGCTCGTGGCCAAGGGTGTCGTTGACGTCCTTGAAACGGTCGAGGTCGATGAGCAGGATGGCCAGGGTCTGGTTGGTTCGCTGCACCGTCAGCAGGGCCTGCTGCAAGCGATCGCTGAAGAGGGTCCGGTTGGGGAGCCCGGTGAGGGCGTCGTGGAGCGCCTGATACTCGATCGCCTCGGTCTGAGCCTTGCGCTCCGAGATGTCGCGGAAGGTGGCGATGAAGAGCCGGCGCGTGCCGAGGTGCATCTCGCTGATCCCGAAGTCGATGGGGAATGTGGCTCCGTCGGCGCGCCGGGCGATGATCTCCGTGGGGTCAGTCCGTGATGCCCATTCGTCGAGGTCCAGCAGCATGCTCGCGCCGTCAGGGCCGAGCACCAACTCGCCGATGCTGCGCCCCACCAGCTCGGTCCCGCTGTATCCGAGCAGCCGGCGGGCCGCGGGGTTGAGAGATTCGATGACGCCGCCCTCTCCCAGCGTGATGATGCCGTCGGCGACGTTCTCCAGCACCGCGCGGCTGCGCTCCTCGCTCTCGCGGAACCGCTCCTCGCTGTGAGCCAGCCGCTCGACGACCCGGCCGATCTCGGCGAAGGACTCCCCCCGGGTGGTGGCTGCGGCGATCGCCTCCAGGACGCTGCTGCGAAGGTACTCGCGCTGCTCGCGTTCGACGCCCAGGTCAAGCCTGGAGCCGCCGCGACGTTCGACGATCCAGGGCGGAACAAAGCGAGCCACTTCGGTCGCGTCAACGCGCACCAGGACCTCCGAAGGCCGAGACTCGTCGACCCAGATGGTCACCCTCATCTGCTTGCCGGTGTGGTCGCTGAGCATCCAGCCGCGGGTCCAAACCATCGATCTGGGGGTCCCCTCGATGACGCTGGTGAGACCGCTTTCGGAGAGGTTCCAGCCCGACTGCACTCCCTGGGCGACTTTGAGCATGGCTCGGACCCCCGCCGCCAGGTCGTTGCCGATCCACTCGCAGAGGGAGGCGGCGCGGTTGCCGACGTCGGGGTTAAGCCGCAGCTCCGGCGGCTGTGCCGCCAGCGCCCGGACCACGCCCGCATGGCGGCGGCAGTAGGGAACGCCGCCCACCACCGCGTAGTGGTCGGGGCACCACGCGGTGTCGCACGCCCGCTGTCGCCGGTCCTTGTAGGCGCAGGGAACCGCGTTCGACCGCCCGCAGCCGCGATCTTGACATGGCAACGAGCCCGTCGGCGGCGGCGGCGATTTGGCATGTGTTACACGGCGTCCCAGCCGCAGCATCATTTTGGTGTTGTAACACCCTGAAAGCCGAAGCGCGATACCGACTTACGCACCGGCGTACGGTTGAGACATGAGCCGGCGCCGAATCAGGCGCCTTCGGCCAGCAGCCTTCCGACTTCGAGCAACCCGCTGAGATCGCCCACCGGCTCGGACATCCGGGGCACCGATCCCAGCAACGGTACCCCCAACTCGGCGATGCGGCCCATCAAGTCGTTGTCGCGCTGGCCCAGCGTTCGGTAGGCCAGAAAGTTCTCCGCCAGCGCCCGCTCCACCGGGGGCGAGCGCTCCAGCAGGCGTCGAGCCAGGTTGGTGGCAGCGGGGTCCAGGAGGTAGGACGGCAGGCGCTTGTTCACGATCGCGCCGACCAGGTGCATGCCGGCCTGGCTCAGCTTCTCGACGAAGAATCGTGCCTCTTCGAAAGGCACATCCTCCAGCGTGGTGACCACCAGGAAGCTGGTGGACGCCTGCCCGAGCAGGCTGTAGACACCCTCCGCTCGCGCCTTGAAGCCGCCGTACATGTCTTCGACGCTGACCAGGAACTCCGACAGCTCGCTTAGAGTGCTGCCACCGAGAAGATTGTCGGCGATGCGCATGATCGGCTTGGCGGTGAGGCTGAACATGCGCAGGCCTACTTTGCCGGCGAACATCCCGGGGCGGGCAAGCAGCCCCAGCAGGCCTCCGCTGACCAGCTCTGTCATCCGGTTGGGGGCCTCCAGGAAATCCAGGGCGTTTCGGCTGGGAGGGGTGTCCAGGACGATGAGGTCGTACTTGTCCGACTGGTGCAGGTCGTACAGGCGCTCCATCGCGATGTACTCGTGGGAGCCGACAAACGCACCCGAGATCTCCTTGTAGAAGGGGTTGGCCAGGATCTTGTCGGCTTTCTCGCGGCTGCCGGCCTGCTCGATGATCAGCTGGTCCCAAGCGCTCTTGGTCTCCAGCATCCCCGCCTCGAGCTTCCCCCTTGCGGTCGTGGCGGCGGCGGCCGAGAGGTTGACCTGGCGCAGGCGATTGCCCAGCTTGGCGAGGCCCATGGCGTTGGCCAGTCGCCGGGCGGGATCGATCGTCAGCACCGCCACGTGCATGTCCTCCCTGACCGCGGCCCGCGCGGCGAGCGCCGCCGCGGTGGTGGTTTTGCCGACGCCGTCGCTGCCGCAGAGGACCAGGATCCCGGGCTTGAGGAGCTCGTCGACGGTCATCGCAGGTCGTCCAGGGCGCGCGCCATGGTCCGCGTGAAGGCGAACCCGTGGTTGCGCTGGAAGACGTACGGAATGTTGAGGGTGGGCAGCTTCAGAGACCGGGCCAGCAGTTTGCCCAGGTGCTGCGACCGTCCCTGGGCCTCCAACATCATCTCGCCGGCGCCGAGCAGCGGATCGCCGTCGGGATAGCGCTGCAGGAAGTCCTTGCGTCCGGCGGCGCTGACCAGGCGCTTGAACGCTGGCAGGTCGGCGTCCGAGACGATCTCGGGCTGCAGCTGGTTGACGAGCAGCGCGGCGGGGGTGATATCGGTCTCGTCGGCAAACCGGTCGGCCAGGTCGATGGTCTCGCTGACGGGCATCTCCTCGGCGATCGTCACCAGCACCACAGCGGTGCGTTCGACATCACTCAGCAGGTTGGCTATCCGGACCGCCTGGTCGTGGATCGGGCCCGACCGCACCAGCGTCGAGAGATGGCGGGCGGCCCCCAGCTGGGACACCACATGCCCGGTTGGAGCGCCGTCGACGACGATCAGGTCCCACCTCGGGCCGCCGTTCTCGCTGGCGTTCTCCTCGTAATAGACCTTGCCGGTGACGAGGATCTCCTTGAGGCCCGGGATCGCTCCCGACGTGTATTCGATGAAGCCCTGCATCGGCTTCAACGAGAAGCCCGGCAGGTGCAGCATCAGCGAGAGGTACTCCTGCATCGAGTCCTTGGGTTGCATCGAGAGGCCCCACACGTTCTTGTGGAGCCGGCGGTATTTGAAGCCCACCCTCCGAGTGTCGAAGAAGTCGGGCACGTTGCCCTTGGCGTCGACCTCGATGACCAGCACCCGCTTGCCGTCATTTGCGGCGAGCAGTGCCAGCGCCGCCGATGTGGTGCTCTTGCCCACACCCCCTTTGCCCGTGAGGATGAGCACGCGGCGACGCAACAGGTCGTCGATGAGGCCTCCCGCGCCTGGCATCCGGTGAGTTTACTGAGGCGCCGTCCGGCGACCGCCGGCGCCAGGGCTAACCCTGGGCCGCCCTGTCCTCGAGGTCGAGCGCGCCGGAGGCCGGGACGGCGATGGCGCTGACGCAGAAATGGGTGAGGGTGTCGACGACGAGGTCGAGTGAGTAGTCCTCGCCACCGATAAAGACGCCGTAGGCAAAACTCTCGATCATGCCGACGATGGCTCGGGCGGCGCCCCGAGGGTCGACCGGCCGTGAAGACTCAGGCACCAGCTCCTGCAGGCTCGAAATCGTCTGGCACAGGTGATTGACCAGCAGCTCGACAAAAAACTCGTCGTAGTGCTCTCGGAAAAACGCGTCCGCCGCCGACGCCTCGCGAAGCACCCGCATCAACAACTGGTTGCGCTGGTAGGTCTCGAGCGCCTTGCGAAGCAGGTCGTGGATGTCCTCGACTTGAAACGGGACGCTGACGATGGCGTCGAATTCGGCGAAGGTCTGCTCCAGGAGCTCCTTGAGGAGGTCCCGCTTGCCATGGAAGTAGAGATAGAAGGTGCCGTGGGCGATGTTGGCCCGGCGGGTGATGTCGTCGATGGTGGTGTCGCGGTAACCCTTGCGGTCGAACAGCTGCTTGGCGGCGTTGAGAACGCGGCGGCGCGTCCGATCGCTTTTGCGCTCGGAGGCCCTGCCGCCGCGCGGGCGTGGCTGGATCATGCCCGTTCAGCCCGCCGGCGCCGGGCCAGCTCGACCATCGGCTCGGCTGTCCAGAGCGACTCGAGATCGTAGAAGGCACGCTCCCCGGGTAGGAACACGTGAACCACAACCTCGACGTAGTCCATCAGGATCCAGGCGCCGTCCTTCTCGCCGGTGGTGTGCAGCGGCGAGAGGCCCTTGGCCTTGGCAGCTTCCCGAATCCCGTCGGCGATGGCGCGGGTCTGGCGATCGGTGTCGCCCTCGCAGATCACGAAGAAGTCGGCCAGTGAGCTCTTCTTACGGAGGTCGATATCGACCACGTCCCGGGCCTTCTTGGCCAGGGCGGCGTCACGAACCAGCCGGACCAGCTGTCGGGATGTCACTCGGCGGAATTATGACACAGACGCACTATTTCTCCCGGTATATGCCGCGATCTCGAATGAATGACGCCACCGCGGATGGCAGCAGGTCCTCGCCGGCGCCTTCGCGGGTCAAGATTTGGCGCACCGAAGTGGCCGAAAGCAACGGTGATGACACCTCCACGTAGACCGCGTCCGCCGGCAGGCCGAGTACCGCCAGGTCCCCGGAGCTGGCGGCGCCGGCACCGCTGCGGTTGAACACGGCGACGCGCGCCAGCCGGGCGATCTCGGCCGCGTCGTGCCACTCGCCAAACTCCCGGGCGGCGTCCCAGCCCAGCAGTAGCGTCAGCTCCGCGGATGGACTTTCGGCGACCAGGGCCCGAATCGTGTCGACCGTGTAGGAGACGCCGCCTCGGTTTACCTCGATATCGGATGCCTGCAGGCGGGGATGCCCCTCGACCGCCAGCCGCACCATGGCCAGGCGGTCGGCGGGAGACGCCTGCGGCTGGGGCCGGTGAGGCGGCCGGAACGACGGGATCATCAGGACCACATCGAGGTCGAGGGCGGACGCGCACTCGTCGGCCACCTGGACATGGCCACGGTGAATCGGGTCGAAGGTACCTCCGAAAACGCCGATCCGCGCCGGCCTAGAGGTCGGGGTCAAACAGAAACTCCACCGTGCCGATCATGACGGTGTCGCCGACCCCGGCGCCCGCGTCGAGCAGCGCCTCTCGCAGGCCGGCGACGTCAAGTTGACGGCGCATCCGCGCCAGCGCCTCGGGATTGTTGACGTCGGTGCGGGCCACGATCGCCTCAACGCCTTTGCCGAGCACCTGGTAGGAGTCCTCGCGCCGCCGAACCCGGATCTTCTCCAGTGCTGGTTCGGGGTGGTAGATCCGCAGCGCCGCGGGACGCGTTCGCCTCCCGGTCCGTGAGGAGGCTCGGATCGAATCGAGAAGCGGCTCCAGGCCGTACCCGTCGCGGGCCGAGACCTTGTGAAAGACCAGTCCCTCGGCCTTCAGGTCCTTGGCCAGGCGCCGGGCGGTCAGCTCCGCCTCGGGGAGATCGATCTTGTTAAGGGCGACGACGCGGACACGCCCCGGCAGCTGCTCGTCGTACTGGCGAAGCTCTGAAACGACGTGGTCGTAGGCGGCCCGAGCCTCAAGCGGCGCCAGGGAGGCATCGACGACATGGACCAGTACGGCGGTCTTTGACAGGTGCTTGAGAAACTCGGTACCCAGCCCCACTCCCTCGGAGGCGCCCTCGATCAGGCCGGGGACATCCGCCAGCACCAGCCGCTCGCCGTCCTCGAAGGACACCACTCCAAGGTTCGGCTCCAGTGTGGTGAAGGGATAGCTCGCGATCCTGGGCGTGGCGGCGGTCAGCCCCGCCAGCAGCGTGGACTTGCCCGCGTTGGGGGCGCCCACCAGGCCCACGTCGGCGATCAACGTGAGCTCCAGGATCACCTCTTTCTCCTCGGCCGGCGTTCCCAGCTCGGCGTATCGGGGAGCCTGGTTGCGGCTGTCGGCGAAGTGGGCGTTGCCGCGACCGCCGCGACCGCCCCTGGCGACCACCAGCTCCTCGCCGTCGCTGTTGAGCTCGCCGATGAGCTCGCCGCTCTGCGCATCCCGCACCGTGGAGCCCAACGGCACCAGCACCCGGACGGGGTCCGCCGCGGCGCCGTGGCGAAGATTGCGCGAGCCTGCTCCTCCCCGCTGAGCCGCCAGCAGGCGCCGGCCCTTGAAATGCGCCAGGCTGGTCAGGCCCTTGCTGGCGACCAGGATGACGTCACCGCCACGCCCGCCGTCGCCGCCGTCAGGGCCGCCCCGAGGGACGTACTTCTCCTTCCTGAAGGTGACTGCGCCAGATCCGCCGGCGCCCGAACGCACATGGATCCGGACCTCGTCCAGGAACACGCGCGCGGAGCTCTACGCCGTCTTTTCGGTGGTAGCCTTGTCCGCCTTCCGGGCGGGCTCGGTCTCGGCCGAGCTCGGCGACGAGGCGCCGGCGGCCACCGGGATGATGCTGACACGCTTGCGATCGTCGCCAAAGTCGATGAATTTGACGGTGCCGTCGGCGAGCGCAAAAAGCGTATGGTCGCGGCCCAGACCGACGTTCTCGCCGGGGTGGATCCGCGTGCCCCGCTGGCGCACGATGATCGTGCCACCGGTTACCAGCTCGCCACCAAAGCGCTTCACGCCCAGACGCTGCGCATTGCTGTCGCGACCGTTGCGGGAGCTCCCCCCGCCTTTCTTATGTGCCATCGCTTACTTTCTTGGGCGCCGGCTTGGCGGCGGTTCTCTCGGCCTTGGCCGTCTTCGACTCGGCGGTGCCGGCCTTTGCGGGTGCGGCCTGGGCCTTCGCCGGGGCCGCGGCCTTCTTGGAGCCAGGTCCGCTAACCGCGATCACCTCGAGCAGGCTCTGCTCGGCACGGGCGCCCTGGGTGCGCCGGTAGCGTTTCTTGGCCTTGTACTTGTAGACCACGATCTTGGGGCCGCGCGTCGCGGCGACCACGCGCGCGGTGACCGCGGCGCCTTCGACCAACGGCTTGCCGATGGTGGCTTTGGCGCCATCCGCAAGCAGCAGAACATCGCCGAAGCTCACCTCATCGCCAACCTTGGACGCGAGGCGATCAACGGTCAGCCGCGCGCCCTCGGCAACGCGGTACTGCTTGCCACTGATCTTGACGATTGCTTCCATCACTTTGGTCCGGGCCAGCTCCGAGCGTGCTTAGACGTCAGGTGGCGCGAGCCGCGATTCTAACATGACCCCGGCCACACCCAGACCGATCAGGGCTTCTTGGTCACGTTCACCACCGCCTGGTCGGCGACCGTCTGGGCGGGAAGGTCGTTGTAGGTGATGGTGACGCTGATCGGGTAGTTGCCCGTTGGATCGCTGGGGACGACGTTGGCGTCGAAGACAATCCTCAGCGTCCCCGGCGGGCTGCCGGGCTCCTGCTCGGGAACGTCCCAGGTGCCCCATGACGGCAGCAGGCTCTTCGGCAGTGGATTGGTGCTCCCGATCCGGGCCGAGTTCCCCGAGATCTCGATCGTATTTACGAATATGAAGCCTGAGGGAAGCGCCGCGGAGATGAAGGTTGCCTGCGCCGGCGCGGTGCCGGTGTTGCGGACGGTTATGGTGTAGCGCACCGTCTGCCCCTGGGCCACCGTGCCGCGACCCGCGGCGATTCGGAGATCCATCGCCGCCGTCGGCTGCACCGAGAGCCCAAGCGGGGGCGCGGCCACCGGGTCGGCGTCATCGCTGGTGACCTCGACGAAGTTCGGCGTCCGCCCCGGTGCGGCGCTGACCGCGACCAGGAAGTCGAGGACCAGCTTGCCGGGCGAACGGGCGCTGCCTCCGGGAATGCTCCACGCCGCCCACGTCGGTGAGGGGCTGTGGATCGGTGGATCAGCGGTGCGGGTCCTGATCGCGGACCCGGCGGTCGGCTTGGTGCTGACGTAGCTGAAGCCCGTCGGGAGGGCGTCGCGCAGGACGATGCCCCGGGCGGTGCCAGAACCGGTGTTGTCGACCTCGATCTCGATGGTCTTGAAGTCGGTGGGACCCGACTGCGGCGTCTGGTCCTTCTGCTTGACGATCAGGTTGATGTCGCCTGGGATGAAGCTGCACGAGCTCAGGCCGAGGCTCGAGCTCGCAAACGCGGCGCACAGGATCCAGACAGCGCGACGCGCCATCAAAACATCAGGTCCTTGTGGTGGATGATCACGCTCTGCACCATGCCGATGGCGGCCATGTTGGTGAGCATCGAGCTGCCCCCGTAGGAGATGAACGGAAGGGGGATTCCCACCACCGGCATCACGCCGATGTTCATCCCCACGTTGACGACGACCTGGAACGCGATCATCGTGGCCACTCCAAACGCCAGCAGGGCGCCGAATGAATCCCGTGCCAGGTGGGCGGCGCGGAATAGGCGGAGCAGCACGACGAAGAACAGTGCGAGCAATATCATGCCGCCGACAAAGCCCCACTCCTCGCTGAAGATCGCGAAGATGAAGTCGGTGACCCGGCTCGGCACGAAGCCCAGCTGACCCTGGGTGCCGGTCAGGAAACCCTTGCCGAACAACCCGCCCGAGCCCACCGCGATCTTCGCCTGGAGGATGTTGTAGCCGGCCCCGGAGGGGTCCGAGCCAGGGTTCAGGAAGGTGATCAGCCGGGTCCGTTGGTAACCCTGTAGGCGGCTGACTACCAGCGGAAGAGCAGCCGCGGACAGCACCACCAGGCCGATCATGTAGCGCTTGGGGACTCCGGCCATGAAGGCGACGCCGAAGAAGATGCCGACGTAGACGAGCGCGGTGCCGAGGTCGGGTTGGGCCAGGATCAGGAGCGTCGGGGGGGCGACCAGGACGATCGCCACCACGAAGGTGACCGGGCTGCGAATTCTCTCGCGACGGCTGTTGAAGAAGCGCGCCAGGACGATGATCATCATCAACTTCGAGATCTCCGAGGCCTGCAGCTCGAAGAGGCCGAGGTTGATCTCGCGCTGGGCTCCCAGCGCCTGGTGACCGGCGACCCGGACCAGCACCAGGAGCAGCAGCATCAGGATGTAAGTGAGACCGTAAAGGCGCCCCAGCGCGCGGTAGTCGGTGAGCGAGAAGTACAGAAGGACGCCGAAACCCAGCGCGATGTAGATCACCTGGCGCACGAATTCCCCGCGGTTGCCGGCGCCGGCGGCGCTGAAGATCGCGGTGGCTCCAAGAACCAGGACCATCAGCAGGAAGAGGCCCATCACGTAGTCGTAGCGGCGCCAAACCGCGGCGCCCTCTCTGGGCATGACCACGGCCATCAGCCCGGTGGCGTCGTGGCAGAGGCGACGGCGGTGGAGCCGGGAGCCGCGGTCGTGGTGGAGCGGATCTGGTCGCGGTGGGCAAAGTAGTAGCTGAGGATCTGGGCCGCCGCCGGGGAGGCACCCTCATGTCCCTCGCCCCCGCCCTCCACGAAGGTGATCACTGCGACCTCGGGATCGACCGCGGGGGCGTATGCGGTGTACCACGCGTGGAGTGCGTAGTTGCCTTTGGCGTCCGCGGTGCCGTACTGGGCGGTTCCGGTCTTGCCGCTCGGCGAGGGGACGTTGGCGAACTGCTTCTGAGTCCAGATGAACCCGGACGTGCCACCGGGAGAGGCAGCCTCACGAAGCCCTTCGCGGATGATGGCGAGCACCGCAGGCGATACCGAGACGTTGTGGTCCAGGATCGGCGCGAACGGCTTCACCATCGAGCCGTCGGCGGCCGAGGTGATGTGGTTGGTCACCTGCGGCCGTAGGTAGTGGCCGCCGTTGGCGACAGTGGCGGTCCACTGCAGGTCCTGCAGCGGGGTCACCAGGAGGTAGCTCTGGCCGATCCCGTAGGTGATGGTGTTGCCCTCGTACCAGTAGGAGTCCTGCCAGCCCGGATCGCCGGTGGAGGCGTAGGCGTCCGCGAAGTAGACCTTCTTCCAATCCCGGTCGGGGGCGATTCCCTTGGCTTCGCCGCCGAGGTCGATGCCCGACTTGCGGCCGACGCCGAAGTCCTGGGCGAACTTGTTGAGGATCTTGTCCCCCATCTGGTCAGCGACGGTGTAGAAGAACACGTCGCAAGAGTGGGCGATTGCCTGGATCACGTTCTGGTTGCCGTGCCCGGAGCCGAGCCAGCAGTTGAAGCGGGTGGCCCCCCGCTGCAGGAAGCCGGGGCAGAAGATGCCCGACCCCTGGCTGATCGTCCCAGCCTGCAGCGCCGCCGACCCGGTGACCGGCTTGAACGTCGACCCCGGCGGATAGAGGCCGCTTATCGCGCGGTCGAGCAGAGGCAGGCGCGGGTCGGTCGTGAGCGCCTGGTACTGCGCCTCGGTGATTCCGTTGGCGAACTGGTTGAGGTTGTAGTCCGGCAGGCTGACAAGGCTGTAGATCTCACCGGTCTGGGGATTCATGACGATCGAGGCGCCGGCCAGCGCCTTGTTGCCGCCGAGCTTCTGATGCTGGGAGTCCATCGCCGCCTGCAGATCCTTGACAACCTCCTTCTGCAGGCCCAGGTCCAGGCTCAGGTAGACGTTGTCCCCGGGAATGGGGTCGCTTTGTGAGACCACCTGGACCTGTCGCCCCTGGGCGTCGGTCTCGATGACGCGGTCGCCGCTGGTGCCGCGAAGGTATTTCTCGCTCTGGTACTCGAGGCCGGTCTTGCCGACCTGGTCGTTGAGCAGGTAGCCCTTGTCCTTGAGCGCCTTGTACTCGTCTGGGTCGAGCTTGCCAACGTAGCCCAGGATGTGCGAGAGCGCAGCGCCCTCCAGGTAGTGCCGGGTGGAGTCGATCTGTAGGCGGACACCAGGCAGGTTGGGCAGGTTCTCCGAGATCGCTTGGTAGGTGGCGTTGTCGAGGTTCTTCTTGAGCACGACCGGCTGGAAAGGCTCTGCGGCATTGAGGTCGGCCTGGCGCTGGATCTCGCCGGCGGCGATCCCGGTCAGCTCCTGCAGCCGTCGCAGCTCGTCGGGACGGCCATGGCCCTTGGCCAGGTCAAAGGGAACGATCGCGAGCGCGTAGCTGCCGATGTTCTGCACCAGCTGGACACCGTGACGGTCGAAGATGATCCCGCGCGGCGCCAGCACGGTCTCCTTGCGGATCCGGTTGCCTTCGGCCAGCGCCGCGAAGCGGTTGCTCTGCGTGATCTGCAGCGCGAACAGGTTGTAGACCAGCCCCGCGAAGGCGACCAGGACCAACAGCCCGGAGAGCGCCAGCCGTGGCGATATCGGCCGGTCGAGCGCCTGCTGTTCGACCGAGCGCGGGCCAAATGGGTTCTCGTCCGGTCGGGTGGCGTCGGCGGCGAGGCGAGGCCGGGGGTTATTGGGATCGATCAAACGCCGCTGCCGGCGCGGCCATCTCACCACGCGGGCAGGACTGAGACCGGGAAGCGACGATCGAACCCGCGCAGGAAGATGAAGATCGGCACCAGGACGGCGAGGTTGTACAGGGCGCCGGGAAAGATGTTGAGGACAACGGTGTCGGCAAGCTCGACGGGGCGACCGGTGGCCGCCAGGACCAAGACCAGCACGATCCCGTAGACCAGGCTGGCGGCGAACACTGCGGCCGCCGCGAAGAGCGCGGTGCTGCCCTGCATCACTGTGTGACCGAGGTCGGCGATGAAGGCGACCAGGGTGAGAGCCAGGAGGTGCGCCCCCGGCGGCATCTGCGAGAGCAGGTCGAGCAGCAGCCCGGCGAAGATCGCCCATGTCATCGCCTCTCCCCTACCCCTGACCACCGCCCAGCAGACGACCCACACCAGCACCAGCTGCGGACGCGCCCCACCGATGGCTAGCTGCGGCACCATCGACGTCTGGAGCACCGAGAGCAGCACCAGCATCGGGAAAGCCAGCCAGAGGCTCACTGTCCGCCCTCCGGCACGAAGTCGATGTCCACCATCACGTACTCGAGGTGGGCGAGGTCGTCGAGCGGCGCCACCTCCGCGGTCTGTGTTATCTCCGCCGGCCGGTACTGGAACTTCGAAACCTCGGCGACGGGCAACCCCTTGGGGTAGTTCCCGCCCAGGCCCGAGGTGACCAGCAGGTCGGATCGGTTGACCTTGACGTCTGTCGGCGCTCCCAGGATCTGGTCGACCAGCTGGCCATTGTTGACGGTCAGGGTGCCGCCCAGGTGGCTCGTCGCAAGCTCGACGTTGACCGGCAGCTGGGGGTCGCTGATGAGCCGGACCGCGGCCGTATTTGACTGAACCGACGACACCCTACCGACCAGGCCGTGCTGCCCGAGCACTGACATACCCGGCCGCACCCCCTGCTTGGAGCCGGCGTGGATGGTCATCGTTTGGGTCAGTCCCTCGGGGTCCAGCCCAATGACGTCGGCAGCGACGGTGTGGATGTGGAGGTTGTCGCGGAGACCCAGCATCGACTTGAGCTGCTCGTCGGTCAGACCCGAAAGCTGCTGATCGGCCAGCTGGTGGCGGAGGTCGCCCACCTGCTGTTTGAGCCGCTTGTTCTCGTCGGCCAGGTCGCCGACGGACCTGATCGTGGAAATCGCGCCGCCGACACCGTTGGTCACGCCACTGACGAATCCCTGCAGCGGCGACAGCACGTTGGAGGTCACCGAACGCGCCGCGTCGAAGTGAAGGCTCTGGCCGACGCTGATCAGCACGATGGCCAGCGCCACCGCGATCACGAAATAGGATATGGCTCGAATCTGCGAGCCCCGTCGCATCATCGGAGCAAGGTTAACAGCGGCGGATTAAGCCAGATTGGGCGCTTCACCCGCGGCAACGCGGGCACCCGCGCCTCAGCGCAGGGCTTTGGCCTTCTGCGAGGTGATCACCACCCGCTTGAGGGTGTCGAGCTCCTCCAGCACGATCCCGGTGCCACGCACAACCGTGGTCAGCGGGTCCTCGGCGACGTAGACCGGCATCATCGTCTCGTGGGCCAGCAGCTCGTCCAGTCCGCGCAGCAGGGCGCCGCCGCCGGCCAGGATCACGCCACGGTCCATGATGTCGGTGATCAACTCCGGGGGAGTGTCCTCGAGCGTCTCCTTGACCGTGGTGACGATCGCGGTGACCACGTCGGCGAGCGCCTCGCGGACCTGGATGGTTGTCATCTCAACGGTCTTGGGCAGGCCCGTCATGAGGTCCCGCCCGCGGACATGGAACTTCTTGTCCTCGGGCAGCGGGTACGCGGAGCCCATCGCGATCTTGATGTCCTCGGCGGTGCGGTCGCCGATCAGGAGGTTGAAGTTGCGGCGCACGAACTGGACGATGCCCTGGTCCATCTCGTCGCCGCCGATCCGGATCGACTTGCTGGCGACGATCCCACCCAGCGATACGACGGCGACCTCGCTGGTGCCACCACCTATGTCGACGATCATCGAGCCGGTGGCCTCCTGGATCGGCAGCCCGGCGCCGATCGCGGCCGCCATCGGCTCCTCGACCAGGTAGGCCTCGCGGCAGCCGGCGTGGATGGCGGCGTCGGTGACGGCGCGCTTCTCAACCTCGGTCACGCCGCTGGGAACACCCAGCACGGTTCGAGGGCGGCTGACGTGCCAGCTGCGGTTGTGAACCTTGGCAATGAAGTACTTGATCATCTGCTCGGTGACGTCGAAGTCGGCGATCACGCCGTCTTTGAGGGGGCGCATGGCGACGATGTCGGCGGGCGTGCGGCCGAGCATCTTGCGCGCATCCACCCCCACCGAAAGCACCACGTTTCCAGGCTTGGACATCGCCACAACCGACGGCTCGTTGAGCACAATGCCCTGGCCACGGACGTGGACCAGGGTGTTGGCGGTGCCGAGGTCGATCCCCATATCAGAGGACCACAACCCGAGAACTGAATCAATAACACTCATTGGAGAATCTGTGCGGGGCCCCCGCAAACCATCACACCCACGCCCGCAGAGCGTGCGCGGGTACCCGGATTTGCGGGGTGCAATCGATCACGCTCAAGAGGGATCGAGGTTATCAGAGAGGGTTTTCGCCAGCGGATCCTCGATCTGGCGGAGAAGTCGAAGCAGAAGTCCGGTGGACAGCCCGATGACGGTGTCCCTGCGGCCGCGAACCACGTGCGCGAACTCGGCCGCCTCGCCCTGGATCGCGTAGGCACCGGCTTTGCCGATCGGCTCGCCACCGGCGACGTAGGTCAGAATCCGCGCTCGGGTCAGGCGGTTGAAGCGAACCACGCTCGAGCTGAGCCCGGAAACGCGGCGGCCCCCGGGCGCTACCAGGCAGATCGCGCTGTGAACGTGGTGGTCGCGACCGCCGAGCCTCGTGAGCATCGCCGCGGCGTCGCCGGCATCGCGAGGCTTGCCCAGCGCGCGCCGCCCCAGCGCGACCACGGTATCCGCGCCGATGACCAGCGAGTTGGGCCGGCGCCCGGCAACATCCATGGCCTTGCCGCGCGCCGCCGCCAGCGCCTGGGCGCGGGGCGGTAGGTCCCGCACTGAGCCCTCGTCAAAGCGGGACGGCTCAACCGCCGGGCGTGCACCGGCGGCGCGCAGCAGCTCGAGCCGCCGTGGCGAAGCCGACGCCAGGATTACCGGCCGGCTGTCAGCCAAGGTTCCAGATGTACGTCAGCACCCCCGCCGGGACCAGGCCGCCGGCGACGACCAGGCCTGCCACAACGATCGCCAAAGGCGCCAGCCCGGTCCTCGGCTCGGGCCCCGCCAGGGGAACGCCGATGCGCAGCAGCAGCCGGGCTGAGGCGAAGATCTCGACCGCGATGCCGGCCACAACCGCAGCCGCGAGCACGGGATGGATGTGGAAGGCAGAGCCCAGCAGCAGCAGCCGGGCCGCGAACCCGACCGTCGGCGGAAGTCCGCAGGCGGCGAACAGCGCCGCCCCCGCCCCCATCCACGCCCACGGTCCAGACATCGCCATCTCCTCCAGCAGGTAGAGGAAGGGTCGCGCCAGGACCATCACCAGTAGCGCCAGCGACGCCCCCTGGAGGCCGTTGATATCAAGCGCGCCGATCCCGACCATGACCAGGCCGAGATCGGCCATCACTCCATCCGCGGCGAGATCGCGCCAGCCCGAGGCACCCAGTTGGGCCATCGAACCGAGGATCAGCGTGAGAGCACCGAAAGCTGCGATCAGCGTGCCCGCCGATGTCGCCAGGTGCACCTGACTGAAATCGGCGAGAGCGTTGACCATGGTGGTCGCCAGCGCCGGCACCAGGCAGCCGGTAGCGAGAATCGCCAGCCTCGCGGGCGCGTGGATCAGCCACTGGCGCAGGCCCACGCCGAACGGCATCGCCCCCAGCATGATCGCGAAACCCAGCACCAGGAGCACCGCGGTGGTGTGATCGCTGAATCGCGGCGGGGCTGCGATCGAGGACATCAGAGCCGCGGTCACCAGGGCGGCGCCCGCGATCAGGCAGCGGGACCAGCCCAGGCCCAACTCAACCCCGGGCTCCAGACGAGGCAGCACCACGGCTATGACCATCACCACAGCCAGCATGAGAACCGGGGAACGCGCCGCCACCAGCAGAGTGGCGGCCAGCTGGGCGGACCAGGCGATTGCGCCGTCGGCGCCGGGTCTCTGGTTGACGGCGAGCACCGCGATGGCGACGCCGAGCATCGAAAGCCAAAGGGCACCTTTGCCGAAGCCGCTGACGGCCAGGACCAGGCCGCCGCCGCCGATCTGGCGATCCACCGGCAGGACGGCCAGCCCGGCGGCCAGCCCGATCAGCGCGATCACGCTTACCCGCGCGGCGGTGTCGGGGCGAAAACGATAGATGGCAGCGGCGACAGCCGGGAGCGCGAGCAGGGCGGCCAGGTCGATCGCTTCGTAGCTCACTGTCGGACCTCGTGGCCGGCGGCGGGATTGAACGCCACCGCCAGGGTCGGAAGAGCTGCCGCCGCCGCCAGCGCCACCGCCGGCTGGCTGCCGCCGGTGGCGACGGTCCAGGCGGCCACGGCGACCGCCAGCAGCAGGCGAGCGGCCCGCTGGGCTTCGGCCGGCTCGGAGGCCGCGAAGAGCGCGATCAGCGACACCATCCCGAGCGCCACAAGAGGGAAGGCATAAGGTGCCTGCGACGCCTCAACCTGCGCGAAACGCGCCAGCACCACCACCGCGGCCACCACTGCCACCGCCAGCAGCCCCAGTCGCCGCGTGACCCGCGCGAAGTCGGGCGCGGACAGGGGCGGATCGCCTTCGAGGACCAGCCCCGCCACCGTCGCCACGGCAAGCGCAGAGCCGAGGGCCGGGGACTCGCTGATGGCCAGCCAACCCGACAGCAGCAGGGCGGCCCCCGCCCAACCCCGCCGGGATGCCCGGCGCGAAAGCACCGCCGTGAGCGTGGCGGCCAGCGCCAGCCAGGCGAGCGACAGTTCTCCGGCCTGGGACGCAGTCATCGCAGCAACGTCGCGGCCGCGAAAGCCGCCCCGCCCCAAGCCAGGATCCCGGCAACCAGCGAATGCCTGCGCACCAAGGCCGCGATGCGACCGCCCTGCCGGCGGCTCGCCGCACCAAACCTGATCCCGTATATCCCCGGTGCAACCGCCAGCCGAGGCGGGAGCGAGAACGTCGCGCCCGGGAATCCGTCGCCCACAGGAACGCGGCGTTGCGCCGCCACGCCGACGGCGGCAATTGCTATCAGCGCCGCGGCGATCACAGATCCGGTCGCCCCCGGTCGTACCGACGCTACCGCACTCTGAAGCTCCGGCGCCGGCAGCCGCGACACGGCGGCCGCCAATCCCGCCGCCTGGGTCTGCAGAGACGGCACGGCGAGCCCAGCCGCCACCAGGGCGACCCCGAGGACCAGCAGCCGGGTGCGGGCTTCACCGATGGGAGCCCGTCCGCCGCCAAACCTGCCGCAGTAGTATGCCGCCACCAGCATCACGGGTAGCGCCAGCACGGCCAGGATGCTGGGAGTGGCAGCCAGGCCGCCGGCGTCGAAGCCGGCGCTTACGGCGGCGAGGCGCTCGAAAGATGACAGGCCCACAGGCAGACCCGCGGTCCACGCGAGCGCAACCACTACCGGGGCTCCCACCAACCAGCGCGACCAGGCGCGGGTCGCGCCGGGCAGCCGTCCCCCACCGGCCTGGGCTGTCGTCAGCAGCGCCGCGACCCCCAGGCCAAGGCTGATCGGCGCCAGGATTCCGACAGCGAGGGCCAGGCCGGTTCCAGCTCCCAGAGCCACCAGCGTGATCCCGGCGGCGGCCTGGACCAAACGCGCGACCGCGGCGCCGAGGTCAACCGCCCACAGGGACGCGACCGAGAAGCCCAGCGCGGTGACACCGCCGAGAGCGACCAGAGCGGCGCCCAGACGGCTGTCGGGAAGACGCCCCCCGCCGAGGTCGTAGATGCGGACGAGCACATAGACCGACATCGGGACCACCACCGTCACGGCGGCCAGCGAGGCCAGCAGCGGACGGTGAAGAGCCCGGCAGAGGAGCTGCAACGTCATCAGCGCCGCGATCGGGGCAGCTCCCAGCAGCAACACCCCGCGCACGTCGAACGCGCTCACCGGGATCGAGTCGAACGCGCCCGTGCCCGCACGGGTCTCGGCGGCGACCGCACCGGCCAGCAGCAGGGCAGCGGCGGATGCCTGGATCGCCACGTAACGTGAGGTCGGTCCGTCCATCGCGATCGGCGGAGCCACCCGCCGCTGCAGCAGAGCCAGCAGGATCAGCCCGGCCACCGCCATCGCCCAGCCGGCGGCCAGGGTCTCGAGCCCGCCGGCCAGCACCGCGCTGACCATGCCGAATTGAGCCGTCAGCACCCAAGCCCCCCGGCGCCCGGTGCGGGCCAACGGCCGGTCCAGCCAGGGCAGCGCCAGGAGCAGCCCCAGGGCGATCCCCGTGATCGCGAAGAACAGCCCCAGGTGATCGACCCGGTAGGAAAGCTGGATGCCCGACAGCGGCTGATAGACGGACTGCGACAACGATCCGCCCGCGGTTACCGCCCACAGCCTGAGGAGGAGCGCCAAAGCGGCGGCCTCGCCGGCCATGAAGATCAGCGCTCGGGGCCAGACCAGGAGACCCACCGCCCCCACCCCAAGCACCAGGCTTGGCGCGAGGACCTGAAGAGTAAGAGTCAGTCCCGACCGGCGGCGCGCGAAACCTTGCCCATTTCCAGGCTCGTAGCGCAATAAGGACACAACGTCCAGCCCAGCCGCACGGACTTCTGGCACGATGGGCAGCGCTTGGCAAAGCGCGTCTGGCAGTAGGGGCAGAGGATGAAGTCCTTCTCGATCTCGCGGCCGCAAGCCGGGCAAGGCCGCAGATCCTCCTCCTCCGAGGTCATGCTGAGGGCTTCTGATTCCAGCTCCAGGGCGCGCCTCTCCACCATCGTGGTGCCGGGCCGAACCAGCATGTAGACCAGCAGGCCCAGTAGGGGCAGCACCAGGTTCACGAACAAGGCGAAGTAGTGGAGGCCTACCGAATCGGACCGCTCGCGAGCGTCCTTGAGCGCCCAGTACGCGATCGCCAAATACAGCACGACCGCATATATGCCCAGGATCACCAGCAGGGAGCCGAGGTTCTTAAGCACGAGAGAAGGCGTCCTCCAGGGTTGCGAGTCGCTCTTTGGCCGCGGCCAGCCGGTCACGCGCCTGCTGGACCACCTCAGGCCGGGCCTTGCTGAGGAACTGCTGGTTGGCGAGCTGGCTTTCCAGCCTCCCGATATTAGACCGCGCCGCCTCGAGTTCGCGCTCCAGGGCACCGCGGTCGACGGCTGCTTCCGAGCTCACCGGCGGGGCGATGGCCAGCTCCAGCCCCGCCACCACCAGAGTCCGCGCTGCCGGCTGGGGCAGGGCTTCGGCGAAGTCCACCGACGCCAGCCATCCGATCGCAGCGCGGCCGCAATCGCCGTCCAGCAGCTGCGCGGAGGGGTCGGGACCGAGCCGGGTCGCCTTGACCTGAAGCCGCTCGCGCTCGCCGGCCCCAATGTCCTTGCGAGCGTCGCGAATGTTGCGCACCAGCTCGAAGAGGGACGTCATGGCCGCGTCACCTTCGGAGTCGGCTGCCCCCGCCATCTCGGGCCACGCGGCCCCGCCATCGCGCGCGATCATCGGCCGCCGCTCGCCCGGCAGCCGGGTCCAGATCGTCTCGCTCACAAATGGCATGAAGGGGTGCAGCAGGCGCAGCGTGGTGTCGAGGACGTGGAGCGCCGTGGATGCCGCCGCCACGTGCCCGGCGTCGTCGGCCGGCGCGCGGAAGCGGGGCTTGGCAGCCTCGAGGTACCAGTCGGCGAACTCGTGCCAGGCGAACTCGTAGATCGCGGTGATGCCGTCACCAGGGCGGTGTCGCTCCAGCGAGTCGGTGACCTCGGAGATGGTCGCGTCCAGGCGGCTCAGGATCCAGGCGTCGAAACAATCCCGCTCGCCCGCTGTCGCGACCGGCTCCGACGCCACCCCTTCGACGTTCGAGAGCACCAGGCGCGCCACATTCCAGAGCTTGTTCGCGAACAGCTGGTAGGAGCGGATCAGCTCTTCGTCGAAGCGCACGTCCTGGCCACGAAGCCCGACCGCGGCGGCCCAGGCCCGCACCGCATCGGCGCCGTAGAGGTCGACCATCTCCAGCGGGTTGACCCCGTTGCCCTTGGACTTGCTCATCCGCTGGCCGTCGGGCGCCTGGATGGTGGCGGTGATCAGGACGGAGTGGAAGGGGATTTCGCCGGTGAAGCGCAGCGAGGTCATGATCATCCGCGCCACCCAGAGGAAGATGATGCCCCGGTCGGTGACGAGGTAGTCGGTGGGGAAGAACGCCTCCAGGTCCTTGGTTTTTTCCGGCCATCCCATGGTCGCGAATGGCCAGAGCGCCGACGAGAACCAGGTGTCGAGCACGTCGGGGTCCTGGCGCAGTTTCTGATCGCCACACTCGGGGCACCCGGCCGGCTCATCGACCGACGCGAAGGTGTGGCCGTTGGCGCAGTAGTACACCGGCACGCGGTGTCCGAGCCAGAGCTGGCGAGACACGTTCCAGTCCCTGAGTCCCGCCATCCAGTCGAGATAGACGCGAGTCCAGCGCTCCGGGAAGAAGCCGACTTTCCCATCCTCGACCGCCTTCACCGCAGGGTCGCGCAGCTCGGCCATCGCGCACCACCACTGCTCGTCCACGAGCGGCTCGATGATCTCGCCGCAGCGGTCGCAGTGGCCCACCGAATGGACGTAGGGCTCGATCTTCACCATGTGGTCCCGCTCGGTGAGCATCGCCACCATGCGGCCGCGGGCGGTGGCGGCGTCGAGCGTGCGCAGGGTGTCGGGCACCCAGTCGTCGCTGGTGATGTTGCCGGACTTGTCGATGCAGCTCAGGATCTCCAGCCCGTGCCGCTGCCCGATCTCGTAGTCCATGGGGTCGTGGCCGGGGGTGACCTTGAGGGCGCCGGTGCCGAACTCCATCTCTACGGCGTCGTCGCCGATCACCTCCAGCTCCCGGCCCACCAGCGGCAGCCGGGCTTTCCGCCCGATCAGGTGCTTGTAGCGATCGTCCTTGGGGTTCACGGCGATCGCGGTGTCCGCCAGCATGGTCTCGGGCCGCGCCGTGGCCACGACTATGTGGCCGCTGCCGTCGACCATGTCGTAGCGGACGTAGTAGAGCTTGTCCTCCTGCTCCCGCCACTCCACCTCTAGATCGCTGATGGACGACTTGTCTCGCGGGCACCAGTTGACTATCCGGGGCCCGCGGTAGATGAGGCCGTCGTTGTAGAGGCGGACGAAGACCTCGCGGACAGAGCGGACGTAGGCGTCGTCCATGGTGAAGCGGCTGCGGGACCAGTCCATGGTCACTCCAAGACGGCGTTCCTGGTCGACGATGGTGGCGCCGACGCTCTCGTACCAAGCGGCCACGCGCTTCTCGAACGCTGCCCGCCCCATCTCCTCCTTGGAGGTCCCTTCGGCGGCCAGCTGCCGCTCGATCACGTTCTGGGTGGCGATGGCGGCGTGGTCGGTGCCCGGCAGCCACAGCACCTCGAACCCGCGCATCCGCTTGTACCGGCAGTACAGGTCCATCAGCGACTGCTGCATCGCGTGGCCGAGATGGAGCTCGCCGGTGATGTTCGGCGGCGGCAGCACGATGCTGAACTTGGGGCGGTCCGACGACGGGTCGGCTATGAAGAGCCCGGCCTCCTCCCAGCTGCGATAGAGCTCACGCTCGATGTCCTGGGGTTTCCAGGCCTTGTCCATCTCCGCCGACATACGGGCTAAAGCTTACGGTCTAGCCCCACCGGCCCCTAAACTGCCCACGCAGTCTTATTTGGAGGTGGCCATGGATCGCGAGTCATTGCGTAGTGCCCAGCAACCGCTGAAGGAGCGCTGCCGTAGCGAGCCAGAGTCCGCGCTGGTGACCCTGCACGCCGAGGGAACCCTCGGCGAGGGCGTGACTTGCTCCGTCCAGACGGGGCGGACGCTGGTCGAAGCGGGACTGCATCCGGCCAGCGGCGGCGGCGGCATGTCGGCGTGCTCGGGCGACATGCTTCTGCAGGCCCTGGTCGCCTGCGCCGGCGTCACCATGAACTCGGTGGCGACGTCGATGGAGATCCCGATCGAGCGCGGGACGGTTCACGCCGAAGGCGACCTGGACTTCCGCGGAACGATGGCGGTCGCCAAGGACGTGCCGGTTGGCTTCGCCAACATCCGAATGCGGTTTGACATCGAGTCGAGCGCCCCGCCCGACCAGCTCTCCCGGTTGGTGGAGCTCACCGAGCGCTACTGCGTCGTCTACCAGACGCTGCTCAACTCCCCCGTCGTGGACGTCGAGCTGTCGGCGGTAGCCGGTGGAGTAGGCTGGACCGGAGACCAAGACGGAGGGCCTGTTTAGATGCTCAAGTTCAACAGCATCCTGCTCGGAACCGACAACCCGGAGGCGTTGGTGGCCTTCTACACCAAGGTCCTGGGAGCGCCGACAATGCAGGAGGGCGGCTTCACCGGCTGGGGGAGCGAGGGCGGCTTCCTGAGCATCGGCTTGCATTCGGAGGTGCACGGTAAGGCCACCGAGCCGGCGCGGTGCATCTGGTTCTTCGAGACCGCCGACGTCCCGGGCGAGTTCGAGCGAATCAAGGGCCTCGGGGCCGAGGTGATCAAGGAGCCGTACGACATGCAGGACGGCTTCTCGCTGGCGACCTTCGCCGACCCCGACGGCAATTACTTCCAGCTCGCGTCGCCCATGCCGGTGCCGGCAGAGAAGTAGCTCTCGTTTGTATCAGGTGGTTGTCTCGGCCTGGGCCACCAGCTGACGCACCGCGGTAGGCAGGTAGCCACGGATGATCCTGCCAAAGAGCAGTCCGTAAACCATCGAGGCCGGGCCTTCGATGGTGTGGCCGAATGTCACCCGGGTGCGCCCGTCGTCGAGTGACTCGACCCGCTGCAGGAACTCCTGTTTCGCGCCCGGCATCGACGAACCGTAGGAGAAGAAGGTCGAGCCGTCGACGTCGTAGACCTCGAACTTCCGCTCCATGCCGTTGGCAAGGGTGACCTCTCCGGTTGTGCCCGCCGCCAACGGTCCATCGAGGTGCGCCTTGGAGTACCCAGGGTTCCATCGCGGCCAACCCTCGGCATCCGCGAGGATGCCCCATACCACGTCCGCCCGAGCGACGGTCTCCTCCCGGTGCTCACTCTTCCACATGTCCCGTCCTCCTCGATAAGCGTGGAGCAGCTCCTGGTTCGGACCGCTCCGGTAATTTGCTAAGGAGGCCTGATAATAAGGTATCCTTATTACCGATGTCAACGGCGAAGTCGCGCAGCGAGCGCAGTCCCTCAACCGCTCAACTCTTCCGCACCGCCTACAACCTGCTCTCGCAGGACGTCTTCGACCACGTCGCCGCATCAGGCTTCGACGACCTTCGCCCTGCCCACGGCAACGTGCTGGAGCGCCTGACGTATGGCGACGACGTTCGCCTCAGCGTCATGGCCGCGACGGCTGGGATGACAGCGCAGTCAATGGGTGAGCTGGTAGACGACCTCGAGCGTCGGGGCTATGTGGAGCGGCGCCAGGACCCGATGGATCGGCGGGCCAAACTGGTGCGGCTGACAGCGAAGGGACGGAAAACGACCGCGACCGCGGCTCAGGCTGTCGCCGCTGTGGAGGACCGCCTGCGGGACGCCCTGGGCCCAGCCACGTACGCACGCGTCCGAGCGATCACGGCTCGGATCATCGAGAATGCCAGGCCGGAGTCTGAGGTGGGGCCGCCGGATGGAACCACCGCACACCCCGAGAACGTCACCCCCGGACGTCACTTATCGGGCGTGGGCCCGCCGCGCTAGGCGGTCTGTTCCGGGAGCTCCTTTCAGGCGGCGGGGGAAGGGTTATCTGTGGCGGTGGTAGTACACCGTAAGCGACGGCCAGTCGCCGTCAGCCGTCACTTCGGTGTGTAAGACCAAGTCTTGGACACTCACTTTGCCCAACGCCTCGACAGAGTCCGCGACTCGCCGCAGCAAGGCCGCCAGGTCGCCTTGATGAGGCCCAGCTGGATTCGCTTGGGAGAAGTGCTTGACAGCCCACTCGGTCTTGGGCTTCGCTCTGCTCATGGTCCGTATTGTCGCAGCGCCGGGTAGCTGGGCTCTCAGGCACGCCAGCGTGACGTAACAGGAGAGGGGTCACGACCCATTTGCACGCGGTGGAGGTGGCCTGCGTCCCGGTGCGCCGACCGCTGTCCTCCCTGCTGCAAGAGGAGCGGCCCGGACGTCGCGGCTGGCGTGGGTCCGACGAGGCTCGTGGCGAGGTTAGGCGAGGGCAAGCTCAGAATCGAGCGAGAGCTTAGAACCGCATCGAGTCACGAGCCTCGGCGGGCCCGCGACCGCCGCCTCAGGCGGTCTGCTCCGGGAGCTCCTCGACCACGTTGCGCTCACCCAGGATCATCTCCGGCTCCTCGCCGGCGTTGATCGAAGCCTCGGTGATGACGCATTTCTTGATGTCGTTGCGCGACGGGACCTCGAACATCGAGTTGAGCAGCGCCTCCTCGATGATCGACTTGAGCCCGCGGGCGCCGGTACCACGTGAGAGCGCCTTGACCGCGATCGCCTTGAGGGCGCCCTCCTCGAACTCCAGGTCCACGTCGTCCAGCGAGAAGAACTTCTTGTACTGCTTGACGAACGCGTTCTTGGGCTCGGTGAGGATGCGGATGATGTCGGCCTCGTCGAGGTAGTCGACGTTGACCACGATCGGCAGGCGGCCGATGAACTCCGGGATGAGCCCGTACTTGAGCAGGTCCTGGGGCTGGACCTCGCGCAGCAGCCGGGTGCGGTTCTTGTCGCGGCCCTTCTGGACCTGGGCGCCGAAGCCGATCACCTTGTGGCCGATGCGGCTCTCGATCAGCTGCTCGATGCCGTCGAAGGCGCCGCCGCAGATGAAGAGGATGTTGGTGGTGTTGATCTGGATGAAGTCCTGGTGGGGATGCTTGCGGCCTCCTTGCGGCGGCACGTTAGCGACGGTCCCCTCGAGGATCTTGAGCAGCGCCTGCTGGACGCCCTCGCCGCTGACGTCGCGGGTGATCGAGGGGTTGTCCGACTTGCGCGCGATCTTGTCGATCTCGTCGATGTAGATGATCCCGCGCTCGGCCCGGCTGATATCGAAGTCGGCGGCTTGGATCAGGCGCAGGAGGATATTCTCCACGTCCTCGCCGACATACCCGGCCTCGGTCAGCGAGGTGGCGTCGGCGATCGAGAAGGGGACGTCGATGATCTTGGCCAGCGTCTGCGCCAAAAGGGTCTTGCCGCAGCCGGTCGGGCCGACCAGCAGGACGTTGCTCTTCTGCAGCTCGACGTCGCCAGGGGTCTTGCTGTGCGCGATCCGCTTGTAGTGGTTGTAGACGGCGACCGAGAGCACCTTCTTGGCGTGGTCCTGGCCGACAACGTACTGGTCGAGCTGGGCGCAGATGGTCTGGGGGTTGGGGATGAGCCCCGCCTTGCCGCGCTTGTTGCCGGTGGTGCGGGTGTCCTCTTCGAGAACCTCCTGGCAGAGGTCGATGCACTGGTCGCAGATGTAGACCCCGGGGCCGGCCACCAGCTTGCGAACCTGGTCCTGGCCCTTGCCACAGAAGGAGCAGCGAGTGTGCCTGCGCCGCTCCTCTCTCTCGTTCACCTGCTACACCGAAAAGCTGTCACCAGACCACCCTACCGCTTTAAGCCTTGGCCGGCTCCGCTTTTTCACTACTCTTTTCACCGGTCTTGGTGTCGATCTTGGGATCCTTGTCGAGCTTCCCGTCCAAGAGCCCCTGGATTTCCTCGGCCTTTTCGTGGCGCTGGATGATGTCGTCGATGATTCCGTACTCCTGCGCCTCCTCCGGCTTCATCCAGCGGTCCCGGTCGGAGTCCTGGCTGATCCGCTCGATCGGCTGGCCGGTGTGGGCCGCCAGGATCTCGTTGATCCGCTCCTTCAGGAAGAGCACCTCCTGGGCCTGGATCTCGATGTCCGCCGCCTGGCCCTGGAAGCCGCCGCTCGGCTGGTGGATCATGATCCGGGTGTTGGGCAGGGCGAAGCGCATGCCCTTGGTCCCGCCGGCCAGGATCGGCACCGCCATCGAAGCCGCCAGCCCCATGCAGATGGTGCTGATGCGGGGCTTGATGTACTGCATGGTGTCGTAGATCGCCAGCCCCGAGGTGATCACGCCACCGGGCGAGTTGATGTAGATGTTGATGTCCTTCTCGGGGTCTTCGCCCTCCAGAAAGAGGAGCTGGGCCATGACCAGGTTGGCGATCTGGTCGTCGATCGGGGTGCCGATGAAGATGATGCGGTCCTTGAGCAGCCGCGAGTAGATGTCGAAGGCGCGCTCGCCCCGGTTGGTGGTCTCGATGACCATCGGCACCAGGTAATCCCTGACTGGCTCCATGCGATCCATATTACTCACCGTCCTATCCAATCCAATACTGCTGCGCGATGCTCTTGACCAACCCGCCTCAGATCTCAACCATTCCGTCTGGGCCTTCCGGCTCGGGCTCGGACTCCGGGACCGGCACTGCCAGCTCGCCGCCCACCATCTCGCCGGCGGCTGCCTCGGCGCCGGCGCCACTGTCGTCGGCGCCCGGCTCCGGCGGGGTCCAGGTCTCCCCTCGCGCCGTCGCCGCCAGCCACAGCAACGCCCACTGCAGCCGCATCCGCTCGGCCACGTAAGCCCGCACTCGGTCTGAAGACTTGAGGCGCTCGGCATCCTCGCTGCCCTCGAGCACCCGGTTGGCCTCCGCGTCGATGTGGGCGTCGCTGGGAACGATCGCCTGCTGCTCGGCAAGCGCGTCCAGCACCAGCTCCTGGGCCGCCCGGTCGCGTGCCGCTGGCCGTCGCTCCTCGCGCAGCTGAGTCATGTCGGCGCCGCCGAACTCGACGAACTTCTCGAAGTCGATCCCCTGCTGGCCGAGGCTGATGGCCAGGTTCCGGATCTCGCGCTCGATCTCATCCTCGACGATCACGTCGGGAACCTCGAACCGCGACGTCTCCACCAGCTGGTCCAGGGCCGCCTTCTGCTGGGCGAACACCTCGTCGCGCTCAGCCGCTGCACGGAGGCGCTCCTCCACCCGCTGACGCAGCTCCTCGACGGTCTCGCCCGCGCCGCTGAGCTTGGCCAGCTCGTCGTCGACCGGGGGCAGCTGGTGCTCTTTGATCTCCTTGACGGTGACCGCGAAGATCACGTCCTGCCCCGCGAGCTCGGTCCGGCGATAGTCGTCGGGGAGGTGGACGGGGATCTCCTTGCTCTTGTCCTGGGTCATGCCGCTCAGTCCATCGAACAAGCCGGGAAGCAGGCTGTCAGCGCTGACATCGAGCTGGAGATTAGCGGTGGGCTGGTCGTCGACCGGAACGCCGTCCTTGCGCACCTCCAGGTCGACGACAAGGTGGTCGCCCTCCTGGACCGGCCGGTTGTCAGCCGGTACCAGCACCGCCAGGCTCTCGCGGATCTCCTCGATCGCCGCGTCCACCGCGTCGGTCCCGACGGCGGCTTCCTTGAGCGGCGCGCGGATGGCGCTGACGTCGCCCAGGACGACCTCTGGCTTGACGGTGACCAGCGCCTTGAAGCGGGCCGGCTGCAAGCGCTCGAACTGCTCGACCTCAACCTGCGGGTTGGCGATCACCTCCAGCTTCTGCTCGGCGACGACCTCGGCAATGGTGTCGGAGAGGAGGTGCTCAAGGGCGTGCTCCCGGAGCGCGGGCCATCCGATCTCGCGCTCGAGGATTTCGCGGGGAGCCTTTCCCGGCCGGAAGCCGGCGACGCGCACGTTCGGCGACATGTGTTCGAAGGCGAGGTTGATGGCGCGTTCGACCTGCTCAGTGGGCACCTCGATCGAGAGTTCGACCACCGATCCGGGCCGACGCTCGAGGCTGACCTGCATGGCGAGAGCGAGTCTACACGCGCGCTCTGCCGCTATCGCCAATTCAGAACGAACCTTGAAAGGGCCCGAACCGCGGGGTACGATCGCTTCCTCAAATGGCTGACCCGAAGGGCAAACCTAAGAAAACGCCAGTAGAGGGGGCGTCGGCGGGGCGGAAGTCAGCAGCATCAAAAGTCTCGGCGGCATCCTCTGGTCAGAGCACGCCCAAGGGCGCAGCGAAGCCCAAGCCCGCGACAGCCGCGAGTAAGAAGTCGACGCCCAAGACCGGAGCAAGCGCAAGCACGAAGGCCAGGCCCAAGGCCGCACCAGCTGCGAGCAAGCGCGCGACGCCTGCAGGGGCACCCGCAACGGCTCCGGTACGCCCGGCGGCGCCACGGCGCACGGCCATGCCGGCGCCTGCCGCCCAGGCGCCTGCTACCCCAAAGCCTCCGTCGGTCCCAACCGCGGCGGCTCGGCTGGCGGCCGCCACGGCAGAGCTTGACCCGGTGGCGGCGATGGTCGGCGAGACCATCTCCAAAGAGCGCGAGCTCGAGCTCAGGCGCGCCGCCCGCCGGCAGAGCGCGCCGCCGTCACGAAGGGGACTCCTGTACGACACCAGGTTCCTTGTCGGGCTCTTCGTGGTGGCGATGGCGATCTTCGCCTTTGGCATCTGGCAGCTGGTCTCGGACGCGCTCACCGGATCGGTTGGGCCGGGCGGGGGCGCACTTCTGCCAGGCGACGGGGTCAGCCTGCCGGGTGGACCGGTGCTGCCGATCCTGGTCGTCGGCCTGGTCTCCTACTTCGCCGCCCAGCGCCTGCGACGGCCACCCCGCCCGACCGACAAGCCCAGGCTCCCGGGTAAGGGATGGCGCTGGGCCTACGACAGCCGCGTGATCTCCTCGGCGGTAGCCCTGGTGCTGGTCTTCTACGGCTTCTCCCAGCTGGCGCCTCCGGGCAGCACGGTCGACCTTCGCGAGCTCCCGGGCGAGGTGAACAACGCGATCCAGGCGGCCGTGGCGCAGCCCGAAAGCGGTTTCCCGCGGATCAAGATAAGCAACGTCAACATCGACCTCCTGATCACCAAGGGCGACGGCAAGACGCCGCCGGTCAAGTACGAGGCGTTTACCTATCCCGGCGCCGATCACCTCCTAACCGGCGACCAGAACGGCGGCAGCAACACCTATGTCTATGCCCACGCGCGCAACGGCATGTTCTGGAGACTGCACGACCTGCATATCGGCAACATCATCACCATCGACTATGGCGGCGGCAAGACCCTCCGCTATCGGGTGTCAGAGATCCATCCCAGCGTGAACTGGAAGGACCTGCAGTGGTTGCAGCCAACCACCGACGACCGACTCACCCTCCAGACCTGCAACGGTTGGAAGGACGACGACCCGCGATTCATCGTGGTCGCGCTCCGGATACCTGACGCCACCGCCCTGCGATAGACCGTGACGCTGGAGGCGGTCGCGGCTTGGATCCGCGATTCTGCCAACCTGCTGGTGCTGACCGGCGCCGGCATCTCCACCGACTCGGGCATCCCCGACTTCCGCGGCCCCGACGGCGTCTGGACCAAGGACCCCAAGGCGGAGCGGCTCTCGAACATCCGCTACTACATGTCCGACCCCCAGGTACGGGTCGAGTCCTGGCGGCAGCGCCTCGATCATCCCGCCTGGAGAGCGTCGCCCAACCGCGGTCACCTGGCCCTGGTCGAGCTGGAACGGAAGGGCCATCTGCAGGCGCTGGTTACGCAGAACATCGACGGCCTCCACCTGATGGCGGGCTCGGCTCCCGCGATCACGGTGGAGATCCACGGCACCATGCGCGATGTGGTTTGCATGAGCTGCGGCGAGCGGGCGCCGATGGAGCGCGCGCTGGAGCGGGTTCGCGCCGGCGAGGATGATCCGCCCTGCCGCAGCTGCGGCGGCGTGCTCAAGTCGGCGACGATCTCGTTCGGCCAGAACCTTGTTGCCGGCGACCTCGCCCGCGCCCAGGCGGCCGCCGAGGCGTGCGACTTCTGCCTCGCGGTGGGGAGCTCGCTGGGCGTCTACCCCGCGGCCGCGCTCCCGTCGATCGCCCAGGCGGCGGGGGCGCGCCTGGTGATCATCAACGGCGAACCGACGCCCTTCGACCGCGCCGCCGATGAGGTCTTTCACGAGCCCATCGGCGAGGTGCTGCCGGCGCTGGTCGAGCTGGTCTGAGGGGCGCCGGTTTAGAGAACGGCCGGGTTTCGGCCCTTGAAGACATAGAACAGAAGGCCCAGTGAGGGCAGCAGAACCGCGGCACCGACGCCATAGGTGACCAGCAGGCTGGCCATCACCTCAGGCGGGCTGGCGCTGCCTTCGATGGTGAGAGCCGGCGGCACCAGCTGCGGCACCTGGGCCAGCGCCCACGCAAGCAGGATGCAGACGACCTGCCCGGCGGCAGCTGCCCGAGCGGCGCGGAAGCGACGCCGAAGCATGGATAGGGCGGCGAAAACCGCCAGCACCGCGGCCAGCGCCGTCACCGGGGCGGCCCTGCCGATAAGTCCGCGCCAGAGAGCTGGCGCGGTGCTGCTGGCAAGGGGCAGCGCGACCGCCGCCAGCACCAGGGTGGCGGCGCCGGCGGCGAGGGCGCGAACCCGGAAGTCTTCGGCCAGCTCCGGCAGACCCGAGCTCCTGGTCTCGACGGTGAGATACACCGCCGCCAGGCCGGCGCAAATGGCCAGAGCCAGGGCTCCGCAAACCAGGGAGAAGGGAGTCGTCCACGGTAGCAGCAGCTGTTCGGTAGTCTGCGCGGGCTGGATCGCCTGACCGGTAGCGACGGCGCCGACGCATGCGCCCAACAGGAAGGGGGTGATGATGCTGCCCACGCCGAAGGCCAGGCCGAAGCGTTGGCGGGCGCGGCCGCCGGACGCGTGGGCGCGGAAGGCGAAGGCGGCGCCGCGAAGAATGATCCCGGCCAGAACCAGCGAGAAAGGCACGAACAGGCCCAGGGACAGCGCCTTGAAGCCGGCGGGGAACGCCGTGAACAGACCCGTGATCAGGAAGATCAGCCAGACGTGGTTGGCCTCCCAGACCGGGCCCATCGCCCGGGAGACCGCCGCACGCTGCTGCTGTGCGCGCGGACCACGGGCGAACAGGTCCCAGACGCCGCCGCCGAAATCGGCGCCGGCAAGGACCGCGTAGACCACGATCGCCACCCACAGGATCGCCGCTACCGAGTAGTCGAGCACGGCAGCGCTCACGGCTCTGTCTCCGGCGCTTCCGCCAGACCCGACCGGGTGGCCCCGGCGAGCCGCAGCAGCAATGCCGCGCAGGTCGTTCCCAGCGCCACGTAAATCGCGGTCGAGATCCAGAAGCTCCACAACAGCCCCGGGGCCGGCGTGATGGCGGCCGCGGTGCGGACCACGCCATAGATGATCCAGGGCTGGCGGCCGATCTCGGTCACCATCCATCCCGCCTCAACAGCCACGAAACCAAGCACGCCGGCGGCGGCCGTCGCTCTTAGCAACAGCGGCCATTCGGGTACACGACGGCGGCGCCAGAGTAGCCAGAAGAACCAGGCCGCCAACCCCAGCAGCAGGAATCCGATACCCACCATCACGTCGAAGGCGAGGTGCACCGGGCGGGGGTCCGGGGTGCTGCCGGGGTTGAAGGAATCGAGCCCTTTGACCACGGCGTTGAAGTTGCCGTAGGCCAGGAACGACAGGCCCGCAGGGATTTCGATGGCGAAGTCGGTGTTTCGCGACGCGAGGTTGGGCCAGCCGCCGATCCGAAGCGGTGCGCCGGACTCGGTCCGGAATTGGCCTTCCATCGCGGCCAGCTTGGCCGGCTGGTGATCAGCCACCCACCTGGCATTCATGTCGCCGGTGATCACCTGCAGCGGTGCACAGATCGAGCCCAGCAACATCCCCACCAGCAGACCCTTGCGATAGACCGTCCCTCCACGGCGGCGGAGGATGCCGACCGCGTAGATGGCCGCGACGGCGAAGCCGGTGACCAGGTAGGCGGAGATCATCACGTGCGTTGTCTCGATCGGCGTGCCAGGGTTGAAGATCGCCTCCAGTGGATGGACGTCGGTGACCCGGCCGTGGTCGAGGCGGAAGCCCGTCGGGCTGTTCATCCAGGCGTTGGCGGTGACCACGAACCATGCCGAAGCTGCGCCGCTGATCACCAGGGGGATGGTGCAGAGCCAGTGAGCCAGCGGCGAGAGCAGCTCCCAGCCGTAGAGGTAGAGACCCACGAAGATCGCCTCGACAAAGAAGGCAAACCCCTCCATCGAGAAGGGCAGGCCGATGATGCCGCCGGCGTAGCCCATGAACCCAGGCCAGAGCAGTCCCAGCTCGAAGCTCAGCACCGTCCCTGAAACCGCGCCCACCGCGAAGAGGATGCCGAATGCCTTGCTCCAGCGACGCGCCAGCAGCTTCCAGTCAGGGTCTCGGTTCCGCAGCCAGAGCCCCTCGACGATCAGGAGTAGCAGGGGAAGACCAACTCCGATGGAGGCGAAGACGATGTGGAAACCGAGCGACACGCCCATCTGGGCTCTGCCCGCTATGTACTCGGTCAACTGTTGGCTAGGCCGCCCCTTGGAGCCGCCGATCGGAACCGTCGCGAAGCCGGCCCAAGGTTCGAGACAAGGCAAAGTCGTAGATCGGGGCGACCCGGAGAGCGCGGGGCATGCCCCGGCGGGTGTTGCGCACCATCAGCTCCAGGCTGAGATGGGCGGCCTCGTGGGCGGGGGTCCAGGTGATGCGGTAGGCCTTGCGCGTGGTGGCAGGCAGAAAACCGACCGCGATGAACGCCAGGGTGTCCATCAGCGGCCTCAACAGCGGCGAGGGCAGGGGCGGGTGAAGGATGGTGGCGGCAACCAGCCGGGAGCCGGCGGCGGGCCGCGCGAAACCGTGCTCGACCTGCTCGTCGACGTAGGCAGCCATGGCGGCGTGGTCGCCCCAGAGCAGCTGCTCCGGCACGCCCATCAGGCGGGCCACCGCGTCCCACTCGTGGACAAACGCGTCGCGCTCGGGCTCGGTCAGCCCGCCCACCAACCGGTCGTGCGCGACCAGCAGGGTGTCCACGAAGGTGGCGTGGACCCACAACAGCAGGTCTGGGTCCATGGCGTTGTAAGCGCTGCCTGCTTTGACCTTGCGGCTACCGCGGCCGCGCGGCAGCGTGCCGGCGACCTTGCGGTGCATCCGGTTGACGCGGGCGGCGGCCGCCTCCGCCTCGGCCGTGGTCCCGAACGCGACCGCGCCCGCCCAGTCGGTCGTGCGCATCAGCCGTCCGAAGGGGTCGGTGGCGTAGGAGCTGTGGTCGATGGCGCCCTGGGCGACGTGCGGGTGGGCCGCCTGCAAGAGCAGGGCGCGGGCGCCGGCAAGGATCAGCAGCGGCTCACGCAGCACCTTCCAGGTCACAGATTCGGGACCAAACAACCCGGGGTCGGGATCGGTGTCCGCAATCGGCATCGGCGCCGGACCAAGCGGCAACGGCACGGCCATTATCGACAGCAATTCCTTGGGGCTGAGAAACCGCGGCATCTGGTTGAGTCATACCGCATCGCGTTACCAACCGCAACGAACCGGGCGCCCGGTAGGGACGCCGCCGGACGCGATTTCGGTAAGCTGGCGTACTCATGTCGAAACCACTGGTCTGCATCATCGGGGCCGGCTCCTCTGGGATCACGGCGGCCAAGGTCCTGCAGCAGCGCGGTATTCCCTTCGACTGCTTCGACAAGGGCGACCGCGTCGGCGGCAACTGGGTCTTCGGGAACAAGAACGGCATGTCCTCGGCCTACCGCTCGCTGCACATCAACACCTCACGGGAGCGGATGGAGTACTCCGACTTCCCGATGCCCAAGCACTACCCCGACTTCCCCCACCACACCCAGGTCGCCGAGTACTTCGACGCCTACGTCGACCACTTCGGCTTCCGGGACCGCATCACCTTCAACACCGGGGTCGACCGGGCCGAGCGCGCTGACGACGGCACCTGGACCGTCACCCTCGACAGCGGTGAGACGCGCCACTATGACGCCCTGGTCGTGGCCAACGGCCACCACTGGGACCCGCGCTGGCCTGAACCGCCCTTCCCCGGCGAGTTCGCCGGCGAGGTCATGCACGCGCACCACTACGTCGACGCCGAGCCCTTCAGGGGCAAGCGGGTGCTGGTGCTGGGCATGGGCAACTCGGCTATGGACATCGCCGTCGAGTCCAGCTACAGCGCGGAGAAGACCTTCCTGGCGGCGCGCCGAGGCGCCTGGATCATCCCCAAGTACATCCTCGGACGCCCGATGGACCAGCAGATGACCGACCCTCGGATCCCGTTCGCGGTCAAGCAGAAGCTGACCAAGCGGATCCTGCTCACCATGGTCGGACCGCCGGAGCGTTACGGCCTGCCCAAGCCCGATCACGACGTCTTCCACGCCCATCCGACGGTTTCGGGGGAGATCCTGATGCGGGTGGCGCACGGCGCGGTTACGCCCAAGGCCAACATCAGCGAGCTGATGGGTGGCAGCGTCAGGTTCGTAGACGGCAGCGTCGAGGAGGTCGACGTGATCGTCTACTGCACGGGCTACAAGGTCACCTTCCCGTTCTTCGACCCCGACTTTCTTTCCGCCCCGGACAACGACCTGCCGCTCTTCAGACGCGTCTTCAAGCCGGGGATCGACAACCTCTTCTTCCTGGGGTTGCTGCAGCCGATCGGCGCGATCATGCCGCTGGCCGAGGTCCAGTCGGAGTGGATGGCCGAATACCTGCTCGGCGAGTACGCCCTACCCAGTACGGCTGACGTCCAGGCCGACATCGACCACGAGCGGGCGGCGATGTTCAAGCGCTACCTCAAGTCGAAGCGGCACACCATGGAGGTCGATTTCGACGACTACATCTACCAGCTGGCCAAGGAGCGAAAGCGGGGCAAACGCCGCGCCGCCGCTCGCAACTTCGCGGCGCCGGTGCCCGCCCTCGCCGCCGATCGGCAGCCGGAGCCGGTGCCGGTCGGATAAGGCCGACCCGGGGTCAGTCCGCCGCGACGACCCTTCCGCGCACCGCGTCGACCGTGCGCCGAGCCTGGTCCAGGTGGAGCAGGTCGTGGCCGGCCAGCATCGCGAACGTCAGGCCGAACGATTCCGCGCCCCGCTCGGCGTGCATGCCAACACGAGCCCGCTGTTCGGCCGGGGTATGCAGCCAGAGGTGGATGTTGGCGCGCTCGAGACCCTCGAGAAGATCGACCAGCTGGTCGGGGTCAGCGTCGGCGTACCCGGAGATCCTGACCCAGTCATCCTGCTCGTAACCGGGGATCGGCGGCTCCTCCTCGGCCAGGATCCAGCGCAGCCGCGTGAAGACAACGACCTGGGCGTCGACCATGTGGCCGATCAGCTCCACCAGCGAGAACTCAGCCGGCGCGGGTTTTGTTGCGGCGACATCCGCGGCATCCGCGAGGATCGCCCGCAGCGCCGACGGGATCCCCTTCAGCACATCGACGGGGTCCTGGTCGCCGACCAGCGCCAGCAGCTGGGCCTGGTAGGCCTTGGCTGGGTCCTGCTCCTCAGTCATCGCTCACCTCCAAATCAAGCGGGGTCGTTGGGAGTCGCGGCGTCGCGACGGTAATTCCGGGCATAGCCCGGCGGCTCTATCTCGGGGGCCAGCCCGGGGTCCGGCTGCGGCTCACCGGCCACGGTCCGAAGCGGCACAACGCCGGCCCACACATCCAACCCCAGGTCAGCCTCGTCGTCTTTGGGCGGGCCGCTTCTCACCTTCGCCGATGCCTCGTCGAGGGAGAGCGCGAGCACGGTCGTGGCGGTCATCTCGGAGCGCGTTGGATGCCGAGCATCGTCCCAGCGTCCGGGAGCCACGTGTTCGACGAGGGTCTTGAACGCTGCCTCCTTCTCCTCGGCATCGGTGACCAGCCGCGGCCGGCCGAAGACCACAACCGATCGGTAATTCATGGAGTGGTTGAACGCCGAGCGGGCCATCACCACGCCGTCGAGGAGGGTTACGGTGACGCAGATCTCGCCGCCGGGCGCCGCCTGCAGCATCCGGCTGGCGGGCGACCCGTGCAGGTAGAGCGTGTCACCGGCGCGGGCGTGCAGGGTCGGGATCACTGTCGGGTAGCCGTCGGCGACAAAGCCGACGTGGCACACCAGGGCCTCGTCGAGGATGGCATGGATCAGATCGCGGTCGTCGTGTCCGCGCTCCGGATGGCGCCGCAGCCTGGTGCGCTCCTTGTCCATGCCCAACACTAAGGCTGCGGCGGCTCGGGATGAGGCCATCGCGCGTCATGCGACCGTCCGAAAGAGGCCAGAGGCCGGTAAAGTCCCGGATGATGCTGGAATGCCCGTGACGCCCATCCCAAAGCGCGCGTTGGTGCTCGGTGGTGGCGGGGCGGCAGGCAATGCGTGGTTGATCGGCGTCGTCGCCGGCCTCTTTGATGCCGGGTTGGATGTGACTGAAGCGGACGTGATCATCGGGACGTCGGCCGGATCGACGACGGCAGCCCAGATAACCGGCACCATCCCGGCGCAACTGTTTGCAGACCTCCTTTCCGCAGCGCCCGTGCAACAGCCCGGTCCGGTCCGATCCGCCGGTGGACGCGCTCCCGGTGGCCCGAGGGTCGACCATATGGAGCGGACGAGCGCGATCATCGCCGCCGCGGAGGACCCGGCCGACATGCGCCGTAGACTGGGTGCCGCCGCGCTCGAAATGGATGCCGCGTCGGACGGCTCCGGGCAACGGCAATGGCGCGCTACTGTCGCCGCTCGGCTTCCAAGTCAGCAGTGGCCCGAACAAACGGTGCTGGTCGTGGCTGTCGACGCCCATACCGGGGAACCGGTTGTGTTCGACCGCGACAGCGGAGTCGACCTGGCGGACGCCGTCGCCGCCAGCTGTTCAAGCGCCGCTCCCTACTGGATCGGCGATGGCCGGTACATCGACGGCGGCTACCGACGATCCAGCGAGAATGCCGATCTGGCAGCTGGATTCGAGCGGGTGCTGGTCCTGTCACCGTTTGGCGGCAGATCACGGGCGCCGGTGGAGTGGAACATGCATCTTGCAGCTCAGGTAGGCGAACTACGCGCTGGGGGGAGCAGGGTCGAAACCATCTTGCCGGACGAGAACTCCCGCGACGCATTCGGCAGCAACATGATGGATCTGTCCAGGCGCGTGCCCGCTGCTCGAGCCGGTTACGACCAGAGCAGCGCTCTTGCCGAGCAGCTCATCGAATTCTGGCGCTGACGCCCCCGATCCCCCTCGACTCGGGCCGCGCTAAACGCCCCAGCTCAGCCGCCGGATGCACTAGCCCCTAGGGCGGAGCACTCCTCCGCCGCTGCCCGAATGTGGGTCCAGAACGACTCGACGTCGGGCACCAGAGTGGAATCGGCGCTAAAGCCGAGGTACAGGTTGCCGTTGTAGGAGACGACGGCGATGCCCAGCCCCATCGATGGGTACAGCGGGGCGAAGGGCCAGACCTCCAGCATCTGAGCGCCGCCGGTGTAGAGCGGGAACTGCGGGCCGGGGACGTTGGTGACGTTGATGTTGGCGCCGCCTTGCTGGTTGGGCATCACGCGGCCGGCAAGGATCAGCAACGTCGGCGGCGCCCAGCCGGCCAGCCCGGTGAGTTTCTCAGCGGCCACCGCCTGGTGGCTCTGCTTCAGCTGGGCGGTGCGCTCGCGGATACGGGTCAGCCTCTCCTCCATCGACATCGCCGCCGTCGGCATGTCGAGCACCATTCCGCTGACCTTGTTGCCGAGCTGGCCGTGCTCGGAATCGGATCGGACACTCACCGGGCAGAAGACCCGCACGTGGTCCGGTACCCCGGTGCCGCGGTCGACGAACCAGCGGTGAAGGCCCTCGCCGATCAGCCCCAGGACGGCGTCGTTGACGGTGCAGCCGTAGCGGTCCTTGAGCGCCTTGATGTCCGCCAGCGGGACCTTGAGCCCGCGGCCGCTGCGCTGAAGCCCCAGCTTGCGGTTGAAGAACAGGTCGGGTCGCGACTTGAGCTGGGCCCGGGCCAGTGACGCGAAGCCGCCCACGGGCAGGCGCCACAGTGCCATCCGCCGCCGGATCACCCGGCCGTCGCCGCCAGCCTGCCGCTTGGGTGGGTTCCAGAGCATGGGCCTGATCAGCTCCCACTGGCCCGGCGCCGGCCGCGGCTTCCAGGCCTCCTGGGGCGGTTCGATCGGGTTCCCCTCCGGTGTCAGGTCCAGCAGCACGGTGATGATGTCGGCCGCCGAGGCGCCGTCAAGCATGGCGTGGTGAGCCCGGTTGATGACCGCGATCTTGCCGTGGGGCAGGCCGCTCAGAACGGTCATGTCCCATAGCGGGCGGCGCATGTCCAGCGGGCGCGCCAGGATCCGGGCCACCGTGGTTCGGAAGGTCGCGCCATCGGCGGGGGCCGGCAGGCTCTCGTGGCGGATGTGGAAGTCGAGATCGAAATCGGGATCGTCAACCCAGACCGGGTGGCCCATGTGGAATCGCACAGGGTGAATCCGCTGGCGGTAGCGCGGCACCAGGTGGAGGCGCTCGGCCACGGTCTCGCGGATACCCATTACGCCGCGACCGTCGGGCACCCGCGAGCCGGGCTCGAAGATGTAGACGGTCCCAAGGTCGAGTGGCGTCTCGGGTCGCTCGGCGTATAGGAACCAGGCGTCGGTCGCCGACAGGGGTTCGAAGAAGCTCTCGCTCACCCCCTCATGCCTCTACTTCGGCGGCCAGCTCCCGGGGCTCGGCTCGCCTCGCTCGACGGCATCCCAGTCGGCGCGAACCGGGGCAAAGACGTCGATCACCACGCATCCCTGCGGCCCGGTGCGTACCACCGAGTGGGGCAGGTCGCTGGGGATGGTGTAGGTGTCGCCCGCCACCAGGTCTCGCGTCTCGTCGCCGATCTTCATCTGCATCCCGCCCTGGACCACGAAACCGAGCTGCTCGTTTTCATGGTGGTGCTCGGCGACTGGACGGTCGGGCTCGAGCTCGACCAGCGCCATCGTCATCCGCTCGCCGACGATCGGCCGGGCCACCACCCCGGGCCAGACCTTGAGCAGGCGCTGCGAGTTGAAGTCCGAGAAGGCGCCCATCAGTCGCCGGCCGATCGGGCAATCACCGCCAAAGCCAGCACCGCGATGCCGGCGCCCGCCCCAACCATGATGCGTGGCCCCCCGACCCCGGCGGCGACGTGGATCACCGCCAAACCGACGCCGTCAAGCGCGGCCACCGCGGCCAGACCCAGGCCGGCGGTAGCGAGCCGGGGGCTGTCGCCGCCGGCCAGCCGTCGGCCCGAAACCGCCAGCAGCAGCAGCCAGACCGCCAGACCAGCGAGCGAGCCCGTGGCCCGACCGCCTGTCTTTAGTGCCGTCCCGGGGTCGGTGGCGATGAAGACCGCGGTGTCGGCGGCGCCCAGAAGCGACGCGGCGGTCAGGTATGCCAGGAGTGCCCCGGAGCCTGGCCGGGATGTGTCCGGTTCCGCGGTCGATCGCATCCAGTGATCCTAGACCTAGACCAGCGAAAGCTGCTCCGCAGGCGCCGGCGCTGACTCGGCCTCGGGCGCTGTCCAGCGCCGTGCGAACCGGTCCGCCGTCGGCCGAGGCGCCGGCAGGTCGGCCAGGATCGCCGCCATCTTTTTGGTCAGCTCCTCCTGAGCGAAGCGCGGGGCATAGGCCCGGTCGTGGTAGAGCGAGTTGTAGCGCGGCGCCAGCTGGGGATACTCGCGATCCAGCCAACCCAGGAACTCCTCCTTCACGCCCGGTCGCAGGTGAAGAAGGATCGGGTAGACGTGGGTCGCCCCGGCCTCCACCGCCGCCGCGGCGGTTTTGCGCAGCAGCTCGGGATCGTCGGTGATACCCGGCAGGATCGGCGCCATCAGAACCCCGCAGGGGATGCCGGCGTCGTTGAGACGGCGCACCGCCTCGAGCCGTTTGCGGGGCGCCGGCGTCCCCGGCTCGGTGGCTCGCCAGGCCGCCTCGTCGATGGTGCCGATCGAGAGCGAGGTGTGCACCTCGGCGACCTCGGAGGCCTCGACCAGCAGCGGAAGGTCGCGCAGGATCATGGTGCCCTTGGTGAGGATCGAGAACGGGTTGCGGGAGTCTCTGAGCGCCCCGAGTATCCCCGGCATCAGCCGGTAACGGCCCTCGGCCGCCTGGTAGGGGTCGGTGTTGGTGCCCATCGCGACGTGCTCCCCTTTCCAGCTCTTGCGCGCCAGCTGCGCGCGAAGCACTTCGGCGACGTTGACCTTGACCACGATTCGGGTTTCGAAATCGCGGCCCGGGTTCATCCCCAGGAAGGCGTGCGTGGCGCGCGCGAAGCAGTAAACGCAGGCGTGGGAGCAGCCTCGGTAAGGGTTGATCGTCCACCGGAACGGCAGCCGGTTCCCGGGCAAGTGGTTCAGCACCGTCTTGGCCTCCACTTCGATGAATTCCAGGCCACGCAGTTCGGGGGTGTCGAAGGTGCTGCGGCGGAGCTCGAAGAGCTGGGCCTGCTCGACCACTGAAGCTCGCGGGCGCGAGAAGAGCTGAGGCTGGCTCACCCCGCCAGTATAGAACGTATGTTCGCTATTGACCGGGCACTGGGGGCCAGAGGCTGGGCTCTACTTCTGGCAGCCCCGGCAGTAGTTGAAGACCTCGCCGCGGGCCTTGATCTCGGCGATCCTGTGGCCGCAGCGCGGGCACGCCTCGCCCCCTCGCAGGTGGACTTTCATGAAGCTGCGGTCCTGCTTGTGCGGCTCGTAGTCAGGCTGCGCACGGATTTTCGCGACCGCGTCGGCGAGAACCGAGGTGGTGGCCTCGTGGAGGCTGTCGACATCCTCGGGCGAAAGCGTCGATCGTTTCCGCAGCGGCAGCATCTGGGCCTCGTGGAGGATCTCGTCGGAGTAGGCGTTGCCCACGCCCGCAACGAAGGCCTGGTTGCGGAGCAGGTTCTTCAGCTCGCCGGGGTGACGTCTGATGCGCGCCCGGAAGTCCTCCAGCGTCACCGAGTCGGCCTCAGGGCCCAGCTCGGCCCATCCCGGGACCGAGTCCAATTCGCCTTGGTCCACCAGGTAGACGCGAGCCATGCGGGCGAAATCCGTCAGCCGCAGGGTCTCGCCACCGGAGAGGTCCATCGACATGATCGTTGCCGGCGGCGGCTTGCCGCCAGAGCCCGACCAATGGAGCCGGCCACCGAGCATCGGGTTGATGACCAGCATCTTGCTGTCGACGTCGAGGACCAGGAACTTGCCTCGCCGCCAGATGCGCTCGATCCGGGATCCCTCCAGAGCGCGGGCCAGGTCCGCCGGCGGGGTGCGCAGCAGGAAGCCGAACTTGGGCGAAACCGTGACCTTGCGGATCTCCTGGCCGGCAAGGCGCGGGCCCAGGTACTCACTGAGCACCTCCAGCTCCGGCATCTCAGGCATCGCTTCCAACCTCAACCATGGCTTAACCTTTGCCGATGCCTCAATTCGACTTCGAGGGCCACCGGCTGGCCTACACAATCTACGGCCGGGGCGAACGACCGATGGTGCTGCTCCACGGGCAGCTGCTGTCGCAGACGATGCAGCAGTCCCTCGCCAAGAGCCTTGCCGACCAGCGCCAGCGCGTGATCACGCTCGACCTGCTGGGGCATGGACAGTCGGATCGGCCCGACGACATGTCGCTGTACTCGATGGGGCAGTACGCCGAGCAGGTGCTGGCGTTGCTCGACCACCTGGAGATCGACAAGGCGGTCGTCGCGGGCACCTCGCTGGGAGCCAACGTGGCGCTCGAGTTCGCGGCGCTGGCGCCCGACCGGCTGCAGGGCCTGATGATCGAGATGCCGGTGCTCGAGCATGGGGTGGTTGCCGCGGTCATGATCTTCGCGCCGCTGCTGGAGATCATGGTGCTGGCCAAGCCGGTGGTCCGGGCGGTCTCGGCGTTCTGGCGCCGCGTCCCACGGCGAGGGCTGCCTTTGTTCGGCCAGATCGTGGTTGAGGCCCTGGCCCAGGACCATAACGCCAGCGCTTCGGTGCTTCAGGGCCTGGTCTACGGCCGCACCGCGCCGCCCGCCCGCCTGCGACAGACCTTCACGGCTCCGGCGCTGGTGATTGGGCACCCGCGCGATCCCCTTCATCCGTTCTCGGACGCCGACAGCCTCAGCCGCGAGCTCCCCAATGCCACCCTGCTGCAGGCGTCGTCCATTTTCGAGCTGCGTACCCGGCCGGAGCGCCTCACGCCCTTGATCGCGGACTGGCTGGACGAGGTCTGGAGCGGCGGCGAAAGGCCTGCCAAGACCCCGCGAGCGACGCGACCCGCCGGCCGGAGAATCGTCCGGGGCGGGCGCCCCGCAGGTCGCCGTTTGGGTAGCCGGGCGGCGGCCGCGCGCTAGCAGCAGCCGCCGGCGGGCGGCCCTTAGCCGGCCGCCTCCGCCTCCGCGGCTACCGTGGCAGTGCCCATGTTGGGGATTCGGCAGCTCGAGACGCCGTTCTTCTCGAAGTACCGCTGGTGATACTCCTCGGCCATCCAGAACCGGGACGCCGGTGTGATCTCGGTCACTATCGGGCGCTTGAAGCCGGATTGGGCGGCGTCGCGGGAGCGCTTGGCGGCCTCCTCCTGCTCCGGGCTGTGAACGAAGATCGCGGACCGGTACTGGTCTCCGACGTCAGGGCCCTGGCGGTTGAGCTGGGTCGGATCATGGAGCTTCCAGAAGTCGTTCAGCAGCTGCTCGTATGAGACTCGCGCCGGGTCGAACTCCACCCTGACCGCCTCGGCGTGGCCTGTGCCGTGGCCGCAGACGTCACGATAGGTGGGCTCCGACGTGTGGCCCCCGGTGTATCCGACCGCGGTCGCGGTGACGCCATCGATGTTGCGGAACTCCGCCTCAACGCCCCAGAAACAACCCGCCGCAAATGTCGCCTTTTCCAAATCAATTCTCCAAATGGACCTGCCGCGCCTGCAGACCATCGTAGTCGGCGCGTGCTCCATCATGAACGCCCCCAATACGGCTCACATTCCGCCGGCAGGGCAGCGATTCTGAGGAAACTCTCAGATTTGTTTCAGGCGTCTCCAACATTCGATTGCAACGATTGGGCGATGGCGCCGGACGTATCCCGTGACCCCTTGATCCCGGGCAACCGGGCGGCCACCCTGGCGGCAGCCCGGCGCCGCCTGACACTGCTCAAGGCAGGCACGCTGGGCGCGGGGGTCCTCACCTTCGGCGTCCTCACAGCTGGAATCGCCGGCCAGGTCGGCGCCAGCGCATCGGGCGGTCCCGCCGCGCAGTCATCGGGACAGGCACAGCCGGCCGGCGGCACCCAGAACGGAGACGCTGTCCCCGGCGACAACGGCGGCAACCCAGACGCCTCGGGCGGCAACGTCAACCCTGGTGGCGGGCAAGGCCCGATCAACCCCGCCCCCGGCATCGTCTCGGGCCAGTCGTGACCCTGGTCAGCTCAGCCGACACCCGGCTGCCGGTCACGGTCGCCGGCAGGTCGTTGCCCGCATTCGGATCGACGCTGTCCTTCTGGGTCACGGACGCGACGCAGCTCGAGCGAGTGGACTGGGTGGTGCGAGCCTGGATCGACGCGGTCGATCGCGCCGGCAGCCGCTTCCGCGACGACAGCGACCTCAGCCGCCTCAACCGAGCCGGCGGCGCCGCGGTCGAGGTCGCGCCGATCCTGATCGACGCCGTCGAAGCATCGCTGGCGATGGCCAGGCTCACCAACGGGCTGTACGACCCCAGCGTTGGCCGGGCGCTTGTCGCCGCCGGGTATGACCAGCCGTTCGACACCATGCCGCGGGTGCGGTCCGATGGTGCGCGCCGGCCCGCGCCCGCCGGTCGCTGGCCGGAGGTGAGGATCGACCGCGAAGCCGGAACCATCCGGCTCCCGCGCGGTGTCAGTCTCGACCTTGGAGGCAGCGCCAAGGGTTGGAGCGTGGACGCGGCGCTCGACCTGTGCTGGGTCGAGTTGGGCGCCGCGGCGCCGTCGGTGGGCATCTGCATCAGCGCCGGCGGCGACATGGCCGTTGCCGGACCGCCACCGGAGGGTGGATGGCCGGTGCGGCTGGCGGAGACGCTGGACGCGCGGCCGATGCCGGAGGACAGCTGGATGACGCTGCGCTCGGGCGCCGTCGCCACCAGCGGCGCGCTTCGCCGTCGGTGGACGATGGGCGACCGCGAGGCACATCACATCATCGACCCGCGCACCGGTGAGCCGGGGCACAGCTGCTGGCGGCTGGTGACTGTGATGGCCAGCCAGTGCCTGGTCGCGGACACCGCGGCTACGGCCGCGTGGCTCCTGGGGGCTGAAGCTCCGGGATGGCTCCGCTCTATCGGGGCTGAGGCCCGGCTGGTGGCCGAGGACGGCTCGGTGACGACGGTTGGCCGGCCCGCGATGGCGCCGGTGTTGCAGCCGGCCCAGGCGAACCCCGAACGCGCTTGACGCTGGCGCTCGTCGCGCCGCCCAGCCCGCTGTGGTACTTCGGACGGGCGGCGGGGTTTGTGACCCTGATGCTGCTGACCACGTCGGTCGGGCTCGGAATCGTGGTCAGTCGCCGCGGCCGCTCGCCCCGCTGGCCCCTGTTTGTGACCGATGAGCTGCACCAGTTCGTCTCGCTGGTCTTTCTCATCTTCCTCGCCGTCCACGTGGTCACCATCTGGCTCGATCCGTTCACAAGCTTCAGCGCCTCGGATGTGCTCATCCCGCTGGCTTCGAAATACCGCCCGATCTCGATGGGCCTGGGGATCGCCGCTGCTGAACTGGCGCTCGTCCTCTGGGCCACGGCATACCTACGTCGATGGATCGGCTATCGCGCCTGGCGCGCCCTCCACTACCTGACCTACGCCGTCTTCCCGATGGCGCTGATCCACGGCATCGCCACCGGAACCGATACCGGCTCGGCCTGGACCCTGGCCATCTACATGGGCTGCGCGGGGCTTGTCGCAGCGCTGGCCTGGCTCCGGCTCGCCGACACCACCGAGATCGGCGCGCCGGTAGGCGGTTAGCTGCCCGCTGGGGAACCTCAGCAGCATCGCCACCAGGCGGTCCGCGCCGGCAGGCTCGAGATCCGCGGCTGCGATGCTCTGACATACGAACGCCTGTTCTACTACAATTAAGTGATGAAACGCTGCACAAGGTGCGGCCTGTCGAAATTGCTCGAACAGTTTCCGATCAACCGCAGCCGCAAGGACGGACGGCATGGTTGGTGCTTTGAGTGCCAGCGGGCGTATTTGCGGGATCACTACCAGCGCAATCGCGACTACTACCTTGCGAAGGCGCGAATCAGCAACGCTCTGCATCTGAAAGTCAGCAAGGCGTTGATCCGGGAGCTGAAGGACGTGCCCTGTACCGACTGCGGCAGGCGATATCGCTCGTGGGTAATGGAGTTCGATCACGTGCGCGGGGACAAGCTCTTTAGCGTGAGCACAAACCTCCGCGGCCGCCGACATGCACTTCTCATCGCGGAAACTCAGAAATGTGAGGTCGTCTGCGCCAACTGCCACAGGCAACGCACCCACGACCGGCTGATCGAGGAGCTGCGTGGCGGCGAGCCAAGCGATCACGCGGAGATCGTGGGCTGACGGATTGTGGCGCGCCCGGCACGATTTGAACGCGCGACCTTCCGGTCCGTAGCCGGACGCTCTATCCACTGAGCTACGGGCGCACAGCAGACGGAAATCATACAGACCAGGCGGTCCGAGCGGCCTAGCCGCCGAGCCTCTCCACCACCAGGGGCACATGGACCGCCGGACCGCCGCCGAGCCGGCTCTCATAGAGAATCATCGACACCGCCCTTGACGGCCCGACCGCGGGCAGCGTCGCCAGCCGCCCGACGATCTCGGCGTAACGCTGCCGGCTGATCTCGCCGCGTCGGACGCGCGCCAGCGTCAGGTGCGGGCGGAAGGTGCGCTCCTCGACGGGCAGTCCGGCGCCGGCCAGCGCCTCGGCCAGCGCGCGATGTGCGCGCAGAAGCGGTTCGCCCCCGTCGACGCCCAGCCACAGCACGCGCGGCCGCGAGCGCGACGGGAACACGCCGCCCTCGCTCCACCCCACCTCGAACTCGCCGGAGGCGGCCGCCGCCAGCCGCACAGCGATGCCGGCGGCCGCCACCGCGGCCTCGTCGAGCTTGCCCAGGAACGCCAGCGTCAGGTGGAGGTTCTCGGTCGGGGTGACGGTGAGCTCGGCGACGTCCTGGCGAACCTGCTCCAGCCACCCGGCCAGCGCCGCCGCCGGCCCATCCTCCAGCCCCAGCGCCACGAAGCAGCGCACCGGTTACCTAGCTGGCGTGGGAGCCGACGTGGTACTTCACGTGGGCCTGCTGCTCCCAGGTCGTGATGGCGTCGATGAACCACTTCTCACGTTTGGCGGTGGTGTAGAGGGCGGGCTTGGGGTCGTAGACGTAGACGTACTGCATCTTGGTGTTGTCGGCGTCGCGGGAGACCAATTTGAAGTAGTAGAAGCCGTCATCCACGCGGACGAAATCGGCTGAGCTCTGCCCCGGTTGGAGGGCGTCCAGGGTCGGCTTGAGCGTCGGCACGTTGGCCAGGTCCTTGGATTTGAGGGTTAGGTTCCCCCCCGTTGACGCGCTGCTGGTGTCGTCGCTGTACTTCTTGGCCACGATCCCGATGTCGGTGCCCTGTTTGAGCATCGCCAGCGCCCCCACCTCCCGCTGCGTCGCCATCCTGTCCTCCAGCCGCTGCTCGAAGACCCGGCTGCGAACCTGCTGGCGCAGCTGGTCCAGCGAGTAGCCCAGGCTGTTCAGGTAGTCGTTGAAGCTGAGGGTTGGTTTGCCCGCCTGGGTCTGTTGCGCGGCCAGGGTGTTGTAGTTGGTGCGGAAGGGGTCGACCTGCTTGTTGATGTCATCCTCGGTCACGCTGATCCCGCGCTGCTGGGCCTGGCGCTCGATCAGGACCGCGTCGACCAGGTCCTGCACCGCCTCGGTCTCCAACACCGTCTCGTTCTGCCGGCCGGCGGGCGAGTCCAGGGACGGATACTTCTGCTCGCCCTGGGACTGGGTCTGCTTGCGGTAGTTCTCCTGGAGAACCTTGAGACGGAGCTGGTAATCCGCCATCTTGATGTTCCCACCGTCGAACGAGGCGGCCGGCCGGCCAACGATGGGGAGGTCCTCGGTGGAGCAGGCTGCCAGGGCTACGGCGGCGGCCAAAACCAGCCCGACGGCGGGCTTTTTGAGCATGGCGGGGCAGTCTAGCATGGGCGTATTCTCGAATCGTGAAGATCTGTGAGAGCTGCGTGCACCGGAGCATCGTGACTGTCGAGGAAGCCCCCATGGGAGTCAACCCTGACAACCGTCGGCTGGACGCCAAGGGCAACCCCTATCACCTGTTCTGCAGCTACTTCTACTCGTACCCGAGCGCCAACATGCGCCTCAACTGCTCTCACCACACACCCGAGGCCGGGGTCCCCGCGACCAAAGCCACCTGACCCGGGCGGCGCCGAGCCGGCGTCAAATGACGGCCCGCTCCTCCACCTCGACGCCCTCCGCGAACCTGCCGGGCCGCAGTCCGGAGATGTCGAAAGCCGGCTCACGGCCGACGATCAGGTCCGCGCACAACTCTCCGACCGCTGGGGCCTGCATGAACCCATGGCCCGAGAAGCCGCAGCAGAGCCAGAGCCCACTGACCTCCTCGGATTCCCCGACGATGCCCTGGTGGTCGGGCGTCACCTCGTAGAGGCCGGCCCACCCGGTCATGATCTCGGCCTCCTCCAGCGTCGGGAAGCGTTCGGTCGCGTGCTCCACCATGTGGTCGAGGAAGTCCCAGTCGACGTCGGTGCGGAAGCTCTCGGGCTCGGCCGGGTCGCTCATACCCATCAGGAGGCCGTCGCCCTCGGGGTGGAAGTAGAACGTGGTCCGGTAGTCGACAGTCATCGGGGTCACCCGGGTGATGCCGCTGAAGGGCTTGGTGACGAATATATGGCGGCGATAGGGCGCCACCGGGACCGTCGCCCCGGCCATATCGCCCAGAGGACGCGACCACGCGCCGGCGCAGATCACAACTCGAGCGCCGCGGATCTCGCCCCGGTTGGTCCGGACCCGGCTGGCGCCCGGGGTTATCGCCAGGCCCTGCACCTCCACTCCCTCCAGGATCTCCACCCCCAGCGCCCGCGCCGCGTGGGCGTAGCCCTGGGTCATCTCGCTGGGGCCGGCAATGCCGTCGCTGGGGCAGAAGCTGCCGCCCACCAGGTCGTCCACGCGCAGCCCGGGGACCATCCGGGCGATCTCGTCGACGGCCACCTCGTGCGAGTCCTCCAGACCGGCGAGGTGCTGCACCTCGAGATTGTGCCGAAGGTCGGCCATCGCGGCGTCATCGCTGGCTACGAAGAGGTAGCCGATCTGATGGAAGTCCGAGGGCGCGCCCAGCAGGGTCTCGAAGTTTTGCAGAATCTCGACTGAGCGCATCCCTACGCGGACGTTGACCTCGGTCGAGAACTGCTGCCGTACGCCGCCGGCGCAACGACCGGTCGAGCCCTCGCCGATGTTGCCGCTGTCGACGACCACGATTTTGGTCATGCCGCGCTGGGCGAGGTTGTATGCGACGCTGCAGCCGACCGCGCCGGCGCCGATCACGACGGCGTCGAGGTCCGCCGGCAGACCGAGCTCAGGCCGCGGCACTGCTCACGGTTGTCGACGCGCCGCCCGCAACTAGTCCAGTACCAGCGAGAGGCAGCGAACGCCGCCGCCGGCCTTGATGAACTCGGTCATCGGCAGGCCCCGGCCGTGGAAGCCTTCGCGCACAAGGCTGGGCTCGACCCCCTCGACGCCGACCGACGAGAGCACCCGGTCGCCGACCGTGATGGCATTGCACACGAAGCCCTCGGCCAGGTGCAGCGGCACCTCGATGACGTGCGGCACCAGCTTGCGGATCGTCCTCGCCGAGGCGGGCGCGAACGCCGCGGGCGCGAACATCACCGTCTGCGGTCCGAGCGGGCAGAAGCAGGTGTCGAGGTGGTAGAAGCGGGGGTCGACCAGCTGCAGCGACACCACCTCCACGTCGAGCGCCCTGCCCACCACCCGGTGCGATTCCCTGTCGGTCCGGAAGCCATAGCCGGCGAAGAGCCGGTCACCGACGAAGAGCGCGTCGCCCGCGCCTTCGAAGAAGACGCCGGCGGGCACCTCGGTCAGCCGGTAGCCCAGGTCGGCCAGGGCGGATCGCCAGTAGGGTTCCTCGGACCGCCGCTGAGGATGCCGGAAGCGGGACAGCACGGCGCGCTTGTCGCGCACCACGGCGGCATTGGCGGTGAAGACCATGTCCGGGTTGCCGCGGACCTGGGGTACCAGGTCAACGTCCAGCTTCAGCTCTTTGTAGGCGTCGAAGAGCGCATCCCATTGCTCTTGTGCCTGGTCGTAATCAACCGCGTTCTCGACGTGCATCCAGGGGTTGATCTCGTATTCGACCCCGAAGTAGTCGGGGCGGCACATCAATATGGCCATTGTGGGACTTCCGCCCGTGCAGGCCGATCGCCTTCGCGGGGAGCTCCTGCCCCGGGTAGATCAGATCATGCCACCTTCCTGGCCCGGAAGCAGCCCCTTATCCGGAAGCGGCCCCCTAGATGGGGTCGGTCGCCAGAAAGCCTGAGATCGCGGCGGACTGGGCTTTGACCAGGGCTTCGGTCCATCCGTGGCCGGCGTCAGGAACCATGACCACCTCGGCTGTCTGCATCGATTCGGTCAGCCGCTGCATCGCATCGTGGTCGAGGATCCAGTCATCCGCCGCCACAACCATCAATACCGGTTGCTCCCAGGCGCGCAGCCACGACTCGAAATCCTGCACCAGGGCATCCCGAAGCCACTCGCGGGCGGCCCGCGGAAAGGCACGCATCTGGTTCTCGAAGTTGACGGCGGCGTCGAAGGCGTCCACCTTGGCGCCCTCCACGAAGTAGCGCTTGTAGCGATCGCTGATCCAGCGGTTGCGGGCGAAGGGCACCGCCACGCCGTAGACCAGCCGGTTCATGAAGAAGGCCGCCTGCATCCGGAATGGGCGGGAGACCGCCCGGCGCGAATAGATCGGCGTGTGCAGCACCAGCTGGCGGACCCGCTCCGGGTCGCGCCGGGCTAGCTCCAGCGCAACTGTGGCGCCGAGGCAGAGACCGCCGAGGTCGTAGAGCCCGAGTCCGACGGCCGACGAAAACGCGTCCAGGAACGAGCCCAGCGCGGCGACGCTGTGGGGGCCGTCAAGCGGCGCGGTCTCGCCGAATCCGGGGAGGTCCGGGATGATCATCTTGCGCCGTCCCTCCAGCGCGGGGATCCATTTGTGGAAGTTCTCGGCGCTGCCGATCCAGCCGTGCACCAACAGGATGGGGGCGCCGGCGCCGTACTCGAGATAACGCACCCGGCGACCTTCCACGTCGACGTACTTGGCCTCGCCCATCTGCGGCAGGACGCTGGCGATGGCAGCGCTCACATCGGGCCGCCCGACGAGGGGTCGCCGCCGCGCGGGTCGTATGCGGGCAGCGAGTGGTCGAGCTCGCGGTCTTCGCGATAACCAAGCGCGTACTCCGCCTGCATCACCTGGTGGATCTCGCTGGTGCCCTCGTAGATGCGGGGGGCACGGGCGTTGCGGAGGATGCGCTCTACCGGGTACTCGCCGGAGTAGCCGCTGGAGCCGAAGACCTGGATCGCGGAGTCAGCCGCGGCGAAGGCTGCCTCGGTGCTGAACCACTTGGCCACCCCGGTCTCGCGAGTGTTGCGGACGCCCTGGTTCTTCAACCAGGCGGCCTTGAAATAGAGCATCCGGGCGATGTCGTAGTCGCGCTGCATCGCCGCGATTCGCGCCTGCACCAGCTGGTGCCTGCCGATCTCCTTGCCGAAGGTCTGCCGCTGGTGGCAGAAGTCGACGCTCAGGTCGAGGCAGGCCTTGATCGCGCCCGCCGCGCCGGCGGCGACCGTGAAACGCCCGACGTCGAGACAGCTCATCGCGACCTTGAAGCCGTCGCCCTCCTCGCCCACCAGGTTTTCCGCCGGGACCTCGACGTCGCTGAACACCAAGGCGCCGGTGTTGCCCGCCCGCAGCCCCAGTTTGTCGTGGTAGCCGGAGGTGGTGAAGCCCTTGCTCTGACGATCAACCAGGAAGGCGCTGATGCCGTTGTGGCGCTTGTCGCGGTCGGTGTAGGCGAAGACCAGGAACCAGTCGGCGTAGTCGCAGAAGCTGACCCAGGCCTTCTCGCCGTTGAGGACGTACACGTCTCCCTCTTTGCGAGCCTGGCTGCGCATCGCCGCGACGTCGCTGCCCGCGTCCGGCTCGGTCAGCCCGAAGGCGCCCATCTTCGACCCCTCGGCCAGCGGCCGGAGGAGGCGCTGCTTCTGCTCCTCGCTGCCCCACTGGTAGACGCCGGTGCTGCACAGACCGTTGTGCACCGAGGCGGCCGTGCGCAGCGACGCATCGACGTACTCCAGCTCCTCCATCACCAGCCCCAGGGCGAGGTAGTCCATGCCGCCACCGCCGTAGCGCTTGGGAATCGAGATCCCGGCCAGCCCCAGCCGAGCCAGCTTGGGGAAGGTCTCGGGGTCGTAGCGTTGGAGCCGGTCGTTCTCCTTGATGACGTCGGGAAACTCGGTGCGCACGAAGCGACGGGTGGTCTCCACGAGCAGCTCCTGCTCCGGCGTCAGCGCGAGATCTAGCACGGCACCACCTTATATCCCTGAAGGAACTCTAGGAAATCTTTGGCATCGTCGCTGGGAGGTCGAGCAGCGCCGTCGACGCGCCGGCCAGGTACGGCCGCGTGTGCCCCACCACCGGCAGCTTCGCGCCCAGGCTGTTGATCACCGGCGCCGCCCTCGAGCTCAGCAGCGGGCCCCTTATGTAGTGGTCGTAGAAGTTGAGGAAGCCCTCCACCTGTCGCACCTGCTGCATCGGCAACGGGTTGGGCCCGGCCTGCTGGGCCAGCTGGCGCAGCCTGGCGTCGTCGACGAAGCCGTTCAGCAGCGGCTGGCTCTGGACCGCCTGACGGTACTTGTCGATCTGCTCGGCAGTGGCGGTGCTGGCGCGCAACAGGGGGTAGACGTTCTTGTCGAAGTCCAGGATCACCCCCAGCGCGAGGTAGAGAAGGAGAAAGGCGAGCAGGCCGTGGATGACCGCTCCCAGAGGTGCGTCGATGGCACGCAGCAGCGGGATCGTGCGCCAGATCATGACCAGCGGCCGCGCCAGCAGGCGCAGGGCAATCGACAGCACAAAGACCAGCACCACGCTCAACCCGGTGCGCGCGATCCCGATCGGCAGGAAGCCATCGACGAGGCCGTGCAGATGGAGCACCAGGAAAAGGGCCACCAGGAAGGCGCCTTCGGAGATCAACGGTCCCACGAACCCCCGGCTGATCCCGATGTACACCCCGATCAGGAGGGCCAGGATGATGACGAGGTCGGCGATCACAGAGTTCAGCCGCCGAGGCCGGGCTCGACACCGACCGCCGCCAGTGCACAGCGGCGCTGAGCGCGCACTAAGCCGGCTGAGCCCGGTGCTGGGGGGTGGCGGCGATGACCAGGAAGCCGACGAAGATGATGGCCACGCCGGCTGCCTGTCCCGCGTAGAAGTAGTCGTAGGAGCCGAATCGCGTCAGCGTCGCCGCCAGCGCGACAACCAGCGAGCCGACCAGGATCAGAACGTTGCCCGCCGGAAGGTTGGCCGGCAGCCGCGCCTGGAATGTCCGGACGGCTGAATAGAGAGCGCCGATTACCAGCACCAGGGTCCCGACGGTGTTGCCCACGATCGCTTCGATCAGAGAGATGACGTTGAAGAGCCCGTAACCGCTTTCAGAGGTGCAGAGCATGGTGCAGTTGCTGGGGGCTTCGGAGGTGGCCAGGTGAGCCGTGTGTAATGGCGCCGCTATGACGGCGACCAAACCGACCACCGTGACCAGACCCACGAATATCCGGTAGCCGACCAGCGCCCAGCGTGCATTGTCGGCTCGAAGCAGCAACTCGACCGTGCCAAGGGACAGCCATGGGACGAGCAGGACCCCACCGAACAGGTAAAAGACCCGGTAGCCGAGAGAGTCCCAGCTGTTCAGTGCCGCCAGCGCCTCGGGCACCGCGGCGATGGCGTAAAAGACGAGCGCCAAGCCCCAGGCCAGCTCGTGCGGTCTGCGCCGGGCCCGATACCGGTTCAGGACCTGGGCCGCGAAGCCCAGGCTGATGAGCGTGGTCAGCGCCGGCAGCACGAACACAGGCCGAAGTATACGAACGCCTCAGTTCAGGCTGCGCCGGCGTGAATTCCGGCTAAACTCATCCCTCTATGGCGAAAACCATCTCCATCGCCAACCAGAAAGGCGGTGTCGGCAAGACCACCACCTGTGTCAACCTGGGCGCTGGACTGGCGGAGCTGGGCCAGCGGGTTCTGCTGATCGACCTTGACCCGCAGGCGCACCTGACCATCAACATGGGCGTGCGGCGGCCCGACGAGATCGACCACACCGTCTACAACCTGCTGATGGACTACGACGTGCAGGCGCGAGACCTGATCATGCGGGCGGAGCTGATGAAGGTCGACTTCATTCCCGCCAACCTGGAGCTGTCAGCGGCCGAGATCCAGATGATCAACGAGATGGGCCGCGAGCAGATCCTCAAGGACAAGCTCCAGCCGCTACAGGGCCTGTACGACTTCATCGTCATCGACTGCCCGCCGTCGCTGAGCCTGCTGTCTGTCAACGCCCTGGTGGCGTCCGACGAGGTGATCATCCCGCTGCAGTGCGAGTACTTCGGGATGAAGGGGATGCAGCAGCTGCAGCGCAGCATCGAGCGGGTCCGGCAGAAGCTCAACCCCAAGCTCAAGGTGGGGGGCATCCTGCCTACGATCTACAAGTCGCGCACCCTGCACAGCCAGGAGGTTCTGGAACTGGTCAAGCAGGCGTACGGGGACGAGGTGTTCCCCTTCTTCATCAAGGACAGCATCAGGTTCGCCGAGTGCCCACCGGCCGGACGCTCCATCCTGGAGTACGCCGGGGACACCGACGGGGCCAAGGCTTACCGACAGTTGGCCCAGGAGGTCCTAACTCATGCCTAAGTTCAACCGCATCTCGCTGGTCGGCTCTGAGGAGCTTTTCCGTCCGACCCGGATCGAGGCCGACGAAGAGACCACCTCGACAGAACCTGCGCCGGCCGATGGGATCGCCGGGCACGTCGGCAGGACGCCGGCGCCGTCGCCGAGCTACCCCGAGCCGGCGCCGCTGGCGCGCGAGCGGGCGGTCCACCGTTTGCAGCTCACCGAGCGCCAGATCAAGATCCTGCTGGAAGGTGTCCAGCGGATGAAGTACCCCGCCCAGGTGCACGCCGCCAGCAAGCCTTCGATCGAAGAGTTCGAGGCGTTGGAGCAGCTCCGCAACACCCTTTTCGACTCGCTCGACTGAGGGCCGGCCCCGACGCCGGGGCGTCCCCTTCCCGCGGCCTGGCTAGGCGAGTAGCGAGCGGATCCGGCTGCTGAGCTCTTTCCCGTCGTACGGTTTGGTGGCGAAGCCGTCGGCGCCCGCCTTCTCGAGCTCCCTCATCTGCTTCTCGCTCTTCAGCGCGGTCAGGATCAGGATCGGTATCGACTTGAGCTTGGGGTTGCCCTTCATCGCACGGGTCACCTCGAGCCCGTCCATCACCGGCATCATCAGGTCGCAAACCACCAGGTCGGGGGCCTTTGCGCCCATCATCTTCATGCCCTCGGCGCCGTCGAAGGCGATCTCGACCTCAAACCCTTCGATCTCCAGCCGCATCTGCAGGACCTTCGCCAGTGACGGCTCGTCCTCGATCACCAGCAGGCGCGCCCTGCCCTCCTTGCCCGGCACGTCAGTGTCTCGGGTTGTTGACGACCCAGAAGGGAGCCTCACCGCGGGCGGCGCGGCCGACATTGGAGATGCTGTTGAGGAGGATGTTGCGCTTGGAGTTGGCGGTCATCCCGGCGATGTGCGGCGTCAGCAGCACGTTGGGCAGGCCGGTGAAGCGGTGGCCCCGAGGCAAGGGCTCGGTGGTGAACACGTCCAGCGCGGCGCCACCCAGGCGCCGCTGCTCCAGGGCGGCAATCAGCGCGTCGTCGTCGACCAGGCCGCCGCGCGAGACGTTGACCAGCACCGCGCCCGCCGGCATCGCCGACAGCCTGTCGGCGCTGAGAAGCCCCCGGGTCTCAGGGGTCAGCGGTAGGGCCAGCACCAGGACCTCGCTGCCGCTCACGAGGGCGTCGAGCTCGACGTATGTGGCACCCAGCCGCTCCTCCTCGGCCGCATCGAGGCGGTGCCGCCGGTGGTAGTGGACGGTGCAGTCGAATCCCGACAGCCGCCGAGCGATCGCCTGCCCGATGGCGCCGAAGCCGAGGATGCCCACCGACCGTCCCTCGAGGTCCGACAGGTCCATGTCGAGCCATCTCTGCTGTTCCCATTCGCCCGCCTCGGTGTCGGCGATCGCCTCCCGCAGGTGGCGGAGGCAGCCGATGATGCTCATCACCGCGTGTTCGGCGACGGCGTTGGCGTTGGCGGGGCCGGCGTTGGCCACCGGTATCCCGCCGGCGTCGGCGGCGGCGACGTCGATGTTTTCGTAGCCCGCCGTCGGCTGCTGGATCAGGCGGCAGCGAGCCGCCCGCTCGATCACGGGCGCGTCGACGTGGATGGTGTGGGACCAGTCGCCGACGATGATGTCCGCCTCGGGGGCCCGCTCGAGCAACTCCTGGTAACTCGCCTTGATCACCTGGGAGCCCTCCGGCAGGCTCCCGCCGAAGAGCTCGGGCGGCGCCGGCGAAGTCGACACCACCAGCACCGGCTGGATCGCCATCTCGGCTCCCGGGCCCGGCCCGTCAGGCGAGGTGGTCAACCGGCGTAGATGGCTTTGATCTGGTCGTCGTACTTCTGGTTGACGACCTTGCGCTTGACTTTGAGGGTCGGCGTGAGCTCCCCTCCCTCGACCGACAGGTCACTGGGGAGGATGGTGAATTTCTTGATCTTCTCGACGTTGGCGAGGTTGGCGTTGACGGAGTCGACTCCTTCCTGGAACAGCTCGCGCACCTTCTCGGACTTCGAAAGCGCCTCCATGTCCGGCTCCTCGCCGACCTTCTTGGCCAGCGCGCCGACCTGTTCGATGTCGATGGTCAACAGCGCCGACATGAAGGGTTTGCTGTCGCCGATGGCGACTGCCTGGCCCACGAAGGGCAACCGCTTCAACGCTACCTCGAGGTTCGAGGGCGAGATGTTCTTGCCGCCGGCGGTGATGATGAGGTCCTTTTTGCGGTCGGTGATGCGCAGGTAGCCATCCTCGATCACCCCCACGTCGCCTGAGTGCAGGTAACCCTCGCTGTCGAGCGCCTCGCGGGTGGCGGCCTCGTCCTTGAAGTAGCCGCGGAAGATGTTGCCTCCCTTGACCAGCACCTCGCCATCGGCCGCGAGCTTGACGACCACCCCGGGCATCGCGGGCCCCACCGTGCCCAGCTTGCAGTACCCGGTGCGGTTGGTGCTGGTCGGCCCGGTGTCCTCCGACTGGCCGTAGACCTCGTACATCGGCAGCCCCAGGGCCCAGAAGAAACGCAGCGTGTTGATCGAGATCGGCGCGGCCCCGCTGGACAGCTGCTTGGCGCGGTCGAGCCCGATGGCGGCTCGGATCTTGGCCAGCACCAGGCGGTCGGCGAGCTTGTAACCGGGACCAGGCTGCTTGCCCTGGGTCGCCAGGTCGACGTTGGCGAGGCCTTGCTGGATCGCCCAGCGCGCCAGCACCCCCTTGACACCGTGGGAGCCCGCGATCTGTGCCTCCACCACGGCCTGGTACTTCTCCCAGATCCGGGGGACGCCGAACATGAAGGTCGGCCTGGCTTCGACCACGTTGGCGGCGAGGTGAGCGATGTCCTCAGCGAAGTAGATCCGGTGCCCCATGTGGAGGTGCAGGATGTGGCCCGCCATGCGCTCGGCGATGTGGGCCAGGGGCAGGTAGGAGACGGTCACCTCCTCGTCGGCCGACTCCGGACTCAGGGGGAGGGTCTTCTCGATGCAGGCGACCGTCCAGAGGATGTTGCGGTGGTCGAGCATCACCGCTTTGGGCGGACCGGTGGTGCCGGAGGTGTAGATGAAGGTCGCCAGGTCATCCAGGTCGACGGCTCGCCAGCGCTCGTCGAATTCGCCCGGATGCTCGGAGTTGTAGCGATCGCCGGTGCTGAGGGCGTCGGCCCAGGTGATCACCAGCGGGTCGTCCATGGGCGGGTCGCCCTTGATCAGCACCACCCGCCGCAGCCGCGGCAGCGCCTTGCGCTGCTCCAGGATCTTGGCCATCTGGTCGCGGTTTTCCACGAAGATGATGGGCGCCTCGGCGTGGTCGAGGATGTACTGGCACTGGCTCGGCGAGTTGGTCGGGTAGATACCGACCACGATCCCGCCGATGTGCTCGCTACCCAGGTCGCTGATGTGCCACTCCGGCCGGTTGCCGGACAGAATGGCGACCCGCTCGCCGTGCTTGACCCCCTCGCTGAGCAGGTAGCCCCCGATCCGTTTGACCGCGTCGCCATACTGCTGCCAGTTGATCGCGTGCCACTTGCTGGAGGCCTTGAAATACATCGCCGGCGCGGCACCCCGGCGGGCGACCTGCGACTGGAACATGTCGGGAACGCTCTGTCCGCTGATCTCGACATCGGGGAAGTCGGGGGCCACGGCGACGGTCTGTGTGACAGCCTCGGGCTCGCCCGTGGTGGCAACGGCCGACGCTACCGCCTCGATCTCCGTCGTGACCTCAGTGCTCATGCCAACTCCACGGGACGCCGACTTGCCACCCTTATCCGCCCGCATCCCGACGGGCTTCACGGAAGGACCACAAAGTGGAAGGGATGCAATATAGCAGACGTGGTTGTGGGTAATTCCGACCTGTCGAGGCCGTCGTCATGACGGTTGGCACTGAAAGCCGGATCGATGCTTTTCGTCGCACTGTCCCGTTTGAGCTGGACCGGTTCCAGGTGGAGGCGATCGAGCAGCTTGGCACCCACCAGGGTGTCCTGGTCTCTGCCCCCACCTCCTCAGGCAAGACCGTGGTCGCCGACTACGCCATATTCGAGGCCCTCGAGGACGGCGTCAAGGCGATCTACACGACTCCCCTGAAGGCGCTCAGCAACCAGAAGTTCCGCGACCTGAAGAAGCGCCACGGCGACGGCTACGTGGGCCTGGTTACCGGCGAGCACACCATTAACGAGCGCGCGCCGGTGGTGGTGATGACCACCGAGATCCTGCGCAACCTGATCTACGACGACCCCGACCGGCTCAATGACGTTCGCTATGTGGTGCTGGACGAGGTCCACTACATCGACGATTACCCTCGCGGGGCGGTCTGGGAGGAGGTCATGATCCAGGCGCCGCCACAGATCCACTTCGTCGGCCTCTCGGCCACCATCTCCAACTACCAGCAGGTGGCCGACTGGATGGCGTCGCATCGTGGCGAGATGGGAGTGGTCTCGGTGACCAGGCGGCCCACCGAGCTGCGCCTCTGGCTGGCGATGGAGAACCGCCTCTACCCGCTTTTCGACGAGCAGGGCAAGGTGGTTCGGGGAACCTGGAACAAAGCCCAGGAGGAGGTCGCCGCCGACCACCGCTTCGACCGCGACCGGCGCCGCGGCGGACGCCGGTTCGAGCCGCGCGGACGCCAGGTCGAATCCAACAGCCTGACCCGGGTGATCGAAAGCCTGGCCGGGCAGCAGATGCTCCCGGCGATCTATTTCATCTTCAGCCGGCGGGGCTGCGAGGAGGCGATGCAGCGGTGCGCGATGCACCGCCTGGATCTCACCGATAGCGCCGAGAAGGCCCGGATCGAGGAATTCGTGGCCGGCAAGATGGCCGAGGTGGTCGACGCCGACGAAGCCAACCTGTACCGCGGGCTGCTCAACCACGAGATGCTGGTCCAGGGGATCTCGGTCCACCACGCCGGGCTGCTGCCGTTCCTCAAGGAGCTGGTTGAAGAGCTCTTCCAGGCCGGGCTGGTGAAGGTGGTCTTCGCCACCGAGACACTGGCCCTGGGGATCCACATGCCGGCGCGCTCGGTGGTGATCTCAGCGTTCACCAAGTTCGACGGTCGCGGGTTCCCCTCGCTGACCTCGGGCCAGCTGACCCAGCTGATGGGGAGAGCGGGGCGGCGCGGGATCGACAAGGTCGGTCACGGCGTCATCCTCAAGGACCCTGAGGTGGACATCGGCGTGATTTACGAGGCGGCGATGGGCGAGGACATGGTGGTGGAGTCGAAGTTCGCGCCCAACTACAACATGGCGCTCAACCTGCTCCGCAATCGCGACATCCAGGAGGCCGAGCTGCTGATGGAGCGCTGCTTCGGTCAGTTCCAGCGACGACAGGCCGCCGAGCAGCGGCGGCGCGAGCTGGCCAACCTCGAGGAGCGCCTTGTGGACCTCGAGAAAATGGCGATGACACCCTCGCGGAAAGAGAAGTGCCGGCTCGAGGACGTGCAGCAGTACTTCAAGGACGAAGCCTCACTCCACACCCTTCGCAACCGGGTCCGCAGAGCCAAGCGCGACCACTACCATCGCGGCGATTCCGGTCTGACCCAGGACCAGCTCGAGGCGCAGCGCAAGGAGATCGCGGAGATCCAGCACCGGCACGAACAGTCCCCCGTCCGGCGCTGCCCCAACATCCGCCAGCACCGCGCCTGGCAGTCCGAGATCTGGGCGCTGAAGGATGAGATCCGGCGGAGCCAGGAAGACATCGACGCCGCCATGCACGATTACACCCGCCACCTGCACAGCATCATCCAGGTGCTGGAGGAGGCCGGGTTCCTGTACGGGATGAAGCCCTCCGACAAGGGCATGCTGGCCAGCCGGATCTACGGAGAAAACAGCCTCATCCTCAGCGAGGCCCTATACCAGGGCTGGCTCGATCACCTTGATCCGACCGAGCTGTGCGCGGTGCTGGTGATGCTGGCCGCCGAGGATCGCGGCCGGCCCCGGCGCGGCGGCCGCGGCCGCCCGGCGGAGTCCGGCCCGTCGGCACGCAACCGCTTTCCCAGCCTGGAGATCCGCGAGCTGTATCACAGCCTGCGCAGCCTGCACTACCGGTTCAGCGAGCTGGAGGAGGCATACGGCGAGCAGACCCTCCGGCCTCTATCGCGCGACTATGTCGACTTCGCCTATCGATGGGCCCGTGGCGACCCCCTGGACCAGATCCCGCTGCCGCCCATGGTTGAGTTCGGAGACGCGATCAAGGCGATTCGCTCCCTCTACTCCACGCTCCGGCAGCTGGAGTGGGCGGTGGCCGAGGACTCGCCTCTGCGACCGACCGTATACAGCGCCATGAGAGCGCTGGAGCGCGACCTGATCCGTCGCGTCTAGCCGCCGAACCCTAGACCAGGGTGGTGGTTGTTACGGTGTAGCGCGGCACCGCCACCGCGTTGGCGCGAAAGGCCCGTTCCAGAGGGTCGAACTTCTGCGAGTACCAGGTCAGGTAGGCCTGCTGGTCAAAAGTGATGACTGTGCTGTCTTGGATCAACCGCTGGACATAGCCGAGATAGCCAACAGGGTCGTTCGCCCTGGCGGTGTCAGCCATGCCGGCGACGTCGGTCATCAACTTGCCCAAGGCGACGATCACCGGCAGGAACTGGGGAGCGATGTCGGAGTCGGAGGACAACACCTTGCACTGGTCCAGGTCGTTGACCGCCTTCTGGTAGTTGAGGCTGGCAGCCGTGAGGTCCTTGGCGGTGACGGCTTTGTCGGCAGCCTCGGAGTCGACCTCGGCGGCGATGAAGGCGCTGTAGAACGAAAGCTCGGTGCGATCGATGGCGACGGCTTTGGCGACCGCGTCAAGCGCCAGCTTGGCGTGTCGAATGGTGGCGTCGTTGGCGTGAGCCTTGCCAGACTCGAAAGGCGTGAAGATGCCGTAGAAATCGATGTCGCGGTTGAGGCGGTCGAGACGATCCTGGTCGGCAGCGAGGGTGGCGTCTGTGTCCGTGAGCTTTGCCGCGTAAACGTCGACCGCCGCCTTGAAAGCGACAGCATCGGTCTTCTTAGAGTCGCGAACGATCGTCTCGCTGAGAAAGGCGTCGATCTTGGTCATATCCCGTCCAGTGGCGTTGAGGGCGTCGGTCTGGTTGCCGGCCTCCCAACCCGAGATCAAGGGTCCTGACAAGAGGTAGGCGACCAGGAGCACGAGAGCCCCTCCGCCTCCAAGCGCCAGCCACAAGGTCCGCCGGCTAAATCTGACCCGGGAGACGGTGGGGGTCGCCGGCGCCGCGGTCGGGGCCGGGGTCGCCATCGCCGCCGCGACCGGAGCCGGCACCGCTGCTGGGATCGGAGCCGGCGCCGGGATCGGAGCCGGCGACGCCGCCCAGGGGACCGTCGCCGGGGCCGGCGGCGGGGCTTGCAAGGGCCGAACCGGAAGCGGCGGGGGCGGCGGCGGTGCCGCCGGCGTATACCGGGTGGGGGCGGTCGGCGGCGTATACCCAGGGCTGACAAACGGGGGGCGGTAGATCCCCGGATCCGCCGGCGGGGCTGGCGGAGGCGGAGCGGCGGAAGGCGCCGCGCTCGGCTGCGGAGGGGCAGGCGCCGGAGTCGGCTGGGCGGCCGGGGGCGAGGGCGCTGCCGGAGGCGTAGGGGCGGCCTGGAGCGGCGGCGGCCCGGGGCTCGGTGGGGTGGCCGGCGGCGGCTGCGGGGGTGTCAGAGGCGCGTCGGGCTCCGGTGGGAAATGGATCGGGGCGACAGGGAATTGGGGAAGGTCCGGTCCCGGATCTTCGTCTGTCACAAGCTCCCCTTATGTTGGTCCGGCCGCCGGCTAGTCCCTGGCCTCCTCTTCCGCCAGGTTCTCGGAGATACGGATGATTCTCTCGGGCAGGTCAGCGATATCGTAGAACCGCAGCGGCTTCTTGAGGCGTTTTGCTATCCCGACCTGGACTTTGACGCCAAGGCTCATCCGGCCGAAGACCCAGCACTCGTCGCATTTGACCAGCAGGTTGTTCATCGCCTCCCGCACGGTGTCCTTGTTGACGGTGTGCATCAGGTAGTAGTCGAAGAGCATGAACGGGTTGACCGGCACCGAGCCCTCGTCGAGGACGAACTTGGTGACATGCATTCGCCAGTGGAAGTTGCGGTTGCTCATTGCGATGTAAACGACGCGTTTGGGTCGCCGGAGGGTGCGCTCAGCCTGCTCCGTCGGCGTGGCCTGGGGGGTGGGGCCGAAGATCGACTCGAGGATCTGCTCGGGCGACTTCAGCTCGACCTCAGTCCCCTCGATGCCTGCCGCGGGACGTTCGTCGTCTGCCAAATCAGCCTGAGTTTATCTTGAGGCGTGCCCCACGAGGTTGGGCCAGGTCCGGCCCAGCAGGTCGAGGGCGTCGTTGAGCCGAGCCCGGTGCGCCGGCTGGTTGAGCCAGCGGCTGGCCCCAGATGGGTGTGGCAGGGGCAGCAGGAGCGGTTCCCCGCCATTGCTGTCGAACAATTCGCCGACCAGGACGTCCAGTGAGCTACCCGGAAGGTGGTCCGAAAACTGCTCGATCGCAAGCGTCCCCACCAGCACGATCAGCCGCGGTCGCTGCAGCGAGAGCTGAGAATCCAGCCAGGGTCGGCATTGGGCGACCTCGACCCGGCTGGGACGGCGGTCGCCCCCACCGGAGCGCGATTTGCCGGGGAAGCACTTCGTCACCGAGGTGACGTAGGTGAGACTGCGAAAGTGGTCGTCGTCGGCGAAGCCGGCACGCCTGCACCACCGCTCCAGCTCTTTCCCAGCTCGGCCGGCGAAGGGCCTGCGCGGGCCGAGCTCGACGATGCCCGGCGCCTGTCCAATCAGCATCAGCGGCTGACCCGGCCGGCCCTGGAACATCGGCGCGGCGCTCTGGATATGACCCGACTGAACGCACCTGGTGCAGGCCAGAATCTCGTGGTGGAGGCTCCGCCAATCGCTACCTGCGCCTGGGGGAGATGGGTCTGAGGGTGCCGGCGGTATCATCTGCCGATGCTAGCGATCCCGCTGATAACCCTTCAGGCGGTGGTCGAGGTGGCGGTTGGGGGCATGCTGGCGCTCTTCATCACAGACGTCACGCGCCTTGTCACCAGGGGCTTCCTCGCGTCGACCGGTGGTGTGCTGTTGCTGATCGGCGCCCTGGGCGTGGCCGGGCAGTACTTTCTTCCCGACCCGTCGCACCTCACCGAGCATTACGTCAACCGCGCCTGGCTGCAGCCGGCACTGCGGCTGTCGGCGCTCTTCATGGTCCTCTTCCTGCTCTACCTGGTCGCGGTCTACCTGCGCCCACCGGTGCTGCACGTGATCGTCGGCATCCTGGCCACGTCCATCGGGCTGACCTCGGTAATCGCCAGCGCCTACGCCTTCCCAACCCCGACCTGGGGGCCGTACGGCACCGCCGCCAGTTTTCTTCTCTCGGCGATCACGATCGGCACCGTGACCACCGCGATGCTGCTGGGCCACTGGTACCTGGTGGTGCCAAACCTGAGCACCCGGCCGCTGTTCATCCTGCTCGCCATCCTCGCCGGCGGGTTTGTGCTGCAAGCGGGCCTGGCCGCTGCCGCCCTGCTTCTGCTGGACGGTCGCGCCAGCTTCCCCAGCACTCACGACGTGATATCCGGCGGCTATAGCCTGACGTTCTGGATGCACGTCGCGGCCGGTATCGCCCTACCGCTGGTGATCACCGCGCTGGCCTTTCAGAGCACGCGGATGCGGTCGCTGATGTCCGCCACCGGGCTGCTGTACGTGGCCGTGGTACTGACCCTGGTCGGACAGGTGACGGGGAAAGTGATCCTCTACAGCGGTAACCTGCCGCTCTGAGGAGCGGTCGAGCGTGGATCCCCTGCTGCAGCAGGCCGCTCGCGACGCGATCGGCTTCATGCCCGACGACGAGGGCCTGGCGCTCTACCAGGAGGCGCTGACCGCGAGCGCCAGGGGCCCGCTGCTCGAAGTCGGGAGCTACTGCGGCAAGTCGGCGATCTACCTGGGCGCGGCGGCGGCCCGCGAAGGGTCGCTGCTCTTCAGCGTCGACCACCATCGCGGATCGGAGGAGAACCAGCCAGGCCAGCAATACCATGACCCGCGCCTGCTCGGCGGCGATGGGCGCCTCGACACCCTGCCTCACTTTCGCGCCGCCGTCTCGGCCGCCGGCTTGGAGGAGACCGTGGTGGCGGTGGTGGGGCGCTCGGCCACAATCGCAGCCAGCTGGGGGACGCCGCTGGCGATGCTCTTCATCGACGGCGGCCACTCCCAGGAGGCGGTCGACGCGGACTACGACGGGTGGAGCCGGCACCTTCTCCCGGGCGGCAGCCTCGCCATCCACGATGTCTTTCCGGATCCCCGCGACGGCGGCAGACCACCGTTCGTTGTCTACCTTCGAGCCCTGGAGTCCGGGGACTACGACGAGGTCAGCGAGGTGGGCTCGCTCAGGATCCTGCGGCGGCGCCCACGGGGCTGAACGTCGAGGGTGGCGCCGCTTTGGCCGCTCGATAGACGACGGTCCGGTTGCGACCCGACTCCTTGGCGCTGTACAGGGCGCTGTCCGCCTGTTCCACCAGCTCAGCCGCCGCCAGCGCCGGGCCTCGGCCACTGGTCACGCCGACGCTGATGCTCACCCGAAGGTCCCGCGCGTAGGCCCCGATCGGCATCGCCTCGGCTCGAACCGCGTCGTGCATCCGGGCCACCGCGGCGGCCGCGGCGGCGTCATCGGTCTCCGGCATGATGACGGCGAACTCCTCGCCGCCGTAGCGGTAGGCCACGTCCGTACGCCTTATCATCCGGTCCGCCAAGAGGCGCCCGAGGCCGCGCAGGATCTCGTCGCCACCGGTGTGGCCGTGGGTGTCGTTGGCGATCTTGAAGTGGTCGATGTCGATGATCGCCAGGCTCAGGGGCAGGCCGTACCGCTTGGCCCGCTCGACCTCCTCGGCCAGCCTCCGGTCGAAGGCGCGGCGGTTACCCAGGGCTGTCAGCGGATCGGTCAGCGACAGCTTCTCGACCTCGGCGAAGAGCCGCGCGGTGGAGTTGCTGAGGCTTCCGATAATGGTCGCCAGCAGGCAGACGATGCCGGTCCGGAAGACGTGGTTTTCAGCGTGGTACGGGTAGTGGAAGGCGATCGTGCGGAAGACGTAAAAGGCGGCGAAGACCGGGACGAAGACGGCGATGAAGGCGACCGTGCCTCGCCACTGGAAGAGCAACCCGGCCTCGGCCGCCACCAGCATGAAGACGACGTAGGTGGTCGCCGTCGGGTCGTTCACGGTGAGCACTGTCCAGGCGGTGGCGACCAGGAAGTCCAGGGTCACCGAAGCGATAGCCATGAGCTTGGCGGTCCTTTCCGACACCCGGTTTGCGAACAGCAGGGGGACGTTGAGGACCCCGAAAGCCAGCGTGATCCAAAGTAGCGCGGTCGGAGCCAGGGGCGCCGGGTAGAGCGTCAGCCGCACCATCACCAGGCTGAGGAGGACGCTTCCCCACCGCAGCTGCGCGGCGCGAACAACGATGCCGCCGCGTTGGCGGGCGATGACATCGGGCTCTGGGTCGCCGGCTCCACCAAGCATGGCTGAAGCCTATTCCGATTGGGTGACGGGAATAAGCAAGAGCCGGTAAACCTTGGGCCTGGAGCCGACACAGTCTGGTGCCAGTTCGGCAACCGCGGAGCCGCCGATGGTTGGCGAATCCTGCGAGTTGGACAGTTTAGTCCGAGAAAAGGTCCAGGACCGGGCCACCGGCCAGCGCGTCGGCGGCCAGGACCACGGCCGCGGATGTCCAGGTCGGCTGCTCCTCCGGGTACAGCGTTCCGTCGTCGTAGTTGGCGCCTGTCCAGTAGGCGGCGTCGTCGCCGCGGAGGTGCTGGGCCCATTCGACCAGCCGGCCCGCCTCGGCGAAATCCCCGATTCGCGCCAGCGCCAGGGCCAGCTCGCAGGTCTCGGCAGCGGTCACCCAGGGACGGTCGGCGGTGCAGCGCACGCCCTTGTCGGGGACGACGAACTCGTCCCAGCGATGCGCCAGCCGAGCCTGGGCCGCGGCGCCCGACAAGGCTCCCCCTAGCACCGGGTAGTACCAATCCATCGCCCACCGGTGCTTGGGCTCGAACGACTCGGGGCTGCCGGTTATCGCGGTGGCCAGGCGATCCGCGGCCGTCCGCCACCGCGGCCGCGGATGGCCGAGGGCGCCGGCGATCCTGCCGGCGCTGACGAGGCTGAGGTGCACCGCGGAGGAGCCGGCCAGCAGACCCTTGGACCAGGCGTTGCCGTCGAGATCGGCGGCCCAGCTGATTGCGCCGCCGGGCAGCTGGAGGCGCAGCGCGAACTCGATGGCGGCCTCGACCGCAGGCCAGAGCCGGCGCAGGAACGCGGTGTCGCCAGTGGCCAGATGGTGCAGCCAGGCCCCGGTGGCGATGTAAGCGGTGACGTTGGTGTCCAGGGTCGGATCTATGACCTCGCCGCCGCGGTAGTACGCGTGCCAGGCGCCATCCTGGCGCTGGTTGCGAAGCAGCCAGTCGAAGCCGCGTTCGGCGGCCTCGACCCGGCCGCCGATCACCAGGGCCATGCTCGCCTCGACGTGGTTCCAGGGGTCCATTTGGCCGCCGGGGAACCAGGGAATGCTGCCGTCGGGAAGCTGAACCGCGGCGATCGCGTCGACGGTGGCGTCGACCTCGTCGAAAGCCAGCACGGCGGATGCCTCAGGCCGTTGCATCGCCAGACGGTTTGGCCATGTACAAGACCAGGCTCTTGCCCAGCAGGGGGTTGAGACCGCGCTCCAGCTGTCGCGACCAGGCCGGGCGCGCCATCATCTCCCAGGCCAGGAAGCGATGGTAGAGGCCGGGCAGCACGGCATCGTCGCGCCTCACCCCGACTACGCACTTCAACCACCAGTAGGGAGAGTGCAGGGCGTGGGCATGGGAACGGCCGCGAGGCACCAGGCCGGCGTTGCAGAGGCGGCCGAGGAGCTCGTCGGCACGGTAGATCCGGACGTGGCCTCCAGGGTTGTTGTGGTACTCCTCGGAGAGGGCCCAGCAGATGCGCTCGGGGCCGCGGCGGGGCACCGTGATCGCCGCCAGGCCGCCGGGGCGGACGACCCGCTGGATCTCAGCGATCGCGGCGCGGTCATCGGGGATGTGCTCGAGGACCTCGCTGACGATGACAACGTCGAAGGCCCCATCATCGAAGGGAAGGGCCAGCGCGTCCGCGTGGCGCACCTCCAGGCGTCCCCCGGCCGCCACCTCGCCGGCATCGTCCATCGCCCGCGCCATGGCGTCGACCTCGGCCAGGGCCTCATCGTCGAGGTCGGCTGCGGTGACGACGGCGCCCCGCCGAAGCGCCTCGAAGGCGTGGCGGCCTTTGCCGCAGCCAAGGTCGAGAACCCGGGTTCCCGGCGTCACCCGCAGCCGGTCGAAATCAACGGTCAGCATCGGCCGCCATCAGTCTTCGGTACTCAGCGGCCAGCGCCTCGGCGGTGCGCAGCCAGGTGAACCTCTCGACCACGCGCGCCCGCCCGGCGACCGACAGCCGGGCCCTCAGCGCCGGGTCCCCGAGGGCCCGGTCGAGCGCCGCGGCCAGCTGTCGCGGGTCGCCGGGGCGAACCATCAAGCCCGTCTCGCCGTCCCGGCCGACGACCTCGGGGAGAGCGCCCGCGGTGGTCGCCACCAGGGGAACCCCGCAGGCCATCGCCTGGACCGCGGGCAGCGAAAAGCCTTCATACAGGGACGGCACCACCGCCACCTCGGCCTCGGCGTACAACTTCAGCAGGGCGGGCTCATCGACGCCACTGACGAATCGGACAGAGCCGTTGAGCCCGAGCCGTTTGAGAGTTGCCGGCACCTGGCTCCCCTGGCGGTGCTTGGCGACCACCACCATTTGCGCGTCGCGACTGGTGCGCAGCATCGCCATCGCCTCGAGCAGAGGGGTGAGTCCCTTGAGAGGGACGTCGGCGCTGGCCATGGCCAAGATCGAGCCCGGCACCTTGGGCACCGAAGGGGTCGGCTGGTAGAGCTCCGAGTCGACCCCGATGTGGACCACCCGGACACGCTCGGGCCGCAGTCGCACGTGGCGGATGATGTCCTCGCGCGCGGTTTCGGATACTGCCACCACCAGGGGCAACCGCTGGGCGACGCGCCGCTGCATGTGATGGAAGCCGTACCAGCGGTGCATCGACACCTTTCGCTTGATTCCTCGCGCCTCGGCCAGCTCCAGCTGGCGGTCGACCTCGATCGGGTGGTGGATGCTGCCCACCACCGGGAGCCCCATGCCAAGCAGCGCCAGCACGCCGTAGCCCAGGCACTGGTTGTCGTGGACCACGTCGAAGTCGCCTTTCCGTGCCGCCAGCAGCCGGGCGACCCTGAGGCTGAAGGTCAGCGGCTCGGGAAAGCCGGCGGTGCACATGATGCCGAACTCGAGGCCGTCGATCCAGTTCCTGAACTCCCAAAGCCGGGGGATGCGGAACGGGTCTTCGTCCCTGAAGAGGTCGAGGCTGGGCACGCGCACCAGCTCCACCCCCGCTTCGAGCTGCGGATAGGGCTGGCCCGAGAAGACCGTGACCTTGTGCCCGAGCCTGCTGAGGGCGCCACTCAAGTGGCGGACATAGACACCCTGGCCCCCCGAGTGCGGGTTGCCCCGGTAGGAGAGCATGGCGACCCGAAGCGGCCGTACTGAATTCGGCATGGATCGCAAGATTACCGTCTGGGTGCCCCCGAACGGCGCCCGGTCAGGCCTGCCCCGGGATCCTCCGGCGGATGCTTTCGAACTCAGCGTCGGTCACCACGCCCGCGCTCCTGAGCGCACCAAGGTAGGCCAACAGGTCGGCGGGCGGGATCGCCGGCAGCGGAGACACCGGCTGTGTGGCAGCTGCCGGGGCGGCTTCCGCGGGCGTCGCGGCAGCGGCCGGCGTGTATGTCACCGGCGACGGTGCCGCGCCGACGACTCCACTGCCCTCGACTTTCTTTACGGCGCTGTCAACGGCGTCGCCGACGGTGTCGAGGAAGCTCTTTTTTATCGGCTGCCATGCGGTGCCGTCCCACCACCAATTCCCGTCGTCGCTGATGGTGCGGCCTTGTGCATCCGTGGTTGGCAATTGATCTCTCCCAAAATCCGGCCGTTGCGCAGACCAACACTAGCGGCTCAGGGCCGCTGTTGAGATTCTTAGACGGCTCTCATCTGACCGTGGTTGGATAAGGGCCTCATGTCCGATCAGCCTCACGTCCTGGTTGTCGACGACGACAGCCACATCGCCGCTGCATTAAGGCGCGCCCTGATCTACGAGGGCTACGCCGTGGACGTCGCGCCCGACGGCGCGATGGCCCTCAACCGGGCGCGAGAGCGCATGCCTGATCTGGTCGTGCTCGACGTGATGCTCCCCGGGATGAGCGGAGTCGAGGTCTGCGAGCGGCTTCGCGCCGCCGGCGATGTGCCCATCCTGATGCTCACCGCCAAGGACGCCACCGCCGACCGCGTCCTCGGATTGGACAGCGGCGCCGACGACTACCTGGTCAAGCCCTTCGCCTACGAGGAGCTGATGGCCCGGATCAGGGCGCTGCTGCGACGGCAGGCGCCCCGGACCCGCAAGGTGCTGCGCTACGCCGACCTGAGCATGGACCTCGGCACCCGAGACGTCCGGCGGGGGGAGCGCCCTCTCAGCCTTACGCCGAAGGAGTTCGATCTGCTCCAGCATTTCCTCCGCAACCCCCGCCAGGTGTTGACCCGGGACCGCATCCTCGACGCGGTCTGGGGCTACGACTTTGGCGCCACCAGCAACTCCGTAGACGTCTACGTGGGCTACCTGCGACAGAAGCTGGAGGACGGTGGCGGCAGCCGGCTGATCCAGACCATGCGCGGGGTCGGTTACGCCCTCCGCGAGGACTGACCATGCCGATCCGGGCCCGCATCGCTTTGTTCGGGGCGGGGGTCGTGTTCCTGACCGTCGTCATCTTCAGTGTCCTGGTCTACGCCCTGGTGAACCACAGCGTGCTGCAGCAGCAGGACGCCAGCCTGACTCGCAGGAGCAACCAGTTCGGGAGCGGCCCTCGCAATGACGGCGGCGGCATCTTCGGCGGCGGGGGCGGGTTCCGCCAGCCCGTGATCGTCGACCTTCGCACCAGTGGCGACAGTTTCGTCGAGCTGGTGGGCAGCGACGGCTCGACCCTCTTCAGCACCGGCGCCATCGACGGACAGCCCCCGCCGGTGTCCGCCGACCTGCTCCGCCAGGCGGACCTCAACGGTTCGGTGCTGGCCACCGTGGAGGCCAGCAAGGGTGTCTTCCTGCGCGAGTCGATTCGCCGCCTGACCGGGCCCAGCACCACGCAGCTCACGGCGTCGGCCGCATACGTCGTCGCGGGACAACCGATGGGACCGGTCGTCGACAGCCTCAACACGCTGCGCACCTACCTGGCCCTGGCTGCGCTCTGCAGCCTGGTCGGTGCCCTGGCAGCCAGCTGGCTGGTGGCCGGCCGGGCGCTGCGGCCGGTGGACGCCATGGCCGACACCGCCGAGGAGATCGGCCGGACCCGCGACCTCAGCCGCCGGCTGCCGGCCCTCGACACCGGCGACGAGGTCAGTCGCTTGTCTGACAGCTTCAACTCCATGCTGGCGGAGCTCCAGGACGCCTACCAGAGGCTGGAGGCGACGCTGGCCACGCAGCAGCGTTTCGTCGCCGACGCCTCCCACGAGCTGCGCACACCGCTGACCACGATCCGCGGCAACGTGGGGCTGCTCCTGGGCGGCAAGCAGATCGCCGACACCGACCGCACAGACGCTCTCCGGGACATCGACGAGGAGAGCGAGCGCATGACGCGCCTGATCCAGGAGCTGCTGACGCTGGCCCGGGCCGACGCCGGCCAGCACCTCGAGATGGCACCGGTGGACGTCGCCGGCGTGGCCGCCGACGTCTGCCGCCAGGCCCGCCGCCTCCACCCCGAGCGACGACTCGACCTCAAGGATGGCAAGGCGGCCCCCGTGGTGGGCAACGTGGACTCGCTCAGGCAGCTGCTCTGGATCCTGGTCGACAACGCCGTCAAGCACACCCCCGGGGGTAGCGGCATCACGGTAGCGGTGGAGCGCGCCGGCAGCGACGTGCGGATCAGCGTCGACGACGAAGGCGCCGGGATCCCGCCGACCGAGCGCCAGCGGGTCTTCGAGCGCTTTCACCAGGCCGACCCGTCCCGCTCGGGCGAAGGCACCGGCCTGGGGCTGGCGATCGCTGCCTGGATCGCCAAGGAGCACCGCGGCGAGATCCAGGTCGGCGAATCGGAGTCCGGTGGAGCCAGCTTTCGGGTGCGCCTTCCACTCACTAATGCTTAGCGAGTTCTTAGCTTGACTTCAGGTCCAGTTCACAACCAGGTCGGATGCTCGCTGTCTATGCAAGTTACGTGGAGGAGTTGCCTGTGAGCCGGTTCATGCGTCCCCGCTTCGCCGTGGTCGCGGTGGCGATTGTCGCCATCGTCACCGCCGCGGCCTACCTCTACGTGAACCGCAACGGCAACGCCGTCCAATACCGCACTGCCGCAGCCGTGCTGGGAACGGTGACCCAGACCATCCCGATCTCCGGCAACCTCACGCCCGTGAACCAGACCGACCTCGACTTCGCCGGGTCGGGAAAGGTCAAGACTGTCAACGTCCAGGCCGGGCAGGCGGTCAAGGCGGGCGACGTCCTGGCCACCCTTGACCCGGTCAGCCTGCAGGGGTCCCTGGTCCAGGCGCAGGCAGCGCTGACCTCGGCCCAGGCCAAGCTCTCTCTCGACCAGGCCGGGCCGACGGCCCAGAGCCTGAACCAGGCGCAGTCGGCGGTCAACACCGCGCAGGTCCAGCTGCAGAGCGACACCACCAGCCAGCAGGACACCATCGCCGTGAACGCGCAAATGGTGCAGCAGGCCCAGAGCGCCCAGACCGACGCTCAGAGCAAATACAACGCCGATGGCTGCGGCGGGGGCAGCCCGGCTTCCAGCTGTGCCCAGGACCAGTCGGCGCTGACAACGGCTCAGAACAACTACCAGTCGGCGCTGGTCAAGCAGCAGCAGAGCAACGACCAGGCGCAGTCGCAGGTCAATCGCGACAAGGTCTCGCTGCAGAACGCCCAGGCGGCCCTGGTGGTGGCGCAGCAGGGACCGACCACCCAGCAGGTACAGATCGACCAGAGCCAGGTCTCGGTGGGCCAGGTCAACGTCGACAATGCCCAGCGAGCCCTCGACAACGCCACCCTCACCGCTCCCAGCGACGGGGTCGTCAGCGCCGTCAACATCGTGGTCGGACAGGCGACTGCCAGCGGTAGCAACGCCGCTGCCTCCTCCACCACCCACGCGATCTCGATCCTGACCCCCGGCGCCTACACCGTGATCGGCTCGGTCAGCGACGCCCAGGTGGGGCAGATCGCCGTGGGCCAGGCGGCCAGGATCACGCCGGCCGGCGCCACCGAGGCCCTCACCGGCAAGGTCACCGGAGTCGCCGCGGTGGCGACGGTGACCTCCGGGGTGGCGACCTTCGGGGTAACCGTCACCATCGACGGCAGCAACCCCTCGCTCCACGCCGGCACCTCAGCCTCGGTGGCGATCATCGTCAACCAGGCCAGCGAGGTGCTGACCATCCCCACCAGCGCGCTTCGCGGCGGGACCGCGGTGCAGGTGCTGGTCAATGGCAAGCCGCAGACTCGGGTCGTCACCGTGGGCGCGTCTGACGCACTCCGGACCCAGATCATGTCCGGCCTCAACGAAGGCGACGAGGTCATCACCGCAACCGTCAGCAGTGCGGTGCCCTCGACCAACTCCGGCAACGGCATCTTCGGCGGCGGCGGCGGTCGCGGCAACTTCGGGGGCGGCGGTGGCGGACGCGGCGGCGGCGGCCCGGTGGGCGGCTAGTTGCCCGGCAACCTGATCGAGATCCGGTCGGTGGCCAAGGTCTACGGCCGCGGCGACGCCGCCGTGCACGCGCTCAGCGACGTCTCGCTGAGCGTCGCGGACGGCGAGTTCGCGGCGGTGGTGGGGCCGTCGGGTTCCGGCAAATCGACGCTGATGCACATCCTCGGATGCCTCGACATCCCCAGCAGCGGCGAGTACTGGTTCGCCGGCGAGGACGTCAGCCGGATGTCCGAAAGCCAGCTCGCCCGGGTGCGGAACCGCCGCATCGGCTTCGTCTTCCAGCAGTTCCACCTGCTGCCCAGCCTCTCCGCCTGGCGCAACGTCGAGCTTCCCCTGCTCTACCGATCGGCGGAGCAGCGCAGGCAGGCGGCGCTGGACGCGCTGGGTCAGGTGGGGCTCGCCGATAGGGTCAACCACAGGCCGACGGAGCTAAGCGGCGGGCAGCAGCAGCGGGTCGCCATCGCCCGGGCGCTGGTGACCAACCCCGACCTGATCCTCGCCGACGAGCCGACCGGCAACCTCGACTCCAACTCCAGCCGGGAGGTCCTGGCGATCCTCCGGGGCCTCAACGAGGGCGGGCGGACGGTTGTCCTTATCACCCACGATCCCAACGTCGCCGCCATCCCCCGCCGGGTCTTCACCATGAGCGACGGCCGGCTGTCGGAGGGGGTCGCGGCGTGAGCCTGCTGCGCACCTTTCAGACCGGTCTCCGGGGCCTTACCGGGCACCGCCTCCGCTCCATCCTGACCACGCTCGGGATCCTCTTCGGGGTCGCGGCGGTGATCTCGACGGTTGGGATCGGCAAGGCCTCGGCCGACTCGGTGACCAGCCGGATCGCGTCGCTGGGCACCAACCTGCTGACGATCAGCCCCGGCAGCACGTTCGCCGGCGGCGTCTTCGGCGGCGGCGGCAGCGCCAACACCCTGACCATGGACGATGTCCGAGGCCTGCGCAGCAAGGACAACGCACCCGACATCCAGGCCGTGGCTCCGGTAGTGCAGACCCGCAAGTCACTGGTCAGCATCTCCAGCAACTGGAGCACCAGCGTCCAGGGCAGCACCCCCGACTGGCTGATCACCAACGCCAGGACCGTGAGCCAGGGCTCCTTCTTCACCAACGCCGACGTCGCCTCGCACAAGCAGTCGGTGGTGCTCGGCACCACCACCGCCACCAACCTCGGGGTTTCCATTGGCGACTCGGTCACCATCGGCCCCGCCGCCTTCCAGGTCATCGGCATCCTCACCCAGAGCGGCGGACTGGCATTCCAGAACGGAGACGACTTGGCGGTGGTCCCGATCACCACCGCCCAGGATGAGCTGACCGGGGGCAGTCCCAACTCGGTGCAACGCGTCCTCCTCAGCGCCACCAGCTCGGGCACCGTCGGGTCGGCCTACCAGGAGGCCGACCAGCTGCTGCTGGCGACCCACCACATCAACACAGCCGCCAACGCCGACTTCACGATCACCTCCCAGAGCAGCGTCCTCAGCACCGCTTCGGCGGTGACCAACACCCTGACGATCCTGCTCGCCAGCGTGGCAGCGATCTCGCTGCTGGTCGGCGGCATCGGGGTGATGAACATCATGCTGGTCTCGGTCACCGAGAGGACCAGCGAGATCGGCCTGCGCAAGGCCCTGGGGGCGACGCCCGGCGACCTCCTTCGCCAGTTCCTCTTCGAGGCGGCGATCCTGAGCGTCCTGGGCGGCCTGATGGGCGTTGCCCTGGCGCTGGTGGCGGGGGCGCTGGTCCCCAGGTTCACATCGATCGCGGTGACGATCACGCCCGAGCCGGTGCTGATCGCGGTCGCGGTGGCCGCCGCGGTGGGCCTCGTCTTTGGCGTCTACCCGGCGATGCGGGCCGCCCGACTGGCACCGATAGAAGCGCTGCGCGCCGAATGAGCACGGAATCCACGCTGCAAAGGAGACACAACCGAATGAACCGACTTCTGAACCTGAGCCTAGTGGCGGCAGCATCGGTCTTGCTGGGCGCCTGCTCGATAGGCGCATCGGCGGGCGCGCCCACCGCCAGTCCATCCGCAAACGCGCGCCAGGGAGCCCGCAACGGCGCCGCCGGCGAGCTGGTCAAGATCAGTGGGACGACCCTGGTCGTCAACAGCGCCAACGGCGACGTCACCGTGGTCTACTCCGACTCAACCCTGTTCTTGAAGACGAGCACCGGCAGCTTCGCGGACATCCTCGCCGGGACCTGCATGATCGCAACCGGACAGAAAGACGCGACTGGCGCCGTCACGGCCGCCACGGTACGGCTGAGCGACAAGGTCAACGGGGCGTGCCAGGCGGGGGGCCCCGGTGGCCCTGGCGCCGGTCCTCAGGGCACGCCTCCACCGACGCCGCAAGCATCGCCGCGGGCGAACCGGGCGAACTTCTCGTTCGTGGCCGGTGAGGTCACCTCCGTCGCGGGCACCACGATCACCGTCAAGAATGCCGCGGGAACGCTGCAGACGGTCACCGTCCCGACCACCGTAAGGGTCACCAAGTCGGCGTCGGCTTCGGCGTCGGACCTGGCCCTGCACCAGTGCCTGACGGCGGCCGGCAGCAAGGACTCCTCCGGCAAGGTGACGGCGCGGGCGATCTCGATCGTTCCGGCGGGACCGTCGGGATGCAGCACCGGCGGCCGCGGCTTCTTCGGAGGCGGAGGCTTCGGAGGAGGCGGCGGCGGCGGCTTTGGCGGTGGTGGAGGCGGCGGTTTCGGCGGTGGAGGAGCAGCGCCACCCAAGGACTAGAGCGGCATGCAGCGCCGGTCGCCCGCGGGCGGCCGGCGAGCGGTCGTCAGTGCGCCGCCAGCCGGACCCCGGGTTGGGCTTCGGCGTCCAGCACCTTGCCCAGCACGGCGGCAATGTTGCACAGCTCGGGGTCGTCGAGATGCCCCGCGAAGTGACGCTCGATACCCCGTAAGTGGATCGCGGCGGCACGCTTCAGCGCCCGCTTGCCCTCGGGCCTGAGCACCGCGTTGACGCCCCGCCGGTCACTGGGGCAGACTTCCCGCCGGATCAGGCCGGCGGCCTCCATCCGGGTCACCACCTGGGTCAGACCGCTCTTGCTGAGGAAGACGCCTCGGGCCAGCTCCTGCATGCGGACTCCACCGGCCGGCGCCTCCGAGACGCGCAGCAGCACCTCGTACCAGCTGAGCGGCATTCCCCGGGCCTCGACAAGCTCTCGCTCGAGATGGTCGATCACCGTGGCGTATGAGGCGACGAAGGTGCGCCAGGCTCTCAGCCCGGACTGCGAGAGCCGATCTGACATGGCCACAGCCTAATCCTCACCGGACGAGCTGCGGGAATATGGTTCGCAATGCAATAGTTCACAAGAGAACAGTTACAAAATTGGGGATTGGGTCGGGGCGCACATGGCGCGCCACCACGCCCGTCCCGGAGGCAACAAATGGCCCGTTATGAACTAGACCCCACCCACACGCACATCGGCTTCACCGCCAAGCACATGATGGTCAGCACCGTCCGTGGCAACTTCACCGACTGGACCGCCTACGTCGAAGGCGACGTCTCTGAGCCCACCTCGGCAGTGGCCGAGGCGACCATCAAGACCGCCAGCGTAGAAACCGGCGCTACGGACCGCGACAACCACCTGCGCAGCGCCGACTTCTTCAGCGCCGACGAGTACCCCGACATGACCTACCGCAGCACGTCGATCGAGAAGATCGACGACAGCAACTACAAGGTGACCGGGGACCTCACCATCAAGACCACCACCCGCCCCGTGACCCTCGACGTCGAGGTCGGTCAGCCGTTCGCGGACGGCTGGGGCAACGAGCGCCTGGGCGTCTCCGCCACCGGCAAGATCAACCGCAAGGACTGGGGTCTGGAGTGGAACATGCTGCTCGAGGCCGGACGCCTGCTGGTAGGTGAGGAGGCCAAGCTCGAGATCGACACCGAGCTGGTTCGCAAGCTAGAGGCTGTCGAGACCGCCGACCAGGTCGAGGCCGAGGCAGTCGCCTAGGCCATTTGGCGGGGGCGCCTAGCGCGTCCCCGCCGCCTCCCTCTCGCCTGCTGGCGAGGGGGCAGGCTCATCCGCGGTTGGGTTGTCGAGCGCGAGCTCCAGCACCCAGCCGGGGACCGAAGGAGGCGCCGGCACGGGCCGGCCGCCATCGTCGTCGTCGGGACCGGCCGATTCCCTGGCGGCGGCAAAGAAGGCGATGCTGGCTACGGTCCAGATCGCGATCTTGACGCCGGCGAAGAGCACGAAGCCGGCATAGACCTGGTCGTTGAGGGCGCCGATGCTGGGCGGGGCGGTGGCGTGAAAGGTGGCGTAGATGTCGCGCGGCGAAAGGATCAGGATCATCGCCGGGATGCTGATCGGGACCCCGCCGATGACGACGTAGCCGCAGGCGGCCAGCCCCGAGACCCTCGCCGGCGCGACCACCACCGACCAGAAGCAAAGCGCCCCAACGAGCAGAGCTCCCAGTGCCAGGACGGCGGGGACGCCGCCGTCGCTGATCAGGCCGACCACCGGCGGCAGCTGAATCGCGATTGTGCCGGCGGCGATCGTGCCAACCGCCAGGAAGGGCGGAACCCGCATCCACGCGTGCGAGCCGGGTCCCGACTCGGGGCGACCCAGGAGCCAGAGCGGAGCCACCACCAGCGCCAGCAGCGTGCTGATCACCGCCTGGGTGAGGACCAGGTGCGGCAGCCTGCCGCTGGCGGCGGCGATGATCACCACCGCGGCCAGGACCTTGGCGGCCATCGACAGGCGCCGGCGAGACGTCATCCGACGCTCTCGATGAGGAACCACGACATCATCCTTCCGAAGGGGCGGTTGCGGGCTGCCACCTAACCACTGGCTTCTCCTCCAGGCGCGCCGGCCGGCGCCGGATCCTCAGATTCTGGACCATGGCTCCGGGGGTTGGTTATCGGGGTCAGGTTCTTCTCCAGCCAGGGGCGCATCACCTCGTACCGCTGAGGCAGCACCAGCGCCTCGCCGAGGCTGGCGGCGTTCTCGTCCACGTCGAACCCAGGGCTGAGCGTGGCGATCTCGAAGAGGACGCCACTGGGCTCACGGAAGTAGATCGACCGGAAGTAGGTGCGATCGATGATCGGTGTGGGGTGCATTTCGGCGCCGGCGAGGGCCTGCCGCCAGGACTCGTGGTCCGCGTCCGCCGACGCCCAGGCCACGTGGTGGACGCTGCCAGCGCCCTGGATCGGGCTGATGCTCGGCGGCGGATCGACGTGGTAGGCGGCGCCTCGGCCGGGGGCGTTGTGTCGAAAAACGCCACCGTCGTCGGTGAAGCCCATGAGGCCCAGGAGCAGCTCGCCGGAGTCCTTGGGCCGCGCGGCGTAGGACCGCACGCCCGAGAACCCGAGGAGGGCGTACTCCGCAGGGATATCGTCGGCGACGGCGCGCAGGGGCGTGTCGCTGGAGCCGTCGGCCACAAGCTCGAGGCCGAGACCCTCGGGGTCGATGAAGCGCAGCGAGCCGTCGTCGCGATCGACGGGCACCTTCGCTGAGCTCAGTCGCTCCCCCCAGAAGTCGAGGCTCGCCTGGCCCCCGACGTGCCATCCGACGCGATGGATCATCCCCGCGCCGGCCTGCCCCCGACGGGCCCCGGGAAACTCGAAGAACGTGAGCACGCTGCCGGGCGTGCCGACCTCGTCGGCGTAGTAGAGGTGGTAGACCTCGGGAGCGTCGAAGTTCACCGTTTTCTTCACCATCCGCATGCCCATGACACGGCAGTAGAAGTCGACGTTGCGGGGGGCATCGCCGGTGATCGCGGTGATGTGATGAAAACCCAGGAGGTCCGGCATTCAGGCTTCCCTGACCCGGTCGCGGAAGCGCTGGGCGCCCGCCTGGGTTTCTCCAGAAGCGATCGTGGCGATCCCGTGGCGGTACTCGTTGCGGAGCGCCTCGGGCAGCTCCATCCCCCACTGCTCGAAAGCTGACAGGCGGTCCGATCGCAAGCACGTCTGCGGCAGCGCGGTCAGCTCGGCGGCCAACGTCAGGGAGGCGGCGAGCGCCTCACCGGGCTCGACCACGCGGTCGACCATGCCGATCCGCAGGCCTTCGTCGGCGGATACGTCGCGGCCGGTCAGGATGATGTCGAGGGCACGTCCGTGTCCGACCATCCGGGGCAGGCGGATGGTCCCGCCGTCGACCAGCGGCACCCCCCAGCGGCGGCAGTAGACGCCGAAGATGGCATCCCGCGCGGCTACTCTCAGGTCGCACCACAGCGCCAGCTCGAGACCACCGGCGACCGCGTACCCCTCGACCGCGGCGATCACCGGCTTCCCCAGGGTCATCCTGGTGACCCCCAGGGGGCCGTCGCCCTCCTCGACGACTTGAAGCACACGCTCGCCTCCCCCCGCGATGGTGGCGAGATCTGCACCGGCGCAAAAGAAGCCGCCGGAGCCGGTCAACACCGCGACGCTCAGGTCGGGATCGGCGTCGAAGTCGCGAAACGCCGCCGCCAGGGCGCGAGCTGTGGGTCCGTCGACAGCATTGCGCACCTCCGGTCGATTGAGGCTGACCACCAGGATCGCCCCCTCGCGGGAAAGCTCGACTTCAGGCATGTCCGGGGACATCGGTAAGGCGCAAGAATTGCCATTCTAAGGTCGCCGTCACGACATCGTTACGGGCCTATCATCGGGCTGTGTAGAAAGCCGATTCCCATTCGGGTCACGACGCTGTTACCGTCGAGCAGGGACAAACGACTCGATAGGAGCAAATCATGTTTGCAAGGCTCAACCAAATGTCTGAAAAGGCCAAGTTCTACGGTGGTCTCGAGCTCAGCCTGGCTGCTTGGACCGTACTCTGCCTGGTGTTGCTGGCGGCGACCCGCGCCCCCGGTATCGACTTCTATGTCGTGTCGATGGGCGGGCTGCTGTTCATCCTGGGCTGGGCGATGCGTTCCACCACCTACCTGCGCCTCCGCGGATACCGCCACCAGAGCTGACTCGCTGATCCGCATCCCGGGCCGCAGTCCCGTGGATATCTGACTCGTAGCCCATGATTGGGGCATGCCGTCGGAGCGTGCCCGGACCTCGCGATACTTCCTTGTCCTGATCATCGGCGGATCGGGAGTGCTCCATTTCCTGGTCCCGAGGTTCTACCAACGGATCGTTCCTCGCGCCCTCGGCCACCAGGAGGAGATCGTCGCCATCAGCGGCGCCGCGGAGATCGGCTGTGCGGCGCTGATGGTGCTGCCTCGCACCCGGCGCCTGGGCGGTTGGCTGACCGCCGCCCTGCTGCTGGCCGTGTGGCCGGCGAATTTCCAGCAGGCGTTGGACGGCAAGCCCTACAGCCGGACCGGCGTGCTCAGCTCGCCGGCACTGCTTTGGTGGCGGCTCCCGCTGCAGCTTCCGCTGATCCGGATGGCGCTGCGCGTGGCGCGCGACGGCCAGGTCGGGGACAGCAAGGCGGCTGCCGCCGGCCCCGGCTAAACCCCTCCCCCCGCTGCCCCAAGTCGCCGCAGCTGAGCGGCGAGAGGCACTCTGAATCCCGGCCGGTTGTCCCAGTAGTTGTGGGCCTGCAGGCCCCCCGGCGCGCTGTCTGCGAGGTTGTCGACCACGATGTCAGCGATCTGGTGCGGCGCCGGTTTGGCCTCGTCATCGGCCTGCTGCGTGAAGAGGTCGCTGGGCGCGGGTATGCCCTGGTAGCCGGACGGCGGCGTCCAGGGGACGGCGTGCGCCAGTGGATCGGCCACCGGGTCCTTGAGGTCGAGGAAGTTCAGCCAGGGCCCGGCTTCGGTCAGATCGCCGACCTCTGGCCCCCAGGAGAAGAGGTCCACGTACTTTCGCAGGGGGCTCCCGGCGGTCACAAACAGCCCAACTCGCGACGCGATCGAGTCCGAAGCGTCTCGCAGGAAGTCAAATCCCATCACGGTGCCGTTGCTGTGTGTGTTTAGAACGATGGTCGAAACGTCGGGCCGAGCGGCCAGCCGCCGGAGGGCCTCCCAGATGAAGCCGCGAACGCGCTCCCGCAGGTCGTTGCGACAGACGTAGGCGCAGACGTCGTCCTCGAGCTGGCGGACGGTGCCGAGCAGCCCTCCTGCCTGGACGGGGGCGCCGATGTGGAGGACGTGCCGGTGCGCGGGCGGAATGTCGGTCCGGCGCTGCAGGCTGCCGCCGGCCCCGGAGGCCGGAGCATGGTGATGGATGGCGGCGATCCCATCGCTGAGCAGCGACCGCAGCACACCTCCGATGGATTCGTAGTGCTGGTGTTCGACCAGGGCCCGGGTGGCCGCCTCGAGCGTCGCCATCGGTTGCGCGCCGAGGTCCTCGAGCTGCGAGTAGACAAGGGCTACGTGAGCGATCGACCGGTCCGCTTCGACCAGCGGCGCCTTCGACACGTCGATGCCCACGTCGCCGGTCGACTCGATCCACACGCCGAGCCGGGCCAAACCGGCGCCGCGACTGCCGCCGTCCGGCGGCCAGCGGCTGCAGACGTAGATCGGCACCGATTCTCCTTCCTGGTACTCGGCGCGCGTCGGATCGCTGCTCAGCTCTTGGGGTAGCTCCTCGGCCAGGCCCTTGTGCAGAGCGTCGGCGTACCCGGCCACGCCGGGACCGGGCGGCTGCTGGAAGCCGATGCCGTGGATGGTCACGACGCAGGTGACGCCCATGACCCCGACTATGAGGTTGGGCCACGCTCACCGCAAGCCACCACCGGTGGTGGGGGCGGTGAGCTGTCCCACCGCCCGCTCCGTTTTGGCCGGGTCAGTCCTGCTTGAGGATCGGACGGACCTCGATGGCGCCGTAACGCGCCGCCGGGATCTTGGCGGCCCACTTCACCGCCTCGTCCTTTGAGGCGCATTCGAAGATGTAGAAGCCGATGACCTGCTCGCCGCCGGGCGAATACGGTCCGGGCACGGTCTGTGTCGAGCCTTCACGCTCACGCACCGTCACGGCCGACGAGCTCGCCTCGACCGGGTCGCCGCCGGCCATCACCCCCGCCGCGGTGACCTCGCCGAAAAAGCTGCCGTAGGCTTCGAGGATCTGGTTCATCTCGGGGCTGCCGGGGGGCGGGCTCTGGGTTTCATCCGAGTAGAGCAGGCAAAGGTACTTCATCTCTGTCCTCCTGGACTTCTGGCTACCGCTCTTTGAGCGGGTGACCAGGCCAGCTTGGCTGGTAGTGCTTGGCGGAACTTTGGAGGAAGTTTGTTATTCGGTCCCGAAGCCGTTGATGCGGTCGATCAGCATCCTCAACCGCGCGAAGTGGGTTCGGTCGAATGGCACCGAGAGACGCGCCAGGTCGACCACGTCGTCGTCCCGCACCTCGGGCTCTGAAGCCGCGGCAGCGACGATCGGGCCGCGGAGGATGTCCGCGAACTCCTGGTTCAGTGCGGCGACCTCCTCAACCGTCGGGGCGCTGGACAAACGGAGGATCAGCCTGTCGCCGACGTAGCGCTGCGAGTGGTAGACGCGGTAGAAGCGGTCGATGTGGTCTACCGCGGCGGCCGGGTCGTGGGTCAGGTGATAGAGGTGGAGGTCGTCCTCGTCGACGTAGCCGCGCTCACGCAGCAGGCTCCGGAGCGCCCGGTCCATTTCGGTCCAGTAGGTCCCGCCGGGGGGCTCCAGCATCACGATCGGATGGACGTCGCTCTTGCCGGTCTGGATCAAGGTGAGCAGCTCGAACAGCTCGTCGAGGGTGCCAAAGCCGCCGGGGAAGAGGACGAAGGCGTCCGCCTCCTTGATGAACATCAGCTTGCGCGTGAAAAAGTACCGGAAGTTCATCAGCTTGGGGTCTGAGGCCACAAATGGGTTGGGCTTGTTCTCGAAGGGCAGGACGATGTTGACCCCGAACGAGCTCTCCTTGCCGGCGCCCTTGTTGACCGCCTCCATGATGCCGGGGCCGGCGCCGGTGACAACCATCCAGCCGCGCTCGGCGGCGATCCGGCCGAACTCCACCGCCATCTCGTACTCGGGCGCGTCGCGCTCGACGCGGGCGCTGCCGAAGGTGGTCACCTTGCGCCGGTCGCGGTACCGCGAGAAGACGCCAAAGGCGTAGCGCATCTCCTTCAGGGCGACATTGATGACCTTGCGGTCCAGCCGTCCCAGTGGGGCGTGCGCGACCCTGACCGCGGTCACCAGCATCTCGAACGTCAGCTGGGGATCGATCGCCTGGATCTCGCTGACCAGCTCCATCAGCCGGCGATCGAGGTCGGCGTCGCCAGTCCCGTATGGGCGCCTTGCGGTCCGCGGGCGGGTCGAATCCGTGGTCATGCCCTGAGCCTAGCCGAGGCCACCCATCAGCCGGCCGAGACCAGCGCCACGCCGAGCATGGCCAGCCCCGCGCCCGTGGCCTGGGTAGCAGTGACGCGCTCGCCCAAGACCAGGCGGGCGAGCAGGACGGTACCGATCGGGTACAGCGAGCCGAGGACCGCCGCCACCGCCAGGGTGCCGGCGCCGGTGGCGAAGAGAAAGAGCGTGTTGGCGGTGACGTCGCCCAGCCCGATCGCCGCCAGGCCGCCCAGGTCGCGTGCCCCCAGGCCCCGCCACGGCGGAGCCGAGCGGGTTGCGATCAGCATCAGGGTAAGCAACGGCAGCGAGCCGGCGCGCGCGGCGGCCGCCAGCCAGACCCGCGATCCAGGCGAGGCGATGCTGGCGCGCCCCAAGAGCAGCAGGAAGAGCCCAAAGCCCACGGCCGCCCCGATGGCGGCGGCGGCCGCCAGCCGGGGACGCCGGTTGGGCGAGCTCTCGACCTCGATGCCGGAGGCAAACGAAGCCAGCACCACGCCGGCCAGGGCGCTGAGGAGACCGACCGTGACCAGCGGGCGCGGGACCTGACCGGTGGCGATCGAATACACCACCGGGATCACGGCCCCGCAGGCCGCGATCGGCGCCACGATCGACATCGTTCCGATGGCGAGGCCGCGATAGAAGAGCACCAGGCCGCAGGCGCCTAGAGCCCCGCCCGCCATCGGCAGCAGCAGGTTGGTCGGCAGTGGCTCGCGCAGCGCGACAGCGACGATGACCACCGTGGTGGCGCCCACCAACTGGCTGACGAAGACGACGGTCAGCACCGGCAGCCGGCGGGAAAGCAGGCCACCGACGAAATCAGCGCCGCCCCAGCAGGCGCTGGAGACCAAGGGCAGGACTATCCCCAGCATCGCCTAGAAGGTACCCAGCGCCCGAGTCAGCCGAAGGCTTTCTCGGCCGCCTCGATCGCGCCGGCCATGGCCGCGTCGGGCGCCTCGAGGATCTCGCCGTGTCCTACCGCCAGGCGCGAGGGCTTCAGCTCGCGCAGCGCCTCGGCGGTCGCCAGCGCCGTCGGCTTGTGCCAGGTGGCAATCGCGGGGAAGGGGAAGAGCGGGCGCAGAACGCCTGATACAGCGATCCCGGCACGCGTCTGGAAGGCGTCGCCGGCTATCAGGCTGCGGTCCCGGACATCGAGAAAGGCGACCTGTCCGGGCGTATGCCCGGGCGCCGCCACTACCTCGAGGGAGCCGACCCGGTCGCCGGGCACGAGAAGCTTGCCCGGCTTCCAATCGACCTTGACGAAGTATCCCTTCACCTTGGCCTGCGGCTCATCCGCCAGCAGGCGCTTATCGCCGGCAAGGATGGGGGTGTCGCGCTTGCCCAGCGACACCTCGACACCGGGGAACTGCTCCAGCAGGCCGGCCACGCCGCCGACGTGGTCGCCGTGAGCGTGGGTCAGGGCGACTCGGCGCAGCTCTAGGCCGAGCTCCTGGACCAGGATGGCTACCTCGGTGGCGGGCGAGGAGGTGGTCGCGTCGACCAGCGTCAGGCCGTCATCCTCGATGACGACGTAGCAGTTCATCGGGAAGACTGCGGCGTACCTGGTCAGCTGGATCAGCTTCGGGGTGTGGCGGGATATCTTCACCCGCCGACCCTACCAGCCGGTCAGGCAGACTCCCGCCACCGGGCCCGGAGCCTTAGTTCAGGGCTACGTCGTCAAAGAGCGTGTAACTTGGGTCGGCCCCGTAGTTGTCGTCGTGGCTCAGCAGTGTGAGGGTGTAGCTGTGGCCCGCGACGACCGACCCGGTGAGATGCGTCCACACGAACGACGAGGCGCATGTCCTGGCGAGAAGGGTTGCCGTGGTGTTGGTCGTGTTGTCCCTGAGGGTCACAGTCGCCCAGTCGTAGGTCACCGTATCGGGGCAGCTCATCGCGTACCAGAGGCTCAGCTGGCTGGTCCCGGTCGAGGCGGTGAATGTCTGGCTGATGGTCGAATCACCGTTCGTGGGCGTGGTGTTCCCGAGCATCGCCGCGTAGCTACCGCTGTGCGCGGTGGTGGTGACGGCGGTGTGCGCGCCGGCCGCGGTCCAGCCGCTGAGGGTGCCGGTCTCGAATCCACCGTTGGTGATTCCCGAAGGCGGCGGCGGCGGTGGCGGTGTTGACGTTATCGAAACCGAGTCGTAGAGGGTGTAGGTCGGATCACCGGAATAGTTGTCGTCGTGGCTGCTCAGCGTCAGCGTGTAGCTGTGGCCCGCGGTGAGGCCGGAGGTGACCTGCTTCCACCCTGAGCTGGGATTGACACATGTCTTGGGCAGGACGGTGGTCGTGGTGTTGGCGGTGTTGTCTTTGAGGGTGGCGGTCGCCCAGTCATAGGTGACTGAGTCGGGGCAGAACACGTTGTAGTAGAAGGACAGCCCGGTACCGCCGGACGGGACGGTGAAAGTCTGGGCGATGCTGGAGTCGGTCGAGGGGCTGGTGCTGCCGACGCGGGCGGCGTAGGTGCCCGACTGGGCCCCCGAGCTGACCACGCTTGTTGACCCTGTCGATGCCCAGCCGGCAAGCGTCCCGGTCTCGAAGCCACCGTTGGTGATCCCCCCGCCACCCGTCGAGGTGACGGTGAGCGAAAGCGTGGCGCTATGCGTCTTCGACCCCTCGGTCCCGGTGACGGTGATCGTGTAGGTCCCAGCCGCGGCGGAGGAGGTCGTGCTGATGGTCAGGGTTGAGCTCCCTCCAGCCGCCACCGACGTTGGGTTGACAGTCGCCGTGACGCCCGAGGGCGCCCCGCTGACCGCCATCGAGACGGTCCCACTGCCATTGATCGCGGTGGTCGACACCGTCGAGGTGCCACCGCTGCCGGCGGCCACCGTGAGGCTGCTTGGTGACAGCGAGATCGAGAAGTCGGGTACGGGCGCGGCGGTCACCGTCAGAGTCAGGGTTGTGCTGTGGGTGGCCGCCCCCTCGGTGCCGGTGATTGTGATCGGGTACGACCCCGCGGCGGTCGCCGTCGTGGTGCTTATGGATACCGTTGACGTGCCTCCCGCGGTCACCGAGGTCGGGTTGAAGGTCACGGTTGCTCCGGAGGGCGCACCGCTCGAGGTGAGCGCGACCGAACCTGCTGACCCGGAGGTCACAGCAGTCGACACGGTCGATGAACCGCCCGAGCCGGCTTGGACGCTAAGAGTGTTGGGCGAGACCGAGATCGAGAAGTCGTTGCTCGCCGCGGCGGTCACAGTCAGGGTCAGCGTCGTGGTATGGGTTGCCGATCCCTCGGTGCCCCTGATCGTGATCGGGTATGTCCCGGCGGCGGTCGCCGACGTAGTGCTGACACTGACCGTCGAGCTGCCGCCGGCGGTGACCGAAGATGGATTGAAGCTGACCGTCGCGCCAGAGGGCTGTCCGCTGGCGCTCAGGGCGACAGAGGCCGCCGAGCCGGATGTCACGGCGGTCGAAACTGTCGCCGAGCCGCTGGAGCCGGCAGTCAGGTTCAGGCTCGTCGGTGAGACCGCGATCGAGAAGTCGTTCGCCGGCGCGGGGCCGGTGACGATGCAGGCGTTCTGGGTGTTGCTCCACTCCTTCTGGACGGTGTATGTGACGCCGTCGCCACCCAGGACCGTGCCCTGCTGGGCGTTGCAGATGTCGCCAATCTCGCCATTGTTGCCCTGGGGGTCATACCAGGCCAGCGGCGGCGCGAAGGTGGCGGCCAGTCCGACCTCGGCGTCGGTGACCGTCTCGATCATCTCGTGAGAGGAGACTGAGGTCTCGTTCTGGAACCGGGTCCCGCCGCCGCAACCGACGGTCATGCCGCCGGTTGTGAAGTCGGGGAGGATGCCGTAGTAGAACTCTGGGTTCGAGGTGGTGCCGTGGTAGGCACAGAACTGCACGCCCGAGGCTGAACCGCCCATCGTGATGGTCACGTTGGCGGGGAAGTAGACCGCGAAGTAGGTGTTGCCGTCCGGGGTCGGCAGGTGGCCGGCCGCGACCTGGGCCTTCAGCTCCGCCTGGATGTTGGTGTCGTCGACGGTGGCTCCGCTGTTGGCGGGGCTGGGCGTGATCTGGATTTGCCGGACGAAGCTGCCCCGTCCGATGACCTGCTGGGTGCCAGGCTGGCCGTTCTGGGCGTTGATGGTGGTGTTGTACTCGTGGAGCCAGTCGAAGTATGCGGAGTTGGTAACGCCGCCGTAGAAGCTGGCGATGCTCGGCGAGGCGGTGTTCTGGACCTCTGGGGTGTACGTCCCGCTGCCATAGAGCACCTGGACCACGTGGATGTTGGAGACGACGTGGCCGCCGTAGTAGTTGAGGTGGGGACCGGTGGACGCGAGGGGGAGCCGAGCGGCCCGCTGGGCGACAGCGCGGGTTGGCATCACGCCGGCCCTCAGGCCGGTCGCCTGGGTCAGGACAGGGCGATGAGAAACCGTCGGGAGGCCGGGCTGGGCGCTGCCCGCCTGGGGCACGCCGAAGCCGGCGATCGTGGCCGCAGCCAGGCCAACCGTGAGGGCGACGCGGGAGCGTGCTCTGGCGACCCGGGCGCGAAACGTGACCTTGGCGGCGTTATGGTCGGACTCCAAAAAACTCCCTCCTCCTCAGGCTCGTGCTGCGGCTTCCCGGAGAAAAGCATCGGGGTCCGGTTTTGTCAATGAATTGGCACAAATTGGCGCGTCGAGACGCCCGGGTTCAGGAGAATGACGGTCCCTCGAAGGCGCCAGAGGCCTTCGCAAAACGTGGGGAATGGTACGGCTGGAGGGACTCGAACCCCCGACACCCAGTTCCGGAAACTGGTGCTCTATCCACTGAGCTACAGCCGCAGGTGGGCCCGGACAACCGAGTATAGGTGGACCGGATGGGGAGAGAAGTCAGCCCGGAATGGGCGCGGTCGGCTGGCTAGAGAGCGTCGTCGCCCTCTTCGCCGCCCAGCAGGAGGGTGTCCTGGATGTCGTACAGGGCCTCCATGCACTCCCCGATGGTCAGGTCCTTGGTCCGTTTCGCGCAGAGCTGGTGCTCGGACGACTCCAGCAGCTCTTTCACCTGGGCGCGAACGCGATCTGACATCGTGCGCGCTTCGGCTAGATTGAGCAGCTCGAGCTCGTTGAGAAGCTCATCAATGTAATGGACCTTGTTACGCCTGGCATACCGGCTCTCCAACTCGACCTGCCAGCGCTTGTAAAGATCCCCAATCTCCAGCGAGGTTTCGCCAATCATCCAGCTTCCCCTATCCCAGCGGTTGATCCAGCAGAACTGACCAAGGCGTCATGTTAACTGGGGGGAAAGAGGCGAGTCAAGACACAGAGCTGATACCGGTTGCCTAACATTTGCAAGGACCGCATGGACGACGCGAACCAACTCGAAGCCGAACTCAACGGAGCGCTCTGGACCACCCGCCTGGGGCGCCCCGCTCGCGTCTTTGACACCCTGGGAAGCACCCAGGACGAGGCTCGACGCCAGGCCCGGGCGGGAGCCCCGGAGGGCACCGTGGTCTGGGCCCTGGAGCAAAGCGCGGGCCGGGGCCGGATGCAGCGTTCCTGGGCCTCCCGCAAGGGCGCGGGGCTCTGGTTCTCGGTGGTGCTGCGGCCTTCCGGCGGCGCCCAGGCCGCCGCGCTCCTCAGCCTCGCCGCCGGGGTCGGCATGGCCCGGGCCCTGGATGGCCCAACCGGCGGGCGCGTGCGCCTGAAATGGCCGAACGACGTCCTCGTGGGGGGGCGCAAACTGGCCGGGATCCTCTCTGAAGCAGAGACCCAGGACGGCACGGTTGCGTTCGTGATCGTGGGCATCGGCCTGAACCTCGATCCGGGACCCGAGGGCTTCCCGCCCGAGATCGCCGACGTCGCCATAGCCCTCTCGGAAGTGGCGCCCGCCACGGTGGCGCCGGCGATGCTGATGGCCGCGATCCTGGCCGAGCTGGAGTCGGCGTTCGACACCGCCGCAGCCGACCGCGACGAGTTGCGCCGAGCCTGGCTGGAGGTGTCTGACACCGTTGGCAGCGACATTCGCGCCGAGCTCGGGGGAAAGGTGGTGAGCGGTCGGGCCGTGGATCTGGACGTTGACGGCGCCCTGGTCATAGACACCGGCGCAGGCGACCTGACCCGGGTCCACTCCGGCGAGGTTGTCCACCTTCGTCCCGACCAGAAATGAAGAGAGGAGGCAATCGCCTCCTCTCAGCCTGTGTGATGCCGTGCGCCGGCACGGCGCCATCGCTACTGGACGGTGATCGTCCCGTGCATGTTGGCGTGGTAGGTGCAGTGGTAGGCGTAGGTGCCGGCCTTGGTGAAGGTGAACTGGAACTTGTCACCCTTGTTGCCCGCCACGCCCTTGGCCTGCGAGTCGAAGGTGCTGCCGTCGTCAGAGGTCACGGTGTGAGGTCCGTTCTGGTCATCATTGAACGACCACTGCACGACATCGCCCACCTTGGCTGAGGTCGGCGTGGGAACGTACTTGCCCGCGTTGGCGGCGTCGTACTCGACGGCGATGGTCACCGCAGCCGCCGGAAGTGGAGAGCCGCCGGTACCACCACCATTGTCCGTGCTGCTGCTGCTGCCACAAGCGGCCATGGCCACGACGGTCACTGCCACACCCAACCCACCAAGAAGTCGCCTCAAGCTCATTCCATCTCCCAAAATCAGCTAAGAAAAGTTAGCCCAAGTATAAACTGACGATCCAGTCAGGTTCCGGCCGGAACCGTGTCAGGGTCCTCCATCATGCTCATGAAGATTCGGCTGATCGGCACGAAATAGATCAGGTTGCCGATCCCGAACATGAGGATACCGGCGAGCTGCTGGTCGAGGGAGACGGAGACATCTCCAAAGAGCCGCGGCGCGCTGGTGTAGAAGGTGTACAGCGCTGCCGGCGCGATCGCCATGGTCATGCCCAGCACCGTAGGGGGCACTCCGGCGAAAGCCAGGTAGCCGATCTTCATGAGGTCGCTCATCCCCTCCCCTGCTCGGCCCGGCCCCACGATCGGCCACCAGAAAAGGAACGCGGTGGCCATGAACATGAGGTGCTCGAGGATGTGCAGGTTCTCGTTCAGGAGCGTCTCGTTGTAGAGGGACGGCCAGTGCCAGGCGAGCAGCACGACGTTAAACAGCGTCACTGTGAGCCAGGGGTTGAGCAGGAGCCGCGGCAGGGCGCGACCCGCCGCCGGCGGGAGCCCGGCCAGGACCAGCGGCGGCCCCACCATCGTCAGCAGGATGTGCTGGAGCATGTGGACGCTGAGCAGGTAGTGGTCAGAGACGTAGTCGACCGGCGAGACCAGGGCGACCACGAAGCAGCCGAGCCCGGCCCAGAAGAACCACGGCCGCCCAGCCTCGTCGAGGTGACGGCCGAAATAGACATACGCGAAGCCGGCGAGGATGATCCCCACCACTATCGCTGGGTCGAAGGTCCACTGGATCGGCAGTGGCTGAAGGCTCATTCAGCCGGGCTCAGTGGAGTTCCTTGTACTCCTTGCGCGCGTCCCGGACCCAGCCACCGATCCCGGCCAGCAGGATCAGCAGGCCGACGATGAAGCCGATCGGGTTCTCCATGATCGGGATCAGCCCTACCAGCGTCGCCGCCACTCCGATAGATGTGACCAGCGGCCAGTAGCTGTTCGGCGGCATGTGGATCTCATCGCCGTGGCCGTGGTCCTCGGGGGCGGCGGCTGTGCTCTCGTCCGCGGTCTGCTCAGCCATTGGTTGTCGCGAACTGAAGGAAGAGCACCGTCCAGAGCCAGGCGATCAGGCCCATCAGGACCAGCACGCTGGACAGGATCAGGCCCATCCGGATGTTCTTGGAAGCAAGTTTCTTGTCCATGAAAGCTCCGTGAGTTTATCGAATAACGGCGGCGCCCCTCAGCAGGGCGTCTCCGACCATTGCGGCGAATACCAGGGCGAGGTAGACAAGGGAGTACTTGTAGGTGCGTCGAGCCCACCTGGTGCCGCTGTCGCGCATCATCATCACCGCCATCGCGACGAAGATCGAGCCCAGCGCGAGCACGGCGACCATGTAGGTGGTGCCAAAGCCGCGAAGACCCATCAGCAGGGTGATCGCCAGCAGCACCAGGGTGTACAGCAGGACCTGCCACTGGGTCTCCCTGCGGCCGCGGACGACCTGGAGCATGGGCACCTGGGCGCGGTCGTAGTCGGCGTTCAGCCGCAGCGCCAGGGCCCAGAAGTGGGGCGGCGTCCAGAAGAAGACGATCATGAACATGTACAGGGCCGTGAGGTCGAGGTTTCCGGTCACGGCGGCGTAGCCGATCACCGGCGGAAAGGCGCCGGCGGCGCCGCCGATGACGATGTTCTGGGTTGTCGATCGCTTCAGCCACATGGTGTAGACGAGCACGTAGAAGAGGGTGGCCAGCGCCGTCAGCCCGGCGGCCAGCAGGTTGGCGACCGACGCGATCAACGCGAAGGCGAGCACGTTCAGGACGATGCCGTACGCCAGCGCGCTCCCGGGCCGCACCCGCCCCGCCGGGATCGGACGCAGCCTGGTCCGGTACATCTCGGCGTCGATGTCGCGGTCGAACCACATGTTGATGGCGTTGGCGCCGCCGGCGGCGAGGGCGCCGCCCAGCAGCACCGCCAGCACCAGCTCGTTGGCGGGCCAGCCCTGCTGGGCGACCAGCATCCCAGCGAGCGCGGTAACCAGCAGCAGGCTCAGCACCCGCGGCTTGGTCAGGGCGATATAGTCCCGGATGACGACCCAGGCGGCAGGCCGCGCCGCCAGCTTGGCAGTGGTCACGGCGCTCACCCGGCGGTCGCCTCACGCATCGCCCGTCCCGCGACCGGGGCGGCGACGACCTCCGGTCTGGTTTCAAGCCAGTAGCCAGCAGCGAGCAGGACCACACCGCTCCAGACCAGCGTCGCCACCGCGAGGTGCGATGCCCGCAGCACCTGGGGCAGACCGCTGAGGACCTGGGCGGCGCCGATGGCGACCTCCAGGACAAACGCCGCCGCGACCAGGTAGGACACCGTCGCCATCGGTGTCCCCCGCCAGCGACGGTGGGCGAAGTGAACGGCTCGCAGGATCACCAGCGACGCCACCAGGACCACGATCCGATGCAGGAAATGGGTGTCGGTCGAAGCCGTGCGGGTTGCAGCGCCGCAAAGCGGCCAGGAGGTGCAGGCGCTGCCGGCGCCGGAGCCGACGACGTACGCGCCGCTGACAACGATCAGGAAGCCGGCGGCAAGGCTGCCGTACAGGAAGACAGGCAAGGCGCCGGTGGAGGTCGTCGTGGCCGGACTGCCCGAAAGCGCGCGACCGGCCCACAGCGCCACCAGCAACGCCGCAGCGAGCACCAGCAGCGCATTACCGAGGTGGATCGCGACGGTGAAGGGGCTGTTGCCCATCAGCACCGTGATGCCGCCAAGGATGCCCTGGAGAACTATCAGGCCGACGCCGGCGACCGCCGCGATCATGAGTCCGCGCGGCATCGGCGCCCCCGGACGTGGGCGGTAGAACAGCAGCAGGGCGTAGGCCGCGGTGGCCACCATCAGCAGCCCCGCCGTCGAGCCGACCAGCCGGTGAGCGTATTCGATGACGACGTGGCTGTTGGCGAAGTCGGGCACGATCTTGCCCTGGCAGGCGGGCCAGTCCGGACAGCCGAGCCCCGAGCCGGTGATCCGCACCACGCCGCCCAGCACGATCTGCCCGTAGACGGCGACCGCCGCCACGATCGCCAGGACCCGAAAGCCTTTCATATCCACATCACCAGCCGGGCCCGAGGCCTAGTAGTGAATAGTGTCGTCTTTGATGCCCAGCCGGGCATCCCGCACCGGCCTGACGCTGTGCACCACCGGGACCACATCGAAGTTCCACGCCGGCGGTGGCGAGCTGGTCCCCCACTCAAGGGTGTTGGCCTCCCAGGGGTCGTCGGGGGTGTGGTCGGGACGCTTGGTGAAGAAGGTGGTCTTGAGGAAGTTGAAGATGAAGATCAGCATGCTGGCGGCGATCAGGAAGGCCCCGATGGTCTCGATGAAGTTGATCGTCTCCCAGCCCTTGGCCGGCCCGTAGCTCGAAATTCGGCGCGGCATGCCCTCCAGGCCGAGCAGGTGCATCGGCAGGAAGGTGATGTTGAACCCGATCAGCAGCAGCCAGAACTGCGCCTTACCGAGCGCCTCGTCGAGGAACTTGCCCGTCATCTTGGGCCACCAGTAGAAGAAGGCGGCGAACATCCCGAAGACAGACAGGCCGAACACGACATAGTGGATGTGGCCGACGACCCAGTAGGTGGCGTGGAGCTGGAAGTCGACCGGGACCGAACCGAGGAAGACCCCGTCCACGCCGCCGATCAGGAACATCAGGACGGCGCCGACCGAGAAGAGCATGGCGGCCGTGTATCGAATCGAGCCGCCCCACATGGTGGCCAGCCAGTTGAGCACCTTCACCCCCGAGGGCACCGCGATGCACATTGAGGTGAAGGAGAAGAAGCTGATCACCGACAGCGGCAGTCCGACCGCGAACATGTGGTGCACGAAGACGACGAAGCCCAGGATCGCGATCGCCGACATCGAGTACGCCATCGCCTTGTAACCGAAGATCGGCTTCTTGCTGAAGACCGGGATGATCTCGGAGAGGATCCCAAACGCCGGCAGCACCATGATGTAGACCGCCGGGTGCGAGTAGAACCAGAAGATGACCTGGTAGATGATGGCGCTGCCGCCGGCGGCGGGCAGGAAGAAGGTGGTGCCGAACTCGCGGTCGGCCAGCACCATCGCCAGCGCCGCGGCCAGGAACGGCGACGCCAGGACCACCAGGAACGCGGTGATCAGGATCGACCAGGTGAACAGCGGCATCCGGAAGAGCTTCATTCCGGGGGCGCGCATGTTGAGGATGGTGACCAGGAAGTTGACGCCGCCGAGCATCGAGCTGACGCCCAGGATGTGCAGCCCGAGGACCCAGAAGTCCTGGCCCATGCTGCAGCTGTACGCCTTCTCGGTCAGGGGCACGTAGCCAGTCCACCCGGCGGAGCCCGGGCCTCCCGCGCAGGTGGTGACGCCGTGGACGACAGTCGGCGGAACGAAGAAGCCGGCGAAGAGGACCAGCCCGCCGAGCGGGATCAGCCAGAAGCTGAAGGCGTTGATGCGCGGGAAGGCCATGTCGCGGGCGCCGATCTGGAGGGGGACGATGTAGTTGCCCCAGCCGGACCACATCGGGATGACGAATAGGAAGATCATCGTCGTCCCGTGCATCGAGAAGACCTGGTTGTAGACCGTCGGAGTCAGGAACGTGTTCGAGGCCGAAGCCAGCTGAGTCCGCACGAGGAGCGCCAGCACCCCGCCCACCAGGAAGAAGAAGAAGGTCGTGTAGAGATACATGATCCCGATCTTCTTGTGGTCGACGGTGGTGATCCAGTCGAGGATCCCGCTGACCTGGGGGCCAGAGGTCTTGATACGCGGCGCGGCGACTGCGGTTGCTGCCATCAGGACCCTCCAGGAGCCTTGGGTTGCTGCGAATACCAGGTGTCGAAGTCAGACCGCGGCAGCGCTTTGACAGTGATCGTCATGGTGGCGTGGGCCTTGCCGCAGAACTCGGTGCACTGGCCGTAGTAGGTTCCGGCAGGCGCCTGAAGCCACATGAAGTTGTTCTTGCCGGGGATGGCGTCAAGCCGGCCCGCCAGGCGCGGCACCGAGAAGCTGTGGATCACGTCGATCGAGTTGATGTCGAGATTGACCACCTCGTCCGCGGGGATCGTCAGGACGCCGGGGTACGAATTCTTGAGGCCGGCGTACTTGAAGTTCCAGACCCATTGCCGCCCGACGACCTTGATGTGCATCGCGTCGGCCGCCTCCGACGGGGTGTGCCGCAGGAAAGGCAGCTGAGTGGCCGAGATGATGAAGATGCCGAGCAGGATTAGCGCGGGCACCAGCGTCCAGGTGAACTCGAGAGCGTTGTTGCCGCCGATCTGCTTGGGCATCGCGTCGCCGTCCTTGGCCTTGAACTTGAAGGCGGCGTAGATGATCGCGCCGCCGACCAGGACCAGCACGAAGAGCGCCGGCACCAGGATGATGTACCAGAGGTCGCTGATGTGCTGCGCCTGCGGTCCGGCCGGGTTGAGCATGCTCTGGCCCTGGGAGCTGTTGTCCGCCAAAGCGGTTGTCCCCGCGAGCAGGGCGGCGCCCACGGGAAGGAGGGCCAGCGGGACAGATCTCATCGCTCTCATTTAGGCCGCGCTGATTCTACCGGTCGAGCACCAGGGTTGCAGGCGGAGCAAGTGAGGGGCCACTCAGTGCGCACAAGGTATTCCGCCGGCGCTGGTGCACGGCGTAAGTTGAGGCGCGAACTGGAAGCTCAGATAGATGAGGATGAAGAAGGCCAGCGCGCCGATGATGCAGCCGAGGTCGGCTGACATGGCGCCGTATACCGCATAGCCGAGCCTGACCAGGAAGCTCGACTGCTCGACCTCTTCCCCGGGTGTTGCTTCCTGGCCGGCGCCCGCCGCCGGCGTCGGCGTCTCGCTCATCCGTTCTCCTCCTCGGAATCCTCGGGGTCGTCGAACAGGAACTGCTTGACCCTGATGAACCACCAGACCGGGCGGTAGGGCCGCCCCTCGTTTAGAGCGATCGTTCCCTGGCGCGCGTCCCAGCCGGCCGCGATCCAGAAGCTCACCATGGCGACGATCAAGCTGAGCACCACCAGCTCGGAGAGGACGAAGGCGATCGACGTCACGATGGCTCCGGCGTTGACCGAGCCGAGGTCGAAGCTGTAGCTGTAGATCAAGGCGGCGACGATCGCAGGGACCACGACTCCGGCGAGATACTGCCCGGCGCGAACCCAGGCACCGTAGTAGAGCTGGCCCAGCCCGGGGATGATCGAGAGCATGCGAGCCAGCCTCGGGCTGCGACGCCTGCCGGGGATCATGTCGAGGTGCTCAGCGCCGCTGATGCTCACTTCTGCAGCATCTTGTAGACGTAGATCGCCGCGATGATCAGGCTGGTGATGGCCCAGAAGCTGACGAAAATCATGTCACCGGTGGTGATGTCGAGCAGCTCGGGGCCGGGGATGTAAGCCAGCATCAATCCCTCCTTAGCCCGTATGGGCCTCGTTGCCGTTGGGGAGCAGGTCGTCTGGCTTGGTGTCGACGCGGGTCACGTTAAGGATCAGCCACTTGCCAGGCGTGTAGCGGTCCTCGGTGTCGAAGTGGAACCAGACCTTCTTGTCACCGGTGGTCACCTCGACGATGACCAGGCACAGCTGGCCTCCCTGGGGAGGGAGCACGGTGCAGGCCTTCTTGGTGGTGACATTCGCCTTGCTAAGGGGGTCCACCCACGGCACCGCAACCAGCTGCCACTGGGCGCCCTTGTGGTCGGCAAGGTAACGCGAGACCGTGGTGGGACCGGTGAGCGGGATGCCGTCGTTGATGTTGGTCTCCAGGAATGGCTGCCCGCCGCCGGGATCGGAGGCAATCGCCTGCATATAGCCACTCACGGTTGAGGTCGGGTTGGTGGTGTTGGCGGCGCCGCCGGCCTCGCCGCATGCGCTCAACGCGACGACCGCGGCAGCCATCGCGACCAGGACCTTAGCCAAGATAGTGCTCGCCGATGATCATCACAAAGCCCACCCCGGCGAGGACGACAAATGTCATGCTGACACCCAGGAAGTCACGCCAGGCCTGGTTTTGGATCGCCCGGCGGATACCGTAGAGGACCACGCAGAAAACCAGCACCACGCCGACGTCTGCGAGGAAGAGGCTGAGGTCCTCGCCCATTTACGGCCCGGTGAAGGTGAGCGGCTGCTGGTAGTGACGCACCCAGTGGACCATCAGCGACACCTTCTCGTTGTTGATCGTGGGGTCCTTGCTGAAGAGGTTCTTGGCGCCCCACGATGGCATCTTGGTCTTACCCGGGCCACCGCCATGGTGCTCGGAAAGGGTGCCGTAGAAGACGCAGTCGTAGTAGTAGTCATCGTTGAAGAAGCCGAGCCGGTGCTGGTCGTTCAGCGGCGGCCCGATACCGCCCTCGCCGTTGTTACCGTGGCACTGGGCGCAGTTGTTCTTGAAGACCACACTGCCGCGGTCGACGACGTCGAAGACGTTGACGATGAGGTTGCGGTGGGCGCCCTCTTTGTCGGTGGCCAGCCCCTGGCCGTTGTGGCACACCATGCAGCCGGTTACGTCGATCGGCTGGTCGGCGTACTGCGACGGCAGCCCGTAGACCTTGACCATCTCCTGGGTGATCCGGTCGGGGTGGGCCTGGGGGTTGCGCTTGTCGGGGGTCATGATCAGCGGGATCCGTTGGGCTGCCACCTTGCCGCCTATGACCGCCATGTCGGGCACGTGGCAGGTGATGCAGCGCTCCTGGTCGTTGGTCCCCTTGGGGGTGAGCTGCTTGATCTCCTCCTGGGCATTGGGGGTATTGAAGTGCGCGTAATACGCCAGCTCGAACGGCTTCCAATCCTTGTTGTAGTCAAGGTAGAACGCCACCGCCAGCACCGCCATAAGCGCGGCGCAGCTAATAAAGAAGAATTTGGACAACTACGCCCTACCCGATCCTGCCAGCGCCTACTTGCCCAGGATCCCGAGCCAGAACCATCTCCACTCGAGGCCTCTGAAGAAGGTTCCGATCAGGGCGAAGGCGACCGAGAAGACCACGAAGCCGGTGAAGATGATGATCCCCACCTTGCGGTCGCGCGGCTGGCGTGAAGGGTTGCGGTCCAGGTAGGGCATCGCGATCAGGCCGGCGATGACGAACGTCGGGAAGGCGACGCCGGCGGTGATCGGCGGGACGCGTGAGAGCAGCTCCTGCAGCCCGAGGAAGTACCAGGGCGCCTTGCTCGGGTTTGGCGTCATCGAAGGATCGGCCTGCTGCTGCAGCGGGGACATCACCACCAGTGAGATCACCGTCAATACCACCCCGACCACCAGCGACGCGATGAACTCGCGGTACACCAGCGCGGGGTAGCTCGGGATCGAGGAATCGGCGTCCTTCTTGAGCGATGCCGGCGCCGGGCGCGGCGGCGCCGCGGGGCGTGGAGCCGCCGGGGCTGCTGGGGTCGCGGTGGCGGCCCCGCCGGAGGGCGCAGCCGGAGGGGTGACTTCGATAGGAGGTGTCTCAGACATCAGTCCTGCCTCACAGGTTCCCGGAGAAGCCGTCCTTGCGGACTCTCCAGAAGTGAACCATCATCGCGATCGAGGCCAGCAGCGGCAGGCCCAGGACGTGCACCACGTAGAACCGCAGGATGGTGGCGTTGCCGACGGTGTAGGAGCCGAGCATCCCAAAACGCGTCTGAGGCCCGGCGATGGGTGCGTACTTGGCCATGTTGGTGCCCACGGTCACGGCCCAAAGGCTGAGCTGGTCCCAGGGCAGCAGGTAGCCGGTGAAACTGAGCAGCAGGGTCATCAGCAGCAGGGTCACGCCGATGCCCCAGTTGAACTCGCGCGGGGGCTTGTAGGAGCCGGTGTAGAAGACGCGGCACATATGCAGCCAGACCGTGATGACCATGGCGTGGGCGCTCCAGCGGTGGAGGTTGCGCATCACGATCCCGAACGAGACCGCGTACTGGAGGTCCTTCATGTTCTGGTACGCGTACTGCACCGAGGGGACGTAATAGAACATCAGGAAGAGCCCGGTGATGGTGAGCAGGACGAAGAGGAAGAAGCTGATCCCGCCCAGGCAGAAGGTGTAGCTGAACTTCATATGGCTCTTGCGGATCCGCGGCGGATGGGCGTGGAGCCAGTAGTTGGTCAGGGCGGTGCGAGTAGCGATCTTGTCGGTGAGCGGCAGACCGTGGCGGAAGACCGACTTCCAGATCTGGACGCTGATCTCGATTGTGAGGATGACCATGAGGACCGCCGGCCGCAGGAAGATGGGGTATTTCTGAAGGAGCTCGTCCCGCGGGCTGGTGGTGGTCTGCGCCATCTATTTCCTCAAACTGCCTGTCGGTCGGTTCGGGCCACGATCTTGGATCGGTCAACGAAGAGGGTACCGTCGGGCGCAAGGCCGACCTTGACGACGTCCATGGGGCGCGGCGCCGGGCCGTAGAAGCGGACCCCGTCGCGGAGGTAGCGCGAGCCGTGGCAGGGGCACCGGAACATGCTGTCGCTCTGGAACCAGCGCGGCGTGCAGCCGAGATGGGTGCAGATCAGGCTGATGGCGTAGAACCCGTCGACGTCTCGGTTGAGCGCGACCCGCTTGTCGGAGAAGATCGTGGTCGAGCCGATCGGGTAGTCGCTGGGCGGACCGGCCTTGAAGAGCAGCGACTCGTCGTAGGTGACGTTGGGGAGGATGAACCGCAGGCTGAGCACGGCCGCGGCCAGGTTGGCGACGGTGAAGGCGACCAGGCCGACCAGGGTGAAGAAGCCTCGACGGCTGAAGGCCTTCATCTCTTCGATGCCGGCCTTGACCTCTCTTTGCCAGTCGATGGGGTCCGAAGATGCCGTGCTCAAGTGCTCTCCAAATTGGCGCGGTCGGGCCCTGCCGCGGGCAGGTGGCTCCGAGGTCTGAGACCGGTAGAGCGTACCCGGTACCGAATTGCGGCGTCAACTTGAGCGATCACGGCCGCCACGCCAGTGCGGCGCCTCGAACCAGAGGCGTCAGGGAGTGATCGCCGTCGAGATCCAGCACCTCGGTGGCGCCGCGCCGGACGACCGCTACGCTGTGCCCGTCGGGAGCGAACGCGACCGTGCGCAAGGGGTCGGCGGAGGCACAGACGATGGTGCCCTGCGGACTCCCCGAGCGGCCTCTGACGATCTCGCTGAGGCTGCGGCTGACCAGCGGAGTGCTGACGATATGAACCATCAGGCCGGCGACCCTGCCATTCGGCCCGATCACCCGGCTCTGCAGCCGGGGCTGGTCAGGCGGAAGCTTGTAATCCTTGGTCTCGGGCCAGGCGGCGTGGTCGCCGCGGATGAAAAGGTGGAGAGGGTCCTGCTCCGCCAGCCTGGGCACGGCCCCGATCTCGCCGACCCCCACAAGCACCGGGTCGGTCTCGGGTGGGTCGAAGTGATGAGCCACCTGGAAGAGGATGTGCTGGCTGTCAGGCAGCACAGTCACCTGGCTGACAAGGTCGGGGTCGCCGCCCCAGGCGCCGCTGAAGAGCTCTTTGGCGGCGGTCCCAGGTGGGTCCTGCGGCGAAACGTATCGCAGGCTGATCTTGCCGGGCTCGTCCGGGGGGTTGGAGACCAGGAAGGCGACCAGCTTGTGGTCCGCCGAAACGGCAGCGGCCTCGATCGCCGCGGCCGGGATGGGCGGCGGTGAAGGGCTGGGGCTGGGACCAGGAGTGACCGCGGCCGGCGTAGGCGAGGGGCTCGCCACAGGAGAAGCGGCCGCCGTCGGAGGACTGGGACTGGCTGGCGGCTGCCGCACCGGGGCGTAGTCGGCGAGCTTCTGCGAGCGGCTGATGTCGCCGTCGGCCAGCCACAGCACGCCAGGCGTCGACCAGACGATCGCCCCCGAGACGTGGACCGCGGTGCTGAGGCCGCTGCCGCAGTTGCGTGGCTGTGGATCGCGAGCCGCCACGTAGGCGACCAGGGCCACGGGCACCACCAGGCCGGCGAGCATCGCCAGCACTATCAGTCCTACCTGGCTGCCGACCCCATTTCCCCCTAGCCCCTTCGTCTCCCGCGCTGGCACCAGCGCATTCTAGTCGGGCCGCCGGCCGGGGGCGGTCGGGCTCCGGAGGGGATGGACAGAGACGAGCCGCGGGCGCTAGGCTGCGCGGGTGGACAACCCCTCGATCGAAGAATCGGTCCAGCGCGTCGAGATCTACTCAGCCTCCCTGAAGATCACCGGCGACCTGGCGATCTCACCGCCGCTGCGGTTGAGTGATGAGGTCAACGGCCTCACCGACTACATCGAGCTGAAAAACTCCATCACCGAGCCTCTGCTCACCTCTTACCCGGTGGTCAGCCCGACCGAGTCCCTCACCGTGATCGAGAAGGCGTCGGTGGTGCTGATCGTCCCGGTAGGGAACCAGGCCGACCGCAAGGAGCAGATGTGGAGGGAGAAGGTCAAGTTCCACGTTGTCCTCAATACCACCTCGTTCTCGATGTCGGCCGACGTGCACCTCGAACCACGGGTGACTCTGCTGACTCAGCTCGAGCGCTACGAGCGCGAGTTCCTGGCGGTAACCCATCTCTCGGCTGTGGCGGTCGCCTCGCTCAACTCACTTCAGCCCGGAGGACAGCCGTTCACCCTCCACCGCGAGTTCGCGCTCGTCAACCCCAGGAACATCGTCTCCTTCTCCGTCCGCGAGGCCGCGGCGGAGGCGGGCGCGGGGGCCTAGCCGGACAGTCTCGGTCAGCTGCCGAATGTGCCCGTCAGGACGATGACGGGCGTTCCGACGTCGGTCCAGCTGTAGAGCTGCGCCATCTGGTCGTGCGGGACGTTGACACAGCCGTGAGTGCCGTTGGCCTCGGTGTTGGTCCCGGGACCGTATGTGTATCGCCAGGGGGCGTCATGAAGGAAGTAGCCGGTGCTCTCGAACTCCATCGCCCAGTTCATCTTGACGCAGCCCTGCCACGGGTATGGATTTCCCTGCCACGAGCTCATGCAGTAAGGCGAGTGCTTGTTGAGGACGTGGAACTCGCCGGTGACGGTCGGCATGCTGGGGCGGCCGGTGGTGACCAGCGAGTCGATCACGACGACGCCGTCCTGGAGCGCCATCATCTCCTCCTGGGCGATCGAGACCACGATCACCTTGCCGGAACCGTAGATCGCCCGCCAGAACTTGACATCGACAGCGTTCTTGATCGCCTGGATCTGGTTGGTAAGGCTCACCAGGGTGGCCAGGTCGCCGGCCGCGTTGAGCTGCTGTTCCAGAGGCGCCAGGGCCGCCTGCTCGGCGCTGACGTCCTGGGACTTAGCCGCGGCCCGGGCGATGTGGTCCTTGGTGGTTGCCAGCAGGTCGAAGGCGGCCTGACGGGTGTCCATGAGCTTGTGCAGCGTGTAGTTCTGGCCCCAGAGGTCCGCCGCCAGCGCCTGGAAGTCGGCGAGCGCAGAGACGGTGCCGAGCTTGGCGGCATCGGTCGCGATCCCAGAAGCGTTGGCGTCCACCTTGAGCACCGGGATTGCCTTGGCCAGCGCCAGGGCCGCCTGTGAAGCGGCCAACGCATTCTGCGCGTCGTGTTTGGCCGCGGCCAGCGCCTGGGCGGCGGCAACGTGCTGGGCGGTGGCTGTCTGCAGATCCACGGTCTTGGCTTTCACGCCGTCGATGAGCTTTTGGGTCGCGACTGGGATAGAAAGGTTCTGGTTCGCTGAAGTGGTTGCGTCAGCGAACTGCGTGTAGGCCGCGGTGTCGACCCCAGCGGTGGTCGCCGGCGTCACCGCTGTGCGAAGCGCCTGGAGCGCGTCCATCAGTTGCTGGTGAAGGGTCACCTCGGTCTGGGTTTCGGCGGCGTCCACCTGGCTGGCGAGCTCAGCGATCGCCGCAGCTCGGGCTCTCAGCGCGTTGATCTCGCCCTGGTCCACGAAGAAGCTGGCCTGCGGCACCGGTACCGCCATCAGGGTCTTCTCCTGAGCGGCGACCGGGCTCACCAGCTCCTTGGGCGTGCCCTCGGCGACCACCCGCAGGGCGACGGCGTCGAAGGACTTTGCGGCCGACGCGATGGCGAGCTGAGCGCTCTGGGTTTGTGCCTTCTGGTCGTAGCTCGCGGCCGCCAGGCCGGCCACCTGGGCGGCCAGGAAGGTGATCACCACAAGGGCGCCAACCAGCGCCAGGCGGACGCTACTCATTCCGGTCACGGGACGATCACCTTGGAGAACATTAGTGCGGTACGGATTCGGCTGGCGCCACTATACCAAGCGTCTCCCTGGTCGCCAAGCAGGATTCTGCTACGACAGAGTCCCAGTCCCCCACGTTTGGTTACGGTCGCCGAGCCGGCCGGTCAGCCGAGGTCTGCCAGGACCTCGGGTAGGGGCTTGCTGACGCACGTGAAGATGGGGGTGTCTCGCACCGTGAAGAGGCTGCTTTGCGTCTCTCGCAGGTCCATCACCAGGTCGAGGAAGTCGGCCGGCTCGTTGGTCTCGAAGGCGACCACGAAATCCTGGTCGTCGAGCCCGAACGAGTAGGTGGTGTTGATCTTCACGCCTGGGTACTTGTGGCCGATCGCGATGTGCTCGTCCATGACGCGCTGCCGGTCCTCTTTCGGGAGCAGGTACCACTGGCGTGTCTTGACGAAGGGATAGACGAAGACATATTTGGCTTTGGAGGGCTTGATGTGGAGCCGCTCCTGACCGGGGTGAATGTGCTGGTCCAGGTAGATGGAGCGCTTGGTCATCGACAGGAAGGAGTGGGTGTTGGCACTCAGCTTGCCCAGCCCGGTGCTGTCGAAGTCGCGGGCGAAATCCTGGATCGAGCCGAGCTCGTGCGAGGCCGTCCAGAAGCAAAGGTCGCTGTCGGCTCTCATGCCGACTGTGGAGTAGGGCCGGATCATCATGCCTTCGGCATAGCGGCTGACCACGCTCTCGACCTCGGCGGCGGCCTCGGATCGCGCCGCCGGATCAAGGCGCCGCCAGGTGGGGTCGACCTTGTAGAACGCGAAGCGGACGAACTCGCGGCGCTGAGGCGTGGCTTCTGACATCGCTCAATCTTATCGGCGCCGCCGAGGCGGACGGTGCGCGGGCTTAGGATCGAGACCGTGAGCGGCGATCCGAGGGGCGACGAGGACCACGAACCCGAGCTCCGCGCCGGCGCCCGGGCGCCGGTCAAGAAATCTCTTGGCGAGTTCCTGGCAGAGTTCGAGCGGCGGCTGACGAGTCATCCGGATCTGCCCGCAACCGGGGCGATGCGCCTGGTCGAGGAAAGAGCCGCCGGGCTGCGCCGATCGCCGTTTGAGTCCGAGCCAGGCGCGACACCCGAGCCAGCGACCGACGCCGCCGAGGCCGGAAGAGAAGCTCCGGGCGCGCCCTCGCCAACCGGGACTGCCACCGGCGAGGATCCGGTGGAGCCCGCTCCCGCTGCCGAAGGCACGCCGGAGACTGCGGCGGCAACGCCAGGGGAGCTGAGACGGCTCCGGGGAAGGCGCCGTCGCAAGCACCGTCACCGCGCTCACTGACGTCTGAGATCGGGCCTGCTGCCATACTTGGCTCTGTCGAGATGAAGAGCTTCGAGACCCTCATCTACCGCCAATCAGGGTCGGTGGCCACCATCAGCCTCAACCGACCCGACACCTTTAATGCGCTGAACGAGACGATCTGCCTGGAGCTCCAGGACGTCTTCGGTGAGATCGCCGCCAGGGACGACATCCGCGCGGTGGTGCTGACGGGCGAGGGTCGTGCCTTCAGCGCCGGTCAGGACCTCAGGAGCATGGAGAGTGATGGCGTCGATCCCGCGACCTTCGTCAAGGACGTCCTGCGGCGCCGCTACGCCCCGCTGATCCTGGCGATGCGCGAGCTGCCCAAGCCGATCGTGGGCGCGATCAACGGAGTCGCGGCCGGCGCCGGCATGAGCCTCGCCCTGGCCACCGATATCCGTGTCGCGTCGAACCAGGCCTCCTTCATGCAGGCCTTCTCGCGCGTCGGCCTGGTGCCCGACGCGGGTAGCAACTACTTCCTCGTCCAGCTGGTGGGGCTCCCCCGTGCGCTGGAGCTGGCCTGGACCGCCCGACGCGTCGGCGCCGAGGAGGCGCTCGAGCTTGGCCTGGTCAATCGCGTCGTTCCCGCCGAGGACCTGATGGCTACGGCCGGGGAGCTCGCGGCATCGCTGGCCAAAGGCCCGGCCACCGCCATCGGCCTGACCAAGGCGGCCATGATCAAGGCCACCGGCGCCGGCCTGGCGGAGATCCTCGACCTCGAGGCCGAGTTGCAGGCCCAGTGCATCGTCACCGACGATTTCCAGGAAGGCGTCAACGCCTTCCTGGAGAAGCGCGAGCCGCGATTCGGCCAGACCCCCAGCCGGACCTGACTCCTCCGGCTCGACCCGCCGCCACCGTCGCGATCCTGCGTGACGGGCCAAGGGGCCTCGAGGCGCTGCTGATGCTCCGTCCGGTGGAGGCGGAGTTCGCACCCCGAGCCCAGGTCTTCCCCGGCGGGCGAATCGACGACGACGACGCGCATCCCGATTGGCGGGGGCTGTGCGACATCAGCCCGGAGGAGGCGGCTCGCATCGCCGAGGATGACGGCGAGGGCGCCGCTGAGGTTCCGCCGGCGCTGGCCTTCCGAGTCGGGGCTATCCGCGAGGTCTTCGAGGAGACCGCCGTCCTGCTGGGAATCGACGGCACCGCGCTCCCGGACGCGGCGTGGGCCACCGATGCCCGGACTCGCGTGCATACCGGCGGGGAGAGCTTTCGCCAAACCGTGGCGGCGGCCGGCCTGCGCCTACACCCGGGGGCGATGGCCTACTTCGCCCGCTGGGTGACCCCAGAGGCCCTCCCCAAGCGCTACGACACCCGCTTCTACGCGGCCGTCATGCCCGACGGCCAGACGGCGCTGGCCGCCCCCGGAGAGGTCGAATCGCTGGAGTGGATCACGCCGGCGGCGGCGCTGGAGCGAGCCGACAGCAAGAAGGCCTACACCTTGCCGCCGACGCGCGCCGCCCTCACGTCACTGTCCCGGTTCGACGACGTGGCAGCGGCAATGGCTGGGCTCCCGGCCGGGCGCGACCTGACTCCGATCCTGCCGCAAATCCGGAGCGGGTCCGGCCCCAGCCCCGACATCCGCGTCGTGCTACCCGGTGAGCCCGGGTACGAACCCGGGGGCTCGGAGTGAGCGCGGACTCGCTGATACAGGTCCTGCTGGCGGACAACCCTTCGCCGATGACAGGTCGCGGGACCAACACCTACGTCGTCGGCCAGGACGATGTGGTGGTGATCGACCCCGGGCCCGACGACAGGATGCACCTGGACCGGGTGGAGGGTGCTGTCCGGCAGCGAGGCCATGCCAGCGCCGTGCTGCTCACCCATCATCACCTCGACCACAGCGAGAGCGCGGCCCAGTTCGCCGCCCGCCTCGACGTGCCCCTGGCGGGGATCCCCCACCCCGAGATGCCGCCGCTCGACACCGATCTCGCCGACGGCGACAGCTTGCCTTTTGGCGGGGGGACCCTCGCGGTGGTGGCGACCCCTGGACACACCAGGGGCCATGCCAGCTTTTGGTTGGAAAGCGAGCGGGTCGTCTTCGCGGGCGACCTCGTCGCCGGTGAGGGCTTCGTCGTGATCGACCCGCCGGACGGGAACATGGTGGAATACCTGGCTTCGCTGGCACGGGTTCGCGACCTCGACGCCGTCGCCATCCTCCCCGGCCACGGTCCCGCGATCGAGTCGCCGCGCGCCTACCTGGAGTCGTACATCCGACATCGCATGCAGCGAGAGGCCAAGGTCCTCGCCGCGCTCGGGGCCGATCCACGAATCGTCCCGCAGCTGGTGCCCGCAGCCTATGACGACACGCCCGAAGCGATGTACCCGATTGCGGCGCGCAGCCTGGTGGCGCACCTGGAGAAGCTCGTCGCCGAGGGCAAGGTCGAGATCGTCGCCGCCGGCCCGGAGACGGCCTACCGGCTCAAGGACTAACCGCTTCGCCGCCTAGGTCGAGGTCGCCGGAACCGGCTCCCCGAGCCGTTCCAGGTACTCGATGACCTTTCGCGTCATCCACGTGGGGGTCGAGGCGCCCGATGTGACGCCAACCCGGGCAACGCCCGCGAACCAGCCGTCATCGATATCCGATGGGCTGTCCACAAGGTGCGCGGGCTTGTGTCCCAATTCCTCGACGACCTGCACCAGGCGTTTGGAGTTGGAGCTGCGACTGGACCCCACCACGATCACCATGTCGACGTGGGCAGCCGCCTCGACGGCCGCCTCTTGGCGCTCCTGGGTGGCCTTGCAGATCTCGTTGTAGACCTCGACGGTTGGCCAGCGACGCTGGATCTCCTCGATCGTCGATATGGTGTCCCACTGGCTGAGGGTGGTCTGGCAGGTGACGGCGAGCTTCTCGGTGGGGAAGTCGACGTGGTCGAGGGCCTCGAAGTCGAGCGGCTCCAGCAGGTGCACGTTCTCGGGAGCCTCGCCGATCACCCCTTCGGGCTCGGGGTGCTTTTTCTGGCCGATATAGAAGATGTGAAAGCCCCTGCCGGCGAGGTCCTTGACCAGGTCGTGCGTCCGCACCACGTCGCTGCAGGTGGCGTCGACGGCCCGGAGCCCCATCGCCACCGCCTGCTCCTTGACCTTGGGCGAGACGCCGTGCGCGGTGAAGATCACCGTCCCATCGTCGATTCGCTGCAGCCCGGCGAACCGATCGTCCTCATCGACCAGCTCCACCCCGTGTTCCTTGAGCTCGTCCGTCACGTGCTCGTTGTGGACCAGGTACCCAAGCATGTGAACAGGCTGCGGCACCGCCTCCGAGCCGGCCTCGGCGCCGAGCTGCCGGGCGATCTTGATGGCGTCCACCACCCCGTGGCAGTAGCCACGAGGAGTGATCTTTACAACTTCCATCAATTTGATCTTAGGCCCGGCCACCGGGCCGGGCTAAAGATCTAGGCCGAGATCGTGGCCACGCCGGCGGGCGCCAGCCGCGGCATCAACGCCGCCGCCAGCACCTCTTCGACGTGGTCCACCAGGATCACCTTGACCTCAGACAGGACCTCCTGCGGGACGTCCGCAAGGTCCTTCTTGTTCTTCCGCGGCGCGATGAAGGTCTTGATCCCGGCGCGGTGTGCGGCCAGCATCTTCTCCTTCAGCCCCCCGATCGGGAGGACACGACCCCGAAGGGTCACCTCACCGGTCATGGCGACGTCCTTGCGGACGGCGCGGCCGGTCAGCGCGGACACGATCGCGGTGGTCATTGTCACGCCCGCCGAGGGACCATCTTTGGGGATGGCGCCCGCCGGCACGTGGATGTGCACGGAGTTGTCCTCGATCCGGTTGCGCGCCACGTCGTAGCTGGCGGCGTGCGCCCGGGCGTAAGACCACGCGGCCCTAGCCGACTCCTCCATCACCTTGCCGAGCTGGCCGGTGAGGGTGAAGTCTCCCTTGCCCGGCACCACGATCGCCTCGACCGTCATCACGTCGCCGCCGTACTCGCTGACGGCCACGCCGGTGACTGCGCCGACCTGGTCCTCGGTCTCGGCCAGGCCGAAGTCAAACCGTGGCGGTCCCAGGATGGCGTCGAGATCAGCGGGCTTGGGCGCCCACTTGGCGGTCTCGCCCTCGGACAGCCGGCGCGGCACCTTGCGAGCGATGTTGGCGATCTCCCGCTCCAGGTTCCGCACCCCGGCCTCGTGGGTGTACTCGCGGACGATGCGACGGACGGTCGCGTCGCTGAGCTTCAGGTGCTTATCGGTGATGGCGTGCTCTTCCATCTGCCGCGGCACCAGGAAGCGCTGGGCGATGTGGAGCTTCTCCTCCTCGGTGTAGCCCGGGATGCGGATCACCTCCATTCGGTCCAGCAGCGCCGGGTGAATGGTGTCGGCGATGTTGGCGGTGGTTATGAAGAGCACCTGGCTGAGGTCGTAGGGGACCTCCAGGTAGTGGTCGCTGAACTCGCGGTTCTGCTCCGGGTCGAGCACCTCCAGCAGCGCCGAGGCGGGGTCGCCGCGGAAGTCCGCGCCGACCTTGTCGATCTCGTCGAGCATGAACACCGGGTTGCGGGTGCCCGCCTGCCGGATGCCCTGGATGATGCGGCCCGGAAGGGCGCCGATGTACGTACGCCGGTGGCCGCGGATCTCGGCCTCGTCGCGGATACCGCCGAGGCTGATGCGCACCACCTCGCGCCCGAGGGCGCGCGCGATCGACTTACCCAGCGAGGTCTTACCGACGCCAGGAGGTCCTACCAGGCAGAGGATGGGCGACCGGGCGGGGCGCTTGGAGCCTTTCTCGTCGCTGCCTTCCTTGGCCACAGCGGCGACGCGCTCGCGGACAGCCATGTACTCGACGATCCGCTCCTTGACCTTGTCAAGACCGTAGTGGTCCTGGTCGAGAATGGCCGCCGCTCTCTTGGTGTCCCATGTCTCGACCGGCTTCTTGGGGTCGGGCTCGGGGTCCTTCCACGGCACCGACACCAGCCAGTCGAGGTACGACTGCAGCATGCCGTGCTCGGGCGATATGTTGGGCATACCCTCGAGCCGGTTCATCTCCCGCTTGGCCTTCTCGAGGACCTTCTCGGGCATGCCGCTGGTCTCGATCTTCTCGCGCAGCTCTTCGAGCTCGCCGCCCTCCTCGGGCTCGCCGAGCTCCTTGCGGATAGCCTTCATCTGCTCGCGCAGGATCTGCTCCTTCTGAGCCTGGCCGAAGGTGCCTTCGACCTCGGACTGGATCTTGGACTTGAGGCCGAGGACCTCCTTCTGGCGCGCCATCTCGACGACCAGGAATCGCAGGCGCTCGTCGACGTGCGGGGTCTCCAGCAGGTGCTGCTTCTGGGCCACGGTGAGGTCGGGGGCGGCGGCGACGAGGTCGGCGAGGACGCCGGGGTCCTCTGCGCGGAGCACAGCCTGGGCGGCCTCCTGCGGGATCGGCGCACCAGCCATCACGTAGGCCTCGAAGGTCTCGCGAAGCGACGCCACTAAAGCGTCGAGGTTGAGGCCGGGCTCGGTCTCGTCAGGAACCTCGCTGTACTCGACCTCGAGGTAGGGGCTCTCTTTGACAAAGCGATCGAGCCGAACACGGCTGAGGCCACGCAAGACCAGCTGGGCCGAGCCCATCACCCGGCGGACGCCCTCGATCTCGGCCAGGGTGCCCCACTCATAGACGTCGCCGGCGGCGATCTCGTCCTGGCTCGGCTCCCGCTGGGCGGCGACCAGGATGTGGCGGCCGCGCTTGGTGGCCTCCTCGAGGGCGGTCAGGGACGACTCGCGCCCGACCGAGAGCGGCGCCAACGCCTGAGGAAAGAGGACGGCTTCACGCAGTGGGATCAAGGGCAGGGACTTGCGCCCGCGCGTCTTGATCTGCTCGCCGGATGTGTCCGCCTCCGCGGCAGCTGACTTCCGTCCGCGCTTGGCGGGATCCGTTGGTTCTGGGTTGGATCGAGGGCTGAATGTCACTTGTGGCTCCTATGAGTTGAAGATTCTGTAGTCGGTATACCCGGCGCGGCGGCTGACAAACCTGACAACGCAGGCGGTTCGCGGATGCTTCCCGGCGGGAGCGCCGGGGCCCGGCGGGGCAGCATCAGCTTGTGGTTGGCTCCGCGATGCCTCCTGGAAGCGAGCTCGGTCCACGAGGCGTGGCCGCCAGCGGCGGGAAGACGCCGGGATAGCCCAGGTGCACGAGGGCTTCGAACGCGGACTCGCTCTCCTGGTAAAAGACGCCCAGGATGCGGTCGAGCTCGCCACCGTCGAAGCCGCGGCGAGGCAGCTCCGCCACCATCCAGACGTCCCCGTCGCCGTCGAGGCAGTACTTCATGGCGAAGCTGCGGAGGTTCTTTCGCAGCAGCAGACGGTAGAACTCGGCGTGGTTCTCACGCGGCGCCCGCACCATGAAGAAGTAGAAGGAGACGCGGTCGGCGCGCAGGACGGCGGCGACGTTGACCCGCTGGCGGACGCGCCCTTCCATGCTGATCAGCCACGCCCCGTCGTCGCCGAGGGGCTGAACCTGGGCGTGCTCCTGGGCTCGAAGAATCCCTTCGAAGTCGCCGGCTGAGATCAGGGCCTTACCGACCCGGTTCGGCGTCTATTTGCCGTCGTACTTGAATGACAGGCTGACGCGCGCCCGGTATGACTCGATCTTGCCGTTCTTCACGGTCACGTCAAGCTTGGTGATCTCGGCGACACGAAGGTCACGCAAGGATTTGCCGGCGGTTTCGACCGCGTTGGCCGCGGCGGCCTCCCACGAGTCGGCGCTGGTTCCCACGATCTCCGTTACCCGATACACGCTGTCTGCCAATTTCAAATCCTCCTCACGGCCCGCCACGGCGGCGCGTCAAAGATCGATCTTGGCACAAGCGCTCGCGGCGCGCCGGACTAGCCCTTCTTGGCTTTGACCGCTTCGATGATCTGCGGCACCACCTTGTGGACGTCTCCGACGATGCCCAGGTCGCTGAGCTTGAAGATGGGAGCCTCCTCGTCCTTGTTGATCGAGATGATGTTCTTGCTCCCCTTCATACCCACGGTGTGCTGCATCGCGCCGGATACGCCGCAGGCGATGTAGACGTTGGGCTTGACCGTCTTGCCGGTCTGGCCTACCTGCATCGCGTAAGGCATCCAGCCGGCGTCGACGACGGCCCGGGTGGCGCCAACGGCTCCCCCCAGCAGTCCCGCCAGCTCCTGCAGGATGTTGAAGTTCTCCGGCCCGCCCATGCCGCGCCCGCCGGTGACCACCACGGGGGCCTCCTCGAGCTTGGGCCCTTCGCTTGCCTCGACGCTGCGATCCAGGATGCGGACCCTCTTGCTCGAGTCCGGCAGCTCCGGGCTGACCTCCTCGACCGCCGGCGCGCCGGCGCCACCGGCTTCGGCGGCAAAAGCCTTAGGCCGGATGGTGACGACGTACGGCCCGCTGCCGGCGAACGACTTCTTCGACACCTGGGTGGCACCGAAGATCGGGACCTCGACCTTCACGGTCTCACCCTCGACGCTGATGTCGGTGGCGAACGCGGCCATGCCAACGCCCAGCCGGGCGGCCACGCGGCAGCCGATGTCGCGGCCGTCATAGCTCCCCCCGAAGATGATCGCCAGGGGCTTGCGCTCCAGGGCCAGGGCGACAAAAGCTTCGACCGCCGGAAGCGAGAAGAACTCGGTGTAGTCAGACCGGGCGTCGGCGAGCACCTTGGTGGCGCCGTACTCGCCCAGCTTGGCGGTCTGGCCGGCGGCCGATCCCAAGGCCACGGCTACGACATCGACCCCCAGGGTGCGCGCCTTGGTCAGGATCTCCAGCGTGATCGGCGCCACCGCACCGGCATCTTCCTCGACGTGGACCCAGATCTCAGCCATCAGAGCACCTTCAGCTCGACCAGCAAGGCGGCGACACGCTCGCCCGACTGGCCTTCGTCTGTGATGATCTCGCCCGCAGCGCGCTGCGGGGCGGGCTCGACGGATTCAACCTTCACCAGCGCTCCCCCCTCTCCGACGGCGCCGGCGTCGAGCCCCAGGGCGGCCGCGTCGACGGTCTCAACGGTCTTGCTCTTGGCCCCCATGATGCCTTTGAGGGTTGGGTACCGCGGCTCGTTGAGGCCGCCGGTGACGGTGACGACCACCGGAGTTTCCGTCTCCAACGTCACGTAGCCGTCCGCCGTTTGGCGCTGCACCTTTATCTTGCCGTCCTCGACGTCGAGCTTCTTGGCGAAGGAGAGGTGTGGGATGCCAAGGATCTCCGCGACCATCGGCGGCACCATCCCGGTGGAGCCATCGAAGGACTCGGTCCCGCAGATGAGGATGTCGAAGCCCTTGTCCTTGACCGCCGCGGCGATGGCGCGGGCAGTGCCCAGGCCATCGGAGCCGGCGAGCGCCGGATCGGTGATCAGAATGCCGCTCTCGGCTCCCATCGACAGCGCCTTGCGGATCGCGTCATTGGCCTTTTCCGGCCCCATCGACACCACCGTCACCTGGCCTCCGGTCTTCTCGGCGAGCTGCAGTCCCTCCTCGACGCCGTACTCATCGCCCTGGTCCATGACCAGCTCGACACCCTCTCGGACCAGGCGGTGGTTGTCGCCCAGTTTGGGGGTGGCGTTGGGGTCGGGGGTCTGCTTCACGGTAACGAAAACGTTCACGCAGCATCCTCACAGTGGTAGCGGCAGGGCCGCGGAAAACCTGACTACGGCGTCAGAGACGCGGGGGATTGTACAAGAGCGGCCCGGGCTCAGCAGGTCCACAGGTAGCCTCGGGGAGCATGGAACTCCGGCCTGAGAACGACGTCAGCTACCTGTCGCTCTTCCGGGTGGCTGGTTTCGGCCGGCTCGCCGCAACCTCGCTGCTGGGGCGTGGCGCCCAGTCGATGTGGGTCGTCGCAATGGTCCTCTTTGCTCTCCAGAAGTTCCACTCCGCGGGGCTCGCCGGCCTGGTCGTTTTCTTCGGTGCCTTCCCCGGGCTGGCGGCTAGTCCCGTCGCGGGAGCCCTGATCGACCGCTACGGCCGCGTCAGGTTCATCACCTTCGACTACTTCGTCGCCACCAGCTCGCTGCTTATGATTGCCGGCCTGTCGGCGACCCACCTGCTGACCCCGGCGCTGCTGCTACCACTGGTCACACTGGGCTCGGTCACCGGCCTGCTGAGCGCGGCCGGGTTGCGGACGATGGTGCCGCTGCTGCTCCCGCGTCACCTCTGGGACCGCGGCAACGCCGCCGACAGCGTGGGCTACACGGCGGTGGCGATCGCCGGCCCGGCGATCGCCGGCGGCCTGGTCGGGTCGGTCGGCGCCGAGATGGCGTTGCTGGTCACCGCCCTGACATTCGCGGCGGGAGGAGTGGTCATGATCGGGATGCCCGAGCCGGGCTCGACCTCGGAGTCGAGCGCCCCACTTCTACGCGACGCGTTGGCCGCGATCGGCTACGTCGTCCGCAACGTCACTCTCCGCGGCCTGGCGCTGTCCCTCTTCGTGCTCAACATCGGCGCCGGGATCCTGATCGTGGCGATCCCGGTGTTGATCCTCGACCACCTCCACGGCGGCGCCGCCCAGGTCGGCTGGATGTGGGCCCTCCAGGGCGTCGGCGGGGTGGTCTCCGCGCTGTTATTTGGGCGGATCGACTCTGAAGGCCACGAACGCCATGTCATCGCCGGGTTGACCGTGGTCGCGGGAGCCGCGATCGCGATACTCCTGGTCGCCACCGACATAAGGGTTGTCTACCTGGCGTCGCTGGTGATCGGGCTGTCGATGGGCCCTGTCGAAGTCGCCAACTTCTCGCTGCGGCAGCGCGCCACCGAGGTCGCCTGGTTCGGTCGCGCGATGGCGGTTTCGATGAGCCTCAACTTCTCGGGCAACCCGATCGGCTCGGCCATCACCGGCCCGCTGCTGCATTTCGGCCTCGGCTTTGCGCTGACGGTCAGCGCGGGGGTGACGTTTGTCGCCGCGGGGGTGGCGCTGGTAGCCATTCCCAGACGCCCTCGCGCCGTCATCGGAGGCGCACCTGGCGCCTAAGCGCGGTGGGTTAGCGCAGGCCCGATATGTCGAACTGGTTCTGGGCCGCGCGGACGGAGAGCATCACCTGCTCCAGCTCCGAGATCCGGGAAGCGATGGCGCCCGGCGTCTCGGTGGACTGGGCCTGAGGAAGCCAGGCCACCAGCTCTTTTAGCCCGGACACCAGCCGCTCCTTGCGCTGCATCTCATACCTCACGGTCTCCCCAAATCGCAGGTATTGAGGGGGTGAGCCGTGAGTCTCGGTCCTGAGTCCCAGGATGTCGCTCTCGTACTTCTCGAGGGAGTCCGCCAGCGTCGATACCGCGCCATCGATCGCAACCCCGCCGGCGGTCGCGGCCTTGATGGCGTCGACCTGCGTCGCCATGTCGTCCTCCAGCTCCGAGAGCTCAGCCATCTGCAACCGGTTGTGCGTCTCCCAGTCGCCCTGGTCGTTCCCATTGCGCCGGTTCTCGGCCGCAACCTTCTCACTGCGCTCGCGCCAGACCAGGTCGTACGCCCTGCGCTTGGCCGGGTCGGCCAGGACCTCGTTGGCGTCGCCGACCATGACCATCAGCTGGACCCAGAACTCGCGGCTGAACTCCTTGTTGTGGAGATCCGGGTGATACTCCCTCGCCTTGCGCCGGTAGCTGCGGCGGATGCGCTCGGTCGAGGCCGTCGGGGTCACGCCGAGCAGGAAGTAGTAGTTGACGTCGTAGTGCGCCGATTTCGGCAGGCTGGTGCTCCGGAGGACCTCGCTTTCAAACCTGGCGCGGGCCTGTCCGGCGACGGCGGCGGCCTCCCGGTGCGACAGGCCGGCCTTTTTGAGAGCCGCCTCGACATGGTCGAAAGAGGTGTCCTGCTCGAAGAGACTCATCGCCAGCAGCATCATTCGATGCCTTTCAGCGAGCGATCCCTTGGACCCTCGACCAAAGCGCGAGAAGATGCCGGGCACCGAGCCTAGGCCTCCTCGCGGCGGCAGTCCTCGACTCTCAGGTCGGGCCGCATTCTTAGGAAGGTGGGCTGCCGCAGGATGTTCTCCCTGGTCCACTCGTTGTACTTGACGTCGCATACGAGCTCAGGGCGGACCCAGGTCGTGCTTTTGGGCGCCAGGCTCTTGCGGGCCAGCCCGTCCGGCTCGGCCACCACCAGTGCGGCCAGGGCTTTCATCACCGCGTCGAGGGTCTTGCCATCGAATCCGCTGCCGACCTGGCCCGCGTAGCTCAGCTTGCCGCCCTCCAGCACCGCCAGGGCCAGCGATCCAAAGTGCTCGCGGCCTCCCTGCGGCGCGGTGAAGCCGACCACGGCGCACGACTGCTCACGGTTGGCCTTGATCTTCAGCCAGCTGCGGCTCCGCTTTCCCGGCGTGTACACCGAGTTGAGCTTCTTGGCGACTACACCTTCCTGGCCCTGGGCCTTGGCCGCCTGGAACAGAAGCTCGCCGTCGGCGCCGCTGAAGCTGTCCAGGAGACGGACCGAGGGACCGTCCAGGAGCCTGGCCATCAGCAGCCGCCGCCGCTCCTTGAGCGGCACCGAAAGAAGGGAGTAGCCGTCGTCGTAGAGCAGGTCGAAGACGTAATAGAGGATGGGAATGGTGGGGTGAGGCTCGCGCGCAGAGCGCCCACCCTTCCAGCCGGTCCTCTCCTGCAGGCGACCGAAGCTGGGCAGGCCGTCTTCATCGATGGCGACCACCTCGCCATCCAGGACGGCCTGCTTTGACCTCACCAGGACGCTCAGGTCGAGTAGTTCGGGAAACTGTTTGGTGGCGTCGCCGCCTCTTCTCGACAGCAGTCGCACCTTGCCGTCGCGAACCAGGGCGAGGGTGCGGAAGCCGTCGAGCTTGAGCTCGTAGTTCCATCCCGGGTCGTTGAAGGCACGGGTCTCGGGATGAGCCAGCATCGGCTCCATCACCGCCGGAAAGGTTGCCTTCCGGGCGTGGCCGAGGTCGGCGAAGCCGCCGGCGTCCTCGCCCTGCTCAGCCGCCGGTTGGTTGGAGTGCCAGACGCGGTTGCCCGCGGCCGCGATCTCGTCCATCGACCGTCCCGACAGCACCGAGAGGTCCTGCTCGGTAACGTCGGCCCCCGTCGCGCCGTGGTCGCGTTTCTTGATCATGAACCAGGCCTTGTCGTCGCCTCGCCCGCCGACGATGGCATAGGCGCCCCGCAGCTTGCGTCCGAAGAGCTCGAACTTGAGGTCGTGGGCGTCGATCATCGCCTCCGGGTTGTCGCCCAGCCATCTCACCCCACCCCAGTCCCAGACCATCACCGTGCCGCCGCCGTACTCGCCCTTGGGGATGGTGCCCTCGAAGTCGAAGTACTCGATGGGGTGGTCCTCGACGTGCACCGCCAGGCGCCGATCAGTGGGATCCAGACTGGGACCCTTGGGCACCGCCCAGGAGACCAGCACGCCGCCGATCTCGAGCCGGAAGTCGTAGTGCAGGCGGCTGGCGCGATGCTTCTGGACCACGAAGCGGCTGATGCCCTGGCGGGGCTGGACCTTGCCCGCGGGCTCGGGGGTCTTGTCGAAACTTCGCTTCCGGCGATATTCCTGGAGCTTGTCAGGCACGGCGAGCGGCGTAGGGTCTCACGTCTCAGGGGCGACGAAAGGCAGCTGCGGCAGCTCGATCTTGAGCTTCCGGCGCCGCGGGACGGCGGCCCGCGGCGGCAGCAGCGGGTGGCGAACGCAGGCCCGTGGATCGACCTCGGGGTGCATCCCGACAAAGATCGGGAAGCGCAGCAGTCCCTCCGGGGTCCACTCGCTGAACTTCACCGACGCCACCAGCTCGGGCCGCACCCAGACCGCGTCCTCGGGCACCCGATCGGCGCCTTCGGGCATCTCCGCACCAGCCCGCAACCCCGGCAGTGCCGTCGCCAGGAGGCGCTCGGTGCGCTGGTCGAAGCCGCCGCCGACGGCGCCGGCGTACGTCAGCCGGTGGTCGACGTAGCACGCCGTCAGCAGGGCTTCGAACGGCTTCCCCGAGGCGTCGGGCGTGTAGCCCGCAACCACGACGTCCTGGCGCGGCACATCTTGGACCAGCAGCCAGGAGGGACTGCGGCCCCCGGGGAGGTAAAGGCTGTCCTTGCGCTTGGCGATGACCGCCTGGATCCCCATCTCGCGAGCCGCCTCGAAGAAGGCGACACCCTCGGCGGGCACCGCGTCCGAGAGGCAGATGCGGCCCTCGCCGGCAAGCACCTGGCGAAGCAGGCGGCGACGCTTCAGCAGCGTCATCGACATCACCGAGCGCGCCTCCGAGTAGAGGATGTCGAACACGATGAAGGCCGCCGCCTGGCGTGCCGCCGCCTGGGCGACGCCCGCCGCACTGGAGAGGCGCATCCGGCGGTCCAGGGCGGCGAAGTCGGGCAGGCCCTGGGCATCGGAGATGACGACGATGCCATCCAGGATCACCTCGTCGGCGCTGAGACGACGAGGAAGCTCGCCGAGCTCGGGAAAGAGCTCAGTGATGTTGCGGCCGGACTGGTCCTGGAGGTGATACCCGCCGCCTTCGACGAAGGCCAGAGCGCGAAGCCCATCCCAGCGCACTTCGAAGAGATGCTCAGTGGAGTCGAACGGCTCGCTGGCACCGCCCGGAAACATGGGCATCAAGGTCCCCGGGAGCCGGGCGGGCTCGAGCGGCAGTAGGGTCGGCTCGAGCGTCGGCGCGGCCGGCCGCACCAGGTCTGGCTGGCGGCCCACAAGGCGCGGCAGAGGGGCTCCCGGGAGTACGGTGAGGCGCTTATTCGGCATCAGATCAAGCCTATCTTGCGCGCCTGCCGCCCGAGATCAGGATGCTTTGGCCACCCTCCGGCGCGGCTTCTCCTCAGCCTTCTCAGCCACAGCGTCTCCGGAACGTGACCGGCTGGTGCGACCCTTCACGACCCGAGGTTTGGCGCTGGCGCCATCGTCTTCGGCGGCGTCGGACGCGCCACCGCGCTTGCTCGCCTCCACTGACGCCTTGAGCGCCGCCATGAGGTCCATGACTTTGGGGGTTTCTGGCTCTACCACAGAGATCTCTTCGCCGTCGGCCTTGGCCTGCGCCACCCGGATGATGGCTTCGCGGTACTCGTCGTGGTAGCGCTCGGGATCGAACTCGTCGCTGAGGTTCTCGATCAGCATCTTGGCCATCGCCATCTCGCGCTTGTCGATCTTGACCTCATCCTCGGGGAGGTTGAGATCGTCCATCGACCGGATCTCGTCGGGCCAGTGGAGCGAATTGACGATCATCCCCTTGCCGAAGGGGCGCATCGTCGCCATGTGCTCCCGGTCTCGCAGAGCGATCTTGCCGACAGCGACCTTGCCCATGTCCTTGAGCGCCTCGCGCATCAGGTAGTAGGGCTTGACGCCGACCTTCTCGGGCTCCAGGTAGTAGGCCTGCTTCATGTACAGCTCGGCCGGGATGGCGTCGCCGTCGACGAATTCAGCGATGTCGATGGTGTGCGCGCTGGCCAGCGGGAGGTTGTCGAAGTCCTCCTCGTCCATGACGACGAAGGTGTCCTTGCTGATCTCGAAGCCGCGAACCACGTCCTTGTAATCGAGGACCTCGTCGTCGACCGGGCAGTGGCGCTTCTGCTTGATCGGCTGCTTGTGGCAGGGGCAGAGCGACCTGAAAGACACCGACTTCGACTCGGTCGCAAGGTAGAGCCGGACAGGGATCGCCACCATGCCAAAGCTGATGGCACCCTTCCACATGGATCGGGGCATGGATCAATCCTCCCATATGTCATCTGGGCGGGCAAGCGCGGCGAATTGGCAGTCGCGATCCGCTAGCGCGATCCAACCAGCGCGGAGGCGGCGGCCGCACCCACCGTGATCAATGCCGTCAGGACCGCCAGCACGAGTGCCGCCACCAGCAGACGGTAGGCGCCATCCTCGCCGAAGAGCAGCAGCAGCCACGGAGGGGTGCTTGCGTCCAGCAGCAGCCCCTGGTCGCCCGCCAGCAGGGCGTGGGCGGCGTCGACGCTGGCTACACCGTCAAGCCTGGTTGTAACGCCCGAGTCGATGGGCGTCCACTTGCTGCCGTCGTAGAACAGCACCGTGCCCGAGTCGCCGGCCGCCCAGCAATGCGTGGCGTCGCTGCACGAGACTGCGGAGAGGGCCTCGGACGTTTGGGCCGGCTCGGGGTCCAGGCGGGCGCCACCGTCGAAGAACCTGATCGTTCCGCCGTCGCCAACGATCCTGCAGTGGCCGGCATCGGAACAGGCCGAGCCCCGCAGGTCCGCGGATGTGCCCGACGAAGCCAGTACCCATCCTCCCCCACTGAGGACCATGACCACGCCACCCCGGCCGCCGGCCACGCAGTGATCGATGTCCGCGCAGGCAACCGTCTCCAGGTCCCGCAACGTCCTGGTCGCCTGCAGCCGCCAGCTCCGACCATCGAAGAAGTCGACCACCCCACCCTTGCCCACCGCTCGGCAGCCGCCGGCGCTGGGGCAGTCAACACCGAAGAGGTCGAGGGGCGTTCCCGAAGCTTGGGGCGACCACGTCCCCGCGTCGTACCTGATCACGGTGCCGCCGTCGCCGACCGCCCAGCAGTGGCTGGCGTCGGGGCAGCTGATGCCGTGCAGATTTCGGGTGGTGCCGGAATCCTCGGTCGCCCAGGTGTCGCCGCTCTGGACGATGACCCGTCCACCGGCGGAGACCGCGTGGCAGTGCCCCGATCCGCCGCAGGACACCGCCACCAATTCGGTGTCGACGCCCGACCTCTGCGTTAGGGGTAGGCCGACGGTCGACTTGAGGACGATCCCCAGGACCAGGGCCACTACCGCAAGGAAAACAAGAAGGAGCTGGATCCAACGGACCGGGCCGCTTCTTCTCATCGCGCCTCCTGGCGGTCAGGTTACATGTAACAAGGCTGTCATAGCGACCCCGCTCGATCTCAAAACTGCCAAGCTTCAGCGTGAAATGCTCCTGAAGCGATCCCTGGTAGCCGTGATTGCGGCCGCGACGTTTTGCGGCTGTGGCGCGCATGGCGCCGCGGTTGTCGAGTCCCCCGCCATGGTGCTGGCAGCGGCGGTCAAGGCCACGGACAGCCTGAGCAGCTACACCATCAAGTTCGCGGCCACGGAAAGTTTCCCGCTGTCAGGTAAGTCGTTAGGCCTATCGGGGAGCTCCGGCGGGTCGAGCGCGATCAGCGGCACCTTCAATGGCAACTTCACCGGCGACTTGAAGGTGGTGAAGCCGGACCGCTTGGCCTTCGATGCGACCGCCAAGCTCAACGGCATCTCGATCGAATTCAGCGCCATCCGCATCGGCGCCGACAGTTACAGCAAGGACCTCCTCAGCGGAGCCTGGAAGAAGTCGACGGCGGGCTCGGGCGCAAACGTCCTGGGCAACGGTCTCACCGGCGGCGCAAGCCTTGACAGCCTCGACCCGGCGACCATGACCGACCTGCTGAAGTACCTGAGCGTCGACCAGACCTTTGCCGATACGGACGTGGACGGCGCCCACGTCCACCACTATCGAGTCAAGCTGGACACCGCCAAGCTCAAGGACGAGCTCAGCCACAAGGGCGTGCTCGCGGACGGCAAGTCCAACCAGTTCTTCGACGACATCGTGAAGCAGAGCCAGTACACGATCGAGGTCTGGGTGGGGACGGCGGACCACCTCGTTCGCAGGGTCAGCTTCAGCCTTGACTCGACCATGGACCTGGGCGGTCTAGGCGGCTTCAACCTCGGCGGCGCCAGCCCCAAACCGGCCTCGACGCCCCAGCCGGTGCACGTGACCGCGCACGCGCAGCTGGACTACGCCGACTTCAACAAGTCGATCCAGGTAACCCCGCCGCCCATCGGCTGAGGCCGTCACCCAGCCAAAGGGCGGGACTCGAGCTCAGGCGTTGGCGGTGACCGCCTCCAGCTGCGCCGCGAACTTACGCTGGGCGGCCTCGCGTCGCGTGGGGATGTGGTCGCGGGGCCATGGGCCCTCGGGGGGGGTGTAGCCCTTCAGCACCTGGCGGGCGACGGTCACGCGGTGGACCTCGTCGGGCCCGTCATAGATCCGGGCGGCCCTGGCGGCGCGGTACATCCCCTCCAGCGGGATGTCGGAGCTGAAGCCCAACGAGCCGTGCACCTGGATGGCCCTGTCGATCACGTCGTGCAGCACCTTGGCGCCGAAGAACTTGATCATCGAGATCTCCTTGCGGGCGGCGCTGGGGCCCTCCTGGTCCATCTTCCAGGCGGCGTGCAACGTCATCAGGCGCGCCGCCTCCATCTCCGCGGCCGAATCGGCGATCCAGTTCTGGACCGTTTGCTTGCGCGCCAGCTCTCCCCCGAAGCCGGTGCGCTGAAGGGAGCGCTCGCAGAGCATGTCGAAGGCCCGACGCGCCTGCCCCAGCCAGCGCATGCAGTGGTGGATCCGCCCGGGGCCCAGCCGCATCTGCGCGATCAGGAAGCCCTGGCCCTCGCCGCCCAGCAGGTTCTCGACAGGCACCCTGCAGTCGTCGTAGAAGATCTCGGAATGGCCCATGCCGAAGGGCTCGTGCTCGCTGACCATGTTGGGGATGTTGCGGGCAACGTTGAGCCCGGGAGCGTCCTTGGGGACGATGATCATCGAGGCTCGCGCGTACTGGTTCTCGTTGTCAGGGTCGGTCACCACCATGACGATCAGGAAGTCGGCGATCATGCCATTGCTGCTGAACCACTTGTGCCCGTTGATGACCCACTCGTCGCCCTCGCGCCGGGCGGTGGTGCGCAGCATCGTGGGGTCAGCGCCGGCCCCCGGAGCGGGCTCGGTCATGGAGAAGCAAGACCGGTACTCCCCGGCTAGCAGCGGCTCGAGCCACTTCTTCTTCTGCTCGTCGGTTCCGTAGAGGGCGAGGATCTCGGAGTTGCCCGAGTCCGGCGCCTGGTTGCCGAAGATCGTGGGTCCGAATATGGTGCTGCCCTCGATCTCGTGCATCAGGCCGAGCTTGACCTGTCCATAGCCCTGGCCGCCGTGCTCCGGAGGCAGGTGGGTGGCCCATAGGCCGCGCGCCTTGACCTCATCCTGGAGGGGACGGATCAGCCGGGTGAAGCCGGCCAGGTCGGTGTCGATGACCTCCAGCGGCCAGACCTCCTCCCTGACGAACGTCTCCATCCAGTCCAGCTTCTCCTGGAACTCGGGCTCGGTTGAGAAATCCCAGCTCATCAGTCTCTCCTCGTGGTGATTCGACGCGGGTCGACGGGGGTCACGCTAGCAGCTCGCTGCCGCTGTCGATGAGGGCCATGATCACCCCGGTCAGCTGCTCATACATCGGGTCCGGCCGCTTGCCGCGGCGGTGAAGCATCAGGTTGTAGCCGAAGATGGAGGCGTACTTGTAGCAGCTCAGGGCCAGGTACCAGCGCGCCTCAGCCGGTTCAGCGCCGTAGACCTCGATCACGTCTTCTACGTTGAGCTCGATACCGCCGCCGGGGTTGGGGGCGCCGGGAACCTGGTTGCGCTGCGCGACGATGCAGAGACATCCCAGGTCGAGCAGGGGCGGGCCGATCTCGGCGATCTCCCAATCGAGCACCGCCACCACCACCGGCTTGCCGTCTTCGATACGGAACAGCATGTTGCCGTAGTGGAAGTCGCCGTGGACCAGGCAGGGCTCGGGATCAGAGGGCTGCTTCTCCGCCAGCCGGGCCCCCAGCGCGGGAGCGGCGCCGGTCAGCTCTTCGGGGGCTCGCTGCATCAGCCACGCCCAGCGCATCATCTCCTCGGTCAGGGGCACCGCGCGCTCACCGGCAAGCCCCGACTGCTCGATCTCGACCTGCTGGATGCGCCGCAGCGTATCAACCGCGGCGACGGCGATGCTGATCGAAGGGACCTGCCCCACCAGAGGCTCGATCCGGGTACCCTCAACCGCCTCCATCAGGCAGAAAGGCCTCCCGTCCAGAACCGTGGGGTCCTCTTCGTTGGCGACGATGCGCGGCGTGGGGAGACCCTGCTCGTTGAGGGCCGCCATGATCCGACCCTGCCTCAGAACGTCGGCGGGACCGGTGATCCGCGCCCCCGGCGGCGGCAGGCGGAGGACGTAGCGCTGGCTCCATCCGCCGTCGGTCGCGGTAAGGAAATACGTGAACCCGGAATGGCCCTCGGGGATGGCGTCGATGCTGGAGAGCTCCAGCTGGGCGCGCTCCAGGTGACGCCGCAGGTAGCCCTGCAGCCTCCCTCTCAGATCCTCCATCCCGCTAGCCGGCGTATGGGTCGCCGGCAAGGTGCCCGACATCGCCGATCGATTGAACCACGATCCGGTCGTCCTTGATCAGGATCACGCTGACGCTGGTGAACTGCGGCAGCACCCGCAGCGGCCCGGAGTCGAGTTGCAGCAGGTGGGCCAGGTAGAAGCTGATGGCGCCGGCGTGGCTGATGGCGGCGACTCGATGGCCTGGTCCCGCGGTCACCGCGATGGTCTTGATGGCGGCGTCCATCCGGGCCACCACCTCGTCGGCCGGCTCCACGAAGGGGATGTAGCCGCCGGGAGCCTTCCCCGGCGTCTCGCCGTCGAGGTCGAGGTCTTCCCAGTGGGTCTTGGCCTCGCGAAGGCGATCGTCGGTCTGCACCGTCAGCCCTGACGGCCCGCCGGCGATCTCGGCGGTCTCCTGCGCCCGCACGATGGTGCTTGCCCAGATGCCGCTGATGCCGGCGTCACGAAGACGCAACCCGAGCCTCTCCGCCTCGTGCCTCCCCTTGGGGCTCAGCGGGGGATCGATATTGCTGTCGTCCAGCGACACCAGCTCAGCGTAGGCGTCGCCGTGCCGGATCAGCCAGACCTCGGTGACGCCCTCGACGCCGACCAGGAAGCGCTCGTGAAGGCGCGCCAGCGCGTCAAGAAAGACCGACCTCCGCTGCGCCACGTCCGGCTGGGACATGGCGCCAATCTTATTGGGCACGTACGACCGGCCGCCTCGCGGCCGGTTGCGACGACTAGCCGGCAGTCTCCTCCGGCTGCAGCTTCAGAGACGCCGAGTTGATGCAGTAGCGCTGGCCGGTGGGGTCAGGACCGTCGTCGAAGACGTGGCCCAGGTGCCCACCGCACCGCTTGCAGACGACCTCGGTGCGCTTCATGAAGAAGCTGTTGTCCGGCCGCAGCTCGACGTTCTCGAGGTTCTTGGGCTCGTAGAAGCTGGGCCAGCCGGAGCCGGACTCGAACTTGGTCTTGGAGTCGAACAGCTCAGCGCCACAGGCGGCGCAGGTGTAGGTCCCATCGCGGTGCTCGTTGACGTACTCGCCGGTGAAGGCCCGTTCGGTGCCCTTCTCGCGAAGGATGTGGTACTGCTCCGGCGTCAACTCCGACTTCCACTCGTCTTCGGTCTTCACTACCTGCTGCTCTGTGCTCATCTTGTCCTCACTTGCCGGCCCGGCGGGAGCGGCGAGTGGTCGCCGCTTGTTCCATCTTGCCTCAACCGCCCGGTTATCAAACCGTCCAACGTGCTTTGACGCCGATTGTTCCCAGCGGCGAAACGCCGTTGTAGCCTTAGCGCGTGGGCCAGGCAGAATTCGTTCAGGACACGGGCTCCCACCACATACCCGAGGTGCAGAGCGCCGACTGGTACTCCGGCGATGCGCACCTCCAGTGGCTGGTTCGGCGGGCCGTCGGTGAAGAGGTCTGGCCGGTGGCAGAGGCGGCGATGCGCGATGCCGGCCGGATCGCACCCACCGTGATCGACCCGCTGGTCCCCATCAACGCCAACAACCCCCCGGTGCTGCGCCAGTACGACCATCGCGGCCAGCGCGTCGATGAGATCGACTATCACCCCGCCTTCAAGGAGATCGAATCGACCATTCACGCCTTCGGGGTCGTGGGGATGAGCTTCGTTCCCGGCTGGCGCGGTCTGCCCGACGTCGCCCCGGCCGTTCTCCACGCCGCCGTCGAGTACTTCTTCCTGCAGGCCGACCAGACCCAGACGGGCTGCTCCATCGCGATGGTTTCGGCGATGGCGCGGGCGCTGAAGCGCAACGACCCCGAGCTGTTCCAGAAGTGGATTCCCGGCCTCGCCAGCGACGACCGCTCCAAGTACCTCACCTCGGCGATGTTCCTGACCGAGAAGGCAGGCGGCTCCGACGTCGGCGCCAACGAGTGCCGTGCGGTCCAGGACGAGGACGGCAACTGGCGGCTCTGGGGCGAGAAATGGTTTGCCACCAACCCCACCTTCGACCTGGCCCTGGTGCTGGCGCGCCCCGAGGGAGCCGGCCCCGGCACCGGCGGGCTCGGCCTCTTCCTGATGCCACGGATCCTGCCGGACGGGATCGCCGACAACCCCAACAACGGCAACCCGAGGCGGAACTCCTACATCTTCCACCGGCTCAAGTCCAAGTTCGGCAACAAGGGGCTGGCCTCGTCCGAGCTCGGGTTGCGGGGCGCTTTCGCCTGGCCGGTCGGCGACATCGACCGTGGCATGAAGCAGATGCTGGACATGGTCAACCACACCCGGGTCGGCATCGTGATGGCGTCGGCCGCCTCGATGCGCCGGTCGGTATTCGAGTCCCTCGAGCACACCAGCAAACGCCAGACCTTCGGCGCCCAGCTGGACCGGCACCCCCTGATGCGCGACACCCTGGTCGAGCTTGTCACCGAGCAGGTGGCTACCCTGTCCGCGGGCATCGAGGTCTCGATGCTGATGGAGAAAGCCGACCGCGGCGACGGCCAGAGCGAGCGCGTGCTGCGGATGCTCACGCCGATGCTCAAGGGCTACTCCGCCGAGCGGGCCAGGATCGTGGCCACCGAGGCGATGGAGGTCCGTGGCGGCAACGGCTACATCGAGGACTGGCCCAACGGCCGCATCCTTCGCGATGTCTACGTCCACGCGATCTGGGAGGGCTCCGGCAACATCATGGCGCTGGACGTGCTGCGGGCCCTCAGCCGGGGCTACGGGGCGGCGTACTTCGACGAGGTCGAGCGTCTCTGCGAGTCGTCGGCCTCCGGCCGCGGCGGGTCGGCCGAGCTGGGCCGCGCGCTGCTGGCCTCGCTGCCGGCCCTGCAGAACGACGTGACGGCACTGGCGGGCCTCGACGTCGACGGCGCCCAACTGCGTGTCCGCCGCCTCGAGCGCCGGATGGCGATGACCTATATGGCATCCCTGCTGACCAAGCAGGCTCAGGAGTACGAAGCCGAGACCGGCAGCGGCAGGCTCACCTACCTGGCCGCCCGCTTCGCCTCACGGCTGGGCGGCCCCGCCGCCGAGGCCGCGGTGGCCGACGACCAGGGTTGGCTGTCGGAGTTCGAGGGCATCAGCCGCGGCGGCCACGTATCCCCGGAGACCGGCGCCCGAGCGGCGGCGCTGGTGGCGCCCTTCCTGGCGGAGGCGAGCCCGGTCGCGGGCTAAGCCGCTCGGCTAAGCTCCGAGCGGATGGATTTCCTCAAGCTGGGCACCCCGGCGCTGGAGCTGGTCCTGCGATCGGCCGTGATCTACCTGGTGCTCCTCATCGGTCTGCGCGTCTTCGGGAAGCGTGAGATCGGCCAATTCACGCTCTTCGACCTGGTCTTCATCCTGCTCGTCGCCAACGCCGTGCAGCCCGCGATGACCGGGCCGGACAGCTCGCTCACGGGCGGGATCATCATCATCGCGGTGCTCATCAGTCTCAACTTTGCGATCGGGTTCCTGAGGGTGAGGGTGCCGTTCTTCAACCGGCTGGTGGTGGCCCCGAGCGTCGCCGTCGCCCGCGATGGGGAGTGGATCCCGGGCGTGCTTGAGAAGGAGGGCGTCACCAGGGAGGAGGTGATGGAGTCGCTGCGGGAGCACGGCGTGGAAACCCTCAAGGAGGCCAGGCTGATCACGCTGGAGTCAGACGGGTCGCTCAGCGTCGTCGCCAGGGAGGGCAGCACGGCGCACCACCGCCGCCATGTGAGGTTCGTCAGGCACGACTGACCTCAGCCGCCGGTCGTTGGCTTGGGGGCCGTGCGCCGTTTGGCCGGAGCAGCCGGGGTCTCGACCGCGGGCTTGCGAGCCACCCGCCGGCGGCCTCCGATCCTCTCCTCCTCGGCCATCTGGGTGATCTCTTCCCCCAGGTTGGGGAGATGTTCCAGCGTCGTCGGCTCGGATTGGGTGGGCAGAACAAACGCTGACTCACCGCGCCGGGCGCGATAGAGGGCGCCGAGATAGACGTTGAGGATCCCCGCAATCGGGATGGCGAAGAGCGCCCCCAGCACGCCTCCCAGCTCGGCGCCGAGAACCAGCGCCAACATCGCCACCAGCGGGTGGACCCGAGTGGCGTCGCCGACCACCTTCAGACCCAGCGTGTACGCCAGCGTCAAGTGGATGAGGAGCGTCGCCACCGCGGTCTCGGTCGTCACCACCGGCCCCTGGGTGAGGGCGATCACCACCGCCAGCGCCATGGCGATGGGCGCCCCGGCGAGCGGCACCAGCTCGAGGAAGAAGGTGATCACCGCCACCACCAGGGCGAAGTGAACGCCGACCAGGGACAGCGCGATCCCGGTGATGGCGGCCACCACCGCCGCGAAGATCACCTGGCCCCGCACGTAACGGGCCAGGGTTGATCCCGCGGCGACCAGGGTGAAGTCGAAGAACTGCTGCTGCCGCGGGTACAGCTGGCGCAACGCAGCGATCATTTCGCGACCCTGAATCTGGAGGTACAGCGCGATGACCAGGATCAGCAGCAGGTTGATCAGCCCGCCGAGCACGCCTGAGGCGATCTGCAGCGCCGAACCCAGGACGGGAGCCACCAGGCTGTTGAGATCAGCGGGGACCCCCAGATGGATGGGAATTCCGCGGCTGCTGAGCCAGCTCTCGACCCCGTTGGCGGCGTCCTGCACCTGGGCCATCATCCTGGGCGCCTGCTGGCCCAGCGCGGTGGCCTGGGAAAGGATGCTGGGAATGAGCAGGGCCAGGAAGGCGGCCAGCAACACCACCAGCGCCAGGTTCACGGTGAGCACGGCAAGGGGGCGCCGCCCTCCCAACATCTTGACCTTCTCGACGCGATCCACCAGCGGCGTCAAGAGCAGGGCGATGATGGCGGCGAAGACGAACAGCAGGAGCACGTCAAAGACCTTGCCGGCGATGAACTCGCTCTCGTGGTAGATCTGGATCAGGACCGCCGCGATCAGGAGGAAGAGGAGCGTTCGTAGCGGTCGGTGGAGGTCGCTCCAGGGTCCCGTCGGCGCCCGCACGTGGGAGCGACGACGCTCAGTGACTCGCCGGTCCCTTCGCCGCCTGTCGGAGTCCTGGCCGGAACTCATGTGTGGCTCATCTTAGAGGCTGGCCCTGGAGTTGAGGCGCCCCCGCGGCGGGCGGCTGGCCGGTGCCGGCTCTCAGGAAACCGGCGCCCAGGGGCGCTCGGCGTTCTTGGCCGACCACACGATCGACCCCACCAGCTTGACGCGGAACTCATCGCGTCGGCGCTGCACCGCCTCCTCGCTGATGGGCGTGCCGCGGTCGCTGATCCAGGGAGGCACCTCGCGGGCCACGGTGTTGCCGTCGACGGTGGCCACCACAACCGTGTCCGCGGACTCGTTGACCTCCAACCCGATCTTGCGCATCGTGCCGGTGTGGTCGCCAAGCGTCCAGGTGCGAGCCCAGGTGCGGGAGGGAGGCGTTCTCTGCACCACCAGGTGCAGGGGATTGATATGGACGAACGCCTCGTCCGATCCCTCCTTGATCTCGTCGAGAAGGCCCACCATCTCGTGGTCCAGGTCGTTGGCAACCCACTCGCACAGCGAGAGCGCCCGGTTGTCGAGATCGGGGGGCTCGATGCGCTCGATGGTCCCGATCGTGATCGCCGCCATCACGTTGCCGTGGCGCCGGCAGTACGGGTCGCCCTCGAAGACGCGCTGGTGCTCGGGGCACCAGGAGTAGCCACAGTGGCGGCCCCGGCGATCGATGTAGCGGCAGGCGATGGCGTCGTGCCTGCCGCAGCCGGGGTGGGCGCAGTCGTCAGTCCCGGGTATTCCCGGCTCGCCGTCCCCGCTTCTACCTTCCCCGAAATGCAGGCCCATCGGCCCAGAGCCATGCCTCAGGAAGGACATACCCCCCAGTCTACGGTGTTCTGGAATCCAAAAGGAGGGCTTGTAGCGAACTTCCGACCCGTCCGTCGCGGTCGAAGATGCGGCTCTGCGCCAGCCCGATTCCGTTGCCGTTGGTGAAAGTCTGGGAATCCAGGGCAATCCACTCCCCCCGGGGGCTCCGGCTCAGGTAGACGGTGAGGTCGGGGTTGATGAAGATGTGCCGCCTGAAATCCAACACGCGGCTGATCCCGTTGCCGAAATCGGCCGCCGCGACTGCTCGCATCAGCGGGCTTGGCGGCTCGCCCGCGACCACCGGCATCCGGAGGTTGAACCAGACCGTGGCTGGTCCCGGGTCGACCACAGACCCAGCCGCCAGCAATGGGTTCATGGCCCCGCCAAAGCCCGGCCACGGCACATCGGTTAGCCTGGTGGCCTGCTCCGGCGGTGGCGGCGCGGGCTCCTCCTCGCCAGCTGCGACCTCGATCGGCGCCTGCCGGATCCGCAGCGCCGTGGCCGTCGCGACCAGGGTCCCGCCGGCGGTCAGCGAAGCCTGGACCAGCTGGACCTTCTTCCCCGGCCGGATGACCTCGGTCGCCAGGCGCAGCGGGGCCATCGGAACCGGGCGCATGAACTCAGCCGTGAGACGGCTGACAAACATCCCCAGCTCGGGCTCGACGGCCTCGATTGCGCGGGCCATCAACGCCGCCGGAGCGCCGCCGTGCAGCGCGCCGGGGTCCCATGGCCCCGCAGCGTGCTCGGTCGGGATGAAGCTGTCGCCGTCGGGGACGAAGATCGCCTCGGTCATGGCGGCAAGGGTAACCGCCGCCGGCGAGCGCCTGGAATGGAGAAGCCCCTCCACGTCGTCTGTGAAGGGGCTCCTCCTGGACGGGCTCTCCAGGGTCTGACGATGGGTTAGGCCGCTGCTGTCTCCCGCGAGCTGCCCGCGAAGCCGACATACAGGAGCACCACCGCCGAGGCCGCGTGCAGGAAGACGTCGTACCCGCCGATGGGCAGCAGGCCCAGCGGGTTGGACACGACGATGCCGAGAACCGCGATGACGGCCAGCGCCACGCCAAAGACCTGCGCGTACATGCGCGACGCCGCCGGGCCCGATGCGAACGCTGCCAGCCCGGCCAGGCCGATCGCCAGGTGGACGATGTTGTGCAGGACGCTGAGATCGAAGACGATCAGGGTCCCGTTGCCGGAGAAACCGGTGACGGCGAAGCCGACCAAACCGGTCAGGGTGTAGACGGCGCCGAAAACGCCCGCGGTCATTTTCGATAAGGGCACGACTGGTACCTCCATAAAGGCTCCCGGCGTTGATGTGGCCGGTGTCTGGCTGGCTCAGACTTATTACGGCGCCGAAGGCCCTTCGGATCACCTGCATCAAACCAAAGCCGGCCGGGCGTGGGAAGTTACGTCAGTCGCAACCCCTGCCGAATACGCTTGCAGCGTGACGCAGCAGGGTCGCATCCTCGTCGGCACTTGCAATTGGGCGGACCACAAGGACTTCTATCCGCGCGGGCTGCCGGCATCGGAAAGGCTTTCGTACTACGCCCGGTTCTTTCCGATCGTCGAAGTCGACACCACCTTCTATGGCATCGCCAAGCCGGGGGTCGCGGAGCGGTGGGCCGAGAGCACCCCGGAAGGTTTCCTTTTCAACGTCAAGGCATACCGGAGTCTGACCTTGCACGAACGCGAGGGCGGCCGGCCCCGTGAGGCAACCGAGGATGAGGAGCAGGATTTCATGGCCCTCCTCAAGCCGCTCCGGGACGCGGGCAAGCTGCGCGCGGTGCACTATCAGTTCCCGCCCTGGTTCACGGCCAATCCCAGGAGCATGGACTACATCTCTCGGCTTCCGGACCGGCACCCGCAGGACCGTTTGATAGTCGAATTTCGCCACCGCAGCTGGAGCGAGCCGGGCAGGTTCGACGCCGTCACCGAGCTCCTCGAAGAGGCAGGGATGACCTACTGCGTCGTCGACGAGCCGCAGCTGGGTTCGGCGTCGATGGAGCCGCATCTCGCCGTCACCACCCCCGATCTGGCGGTCCTGCGGATGCACGGGCACAACTACAAGACCTGGTACAAGAAGGGCGAGACCTCAGCCGACCGCTTCGATTACCTCTATCCCGAGGATGAGCTGCTGGAATGGGTGCCGGCGGTCCGCCAGATGGCCGACCGAGCCCGTGAGGTGCACGTTCTGTTCAACAACAACCGGTCCAACTACGCCGTGGTCAACGGGCTGCAGATGGGGCAGCTGCTCGAGCTGGGCCTGCCCCCTCCGGAATCGATCGCCCTGCCGGCTGAGCCCGTGCAGGCGGAGCTGCCCCTGGGCGGGCCGCCGCGGGGGCGCCGCCGGTCGGGTTCTTAGGCCGGGCCGGCTTCCTCGTTCGGCGACGGCTCCGGCTCGGCGTCAAGGTCGTCCCGTATCAGCAGGTTCTGGTACAGGACCGCGGCCAGCACGGCGCCGACCAGGGGGCCCACCCAGTAGATGAAGAAGTGGTCGGTGTTGACGATCCCGGCGAACACAGAGGGCCCGAAGGCACGGGCCGGGTTCATCGCGGCGCCGGTCAGCGGTCCCCCCATCAGGATGTCAAAGATCAGGACGAAGCCGATCGCCAGGCCCGCGATCTGCTTGAAGGCGCCCTTGGGGTCGATGGCGGTGGCGTAGATCACCAGCACCAGGAAGAACGTCAGGATCGCCTCGATCACCATCGCCTTGCCGGTGTCGACGGCGGAGGTTGGGGCGCCGTACTTCACCACTCCCAGCAGGTCATTGGGGTAGACGTACTTCAGGAGCGCCGCCGCGACCAGGGCGCCGACGAACTGGGTGACGATATAGAAGGCGGCCATGGGCGCCTCGATGTGGCGGCCGATGAAAGCGGCCACAGTGACCGCGGGGTTGAAATGGGCGCCAGAGATCCGGCCCAGAGCCGAGACCATCACAGCCAGGACGACGCCGTGCGCCAGGGCGACGAAGACAAGGTCGATCGGCCCAAAGCTGCGCACGATGTTCGCGGGGGTCGCGCTGCTGCCGAGCTCGCTGACGCGCAGGGCCGCGGCGCTGACGATGGCGCCGGCGCCGAAGAAGGTGAGCGCAAATGTCCCCAGGAACTCGGACGCCAGCAGACGCGCGTACTTCATCGGAACCTCCCATGTCTGGATCCAGCCCCGACGCTGCCCTGGGGTTCTGGAATATGCAGTGCGGAGTATAGGGTTGCGGTCGCGCTGCGCATAATGCTGCGGTGGCAGAGATCCCCGTCGCCGCCATCCAGACGCGCGGCCTGACGCGCGACTTCGGAGCCGGTCGTGGCCTTTTCGATCTCGACCTGGAGGTACGACCCGGTGAAGCCTACGGCTACCTGGGGCCCAACGGCGCCGGCAAGTCGACCACCCTGCGGCTGTTGATGGGACTGATCCGCCCGACCTCCGGGTCAGCCACCATCTTCGGCGTCGACGTCACCCGCGACCCGGTTCGCGTCAAGGCCATGGTCGGTTACCTGCCCGGAGAGCTTGCCCAGTTCGGCGACATGCGCGGGGGTCAGGTGCTGAGCCTGCTGGCCGGCCTTCGGGGCGGGGTCTCGGCCGCAGACATCAGAACGCTCGCCAAGCGATTGGGCCTTGACCTGTCTCGCCACTACCGCGAGTACTCGCGCGGCAACAAGCAGAAGCTGGCGGTGGTGGCGGCGCTGATGGCCAAGCCCCGGGTGCTGATCCTGGATGAGCCGACTTCAGGCCTCGACCCGCTGGTGCAGCAGGAGTTCTACCGGCTGATCGCCGAGGCTCGCGAGGCCGGGGCGACCGTCTTCATGTCGTCCCACGTCTTCGCCGAGGTCGAGCACACCTGCAGCCGCGTCGGCATCATCCGCGACGGACGATTGATACGCGACGGCGACCTGCAGGAGATCCACTCGATGAGGGTGCACCGGGTCACGATCAGCTTCGAGGGGGACCTGGACGCGGACGCGCTGAACCGCATCCAGGGCGTCAGCCAGGCACGCGTGCATGGCAGCTTGCTGACGTGCCACGTGCAGGGTGACTTCGACCCGTTGCTGCGGGCAATCTCGGGGCTCCGGGTGACCAACCTGGTGAGCCAGGAGCCAAGCCTCGAGGAGGTCTTCCTCGCCTACTACGCGGACGAGTCCGCCGTTGAACCGGTGGCGGCAAGCGAACCGGAGCCCGAGACGGCGCCCGAACCCGTGACCGAACCGGTGCCGGCAACGGAGCCGCCGCCCGAATCGGGAGCCGACACGGCGCCCCCGACGGACGCCGAGAGCGAGACCGCGCCGGGTCACCAGGCTCCTGATCCAGGCGATCCCGAGGCGCACCACCTCGCAAGATCCGCGTTCAGGCTGCGCGACTGGCTCGGTTCGGAGCTGGAGTCGGGGCCCCAGCGCCTGGGCGAGGGCGAGAAGGAAGGCCAGGGGCCCGAGCTGGTGGAGCCCGGGCGGACCGACCCGTCAGCGCCGGCTCCGGGCCCTGCAGAGGACCAGCCCCCAGATCAATGAGGCGGGCGACGCGCTTCACCTACCAGGCGTTCTTGTCGCATTGGCGCGGCATCCTGGTGATAGGCGTCGGGTTCGGTGTGCTGGTGGTCCAGCAAGCCACACAATTCACCTCGCTTTTCGGAAGCGGGGCGACGAACAACGCCGATGCGGTCGCCGGGATGCAGTCGCTGGCTCGGACCTTCGCGGTGGCGATTCCTCCACCCCGGCGTGTCGACACCGTGGCGGGGTTCGTGGACTGGCGGCTGCTCGGCGCCAGCACGATCTACCTCGCGATCTATGCGCTGATAACGGGAGCCGCGGCGCTGCGCGGCGAGGAGGAGACCGGCCTGGTCGACAGCTGGCTCGGGACCGGCCTGGGACGCTCCACGTTGGTGATCGGCAGGATCCTCGCCTTCGGGCTGGCGCTGGCCGCCGCCGCGGCTCTCGCCGCCCTGATCAGCATCGCCGGGACCCAGGCCGCCGGGCTGCCTTTGCCTCCCGGACCGCTGGCCATCACCCTGTTCATGTTGGTGCTGCCGGCGCTGTTCTACTTCGCCCTGTCGATGCTGGTGACGCAGGTCTTGCCGTCCAGGAGAGGCGCCACAGGCCTGGTCGCGGCGCTGGCGGGGTCGACCTTCGTGCTGGCCAACCTCTCGTATGTGGTCGCTGGACTATCGGTGATTCGCTGGGTAAGCCCGTTCTTCTACTTCGACCAGGGGCACGCGCTCGCCGAGGGAACGGAGCCGCAGCCGGCCTACGCGGGAGCCCTCCTGCTTGCGACAGCGCTGGTCACGATCGCGGCGGCTGCCGTCTTCAGGTGGCGCGATGTCGGGGCGCCTCTGATCCGGTCGCGCGATCGCCATCATGAGCAGGCGGGCCACTTTCCGTTCTACCCCCGCAGGCTGCTCACCGCGACGATCTGGGAGCTGCGCTGGACGATCGTCGGCTGGACGTCAGGGATCGTCCTTCTCGCAGCTCTGGACACCGCCAGCATCAAGCCGGTCACCGAAGGTTTCGGCACCTCAACTGCGCTGAAGACCTACCTGGCAAGGCTCGGCGGCGGCGAATCTCAGCTGGCGCTCGGGTTCCTCAGCTTTGCCGTGTTCGTGCTGGGCGCGACCCTGGTCGCCACCGCAGCCATAAACGTCGTCGCCCGCTTCGCCGCCGACCAACAGGAGCGCCGGGTTGAAGCCCTGCTGGCGCAGCCCCTCCGCCCGCTCGACGTCCAGCTCGCCAGGATCGCGGCCCTACTGGTTGCGGCCGTGGTACCCACCGGGGCGATGTTCGTCGCCGTCGTCTTCACGGCAAAGTGGTTCGGCATCGACCTGCACGCGGCGCACCTCCGCGGGGCAACCCTCATGGTGCTACCGCTGGCACTGGCGGTGGGTGTCGCCGGCGTGGCGATGCTGCCGCGATTCACCCGACTAGCGGTCTGGGTGCTGTCCGCCGCCCTGGGGTTATCCGTGGTGGTGGTGTTGGTGGGCGCGATGTCGGCTTGGGGAGTGCCCGACTGGGCCACCAGGCTGACCTTGCTTCGCGCCTACGGACGCCCCGCGGTCCAGGGGATCGATACCAGCGGCCTTGCAGTCCTCCTCGTCCTCCTCGGCGCCGGCCTGGTCGCAATCGCCGTCCAGGCCCGATCGGAGATGACCGCGGGCTGACACCGCGCTGCTTCGGGGGCGGTCCCCGTGCTAGCTTCCGTCAGTCGATTTTTCACGGAGGAAGGAGCTTTGCGGTTCAAGGAACGTGTCGCATTGGTCACCGGCGGCGGCCGGGGCATCGGCGCCGCGACGGCCAGGCGATTCGCGGAGGAGGGAGCCGCGGTTGTGATCGCGGACCTCGACGACGGGCCGGCAAAAGAGGTCGCCGGCGAGATCGAGAAGGCCGGCGGCCGGGCGCTGGCGGTGGCGTGCAACGTCACCGAGCGCGACTCGGTGAAGGCGCTTTTCGATGCTGCGGTCGAGAAGTTCGCCCAGGTCGACATCCTGGTCGCCTGCGCCGGGATCATTCGCGACAACCTGATCCACAAGATGACCGATGAGGACTGGGACGGCGTCGTCGACACCCACCTCAAGGGCGCCTTTCTCTGCGCCCAGGCGGCGCAGGCGGTGATGGTGCCGCGCAAGTACGGCAAGATCGTGCTGCTGTCGTCGACGTCGGCGCTGGGAAACCGCGGCCAGGTCAACTACTCCACCGCCAAAGCCGGGTTACAGGGAATGGCCCGGACCCTGGCGATCGAGCTGGGCCGCTTCAACATCAACGTCAACGCGGTGGCGCCCGGGTTCGTCGACACCCGCATGACGATGCAGACGGCGGAGAGGATGGGCGTCGACTACGACAGCTTCAAGACCGCGGTCGCTTCACAGACGCCGATTCAGCGGGTCGGGACGCCGGACGACCTGGCGTCGGTGATCACCTTCCTCTGCAGCGACGAGTCGAGCTACGTGTCGGGCCAGACCCTCTACGTCCGCGGAGGGCCGTAGAAGCGCCGTTCAGCCGGCTGGGAAGCGGACGTCGGGCGCCAGCCCGGCGTCCCGCAGCGCCCGCTGCAAGATGGCCGAAGCCGAGGCGTATATCGCGTCGGCGCCGCGGGCGGCAGTCGTTGCCCGCCCGATCTCCTCGGCTGTAGGCGAGCCGGTGGCTGCGCGGAAGAGGTCTGCCGCGCCGGCGTAGGCATCAAGCGCGCTGAGGAACCCGGCCTGGGCTGAATCCATGCCTGCAGGCGGGCTGACCCGAACCAGTGCGGTCCTGGTCCGCCGGAAGGTCATGGCCCAGCTGCCGGCCCGAGCGGCCAACACGGAGCTCGCGAGGCTGCCGCTCTCCCAGCTCCGCACAGAAGGCTTCATATCAGTGACCACGACCTGGCCCGCCGGGGCGGTCAGCTTGGCGACGTCGTTGGCATACGCCTGCAGCTCGGCGGCCGAGGCGGCATGGGGCGGCGCCGCCGGGCGACCCACGACGAGAACCACCGCGAGGGCAAGCAGCATCCCGGCGCCCAGCGGGGCGAGCCAGCCGCCCCGGCGTACGCGTTGGGAGGCATTGCCCTGCCCGCCCACGCCTCGCGCGGGTCGGCCTGAAAGCAGTCGGCGGTTGGCCGCGGCGCTCAGTGCGACGCTCCCACCGCCGCGCCGCCGAGGTAAGTCTCCACCAGCGCCGGGTCGCGCAGCAGATCGCCGCTGTCGCCCTCGGCGACCACCTCGCCCTTGGCCAGCACATAGGCGCGATTGGTGTGCTCCAGGGCCATGTGAACGAACTGCTCCACCAGCAGGATGGTGGTCCCCCCGCGGTTGACCTCGACCAGGGTCTCGAACAGCTGCGACACGATCATCGGGGCCAGCCCGAGCGAGAGCTCGTCGATGATCAGCAGCTTGGGGTCTGGCATCAGGGCGCGAGCAACGCCGAGCATCTGCTGCTCGCCGCCGCTGAGCGTCCCCGCTGCCTGCTCCGATCGCTCGCGCAATCGCGGGAAGAGGTCCAGGACGCGCTCGGTGGCCTGTTTCATGCCCTTCTTGTCCTGGCGCCGGACCCAGTAGCCCATCCGTAGGTTGTCGGCGACGCTCAAGGTCGGGAACAGGTCGCGGCCCTCGGGGAGGTGGGTGATCCCCAGCCTCACCACCTGGTAGGGCGCCTTGCCGTTTACCTCCACTCCCTGGAAGACGATCGATCCGCGCCGCGCCTCGACCACCTGGCTGATGGCGCGAAGTGTCGTCGTTTTGCCGGCGCCGTTGGCGCCCAGGAGCGCCACCATCTCGCCCGGAGCGATCGACATCGAGAGCCCGCGCAGGGCCTGGACCTGGCCGTAGTAGACGTCGAGGTCCTTGATCTCCAGCATTTTCATCAGGCGGTCGCCTCGACAGGCTGCCCCAGGTACGCCTCGATCACGATGGGGTCGGCCTGGACCTCCGACGGCAGCCCATGGGCGATGATGCTGCCCTGGTCGAGGACGTAGAGGTAGTCCGACACGCTGGTGACGGTGGCGATGTCGTGCTCGATCAGGAGCATGCTCAGGTCGAGCTCGTCGCGAACGTGGAGGAGGACGCCGGCGAATCGCTCGGACTCGGTGGTGTCGAGGCCGGAGGCAGGCTCGTCGAGCAGCAGCAGGCGCGGCGCGGTGACCAGCGCACGGCCGAGCTCCACGATCCGGAGGACGCCGAAAGGCAGGTCGGCGATGGGCGTCTGCGCCACCCGGCCCAGGTTGAGGAAATCGATGATGTGACCGACCTCGCGGCGCATCTCGACCTCGGCCCGGATCGCGCGTGGCAGGGCAAAGGTATGGCTCAGGATCCCCGAATGGTTGCGCAGGTGGGTGCCCACCAGCAGGTTCTCAAAGACTGTGAGTTGGGGGAAGAGCTGCACTTGCTGGAAGGTCCGGCCCACGCCCAGGGCGGCCCGACGGTGGACGTCCATCCGGGTCACCTCGGTGCCCAGGATCTCGACCGATCCTCCGGTTGGAGTGACCAGTCCGGAGATGGCATTAAAGGTCGTCGTCTTGCCCGCCCCGTTGGGTCCGATCAGGCCGACGATCTCACCGGCGCGCACCTCCAGGCTCACATCCTTGACCGCTTGAAGCCCGCCGAAACGCACTCCAACATCTGTGGCCCGAAGCATGACCTCGGTGGTGGCTCGAGCCTTCGAGCGCCGGCGCGCCTTCTGGACGGCACGCGCACCGGCCAATTCGACGACCGTGGCGGTGGCCGGGTTGGTCACTTCGGTTGCAGTCGATTCGATTGCGACAGCGCTTTCAGCTCTCCCAAGCGGGGCGGGCGCAAGAATGCCTGCCGCCTCCTCTGGCCGGGCGCGTCGGAGCGATCGCAGCTTGCCCAGCACCGCGCCCACCCGCTCGGAGACCGCCGGCCCGATGGCCGCCAGGCCACCAGGGTAGAGAAGGAGGACCGCGAGCAGAAGCGCCGCCGACGTGATGTCGAGAAACCCCGCAAGGGCCTGGACCCTGAAGAAGAGCTCGGACAGTCCGGCGAACAGCACCGCGGCGAGAGCGGCGCCTTCGATGCTCTCGATACCCCCAACAACGGCAATGCCCAGGAAGAACAGCGAGGCCAGGATGTCGAACTGGCCCGGCTCAACGCTGCGCTGGTAGATCACGATCAGGGAGCCGGCCAGCCCGGCGATCAGGCCGGAAAAGCCAAAGGCCGCGAGCTTGTAGAGTGTGACGTCGATCCCCAGCGACGCGGCGCCGACCTCCGACCCGCGCAGCGCCAGGAACGCCCGCCCGGTGCGCGAGTCGGCGATGTTGGCGATGGCATAGACCACCGCGATCGCCACCGCCAGCACCACGATGTAGACCAGGGTCGGGCTGTTGAAATCGAAATACGGCAGCAGCTTGGGGTCGCCGATGGGGTTGACGTGGGCTTGCGCCGAGCCGCCGACGATCCCCAGCGCCTCCTGGTGGAAAAGGAACGAGTCGGCCATCCAGGCGAAGACCAGCGTGGCGATGGCCAGATAGAGGCCACGAACGCGGAGCGCCACAGCCCCCAGAATCAGGGCGATGGCCATCGCGGCCACCGCGCCGACGACGATGCTTAGGGGCACCGGCAGGTGGAGGCGGTTGACTGCGAGGGCGGTGCTGAAGGCGCCCACCCCGACCAGCTCCGCCTGGGCGAGCGATATCTGACCTACCCAGCCCGTCAGCAGAACGACCGAGAGCGCAACCAGCAGGTAGTAGCCGGCCAGGATGGCGTCGCCGACGAGCGAGAAGGGGACGAACGGCAGGAACGGGAAGACGACCAGCCCGACGACCACGAAGGTGCCCACGATCGCCCGTCGACGGTCCGCCCCTCGGGAGCGTGGTTTCCGACGCCGCAGGATCGGCGCCGCGATGCCGGCGTTGCGTCCCTCGCCTGCGACCAATCGCTTGCCGCGCGTCGCCAGGACCACGAATGCCACCACCATCAGCAGCACCTGCGGCGCGCCCACGCTGGACGCCGGCCCGCCGATCACGGGCAGCATCGACAGGGCCGGGATCTCCGCCTGGACGAGAGCGACGATGGCGCAGCCGATCAAGGCGCCGGTGAGGCTGTCGAGCCCGCCGATCAGCGCTGCTACGAACGCCGGCAGAACCTGGAGGCCGAGGGTGAAGGCGTCGATGTTGCCGTAGGTGCCCACCAGCACCCCGGCGAGACCGGCCAGTCCCCCGCCCAGCGCCCAGGCGGCCGAGGTGGTCAGGTCAGGGTTGACGCCCATCAGGCCGGCGGCGCGGCGGTTGTCGGCGGCGGCGCGCATCGCCAGTCCGAGGTCGGTGAATCGGAAGAGCGCCAGGCTCAGCAGCGTGGCCACGGCGCCCGTCCCGAACATCCAGAGCGCGGCGATGCGCAGGGAACCGGCGCCCACCGGAATCGCGCCAGGGGGGAGAAGCCGAGGCGGCAACAGCGGTGCGCTCCCATAGACCCTCACCGCCACCGCCACCGCGAGCCCATACACCGCGATCGTCCCGACGGTCTGCGCAACGGGTCCCTGACGGCGGAGGCGGCGGACGACCACCGCCTCCGTCAAGACACCCAGCGCGGCGCCTCCCGCCACTGCGAGGATCACCGCCAGCGGAAGCGGTACCCCGAGCTTGGCAAGGCTGAAGAAGGCGTAGGCGGGAACAAGGGCAAGAGCCCCGTGAGCGAGGTTCAGCACGCGGGAAGCCCGGTAGATCACCACGATGCCGACCGCGAAGAGGACATAGACCCCGATCAGCGGGATCGCCAGGACCGCGCTGGTCAGTGCCGAATACAGAAACTGCATATGCTCAGCCGGCGTCTCTTACGGGTGGTCCTGACCCACCCAGGGGTCGGCTACCCAATCTGTTGAGAGGTACTGGAAGCCGTTGAAGCCCTGGCTGTACTGGATGCTGAATCCCAGCATGGCCGTATTGGCGTAGTGGTTCCCGGGACGCCACGTGAGGGGGCGGGAGAGCCCGGAGTCGAACGTCATGCCGTCGAGGGTCGCTTTCAACCCCCCACGTGTCAGGTTGGGGCCGGTCTTCTGCAGCGCCTGCACGAAGAGCTGCATGCCGTCGTAACCACCCTCGAGGAACTGGTTGTCGGTGTCCGCCGAGGCGCTCACGCTGCGGATCGCGTTGACGTATTTGCTGACCGCGTCCGAGCTGGTGAACGGCTGGCGATTGGGGAAGTAGCTGGTCCAGACCACCATGTTGTTGCAAGGCGCGCCGCAGTTTTGGCCGAAGGTGTCGACGAAGAGTGGCTGTGGGCCCTCGGTGAACTTGCCGGCCCGCCACATCCCGCTGGTGCCGAACCAGGTCTCGGCCGTCGATGGCTCCAGCAGCACGAAGATCATGTCGCACCCGCTCGCACTGCTGCTTCCGCCGCATCCGCCGTTCAGGCTGGCCCCCGCGGCGGAGTAGTCCTGCTGCCCGGCGTTGACTCCGACATCGGCCTTTAGGGTCGCCCCCGGCAGCCGGCCTAATGCGCCCCTGAAGGCGGTTTCGCCCTCGACACCGAAGCGGTAGGACTTGTCCCAGACGATCCCGAACGTCCGCGCGCCCTTGTCGTACGCATTCTTCACAGCGATGTGCGCAGTGGAGATCGTCGATGTCGACACCGGCCAGATCCAGGGGTCGGAGTACTGGCTGTACAGCATGCCGTCCGTGCCGACCACCGGGATCCCGGCGCGGTCGATATCGCCATTGGCAGAGGCGGAGTCCAGTCCCTGCGACGAGGGCACGACGGGTAGGGCGAAAGCTCCTTCGGAAATGAAGTTGCGGATGTCCTGCAGCCCTTGCGAGGCCACCCAGCCGTCATCAACAAGGCCGTTGGCGAGGTCCAGCTTGCGGCCGCAGACACCGCCGGCGGCGTTCACCTGGTTGGCGACCGCGATCATGCCCAGGCGCACCTCGCCGAGGAAGCTCTGGCCTATCCCGCTCTCCACGACCGTCGACGCCAGCTTGATCGAGCCGGCGCTCACCCCGGTGTCGGTCTTGCCGCCGTTGCGTCCAGCGGCGCACGCCAGCTGTTGAGCCGCAGCGCCCCCCGGCCCGGCGACGCCGGCCTGGGAGCCTGCCGGGCCCGCGGCCGCTGACGCGGACGCAGAAACGCCGGCGGGGCCGTTGGCGCCGACCTGCGTGGTCGTCTTCGAGACCTCTTGTGTACGAAACCTGGGTAGGACGCTGAAGAACGAAGCCAGCAGGACGGCAAGGACGACCGCGCTGAGGCCGAGCCACGATGCCCCTGGTGGAAATGCCTGGCGGGGCGGCGCGGTCACACGCCCCTCGGGAATTGTCTGCTCCTCGCTCATCTCAACCTCCACTCAGGGCAATCAACAGGCACCGCCGGCGCCAGGCAATCCCAAGCGGCGAGGCCATCATCAAAAGCAGCGCCGCGACCACCAACCCGGTCACGGGCGACCTCAGCAGGACGCTGATGCCGTCGAACACGCGCTGCAGTGCGCGGGTGATCAGGTGCCACAGCCCGGAGCCGCTGTCGGCGGGAGGTGCGGGAGGCACGATCTGCGCCACTAATGGCAGCGGCGAGCTCGTGTCCACCGGGCCGTTATCCGTGGGACCCAGGTCTGACGAGACCGCCGGCTGGATCCCGTAGTGGGCCTCAGCTTCGGTGTCCGAAAGTTGCAAGTCCAGACGAGACGGCTGGAACGAGCTGTCGTTGACGTATGTGACCTCTAGACCGGGCACCTGGCTGGACGAGTCGTAGTTGACAACGTCGTCCTGGAGGTGCTCGTACAACTCACGTTTACCCACCGATTGATAGCCGCCGGGGCTGCCTCTGAAGGTGTTCGGTGAGCCGTCCGGGTCCGGAGTTGCGAAGATGATCTGGCCGGGCTCAATACCATTCAGCGCGCCCAGCAAGGTGCTGCATGAACCGACCGTCCCGGTCGGACCATCGGTCTCGATGCAGGCCCCGCCACCAACCGGGGCGCCGCCGCTGGCGGCCCCGCTGATCAGCCGCGTGTAGACGCACTTTGCGGTACCGATGCGGCCGTGCGCCTGGCAGCGCAGGTCGGACTCGACCTGGTTGATTGTGACCACGCCGAGATCGATGCCGCGCGCGATGGCGTGAGACTCAGAGACGACGCCGGCTGCCGGATCCATCCAGACGTGGGTGCTGGTGACGCTCTGGGCCACCGACAGCGGCAGGCTCTGGCTTGCGGTCTGACCAGTGAGCTTGACTCCCAGACCAAACGGCCCCGCGGCGCTGGCCGCCGAGGTGGTGCGTGCGCCGTCATCGCAGCTGACCGTCGCGCCGGTATCCGGGCTGTCGTTGGTACCGGCTTGCTTGGAGCCGGGGTCCGAACAGTTGATCTCTTTGAAGGGCCACTGCGGGACCAGCTGGTTGCCGGCGACCTGTTGCGCCGTGGCGTCGTCAGCGCTGGAGGAGATGGCGTTAGAGCTGGCCTGGTAGTTATCGAGGTTGGACTGGTGCACGACTCCCAACGAGAGCTCCCGAGAGGTGCCGTCCAGCGTCACCGGCAGCGGTGGAACAGAGGAGCCTAGGCCATTCGGTCCGAAGACCAGGTCATAGGCGCCGAAAGTCGCGCCGCTGACGAATCCGGCGGGCCCGCCAACCAACCTGAGGCGGGAGCCCGTGGCCTCCGCGTGGGCGTTGAACTGGGCGGTCGTCACGCCACTCTCCTCGTTGACCTGTTTGGTGTAGGAGTCAGGGTTAATTGAGACTTGGGGGCTGATGCTGGGCAGCTGGTCCTGGAATACGTCGATGTACGGCTTTGCAGTCGAAGACGTGTTGGCGCAGTCGCTCACCTCCTGCGTGAACAGGCGCTTGGTGCTGGGGTCGACCGCGGCCGACACCACAGGACAGGAGAACCCCGACACCAGCACGCCCTGGCCTGGTGGAGTGGCGGTGGCGTCACCGACGGTGATGCCTGCGCGGCTGAACGAGTAGTACCGGCCCCCACCGACAGCCATCATGAATTGTCCCTCGAGGTCGGCTGGGCCGGCGACGGTCGGGGCCCCGATATAGGCCCGGTGGGTGCCATCGAAGACGACAGCAGCCGGACCGGAGTTTGCGCCTTGCTGATACGGCGGGATGGACGCCCAGAATAGCCGGCCGCTTTCGGGATCAGCGATTCCGCCGAGCGCACCGTTGCGGCCGATCGAGTAGGAGACGCCGCCACTGAGGGGGTTCGAGCCCGCGTCCAGCGGAATCGCGTAGCTCAACATCGACCCGCCAAGCGGGATCGTGGCGTTCAGCTGTTGGGCGGCAGGGTAACTGGGGGCCCGACTGAAGATGCAGCCTGCGTAGATCGTGCTCCGGCCGGCTTGCCTGACCAGGGCGATGGGGTCATCTGTCTGGAACCGGTTGGCTGCGGTCGTCAGTTTCGGGCTGTACACACACTGGTCGAGTGGGAGCAGCCAAGCCACGGCGGCGTCAGGTATATGCAATCGCGCGACGTACTCGTCGTTGGCGCCCGAACCGTGGGCAGAAGTCAGAGAAGTCGCGCCACCCCAGAATTGAGCCAGGAGGACGTAGAGGTCGTCGCCCGCCGGGTCATAGGTCATCCCCGTGGGAACAATGTCGTAGTCCCCGACAGGACCGGTGGGATTTCGCGTCGGCACGAGGTTCGCCGGCGAAGCCGATCCGGCCGCGGCGGGGATACCGAGCACCGAGATGTCTGCCAGCGGCGTGATGGCGCCATGCCCTTGGATCACGTCGGAGGTGGAGAAAGAGAGGATGTGGTTGGGCGAGCTGGGCGTCTGGCTAATGAAGTAAACGTAAAGACGATGGTGGACTTCGTCCATCGTCAGCCGCCGCGCGTCCAGGCGCGGAGAGAGGCCTACCGGCAACGCCGGTACCCGTTCAGCCAGAACCCTCGACGAGGCGAGTGAGAAGGACCTGAAAACCATCGCCTGAGCTGTGGCGCAGCCGGGTGAGCCGCCGTTGGCGACCTGTAGGACGACCATCACCCCAACCGCCCGGTCTATGCCGGATGCCGTCGATTGGTAGCAGGGCGAGGTCAGGTCCAGTCGTCCGATGCGCACCACGCCAGGCAGGGCGGCTGAGGCCTGCGTCGGCGGAATCGCCAGCGCCGGTCCAACGACGGCGGCGCTGACCGCCACTGCGGCGACCATGGCTCTTGCAGTCAGCATGCTGCGGCAACAACGAAGGTCGGCTGCCGGAAGGCGGTCTCGGAACCGCCGGCCACTGACACCCAAACAACCACGTTCCCGGCCGGGGTGCTTGGCGCGACGACCCAGGAGGCGACGTAATTCCCCTGGGAGTCGATGTGTCCGGTTCCCACTCCGCCGTATTTGCGACCGTCATTTCCGTCGGCGTACTGGGCGTCGAAGGTCACCCCATAAGTGGGGCGGCTTTGCACCGACAGCGTCTGGGTCTGCCCAGGCACGACACACGTCGCGGACAGGCTGGCTGTCGCCGGGGCAGGAGTGCTGCCAGCGGCATACTGCGGCGCACTGGGCGCAGGAGATGGAACCGGGGCGCTGTGGGCACCACCTGCCGGCTTCGCGCTTGACACACCAGCGGGTGCTGACGCTGTCCCGTTTGCCAACGACGGTGACACGCTGGCGACCGGCGGCGAGACGCGACCAGGGTCCTTTACCAGTTCAGTCGCGGCAGACCCCGTTTGGTGGGTATTGCCGTTGTTGCCACATCCGGCAAGGGCGAAGCCGGTCAGGCACATTACTGCCGACAAGGCAATAAGCCTGAACCGTGCCAGGCGGCGCCCGGCGACATTGTCGTCCAAGATTTCCATTTCTCCGCTGATTCCGCTGATTCCGCTGATTCCGCTGTTTCCGCTGTGTCCGCTGATTCCGCTGCCGTTGGTTGCGCTGGATTGTTGGTTTGGCCCGGACTCAGCCGGGCTTTGGGGTTGTGGGAGGCCCGGGGGAGGGCCTCCCACAACGATTGGGTGGGGACTAAGCTCCGGCACCCACCGCGACGACGGTCGCGGATACGGTTGCTGCCGGGCTGCAAGGTGGGGTAAGGCTGGCCGCGGTAGCACCAAGAGGCAGGAATAGCGCGGCGGCCGCGCCGACGATTCCGCCATTTGGATGCAGCAGAAGGACTGCGGTGAGGCCGACCCGCGTCCAGGTGAAGGTGCCGGAGGCGGCACCTGCGCTGTACGAGCCACTCGCGCTGCCCAGTACGGGCGGACACGGCTCGCTGTAGGTGAAGTTCGAGGTGAACGGGGTAAGCACTGCTGCCGCGCCATTGGCCACGCCCGTAGCGCTGCCGTTACAAGAGCTGCTGCCGGATCCAGGGAATGGAGTCAGGGTCGTGCTGCAGGTGATGGCAGCTGCAAGCGGGGCGGCTGCTGAGGTGGACACGGGCTGGGCAATCGCGATTCCGCCGGTCGCCAGCGCGGCGACGGCGGCGAGCCGAGCCGAACGCATGATCGTGAATTTCACTATCTCAATCTCCTAAACTTTCATTAGTTGAATGGGTCGGCGGGCGCTTGCGTCCGCCGGCTCTGTTTGTTTGCTAGGGGGTTTGTTGTCGAGCAGCGCCCTGCGCGCAGCCAGTCCTCTTCCGGTGCTTCCTCCCTATCCCCTTTCTGCGACGGCCGCTCGAAAGGCGGCCCCACAACGAATACGGAGAAGGGGCCCGTTTTGTTTACGAGGTCGGGCACACGAAACTGACGTAAACGTTTAGGGGCCCTGCCGCGTATTCATGACAGGTGGATGGCAATGACCTGGAGTCTCCGGGTGCTGACTCGCGCGACCGGGCCCGGCTGACGGTGGCCGAATGGAGCGTGCTGCGCCTCCTCGCGGAGGGGCGGAACAACGACGAGATCGCGGCCGCCCTGGGGAAGAGCCGGGGCACCGTAAAACACCAGGTTTCGTCGGTGCTGCACAAACTCGTTTTGCGTGACCGAGTCGCCGCTGTGGTCTGGTGGTACACCGTCCCGCCTCGGGCGCGAGAAGTGAGCGCGTCGGGGCGAAAGAAATGACGCAAAAGCGGAGTCGTCTGCCAGGCATTTATGACGCATGGGCCACCCGACCTATTGACACGGCGGCAGCCTTTTGAAAAGATCTCCGATTACCGACGAGGGCGCCTGCAGATTTGGACATACGCGTGTCCCCAAGGCGTCTGAACACGTTGGCGGGGTTGTGGCTGTTTTGGGGAGCAAGCAGGCCGCTGTGGCGGTCAGGAAGAGGGCAGCGGTTGACGTCGAGGCGACGCCTCGGGCCGTGACTGCGACGGAGAGGATGGAACGCGCCTTCCAGGCGCACCATGTCGCCGTCCTTCGGTTCTGCACGTCGCGCCTGCGCGACCATCACGACGCCGAAGACGCCGTCCAGGAGGTCTTCGCTCGCGCCGTCAGGCACCAGGACGAGCTGATCGGTGATCCCCTCGGCTGGCTGATCCGGACCGCGACCAACGTCTGCACCGACGAGCTTCGCCGGCGCGCCCACTACACCGCCGACACCGAGCCGGATGGAGTCGAAGATCGGGAGCCGGCCGAGACCGAGGATCCCGAGGCGCTGGTGGTTCGCCGGATGCTGATCAGCGACCTGCTCCGCCGGCTGACCCCGGGCGAGCGGCGGGTGGTCACCGACAGCTGGCTTCTTGGTGCCGGCAACCCCGAGCAGACCAGCATGGGGGTATCCACCAGCACCACACGGGTACTCCTGTGCCGGGCGCGGCGCCGGATGCGGACGTACCTCGACGACTTGCAGGAGAGCGCCTCTCTGATCGTGTTCGGCCTCTGGCGCGGGCGCAGGAACCGAGCCGCCGGGATCGAGGCGTGGACCGGGGTGATGCGCCTGGGCGTACCTGGCCTGGTCGCTGCCACGGTGGCGCTGTCCGGAGGCGGACCTGTTCCCAACGCGGCGGATCCGGCTGGCGGGGCAGGCCAGCCAGCAGGCGTTGCCCTGCAGTGGACCGCCCTGAAGTCGGATAGCCCACTACCGGCATCGACCGGCGCGGCATCGGCGGCGCCGGCGGCAACTCCGGCTCATCCCGGCGCCAGATCCCTGGCGCTCCCGGTCTCAGCTCACCAGGCAAGAGCCCAGGATGCGGTGATCACCGACATGCAGCCGTCACCTCAGTACAGCCAGGACCACACCATCCTGGCGACTGGAACCGACCGCACCTGCAGCTCGGCACCTTGCCAGGCGCTCTTCGTGAGCCACGACGCAGGCCATTCATGGACCACGCTGCCGGCGTCGAATTTCGCCTCGACCCAGCTGCTGCTACCCCCGGCAAGCTTCGCGAAGGGCCATTTCTTCGGATTTGGCGCCGCCGGCCTCCAGGAGACCACCGACGGCGGCAAGTCGTTCGCCACCAGCCTGCCCGACCTCGCGGGCTTCGCCGCAACGCAGCCCGCCGGCACGGGATCCTTGTTCTCGGTCAGCAACGCCGCCCGCTGGGACTTCACCGGCGGGCAAACCCCAACGCTGGGATCCGCGTTCTTGCCGGGCTGGAACGCGGCGGGCCCACCCGTGTTCCTTGGCCCGTCGATGCCCGCACTTCAACCGGTGCTCCATGCCACCACCGCTGCCGGATTCAACGTCCAGGTGATGAGCTGCACGGCCACCTGCTCAGCCGGACCGGTCCTGCCCTGGAGCCAGAACACGACGATGGCCGTGTCGCCCGAATTCGCACACGATCAAACATTGCTGGCGATGAACGGAGCGGCCCTGGCGCTGAGCACCAACCAGGGAAGCTCGTTCAGGACGGTGGCCCTGCCGTCGGGTATGAGTGCCGCCGCTGCTCAGGTGGTGCGGGGAGTCAACGCCCCGCGGGTTGTGGCGATTGTCAGCGCGGCGGCCGCGGCCGCCGGCGCCTACTACACCGACGATGGCGGAACAACATGGTCGGCGGCTTCGTTGCCGCAGCCGGCAGCCACGGCAATACTTGCTCGACCCACACCAAATTCCTTGATCGTGGCGCTGACTAGCCCGCTCTCCCAAACCACGTTCGCCTGCTCGCAGGACGCCGGCGCCTCCTGGTCGGCGTGTTAATCGTTTCCGCGGCGTAAACGACTCGGCCCTCCCGAACGTATTCATATTGAGACCATGAAGGACATCGCCACTCCGTTCGATCCGCAGCGCCGTTCCGCCGAGGAGCGCAATGTTGGCGCCCGTGCCGCGCTGGTGGCCTACCTTCGGCTCCTCGCCGCATGCATCGAGGACGAGGCCGACATGCTAGAGGAAGAGCCGGCGCGCGCCGGGCAGCTGCTGGCGCGGTTCCGGAGCGAGGTCCTGGACATGACTCTGGGAGATGCGCCCGTCGAGGCGCTGCTGCAGCGTACCCGCCAGGACCGTGTCTATCGCAAGAAATGACGCGTCTACGCGTCACAGGGCAACGGTGATAGGACGACCGGTCTTGAGTTGGGCGCGACGAAGGGGTGCCGCGCTGGCCCTGTGCTCGGCCGCGGTCGGAGCTGTCTCCCCGATGGCCGCCACTCCCGCGCACGCATCCCTTGTCATCTATGGAACCTGCACCGCGACAATGACGATTACCGCCGGCGCCCCGATCACCAAGGTGCCGGCGTTTATACCGCTGGGATACTCAGGATTCGGTACGTGTGCCGGCTACCCCTTCGTAACCCAGAGCATGAGTCTGTCCGGCTCGGGTTCGGCAAACGTTGGCTGCGACCTGTTTGAAACGACCGGCAGCGCCTTCAATTTCTTCTTCAGCCAGACGGGCACAACATTGACTCAGGCGTCTCCGGGGGTGGGCACCCTATCCAGCGTCTCGTTTGTTTTTCCCGGCGTCAACGATTTGACATTCGACGCCGTCGGTACCTTCGCATGGTCCAACGCGAGCCAGCAGATAGCGTGCGCCACCAGCGGGACCTCCACTGTGACCCTGACCGGGGTCATCATGTTCCAGGACCCCAACCTGAATGAGGCCCCCTAGGACAGATCTGTCGCCGCACAGCTCGGGGGGAGCTGGCGGTGGTCAGGTGCCTGGAAGCGGCTTTAGCTCCACAGGCTGGCACCGAAGTCCGGCACTTTGCCTGCGCCCACGTCGGCTCGCCACGCCGCCAACTTCGGGTCGGACCAGAACTTCGCGACCAGGTCAAAGTAGGTCAGCACCACGCTCTTATTGCCCGCCACCAGCAGGTCTCGGGCGAGGGCGAAGTTGGGCCCCAGCTGGTCGAGCTGGGGCGAGCCGGGCGTGGCCCCAGCCGCGAGAAGGTAGCGCCCGGCGGCGGCGATATCGCCCTGATGCGCGGCGACCCGGCCGAGAACCATGTTGCCATCGTGGATGGCACCACCGTAGGTCAGCGGACTCTGCCCGCCGCCGGGCGGGTAGGCGTGGAGGAGCCTGGTGGCGTAGTTCGCCGCTTTGGTGTAATCGCCGGCGACAACAGCCAGCTTGGCAAGTCGGTCGAGCCGGACATCGCGATCCACGCTACCGGCCAACCGCCACGCGGTCTCGATCTGGGTCAGCGCCGCTGCGGCCGCGCCGGCGGATGCGGCCGAGACCAGCGGCGCAGTCTGGGCCTGGTAGGAGTAGAAATCGCCGAGTAACGAGGGCCACGCCACGTCGCTCGGGCTGAGGCTCTCGGCACGCTTGAGCAGCGGCTCAGTCTGGGCGTCGTGGGTCTGAGCGAAGAAGACGCCGGCGTTGCCCTGGACCTGCGCGACAGAGCTGTGGGCCGCGGCCTGCCGCGACCACGCCGCAGTCGCTGCCGCGAAAGCGGTGGCATCAGGAGCCGGCTCGACCACGCCATCGGGGGCGGTGCCCAGCAGGTCGAGCTGGGGGTCGTTGGTGATCAGCCAGAGCAGGTGACGGTCGCGCGCGACGCGGGCGGCGCCGGGATCGGTCGATGCCGGGTTCACGGCCGGTGCACGCAGCTCCGCCAGGAAGTAGTAGCCCACCAACTCCTCGCGGGCGTGCACGTCAACGGCTCCGCTGTCCAATCGTTGTTCCAGGGCACGGGCCTCGCTGTCTCCCAGGTGACGGCCGGCTTGCGCCGCGGCCACCGAGCCATCGCCCGAGGCGGCGGCCTGCGTGGCTGCGTCGCTGGAACAGCCGGCCAGGGCCGACACCGCGAACGCAGCCACGGCGAGCGTCGTCGCCGCGGCCGCGCTCCGTGTAGCCTTCGGCCGAGGTGGGACGGGGCGGCAGAGCCGCCCCGCCATCCCGGGTCTGGTTAGTGGCACTGCCCCGGGCCGCTCTTGTCGCCGTAGGACTTGAACGCACCGTTGGGGCTGCCGGTGAAGGGCAGCGCATTGCCCTGGCAGTCGAGGTTGCCGTTGGGGCCGGAGTTCTGCTGGACCAGCTTGTCGGAGGTTCCGACGTTCTGGCTGACGTAGACGCCGCCCGTCTGCAGCTGGTTGCCGATGACGTAGAGCTCAGCGTAGGTGTTGTTCTGCGCCACGCCGATGCTTCCCATCTGCAGTGTGTTGGCGCCGCAGCCGGCGGCGGGGTCGCCGATCAGGACGTCTGGTCCCATCTTGGCGACGCCGATGCTCTGCCCGACCTTGTTGCCGCAGACCTGGAAGTGACCGTAGCCGGGGGCCACGGAGTTGTAGCCGGCGACGTTGTCCATGACGGAGCTGTCGTAAACAAGTACCTGTGGAGTGATGTAGCCAACAACATTGCCGGCCACGCGGGTGGCGTTGTGGAGGTACAGGGTAAGGGCGCCGTTACCCGTGACATCGCCCTGCAGGTTGCTGCCGGCCGACTCGAGGTAAGCGTTGGTGTCTGCAACGATGTTGCCGTTCACCGTTGAGTTCAGAAGTACGCACACGCCGCCGGCGGGGACCTCGACGTTGCTCTGGATCGTCTTGCCGCTGTAGGTCCCGTTGCACTGGAAGGGCGGGGGGCTGCTGTTCTTGTCGCTTGCCAAGGTCGGCAGCGGACCGGTCATCAGTCCGAGCGCCGCCAAACCTCCTATGGCCACAAGTCTCCTCATGGTTCCTCCGTTTACTTGGCTGCTTTAGTGGCGACCCGGGGGCCCATCTGCGGGCTCGGTTGACGCCTCCCGTCACCTACATCCTTGGGTCGCCATATGGCGACGCACTGACTGCCAGCCAAACGCCCCATGAACATCTCGTTAAGAGATGCGAATGGTCAGGAGCACACCCCGGTGCGAGCGTTGAACGGCCCGTTTGGCGAGCCGACGAAAGGCGCCGCGTTGCCCGAGCAAATCAGCTGTCCGGACCCGCTGTTGTTCTGCACCGTCTTGGGCGAGGTGCCAGTGTTCTCCTGCACAACGAGGTCGCCGTGCACGGTGTTGCCGGCCACCTGCAGCTCACCCGCGGTGACGTTTCGGGTCAGACTCAGGCCGCGACCGACAGAGTTGCCCTGACAGTCCGCGCCAGGATCACCGATCAGTATGTCCGGACCGACATCGGTCACGGTCAGCGCTCCGCCCACGGACGCACCGCATACCTGGGCGTGGCCAAATCCCGAAGCTATAGCGTCGGCGTCGCTGAGATCGCCGCCGATCCTGGCGCCGGAGACCAACAGCTGGGCGGTGCCGGTGGCAACCAGACCGCCCCCAATAGAGGACTGGTCACGTAGGAAAACGGTCAACGCTCCGATAGCTGAGAGACCTCCCGAGATGCGGGTGTGGCTGGCCTCGAAGTACGCGTTCTGGAGCACGCTCACGGACCCCTTGACAGTCGAGCCGTTAAGTCGGCAGACCGCCCCCGCCGGCACGGTTACATTTCCCGCGGTGGCGTTCGTCAGGGTGCCGGTGCAGGTGACGTTGTCGCTGGCGAGGACCTGCGGCGCAGAGACCAGCAGGATCACCAGCGCCAGGTAGGCGAAGACCGCCAACTTCCCCATCGACTCTCACCCTAGCCATGCCCGGGCGATCGCGTCAATTAGAGGACCGCGTTTAGACCAAGTCTTAATCGCCTGTTCACGCCGAGTTTGAAGACGCGCCACGGTCGCGCCATTTCACCTCTCGATCATTGGCACCGTCGCAAACAGCGGGCCCCACGGATTTGGGGTCCAAAGCAAGAGGGAATGCCCTGAAATGATGGGAGGTATCGAGACCGAATGAAGAGGTTTCGCACTCTTTTTGGCGCGGGGCTTGTCTCCGCGATAAGTATTTTCGGCATCAGCGCCACCACCGCGCTAGCAGGTCCCAACGGAACCGGTGGCGGCCCGACGGCCGAAAAGATCATCGGCAGCGGGTCGGACACGACCCAGATCATGATGATGCACCTCGACGGTCTCTACATGATCTCCGAAGGCTGCGCCAAGTCCACCAGCAGCGTCAAGCCGCTTGACTTCAGCTGCATCTCGCCGGACCCGGCGGGCACCATCGTCTCCGAGAACTACGAGCACGACCAGGTCCAGGAAGCCGACTTCCTGGGCTCGTCGACCGGCATAGCTCAGCTCTGCAGCCAGGGCACGGCCGGGACCGCCAACATCGATTACGCGCGCTCCTCGCGCGGCAAGAAGTCCTCGGACTGCACCGGGCTGCACTTCGTGGCCTACGCCCGTGACGGGATCGCCGTCGAGTCATTCAACGACGGCACCGCCGCCAGCGGGATCTTCGGCCTCAACAACCCGGACACGCTTTGCCCGGCAAATACCTGGTGCCTGACCCAGACCCAGCTGAAGGCCATCTATGGCAGCTGCACCATCACCAACTGGAGCCAGGTCGGCGGGCAGAACCAGGTAATCCAGATCTTCACCCCGCAGTCCGGCTCCGGGACAAGGTCCCAGTTCGAGACCTTCCTGGGCATCACGGACTCGTCCGTCTGCATCACGACTGACGGCCAGCCGGCTTCTCAAGCCAACGTGCCCGAGAACCAGAACACCGGCATCGAGAACACGGGGTTCCAGAAGACGTTCATCTTCCCGTTCTCCTTCGCCATCTTCAAGACGGAGATCAACAACACCGCGGTGCCGGGATACCTGCTCGCGTCGATCGATGGCGTGACCGCCAGCCCCGCGACGATCGGTTGTGAGGCCGGGCCTCCCACCTGCACCGCCTTCCCCTACAGCCGCTACGTCTACAACGTCTTCTGCTCCACCAACACCGCCGGCACCTGCGGTGCCGGGGCCAGCCACATGGTCACCACCAAGACCGCCGACTACGTCGGCGAGGAAGGGTGGATCTGCAAGCCCGGCAGCAACGAGAACGCTGGCTGGGTAGGCAACGGCAACGTGCCGGCCTTGGACACCTCGAACCCCAACGCCCAGGCGCCACACGGCGCCAGCCCGCACTTCCTCAACAACTGGGCGACCATCATTGCCACCAAGATCAGGTCCCGCGGCTTCGCGCCTTTGGCGATTGCCACCATCGGCAGCGGCGATCTCAACCAGGATCACTGCCGCCTGATCACGACCCCTTAGTTCTCAGCTACCGAAAGGGCCCGGCCGTGCAGGCCGGGCCCTTTCCTTTTAGATCAGGGAGTTGCGGCTACCGAGTCAGACGCGCAATAGACGCACGGCGCCCGCAATCCCGCTGGGCGAGGAACAGCGCCTCGCCTACCAGCTCGGCGACTCGACCTGGATGTGACCTCGGGTATTGGGGGCGTCGCCGAAGTGGAAGGTGATGCTTTCGGGATTGGGCGGCGTCCACTGCCACGTGGCCCCGGGCGCGATCGGCCCGGAATTGACCTTCGAGATGTCCAGGACCACCGAGACCGTCCCCGACGTCTCGTTCTTGAACGCCACCGGCCGGTCGCAGCAGAACAACACCAGCGACTGCGGAAGCACACCGGCCGCGGTCAGGTGGACCACGTGACCCTGGTCGAACGCCGGATTCGGGCTGATGGCTTCTCGGGCGTCGTCGTTGACCACGGACTTGGGCGGAGTGGAGGCCGGGGACGACTGCGCCAGAGTGCCAGGATCGGCACAAGCCGTCAGCAGCGACAAGGCGACCCCGGCCATCGCCGGACCCAACATGGATCGACCGTTCCTATTTCTCATAGTGCTCCCGGAAGTGCCCGGTCAAAGCTGGAGTAGGCGAGCAGAGCCAACCCAACGATGGTCGGTGCAGCGAACATCAATAAAACCGACGGCGGCCAGCGCCGCCGCATCCGCCCCGTCAGCCACGCGGCAACCAGTACCAGCTGGGTCCAGATGAACCCAGGCGCCAGCCAGGTCGGGTCCGCCGCCAGGCCGAGGTCGGGAACCGTCGCCATGGGGGCGGCCCGACGGGCGACCGCGACCGGCCGGCCCTGGAGCTTGGCGACGACATAGAGCCTGCCGCTGCCCACCAGCGCCGGGTCAGATGTGACCAGGGTCAGACGGCTGTCCAGGGTGCCGATGAGCGGAACCGCATTTCCCTCCGCAACCCTGCTCACCTCGGCGATCTTGTAGGTGAACGTCCCCTGGCCTGTGACCGCGGTGAGGGTGTCGCCGGGATGCAGCCGATCCAGATTGCGGAACATGCCGCCGTAGGTGGTCCGCCTGCCGACGATCACGGCATTGCCGAACTCTCCGGGCATCGGCGACACCCTCAGGTGCCCGGGACCGGCCTTCAGGTCTTCGGCAGTAGTCCCCTCGACAACCACCATTTCGATGCCCAGTTGAGGCACCTTCAACATCGCCACCGGCCCCCCTTCAGCAGGTACCACGTCGGGCGCGTCGAGCCTGGTGCTCTGAATGCTCGTCTTGAAGGCGCTGACCAGGCCGAGCTGGGCCTGCTGGAAGGAAAGGCTGGAGAGGACGAACTCGTATGCCAGGAATCCAGCGGCGAGCAGGCCCACGGCTGTGAGGACACGTCCCGTCCACATCACGACGCGGGCGGGTGCGCTCGGAACCAGGGTCATCGTCGCGACGCTCAAACCGGGCTCCGGGTGAACGGCCCCCATCGGGCGAGGGCTTGAAGGCCGATCCCCAGGACCAGCCCTAGCGCGGCCACCCCCGCAATCATCGGGATGGCCAGGCGCAAGAGCCGATTGAGCTCCAACTCGATCAGAGCCCGTAGCCCTCCGCCCTGATTCCAGCCGAGGCTGGCAATGACTCCTTCCGATTGTTGACGCGCACGAGCAGCGGCCGCCGCCGCGGCCGCCAGGGCCGCCGCGTCCGGACCTGCCGGCGCAGCCCCGGCGCCGAACGGCGCGAAGGGAGTGGTCGCGGAGCCTATCGGCGCGGGCAGCCCGGGCGGCGGCGTGACCGGGACCTGGTCCGCGACATGCAGCGACTGAGCCACAAGGTTCGACGGCAGCGGAGCATAACCCGTCGGCAAGACGCCCTGGCCGTCCTGGACCGCGTACCGCAGGAAGCTCTGAAGCACCAGACCACGGTCGGGGCTGATCCTGTTGGTAGGCGAAATCATGTATGTCACCGTGGGCATCGGGTAGGCCCCGGGATGGACAGGATCGACATACTGAGGTGTCAGGGTGCCGTCGGGATTGGCCTTGGCGGCGGCGATCGCCTGGAGGATGGCGTCCGAGGTGGCAGCCACCTTGGCTCCGCTCGGCAGCATGATCTGTGCCACCGGCAGGCCGTAGAAGGCGGCGGTGCTGGCATACATGATCCCCAGGTTGCCCTGGCCCGAGAAATCGGTCGTCGGGTCGACCACCGCCAGGCCCTCCGCCGACTCGCCGGTCTTGCCGATGGAGACTCCGTTGATCAGCGGAAACGACTCCTGCGGCCCCTTGCTGCCGGCGCCACTGATCCACTCCGCGGGAGCCGCGGCAGTCAGCCAAGATTCCAGCTCGTAGTTCTCGGACGACTGGTCGCCGCGCGCGAAGTACTGCATCCGCTGCGGGAAATAGACGCCGGGGTTGATGCTGGTGATGTCGCGATCGGCATTGAAGCCGCTGCCGACTCTTCCGGAGTAGATGTCGGCGACGATCTTCGGAGTCAGGGTGAGATTCGTGATCTGGGTGCCGCCCGAATACATCCGGTAGGCCAGCACCACCGCCGACGCTGTCAGCGGCGCCAGCTTGTAGTCAAAGCCGGCATTCGTTGGCGTCGAAGGCCGGATGCCGCTGACGCCGAAGTCGGTCTCCGCCGCAAAAAAGTCCGAATAGGCGCGGCTGGAGCTGTAGCCGGCGAACTGCACGCCCAGGTTGCGCGGCGGACCGCAGACAAGGGTGGTCCAGGTGTACATCGCCCGAACCGCGTCGGCGCTGCCGGTGCCCAGGATGCTGGAGGGCCCGATCGGAGGACAGAAGCTGGCGGTGGCAGCGAAGCTGATCGGCGCCAGCGTGGTGGCGACTCCCGACCGGGTCTGGTACCGCGCCTGGATCGTGCAGGAATGGTTGATGTCACAGGGGATGCAACTGTTGTTGACGCATGACGTCTGGTTGGCCGCGAGGGCAGCCGGCGTCAGCAGCTTTGGATCGTCGCCGGTGTACACCGGCACATATGTCGACCCGCCCCCGTCCGAGGCCGCGTAAGCGGTGATCTGGGGGTTGAGCGGCGTGCAGTCGGTGGACACGTTGCTGGGCACCGCAATGCACTGCCGGAAGTTCATCGCCGCACCTGGGATGAAGCCGGTGAGCGAGATCTTGACGTACTGTCCATCCACCAGCTGCGAGTTGGGGCTGGCCGCGATCGCCGGCGGTGGAGGCGGGCTCGGCGAGGGGGAGGGCGCCGGGGAATCTGCCACCGACGGGGAGGGAGCCGGCGACCCAACGGCCCCGGGGGAGGCTCCGGTGTCGGTCGGGCTCGAGCTCGGGGCCGGGGAAGCAGAAGTGCTGCCGGCGGCGACTTGCGATTGGGCGGCGGCGCTCAGGCCCCCGGCGGCGAGCAGCATCAGGCCGGCAAGCACCCGGGCCCGGGAGCGCGACCCCAGCCTCAGCCGTCTTCTACCCACGACCGCTCTTGCCGCGACCGACGTCGCTGAGAATCGGAACGAACACCAACAGCAGCAGCGCCAGGGCGCTCAGGAACAGCGGCGTCGACGCGGGCGGGACGGCACGCCGCGCGATGTCGAGAGCGCGCGCCAGGATGGCGCTCCTCTGCGCGGCGTTCAACAGCTGAACCAGGACCTGGCCGGGGCCGAGTTTGATGCTCTCCGCCGCCGTCGGAGCGGCGGCTGCCGTGGCGGCCGGGCCGCTCGCGGTCTGGACGGTCCCACCCGACCGCGGAGCGTTGGTCGGGGCTCGCGGCCCGCCACCGTAGTCCGAGACCAGCGTTGGATTGGGACAGTGGGCGTAGTCCAAGGGCGGCGTCACCGGGTGGCCGGGAATCCGGTTGACCGCGTCGAAATCGGCCTGGATCAGGTTCGGCGGCAGAGGCGAATATCCGAGCGGCGCCGCCTCTCTCTGCCCGGCGCAGGCGATATAGATGATCCAGGTACCCAGCACGAGGCCCTTGCCGGGGTCGAACCCCGAGCTCTGCATCGTGGGCGTGATCATGTAGCTGTAGCTGGACATCGCGTAGGCCGTCGGCTCGGGAGCGCGATAGCTCGCGGTCAGGTTCTGGGTGAGGTCGGCGTTGAGGGTGGCGTGCCGCAGCGCGGTGGCGATGTTGGCCGAGACGGGCTGGGTGAAGCCGCCACTGGCGTTGTGGAGCGAGCCCACTGGGAAGCCACGACCGTAGGCGTAGCCCGCTTCGACGTAGCCGATGGCGCCTGACCCCAGCGAATCGTTGGAGACGAAGTTGGCGACGCTGTCCGAGCCGCTAGCCGAGTAGGCGCTCCCGAACTGAGGCCACTGCGAGCAAGGGGCGGGACAGCCGTTGGCCTGGGCGAAGGCGTTCCATACCGAGGGGGCCTGGTCGGCCAGGAAGAGCGAGAACTGCGCCGACGTCCCCGAGCCGTCCGAGCGAATGACGGGCTGGATCCGGGTCTCTTTGATCGTCAGTCCGGGGTTCAGCGCCTGGATCTCCGGATCCTGCCAGCGGGTGATGCCCCCGGTGAATATCTTGCCGGCGGCGTCGGCGTCCAGCTGCAGGTGAGGGCAGTTGGTGGCGCCGTGCTGGTCGGGGATGCATCCGATCCGGGACCCGTCCGGGGCGTGCAGGTTGTACATCAACGAGGTCCCGCCGGCCACGTCCGGGAGGTACTGCCAGTGTTTGCCGACGCTGTTCAGCTGCTTTACCTCGTCAGGCTGGAAGGGGATTTCGGAGGCGGCGAAGTCGACCTGGCCCTGGATATAGAACGACCGCCCGGCGCTGGAGCCGACTCCTTGATAGTTGACCGAATATCCCTGCTTGGCGATGTCGGCGCGCCACTGGTCGAGGGCGATCTGCACCCAGGTCGACCCGGCGCCCTGGACCGGGGTGCCGAGCGCGGCCGCCGGCGTAGAACCCAGGATCATCAGAGGGCCCAGGGCGGCAACCGCGAGCAGGCGCGCCGCCCTGGTCCGAAGGCCCGAAGGCCGCGATCCCGACGACCTAACCAAACCTTCCCTGTACGTACGCCGCGGTCCGGGGATCGTCGGGCTGCTCGAAGATCTTCTGTGTCGGGCCGATCTCGACGATGGTGCCGGGAGACCCCTCATCGACCATAAAGAAGGCGCAGGTGTCGGAGACCCGATGCGCCTGCTGCATGTTGTGGGTCACGATCACGATGGTCACGTCGCCCACAATCTCGGCGATCGTCTCTTCGATGCGCAGCGTCGACGTGGGATCCAGCGCCGAGCAGGGCTCGTCCATCAGCAGCACCTGGGGCCTTACGGCGAGCGCCCGGGCGATGCAGAGGCGCTGCTGCTGCCCGCCCGAGAGGCTCCCCCCGGGAGCACCCAGGCGATTGCGCACCTCCTTCCAGAGCCCGGCTCGGTTGAGGCTCTCCTCGACGATCTGGTCGGCCTTCTGGATCTTCATCCCCGACAGGTGCAGCCCTGAGAGGACGTTGTCTCGAATGCTCATGGCAGGGAACGGGTTGGGCTTCTGAAAGACCATGCCGATCCGGCGCCTGGTGTGGGTGGCTCGCTGCCCCGCATGGTAGATGTCGGTGCCGTCCAGTCGCACCTCGCCGGCGAGCGAGGCACCCGGGATCAGCTCGTGCATCCGGTTCAGGATCCGCAGGAAGGTCGACTTCCCGCAGCCAGAGGGACCGATAAGAGCCGTGACCTGGCGGGCTCGCATCTCCAGGTTTACGTCGGCGAGCACGTGGTTGGCGCCAAACCAGGCGTTCACCCCCACGGCGTCGAGAGCCGCGGCGCTGCCGATGCGATGGACCTCCGCAGTAGCTGCCGGCATATCGGTGACGACGGCGCTCATGCCTTCGACCCTGAGGCCGGGGCGGTCCGCTTTGTCTTTTGCATTCGTTTCATCGCCTTTGCCTGGCGCCTCTCCACCGACGTCAGAACCCCGACGAGGCGGGCGACGCTGAAGAGCGCCAGTACCAGCACGGTGAGCACCAGCGCCGCGGACCAGGCCCGCTGGTAAGGGCCTGTCCCGGGGTTGAAGCGGATGTACTCGTAGACGTAGTGGGGCAGTGCCTCCTGGTCGCCGCGGAACGGGTCGGCGTTGAACAGCGAAGACCCGAACGAAGTGACGATCAGGGGAGCGGTCTCGCCAACGGCGCGGGCCACACCCAGGATGACGGCCGTGATCAGCCCGCTTCGAGCGGTTGGCAAGACCACCCTTGTGACCGTGCGCCACTCGGTGCCACCGAGCGCGAGTGAGCCCTCCCGCAGACCGTCAGGGACCAGCCGGAGCACTACCTCCGAGGTCCGGGCGATGGTGGGCAGCATCAGGATCGCCAGCGCGAATGTCGCGGCGATCCCGGAGAAACCGCGGCTCAGCCCGGTGACCCACAGCGCGAAGACGAACAGCCCGGCGACGATCGAGGGCACGCCACTCATGGCATCGACGATCAGGCGAACAGGGCGCTTGAGCGGCCCGCCGATCTCGTTGAGGAAGATCGCGCAGAGGACCGCCAGGGGCACCGCTATGACCACCGCCAGACCCACCTGCTCCAGTGTCCCCACGATCGCGTGCCCCACTCCACCGCAGGTTGGAGCGTCCAGGGTGCCGCAGAACTCCGCCGTCTGGAAAAAGAAATGGGGCGTGATCGCGGGGGCTCCCTTGACGACGACGAACGAGATGATCGCTACCAGGGGACCGAGCATCACAAGCGCCCCGGTAGACATCACCACCGTCATCAGCCGGTCCCGCGCCATCAACGCGCCGTGGATGCGACGGTTGGCGACCCAATACATGGCGGCGAAGGCCACGAGCCACCAAATCCCAAAGCCCAGCGTGCTGGGCTCAGGTGTCAGCCGCGAATAGACCAGCCAGGTGAGGAATCCCGACGAGATCGCGGCGCCGCCCAAAACCAGGGCGTCATCGGAGTTGAACGCCGCGGGGCGGATCCGTTTCCGCGGACGCGGCGTGACGTCAGCGGCTTCTGACGTCTCGATCGGTCGGCGGGCCAGGATTTCGGCGCACATCAGATCTCGACACCCTGGCCGGAGCGCGAGCGGGCCACGATCAGCGAGGCCAGGAAGTTGACCACCAGGGTCACCACGAAGAGGCTCAGGCCGGCGGCCATCAGCGCCGGGATGCCGTAGCTTCGGCTGGCCTCACCGAAACGCAGCGCGATCAGCGACGCGACCGAGTTCGTTCCTGTCTCGAGAATCTTCGGGGAGACCACGAATATCGGTGAGATGACCAGCGCCACCGCGATCGTCTCCCCCATCGCTCGGCCCAGGCCCAGCATCGAGCCGCCGACGATGCCGCCCATTCCAAACGGCAGCACCACGGTGCGGATCATTCCCCAGCGCGTGGCTCCCAGCGCCAGGGCGGCCTCTCGCTCACCTGGCGGAGCCTGCGAGAAGACCTCGCGGACGACCGAGGCGCAGATCGGCTGCACCATCAACGACACCACCACCCCGGCGATGAAGGCTGAGCCGCCGAAGCTGAAGCCGTCGGTCTGGAAGATCGGCACGAAGCCCAGGTTGTGGCTGAGCCATGCCGACACCTGGACCAGCAGCGGAGCCAGGAAGATCAGTCCCCAGATCCCGTAGATAACGCTGGGGATGGAGGCGAGCAGGTCCACCAGGCCGGTCAGCAGTCGACGGATTCGGCGGGGCGCGTACTCGTTGATGAACAGCGACGTCGCGATCGACACCGGCACCGCGATGACCAGGGCGATCACCGCGATGATCATCGTCCAGGGCATGATCGCGGCGATCCCGAACTGGTGCCGAGGGGTGTCGGGCCCCCAGGCCCTGGTGGTGAAGAACTGGAATCCCATCTGCTTAAAGGCGGGCGCGCTCTGCAGCACCAGGAACAGCCCGATCAGGAAAAGCAGCACCAGCGTGAGCACCCCGGCGGCGGTCGCTACCGCGCGATAGACGCGGTCGGATTTCGCTCGGCTGGTCTTGATCGGGCGCGGGCGGGCGTCGGCTCCCGCGACGCGCCCAGCGTCACCAATCATGGGTGAATCTCCATCCCTGGGCGGTCGGCTGACGTCACTCTCGAGTATGTGACGCTGGACATGAACAATGGGTGAACAGGTCGACATGGTGCGGTTAAGGCATTTCCCTGATCCTTTAATCGCGTCGCACCCCCCGCGTAACCTGCCGGTAATTAGCATCTTCGGCGGGGCGGGAGAGGCCCCAGGGGATGGTTGTTTCTCACGCTGAAACTCTGGGACGGAGGTAGTTGATGCTTGCTTTGGACGCGGTCGCAGCGGGCCGCCCCGAGACCGCGGACCCCTTGATCCTTCTCATCCAAGACGAGCCGGCGCTGGCCGAGAGCATCCAGGAATCACTCCACGGCGAGGGCCTCCAGGTGGTCCTGGCGGCCGACGGTGAGACCGCCATCGAGCGGTTCAGAGCCGTTCGCCCGGGCCTCGTAATCCTCGACCTGATGCTTCCCAAGGTCTCCGGGCTTGATGTCTGCCGGGCCATGAGGATGGAGTCGACAGTGCCGATCCTGATCCTGACCGCGAAGGACTCGGAAGCCGACATCGTGGCGGGGCTCGAGATCGGAGCCGACGACTATATGACCAGGCCCTTCTCGATGCGCGAGCTGGTGGCTCGGATCCGGGCGCAGCTCCGTCGGGCGGCAATGCTGGAATGGGCCGAGGCGCAGAGCGCCGCATCGGCACCCGTGCACCTGGACAGCGACCGGCACCTGGTGTGGGTACGAAGCCGCCCGGTGGACCTTCCCCTCAAGGAGTTCAACCTCCTCGAGGTTTTGCTGCGAGCAAACGGCAGACTGCGTACCAGGGCCTCGCTGATAGACGAGGTCTGGGGCCCCCACTATGTAGGCGACACCAAGACCCTCGACGTCCACGTCAAGCGTCTGCGGCAGAAAATCGAGCCGGACCCGCACAAACCTCAGCACCTGATAACCGTTCGGGGAGTTGGCTACCGGTTCATCAACGAGCCGCCGGAAAGCGCCGGCGACACCCGTGGGCCTGGCTTGCGCGACGAGGACCAGGCTCAACGTCCACGCCTCAGTTGACCGGCATCTGCATCACCGGGATGCATCGGTCGGGGACCTCGGTGGTGGCTGGTCTGCTCAGCCGTCACGGGCTCTGGCTGGGCGCCGACGAGGCGCTGATGCAGAACGACGCCTACAACCCCGACGGCTACTACGAGCACCTCGGACTGGTCGAGGTCAACGACGCCATCCTGGCCGCCTTCGGCGGCACCTGGGACGCGCCTCCAGTCCTGCCCGCGGGTTTCGAGGCGCAGGACCGGCTGGCGCCGCTGCGTCATCGGGCTGCTGAGATCATGGCGGAACTGAGCCAGCGTCCCTGGGGCTTCAAGGACCCGAGGGCCTGTCTCACGATCCCCTTCTGGCGGGCGCTTCAGAACGACCTCCGCTTCGTGGTCTGTCTGCGCAACCCGCTGGAGGTGGCGCGCTCGCTGGCCCGGCGCGACGATATTTCGGAGGACCGCGCGCTTCATCTCTGGTTCGTCCACTACGGCGCCATCCTGGCCGCCACTTCGGCCGCCGAACGGGTGGTGGTCGACTACGACGCGCTGTGCGCCGACCCGATCGAGGTGGCCGCCGCGCTCTTGGCCAAGGTGCCGGCCCCGCTTGCGAAGCTGGATCCGGAGGTGGTGCAGTCGGTCGTGCGGCGGCCTCTGCGCCACCATAGGGCTTCGGCTGCGGACCTCAACCAGGCCACCCTGCCAGCCGAGATCCTCGACATCTACCGCGGCCTGCAGGCGGAAGTGCCGTCCACCTCCCGACGGCGATTCCGTCTGGGGGGCTCGAAATCGCAGCAGAACGCCGACCAGGCAGTGGACTTCGACGAGACCCTCGCTGCCATGGACCTGGAGCTGCGTGATACGCAGGTCGAACTGCGAAAACTGGCGGCCACCGTGGCCGGCCTGGAGGCTGATCTGGCCAGGAACCGTCAGGCCGGGGCAGCGGCACTGGTCTCGCCGGAATCACGCCACGACTCCGGCGCCCGCGGGACCAACGGGATCTCCGCCGGCAACACGGCGCTGGATACCGGACCCAAGCTCGACGCCGGATCCAGGCGCGGCTCGGCACCGGTGCTGGTCGCGTCCGAGCCCGTCGACACCGCGGCAGGCTGAGGCCGGGAGGCGGATGACGAGCATGGACTATCCGGCCATGGTGCGAAGGGTCCAGGAGCTGGTGTGGGAGTTCGTGCCCGCCGGCTCGAGCGTCGCGGTGGTCAGCAAGGGTGATCCCGACCTGGTGCTGTTCGACGGTCGCCAGGGGCTGCACTACCCGCAAACCACGGCAGGCCTATACCTCGGCCATCACCCGGCGAGCGGCGCCGAGGCGGTAGCTCACCTCGAATCGCTGAGGCAGCGGGGCGCGGAATACCTGGTCATCCCAGCGACCTCCACCTGGTGGCTGGACCACTACTCCGACCTTCGCCGCCACCTCCAGGCCGAGGGGCACATCGTCCGCCGGGACGATACGTGCGTCATCTACGGACTGGGCCGGCCGGACCCCGAGTCGGTTCCGTCCAGCGGCGCGCTGGAGAAGCAGCTGCTGGAGCTGGTGTCCGCACTCCTGCCCGAGAACAGCACCGTCATCGCGCTGGGCAGCTCCTACCCTGCGCTGGCCGGTGCCGGTACCTTCGACCTGCTCGACGGACCGCTGATCACGGGGCTCCCACAGGGCCCGAGCTTCGGCGACCCGCTGGCCGGATTTGGCGACCGCGGCGCCGACTACCTCGTCATCCCGGCCACAACAACGCTGGGGGCCAGCGCCGGTCGCGGCTTGGTCGAGCGAGCGCGGTTGGCGTGGCCGGTGGTCGCCGACCAAAAAAACGTGGCGACCGTGCTTTCGCTCAAGCCTGCCGACCGCGAGCCCGCGGAGGCGACGACGTGAGGCCACTGCGAGTTCTCTACTTCGCCCACGGCCACCCCAGCGTTCGGCCGGGAGGTGCGGAGGCCTATGCCCACGAGCTCTACCTGGCGATGCGAGAGGATCCCGAGGTCGACCCGGTGCTGGTCGCCAGGGTTGGAGAATCAGCCGGGGATGCCCGGTCGGGGACCCAGTTCACGTTGATCGGCAGCGACCCCGGCCAGTACTTCCTGCACACGACCGGCTACCACTTCGACTGGGTCTACGGGACGATCGGCGACAAGGACTTCCTGACCAAGCACGTTCAAGGGTTCGTGCAGGCGCTCCGTCCGGACATCGTGCACTTCCAGCACACCCAGTTCCTCGGCTACGACCTGGTCCGGGCGGTCCGCAACGCGTTGCCGGATGCCGGCATCGTCTATACGCTCCACGAGTTCCTGCCGATCTGCCACCGCGACGGCCAGATGCTCCGCACCGTGGACGACAAACCCTGCATGGAGAGCTCGCCGCAGCGCTGTCACGAGTGCTTTCCCTGGATCGCACCGCAGACATTCTTCCTGCGACGCAAGTTCATCCAGGCGCAGCTGGCGATGGTGGACGTGTTCCTGGCTCCGAGCAAATTCCTGCGCGACCGCTACATCGACTGGGGGCTCCCCGAAGACAAGGTGCAGTTCGAGGAGTACGGACGGCTGGCAATCCCGCGGCAGGCGGCCACCACCCCCCGTCGGTTCCGCGATCGTTTCGCCTTCTTCGGGCAGCTCAGTCCCTATAAGGGCGTGGATGTCGCCGTCAAGGCTATGGGTCTGCTGGCCGCCGAGAAGGCAGAAGGGTCGGCGCGCGCCGCCAAGCCCAAGCCCCACCTGTGGCTTCACGGGGCCAACCTCGATATCCAGCGCGGCGAGTTCCAGGAGCAGCTGCGCGGACTCCTAGATGACTCGTCAAACGTGACCCTGGTCGGGAAGTACGAGCACGACCAGCTGGCTCACCTGATGGAGCAGGTCGACTGGGTGGTGGTGCCATCGATCTGGTGGGAGAACTCCCCGCTGGTGATCCAGGAGGCATTCATGCACGGGCGCCCGGTGATCTGCAGCGACATCGGAGGGATGGCCGAGAAGGTCACGGACGGGGTAAACGGTCTGCACTTCAAGGCCGGCGATCCGCGAAGCCTGGCGGACGTTCTCCGCCGGGCGGCGTCGGACCCCGAGCTATGGGAGCGGCTCCGCAAGGGTGTACCGCCGATGTACCCGATGAAGGACCAGGTGCGACACCTGAAGGGCCTGTACCAGGGCCTTTTGGCCAGGGTGCCGGTTTGAGCGCGCGGGTGTATGGCGAGAAGGCTCCCGCCAAACGTTCGATGAGCCCGACCACGCCGATCGCGGTCGATCACAGCGCCCGGCTGACGGAAGAGCTGCTCCTGGTCCTCGGACGGGTGCCGGCCGAGGCTCTCGCCGGCACCGGCGTAGCCAGCGGGCGGGCGGGCCAGCGGCAGCTGATCGAACTGCCGCCTGTGCCGGGCGACAGCCGGACCGAGGGGCCGGCCCGGGTCCTGGCCGTCTGGCCGATCAAGAAGGGCGAGAGCGTTCACGCGCCGGCGTTGAAGGTGGGCGCGGCCACGCTCGAACTGTCGGAGTCCGAATCCGCCGTCCAGGTGGGCGACCTCCAGACGCTGGTGCGCGAAGGTCTTGCCTGGATGGAGGCGGCGGCACGGGCAGCAGTGGTCGATTTCCTTGTCGCAGCCGTGCCCCTGCCGCCGGCGCCCATCCCTGCTGGACGGGGCGGCCCCCAGACCAAAGAGCTTCGCGACGCAGCCGGCCTGAGCAATCGCCTCCACCTGGTGAGACAGGCGCTTCGAGAGCGCCTTCCCGTGACGCTCACACGCGGCGGTCCGATGGCGATCATCGACACCATCACCGCCATCGACGATGGCGCTTTCTACTTCCGGGGGCGGGTCGGCACCAACGATTCAGAGCTGGTCCGATTCACGGCGATATCCCCGGAGGGCGCCCGGGTGGAGATCGGGAATGCCGCCTTCTGGTATGAGCTGGCGCCATCATCGCCGGACCCCGGTACCGCGGTGACATGGCAGGGGTTCGCGGCGTTCGTCGAGTGCCCGCCGAGCCTGAGGCGCGACGGCTGGGTGCTGGAGCTGGAGACCACCTCGGGGATCGCGCTCGAGGTGGCCGGTCCCAAGGTGACGCGTCGTCCGGCGGACGGCGTGCGCGAGATCCTCGAGGACCTCGGCCACGAGCGACTGCCGGACACCGAGCTGCGCCGGAGCCAGCTCAGGCCGGCCCTGCGCCGCCTGATGCAGCGAGTGCAGCGCGAGTCCCGGATCGACTCGGTTCTCCAGCTGGGTGCGCCGCCGCCGGCTCCTCAGGTGTCGATCATTGTGCCGCTGTACCGCCGAATCGACCTCGTGGAGCACCAGCTGGCCCACTTCGCCGACGATCCCGACCTGCAGGCGGCGGACCTGATCTTCGTGCTCGACTCCCCCGAGCTGGAGGACCAGCTCCGCGACCAGGCCGTCAGGCTGCACCGGCTGTACCCGCTGGCCTTCCGGGTCGCGACTCTGACCGCCAACGGCGGCTTCGCCAACGCCAACAACCTGGGCGCCTCGCTGGCCCGGGGACGCGTACTGCTACTGCTCAACTCCGATGTCTTCCCCGAGCGGCCGGGCTGGCTCGGCGAGATGCTCAGGTTCCACGACTCACTGCCGGCAGCCGGCGCGGTCGGCCCAAAGCTGCTGTACGAGGACGACACCCTTCAGCACGCGGGGCTCTACTTCGAGCGCCGCGATGGGACCCATCTCTGGAACAACGAGCACTTCTACAAGGGCATGCATCGCGACCTGCCGGCGGCCGCCGAGTCCCGGCCGGTCCCGGCGGTGACGGGCGCGTGCATGATGATCGCCACCGACCTCTATCGCTCCGTCGGCGGCCTGGCGGGCGACTACATCCAGGGCGACTTCGAGGACTCAGACCTCTGCCTTCGACTGGTCGAGGCGGGTAGGGAGAACTGGTATTTCGCCGGCACGGCGCTGTATCACCTGGAGGCGTCCTCCTACGACCCCAGCCGCAGGAACCTCCACGACGGGTTCAACCGCTGGCTCCACAGCCACCTCTGGGAGGACCGGATCCTCGAGGCCCAGGAGCGGCAGGCCACCGTCCCTCTGCCGGCGACCAATGGGACCAGTCGCAGCAACGGTCGCAAGACCAGGCAGAAGCTGGGCCGCCTGGTCGAG